>CAYXAP010000008.1:140551-224791 GCA_964462035.1 uncultured Sandaracinus sp.
CGCTTCGAAGGGCCTCCGACGGGCGATCCTCATGGGGGACGGGGTTCGGCCGCTCGATCGAGCGGTGGAACCCGGATTCCCCGAGTTCTCTCGGATGATCCAAAATCTCGGAAGCCAGAAGGCGACCGCCATGTCGTTGCTCGTCGTCGAGGGGGCGACTCCGAGGTAGCTCGCGGCGAGCAGATCACCGCTGACGTTCAGCGATCCTCGGACACCCCAAATGACCAGGCCCCCTGGGGTCGAAGCCGAACGAGGACTCCGAGCACCCATGGACGATCGTGCTCTCGCTGGGGACTTCGACCGGCCGGTCGTCGTCGAGACCAGCGCTTGCCGCCGCGCTCGCGCCGGATACCATCGCGGCATGGAGTGGCTCCTCGGGATCGTGATCGTACTGGCCGTCGCAGGCGTCGCCGTGCTCGTGGCTCGCAAGGGCTCGCGATTTCCGAGGCCGCCCGAAGGCGTCTCCGCCGGCCACTGGAAGTTCGTCGCCGACCCGGAGACGCGCCAGGTCGCTTGGGAGCTGCCCGACGACGAACGCATCGAGGCGCAGGTCGCGATCCACTTCGTGCAGTGGCAGCTCTTCTACTTCGGAAACGGCTCGGCGGCCCACGACACGAGCCAGGAGCTCCGCAGCGACCTGCGTGCGCTCCTGGCCGATCCGTCGAGTAGCTCGTGGTCGCTGGTGCCTTCGATCGAGCGCGCCCCGCACACCCTGGACTTGGCTGGTGAGTTCCTCGACCCGAGCGGCTTCGCGGCCTTCCCGGGCGTGCTCGGCGTCCCTCGCAAGGCCGAGAGCCTCCATGGCGCCGCGGTCACGATCGCGCAGCTGGCCCTGCGCCTCGACAGCGAGTCCGACGCCGTCCGCCGCGCCCTCGAGCGCCTCCTCGAGCTCCACGCCGAGCACGGTCCGGCGCGGTCTCTCCGAGAGGTGGGTCCTCGCGCCTACGCCGCGCTCCACGCCGCGAGCTGACGCGAGCGCTCGGTTCCGGAGTTCGCGCGAGGCTCTGGCTTCGGCCCCCACGAATTGACCATGGAGCGCAGGTGCCGCGCCGCCTACCGTCCGGCAAGTCTCGGGACGGGAGGGAGGACGTGGAGTTGGTCGCTTCGAAGGGCCTCTCCGAGCACCGCCCCAAGGGTTCACGGACCCCTTCTTGACCCGGCTTCTGCGAAGTCGACGCCGCCGCGTCCGAGCGGGTAGGACGCGAGGCATCCCAGGCCTGCACCTACTCGAGCCTCCTCTCGGAAGCTCGTCCGGTCCAGACTCACCCCTCACCAGATGGCGACCCGTAGGCACGCCGGGTGGCCCTTCGGCGCGACGCTGCTAGCCCTGCTCTGGCGGAGTCGCCGTCGCCGCGCCTGAGCGCTCACGAATGGGGAGAAGGTGGGTGCGCCCCTCACCGTATGGGGTCACGCCATGACGACACTCGAAGAACGGCTGGGCTCCATCCGGGCGAGCGCCTGGGGCCCCCTCGACACCGTGCGGGATGCCCACGAGGCGGATCCCGAGCTCATCGCCGACCTCGCGTCGGCGCATCTGGCGGGGACCTACGTGCTCGAAGAGCCCCCCGCCGCGGGCACGCCCTTCGGACTGGCCGCCCTCGTGGAGTGGGTGGCGAGCGACGAGGCCACCGATGTCGTGCCCTTCGCGCTCTGCGCGGCCGGGACCGAGCACGGCGACGCCGCGGTGCGGAACTGGTCGGCGCAGGCGTGCGGCCGCTACCCCGCGGCCGACGTGCTTCCCTTCTTGCGGGAGTGGCTCGCGTCGCCCGACAAGAGCATTCGTGAGGGGGCCGTCGCCGCCGCGAACACGTTCCTGGCCGGCCCGAGAGCGGAGCCGCCGCACGCCGGAGAGCTGCTCCCGCTGCTCGAGGCAGGTCAGAAGAAGCTGTCTCGGCTGGGCAAGCAGCTGGCGAAGCAGGCGCTCGACAAGGCACGGGTCCTCGCCGAGCGGGCGCCCGAGCGCGACGACCTCCCCGCGAAGGACGACCTCGAGGCCCTCGCCGGCGAGGCGCCCGCCGATCCGGCGCTGCGAGCGCGCCTCGTCGGCGCCCTCCGGTCCGGCCGCATGATCCCATTCGACCAACTCGCCGACGCCTGCGGCGTGAGCGTGGCGGAGGCGCGCGCGATCGGCGCCTCGGTGACGCTGGACTGGGACCCGCCGAACGTCATCCGCTGGTGCACCCGGGGGCTCTTCAGGGGTCCCACCGTCTTCGAGGATCGCTTCACCCAAGTCTTGGGCGTGAGCCCCTGGACGGTGGAGAAGCTCGCCCTCGACGCACGCATCGACGATCTCGACGCGGTGCTGGCGCCGACCCCGCAGCTCGTGGCCGACGGCAAACGTCTCAAAGGGGCCCCTCGCCTGCGCTGGTGCACCGGGACGTCGGTCGGTGACGGCCCCCAGCAGTTCCTGCTGGCCTGCTTCTCCCGCCCCGATCTGGCCGGGCTCACCGAGCTTCTCGTTCCGTTGCTCGACGACGATTCGCTGATCGAGCTCGGCGCCTGGCTCCTCGCCGACCCGAAGAGCCACGCCAAGCTGCGCTACGTGCTGCCTCCGTCGGACGGACTGGCCGACGAGATCGCGCGTTCGTACGCCCACCATCGCGTCGAGAAGCCCTGGCGCTACGAGGGGATGCCCCTGAGCCCGCGCTTTCGCCGCTGGGCGTTCCGCTGGTGGCACGAGCACGGAAAGCGAGCGCGGGACGACCTCCGCTTCGCCTTCCGCCATGGCACCGCGCTGGTGGCTCAGGTCGCCATCGAGGCGTCTTTTCCGACCGACGAGGAGATCGCCGCCGAGGCCATCGCCGACGACGATTGGTGGCTCTCGCGGATCCGGGAGTGCCTCGCGTTGGCCATGCACGGACAACGGCGGATGCCGATGCACGAGCTCCGGCGAACCTACCTGGCCACGCCGACGGGCCGCCGCGCGCTCACGGGCGTGGTCATGGCGACGGACGGCGACGAGAGCGAGCCCTTCGTCTTCTTCGACGGCGATCGCTTCGTCGGCCCGGCGGGTCCCGTGGAGCTGGCCGGCGACGAAGCGCTGCGGGTCGCCCATCCACTCATCGATCCGCTCGAGGGCTGGCCGGCCAGCGACCAGACGGGGCCCGACGCCATCGGTCAGCGCGAGGCGCCGACGTACACGCTGGCCGACCTGCCGGATCCGGCGGCGCTCGGGCCGGTCCCCACGCGGGAGTGGCAGGAGCGCTGTCGCCGGCTCGGCTACGTGGAGCCGGCGGAGACCAACGGCGGGACGGTGCGCGCCTTCCGGGAGCTCGGCACAGGGCAAATCGTTGTCTTCCACGAGGGCTACGGCCGAGGTCACGGGCGAGGACCGGTGGTCTTCACCCGAGCGCACGCACAGCGAGCGAAGGAGAATCCGGCCGCGGCCGCTGCCCTCGTGGCCGACGTGCGCATGCTCTTCGGGCTCGATCCGCTTCCCGATGAGCCGAGCGCGCCGCAGGCTCCGCCACCGCCCGCGAAGCTCCCCTGAAGCGTTCCCGCGAGCCGCGCCCGCAGGTGTGAGCGCCCAGTGACTCGCTGGAGCGAGAGCCGAGCACCGCCCAAGGGTTCACGGAACCCTTCTTCTGCGGAGTCGACGCCGATCGTGACCGCGAAGGCCTCGGAGGCTGAGGGGGGGCGGCGCTTCGGTGCACGAGAGCTCGATGGCGCCCCAGTCGCCGCAGTCCGCGCTGACCACGTCACCGGGGTCGCCGGCTCGGAAGGGCACGACGCGCGTGTGCGGGAAGTCGGTCGGTCCCCCGCTCGTAGAAAGACCGATGGGTGAGCCGTCATGAAAGCACTGCGGGCCATCGGGGTCACCGGGGCCCTGCTGGCTGCGGTCTGGGGCGGCCTCTTGCTCGTCGCGCTGGCGAGCGATGCGCTACCCGGCGTGCCGGCGCCTTCGGTGAGCTCCGCGGAGACGGACGCCGCGGTCTCGAGCGTCGACGCGGGAGCCGCAGAGCCCCGCCGGTTGGCGGCGGACGGCGAGCTGAGCCCGCCTGACCCGGACTCGACGGCGGCGGCTCCTCCGACCGCGGTCCCCCCCGAGTCCGGGCCCGCGCCGGTCCCCGCGGAGATCGCCTCGGTCGCGCCGACCCTCGTGCGTCGCTACCACGTCTGCGACCTCGGGACGTTCGAGAACGCTGGCGCGGAGATCGCCCAAGAGCTCGACACGCCCTTCGCGGTGGGCGACGTGCTCGGTGATCCCGCGCCGGAGGTGGTGGTCGGGTGCGGCGATCGGTTCGTGGTCGTCGGTCTCTCGATCGGGGCGCCATCGGTCGCTGCGCTCCGGGTCGCCGAGCTGGCCATGGAGAGCCGCCGCGACATCCCTGTGCACACCGCGCAGCCGGCGATCGGTGACGTGACCGGCGACGGACGGCCCGATCTCGTCCTTCCCTTCTACCAGCGCGCGACGAGCGGTGGCAGCCGAGGCGGACGGGCCCTCGTCTGGCGGCGCCGCGAGGAGGGGCTGGCCCGGCCGACCTCGTTCGGCTCCTTCACCGTCCAGGACGTGACCCTCGTCGATCTCGACGGTCGCGGGGGCCTGGACGTGCTCGCGGTGGATCGCGGCCGCCCCTGGGGCGACCAGCCCGGCGCCGTACACGTGCACTCCGGGGGCAGCCGGCCCCGGCAGCGCGCCTCGCTGACCGGCGGCAAGTGGGCGCGCAGCGTCGTCGCGCTCGACTTCGACACCGACGGGACCGTCGACGTGGTCGCCAGCTCGGACGAGCAGCTCCACCTGCACCGGCGGCGAGAGGGCTACCGCTTCGACGAGCCTCTCGTGGTCCCGAGCACCCGCTACTGGAGCATGACCACCGGCGACGTGAACGGGGACGCTCACCCCGATCTGATCGTCGGCGGCGCCGACCGACTCGCGGTGCTGCTCGCCGGTCCCGACGAGGAGCGCCGGCTGACGCCCGCGCTACAGGTCGGCGGCCGCGTCGACCCGGTTCAGGTGGTCGACGTGGACGGCGACGGCCGCCCGGAGTTGCTCAGCGCCGGCGACGCCCTGCGCGTCCATTCGATGGTCGAGCCACGCTGGACCACCACCGTGCTCGCGACCGGGGGCGCATCGCTGAACCGCATCCGCGGCGCGCGCTGGATCCCGGAGCGGTCTCTGTTGATCTGGTCCGTCTTCGACCAGAGCGCGAGGGCGATCGAGCTCTTCGTCGCCGAGCGCCCGACCCAGGGCCCACTGCCCTCGGCCGGGCGTGCGACTGCCCTGCCCGACGCACCGGTGCTGCTCCGCCAGACCATTCACTGATCGCCCCCAGGCCGGCTGGATCCATGACCCACCGATGCTGCGGCGAGCATGTCGGGGTCGGTCACCCGGGAACCCAACGATCGTCAGCCGCGGTCAGGGCGTGGCGGCGAGCGCGAAGACCGGAGGGCGACGTTCGAGCGACCGCCGCGAACTCGCGCGGCTTCGGCGTGCAGTCCATCCCGAGCATCAGCACGATGAGCAGCAGCGCGAGGAGGATGCGTTCGAAACCGGTGATCGTGGCCGTGCTCGGGAGCCGTCGAGCTCCAATCGTGTGGCGGCGTAGGCGCGCATCGGGACCCAGTAGCAGCCATGGTCGGCACGGGCGTCTGGTCAGTCCGAGCGGTCCAGGTTCAACATGAAGCGAGTGACGAGGCGAGCGACGACGGCAGGTTGCTCCTCCTCGGCGAAGTGGCCTGCGTCGAGCAGGTGCAGCTCGGCGTCAGGAAGATCCCTCAGATAGGCGCGGGCCCCAGCGGCGACGAATGCAGGATCACGCTTCCCCCACGCAATGAGGGTGGGCGGCCGATACTGCCGCAGGTACGCCTGCCAGGTCGGGTAGGCGTCGATGTTGGACTGGTAGTCCTGGAAGAGCTGGACTTGAATTTGCCGGTCCGCTTCGGTCGGCATTCGAGCGATGTCGTGAGTCCACGAGTCCGGGCTCATCCGAGTCGCTCGCTGGCCTGGAACGTCACGCAGGTACTGCCGCTCACGGATGGCTTCGTCGCTCACGAGCTCACGCAACGCGTCGAGCCCAGCGGGGGACCGATCGTCGTGAGCCGATCGGAAGAACGCTCGGCGCTGGGTGGTCAGCCCGTCCAGATACGCGTTGGCGTTCTGGACGACGAGCCCCCGGACTCGATCCGGGGCGTCCATGGCCACCCGGAAGCCCACCGGCGCACCGAAGTCTTGCAGGTAGAGCACGTACTCGCGCAGCTCGAGCGCCTCGAACAAGCCGAGGACGAAGCTGGCCAAGCGGTCGAAGGTGTATGGCGCGACCGTCGGGTCGGGATGGTCGCTGTATCCCGAGCCCAGGTAGTCCGGCGCGATCACGTGAAAGCGGCCGGAGAGCAGTGGGATCAACTCGCGATATGAATGCGACGAGGACGGGTATCCGTGCAGCAGGACGATCGTGGGCGCGTCTGGGTCCCCCGCCTCCCGATAGAAGATGCGCTGGCCGTCGATGTTCGCGAAGCGGTACTGGGTCTTCGCGGGCCATTCGGCGCTGGGGAACGTGGTCGGCGACGCACAGGCCATCAGCAGCGTGAGCAGAACGAGTGAGCGAAACATGAGTCGAGCCTAGCGACCGTCACCGACAGGAGAAGACCGAGGTCGCGCAGGACACTGTTTCAGGATGTGAAATAGTCGTTGGATGGATCAGATGGAAGCGATGCGCGTCTTCGTGGCCGTGGTGGAGACCGGGGGGTTCGCGAAGGCCGCGCGGCGGCTCGGCGTGAGTGCGCCGACGGTGTCGCGCGCCGTCTCGGGGCTCGAGGCACGTCTTGGGGTGCAGCTGTTGCACCGAACGACCCGGGTGGTCGCCGTGACCGATGCTGGCGAGAGGTATGCCGCCGATGTCCGTCGCATCCTCGCGGATGTCGAGCTCGCCGATGCGGCAGCCCGGGGAGAGGCCGGCGCCGTTCGCGGGGAGCTTCGAGTCACGGCGCCGGTGCTCTTCGGAACCAGGCACGTGGCGCCGGTGATCTTCGAGTTCCTCCGCCGGCATCCGGAGGTGACCCCGCGACTGGCGCTCGTGGACCGAGTCGTGGACCTGATCGAAGAGGGCTTCGACGTGGGCGTTCGCATCGGTCACCTGCGCGACTCCTGGCTCACGGCCGTCAAGGTCGGCGAGGTTCGCCAGCTCGTTTGTGCGTCACCGGACTATCTCGAACGCCGCGGATTGCCTCGGACACCAGGCGAGCTCACGCGGCACGACGCGATCTCGCTCCCACCGGAACTCGGGCTCCACGCATGGAGCTTTCCGGGCGGGCGGCGCTCTGCAACGGTGACCCCCAACCAACGACTGGTCGTGAGCTCGGTGGAGACCGCGGTTGCCGCGGCGGTCGCCGGGCAGGGCCTGGTGCGTGCGCTCTCGTACCAGGTGAAGGAGCCGCTCGCGGACGGAAGTCTCGTGACCCTCCTGGACGAGCACGCGCCACCGCCGGTGCCCGTGCATTTGCTCCACTCCGGCGGACGCCACGCATCCAGAAAGGTGCGCGCGTTCCTCGAACACGCCGTGACCCGGCTCCGCGCGTGCGAGTTCTAGATGTACAGCTAGAGTGGCACGAGCTGGCCGTTGCGCATCCGGTAGCGCACCGGCTGGTCGCTCCACGGCTTCAGGATCGGGCTGATCCCATCGCCCGCCGGCTCGTCGCTCCACGGCCAGTTGTCGGCGCTCCAGCCGGCCGCCTGGCCCGGCCGAATCTCGAGGCCGCGTCGACCGGGACGCACCTGGTTGCGGATCACGTTGTCCCCCTGCCGCCGCTCGACCTCGACCGCCAGCAGCCGGGGGAACGCGTCCCCGGCGAACTGGTGCACCAGCAGCACGTCGCGCTGCACTTCGCCCAGATCCTGCCGAACGCGCACCAGGATCTCGTGGCGCCCGTCGCCATCCAGATCGGCCGTGGTCACTCGGCGGATGTCCGCGTGGCCCTGCACGGGGAGCTGGTAGTAGAAGTAGCCCTGCCCGCCACGGAATGCCGGACCGACGACGACCAGCGCGTCGCCGAGCACGGCGATCCGCTCCGGCGTGCGGTCGCCCTCCACGTTCCGATCCCAGACGAAGCGCGGCCGGATGCGCGCCGGGATGTTCTTGTCCGCACGCACGCCGCTCACGAGCTCGCGCATCGCCGCGTCACCGCGCTGCGGTCGCCGAGTCTCACGGCGCGTCCCGCGTCGGGTCTCACGGCTCGTCGTCCGTGGCTGTGCCTCTCGGTGATTCGGGTTCGGCCGTTCCTGCACGACCGCGAAACGCTGGCCGTCCCACTGGTAGGTCCGCGACCGGTGCTCGCCCCAGGGGAGCAGGATGCTCTGCGCGTCCGTCGAGGGGCTCTCCTGGAAGTTCTCCGGCGTCAGCCCCTCGGCCGAACCGATGGAGGCTTCGATGGTGGGCGGGCTGCGCCGACGACCACGCCCGACCCGGACGCGCGCCTCGACGTGACCCTCGGAGACCTCCTTGCGCGTCTCGATGGCGAAGAGCGGCTGCACGCCGGTGCAGTCGAAGCCGAAGACCTGCCAGAGCCGGCGGCTGCCGCGCCCGTCACGCTGGGTGAGCTCGACCTGCAGCTCGTCCTTCCCATCGCCGGTGAAGTCGCGCATCTCGAAGCCGTGCACGTCGCCGGCGCTCTGCACCGGCAGCGCCGCGAAGTCGTAGGCGTTCGCGTCGCGGTAGCCGTTGCCGAAGACCACCACGAAGCGCTCCACCTGCACCACGCGCTCGGGCCGACCGTCTCCGCAGACGTCCGCGCGCTCGGCGTGGCGCGGCGTGGCACCCGTGATGCCCTGCTGGCTGAGGAAGCGGTCGAGCACGGCGTGCTCGCCGCCGCTCGGGCGAATCTCCGGCAACCGCTCCAGGTGACGCCGGTCGATCGCGACGGTCGCCGGGGCGTTCTCGACCTCGGGCCGGGATTCGGAGTCGACGTCGTTGAGTCGGACCGCCGCGCGGCCGTCTTCCCACTGGCGGCTGCCCGGGATCTGGTTCCACGGGATGAACGCCTCGATCTCGTAGCCGCCGTCGCCACGGGCCTCGACGACCCGTGCCCCCCGCGCCGCTCGCGGGCGGCCGCCGAGCGGACCCACCGCGGCAGCGCCCGAGGTGTGCTGGGTCCCCGGGTAGATCCAGATCTCGGTCGCGCGGTACCCACGACGCTGCGGCATCGCCATCACGACGACCACCGCGTCCTGGTCGCGGCTCGGGCGCTCCTGCCGGATCAGCCGCTCGTCCGCGACGTCGGCCGCGACGTAGAGCCCGGCGTCGTCGTAGGCGAGCGCGAACTCCATCGATGCGTCGGGCCCCCGCCCGACGCCGACCTTGGGAACTGTCCGCCAGTCGCGAAGCATCCCGTCCACACGAACGCCGCGCTCGGCGACCTCGTGGATTCGGATGCCCACCTGGGCGTTGGCGGTCGAAGCGAACGCGAGCGCGATCGCGATGGAAACCGAGAACAGCCGCATCAAGGCGGCGAAGGTATCACGCACGGTGGAATCTTCCATGGGCGGCTCGGACGCCACCGGCCCGCGAAAGTTCAGCTCTCGACGACGTCGAGCCGCTTTCGGCGGCCCTCCTTGCGCTCTCCGTCCGGGCCGTAGAGGGCCAACTGACCGCACGCCGCGTCCACGTCGTTCCCCCGCTGCCGGCGAATCGTCGCCGTCACGCCGCGCTCCCGCAGCCGATCGCGAAAGGCGTGCACCCCGTCCCACGCAGGCGCCTCGAGGGCACTCTCGGCGATCGGGTTCATGGGAATCAGGTTCACCTTCACGGGCACGCCCTTCAGCAGCTTCACCATCCGGTCCGCGTCGCGGACGTCGTCGTTCACGCCTCGGATCAGCGTGTACTCGATGGTGATGCGCCGACGCTTGGGCATCGGGTAGCGCTTCAGGCAAGCGACCAGCTCCGCGAGCGGGTACTTGCGGTTCACCGGCATGATCTTCGAGCGCGCCTCGTCGTCGACCGCGTGCAGGCTGATGGCCAGCGCGACCTTCCCGTCGAAGTCCTCGGCGAGCCGGTCGATGGCCGGCACGAGCCCGCTGGTCGAGAGCGTGACCCGCCGCGTGCTCAGCCCGATGCCGTCCGGGTGGGTCAGGAGCACCAGCGCGCGGGCGACCTGCTCGTAGTTGTGCAGCGGCTCGCCCATGCCCATGAGCACCACGTTGCGGAGCCGCTCGTCGCCGTCGAGCCGCGCCCGGCCTTCGATGACCTGTGCGACGATCTCCGCCGCGCTCAGGTGCCGCTGCAGGCCGGCCACACCGGACGCGCAGAACACGCAGCCCATCGCGCAGCCCACCTGGCTGGAAATGCACTGGGTGACCACGGCGCCTGGCATCAGCCCGGCCTTCAGGTCCTCGCTCCGGTCCGCCTCGTCGACGTCCGGGTCCTTCACCAGCTGCGGGATGAGCACGGTCTCGACGTCGAGACCGTCGTGCATCCGCACGAGCAGCTTCCGCGTCTTGTCGCTCGCGTTCTGGGCACGCACCACCTCGAGCGGCAGCGGCCCGACCCCCTCGTCCTTCAGCTTCGCGCGGAGGGACTTGGGCAGGTTGGTCATCTGGTCGGGGTCGAGGACCCCGCGCTTGTGGATCCAGCCGAAGACCTGCTTTCCACGGTAGCCCGGCTCGCCCCACGCCTCGAGCACGGCGCACCACTCCTCGGGGAGGCGAGCGAGCCAGTGGCTGGCGGGTTCGAGGGTCGGAGTCTTCATGGCGAGGCCGTCGGGACCCCTTGGAGTGGCATCGCAGCCCGCCTCACGCAACCCATCGGGGCGGACGCCCTACTCCGGGGGCTCCCTCGGCTCCCAGAGCTCGACCTTGTTGCCCTCGGGGTCCATGACCCATGCGAAGAGCCCGTTGAGCTCCTCATCGGGGCCCTTCACGGGATCGATGCCGCTGGCTTTCAGCTGCGCCAGGAGCTCGGTCAGGTCGTCGACGCGGTAGTTGATCATCAGCTGCGACCGGCTCGGCTCGAACCAGTCACCGTCGGCGTCCGCCAGGTGCCAGACGGTCATGCCCGGCGCGCGCTGCGCGTCCGTGTCGGCCTTCCAGTCGAAGATCACCCCACCCCACGCTTCGAGCGAGAAGCCGAGGTGCTCGACGTACCACTGCTTGAGCGCCTCGGGGTCTTTCGCCTTGAAGAACACCCCTCCGATTCCGGTCACCTTCGCCATCGCGCCCTCCGCTTTCGGTCGGAGCCTCCAATCACCAGCGCCCTCGGTCAACCGTCCGGTCTGCCATACTCGGGCCCTGTTCTACCCATCCACACCCTCCGACTCCCGGATCCACGCGCTGCTGCAGGCCCGCGCCACCGCGCCCTTCACCTACACGGCGGTCGGCGCGACCCGAGACGACCTACGAGCGGCCCCGGCGGGCTTCCGCCTCGATCGCTACGGAGCCGTCGTCGGGCGGGGCCGAGCCGCGTTCGAGCGCTGCTGCGAGGCGCTCGGCCGGATCGACAACTACCCACCCTCGTTCACCCGCGTCGTCCGTCGACCGGGTGAGCTCACCGCCGACTCGCTCTTCGCCACGGTGGTCGAGCACTTCGGCTTCGCGTCGGTCCACCCCTGCCGGCTCATCTACGTGGTCCGCGAACCCGATCGCTACGGCTTCGGCTTCGGCACCCTCCCCGGCCACGCCGAGTCCGGAGAGGAGCGCTTCCTGGTTCACCTCGACGGCGAAGACGTCCACTACGACATCCAGGCGTTCTCTCGACCGGTCGGCTGCCTCCCGCGGCTCGGCGCACCAGTCACGCGCTCGTTTCAGCTCCGCTTCCAGCGGGAGACGCTGGAAGTGATGAAACGGTACGGCGCCGGCTAGCGCGTCGCCTGCACCGTGTGCTCGCCAGGGCCAGCGCAGTCGACGGCGACCAGCCCCGTGGCCGGATCACGTTCCGACGCCACGGTCTCGCCGTCGCAGGTGAGCGCCCACTCGCCCTCGGGGACGAAGAGCTCGGTCGGTGCCGTCACCGCGGCATCGCCGGTGTAGCGGAGCTCGAAGAGGCCCGCGTCGTCGTCGAAGGCCCAGGTGATCGGCCAGCCCGCGATTCGTTCGGGCCGCGGACGCTCGAAGCGCGCGAGCACTTCGGGCCGCTCCGACCAGGACTCGCTCGCCTCGTCCCACTCGTGCAGTCCCCAGCTGTCCTGGGAGTTCTCCTTCCACAGCCAGAGCGCAGCCGACGCGCCGAACTCGTCCTGCAGGTCGAGCTGGAACCGGTAGTAGTCCTCCGAGCGAATGCCTTCGGGATCGTAGCCCCACTCACCGACGAAGAGCGGGGTCCCCCAGCCCACCGCCTCCATCGCCGCGCTCTCGTGCCCACGGCGGAGGGTGTCGCGGGTGAAGCTCATCCGCTGGGTGTCGGAACCGAAGAACGAGAGTGTGTAGACGTGCGGCGCGTAGACGGTGCCGTCCACCGGGAAGGCAGCGCTCGGGAGGCCGGAGCGTTCGGTGATGTTCCTCGGCAGGACTGGAGGCTCGAAGAAGACGAGCCGGTTCGGATCCGCGGCGCGGATCGCGGTGGCCACCTCGACGTTGAGCCGCTCGACCTCCGCGAACGAACCGATGGGCTCGTTGAAGACTTCGATGCCCACGACGTTGGTGTCGCCGGCGAAGGTCTCCGCCACGTGGGCCGCCATCGACGCGAAGCGGGTGCGCAACGTCGGTCCCGGTTCGTCGTCGCCGAAGAAGGTCGCGAAGGCGGCGGTGACCTGCGCGGAGGTCCGCCGCGCCTCGAGGTCGTCGAGCGGTCCCTCGAGGAGCTCCGTCGGCGGCGGCTGAATCGCCCAGAGCGGGGCGCCGTCCTCGCCGATGTGCTTCGAGTACGCGTCCTGGTGGAAGTCGAGGAGCACCAGCACGCCGGCGTCGGCGCAGAGATCCACGATGGTCGCGACCCGCTCGAGGTAGGCGCTGTCGTAGGTGGGCGGCTCCGCGTCGGTCGGCTCCACCGCGGACCAGTTCATCGGGAGTCGAAGGACGTTGAAGCCGAGCTCGCGCATGCGAATGGCATCGGAGGCATCGAAGGTGGGGATCGGCTCGAGCGGAGTCCGCCCATCGTCGAAGGTCACGTCGAAGACGCCCTCGACCCGCGCGTTCACGCCTCGCAGCACGACCACGCGACCGTCGCCGTCGACGAAGTGTTGGCAGCGAGTCGCCAGCGGCGCGTGGGGTCCCGCGGTGGCTTCGCAGCTCGGGTGCACCCAGCGTTCCGGACCGGCGTCGGTCCTTCCGCCGTCGTCCGCACCCGAGTCGGCGGGAAGCGGGGCATCGTCACCGCAGCCTGCGAACGCCAGCGACATCAGGAGGAGCGACCATCTCGGAGAGCGCATGCCCGCGCTCTATCACCCGCGGCGCACCGAGGCCGCCCGGAGTGTGGCGAAGCCCGTTCGCGACTCAGGGGCGATTCTTGGTGCGCTTCGGGAGCGGCCGAGCGGGCACGCCGAGCATCGTCGCACCGGCCGGCACGTCGGTGATCACCAGCGAGTTCGCGGCGATGTGAGCGCCCGCGCCAACCCGGATGGCTCCGAGGATCTTGGCGCCCGGACCGATGAAGACGTCGTCCTCGATCACCGGTGCGCCGTCGCCCTCGGAGAGGCCGATGGTCACGTCGTGCATGATGCCCACGCGATCCCCGATGACGACGTCCGGATGGATTCGAATGTTCGCGCCGTGGATGAGGTGCAACCTCTCGCCCACCTGCGTCTCGCAATGGAGCGAGATGCCAGTGCTCATCTCGACGCCCATTCGGAGCCCGCCGTAGACCTTGGACGCGAGCGTCCGCCGCGCGCCGCGCATCGTTCGAACCCGCTGACCCAAACGGAACACGGCCATCGCCCAAAGGGCGGGCTCGCCCAGCCGTCCGCCGTGGCGGTGATAGTCCTCTCGAAGCTCGCGAAGCATCAGGTCTCGAGAGCGCTGACGTGACGGGCCATGCCGGCGATGGTCGTGAAGTCCGGCTCGAAGAGGAGCTCGTCGGGGAGGCGCTGGCCGACGTACTCCTCGAGGAACGCGACGACCTCCACCACGCCCGCCGAGTCGACGTAGCCCTCTTCCCAGAGGTTCACGTCCCGGGAGAAGCGGGTGTCGGTCGAGCGGATTCGGAAGCGCTCACGGATGAACGCTTCGAGCGCTTCGGCCAGTGTGGCCTCTCCCCCCAGCTCCATGCTGCCCGAGGATGTCAGATGTCCGTTGGAGTTCACCATCATTTGCCGTCCCGGCCGTCGTCGGCCACCTGAGACCATCGGGTGGGGAAGCGATACATCCCACCCCGAATCCACCCACGCAGCGTCGCGAGCGAACAGCCGTAGAGCCGCGCCGCGCGCTCCGCGAGCTGGTCCCCGGTCAGTCCACGATCGGCCAACGCAGCCAGCGTGCCCTTCGGCGCTCCGTCGCTGGCCACTTGAGCGCGGACTTTGGGCCGCGCGTACACCGACTCGGGGATGCGCTCCCCAAAGATGGCCCGCGCGAGCTCCGCCTTTCCGCCCGGCACCGTGAGGAGCTCGGCCGGTAGCGCGAGGTACTCGCTCGCGCAGAGCAAGTAGGGCTGCACGGTGTCGAGACCACGCCGAGCGAAGACGCCCACCTCGCGGTCGCCCGCGTCGAGACCCCGCACGAGGACTCGCCGCAGCTCCGCAGGCGGCAGGTCCGGCAAGGGATAGAAGACCTCCCCCGCGTACTCGACCGGCGAGTAGTCACAGAGGAGCTCGTTCATCCCGTCGCCGGTCAGCACCACGCCGTCGTCGGCCAGGTCGGCGATGGCCGCGGCGAGCGCCTGGTTCACCAGGGCGCAGTGGAGGTTGAAGTCGCGGTAGTCCTGCCCGTCGACGATGGCGTCGTCGACCCCGGCGAGCAGGGCCTCGCGCTCGACCGTGACGACCTCGAAGGGGAGCCCCAGCGCTTCGGCGACCACCCGAGCCGAACGGAGGTCGTCGGACTCCCCGTCCTCGGCGACGTGGAAAGTGACCGCGGTGACGTGCTCCAAGTGCTCCTGCGCGAGCGCCGCGATGCCGCTGCTGTCGAGACCGCCGGAGAGGGTCACGAAGACGCGCCGTCCAGCGAGCGCGACGGAGAGCCGCTGGAAAGTGGTGGTGAGGGCACGCGAGATCGGCTCGACGTGCGCGCGCCAGTCGCCGACCTCGGTCGGCTCGACGACGGGCGCGTAGGAGCGCATCTCGAGCTCCCCTTCTCCGAGACGCATCGCACGACCGCTCGGCACGGACCAGATCCGTTCCAACGCGAAGCCTTCGCGCACGAGGTCGATGGCATGCCGGCGAGCGACCACCGCTCCGTCGGCGACGGCGAAGAAGAGCTTCTGCACGCCCATCGGATCGCGCACCCACCAGTCACCGGCGCGGCCAGCGAAGTGGCCCGTGAGGCTCGGTCCGACCGTCGCGCTCTCGAGCGCGACCGGCGCCGAGCCCTGCCAGACGAAGCTCGACATCATCGCAGCTGCTCCAGCGCGCGGTCGATCATCGCGTCGTTCGCGCTGAGGCTGAGCCGCACCCAGCCGTGGTGATGGAAGAGCGCGGCCGGCAGGACGAGCACCCCGCGCTCGGCGAGCGACTCGGTGATCGCCCAGTCGTCGCCATCGCCTTCGCGAGGCCGGACGTAGAGGAAGAAGGTCCCGTGGCTCTCCGCGACCTGGTAGCGCTCGGCCAGCGCCTCGAGCACTCGCGCACGGCGCGCTTCGAGCGCATCCACGTCGGTCGGCAGCTCCACCAACCGCGGGAGTGCCCGCTGCATCAATGCGTTGGGCATCCCGTAACCACCGACTCGGAGGTTACGGACGAGCACGTGCACGAGCGCCTCGTTCGTCGTCGCCACGGCGCCGAGGCGCTGCCCCTGCACGCGCAAGCGCTTGCCGTAGGAGTACACGACCGCCGTGTTCGCATGGAGGGAAGCGGGCGAGATGGGCGACGGTGCGTAATCGCGGTGGCACTCGTCCGAAATCCAGAGCCGCTCCCCGAGCAGCTCACTCACGGCCTCCAGCGTCACTCGATCGTGATTGCGTCCGGTCGGGTTGCAGGGTTGCGCCAGCAGGAACGCGACGGTGTCGTCGTCGATGGCGTCGGCGATCGCTCGGGTGTCGAGGGCGAGGTCGGTGTGCCGGGGCACGAGCCGCACCTCGAGGCCCGCGTCTTCCGCGTAGAGCGGGTGATCGAGCCAACAAGGGACGGGGATCACCACGTTGCCCGCGCGCTTGCCCGTCACCTCGAGGAGCGAGCGCATCAGCAGGTGCAGCCCGGCCATCGCGCCCGCGGTGAGGACGACGTCTCGCCAGCCCAGGTCCACACCGACCACGCTCAGGTCGTCGGCGACGACACGCCGGGCGACCCGCGTGCCGCCGTAGGGCGTGTACTGCAGGTCGAGCGCGCCGGCCTCCGCGAGAGTCTGCTCCATCGCCTTCGTGAACCGCGCCGCCGGGCCGTCCCATGCGTTGGCGTACGCCAGGTCCGCGAGGGATCTCGGACCGAGTCGAGCGCGGAGCGCATCGAAGCGCTCCTGCGGCTCGAGCCAACGGTGGATGGCGCTCATCCGGCGAGCACCTGAGCGCGAGCGAGCTTGCCAGAGCTCGTGCGAGGGAAGTGTTCGTGGACGACCAACCGGGCCGGCTGCATGTAGCGCGGGAGCACGTCGCGGCAGTGCTCCCAGACCGCGTCCTCATCCACGCCCTCGGCGAGGACCACGTGAGCGACCACTCGCTGACCGGCCACTTCGTCGGGCACGCCGCCGACGACGACCTCGCTCACCACCGGCGCGATGGCGCTCTCGACCTCTTCGGGGCTGACGCGATTACCGAAGCACTTGAGGCGCTGGTCCGTTCGGCCGACGTAGTAGAACGTGCCGTCGGGCTCCTGGCGCACGGTGTCGCCGGAGAAGACGCGCCGCTCGCCTGGGTAGCCCGGGACTGGCCGGAACACCCGCGCCGTGGCCTCCGGATCCTCCCAGTAGCCGAGCGCAACCGTCGGGCCACGGTGGACGAGCTCGCCGGGTTCCCCCGGCGCGCATGGCCGACCGTCGGGGTCGAGCACCGCGAGCTCGGTCTCCGGGATCGCGCGACCCATGGCGCCCGGCTTCGCGTCGAGCTCGCCCGGTGGCAGGTAGGTCGAGCGGAAGGCCTCGCTCAGCCCGTACATCAACACGATCGAGACGTCGGGGAGTGCC
Organism: uncultured Sandaracinus sp.; assembly: GCA_964462035.1. GTDB lineage: Bacteria > Myxococcota_A > Polyangia > Polyangiales > Houyiibacteriaceae > UBA1660. The sequence goes on from CAYXAP010000008.1 coordinate 157,677, forward strand.
TCTCGGTAGCGACGGATGAGCGGGATGGGGAAGGCACCGCCGCTGTTGGTGAGGTAGCGGAGCGCCGGCAGCTCGAGCGCCGCCTTCGCGAGCGGCGACCCGGCACCCATCAGCTGGACCCAGAGGGGGGGCACACCGGCCAGGCCGGTGATGGCCTCCGTCTGGAGCGTCCGGAGGATCGCGGCGGGTTGGGTCGACCGCTGCAGCACCAGCGTGGCCCGTTGGCGAACGGTGGTGAGGAGCTGGTTCAGCCCATAGTCGAAATGAAAAGGCAACACACTCAGCAACCGATCTCGGTCGGTGATCTCCAAGTAGTTGGAGACGATCCGCGCGCCGGCCGTGAGGTTTCCGTGACTGAGGAGGATCCCCTTGGGCAGGCCAGTCGAACCGCTGGTGTAGAGAATCGCGGCCGGAGCGTTCTCGGTCAGGGCGGCGCGCTTTCCCGTCGCGGTGCTCGGGGCCACTTCGGGGTCGAGCACGGGCACTCCCGTCGGCAGCTCCTCCCGCTCGCGGGCCCCCGCCACGACCACCCCGGCCCCGCTGTTGGTCAGCAGATGTTCGAGCTGCGCCCGACGGAGGTCCACGCTGGTGGGCACCACGATCGCTCCGGCCATCCAGGCTCCGTAGAGCCAAACCACGACGTCGACCGACTTCCGCATGCGCAGCATGACGCGGTCGCCGGCTTGGATTCCCGCCTGATTCAGTCGAGCACACGCTCCTTCGGCGAGGGCCAGCAGCTCCCCGAAGTCGACCCGTCGAGCGCCCTCGATCAGCGCGATCGAGTCGCCAGCTTCCCGAGCTGCTTCTTCGAGTGCCGCCTCGAGTCTGCCGCCGACCATGCCGCGAAAGATGACTCAGCGGCGGGGACCGGAAAAGGTTAACGGTGTCGCGAATTCAGTGTCACCTCTCGCGCCGTTCAGTGGGCCCACCGGGCCCGCGCCCGGTGAACCTCACTCGCAAAAAACACACCCCTCTCAGGGGCAGTCCCCGTCCACACAGATGATGTCGCCGGTGATCGGGTACTCGCAGCACTGAGAGAAGTCCCCACCACAGGAGGTGTCGCAGGGGCACATCGTGCAGCCGAGCCCCGGCCGGAACTCGTCGCAGCCTCCGTCGACGCAAATCTCTTCGACGTCGCATGTGTCGCCGCAATCGCCGCAGTTGAGCGGGTCGGTCTGCGTGTCCACGCAGGCGTCCCCGCACTGCTGGGTCCCGTCGGGACAGTCGGCCACGCAGGTGCCGCCCGCGCACACGTCGCCCATGCAGTCGGTGCCGGCGGTCCCGCAGTTGTTCGGGTCGGTCATCAGGTCGACGCACGTTCCGCCCAAGTCCGTGAGTCCCGGACGGCAGACGCACTCACCGTCCACGCAGTACTCGTCGTCCGCGCAGTCGTTCCCGACGCTCCCACAGTTCAGCGGGTCGAGCGTGGGGTCGACGCAACCAGCGCCCGTGGCGACGAAGGGCTCCGGGCACACGCACTCGCCAGACACGCACTCCTGCCCAGCGGCGCAATCGTTGCCGCAGGATCCGCAGTTGGCGGCGTCGGCCGACAGATCGACGCAACCATCACCGGGGCAATCGACCGCGGTCCCATCGCAGACGCACGCGCCCGAAACGCAGCTCCCCACGGGTCCGCAGCTGTTGCCGCAGGACCCGCAGTTCGCCGAGTCGCTCGAGAGGTCCGCGCAGCCGTCCGGGCACTCCACACCCGGCGCGGGACACTGGCACACGCCGGACACGCACTCACCCGCGCCTCCGCAGTCCATGCCGCACCCGCCGCAGTTCGCCGCATCGGCCGAGACGTCGACGCAATCGGGGCCGCACGACACCAGACCGGCAGCGCACATGACGGGGCCCGAGTCGGGAGTGCTCATCGCCATGTCACCGGTCACCGACATGTCGTCACCGGGCGGTGCGTCCGTCGTCGTCGAGGTGTCATCGCCGCACGCCACCAGCGCGAGCGCCATGAGGAGGAGTCCCCCTCGCAATGTTCCAAGGCTCGTTCCCATCATGTCCATCTCCAAGTCACCCTCGATCACTCGCACTGGTTCTCGACGCAGAGGGGTGCGTCGATCGGGCAGTCGTCACTGGTGCGGCATTCCTCGCACTCGTTCGCGACGCAGACGGGCACGTCCGCCTCGGGGCAGTGCGTGTCGGTCAGGCACTCGAAGCAGACACCCACCTCGAGATCGCAATGCTGCGATCCATCGCAGTCCGCGTCAGACGTGCAGCCGGTCGCGTCGCCACACTCCAGATCGTCGGTGCAGCGACCGCCGGGGCCGCAGTCCGTGTTCTGCACACACTCCTGGCATTCGCCGTCGATGCAGAAGGGTTCGCCTACGCCGCAGTCACTGTTCCGCAAGCACTCCTCGCACTCGAGGCCGACGGGATCGCAGAGCGGCTCACCGGCCGGGCAATCCGCGTCGCTCGCGCACTCGACGCAGGTATCGAGTGTGGGGTGGCAGAGCTCGCCGACCTCGCAGCCCGCGGCGGGGCAGCCCGGCTCGCAGTCGCCCTCCGGGGTGCACACCGGATCGGTCGCCGGACAGTCGCTGGCGGACTCGCACTCCACGCACTCGCCTTCCACCAGGTCGCAGTAGGGTTCGCCCGCACCGCAGTCAGCGTCCGCGTCGCACTCACCGCAGAACCCACGGGTCGTGCAGAGCTCACCGTCCGCGGCGCATTCACCGTCGCTCACACACTCGACGCACGCGCCGTCGCCGTTGCACAGGGGAGTCTCGCCCCCGCACTCGCTCGCCACGTCGCAGGTGCCGCCGTTGCCGATGGGTGCGCCCGTGCGGGGGTCGATGCCCACGGCGCCGGAGTCGCCGCAGCCGCCACCGGGCAAGACCGTGACCGAGAGGAGGAGAAGAAACGCGGTACTGGGAAGCGCTGCCCGGAGGCTCGAAGAGGTGTTCATGACTCTTCATGCCCCCGGGGTGCGCGGTCCTTCACGGATTCTCGAGGATCGCCCGAACTCGTGAGGTGAGCGGCCCGTTCGGATGGCGGGCGACGAAGCGAGTCGCCTGCGCGCGGGCCTCGGCGTCTCGTCCGAGCCGGTCGAGGGCGAAGACCTCCAGAGCCTCGCGCTCCTCGGCGAAGACGCCATGGGGAAAGAGGCGCTGGCCTTCGCGCGCGAGCCGGAGCGCCTCGGCAGGCGAGGCCTCGAGCGCACGCCGGACCTGGGCCAACTGGACGGTCTCCGCGCGGAGCTGCCCAGCCGCCGGGGCGCTTTGAACGGGGGGCTCGTCGTTCGGCGGTGGCGCGGCAGCCGGCGGCCCAATCCGTCGCCTGGACGGCGTCGGCTCCGCGGGCGGCACGTCGAAGGGCTGCCCACCACCGCGAGCTGCTGGCTCCGCCGCCGCGGCCACCATCACGGATGGCTCGCTCTCCGGCTCTGGCTCGGCGCTCACGGTCGCGCCCGGAGCCGAGCTCGCGCGGCTTCGCCGATCGGCGCCGTCCACCCGTGCAGGGACGTCGGATTCCGAGCCCGCCGTCACTCCCACGTAGACCGCGCCGCCCAAACCGAGCGTGCCCACGGCCGCCAGACTCCAGGCAAGCCAGCCCTTCACCGACGACGCGGCGGCGGACCCCGCCGCCGACGCTCCCGCGGCCGCGACCAGCCCGGCCTGCAGTCGCGCGAGCCCACGGTCGGTGTCGTAGGCGCGTGGCTCGGCCGCCGCGGTTCGGCGGAGCGCCTCCTGCAGCTCGGGCGCCACTTCGGGGTCGTCGACCCAGCGCTCGGGATCGGACATCAGGCCACCCCCGCGATCGGCGTCGGCACGCGCCGCCGAACCGGCGGCGTTCGGCCCAGCCGCGCGTACGCCTCGGCGAAACGCTTTCGCGCGTTGTGGAGCCGCGAGTAGACCGTCCCCGTGGGGACCCCCATCGCGTCGGCGATGCTCGTGCAGGGCTCACCCTCGATCTCGTAGAGGATGAACGTCGCCCGATGCTCGTCATCGAGGCTATCGAGCGCGCGCTGCACCCGGAGGAGCTGCTCCGCGATCATCACGGCGTCCGAGGGACTCCGGCCCTCGACGGTCGCGGAACGGAGCGCCGCATCGTCGAAGTCCTCGCGGCGCCGACGGACGGAGCGGCGGCGGGAGGCAGCGACACGCCAGGCGATCGCCCCCAGCCAGCTGCGGGGCAGGGCCGGACCGGGTCGATAACCTCCTTTCTCGTGCGCCACCATGAACACCTCCTGCACTGCGTCGTCGACGTCGGAGTCGTGCACTCCGAGTCGGTGAAGAAAAGCAGCGATGAAAGGAGCATGCTCCCGGAAGAGCTGCTCGGTATGGACTGGTTCGTTGGTCACGCGCGAGGTACCGCGGAGGGCCGTCTCCCCCTTCATGCTGCCACGGCTGCGATCCTTCAGGGAAATCTCACCAGCGCCTCGAGCCCCACCTGAATCGCGAAGAACGCGACGGATTCACGCACGGTGACCGTGCCGGATTCGTCGCTCACGTGCACCTCCGGACGAAGGAGTGGCACGACCCCCTCGGCGCTCAGGGCCAGCCCGAAGCGAGTCGAGAGGGGCACCTCGGCTCGTGCACCGACGGCCACCGCGACCCAGGGCCGAGTGGTGACCAGGTTCTCGCTGAACCTCAGCCCCTCGGCGCGTAGCGCACCCGCGAGCACACCGCCGCACACGTCGAGACCCACCGGTGGGACCGCCCACCGGCCGCAAGCATCGACCCGACCGCCGAAGAGTCGTGATTCGAACGCGCCGGGCCCGAGCGAGTGCTCGGCCGCCGAGCTGACCCATCCACCGACTCGGAGCACGAAGCGCTCCTCGAGGACCGACCGGAAACCGAGGGTCGCCGTGGCCGCGAGATCGGGGATCAAGCGCCAAGCGAACGTGCCGCCGAGCGAGACCGCATGACGCCATCGGGAGGTCGGCTGGTCCTGGGGCGATGGGTCGGGCGACTCCTCGGGCACGGACTCGACGGGAGGTGCCTCCTCGAACGTCTCCGGGCCCTCCCCTTCCTGCTCCGCAGGAGGCTGCGGTGTGGTGTCGTCGACCGCCTCGGCGTCGGCGACTCGCTCGATCACCGCTGGATCGATGGCGATGGCGATCGCGAGGCCCAACGCATCGAGGCGGGCCTCGCACTCACCTGGCAGCACGTCGAAGCTCCGCACGGCGGGCGGCTCTCCCGGGCGACGCAGCTCGAAGGACGCCGCCGCGCCCTCCCCGCCGAGCTCCACCTGGACGGTGATCCCGGCCGCGAGGGACGGGCGCCGCAGCCAGTGGCCGACCCGCTCGACCAGCGCGCCGGAATCCGCGCACGCTTCCCCGACGGAATCGACCGAGATGGCCTCGGCGAGCGGAACCGGGGCCGGATCGTCCGCGAGGGCGGTCCCGCTCGAGGTCGCGATGGCGAACACCAGCGCGACGAGCCGTCTCCAAGCAAGAAGCAACCCCGGCAGGTTCGCCCAAGGCACGGCCAGGGTCCACTGCGGACCGAGTTTGGGTCGACCCGACCCCCGTCGAGCGGTCAGCGAGGCACGAAGTCGAACCAACCGGTCAACGTGTGGAGCTCACCCGCGCTCGCGCCGCCGAGCGACTCGGCGAGTCGGAAGTCGGCGGTGACTTCCGCGCGCAGCAGCCCTGGGGTGTCCGAGGACACGATGACCACCGACCCACCGTCGGCCCGGGTATCGATGTCCCAGGGTCCCTGCGTGCGGCGGCTGCAACCCCAGACGGACGAGATCGGCGCGCGCTCCCCCTCGACGTAGTGGGTCCCGTGGGCGAGCTCGGTGCCGATGGGCGAGCGATCGAAGTCGTCCGGAAGGGTCACGAAGATCATGAGCTGGCGACCGTCGGGGGCCTCGACGTCGAGCGAGACCCGGCTACCGCCGACGTAGTCGGGCTCGGCTTCGACGACCGTCTCGGCGTGGAGCTCCGAGACCGCGCCGAGCTGGCCCCGAAGCTCACCGGTTTCCACGGCGATGACGTCGGCACACGCCGAGAGGAGAACGAAGGATGAGAAGAGAAGTGTGGTGCGCATGCCGGCCCAACGAGCCTCGCGGAGCTCACTTACACCGCACCCGAGCTTTTATCGCCGGTCGACCGGCACGGGCGCGAAGACCTCCACGTCGACCCCCTCGGCGTAGTGGACGAGCTCCGGCGGACCAGCGGATGGCGGTAGCCCCGCCGCGGCGATGAGCGACTCCTCGCAGGCGGTCACCGTGGCCGCCTGCGCGGGATAGGGTGCGTGGTGGACCTGGCCGCGGACGAGCCGCCCCCCCTTCTCCGAGAAGAGGAGGTAGCGCTCGAGGAAGAAGTGCTCCCGCGACCCGAGCGGAGCATCGACGGGCGCACCCACCTCGTAGGCGACCTCGAGGTGGGCACCGTCGCTCTTGCGAGTGGTCCGAAAGCGACCCCTCTCGGAGGTCATCGCCGCGTGGTGGTAGGGCAGGCCCCAGCCGACTCGTGCGGCCTTGACCGCAAGCCAGGAGCTCGCCTCCAGCGAGAGGAAGTACACGCCCGGCTCACCGTCGTAGTGGACGTAGGTCCGCACGTTGCACTCCAGGAAGTCGAAGGCGAACGCGCTGGGCCACCACGAGGGCGCGATGTCACGCATCAGGAAGGGCACGACCCCCACCCACGCGCGGCCGTCGGACAGGTCGAGCTCGAGGGCCGACGGTACGACGGCTCGCATCGCGTGGACGGGAACCGACCAGTGCATGAAGAGCAGCTCCCGCCAGCGCTGGGTGCCGGCGTTGGACCCTTCGGGGCGGATCGAGGGTGCATGGCGATCCATCGGGCCATGCTCCCTTGGATCGCCCCGGCAATCCAGCGGCGAGCGGTCGCCACCGACGGTCCGGTCGCCGCCGTCTCGTCGCCCCTCGATTCCGCGCACCGAGCCGTGCTATGCGCTCCGCATGAAGAACGCCCAGTCGCTGATCGAAGCCGCCTTCGAGGACCGCTCCAAGCTCGCCGAGGGCGACGTCCGCGAGGCCGTGGAGCGGACCATCGCTCACCTGGACGACGGCACGCTCCGCGTGGCCGAGCCGCCCGCCGAACCTGGCGGCGAGTGGACGGTGAACGCCTGGGTGAAGCAGGCCGTGCTCCTCTACTTCGGCATCCGTGAGATGAAGACCATGGAGGTCGGCCCCTTCGAGTGGCACGACAAGATCCCGCTCAAGAGGGACCTCGCCGAGCAGGGCATCCGAGTCGTGCCACCCGGCACCGCGCGCTTCGGCAGTCACCTCGAGCCCGGCGCGATCCTGATGCCCGGCTACGTGAACATCGGCGCGCGCGTCGGTGAAGGCACGATGGTCGACACGTGGGCGACCGTCGGCAGCTGCGCGCAGATCGGCAAGCACGTCCACCTGAGCGGTGGGGTCGGCATCGGCGGTGTGCTCGAGCCGCCCGGTGCCACCCCGGTCATCGTGGAGGACGGCGCCTTCCTCGGGTCCCGGGCCATCGTGGTCGAGGGCGTCCGGATCGGCGCGGAGGCCGTGCTGGGGTCGAACGTGGTGCTCACCTCGTCCACCAAGATCCTGGACGTCACCGGGTCCGAGGTCGTCGAGCACAAGGGCTATGTGCCGCCACGCTCCGTCGTCATTCCCGGCACCCGACCCAAGGAGTTCCCGGCCGGCACCTACCACGTGCCCTGCGCGCTGATCATCGGCCAGCGCAAGGAGAGCACGGACCGGAAGACGACCTTGAACGACGCCCTCCGCGATTTTTCCGTCGCGGTCTGAGCGGAGCGTCCGAGCGTGCTCAGTCGGCCCAGGGATTGATCGGCTCTTCGATCCGAATCCTGGGCCGCTCGGTCACCGAGCTCGTCTCCGTGGGTGCAGTCTCGGCGGCCGGCTCCGGTGCCCGCGCACGGCGAGGCGCCGGCCGATGCCGAAGGGTCACTTCCCACTCGGCGGGCGAGTCGGGCTCGATCGTGTGCTCGATCGGAAGGTGGTCGGGGAGCGTCAATCGCAGCACCTGCGAGCCCTCGAGCGGACGCCGGACATCGAGCGGCGTGTTGCCGAGCACGACGCCGTCGAGCGTGACCTCCGCGCCGGTCGGCTCGGAGAGCAGGCGGGTCGTCGGCCCGCTGGGCACCGGCGCGGCAGGCTCGGGTTCTGGCTCGGACGCTCGTGGCGTCTGGATGGGCGGCGGCGCCGGGAGCGACGCTGTGACCGGCACCGGTTCGCTGGACCGGAGGAGCGTCGTGACCCACCAGCCACCCACGCCGAGGAGCACCGCCAACACGGCCACCGCGCCCAACCACACGGCGGTGGGCACCTTCCGCTTGGGCAACGCGCTCGCCGGAACCGCCGACGGCCGCGCGTGGGGTGGACCGTTCGCGTCGGGCACGTAGGGAGCGGGCGAGTAGCGCTGCGCGGTCTCTGGCCGCTGGAGCGCGGCCGTGAGCTCGGCCATCGACTGGAAACGCGCGCTCGGGTCCTTCTCGAGGCAGCGTAGGATGATGCCCTCGAGCGGGCCGATGTCCACACCGTGCGCGCTCGGGGGCGGCGGCTGCTTTCGGATGTGCGCTTCGAGGAGCGCCACCCAGCTCTCGTCGTCGACGTCGAAGGGCAGCTTCCCCACCGCCATCTCGTAGAGCATCACGCCGAACGAGTAGATGTCGCTCCGGGTATCGAGCTCACCGGCGCGCGCCTGCTCGGGGGAGATGTAGTGCGGCGTGCCCGTGACGATGCCGGTGCGGGTGAGCTTCTTACCGGTGTCTCCGAGGATCTTCGCGATGCCGAAGTCGACCACCTTCGCGACCTGCTCGCCGTTCTGATCCACGACGATCACGTTCTCGGGCTTCAGGTCGCGATGGACGATGCCCTGATCGTGTGCCGCTTGAAGGCCCGCCGTCATTTGGAGCGCGAGTCGGGTGAGGTGCTCCACCGGAAGGGGGGCATAGTCGAAGACGATGTCGGACAGCGGCTCGCCCGCGATGAACTCCATCACATAGTAGAGCTCACCGTTCGGGAGCACCCCGAAGTCGTAGACCTGCACGACGTTCGGGTGCGCCAACCCGCTGATGACGCGCGCCTCGCGGAGGAAGCGCGCCTCACGCACGTCCTTGTGCTGCGGATCGCAGTCGCCGGTGAGCACCTTGAGCGCGACCGTGCGGTTCGCGTTCTGATGATGGGCGCGATAGACGCGACCCATGCCACCCTCGGCGATGGGCGCGATGACCTGGTAGCGGCCGTCGACCACGGCGCCGATCAACGGGTCGGCGGGGCGAGGGATCGCGGCCGAGCCGCCAGCGGCGGCCGGACCCTCGTTCGCCACCGGAGCCGCCTGCGGTTCGGGGTTGGGCTGGCTCACCGGCGACGGAGTCGAGGTGGGCCCGGCGACGGGCGAACGCGGCAGCTGCGGCCGCACGGGGGTCCCAGGCACCTCGTCCATCGTCACCATGCCCCCGTCGGTGGGGCGGGGCGCCGGCTGAGGCGTGGGCTGTGCGTGGGGAGAGCTCATCGGGAGGGTGCCGACCAGGGTCGACCTCGCGGCGCGAGGTCACCATCCTGCGCGAACGGGGTCCAGAAACGGGTACGGAGCAATGTGAACGCCGTTACGCGCACGCTAGGGCTCCGGGCCCATCATTGTAGGGTCGTGGGGCGCTGCTTTCCACCCCAGCGGTAGCGTTCGAGGAGCGGTTGGATTCCAGCCCCTTCGAAGGGTTACGCTCCGAACGTTGAATGCGGGAGGGCACCTCCCGCTCCTGGGAGGGTTCATGTCGACTTGGCTTCGTTCATCCATCGTCGCGTTCGCGACGGTCATCGCATTCGGTCCTTCGGCGAGCGCCGAGGTCCCGCTCTTGGACGGATTTGGCGGTGCCGCCGGCTATGGGAGCGACTGTCTGGGGCCCAGCGACGATCGCACCAGTCCGGCCGCGATCGACCTGACCCCCATCTTCCCGGACGGACTGCAGTTCTTCGACCGGACCCACACGACGATGTACGTGAACACGAACGGGAACATCTCGTTCGGCGAAGGGCTCGCGACCTACACCCCCGACGCGTTTCCGATCGCGAACCAACCGATGATCGCGCCCTACTGGGCGGACGTGGACATCCGGAGTGGCGGCGACTGCTCGATGTACCCCGACGGCGACGGACGGCCGGACTCGGCCGACCCCGCGCCCGCCTGCCACGACCCGGCGCGCAACGGCGTGTGGTGGCACCTCGACGTGCCCGGGCGCCGCGTGATCGTGACCTGGGACCGCGTCGGCTACTACCGGTGCAACACCGACAAGGAGATGTCGTTCCAGCTGGTGCTCACCGCCGTCGACTCGATGAGCTGCGGCGGCGGCGGCGACTTCGACGTCGAGTTCCGCTACGAGACCTGCGAGTGGAACACCGGCGACGCCAGCGGCGGCCAGGACGGCTTCCCCGCGCCGGACACCGAGTGCATTCGCGGCGTGGTCGGGCCGTGGGTCTGCCCGCTCGGGGGTAACGTCGGCTGCGAGAACCGCGGCGGCACGCGCTACTGCAACTCGATCCCCGCGCAGGCGGGCTTCGACGCGGGCAACACGACCGACTTCGTCGAGATCATGGGCTCGCGCACCGACACCATCCACACGGTGCTCTGCACCGACTCGAACGTCGGCAACGCGGGACTCTGGCAGTTCCAGATTCGCTCGGGCGTGGTGGAGTGCCCGGATGCGGGGGCCGCGTGCAGCACCGGCATGGAGGGCGTCTGCGCCGACGGCCGGATGCAGTGCGTGGGGACGGGCGTGGAGTGCCGACCGGAAGTCGGCCCGTCGCCCGAGCGCTGCGACAACCTCGACAACGACTGCAACGGCATGGTCGACGAGGGCGACCTGTGTGGCGACTTCCAGATGTGTGCCGACGGGGTCTGTATCGACGTCTGCTTCGAAGGCAGCTGCCCGGAGGGAGAGACGTGCCTCGCGTCGGGCTTCTGTGGCGACGCCGCCTGCGCCGACGTGACCTGCGCCGAGGGCGAGCGCTGTGAAGGCGGCAGCTGCATTGGCGCCTGCGATGGGATCGTGTGCCCGAACCCGCAGGTCTGCCGCGCGGGAACCTGCGTCGACCTCTGCGAGGGGGCGACCTGCGACGAGTGCACCGTCTGCGAGGGTGGCGACTGCGTGCCCAGCTGCGAGTACGAGGCGTGCGCCGGCGGCGAGACCTGCCTGCCCGACGGCCGTTGCGTCGCCGACGCGTGCGCCGACGTGAGCTGCGACCCCGGCTTCTACTGCGACGGCGGCAGCTGCGTGGACGCCTGCGCGGGCGCCACCTGCCCGAGCGGCCAGACCTGCATCGCGGGTGACTGCGTCCCGGAGAACCTGCCCGACGGTGGCGTGCCTCCGCGGCCCGACTTCGGCACCAGCGACCGCGACGCTGGCGCCGCCACTACCGACGGCGGTGGCAGCGCAAGCGACGGGAGCACCGAGCCGCCCACCGACGGCGGCGGGGACGACGGCTGCGGCTGCCGGGTCCCGAGCGGCTCCCGGAGTGGAACACCCTGGGCGCTCGCGCTCCTCCCGCTCGCCCTCCTGCTCCGGCGCCGCCGCCGCTAGCCTTCGTGGTAGGAGCCTCCCATGACCGTGCGGCTCGGCATCAACTTCTGGCAGGCGCCGTGGATCGCCCTCGCCGACCCGGAGCGTCTCGAGCGCGAGCTCGACACACTCGCCGCGGTCGGCGTGCGTGACCTGCGGATCCTCGCGGGTGGCGAGGGCCCAGACGACGCGGGTGGACGGGTGGTGCCAGCGCTGCGCTCGGGTCCCGAGACGTGGAACGACGCCGTCTTCGACGGCCTCGAGCGCACGCTGCGTGCGCTCGAGGCTCGAGGCATGTCGGCCATCCTCGTGCTGGGGAACTTCTGGAGCTGGTCCGGCGGGCTCACCCAGCTGCGCGCCTGGGCGGGCCAGGGTCCGATTCCCGCGCCACCGGATGGCGACGAGTTCCGGACGCACTCGGCAGGGTTCTACGCGGACGAGGGCGCACGGGCGCTCTTCGACGCGCACGTCGAGCGCTGCGTGGCGCGGCTCCGCGGGGCTGCGGCGATCGGTGTGTGGGAGATCCTGAACGAGCCGCGCGGCCTGCACGACCCGAGAGGCATGCAAGCGTTCCTGGCGGACACGGCCGCGCGTATCGCGGCGCTCGATCCCGGTCCCGACGTCGCGACCGGCTCGGAAGGGAGCACGGCCGACCCGAACGACGCGGGCCTCGACTTCCACGCGGACCACGCGAGCGACGACGTGACGGTGACCACCTGTCACCTCTGGCCGGAGAACTGGGAGCTCTGGGACCCCACGGACCCCGGCGCCGACCTCGCGCCGGTCCTCGACTGGTCCCGCGCCTACCTCCGCCGCCACGCGACGATCGCGGCCGAGCTGGGCAAGCCTCTGCTCTTCGAGGAGCTCGGGCTGGCCCGCGATGGACGCGCCATGGGCGCCGGAACGACGCGCGCCCGCGACCGCTTCTTCGAGGCCATGCTCGACGAAGCACGTTCGCTCGACACCGAAGGGCTCCCGGTCCGGAGCGTCTGCTTCTGGGTCTGGAGCGGCGAAGCGCTCGGGGGAGCGGCGCCCTACCCCGGCGACCCGCCGCACGAGCCGGAAGGCTGGTACGGCATCGGTCCCGGCGACGAGTCCACGTTGGCCGTGCTCCGCGCCCACCAGTGAGGATGCGCTGCTCGGCGCCAGCCCTTATGGTCCCGCCATGGCGCGCCCCTGCCCCCGCTGTGGAGAAGACGTCCCGGTCGTCCTGCGAGGCACCGAGGCCTTCTGCACCGCGTGTGGTCGCCGACGCTTGCCCTTCGCGCAGGAGGCGCTGAACCTCAAGGGCAAGTCGGCGAAAGTGGGCGGCACCGCCGCGCGGGTGCTCGGCATGATCGTATGGACCTTCGGGTTCTTCCTCGCCGCGCTCCTCGGCTTCGTGCTCCAGTTCTTCTTTCCGGAGATGCTCCTCGGCTACGCCGTCGGCGGCACGATCAGCTTCGTCACCCTGCTGCTCGGGTCACTGCTCTTCTTCGGTGGGCGCACGCTGGGCAAGGTCGGCGAGCGCGCCGCGACCGAGGCGCAGGTGAAGGCCATCCGGGGGCTGGCACGGCAACGCAAGGGCGTGCTCACCGCCAACGAGGTCGCGCGCCACCTCGACATCACGAGCGAGCGTGCGGACGCCCTGATGACGGAGCTCGCCGGTCGGCCCGACGAGGACGTCGGCGTCGACATCGACGACCACGGCAACGTGCTCTACCTCTTCGACAACCCGGAGGCCCGGCGCTGGCGAGTGCGCGTCGAGCAGAGTGGCCTGGACCCCGACGAGTTCGCGGAAGGCGCCGCAGCGATCGAGCTCCCGGCGAAGACCACCGACCCACCCCTCGAGCGCGAGGGCTAGCGAAAGATCAGCGGCGCCATCACGTGGCGCCAGGCGCGGCGGGTCGAGTCTCGCTGCGGGGAGGCGTTGCAGCGAATGGCAGCTTCCTGGCGGACCATGCGGATGCACGCGAGCGCATCCTCGTCCGCCACCCGGTCCAGGAACGCTTCCGCTTCGGCGGCGTCCGCGAGCTCCGCGTGGATGTTCGGTGGTGGAAAGAGCCGCACCTCGTAGCCCCGCAGCGGCTCGCCGACCAGAGCCCCGGCCCGTTCCCAGCGCACCACCGTTCGCTCTCGCCCTTCTTCGATGGCCGACGCGCGCCGAAGCTCGAGGACGCCATCATGGGCCTGACCCTCCACCACCAGGAGCGACTCGGGCGACTCGAGGTCGCCACCGATGGGCGTGAGCGCGAGGGTCACCCGAACGCGACCCATCACGCCGGCGAGCGCGTTGCGCAGCATGCGATAGCCCCCGTCCGGTGCGTCGGTGCTCGCCGCTCCCGCACGGACCAGGCGCGCGCCCTCGCTCCATTCGACCACGCCCGCTCGGAGGCGAACCGCTGCGTCGTCGGGCGCCTCGCTCTCGGAGCGAACGTGTACCGAGCGGCTCGAGCCTCCGGCGTCGGCGAGGGTCAGCATGAGCTCGCCCAGGGACTCGAGCGGGAGCGTTCCGCGGGCGGGCCGCAGCCGAGCGCGGGCGCCGTCGAGGGCCTCGGCCGAGAGCCAGGCGCCCTCGGCGATCTCGTAGCTGGTCCCGCGCGGCAGCTGGGAGAGGACCCCGGCTGCAGCGCGCGCCCGTCGACTCGAGCCGACGACGCCATCGGCAGCGAGCGCCTCCGCCAGCGCATCGGCCCCGACCCGCGCGAGCGCGCTCCGACGCCGGACCTGCCACGCCCGCGGATCGTGCGGCCCGCGCGCCAACACCGCCTCCGCCCAGCGCGCCGCTTCCTCGGGCTCGTCGAGGTCGCCGAGCAGGAGCTCGATCAGCTTCTCCACCAGCGCGTCCTGGCCCGGATGCGCATTGGCCGCGCGCTCGAGCAGCTCACGGAGCTCGGCGACCGCCACCTGTCGCTCGTCTGGCGGCAGGTTCCCGAGCTGGTCACTGCGCAACGCCACCTGCTCACGCACCATCTCGAGGTCCTCGACCACGACTTCGTCGACCGCGAGCGGTCGGGACGCCGACCGCTCGAGCGCCAGCGCCTCCCGTTGCCGCGCTTCATCCCCTGCGAGGAGCTCGAGGTCTTCCCAGCGGACGTCCGTCCGGACCTCGAGCAGGTCACCGTTGGCCACCTTCGTCTGCTCGGCGATGGCTCCGATGCCGCCGGGGTCGTCGCGCAGGTTCTGCAGCAGCAGCAGGATCTCGTCCGCCATCTCCGCGTCTGGCAGGCGGTACTGCTCGACTCGGCGAAGCCCGGGCCCATGGGGGAGCAGCACCGACGCCAGGTCGAGGCCGAGGCCGCCACCGCCCCCCGACACTCCGGAGCTGAAGAGCCCATCCGCCGCGTTCCGTGACGCGATCTCGAGCGCCTCCGGGTAGCGACGCGCGAGATCGATGCAGCGCATCTCCGTGCCACGCCCACGCTCCGTCCAGGGGCCCCGACGGATGAGGACGGTGTGGTCGTCGACTCGCTCGGCGCGATACTGCCAGCAATCGGCACCCGGGCAGACGGCGCCGCGCTCGTGCCAGCGGACGCGGAGCTCCGGGTGATCGTCCAGAAACGCTCGCGTACGCTCGACGCTGGAGACGCGCAGCAGCGCGAAGGTCGCGCGGCGTCCGCTGGTCGGGTGCTCCTGACCGACCTCGGCGAAGGCTGCAATCGGCGTGTCGGCCCCCCAGCTGAGCGTCGCCATGTGGCTCGAGGCGGAGAGCCGACGCACGAGGTCTCGGCGCTCGGACGAGACGGCGCCCACGCGCGCTCCCGTGCAACGGTCGGCCCCCGGCGGCAAGCGCGCGAGCAGCCGGTCGAGCGCATCCGGCGCGGCCGCCGGTTCCGCGTGCAGCAGCGGCCCGGCGGGCGCCGGCCCCCCGCAGGCGAACGCTCCCATCGTCCAGAGCAGCGCGGCCGTCAGTCGCACGAGCCGAGCCTAGCAGCAGGATCGGTCGAGACGCCCGTAACGGCACAGCTCCAGTCGAGTAGAGTCCCGCGCCATGGGTGACTACCGAGACGTCGTCGAAGAAGTGTACGCGGAGGCCGCCGAGGTCCCGCAGGCCGCGCTCTGCTGCACGCAGAGCCCGGTGTGGGAGCTGCCGGGGCTGGTCGTGCCCCAGGCGATGCTCGACCGGAACTACGGCTGCGGCTCGACCGTGAACCCGCGCGACCTCTCGCGGGCCGAGCGAGTGCTCTACGTCGGCGTCGGCGCCGGCCTCGAGGTGCTGCAGCTCGCGTACTTCCTCCGCCGCGAGGGCGGCGTGGTGGCGGTGGACACCAACCCGAAGATGCTCGCGGTGGCAGCGGAGCTCCTGGAGGAGGCCGCGCGGGTGAACGATTGGTTCGAGCCCGAGATGGTCACGCTGCAGGAGGGCGACGCGCTCGAGCTCCCGCTCGACGACGCGTCCGTCGACGTCGTCGGCCAGAACTGCCTCTTCAACATCTTCACGCCCGAGCACCTCACCCAGGCGCTCCGCGAGACTCGGCGCGTGCTGCGCCCGCGGGGCCGCTTCGTGCTCAGCGATCCGGTCGCGACGCGACCGATGCCCGAGCACCTCGCCGGCGACGCCCGGCTGCGGGCCCTCTGCCTCTCCGGCGCCCTACCCCTCGGCGACTACCTGCAGCGGATCGTCGACGCCGGCTTCGGCACCCTCGAGGTGCGCGCGCGTCGGCCCTACCGCGTGCTCGACCAGGCCCGCTACCAGCTCGACGCGGACCTGCTCCTCGAGAGCGTCGAGGTCGTCGCCTTCGCGGACCCGATCCCCGACGACGGTCCGTGCATCTTCACGGGCAAGACCGCCATCTACGTCGGCCCCGAGGACACCTTCGACGACGGCAAGGGCCACGTCCTGGTCCGCGATCTGCCGATGGGCGTCTGTGACAAAACGGCCGAGGCCCTCTCGAGCCTCGGCCGTGAAGACCTGACCATCACCGGCAGCACTTGGCACTACGCCGGCGACGGCTGCTGCTGAGCAGCGCTCCACACCTCGCATCCGGCCCGCCCCACCGCCCGCACGAAGCAAAACAGGCGCGCCAAGGCGCGCCCGTTTGGGGAGGAGCAAGTCTCCGGCTCCGCCGGAGCGAAGCGGAGGGGTCTTTCGAAGACCCCTCTCAGAGAAGAAGACAGCCCGGGAAGAAGTAGTTCGTCTCGATGGCGGCGTTCTCGAGCGAGTCGCTGCCGTGGACGCTGTTCTCGCCGATGTCCTTGGCGAAGGCCTTGCGGATGGTGCCCTCGGCGGCCTCGGCCGGGTTCGTGGCGCCCATGACCTCGCGGTACTTCGCGACGGCGTTGTCGCCCTCGAGGACCGACACGACGACGGGGGAGCGGGTCATGAAGTCGCAGAGCTCGCCGAAGAAGGGGCGCTCCTTGTGGACGGCGTAGAAGCCCTCGGCCTGGGCGCGGCTCAGGTGGAGCATGCGCATGGCGACGATCTTCAGACCGGCCTTCTCGATCATGGCGAGGATCGCGCCGACGTTGTTCGCCTCGACGGCGTCGGGCTTGATGATGCTGAGGGTCCGTTCGGTGGCCATCGTGAGCTCTTCTTCTCCAGGGGTTCGTAGGGGCGGCCCGCGGCCGCGGGCGGTGCATAGCAACGCGCGGCCGGTCCGCAAGTGCGATCGCTCCCCCGCTCGAAAGCTGCATCCGCCGCGGACATGCGGTACGCACGGTCGGCGGTGACCCTCTTGCCCCCGTTGCTCGTGCTCCTGTGCCTCGCCGCCGGCGTCGCGCTCGCGGAGCGCCTCGCGCACGACCGAGGCCGGCCGAGCGAGCTCCGAGCCCTCGACGGGAGCCTCCTGGGCTTCGCCCTGCTGGTCACCCCCGCCTATCTGCTCGGGTTCGCAGGGCTCTTTCGACCCTGGGTCGTCGGAACCACCGGGTTCGCCGTGGGGTTCGGGGCCCTGGTCCTGGGCGGCTGGGGCCGCTGGCCGGAGGCCGTCCGAGCCATCGGGCGCACGTTCGCCGCGCCCTTCACCCTCATCCGCTCGCTCTGGGCGGAGCGGGAGCACGTCGCGGCGCTGGGGCTGATCCTCGCGGTGAGCGTCTGGGCGTGGACCCTCCTACTCACCTACCTGCATCCGAGCCACACCTGGGACGGCATCTGGTACCACGACTCGATCGTCGGGCTGACCCTGCAGAACGAGGGCTTCGCGTGGGCCGAGCTGCCCACCGAGCACCAGGTCATCAACGGCTACCCACGCCTCATCGAGACCCTCGGCGCGCTCTTCGTGGTGCTCTCGGACCAGACCTGGATCGAGGCGCCCGCGTCGCTCGGCTGGCCGCTGGTCGCCGTCGCCTTCGTGGCGCTGGTCCGCACGCTCACCCCGTGGCGTGGCGGCGCCATCGCCCTCGCCTGCGCGCTCATCACGACGCCCGCGCTCGTGCTCGAGCTTCACTCCACCTACATCGACATCCCGGTGACCTTCCTGGTGGTCGCGGCGCTCGCCTACCTCTGCCAGGCCAAGCCAGAGCGCCTCGATCTGTGGCTCGCGGGCCTCGCCCTCGGGCTCTTCGCCGGCGCCAAGGGCACCGCGCTCCTGCTGGCGCCGGTGCTCGGTTTCTTCGGCATCTGCCGCGCCGTCGGCGTCGGTCGCCGTGAAGGAGCGCTCGCCGCGCTGGTGCCCATCGGTGGCGCCCTGCTCTTCGTCGGGATGTACGCGGGCCCGCTCTACTTACGTAACTACTTACAGAGCGAGAGCCCCATCTGGCCGGTGGCCTTCGCGTCCGAGACCCTCGGGGTGACCTTCGAGGGACCGGTCGACACGGTCGTGCGCTGGCCGCCGATGGAGAGCTGGCTGAAGGAGACCTTCGGCCCGCCGGTCCAGGGCAGCTACCACGCGGACAGCCGACCCCACGGCTACGGCCACGCCCTGCCCTTCATCCTGCCGCCGCTCTTCCTGGCCGCGCTGCTGCGGATCCGACGAGCGCCCGGCCCCGCCCGCTGGATGCTCGTCACCGGCATCGCGATGGCCGCGGTCATCCCGAACCTGCTCTGGTGGGGCCGCTTCGCCATGCTGGCCATCGCCCCGCTGCTCGCCTTCGCCTCCCATCGGTTGTTGGTGAAGGGTCGCCGAGCGCTCGCCAACGGGTTGCTCGGAACGATGCTCTTCGTCCACGCGCTGACGCTCTGGTGGGCGGAGCCCTCCTGGGGCGAGCCCGCCAGCGAGGTCGTGGACACCCTCCGCATGCCACCGCTCGAGCGTGCCGCACACGTCTCTGGCGTGCTCATGGGCGAGCCCGAGGTCTTCCGCGCGCGCGACGCGGAGCTCGACACCGACGACGTGATCCTGCTCGGCGGGATGGTCGGCTTCCCCGCGCTGGCCTGGAACCGGCGGATGACCAACGAGGTGCACTTCGCTCGACCGGGTCCGTTGCTGCCGCAGGCCGACGAGCTCGGCGCGGAGTGGCTGATGGTGCCGACGTCGATCGAGCGCCGCGTGCAGCGGAGCGACGACTGGCACCGCGTCGGCATGATCACCGACGTGATCGTGGTCTACCGACGCATCAACCGCTGAGCGGTTTGGTCCCGCTCGCGAGCATGAGCGCGCCGCCGTACTTCGGGTTCGGCGGCAGCTCACGGAGGTCGAAGCCTTCGCAGCGAGCCTCGAGCGGCTCCCACGCCTTCCGCCGGATGTCCGCACGGGCGATCCAATTCACCATCCGTCCCTGGAAGCCCAGCTTCTCGGCGTGGGTATCGACCACCACCGCACGGCCACCGGGCGCGAGCAGCCCCCAGAGGTTGGCGAACGCGGCGTCCATGTCGGGGAAGGTCGTCATCCCGAGGAACACGTGGAGCCGGTCCACCGAGCCCACGTCGGCGAGCGTCATCACGTCGCCCACCGCGAGCTCCACCCGTTCGGCGAATCCCTTCGCTTCGGCCCGCTTCCGCGCCTTCGCGAGCATGCCTTCGGACAGATCCACCGCGAGCACGGACGCGCCCGCCCCCAGCCGGGCAACGAGCGCGTCGAGGCTCTGTCCGGTGCCCGTCGGGACATCGAGGATCCGCCGCGCGCCCTCGAGGTCGAGGGCGGCGGCGGCGGCCTCTCGAGCCTCCGCGTAGAGGGCTTCGAGGGAGGCGTCGTAGACGTTCGAGAACCAGTCGTACCAAGCCACGACGCCTCCTCGTCTCACTCAGGGGAGGAGGTCGGCGACCGCGTCGGCTTCTTCCTGAAGCTCCTTGGCGGTGGCGTCGACGCGCTCGCGGCTGAAGTCGTTCAGCTCGAGGCCCTGGACGATGCTGTACTTGCCGTCCTTGCAGGTGACCGGGAAGCCGAAGATCAGGCCCTCGGGCACGCCGTAGCTGCCGTCGCTGCAGACCGCCATTGCGGCCCAATCACCCTCGGGGGTGCCGAGCCACCAGTCGTGCACGTGGTCGATGGCCGCGTTGGCCGCCGAGGCCGCCGAGCTCGAGCCGCGGGCGTCGATGATGGCCTTGCCGCGCTGCTGCACGGTCGGGATGAAGTCGTCCGCGATCCACTTCTCGTCGCCGACGATCTCGGCGACCGACTTGCCGTCGATGGTGGCGTGGAAGGCGTCCGGGTACTGGGTGGCCGAGTGGTTGCCCCAGATGGCCATGTTCTTCACGGCGCTGGCCGGCTTGCCGGTCTTCTTGGCGATCTGGCTCATCGCGCGGTTCTGATCGAGACGGACCAGCGCGCTGAAGCAGCTCGGGTCGAGGTCCGGCGCGTTCTTCATCGCGATGTAGCAGTTGGTGTTCGCCGGGTTGCCGACCACGCAGACCTTCACGTCGCGCTTGGCCTTGTCGTTGAGGGCCTTGCCCTGGCCGTCGAAGATCGGGCCGTTCTTGCGAAGCAGGTCCTTGCGGAGCATCCCGGGGCCGCGGGGCATGGCGCCGACGAGCACGGCGACCGAGATGTCCTCGAAGCCCTTCATCGGGTCGTCGGAGGCCTCCATCCCCGCGAGGAGCGGGAAGGCGCAGTCGTCGAGCTCCATCATCACACCCTCGACCGCCTTCATGGACGGCGGGATGTCGACGAGGTGCAGGATGACCGGCTGGTCCTTGCCGAGCATGTCGCCGGCGGCGATGCGGAAGAGCAGGCTGTAGCCGATCTGGCCAGCGGCTCCGGTAATGGCGACGCGAACGGGATCTTTCATGAAAATCGGGCTCCTGTGGGGTGGGGGCGGCTGCCCCGAAAACGTGCGCTGGGCCTATACCGCGCGAGCCCGTCCGGATCCATCGGATGGCTCACGGTGCCCCCGAGCCATGCTCACCCCGACGGTCCCTCGAACGCGATCAGTGCCCCGTTCGACGAATGGAGGATCTGAAGCCGGTCGCTCGCGCACTCCGCTCGGAACGCGTTCGGCGCCGGCGCGCGGGACGCGCTCACCCCCAGCGGGTTCGGGCCCGTGACCACACCGCCCGCGACGCGCGCGAGTGTCAGGCCGCTCTCCCCGAGGAGCATCCAGCTGGCGTCCGCACAGGCGCTGACCGAGAAGAAGCCGATGGTGTCGGCGTTCGGCTCCACGACGACCGGTGCCTCGCCCGGCGTCACCATCGCTCGGGCGCTGCACGCGAACCCGTCGCAGTCGTAGCCGAAGGAGACACCGACGTCGCCGACACGCTCGGCGAAGCGGCCGAGCAGCCCGTTCACGTCGCTGAAGGCAGGGAACGACGACGCGCGCGCCACCTCCGCGTGCACCACCTCGCCGCTCACCAGGTCGTGCGCCGCGACGCGGAGCACTCCGGCTTCCGTCGTCAGCACCTCGTAGGTCAGCTCGGAGGACTCGGAGAGTCGACCGCCGCCGGCGCCGTACCCTGGCTCGCTCCGCCACGGGGACCACGAGCCATCGACCCGGCCGACCATTCGGAGCTCGGTGGTCGGAGGGTCGAACGCGCTCGGCGGCGGGAGCTCCACCCGGACCGCGAGCGCCAGCCGTTCCTCGTCGCCCTCCAGATCGACCACGAAGCGGCGCTCGACCGACCCCGTGTCCGGGTCGATCGGCACGCCCAGCTCAGTCCAGCCGGCCCCGTCGCGCCGGAGCAGGCGAAGCGAGTCCACGTCCTCCCAAGAGAGCGCGAGGTGCGGCGCTCCGGCGTGCTCGGCCACCGCACAGCGAAACCGCCCATCGCGCTCTGGCTCGGTCGTGACCGTCTCGATGCGCCACCCTTCGGCCACACGCTCGATCACGTAGCTCCGATGCTCGTACACCGTGGTGTCCAACCGCACCGTCGCGGTCACGCAACCGAGGAAGCCGGTCTCCGTGGTGGCTCGGTCCAGGTGCTCGACCGCCAGGTCCGGCTCCGAGCCGATCGTCACGTTGCGTTCGATCAGGGTCGCCCGGGTCCAGCCGCCGACATCGTCCACCGGCGGCACCACCCGAGGCCCATCGGGGTCCACGCCCCCGTCGGGCTCGGCGGCGTCCGGCGAGCGGAAGGCGTCCAGCGCCACGAAGGCGTCCGTTGCGCCTGCGTCGTTGCTGCCGCCATCGGCCGGCCCCAGGTCCAGGCTCGCGTCCGGCCGCGCGTCGGTGGACCCGCAGCCGGCCAGCAGGGCAGCGATCACCAGCGTTCTCGAGAGAAAGTCGTCCATGTGAGTTCCGTGAGCACCAAC
The DNA here is from genome assembly GCA_964462035.1 of uncultured Sandaracinus sp. Taxonomy (GTDB): domain Bacteria; phylum Myxococcota_A; class Polyangia; order Polyangiales; family Houyiibacteriaceae; genus UBA1660. The sequence goes on from CAYXAP010000008.1 coordinate 179,695, forward strand.
CGAGTCGATCGGCTCAGCTTTCCGAATCGGGCTGCTACGTTGTCTCCATGACGCCCGTCATTCGCAGCCTCGCCCTCGCGATGGCGCTCGTGGCCGCCGCCTGCGGCGACGACGACCGCTGCGCGGAGCTGGCGCCGGGGTCGGTCTGCACCTTCGCGGGCACCGGGGAGTACGGCTTCAATCGGGACGGCAACCCCGCCCTCCGTTCGGACTTCTATCTCCTCTCGGCCGTCCGCCGAGGGCCGGATGGCCGGATCCATCTGATGGACTTCAACAACCAGCGCCTGCGCGTCATCGACGACGAAGGCCTGGTCCAGACCATCGCGGGCAACGGCTTCCACGCGCTCGCCGACGTGACGGTGCCAGCGACCGACTCACCGCTCGAGAACCCGATCGACTTCGCCTTCGACCCCGACGGCCGGGTGGTGTTCACCAACTACCACGACCCCCGAGTGCTCCGGATCGGCACGGGCGGAAGCCTCGAGACGGTGGCTGGCGATGGCGAGCTCGGCGTCCGCGGCGACGAGGGCGACTTCGGCGACCCGCTCGCGGCGCGCTTCATCCAGCTCGACGGCATCGCCATCGCGAGCGATGGGACCATCTACGTCTCCGACAGTCTCGCCAATCGCGTGCGGCGGATCCGGGACGGGGTCATCGAGACGGTCGCCGGCACGGGCAACGACGGCTACCTCGGCGACGGCGGCCCGGCCGTGGACGCCGAGCTCCACTGGCCTTCCGCGCTCGAGCTCACGCCCGAGGGCGAGCTGCTGATCGCCGACACTCGGAACCACGCCGTACGCGTCCTGCGGGCCGACGGCACCATCGACACCCTCGCCGGCACCGGCGTGGCCGGCTTCTCGGGCGACGGTGGGCCCGCCACGGAAGCGCAGCTCGACCAGCCTTACGGACTGGCGCTCGCCACGGACGGGACGCTCTATGTGGCGGACCGAGAGAACTTCCGGGTCCGTCGGATCCGCGATGGCGTCATCCAGACCATCGCCGGCTCGGGCAACAACGGCTTCCGCGGCGACGGCGGGCCGGCCCTCCAGGCCGACTTCGGTCATCTCGGCCGTCTCGCCCTCGACGCGGGCGAGACGGAGCTCCTCTTGGCAGACCAATCCAATAGCTGCGCCCGCCGAATCCTCCTGCCGCTCTAGGGAATCGTGCAGGTGCCGTCGTAGCCGTCCGGCGGCTCGCCGCAGCCCTGGTGGCAACCCGCGCAACGCGGGAGCTGCTCGTCGAGCACCCGCCCGTTGCCGTCGACGCTCTGCCAGAACCAGTCGAGGTTGGCGGGGTCGGAGCCGACCGCGAGCTTCTCCATCGCGGTCACGCGCTGGACCTCACCGCTGCAGTCGGTGTCGCCGAACTCGTACTGGACCTTGATGACCACCGCGCCTTCGGGGAAGGGCGTGACCCGGTCCCGATAGGGCCCGAGCGCCGCGGGATCCGCCAGCACACGGATGTTGTTGAGGTCGTGGTCCCCGCTCTGCCGGCAATCGCGGACCTCGGTGTAGGTCGCCTCGTAGTCGTCGGGAAAGACCGGCGTCCCGTCGTCACCGCACGCGGCGACGACGAGCGGGAGGAGCATCACCCATCGCATGCTCAGGGCAGTACCACGGTTCGGATCACGCTGTTACCCGTGTCCGAGATGACGAGCGTCCCATCGACGTACTCGATGCCGAAGGGCAGGTTGAAGAGCGCCTCGGTGGGCGGACCGCCGTCACCGGCGTAGCCGCTCTCGCCGCACACGCCGGCCACGGTCGTGATGACCCCGGCCGGGTCGATCCCGCGCACACAGTGGTTGTTCACGTCGGTGAAGTAGAGCGTCCCGTCGTCGCCGAGCGCGAGATCGACCGGGTAGTTGATGAGCGCGTCGGTCGCGAGACCACCGTCGCCGGCGTAGCCTCGCTGCGGCTCGCCATCGACGGGCGGCTGACCGGCGACGCGGTGCACGATGCCGTCGGTGTCGATCATGCGAATGAGGTGATTGGCGGTGTCCGCGAAGAAGAGGTTGCCCGCGCCGTCGTAGAGGATGCGCCCCGCCGGCGTCGCCGACTGGCCGAAGGGCTGAGACATGCGCAGCTCGCTGGCGGGCATCTCGTCGCCCGCGTAGCCCGGCGTGCAGGGCCGCGAGCAGAACTCGGCGGGATCGCCGCACACCCACTTGCCGGAGACGTTGCCTTCGGGGTCGGGAGGACACTGGGTCAGCTCGGACGCGTCGCAGGTGCCCGGACCTGCGGGAGCAGGTGCGTCCACGATGCATCGCCCGGCCATGAGCTCGAGGTTGCCCTCCGGCGTGACACGGCGGATCACCTGGTTCGCCTGGTCCATGATCACCAGGTCGCCCTCGGGACTCCACGCGACGCTCGCCGGGAGGTCGAGCGCAGCCTCGAGCACCGGACCGCCATCACCGAAGTAGGCGCGACGGCCATCGCCGCAGCTGTCGGTGACCATACCGGTCGCGAGGTCGACCACGCGGATCATGCTGTTGTGCCACGCGGCCATGACGATGTGACTCTCGTCCTCGTCGAAGATCATGTTCGTCGGGTGGTTGAAGTCGCCGCTCGCCGGATCGTCGAGCGAGCCACCGAGCTCACCGCGACCCGCCACCCACCGAATCATCCCGTCCGATTCCAGGCTGCGAAGCCGGTGGTTGTTCCAGTCCAGGATGTAGAGCGTGCCGTCGGAACCCGTGAGCGTGTCCTGTGGAAGGGAGAAGCGCGCGTCGAGCGCCGGGATCGCGCGGTCGTCGCCGTCCCGGTCGTAGCCGTTGCTCCCGCTTCCGGCGATGGTGCAGATGGTGTCCGGCACCGTCGGGTCGCAGGGCTCGTCACCGCATCCGGACAGGAGCGGAGAGGCCATCAGGGCGACGAGAACGAGCGCGCGAGTCATCGGATCACCTTCACGATTCGCTCGTTGAGCGAGTCCATCACATAGAGATTGCCTTCGGGGTCGAAGCTCAGACCGAAGGGCCGGCGGAGGAGCGTCTCCGTGGCCAGCAGCCCTTCTTCCTGCGACAGACCGAGCTCGCCAGTACCGACGACGGTTCGGATGACGCCCGTCTCGAGGTCCACCGCACGCACGACCGAGTTGTCGGTCTCCACGAAGTAGAGGTCGCCTTCGGGTCCGATCTCGAGATCGCGCGGTGCCCGAAGCTGCGCGTCCAGCGCCTGGCCTCCGTCGCCGGAGTAACCGAGCTCGCCGGTGCCCGCGAAGGCGTCGATGATGCCCGTCGCCAGATCGATGACGCGAACGCGATGGTTCTCCGTGTCCGAGACGTAGAGCTTGCCCTCGTGATGGACGATGCCGCCGCTCGGGTTGGGGTTGGACCCTTCCGCCCAGCTGAACTCCGCAGCGGTCGCCGCTCCGCCATCACCACTGTCACCGATCTCGCCAGTGCCGGCGATGGTGTCGATGATTCCGTCTGCGCCGATCCGTCGGATGCGCTGGTTCTGCTGGTCGACGATGTAGAGGTTCCCGGCGTCGTCGTAGGTCGCGTCGTTCAGCTGCTTGAAGACCGCGCCCGAGGCAGGGCCGCCGTCGCCGCCGAAGCCGGCGCCGGCGCCCGCGACCACTCGGACATAGCCGTCGGTCGGATCGATCTCGAGGATCTTGTGGTTGTGCCACGCGACCAGCGTGATGTTCCCCTCGGGCGAGAGGAGCAGGTTGGTGGGGTGATTCAGCTGCCACTCCTCACCGGGCGCGCCGTCGGCCGGGATGCCACCGAGCGGGCCATCGCCCGGGAACACCGGGTCGGTCCAGCCGACCATGCTCTCGACCATTCCATCCGGGTGCACCCGGCGGACGAGGAAGTTGTTGAAGTCGGTGAACCAAGCCGTGCCATCCGGCAGGAAGAGCAAGTCCTGGACCTGGTTGACCTGCGTCCTGGTGCGGTGGACGTCGCCGTTGAATCCGGCCTCGCCCGTGCCGAGCCAGGTGCAGGCGTGACCGGGTTCGAGCCCATCGCACGGGTCGGCGGGGTCACCACAGCCAGCGAGCGCCAAGGCCAGCAGCGTCGAGAGAGAGACGGTCGTTCGTAGCGTCATGAGCTCAGTTCGTTCGGTGGATGAGCACGCCCTCGTTGAGGGTCGAGCTCAGGGTCTGACCGCCGACGGCCCACACGCCACCCTCGGGATCGATCCATGCCCCATGCAGATTTTGGTCCAGATAGAAGCCCAAGTCGACCTCGGCCCAGCCGTCGCTTCCCCGGGTGAATACGGCGCCGTAAAGGCCGACGGCGACACCGAATTCCCCCGATCCCATGCAGACCCCGGACAGCCCCGGGACGAGGCCGCCGGTGGGTGTCACGTTGTGCCAGCCATCATCTTCCAGCTCCACGATGACCCCATTGGCGATGCCGCCAACGGCCGCGAAGCGCCCGCCCGATTGGTGCACCGTGAAGAGCGAGGAGCCGACGCCAGTCGCCTCCTGAGTGAGCGTCGACCCATCCCAGTAGAGCGCGACCCCGTTCTCACCGACCAGCCAGACGTCCGCAGCGCTGGTCCCGTTCACCTTCCACATCGCCGACGTGCTCGCGATGTCCCCAGGCAGCGTCTCCGCCTCCCAGACGTCGCCCCGAAGCCGCCAGACGAAGCCCTCGGTGCTCGGGGCCCCACCGACCGCCCACATCTCCGTGGGGGACGCGCCCCAGATGCCGAACACCGTGGCGGTCCCGGGCGTGTCCATGACCTCGAACGCCGTGCCGTCGTAGCGGAGGATCACCCCGCCCTCTCCGCCCATGTAGATGGGGCCGCCTTCGAAGCCATGCACCCACCAGAGCGTTCCCGCGCTCTGGCCCGTCTCGACCCGGACCCAGTCGTCGCCCTCGCGGTGCAAGACCACCGGTCCGCTGCCATCGCGCGCGTCGGCGCCGACCGCCCAGACGTCGTCGGCGCTCGTGCCCCAGACGGCGAGCAGCGCCCCCGGGAGCTCCTCCTGCACCACCTCCCAGGTCGGTGCGTCGTCGCCACAAGCGGACACGAGCAGCAGCCCTGAAGCCAAGATCAGTCGAACCAGCATGGAGCCGACTATTGCAGACGAATCCGAGCCCGGCGACCGCGGGCTTGCGCGAGTCGTCACCCGAGGCGAGCCTTCCGCCGTGGACCCCTTCGTCCTTCCGGCCATCGGCCTCGGCGCGTTCGCCATCATCGCAGGCGCGCGATGGTTCCTCGCCCGGGAACAGCGACTCAAGCGACGCATCAAGACGCTGCCCCTCAGCTCCATCGGCGAGACCCCGGAGCTCCAGGACGTCCGAGTGACCGGTCAGCTCGCCTACCTCGGCGACCGTGCGCCGCTCGAGGCGCCCCTCTCCGGTCGTCCCTGTGCGGCGTGGCGCGTCGTCGTCCGCGAGCGTCGCGGCTCGGGGAAGAACAAGCGGTGGGTGACCGTCCTGGTCGAGAGCGACTCCCGTGACTTCGTCCTCGAAGACGGGACCGGCCGCGCCATCGTCGACGGCACGCTGGTCGAGCTCGCGCTCGACTTCGATCGCAAGGGCGGCGCCGGGTTCTTCAGCGGCCCGAGTCCTACCCTCGAGCAGTTCCTCCACGAGCGCGGCATCGCGACCAAAGGCGTCGTCTTCGGCAAGACCCTCGACTATCGGGAGGGCGCCCTCGAAGCGGGAGAACAGGTCACCGTGGCCGGCTCCGGCACCTGGGAGAACGACCCGAGCCAGCGCGGCAAGGGCTACCGGGACGTCGGCAAGCTCCTGCGCGTGGGCGCCATGAGCGACGGCAACCTCTTCGCCACCGATGACCCGAAACTCGCCCGCTGAACGATGCGCTCAGTCCATGCCGAGCATCTCGCGAACCACGGCGAGGAGCTCGAAGAAGCCGGCGCCCTTGATCAGGTAGCGGGTCCCGGGGAGCTTCATCGCCACCGAGCGCACCCGCTGCTCGTCGAGCGCCGAGTAGATCAGCAGCTTGTGCGGCTCGAGGCCGAGCTCGCCGGCGCGCTCGACGATGGCCTCGCCACCGAGTGCGGGCATCATGATGTCCAACACCACGAGCCGCGGCTCTCCCTCGGCGATGGCGGTGCCGATGCCGAAGGGGCTGTCACAGGTCGCCACCGAGAGGCCGTGGGCGCTGAGGAAGCGCTCCGTCGTCTCCAGCAGGAGCTTGTCGTCCTCGACCAGCAGCACGTCGACGGCCACGATCGGAGCCTATCAGAGGTCAGCGGGGCGTTTCAGGGCGCCGAGCGCTCGTCGCGCCCCAGCCTCAGATCGAGCCCCGGCCAGCAGGCGCGCCAGTCGCCCTCCGGCGCCGACGTCAGCACGAGCGTACTCAGCGTGGGCACCAGGGTGCGGAGCTCCGTGAGCTCCGCCAGCGAGAGTTGGGCCAGCGTCGTCTGTCGTAGCGAGAGCCGCTTGAGGTGGCTCCACTCGCCGAGGGGTGCGAGCGCCTCCAGCGAGAGCTCCACCGGGCTCCCCGTCGTCTCGAACGCGAGCCCGGCGACATCGCCAGCGGTGAAGAGACCGAGGTTCGGTGCGATGAAGACGGGCGGGCTCATCCGGTCGGGCTTCCCATCGAAGATCAGGGTCAGGCCGATTCGCGTCGGTAGCTTCGCGAGCTCGGCAACGTGCTGGTCACTCGCGAGCTTCTTGGTCCCGAGCAGTCCGAGCCGCTCCAGCGCTTCGAGCTGCCCCATCCCCGGAGGCAGGCCGCGCCCGACCCGAAGCTCGAGCGCTCGCTGGTGATCGAGCGTCGAAAAGACGGCCGGGCCGCCGATCCGCGCGATCGCTCCGGGGAGCGCCTTGACCCCTCGAGCCGCCAAGAGCCCCTGACAGAAGGCCACTTGGTCGAGGCCCGCCGCCTCCGCGGCGACGCACGCCTTCTTTTCCGACATCGACTTGTCGAAGCCGGCCACACCGCGCGAACCGAGTACCGCGCCGAGCACCTCGCGTTCCCGCTTGGATGGCTTGCCGACCGCCAGACATGCGGCGATCAGTGGCGTCCACGAGTCGCCGGAGCTCGCTGCGCCTTCCACGAGGGCGCGTCGGTCGAGCACCTGACCAACCTGCGGGTCGAGATGCATGGGCCAGCTGGGATCGTAGGGCATGGGCGCCGAGTCTAGCGCTCAATCGGCCGAAGGCATCTTGGCGGCGATGGACGCAGCCTGCTCGTCCAGCACTCGCCGCGGCGCCTGCCCCAGAAGCGCCACCGCCGGCCGCTTGGCGAGCGCCGCGAAGACCTTCGGCAGGTCGCCGCGGGTCCGCGGCAGCACGTGCAGGTGGACATGGGGCACCGTCTGGTTCGCGATGGGTCCGTCGTTGATCAGGAAGTGCACGTCGCCGCTCGGCACCGGTGACGCACGCACGGCCGCGGCGACCCGCGCACCGGTCGTGAAGAGCGCGGCCTGCTCCGCGGGCTCGAGCTCGTGCACGTACTGCGCGTGCCGCTTCGGGATGATCAGCACGTGCCCCGGCAGGAAGGGGTAGATGTCCATGAAGGCGAGGAAGTCGCCCTCGTCGAGCACCACGCTCGCCTCGGCGTCGCCACGAACGATCGCGCAGAAGATGCAGCTCACCCAGGGATGGTATCCGACTCGGCACTACGGCAAGCATGCGCTCCACCGTTCTTCCGGCGGCTGGTACGCCGCGGACCGAAGGTCATCGACCGCACGTACCCGGTCGATGACCGAGACCGTCGCCAGGCGAGGTCAGGCGAAGACCTCTGCAACGGCGGCAGCGTCGATCGGCGCCGACGGCTCGCGAATCTGCCGATGGAGCCCGAGGAACACCAGCGAGCTGAACGAGAGGAAGAACGCGTCCACGACCGCGTAGCCGAACATGCAGACCGCTTGAGCGACCACCCATCCCTCCGCCGAGAGGTTCGAGTACGACGCGCCCACGCTGATGACGGCGAACACCGCCACACCGACGGCGTACCCGAACGAGGGCAGCGCGACCGCGGCGAGCAGACGCCAGCGGTGGCCCCGGCTGAGCACCCACGAGTGCTCGAGCGAATCGAAGACGCCTAGGCCGTCGACCGCGGCGAACGCTTCGGCGAGCGAGAGGCCAACGAAGACGATGATCCCTGGAACGATGAGCAACAGAGCGCCGCCCAGGGTACCGATGACCACGCAGAGCTCGATCAGGGCCACGCGGAAGAAGAGGACGGGCACCCGCCGAAGGGCCGTCGCCCAGCGGAGCCGACCACTCAGCGCGTCGACAGCGGCAGCGAGCACCACGGCCTGGGTGATCGTGCTGACGAGTAGATCGAGCCAGCGGTTGTCGTACCTCGAGACGCGATCGGCGGTGTCCCAACTCACCCCGAGCTCGAGCACGGGGGCGAAGGGAAGGATCGCCGTCGGCAAGAGACAGAGCAGCGCCACGAGAACCAGCGAGGGGTGACGTGCCAGCGTGGACGTGGCCAGTGCGAACGCCCGACCGAGCTCGAGCGGTTCCTCTCGGCGCTTCGGTCGCGTCAGGGGCGCAGCCGCGCTGGCCTCCACGTCGAACGCCTCGGACTCGTGCGAGTCCGAGGCGTTCATGTCGGGCTGTTCCTCCAGGGGCTCAGCCGCCGAGGAGCGACTTCATCGTGGTGCCCATGTCGGACGGGGTCGGCGCGACCTTCACGCCGGCGTCCTCGAGCGCCTCGATCTTCGCCTTCGCCGTGCCCTTGCCGCCGCTGACGATGGCGCCGGCGTGGCCCATCCGCTTGCCGGGAGGCGCGGTGCGACCAGCGATGAAACCGGCCACGGGCTTGGTGAAGTTCTCCTTGATCCACGCGGCGGCCTCTTCCTCGGCCGCGCCGCCGATCTCACCGATGAGGATGACGCCCTCGGTGGCGTCGTCCTCCTGGAACATCTCCAGGATCTCGATGAAGCCGGTGCCGTTGATCGGGTCGCCGCCGATGCCGATGGCGGAGGTCTGACCCATGTTCAGCGCGGTGAGCTGACCGACGGCCTCGTAGGTGAGCGTGCCGGACTTGCTGACCACACCGACGTTGCCGGGCATGTGGATGTGGCCGGGCATGATGCCGATCTTGCACTGGTCCGGCGTGATCACGCCGGGGCAGTTCGGCCCGATGACCCGGGTCTTGGTCTGCGAGTCCAGCACGCGGCGGACCTTGAGCATGTCGACGACGGGGATGCCCTCGGTGATGACGACGACGAGCTCCATCTCGGCGTCGACGGCCTCGAGGATGGCGTCCGCGGCGAAGGGCGGCGGCACGAAGACGACCGAGGCGTTGGCGCCGGTCTTCTCCTTGGCTTCCGCCACGGTGTCGTAGACGGGCGCTTCGCCCTTACCGGAGGGGTTCTTCCAGGTCTGTCCGCCGCGACCGGGGGTCACGCCGGCGACGAGCTGGGTTCCGTAGTCCATGCACTGGCCCGCGTGGAAGGTGCCCGCGGAGCCGGTGATGCCCTGAACGATGAGCTTGGTGTTCGAATCGACGAGGATGGCCATTGTCTGTTCTTTCTCTCTTCTCTTCTTCGTCTTCGTTCAGGCGTTGGCCCGCGCAGCGGCGAGCTCCACGATCTTCTTGGCGCCTTCGGCCATGGTGTCGGCCGGGGTGATGTCGAGGTCGGTAGCCTCCAGGATGGCCTTGCCCTTCTCGACGTTCGTGCCAGCGAGGCGGACGACCAGCGGGACCTTCAGCCCCAGCTTCTTCGTCGCCTCGACCACACCGTTGGCGATGATGTCGCACTTCATGATCCCGCCGAAGATGTTCACGAAGATGCCCTGCACCTCCTTGCTCGTCAGGATGATCTCGAAGGCAGTGGTCACTGCCTCCTGCGTCGCGCCGCCTCCGACGTCGAGGAAGTTCGCCGGCTGACCGCCGAAGTGCTGAATGGTGTCCATCGTCGACATCGCGAGGCCCGCGCCGTTGACGAGGCAACCGATGTTGCCGTCGAGCTGGATGTAGCTGAGGCCGGCGTCCTGCGCGCGCGCCTCGGTCTCGGCGGTCTCGGAGGCGTCCTCCAGCTCGGCCCAGTCCTTGTGGCGGAAGCTGCCGTTGGAGTCGAAGTTGATCTTCGCGTCGAGCGCGACGACCTGGTCGTCGCCGGTCACGACCAGCGGGTTGATCTCCGCGATGGAGCAGTCCTCTTCGATGAAGAGCTTCGCGAGCGCGCCGACGAGCTTCGAGAAGCCCTTCATCTGCGCCTTGCCCTCCAGCCCGAGGCCGAACGCGAGCTGCCGCATCTGGTAGGGCATCAGGCCCACGGCCGGGTCGACCCACACCTTGAAGATCTTCTCCGGGTGCTTCTCGGCGACCTCCTCGATGTCCACGCCGCCCTCGGAGGAGCACATGATCACCGGGCGCCGCTTCTCACGGTCGATGGTCATCGCCAGGTAGATCTCGCGGGCGATGTCGAGGCCCTGCTCGACGTAGAGCCGGCCGACCTCCTTGCCCTCGGGGCCGGTCTGCGGCGTGACGAGCGTCTTGCCCATCAGCTCTTCGGCAGCCGCCTTGGCCGCATCCGCGCCCTTCACGACCTTCACGCCGCCGGCCTTGCCTCGGCCGCCCGCGTGGATCTGCGCCTTCACGACGACGACCTCGTTGCCGGTCTCGTCGATCAGCTGCTTGGCCGCCGCCGCGGCCTTGTCTCCCACGCCCTCCTTGTCGAGGACGGGGATCCCCTTCGGCGTCGGAATCCCGTGCTTCCGGAAGATCGCCTTCGCCTGATACTCGTGGATGTTCATCGATTCCTCTGCGTGATGGAGCTGGGCGGTCCCCGCGGCCATGGCCGCGATTTTTCGCCATGATTTCGTGCTCTTGCGACCGCGCTCGGGAGCCCGATGGCCCGGTCGGCCCGCGCCTTATACCAGATCGGCCCGAGGCAGATCGACCGTCCCCGCCGATCTGGCGCCGAAGATCACCCCGTCGTCACAACTCGCACGTCCCGTCCGTCGGTTTCGGCGTCGGTCAGCGGCTCCCAGAGGTCGCTCGCGAGCTCGAAGATGGCGGGCGGCACTTCCATGGCGAAGGTCGCCCCGCGCTCCCGATTCCGCTGCTCCACACGGGCCCGCCGGACCTCCCGCGGGGCGTCGAGCACGTGGAGGGTCAGCTGGAGCGCCTCGGCATCGACTCGGCCTAGGAACGCCGCTCGCTGTTCGCGGCGGATCAGACCCACCTCGAGCACGGCGTCGGTCCCGCTGGCCAACACCCCCAGGGCCACTCGCCAGATCTGCTCCAGACAGCGCTCGACCCGCTCGCCGTACCAAGCCATCCGCTCGCTCGGGTCGTCCGGCCGGTCCGGGCGGAAGAGCACCGCCATCCATTCGTCGAGATTCAGCGGGACCGCGTCGTGCTCCCGGACGAGCTTCGCCACGTACGTCGACTTCCCCGCCCCGACGGGGCCGAGCACCAGATGCATGTGCGCCACCGCGAGACCTTCGGGAGCGATGCCCGTTCGGTCAAGCGGTGGCGCGAAGCGGGACCGGTGCTCAGGGGAGCTGAGCGCGGTTGAACGGGAGCGCGCCGACGTAGCGGCGGTCGAGCTCCGTGCCGTCGACGTCGTCGATGACCAGCTCGAGCCCTTCGATGCGCACCTTCACGTAGCGACCCTCGGTGACCGTGCGGCTGGTGGCGCCGAGCAGATCCGCCATGGTGTAGACGCCGAGCTGGTAGCCGTCGCGATAGGCGACCACCGCGTCGCGGTCGCCGCGGAGCGTCTCGCTGGTGAGCAACAAGGTCCGGCCGGTGTCCGAGACGTAGATCGTCTCGAAGCCTCCGACGTCGGAGGTGGTGTAGAGGTCCGTCCCGCCGACCTTCACCGTGAGCTGCGCGCTCGGGAACTGCCGGCAACCGTAGGGTGAGGAGTGGACCTCGACCCGACCGTTGGTCGACTCGGCGACCTTGCCGCCTTCGTGGCAGGCGAGGTCCGCACGTGCCGGCGCGCCGAGCGGCGCCAGGGTGGTGAGCGAGAGAGCGAGGAGGAGTGTCTTCAGCTTGGTCATGCAGGTGGTACGCACCGCACCCCCAGTTCGTTGGATGGCCGAATCGGTCACCGACCGAGAGGGGAAGACCCGAGCCCATTCGCAGTACAGTGCGCCATGGCCCGCCCGCCCGACGCCGATTCCGCGGAGACCTACGAGCGCATCCTCGCGGCTGCCCGGGACGAGGTTCGCTCGACCGTACCCCGCAACGGCATCTCGATGCGGAGGGTCGCCGAACGGGCCGACGTCAGCCTCGGCACCCTGCAGTACTACTTCGACAACAAGGCTGGGCTGCTCGAGGCCTGCCTGGACGGCTACTACGAGCGGCTCGGCGCGCTCGGGAGCGAGCTGCTGGCTCACGCCGCGAGCGGTCCGGACGGCGGCGTCACGGGTCTGATCGAGCACGCCGTCCGCTCGTTCTATCGGTTCGTCCAGGCCGAGGAGGCCCTGATCGAGCTCCGGCTGATCACCAACGCCCTTCGGGGTGAGCTGCACCCCCAGCGGCAGGATCGCTTCATGGGCCAAGTGATCGGCGCGGCTGCGAAGGCGCTGGCGCCGCAGGTCGCGCTCGACGAAGCCGAGCTGCGGCTGTCGATTCAGAGCCTGGTCTCGATGCTCATTCGGATGGCCCTCCTCAGCGAGGGCGAGCGCGAGAGCCTCACCGGCCAGACCGGCGAGGACGCGCAAGCCGCCGTGGAAGCCCACGTCGTGGCCGCGGCAGTGCGGCTCCTCCACCCCGGCCGATCCTGACCGAGCGGTCATCCCCTTGACTGTGGCGCCGCCAAATACCATCCCACCCCATGCCGTATACGCGCGAGGAGCTTCGCTGGAACGGGTGGGGCCTGCGGGCCCAGACCTTCGATCTGCACGGCCAGGACACCGCAGTCTGGGACTTCGTCCGCAAGACCATCGGGCTGGCCGAGCTCCCGGACACGCCGCCCAAGCCACTGGCGCAGACGACACTGCCCCAGAGTGACCTGCCGAGCGGGCTGGTGGAGACGCTCCGAGAAGCCCTCGACGCCGGGCGGGTGAAGACCGACGACTACGAGCGCGCGTTCCACGCGATGGGCCGCAGCTACCCGGACCTCATCCGACTGCGCAACGGCGCGCTCGGTGACTCGGTGCCCGACGCAGTGGTCTATCCCCGCGACGAGTCGGAGGTGCAGGCGGTGCTCGAGGCCTGCGCCGACGCCGGCGCCGCGGTGGTGCCCTTCGGCGGTGGCTCGAGCGTCGTCGGTGGCGTGGAGGCCAAGCACGGCGAAGGGCATACGGGCGTGGTCACGCTCGACACCACGCTCATGAGCCGGCTCCTCGACCTCGATCCGGTCAGCCACACGGCCACCTTCCAGGCGGGCATCTACGGCCCGGATCTCGAGGCCGAGCTCCAGCGGCGCGGCTTCACCCTCGGCCACTTTCCGCAGAGCTTCGAGTTCTCGACCCTCGGTGGTTGGATCGCCGCGCGCGGCGCCGGCCAGCAGAGCAACCGCTACGGCTGCGCCGACGAGTGGCTGGTGGGCGCGCGCGTCATCACGCCCGCCGGTGAGTGGCGCACCCTGCCCTTCCCACACTCCGCGGCCGGCCCCGACCTGAACGAGCTCATCGCCGGCTCCGAGGGCACGCTCGGCGTGATCACCGAGGCCACCGTCCGCGTCCACGAAATCGCCGACAAGCGCGACGTGCGCGCCTACCTCTTCAAGGATTTCGAGGCGGGCACCGCAGCGATCCGCCGCATCGTCCAGGCCGAGATCCCGGTCGCGATGATGCGGCTCTCCGACCCCGACGAGTCCCACTTCTTCGGGACCTTCAAGGGGCTCATCCACCCCCCCGGCACGGTCGAGGCGGCGGCGGAGAAGGCGCTCGACGTCGCAGGCTTCGGCGAAGGCCGCTGCGTGCTGATGATTGGCCTCGAGGGCGATGGGCCAGCGGTGCGACAGTCGATCGCGCGCACGATGGCCGCGGTGATTCGCGAGGGCGGCCTGCCCGTGGGCACCGGTCCGGGCAAGGCCTGGTACGACCAGCGCTTCGCGATGCCCTACCTCCGCGACCCGATGCTCGATCGCGGCGTGGGCATCGACACCCTCGAGACCTCGACCAGGTGGTCCAACGTGCCGGCGCTCTACGCCGCCGTGCGCCACGCCATCCGCGACTGCCTGGGACCCAACGCGGCGGTGCTCACGCACGTGAGCCACTCCTACTCGGACGGCTGCAGCCTCTACTTCACCTTCTTCTTCGCCCGGGACCTCGACGACGAGATGGGGCAGTGGACCAAGGTGAAGCGCGCCGCGAGCGACGCCATCGCGAACAACGGCGGCACCATCAGCCACCACCACGGCGTCGGCACCGATCACGCCGAGTGGTTCGGCCCCGAGAAGGGCGCGCTGGCGGTCGACATGCTCTCCGCCGCCAAGGAGAAGCTGGACCCGAAGCGGATCCTGAACCCCGGCAAGCTCCTCGGCTGATCTCTATGCCACCATGGCGCCGTGCGTTTCGCCCTCCTCCCCCTGCTCCTGATCGCCTGCGAGCCCAAGCCGAGCAGCGGCGTGGCGGTGACCGCCTTCGAGCCGCCGCCCGCCGGGGCCGCCGGCACGCTGAGCGACGACCCGGTCCGCGACGAGCTGCGGGAGATCCTCATCCCCTGTCAGCGCACCATGAACGGCGTCATCGAGGAGGGCCGCATGCGTCGCTCCCGCTACCAGCGAATCGCGACCGCGCTCGCGGTCGTGCTCGCGCAGGCGGCATTCTACGGCGCCAACCTCCAGGGCGGTGGCAACAGCGCCAGCGGCCAGCCCTTCCAACCGGAGCGCTGCACCGGCGCGACCGCCGACGGCCCCGAGTGCACCAGCTTCGGGGCTGGCGCCGCCTGGGGTGGGGGCACCATCGGCGCCGACGAGGATCGGCTCGACGAGTACATCGAAGTGCCGACAGGCCAGGTCCAAGACGCCATCAACGCGGTCGACGACCTGCTCTGGAGCGCCCCCGACTCCCGCGAGTGGACCGACGAGGAGTGGGAGCACTGGACCGACACCCGCCGCGAGCTGAAGCGCGCGTGCCGGGCCCTCGAGCGCGAGCGCGAAGACTCGTAGCGCTCAGTACTCGAGGTCGGCGTGGTCGATCACCCACCGATGCAGCTCCTCGCCCGCCTCGTCGATGACGATGGCCGTGAGCGTGTCGGGCGTGGCGTCGAGGATCACGTAGTTGTTCTCGCGGACGCAGAAGCGCTGGTTCGGCTCGGTCGGGCAGCCCGGGTCGCGGGGCGCGAGCGCCGAAGGCGACGAGCTCAGCTCGGGGATCGCGTAGCCCTCCGCGCGCAGGTTCATCCGGAAGTTCGTGCGGTGGATGTCGCCGCTCAGGAAGACCACGCCCTCGACGCCCGCGTCGTGCATCCGCTGGTGGAGCGCGTTGCGTGCCGCATCGAAAGCGGCCCACGAGTCGAGGCTGCCGTGCTCGGTGAAGCGGCTGCCGCACGCGAGCAGCTTGAAGGGCGCGTCGGACTCGGCCACGCCGCTGATGAGCCAGTCGAGCTGCGTCTGGCCGACCGGACCGCCGCTCATCGGGAGCGAGGGCGGGTCGCTCGCGAGGGTGCAGCGGGAACCATCGTCGCCGACATCCGGTCGGTACATCCGGCAGTCGAGCGCGAAGATCTCCACCGGCCCCTCGCGGTGACGGAAGAAGACACCGGGCGTACCGGCGAGGCCATAGCTCGGGTTCGCCCAGTACTCCCGGAAGCCACGCAGCGCGTGCTCCGGCCGCGCGCACGCGCCGTGCGAGTTGTTGGCCAGGAAGTCGTGGTCGTCCCAGATGGCGAGGGTGGGCACCGTCGCCTGCAGGTTTGCGCGTTCGGGAATGGTCCGCAGCAGCCGGTACTGCCAACGGTGTGCGTCGACGTACTGGGCGTTGCCGTAGTGGTTGTCGCCGACGAAGAAGTAGAGGTCGAGGTCGTCGGCCGCCGCTTGGGTGAACACGGGCGAGGGCCGCGGCTGACTGCAGCTCCCGAAGCCCATCCGGAAGTGGTCACGCTCCCCGGGGAACGCGGCCCGAACCCGACGCGCCGGCTGCGTGGTGTCTCCGGCGACCTCCACGCGGAAGAAGTAGTCGCGCCCGGGCTCCAAGCCCGCGACTTGCAGCACGGCCGTGTAGTCGGTGTCCGGACCGGGCTGGGCCCAGTCGACCAGCACGCCGTCGCTCAGGTCCTCGCTCTCCCCGACCCGAAGCCCGACGTTGCGGGTCGCATCCGCGCGCACCCAGATCTTCGCGCCGTTCGCGAGCGGCGCGCCATGCATCGGCCCGTGCGTCAGCGTTCGGTCGTCCCAGCAGCTGCGGCACTCCTGGTGCAGGCCCTCCGGGTCGGTCCACGAGATCACCTCGTTCGCCGAGCTGCCCGTGCCGATGTGCACTCCGATGGTGTCGTTGCAGTAGACGGGCTCACCGTCGAAGCGCAGGTGCATGCACTCGGGCGTCCACCGGTCGTTGTCCGTCGCGGGGTCCGATCGACTGCGGATGACCACCCGGTCGACGGCCGAGCGAGGGATGTCCACACCCTCGAAGTGCAGCTCGTCTACCAACCCGACCTGTCGGTCGTCGACCTGGGGCGTGTCGGGGTGGAAGCAGTCGGTCTCCGTCAGACAGACCTCGATCCCGTCGTCCGTGCCGGCGGTGTCCCCAGTGCCGGTTCGCAGGGAGACCGTCAGAGTGCCGATGATGTCGGGGAACGTGGCCGGGTCGGGCTCCGGCGCCGGCACGAGCCCACCCGCGCCCATGTCGACCGGGGCGCTCGAGTCGCCGGGCATCTCCGCGTCGACGGGATCCACGTCCGCGTCGCTGCGACCGCCGAGATCCGTCCGTCCGCTGTCGCCCACCGTGCCGTCCGAGCACGCGACGAGCCCGAGGCACAACACCATCCAAAAGCGCATGTCCCAAGATACAGCAAGGACCGGGCCGGCCGCCCAGCGAGCCGAAACGGCGCATTCGCCGGGTCAGCCGCGGTCTGTAGTCCGCACTTCGCGGCCGGGGCCGCTCGCCACTTGATCACTGCGGGGCTCGGTCCGCAGCGCTCAGCTCTGGTAACCGTCCTCGATGAGCTGCCGACGAATGCGCGCGAACGCCGCCCTGGCCGCGTCCTCGCTCTCGTAGCTCTCCTGCACCTCGGTCTTCAGGCTCGAGCCGTCGACGGAGAGCGAGAGCGTGATCGAGCGTCCCGCTTCCTTCAGCTTCAGCGACGCCTCGTAGCTCTCCGGCTCGGGCGGCGGTTCGGGCGCCGCGGCTGGCGCACCCCCACCCCCGGCGACGTCCGCGTAGCCCTTCTTACGCTTCTTCGCCGCCTGCTTCTCGAGCTCGGCGAGCGCGGCGTCGTCCGTGCCGTAGCTCTTGGTCTTGCTCTGGCCGTTGGTGCCGATGCGGCCCCAGTTCGTGTGCAGCTCGCCGCCCTCGACGCGGCCCCGCCAGAACTTGGCCGAAGAGCCGTCCTCGAACTCCAGGTGCACGTTCCACTCAGCCATCGGTGCCTCCCTCGGTCTCGCCATTCCCGCCGAGCGCCGCGAGGCGCTCGAGGAACGCCCGCCCCTTCGCAGGATCGGTCATGTAGACGTAGGCGGCCCAGCCGCGGAGCTGGTCGAGGCTCTCGCCTTCGCCCGGTCGGCCGAGCTCGCGGTTCTTGATCGCGGCGCGCAGCTTCCGCCGTACCCGTCGCGGAACCCGCGCAGCGGGCGCGTCGTCGCCGGCGCCGTTCACCACGAGACCGGTGACCTTCTGCCGCGAGCCGGAGCGCATCACGCGGGTCTTCTCCGGGTGAACCTCGAAGCCCTCTTCCCGAACGATCTGGCCCACCAGGCGAAAGAGCGAGCCGATCGGCGGCTGGGAGCGCTCGTGATGGCTGAAGGTCAGGTCGTCGGCGTAGCGCGTGTAGCGAAGGCCCATCTTGCGAGCGAGCCCGGCCAAGCGCAGGTCGAGCCGCAGGCTGATCGCGTTCGTGATCGACGGGCTCGTCGGCGCCCCCTGCGGCAGGCTCCGGGGGCCGGTCGCCACGTACCAGGTCTTGCCGTCGAGCTCGATCTCTTCGCGCGGCGACTCGGTGCAGAGCATCGCGAGCAACGTCGCGACCTGCTCCCCGTAGCCGGCCTTTCGGAAGAGCCCTTTCACCCGCGGGGTCGTGATGGTCGGGTAGAAGTCGCGAAGGTCGAGCTTCACCACGACCCGCGCGCCCGCGTGGGCCTCGGCGTTGGTGACGATGCTCCGGCCGGGGAGGAAGCCGTGCGCCGCGCCGTGGACCGGGAGGTGGTCGGTGATCTCCCGAACGATCCAGCGCTGCACTTCCTTGAGCTGCGGCTTGGGCTCGCTGATCAGCCGACGCCGTCCGTCGCGCTTGGGCACGGTCCAGCGCCGGTAGTGCGTCCCGCTGTCGACCTCACGGTGATACGCGAGCCAACGCATCGTGGGCACGCTGATGCCGAGCGCTTCGGCGAGCGCGCTCGCGTCCGCGATCTCCGGGAGCGCGTTGTCGGCGAGCCGCTCCTCGCGGCCGTCGATGTCGTAACGGTCGTAGTCGGGAGTGTCGTGATAGAAGACGCCGCGGCCGAGATGGACCACGTGGGCCTTCTTGTAGGCCTGCCAGGCGTGCTTTCGGAGGAGCCGACGCACACGCCGCTCTTCGTCGCGCCGCGCCTTGTAGGCCTTCTTCTCGGCCTTGGAGAGGCTCGCGTAGTCGACCTCTTCGATGAGCTGTCGGCGCTCGAGCTCCCGATGGATCCAGGCCTCGATGCCGCCCGCTTCGGCGATGCCCTTCCACTCCGGGAGGGCGGGCTCGGTGCTGTCGTGGGAATCGGTCATCTCGCGTCGACTCGACGAGAGAACGAATGTGACGAGAGATAAAAAGTGGAGGAAAGGCCGGGCCGCTACCTGCTCACATGGGACACGGTAGGCTCACCGGTTGGCCCGGGGGAGGGGGTATCCCCGCTACCCCTAAACCTCGGTAGCGCGGTTGGCCCAGCTAGGGGTGGCGGGGATACCCCCTCCCCCGAGGCCAACCACGAACAGCCTACCTTGTGGAGAATGACGAAGTGTCGTGCCAGGGCGGCGCTACGCCGCCCGAGTGCCGAAGCACTGGCTAACAACCCGACCTTCCCTCCGGAAAGCTCTCGTCGACTATCGTTCGTTCGTTTCTAGTCGTCCCCCCAACTCATCCGCCAGCCTCCGCGGCGGTCGCGTCGATGAAGCCTCGATCCGCGAGTCGGTCGAGGCGGCGAAAGTACTCGATCCGAGCGTCTTCCGCCGTGCCAAAGAGGAGTCGCTGGAATCGCGCGGACTCGTCGTGCCGCCCCCAACGAATGCGCACCTGCGTATCGTCGAGGCTGACGCGCGCGAGCACGCTCCCCTCGTCGTCGCGCATCAGCAGCGTCCGCGTCTCCGCGCGGATGAGCTTGCGCCCTTCCTCGGTCAGTCGCGCCGCCTCCAGCTCCTTGCGCTGGCGCGCGTAGCTGAGCCGCAGCGCGATCATCGGGGCGGTCGGCCCTTCCTTGAGGCCGGAGCGCCGGAACTGTCGGCTCGTGCACGATGCGTCGACGGTTCGCCCTTCGCGATCGATCGTGAAGCTCGTCTTGTAGGTTCGGCGCGCGCGTCGGTCCTCGACCTCGCCCTCGATGCGGAAGCCCTCCGCACCGAGGTCGTGGGCCTTGAGGATCCGAACCTGCCCTTCGACCGCCAAGAGGCGGTGCGCCTCTTCCTCGATCACATCGCGGTAACGCAGGCGCTCGGCATCGAGCGGCTCCGCGAGCAGCGAGCGGTGTCGGTACCGGCCCGAGCCGATCTCGTGGGTCACCAGCCCGCGCTGGATCTCCGCGAGAAGGGCGGCGCGCATGTCCTCACGCGACGCGCCGGTGTCGGCCTCGAGCTCGTCGAGGGTCGCGGGGCCCTTCTCCAGCCGCGCGAGCGCACGCTCCCGGAGCCCCTGGTCGAGGTCCGGCGGCACGAGCAGGTCGAAGCTGCCGATGCCCGCCCAGCCGCGGTCGGTCCAGCCACTGAGCGCGAGCGTCAGCGTACAGTCGCCGAGGTCGAGCTCGTAGAAGACCGGCAGCCCGGGCCCCGAGGGATGGACCCGGACCGAGCGCAGGTGCGCCAGCAGCGGCGAGAGCACCAGCAATCGCCGACGGCCCCACGTGCGCACGATGCGCGGCGCACCCTCGTAGGTCGGGCCCGTCGCCTCGATGACCTCGTCCCAGGGCTCGAGCACCATCCGCGGCACCTGACCGGGCACCAGCTCCCAGCGAAGGGCGCGCGGCGCCGTCTTCGCCCGCCGCATGCGCAGGGTGTAGAGCAGGTTGTAGAAGTCGACTGGCGCGAGCTCGAACGAGGGCGCCGGCAGCGTCGAGGCCGCTTCGACCTGCGTGAACGCCCGGAGCCAACGCTCCGGTACGGGCAGCTCGCGCTCCTCGACGTCGTCGCCGGCGGGGCCGAGCGCGAGCGTGGTGTTCTGATGGTGCCGCAGCCCGCCGAGCGTCTCGAGGAGCGAGTCGCCCACGGGCAGATGGGTGGTCCCCGGCGTCTGCTCGCTCGCCTCGAAGGCGCGCCCTGCGTGGAGGACCAACCGCGCGTGCATCGACTCGTCGCCGGAGAGCGCCTCGAAGGTGAGGCCATCGTCCGACACGGTGACCAACGGATCGAGCGGCGCCTCGGTCTGCGTGGCATCGCCGAGCTTCTCCTCGAGGAAGGCCTTCTGCGCTTCCCAGAGCTCCTTGGTCGCCCGCTTCCCCTGCTTGAGCAGGAAGGCGAGGTAGTCGCTCCGGTCGGACGCGCGGCGGCGGAGGTCGGACTGGACGATGCGTCCGAAGACCGTCAGCGCGTCGCGCACCACGTCGGGTCGGGCGAGCGTCGCCGTGAGCCTCGGCTCGCCGCGGTGGGCGTCGGTGCCCAGGCGGAGACGCGCACCCTCGCCCGTCTCCTCGAAGACGGCGTCCGTCGCCGCGCGGATGCGAACGTCCACGGTCATGACGCATGCCCTTCCGCGAGCCGGCGACGTCGGCGCTGAAGCCGCCGCAGCGACCGATAGGCCGCCGCCCGCACCTCGTCCTCGGAATCGTTGTCGACCACGCCCGCCAGCGTCTGCTCCGCGTCCGCCGCGGCCTCGCCGCCGAGTCGGCCGAGCGCCTGGATCGCCGCGAGGCGCTCTTCGCTCTTCCCCGCTTCGGCAGCCAGCGCGAGCATCGCCGGCACGGGCACGCCGCCCAGCATGACCGGCACCGCCAGCTGACGGGTCCGCGTGCCACGATAGAGGCTGGCCTCGTCGCTTCCTCGCAATGCCGCCACGATCGGCGCGGCGGCCGCGCCGTCGACCTTGCCGCTCTCGAGGAGCGCGCGGCCCGCGTCCGTCCCCGCGAGCGCCTCGCCGGCCAGCGCGCGCACGTCGCGGCTGTCGTCGAAGATGGCCTCGCCGAGCGTGTCGTCACCGGCGCTCTTCGCGAGATGGCGCAACGCCTCGCGACGCACCGCCGACTCCACTGCGTCGTCGTCGACCAGCGCGCGCGCCGCCGCCGCGCCGTCCGCGCCGAGCGTCGTCGCCGCCCAGAGCAGGGCCTCGAGCGCCTGCTGGATCGCCGCCCGGTCGCTCACGTCGTGGGCCTTTGCCCGTGCCCGCTCGAGCGCCGCCGCCACGTCCTTGGCGAGGTCCGCGGACCGCTCCGGCTGAGCACCCACGATCCACGCGGCCTCGGCCCACACCGCCGGCGAATCGCTGGCGAGCAGGGTCCGAAGAGCCGCGGCCGGCGACGCGTGGCGACGAACCAGCCCTCGGCGCAGCGTCGCGCGGACGGCGCCCTCGCGGATACTCACCAGGCTGTTGGCCAGCGTCTCCGGGTCGCCGTGCCGCACCAGGAAGCCCGCGCCACGCGCCTGGAGACGCCCATCGTTGCTCTGCAGCGCGTGCAAGCTCGTGCGCGTGCGGTCCTCCGGGAAGATGCGCTCGAGCGCGGTGAGCGCTTCGCCCGCCAACGGCGAGTCGTGCACGAGCGCCGCCAGCACGTCCTCGGACTCCGGCGCGCCCAGGATGGCGAGCTCACCGATGGCTGCCCGCCGCACACGGTCGTCCTCGAGCGCGTCGTTCGCCTGTCGCTCGAGCAGCTCGCGGGAGCGCGCGTCGCCCGCCTCGCGCAGGCCGGTGAGCCCGGCGAGGCGTAGCGGAACGAGCGTCTCGGTACCGAGGCGCTCGAGCTCCGTGCGGACCTCGTCGCGGACCGGGGCGTCCTCCGGCAGGTGCTTCAGCAGCCGGCCGTACGCTCGAGCCACGAAAGGGGCGAGCGCCGCGTCCTCGGGCTCGAGCTCGGCGCTCTCGTCGAGGAAGACGCGCAGCTCGTCGACCGCGCGCGGGTCACCGAGATCACCGAGCGCCAACACCGCTCGGGTCCGCTCCTCTTGCTGACCCGCGACGAGCACGAGCAGCAACGCCTGCAGCGCCTCGGGCCGCTGCCGCGCCGCGAGTCCGATCGCCGCCGGCAGGACCATCTCCCGCCGACCGCGCTTCAACGTGGAGGCGAGCGCATCGAGGCGCGCACCTTCCACGTGCTCGACGCGGAACGCGAGCGTCTCGCAGGCTGCGACGCGCACCTCTTCGACGCGGTCACCGAGCAGCTCCGCGAGCACCTCTTCGGCGCCTTCGGCGTCCACGTCGCGCAGCAGGTTCGCGACCTGCAGGCGCACGTCCGGATGCGGGCTCGCCATCAGCTCCCGGAGCCACCGGAGGAGGGTCGCCTCGTGGAAGCGTCGGCGCGTGCGCCCGTCGGCGAGCCGCTGAACGCCAGCCGCGTCGTCGGTGGCGATCGACGTGAGCGCCGCCAGTGCCAGCCCGCGCGCGCCCGCGTCTTCTTCGCCGGCCACCTCGAGCAATACGGGGCCCACGGCGTCACTCCCGATGCGGCCGAGTGCGCCGATCAGGGCGCGACGGTCCGCGGTCTGATCCGGGTCGTCCTGCAGCCGCTGCGCCACCGCGTGCGCCGCGGACGCCGCCACCTCGGCCTCGCCCGGGCGCGCGTGGGAGAGCTCCACCAGCGCTTCGAGCGCGTGGTGCGCGATGGTGCCGCGCTCGCTTCGCAGCAGCCCGCCGAGCACGTCGACCGTTCGTGGATCGCCCCGCCGCGCGAGGGCCGCCGCCGCCTTGAGCCGCAGGTCCTCGTGCGAGCTCTCCATCGCCCGCGTGAGCGCCTGCTTCACCCGGTCGTCGGTGGAGTCGACCAAGCGATCGACCACCGCCAGCCGCACGTCGGCGTAGCTGCTCCCGAGGGCGACGATGAAGGGCTCGGCGCTGCCGGCTTCGTAGAGTCTCGGCAACACCACCAGCGCGTGCTTGCGCACCTCGGGAACCGCCGCGTCGATGGCGCGACGGATCCGCGCCGCGGCGTCGTCGCTGCCTCCCTGCGCCGCTTCCCAGAGCGCGTCGACAGCGGCCTTGCCCACGTCGGCCGAGCGCGAGTCCAGCATCAGCGAGAGCGGCTCGAGCGACCCCTCGTCGTAGAGGCTCCGCAGACCGGCCACCGCCGCGCGTCGCACCAAGTGGTTCGGGTCGTTCAGCGACTGCCGGACCACCGGAAGCACGACCTGACGACCGACGTCCTCGGCGCTCGCGAGCTCGGCCAGGCGACCGAGGCTGTCGCGCCGCACCCGGTGCGTCTGGTCCTCCTCGCCAGCCGCCGGCGCCTGGCGGACCAGACCGACGTAGGTACCGAAGGCGAGCCGCCGATGCTCCTCGAAGCTCTCCTCGGCCGCCGGAGCTGCGCGCCCCCGCGCGCCACCCACGAACGAGAGCACCTCCAGCACTCGCTCGGTGCCCTCGGGCGCCGGCTCCCGCGAACGGCGCGTGAAGAGCCCTCGGACCCAACCCTTTCGGGGCGGCTGTTGCTCCTCCGACTCCCAGTTGGTGTGCGGGATGCGGAGCTCCTGGCTCGACGAGGGCCCCTGCAGTCGGCCAGCTTCACGCCAGAACGCCTTGGGCTTCTGCCGCAGGGCGAGCACCTGGGTCGCCGCGTAGCGGTGGGCCGGGTGGTCGCTCGCCAACATCTCGACGACCACGTTCACCAGCGCCTTGCGCCGGTCCTCTTCGGGCCACCCCTCCATCGCGGAGACTCGGTCGGGGATCGGTGGACCGACGAGGCCCGTGGCGACCTCGCGAACCGCGTCGAGATCGGCGCGGGCCTCGAGCAAGCGCGCGGCCGCGAAGCGCAGGTCCGGCTGGGCGGATCCGAGCGCGCTGAGGAGCAGGTCCGGCGGCAGGTCGGCGCGGCGCAGCGCCAGGTCGCGAGCGACCACCACGGCAAAGCAGAGGTCGGCGACCGTTCGGTCCGCATCGTCGAGCCCCGCGAGGATACCGCGAACGCCGTCCGGGCCGAGCGCCACGTAGCCGAAGATGGCGCCGACGCGAATCGGGCGGTGGTCGTGCGCGAGCGAGCCCGCGAGCACGGGGATCGCGCGGGTGTCGCCGAGCCGCGCGAGCCCCTCGGCGACCCAGCTGCGAACCGCGAGCGCTTCGTGGGCGAGTGCGTCGACCAGCAGCCGCTCCCGTCCGGGCCGCGCCGCCGTGGCGAGCCCACGCGCACCGTGCTCGGCGACGAGAGGGTCGGCGTCCTCGAGCAGACCGCCGAGGAACGCGAGCGTCTTCGGATCGCCGACGTCCGCGAGAGCCCCTGCCGCGCGCTGTCGGATCACGGGGTCCGGCCGCTGGAGGCTCTCTTCGGGGATGGAGAGCAGCGCCTCCATCGGCTCGATGGCCCGAGGGTCCCGACGCTTGCCGCAGAGCTCGCCCGCCCGAACCCGCAGACCGTAGAAGGCGCTCGCGAACGCGCGCGCGAAGGCGGTGGCGTGATCGGGCGCCAGCCGATCGACGGCCTCGATCGCAGCGAGGTGCACCCGCGGGTCCGGGTCGTCCACGAGGTCGACCACCTTCGCCAGCAGCGCCTCGCGAAGCGATGCGGGCAGCTTGGCGCAACCGAGCTTCCGAATCTCCGGCCGCGCCGACCCGAGCAGCGCGCCGTACACCTTCTCGTTCTCGCGGTGCGCGTCACTCTTGGCGACGAAGCGCTCGTAGGCCGTGCGGGCCACCGACGCGGAGGTGTCACCAGCCAGCTCGATGCCCAGCTCGTCCGCCCACTCCTCGGTGATGCGCCCGAGGTCCTGCGCGACGGTCTCCCGCACGTCGGGGTGCCGCGAACGGGCGCCGCGGACGAAGGCATCGCGCGGGGCTTTCGGCTGCCAGCTGCGAAGGGTGCGGAACGCCTCCGACCGGACCCGGGCGTGCTCGTCGTCGAGCGCGTCCCCGAGGAGCTCGTCGGCGCGCGCCGCGAGCTCGGTGAGGCCGGCGTGCTCGCCGCTCCCGCCGAACGCCGTCAGCACCGGGAGCGCCCGCAGCCGCACGTCGGCGGCCTTCACCCGGAGCGCGAGCTCCGCGAGCGCCAGCAATCCAGCGGGCCCCTCCGGCGCGCCGAGCCGCTGGAGCGCATCGAAGGCCTGAGCGCGCACGTGCTCGTCCGGGTCGTCGAGGAGCCACTCGAGCCGCGCGGTCAGCCGAGTGTCGTGGGGCATCGCCATCGCGGCGCGCTCCATCGCTTCGACGACGCCACGGCGGAAGGCGGCATCCGGCTCGCGCGAGAGCGAGAGCAACGCACCAGAGGCGCGGCGGTCGGCGAGCACGCCGAGCGCACGCGCGCCGCGAACGGCGGAGTCGGGGCTCCGAGCCGCGAGCGCGGCGAAGAGCGGCTGCGCGTCGGCGTCGACCCAGCCCTCGTCGGCGTCCGGCGCCGCGACACCGGCTCGCTTCCGGATCCGCGCGAGCTCCTTGCGAGTGACCTCGTCGAGGCTGGCGAGCTGGGCCGCCAGCCCCGGCCGAAGCGCCACGGCGGCGAAGAAGGCCACGCGGCGGACCTCGGTCGCGTCGTCGTCGAGCGCGGCCTCGAGGAGCGCCTCTCCGTCGTCCCGCCCATCGCTGACCAGGCGGTGGAGTGCGAGCACCCGAACGTCCTCCGGTCCTTGCCGGAGCGCCGTGGCCAGCGGCTCGAGCGAGCCCGGCTCCGCGATCTCGAAGAGCGCCTCGAAGGCCTGGGCGCGGACCGCCTCGTGAGCATCGGAGAGCCCGTCGGCGATCAGCCCCGGCACCAGTGGCGACACGTCGCGTAGCCCGGGCAAGAGCTTCATGGCAGCCACGCGCACGTCGTGGTGGCTCGCGCCGAGCGCAGCCCGCATCGGCGCGAGCGGTGTGTCTTCCTCGATGGTGCGCAGCGCCGCGAAGGCCGCCTCCCGGACCTTCGGCTCCGCGTCGTTCAGGGCCGTGCGAAGGGCCGGCCGCGCGAGTCGCCGAACGCCCGCGCCGAGGATCGACGCCGCCAGCGCCCGGAGCGTCGGCCGGCTGTCGGAGCCGAGCGCTCGTTCGATCAGCTGCCGCGCCTCGTCTTCGGGCAGCGTGGAGAGCTCGGTCAGCGCGGCCTTGCGGGTGTCGTCGGCTCGGGCACGCAGGTCGGCAGCGAGCTGCTCGAAGCGGGACTCGACCTCACGCCAGCCCTCGACCTGCCCCTGTACGTCGACGCGCTGAACGACGAGACGGCGCCCCTCGCTCGCGATGCACGCGAAGCCACCCGGCGCGCTCTTCGAGGAGCCGGAGTCCAGCACGACCAACCCGGTCGCCTTCGCGCTCGTGCCCACGGTCTTCGGGCGCCGTCGGCTGTCGACCTCCCAGGACTTGAGCGCGCCGTCCTCCGAGAGGGTGAGCATCTTCCGCGGGAGCTCACGCCCTTGCTCGTCGGACTGTTGGGCCAGCAACACGAGGCCGCGGACCGCCTCGTCGTGCGGCGCGCCACCGCTTCGGTCTTCGAGGTCGACCGCGCCCTCGAGGAAGCAGAGCACGACCCGGCCGTCGGCGGTGCCGGCGACCACCCGCCGATCCTCGGTGACGGCGAGCGCAGTGACCGCGTCGGCGCCGAGGGACATCGTGCGGATCTCTCCGTCCGCCAGCGCGTCGAGCGCGACGGCGCGCGCGGCGCCATCCGAGCAACCGACCACCAGCGTGTCTCCGGCGATGCACGCCGCGCTCAGCGGTCCCTCCGCGATGGCTCGGCTGCCATGGACCTTGCCTTTGGCGTCGAGCAGGTGGACCTGACCCTTCGCGTCCGCCGCGACGACCCGGTCGCCCACCGCTGTGAGCGCGAGGACGGGCGCTCCGAGGCTCGCCTCGGCCTTCACTGGTCCGCCGGCGGCGTCGAAGCAGAGCACCCGGCCGTCGCGCGTGCCCACGTAGAGCCAGCCGTCCGCGAAGGCGAGCGCCTCGGCGCTGGTCGGCCCGATCGGCGCCGACCAGGAGTGCTCGACCGTTCGACCGACCTCGAAGACGTGCACCGAGGCGTCGAGGCCGTCGGTGGTGGATGCGTGCCGGTGCTCGCGTCGTCCGCCGATCGCGAGCTTGCGGTCGACGCCGGCGATGGCGCGCAGCCGTTCGAGGTGCGGCCCGCTCACAGCGTCGGCCCCTCTCGCACCGGGCGCGCCTCGACCGAGCCCGCCGGGATGGCCACCTCGAGCTGCGGGTGAGCCGCTCGGATGAAGGCCAGCGCCGACACGCACGACTGCCACTCACCGAGCGCCGCCGAGTGGCTCATCTCCCCGAGGACCGGGACGATGATCGCGGCGAACTCGGCGTCACGGACACCCATGTCGCGCACGAGCTCGACGAGCCGACGCTTCGCCGTACCGGAGGCCAGCGGCTTGTCGACCGCCCCACCCTCGCGGCGCTCCATCCGCCCGGGCGGCAGCCCAAAGAGCACCCGTCGCAGGAAGCGACGCAGCGCGTTCGCCGACTCGAAGGCCTCGCCCTTCGCGCCGGGACGGTGCTTCTCCCACAGGAGCCGAACGGCGAAGAGGCGCACCTCGCGGTCGGCGCTGTCCATGAGCTGCGCGAGCTTCTCCGCGCCTCCGATCCGGTCGTAGTGCTGGCGGATCATGGTGAGCGCGAGCTCACGCGTGGACTTGGTCCGGCTCTCGGCCATCGCGAAGACCCGCTCCGCCTGCAGCCACGCGGCCGGCAGCGGGATCTCCGCGTCCTTCTCGCCGATGCCGAGCAGTGCATCCACGCCGACCCGGCGGGCCTCGGCGTAGCGCGCGTCTGCCAGTCGGTACGGGATCGTCGGGTCGTTCCAGTGGAGCATCTGCGCGCGCGCCACTTCGGATGCGAACGTCCGCGCCGCGACCGACCCATCACCGAGCAGGGGCTCGACGCGATCCACG
Source organism: uncultured Sandaracinus sp. (assembly GCA_964462035.1). Lineage (GTDB taxonomy): Bacteria > Myxococcota_A > Polyangia > Polyangiales > Houyiibacteriaceae > UBA1660. The sequence goes on from CAYXAP010000008.1 coordinate 207,809, forward strand.
CCGTAGTCGTCGTAGCCGTTCTTGGGCTCGACCCCGAGCGACCGGAGCTGGCCGGCCTTGGACAGGTCCGGGTGGTGCGCGCGAAGCCAGTCGAAGGCGAACTGTCGCTGCGCGTCGGGGCGCTTCTTCCCGCGCTCGTCCTTCGGGCCGGTCAGCGCCCACACGGTCGCCGCCCCACCCTCGATGGCCGACGGACCGAAGCTCACCAGCAGCGCCCGTCGCGCGAAGTCGTTGAGTCGGGGGTCGGCGCGGGTCAACAGCCGCAGGAGCCAGTCGAAGCCGAGCATGCTCGGCTCCACGATCTCGCGGTTGCCGAGAACGGCCAGCGCGAAGTCCCGCAGAGTCGGCCGGCGGGTGAGCTCCTTGAGCCACTCGACGTCGAGGTCCGCGCCCTTCAACGCGCCGCGCGTGAGCCACCCGCGAGCCTGCTGCTGGGTGCGTGGGTCGAAGATGGCCCACTGGAACCACGCCATGCCGATGTCGGCGCCCTTGCGGGTCGAGAGCTCGCGGAGGAGGTTCCGCATGTCCCAGCTCAACGTCAGATACGGCGACCGAGTGGCCGCGACGAGATAGTCGGTCGGGACCTTCTGCTTGGCATCCGCGAAGACCTTGGCAATCAGCTCGCCGTGGCCGGAGACGAAGGCGCGGACGTAGTCGTCTTGCGAGATGTCGTCCGGACCGAAACCCTCGGCGAGCTTCTTCTTCGCCAGGTCCGAGAGCGACCCGATGGCGAGCATCTCGAAGATGCGTGAGAGCCCCAGCGTCTCCGGCTTCACCGCCTCGAGACGCGCCCGAATCAGCCCCGAGACCGACGACTGGAGCTCGCCCCTGGCCAGCTCCAACATGAAGTCGACGTCGAGGTCCGGCGCGTGGGCCTTCACGTAGTCGATGGCGTAGTCGGCGACGCCCTTGTCGCTGCTGCGAAGGAGCCCGAGCACCATGTCGTGCAGCCCGAGCCCACGCAGCTTGCTCTGGTGGAACTCGGGGTTGGCGCCGAGAAGCCGAACCACCAGCCGTTGGGTCGAGGGCAGCGGCTTGCTCCCCAGCCGGCGAATCCAGTCGGCGTCGATGGAGCGGAGCGCGTCCTCGAAATCCTGGTCGAGGCTACGGATGGCGAAGTCGGCGACCCACTCGTGGCGCGCGACCTCGAGCAGGAAGAGCAGCGGCTCCGGCGTGAGCTTCCAGGCGGCGTCGAAGGCGCGTTGCTCGAGCTTCTTGGGCACGCCGTTGAGCCACGCCGAGCGGTACCCGATCAGGGTCTCGTGCGCGAAGATGTGCCCGGCGATCCAGGCACCGTTCATCCAGTGGTCCGCCGGGTAGTGGCGGAGCACCTGCACCGCCATCTCGGGGAAGACCTCTGGCGCCGACTGGCCGACGAAGCGCAGATGGCGCCACGCGCGGCGCCGCAGGTAAGCGATGGTCGCGCCCGAGACCTCGGTCCGCTCGATGTCGGCCTGCCAGTGACCCGCGGCGTCGAAGCGGTAGGCGAGCGCGCCGAAGATCTCGACGTCGTGGCGGAGCTCCGCGGTCTTGTAGATGGTCTTCAGACCGCGCCAGAGACCCCACTTGATGCGGGCCCCGAGGATGATGGCGACCAGGGCGTTGCGCGCCCACGCGTCCGGCTCGGGGCCGTAGAGATCGATCAGCAGCTCGTCGAGCTGGAGTCGCTCCGGCGCCCACGGCGAGGCGAGCAACGCCTCCCAGGCGGACCGGCGAAGCGCTTTCTGCTCTTCCGGGTCCTTGGCCTCGAGGTTGTTCGGGTGCAGCGTCGTGCGGAGGCGGTCGAGCGTCCACGCATCGGGCGGTGGAACCTTCGACGGGTCGTGCGCGCCGTCCTCGCCGATGCCGGGCAGTGGATCGACCTGCTTGCTGTAGGCGATCACCAGATCGGCGAACTCCGGGCTGCGCTTGGCCAACGCCAGCCTCAGATCGTCGAGCTGAATCCTCCCCGCGCTCACGAGGCTTCGGAGCCTAGAGGGCCGCGCGAACGCACGTCAACGATCGTCCTCGGGACCGGCCGATGTCCGACGAGACTGACGGCTGAGCATCCGTAGAGCGGACGGATTCGGCTCAGCGAGCCGGCCGCATCATGCCGCGACGGAGGCCGATCGCCGGGTCACGAAACCCACCACCGCGTCGATCACGTCCGGGTCTCGGAGGATCCGCCGATGACCGAGCCCCTGGGTCTCCAAGAACGTCGCTCCTGCCCATCGCTCGGCGATCGCGCGGCCCTCGGCGACGGCGACCTCCCGATCGTCGACGTCGTGGACGATGAGCCCCGGGCCATCGAGCTGCTCGGCGAAGCGTCCGGGCCGAACCTCGTCGACACGCGCGCCCCAGCGCCGCTCGATCTGCGCCTTGGTGGGGACGAGCACCTTTTCGGGGAAACCGAGGAGCGACGCGGTCTGAGCGAGGTAGCCCGGCAGGTTCTCTGCGGGTGCGATCGCCGCGAGTCGGCCGAGCGGGGCGTCGTGGTGGTGCGCCAGGAGCGCCGAAGAGGCGCCGAGGGAGTGAGCGATGGTTCCGTCGAAGGGTCCCATCGTCCGGGCCACCGCGCCGATCGCGCGAGCGAAGTCCGGCACCGCCGACCGCTTTCCGTCCGACGCGCCGTGCGCCGGTTGGTCGAACGCGACGACTCGGCAGCCCGCCGAGACGAGCGGCTCGGCGAAGACCGCCATCTGGCTCGCCGCCCCACCCCAGCCGTGGACGAGCAGCACCGATGGGCCGCCCTCGCCCCAGTGCCAGACCTGCAGCGCGCGACCGTCCTCGAGCTGGAGGCGCGAGCCAGTCGCACCGGTCATCCAGGCTCGTTCGCGATCGGGCATCCGGCGTGGCCGCGGCGTCGTGAAGAGCCGATGGAGGAGACCGGCGCCGAGCTCGGGGGAGAGCGCGGAGGACGCGGAGGCGGCGGCGCGAATGAAACGAACGGTCGTGCTATTCATGAGGACTTCTTTCTCCGAGGTCGCCCTCGGGTGATCGGGTTCAGGCGCGGTGACGATCGACGAGCGAGTCGAACGCGCGGTTGGCGCGGCCGAGGGCGTCGCCGTCTTCGAGGAGCCGGGAGTACTGCTGGAAACCGGTGAGGATCCCCCAGAGCTCGAAGGTGAACTGGTCGACCGGGGTGCCCGCTCGGAGGTGGCCTTCGTCGACGGCCAGCTCCACCGCTCGGGTCACGGCCGCGAGCGCGTCTCCGAGATGCTTGGCGACCGCCTGACGGACGGGCCCATCGCGATCGTCGTAGTCGGTCGCCGCGGCCATGAAGGGGCAACCGCCGGCGAAGGCTTCGGTGTCCCAGGCGAGCCAGCGCTCGAAGAGCTTCGCGACGCGAGGGAGGCCCCTCGGCTTGGCGATGGCCGGCCGCAGCACGAGCTCGGTCCAGCGGTCGGCAGCCTCCTGGAGCACGTCGCGCTGTAGGCCTTCCTTGGACTCGAAGTGAGCGTAGAGCCCGCTCTTGGACATCCCCGTGCGCTTGGCCAGGACACCGATGGAGAGCCCCTCGAGCCCGAACTGGCTGGTCAGCTCGAGCGCTTCCTCGAGGATCGCTGCCCGGGTCTCTGCGCCACGTCCCATGGTCGAAAAATAGCACGACCGTTCGTTAGGTCACGCGACTACGCGATCTTGGCGTCTTGTCTGACTCGAATCGGACGAAAGAGTCTCAAAAACAGGAAGAAGTTGACCAGAATCGCCAGGGCCGCCAGAGCCACGAGCGCGAGCGACCCGCCGTAGGACGAGGGGGGCTCATCGGCCAGGAGCAGGTAGGACTCGCTCGAAACGGGCATCCCCATCTTGCTCTCGAGGAAGCGTCGGACCGTGCCGAAGCGGCCACCGGCGTCGCCGAAGGTCACCAGCCGCCCACTGAACTCGCGGCGGGCCGAGGTCCGGGCGGCGTCTTCGCTCTCGACCGGGACCTGCACGAAGACCCCACGCTGACCCGCGAGCGGAAAGGCCCGGTAGCGACCGGCGCCGAGGATGCGGCCGTAGCCGACGGTCCCCGACGCCATGGGTGTGCCCTCGATGGTCACGTAGGCGTTGGGCTCGAGCGACGCGGGATCGAGATCGACCGCTTCGCCGAGCGCCATCGGGGTGCTCGGGTGGAAGAAGTAGGAGACGTCCCGGCGAATCGAGGCCAACAAGCCGACGGCCACGACCACAGAGAACGCCATCAGCGCCATGGTCGCGAGCTTGCGGCCCTTGGCCGGAGCCGGGAGCTCGAGGAGCTCGGGGTCGATCCCTTCGGCCGAGATCCGAGGCGAACCCTCGGGGACGAGGTCTTCTTCGATGGAGCCAGCGGTTGCCACGATGGGTTAGGACACCGTGTAACGAAAAAGGTTCGAGCGCCGCAAGCACACACGCGAAAACCCGCGAGATCGTCGATCTCGCGGGTCTCGTCTCGGAGCGGGCAGCGGGGCCCGGGTCCGGCTCAGGAGCGGGCGGCGGCGCTCTGGTAGTAGTCCCAGAGGCGCGGCGTCGGCCAGCTCGCGAAGCGGTTCTTGTAGGTGGCGTCCTTCTCGCGGCCCTCGGCCTTGACGATGCCGTCGATGAGGCTGTCGCGGTCGCCGAACTTGTCCTTCACGGCGGTGAGGACCTCGTGGAGGCGAAGGAGCTTGGCGTTCGACACGTGGTCGAGGCCCTTCTCCTCGTTGGTGCGATCGATCCAGAGGCCGCCGTCGGCGAGCTTCTGCACGGCCGCGACCAGCTTCTCCTTGGCCTGCTTGCGGGCCTTGGTGGGATCCTTCTCGTCGATGTCGAAGAGCTTCTTGGCTCGGCTGAGGGGCGACGCGTTCATGACTGCTCCAGGGGCGGGGTTCGGACCCCGCGAAAAATCGGTCTCCGCGGACGAGGCGCCCGCGCGAAAGAGGCGGGAGCTAGCATGGGGCCGTGGGGGCGGCAAGCGATCGAAGCCCCCGCGCCCGTCGATCCCGTGAGGTCCCGCCGGCACGGGCTGCTGCACAGGGTGTGAAGATATCGCAACAGATTGCCGGTCGCTCGGCCGAAATTCGACGTGGGAGCGCTCGGCACGGCGCGTGCTCTGGGATGGGGCATGGCACGGTCTCCCCTCCGCAGCACCTTCCCTCTCCCTCGCCTCGCGCGCTTTCGCACCGGTGCCCCGAAGACCACGCGGGTCCACGTGGCGCGCGGAGCGCTCGGCGCGCTCGGCCACCTCGAGGCGCCGCTCGGGCTCGACCCGGCGGCGCGTCACGTGTTGATCACCGACGAGCGCGTCGACCGGCTCCATGGTCAGCGTCTGGTCGGGCTCCTCCGCGGCCGTGGCCTCGACGTCGCGTACCTCGTGGTGCCCGAAGGCGAAGGCTCGAAGTCGCTCGCGCAGTACGTCGCGCTCGTGGACCGGGTGCTCGAGCTCGGCGCCGACGAACGCACGACCATGATCAGCCTCGGCGGCGGCGTCGTCTGCAACCTCACCGGCATGATCGCCGCGACGCTCTTCCGCGGCGTGCGGCTCGTGCACGTGCCCACCACGCTCATGGCCCAGGCCGACGCGGCCATCGGACACAAGCAGGCGCTCAACGGACCGCGCGGCAAGAACCTCGTCGGCAGCTACTACGCGCCCGACCTGGTGTGGGTCGACCCCGACGCCCTGCTCACGCTCGAGGAGCGCTGGGTGCGCGACGGCTTCGCCGAGATCCTCAAGCACGCCCTCGCGCAGGACGAGGCGCTGCTCGAGTGCGTGAGCCGACCGGACGCGACCTTGCGCGACCTCGACTTCGTGACCGAGTGCATCGAGCGCACGGTGGGGCTCAAGTGCAGCACCATCGACGCCGACCCGCTCGAGCGCGACGAGGCGATGGTGCTCCAGTACGGACACACGGTGGGACACGCGGTCGAGCACGCCTCCGGCCATGCACTCGGCCACGGCGAATCGGTCGCCATCGGCATGGTCGCCGCTGCGCGCATCGCGGCCGAGCTCGTGGGCGTGGACACCGTGGACGCCCACCGCGCGCTCCTCCATCGCTGGGCGCTGCCCACCGAGATTCCAGCGGAGCTCGATCCGGCGGTGCTCCTCGACCGCGTCCGCCGCGGCAAGCGGTGCACCGGCGAGACCTTGTGGATGGCGCTGGTCGACGGACCGGCCAGCCTCGCTCGCCACGGCCGCGGATCGGCGTGGCCCGTACCAGTGGACGAGTGCGCCGCCATCCTCGGCTGGTACCCCACGCATCGAGGGAGCCTCGCGCCATGCGCCGTGCATTGATCACCGGAACCACCTCGGGCATCGGCCACGCGATCGCACGTCACTTCACCGACCGCGGTCAGCGCGTGGTCGGGCTCGCGCGCTCGACGGCGCCGGACCTGCCACAGGGCTACCGGCACGTGCGCGGCGACATCACCGACCCCGCCGCTCGTGACGCGGCGGTGCGAGCCAGCGAGTGGATCGACCTGCTGGTGCTGAACGCCGGCGTCTGTCGGCCGGGTGCGCTCGACGCGGTCGACGATCCGTGGCGCGAGGTGATGGACGTGAACCTCGACGGGCCCCACGCACTGCTTCGGCGAGCGCTGCCCACCCTGCGACCTGGCGGAGCGGTGGTCTTCATCGGGTCCACCCTCAGCCTCCGCGGTCGCGCCGGCTACTCGGCGTACTGCGCGTCGAAGCACGGCATGCTCGGCTTGATGCGGGCGGCCGCGCTCGAGCTCGCCCCGCGGGGCATCCGGGTGAACGCCGTCTGTCCGGGGTGGACGGAGACGCCGATGGCGCGCGCGGACCTCGAACGTTCCGTGAGCGCGGTGAAGGCACGCGCGGACGCCGAGGCCGCCCTACCCCTCGGCCGCTTCGTCGACCCCGCGGAGGTCGCGGAGCTGGTCGCGTTCCTCGCCTCGGGGCACGCTCGGAGCATCACCGGTCAGGCCTACGAGATCAGCAGCGGAGAAGGGGTGTGAGCCGGCCTCGGATCACGCTCGCCGGCGCGGTGACCATCGACCGCTATCCCGATGGCGACCGGCCCGGCGGCTCCGTGCTCTACGGGGGGCGAGCGCTCGACGATGCGATCGTGGTGACCGCGAGCGAGGTGCTCCCGGTGACCGCGTGCCGGGTGATCCATCAGGTCGCGTCGACCACGGCGACCTTCGAGAACCGCTACGACGCCCAGGAGCGGGTCGCCCAGTGGGTGCACGCGCCCGCGCCGGTCGTCGCGGTGCACGTGCCGACTCGAACCGAGCTGCTGATCCTCGCGCCCGTGCTCGGCGAGCTGGACCTGGACGCGTGGACCGCCGCCGCGCCGGACGCGATGGTGACCCTCGGCGCCCAGGGGATGCTCCGATCGGCGTCCGAGGTGCCCGGCCGCGTCGTGGCCACCGAGTGGCACCCGAGCGAGGCCGTCCTCGAACGGCTCGACGCCGTCTTCCTCAGCGTCGAGGACGTGCGGCACCAGCCCGGGCTGGTGCCGCACCTCCGGCGCTTCGTGCCGCTGGTCGTCGTCACGGCCGGCCCGGAGGGGGCCACCGCCTTCGCCGCCGGGCGTGCGCTCCATGTCCCTGCCCGCCGAGTCCCGGTGGTCGACCCCACCGGCGCTGGGGACACCTTCCACGCGGTCTGTGCGGCCCGCCTGGCGGCGGGCTGGGCCCTGGAAGAGGCCCTGACCGCCGCGGCCCGCGCCGCCGCCCGCTGCATCGGGGAGCCGATCGGCCCGGGATCCGCGGCTCGCGCGAGTTGATCGCGCCGGGGGCTCGATCTGACACGCCGATCGGGTACGGTCTCCAATCCGGATGTCGGACCCCGAGACGCCCCAGTCAGCCCCTCCCGAAGGCAGCACCGACTTCGTCCATCTCCACGTTCACTCGGAGCTGACGATGCTGGAGGGGGCGATCCGCATTCCGGAGCTGGTCGACCGCGCCGCCGAGATGGGGATGCCGGCCGTCGCGCTGACCGACCGCGCGAACATGTATGGCGCGGTCCAGTTCGCGGGCGCCGCCAAGGCCAAGGGCATCAAGCCGATCCTCGGCGCCGAGCTCACGCTCTCGGAGAGCCGTCTCGACAAGAGCAAGCCCACGCTGGGCCACACGGTGCTCCTCGCCAAGAACCAGACCGGCTACCAGAACGTCGTCCGGATGGTCAGCCTGGGCTGGGTCGAGGGACTCGCTCAGGGCGTGCCGCGGATCGACCTGGAGGTGCTCGACCAGCACCGCGAGGGCGTCATCGCGCTCACCGCCTGCATGGGTGGCTACGTGCCGCAAGAGATCCTGATGAAGGGTCCCGAGGCCGGCGCGCGCGCTCTCGGCCAGCTGCACGAGATCTTCGGCGACGACCTCTTCGTCGAGCTCGAGGACCACGGCTTCGCGGAGAACCGTCCGCTGAACTCCGTGCTCAAGGAGCTGGCGGCGGACCGGAACCTCCCGCTGGTGGCGACCAACTGCTGCCACTTCCTCGAGCGCAGCCAGGCGCACGGCCAGATGGCGCTGCAGTGCATCGGCCAGAGCGTGAGCCTCCGCGAGATGGAGGCGATGCACCACGGCTCGAGCGAGATGTACCTGAAGTCGCCCGCGCAGATGCTCGAGCTCTTCGGCGACACCCCGGACGCCGTCCGCAACACGATGGAGATCTTCCGTCGCTGCGAGGACGTGAACCCGCTGCACCCGCCGAAGCTGCCGCGCTTCCCGCTCCCCGAAGGTCAGAGCGAAGACGACGCGCTCCGCGAGTTCTCGCTGCGCGGCCTCGAGGAGCGCTTCGCGGAGATGCGCCGGCTCGGTCACGAGCCGAACGAGACCGAGTACCGCGAGCGGCTGCAGATCGAGCTCGACGTCATCATCTCGATGGGGTTCCCGGGCTACTTCCTGATCGTCCAGGACTTCATCAACTGGGCGAAGAAGAACGGCGTACCCGTCGGTCCGGGCCGTGGCTCCGGTGCCGGCTCGCTCGTCGCCTACGCGCTGCGCATCACCAACCTCGACCCCCTGCCCTACGGCCTGCTCTTCGAGCGCTTCCTGAACCCGGAACGCGTGTCGATGCCCGACTTCGACATCGACTTCTGCATGAGCCAGCGCGACAAGGTCATCGACTACGTCCGCGACAAGTACGGGCAGCACTCGGTCGGTCAGATCGCGACCTTCCATCTCTTGAAGTCGAAGTCGGTCGTCCGTGACGTCGGCCGCGTGATGGGCGTGACCCCGCAGGATGCCGGCCGCCTCGCCGGGATGATCCCCGAGATCGGGCCGGGCAAGTCGATGAGCATCGGCGAAGCGCTGCAGAACGAGCCGCGCTTCAAGGAGGCCTACGACAACGACGCCGAGGTCCGCGAGCTGCTCGACACCGCACAGCAGATCGAGAACCTCACCCGCCACGCCGGCATGCACGCCGCGGGCGTCGTCATCTCCGAGGGCCCCATCTGGGACCACGTGCCCGTCTTCTGCCCGGAAGAGGACGTGCTGGTCACCCAGTACCACAAGGACGACGTCGAGGCGGCGGGCCTGGTGAAGTTCGACTTCCTCGGCCTCAAGACGCTCACGGTCCTCGACCTGGCGGTCGGGCTGATCGACAAGCGCCCCGACCGAAGCGAGCCCTTCGATCTCGACGCGATTCCGCTCGACGACCCCGCGACCTTCGCGCTGCTGCAGTCCGGCGACACCACGAACGTCTTCCAGCTCGAGAGCCAGGGCATGCAGGGGCTCTTCAAGGCGCTCAAGCCCGACTGCTTCGAGGACATCGTCGCGGCCGTCGCGCTCTACCGGCCTGGTCCGATGGGCGCGGACATGCATACGGACTTCGTCCACCGGAAGCACGGCCGCCAGAAGGTCGAGTACCCGGACCCGAGCCTCGAGCCGATCCTCAAGGACACCCGCGGCGTCATCGTCTACCAGGAGCAGGTCATGCAGATCGCCCGGACGATGGGCGGCTACAGCCTCGGCGGCGCCGATCTCCTTCGCCGCGCGATGGGTAAGAAGAAGGAGAAGGAGATGGTCAAACAGAAGGCCATCTTCGTCGAAGGCGCGACCGGGCGCGGGCACACCAAGGAGAAGGCCGAAGAGGTCTTCGACCTGATGGCCTTCTTCGCGGGCTACGGCTTCAACAAGTCGCACTCGGCCGCGTACGCGCTCATCACCTACCAGACCGCCTACCTCAAGGCGCACTTCCCGGCGGAGCTCTGCTGCGCCACGATGACGGCCGACAAGGACAAGAGCGACAAAGTCGTGCGCACCGTCGCCGAGGCCCGAAACCTGGGCATCACCGTGCTCCCGCCCTCGGTGAACGAGTCGGCCATCGACTTCACCGTCGTCTACGAGCCGCGCGAGGACGTCAAGCCGATCCCCGGCCGGCCGATGAGCGAAAAGGGCGAGCTCCGCGACCCGACCGGCCCCGCGATCCGCTTCGGTCTCGGTGGCCTCAAGGGCGTCGGCGGCGCCGCGCTCGAGGCGCTCTTCGAAGCGCGCACCGGGTCGAGCGATGGCAAGGCCGACGGCGGAGCCGAGCAGCCCTTCGTCGACCTCTTCGACTTCTGCGACCGGGTCGACCTGCGCCGGGTGAACAAGAACGTCACCGACGCGCTGGTGAAGAGCGGCGCCTTCGACGCGCTCCACGAACCGCTCGGCGTGCACCGCGCGCAGGCGAGCGCGGCGATCCCGACCGCGCTCGAGCGCGGCAAGCAGGCTGCCGCCGATCGCGCGAGCGGCCAGACGAGCCTCTTCGGGCTGCTCGGCAACGAGGAAGAGGTGAAGACGTTCACCCGCGCCGGCGGCGCCTTCCCGGACAATGTCGAGCCCTGGGACTCGCGAGAGCAGCTCAAGCTCGAGAAGGGCTCGCTCGGCTTCTACATCTCCGGCCACCCCCTCGACCGCTACATCCAGGAGCTGCGCCGCTTCTGCAACGCGACCACCGAGACGCTCCACGAGATGGACCGCGGCACCAAGGTCCAGATCGGTGGGTCCGTCGAGGGCTACCGCGAGCGGCGCACCCGCGCCGGCGCGACCATGGCGTTCTTCGAGCTCGAAGACCCGATGGGCCGTGTCGAGGTCATCGTCCGGCCGCGGCAGATGGACGACGAGAAGACGCGCGTCATCCTGACCGCGGGCGAGCCGATCATCGTCGACGGGCGCGTGAAGCACGAGTTCGGCGAAGAGAGCGCCGACGCCGAGCCGAAGCTCATCCTCTACGACGTGCAGCCGCTCAGCGAGCTGCTCTCGCGCAAGACGCGCGCGGTGAACGTGAAGCTCGAGGTCGATGCCATCGACCGCGCGAAGCTCGAGCGGCTCCGCGACTGCCTGCGGGCCCATCCGGGACCGGTGCCCGTGAGCCTGGAGCTGCTGAACCCGCTCGCGCACTGGAGCGCGACCCTCGAGGAGACCGGCCTCTGCGTCGAGCCGAGCGACTCGCTCCTGGCCAGCCTCGAGCGCCTCTTCGGCCGCAAGGTCACCGAGCTGCGCTGAGCCCGCGTCCCGCGGACCATTGTCGCGAGCCCGAACGGCACCAGAATCGCGCCATGCGCTTCGTGCTCCTCGTCGCTTCGATCGTCATGCCGGCGATGTCCTACCTGAGCCAGACCGGCTGGCTCGGACCGGACAACGGAACCATCTCGAACCGCTACCCCACCCTGCTGGTCGCCGCGGGCTACGCCTTCGCGATCTGGGGCCTGATCTTCCTGCTCGACCTCGCCCTCGGCATCGCCGCGCTGCGGAAGCCCGAAGACGACGCGGTCCGGCGGACCTCGCCCGCCATCGTGGCCGGCTTCGTTCTCACCGGTCTGTGGAGTCCGGTCTTCACCCTGCAGCAGTTCTGGCTCGCGCTCGTGATCATGTGGCTCGCGCTCGGCGCCATGGCCTGGTCCGCCGTGCAGCTCGCCCGAGCCGAGGGCCCCCCGACCAAGACCCGCACCCTCGCGACCGTCGCCGTCTCGCTCCACGCCGGCTGGCTCTCGCTCGCAGCGTTCCTGAACCTCGCTCAGGTCCTGGTCGCCAACGAGGTGGGCGGGGCCGTCACCTGGAGCATGGTGCTCTTCGGGGTCGCTGCGGTCCTCCTGCTCGCGCTCAACCAGCGGATGCGCGGCAACCTCGCCTACGTCGCCGCCGCGCTCTGGGGCCTGGCCGCGGTCTTCGTGAAACAGCGCGGCCACGACCTCGAGGGCTCCGACATCGCCGCGTGGGTCGCCGTGGGGATCGCCGTAGTGCTCGCTGCCCAGACCGTGGCTCTGCGACTCCCCGCTCAGTCGGCTTCGTAGACCCGAAGGCGCGCCACGTCGCCCTCGGCATCCAACACGGTGTCGATCGCCGGCAGGAGCTGAACTCCACCAGCCGCGATGGTGACGGTGAAGGACTGCCGGGGCTGGCTCGGCGTCGCCACGACCCGAATGTCGCCCCGCGGCGCGTGCGCCCACTCGATGAAGGTCGCGTCGCAGTCGGCCGTGGTGGCTGGGGTGACCGTCCCACTCGGCACGCCGTCCAACAGAGCGGTCGCCTCGTGGCTCCCATCGGTGCAGACCGACACGCTCAGCGCCGCGAAGCCCTCGCCCGAGACCGCGGGATCGGTCGGGCCGTGGTCGACACACTCACCGCCCCCAGGCTCGCAGACTTCGAGTCCGAAGCCCGCGGAGCCACCGCAGCTCGTGAGAGCCAAGAACAAGAGCCCGACCGGTCGACGCATCGAGCTCAGGTTGCCCTCGCCGGAGCGTATCGTCGAGCCGCTGTAACCGATCCCGCGGGCCGTTCGTGGAGGGGGCATGACCCAAGCCACGACCCACCCCGCCAGCGCCCTACCCCTGGAGGCGCCCGCCGCGTCCGAGCACGGCGTGCTGCCGCTGGCGCCCATCGAGAAGCCGAAGAGCTGGTTCATCCGTCTGCTCTATCGGGTGACCCGCAAGCGCTACGGGAAGACGCCGACGGCCTTCCGCGTGATGTATGCGCGGGCGCCGTTCATCGGCTTCTTCACGCTGGTGCTGGTCACCCTTCTCGAGAAGGCGACCAAGCTCCCGAGTGACATCATCGCGCTCGCGCAGCTCACCGTCGCGAACCAGAAGGGGTGCACGTTCTGCATCGACCTCGGCCTCGCCGAGCTCGTCCGCAACGGCATCGGCGTCGAGCGCTTCCGCGACCTCGCGGAGTTCGAGACCAGCGACGCCTTCAGCGAGCGCGAAAAGGCGGCCATGGCCTACGCCGCGAGCGTCGAGGGCACGCTGCACGTGCCGGACGCGATCTTCGATCGGCTACGCGCCCATTTCACCGAACGCGAGATCACCGAGCTGGTCTGGGCCTGCGCCATCGAGCGCTACTTCAACTCGATGGCCATCCCGCTGCGTATCGGCAGCGACCACCTCGAGCAGGCGATGCGCGCCCGCCAGTGACGGGGTATCGATTGGCCCTTGACCCTCACGCGGCGTGAGGCCGCAAGGTTCGTTCATGGCCAATCGAACGTACAAGGTCCGGGAAGTCGCGGAGCTCGCGGGCGTCACCGTCCGCACGCTTCACCACTACGACGAGATCGGGCTACTCCGCCCTGCCGAGCGCAGTGAAGCCGGCTATCGCCTCTACCGAGACGAGCAGCTCGAGCGACTGCAGCAGATCCTGATGCACCGAGCGCTGGGGCTGCCGCTCGAAGCCATCGCCGCCATCCTGGATGCTCCGGGCTTCGACCGCCTCGGCGCCCTTCGGGAGCAGCGACAACAGCTCCGGTCGAAGCTGCGAGAGCACGAACGGATCCTCCGCACCCTCGATCGCACCATCACCGCCCTCGAGAGCGAGTCTCCCATCGAGCCCGGCGAGCTCTTCGACGGTTTCGATCCCGAGACCTACGAAGCCGAGGCGAGAGAACGCTGGGGCCAGGCGGATAGCTGGGCGGAGGCTCGACGCCGGACGGAGACGTACGGCGAAGCCGAGTGGGCGACCCTGAAAGCCGAGGCGAAGGCCATCTACGACGAGCTCGCGGTGCTGTTGGCGAGCGGGGCTGAAGCATCCGCCCCACCGACACGGCTCCTGGTGGTCCGGCATCGCGAGCACCTGGACCGCTGGTTCTACCCCTGCTCACCGGAGCAACACCGCGCCCTCGCAACGCTCTACGAGAGCGATGCGCGCTACGCGGAGAACATCGACCGCCATGGCGAAGGGCTGACGGCGTTCCTCGTCGCCGCCATCCGCCACGCCTGAGATCACCCGCGCTTCCTCGGGCCCTTCGTCGGGTCGCCCCCGGAACGATTGAGGGCGATCGCTTCCCGGACCAGCACCGCCACCTGGTCCGGGTCGTAGTCGTCCGGTCCCTGCAGGCTGATGTGGCGCATCTTGGCGCCCTTACCGGTGAGCACCCCGTCTGGGTCGCTCAGCTCCGCGCCACGCCAGAAGCCGAAGTTCAGATGGGTCGCGAAGGCGCGCAGGTAGGCGAAGGGGCCGTGGTCCTCCCACACGGGCTGCGACCACTTGATGGCGCTGGTGGCGTCCGGCGCGAGCTCCGCCATGTCCCGCACGATCTGCTTGGCGAGCTTCTTCATCCAGCCATCGAGGCCCGCGACGTAGCCTGCGACCGAGGGTTTCTTCGGCAGCTTCCGCTCGGCGCTCTTCTTCGTGCCCTTGGCCTTCTTGCCGGCCTTCCCGGCGTCGGCCTTCTTCTTCACGCCAGCAGTCTTCTTCTTCGGTCCCGGCTTCTTCCCCTTCGCGCCGCCCGCCTTCTTCTTGCTCGCCATCACGGCAGGTTACGACGCCTCGCGCGAGCGCCGAAAGAGGCATACTCCGCGCGTGACGCTCTCACTGGCGAAGACCCCACCGGCCACCGAGGACGAGCTCCTCGCACGCGCCGGCTCCGTCGCGGGTCGTTCGGTGGGCGAGCTCGCGATGAAGGCGCAGGTGCGCATCCCCAAGCAAATGCGCCGAGCGAAGGGCCTCGCCGGTCAGCTCCTCGAGCAGTTCCTCGGTGCCGACGCAGGTTCGAAGGCGGAGCCCGATTTCCGTGGTCTCGGCATCGAGCTCAAGACGCTGCCCGTCCACGAAGGCCGTCCGAAGGAGTCGACCTTCGTGAGCACCATCGAGCTCGACCGGCTCGGGGACACCGACTTCGAGGAATCGGTCGTCTGGCACAAGCTGCGCCGCGTGCTCTGGATGCCGATCGAGGCCGACCCCTCCGTGGAGCTCCCGCACCGCCGCTTTGGCGCGCCCATCCTGTGGTCGCCGGACGGCGCCCAGCGCCGCACGCTCCAGGACGACTACGAGCGAATCGCCGAGCTGGTGCTCCGTGGGCGCATCGACGAGATCACCGGCCACCTGGGCGACGCCCTGCAGGTCCGACCCAAGGCCGCCCATGGCGGGGTGCGCGAACGCGCGCCCGAGGGCATCGGCGGCGGCTACCAGTGGACCGGACCGCGAGGCTTCTACCTCCGGCCCGGCTTCACCGCCGGGATCCTCGAGCGCGCGTTCACCTGATCGATCGCGTCACCGACGCTCGAGCCGCGGCAGGATCGTAGAACGCGTTGCGGTGTTGCGGACGGCCCAACGAGTGTGGACCGGCGTGCAACAGCCGTGTCGCTCAGGCGACGTTGGCGATGGCGTCGAGCGCGGGGCTGGTGACCAGCACGCCGGTGCCCTGCACCTGGGCGGCTACCGTAGTAGCCAGCGCGGCCATGCCCATCGCACCGCTTCCGATGCCGTCCAGGATGACCGTGCCCTCGCCGTCGGCGACCATCGGGGCGACCAGCGCCTTGACGGTCAGGGCGCGAGCCGAGATGGCCTCGGGATCGACGCGATCCCCACCGGCGATGACCGCCCGCGAGAGCGAGATTCCCTCGTCCTGCAAGGCCTGAACGTCGCTCCGAATTCGGAGCGCCAGGTCCAGGAGAGCCTCGTCGTCACGCTGCGCGAAGACCACCACGTCGGGAGTTCCGACGCGGAAGCGCTCCACCCATCGCCGCCAAGCGCTTCCACGCTCGGCGACCACGATGGCGGTCTGTCGCTGTTCGAGGTCCATCACGTTGCGTCTACAGAAAGCAATCAGCGTGCCAGCGCCGATTACACCTCTTAGTGCGGTCGCTGACGTGTTTCTTCCGCTCCCGCTGTACGAACGGGGACTTCTACGGTCGCCAGCCGGCGACTCCAGTGGCCACTGGCGTTCACACGCTGTGGTCTTGGGAGCCCAGTTGCCGGGATCTCGCGACATATCGATCCTGACGCTCGGCTCCGCAAAAAGTTTCCTCGAAGATCCGTCGATGTCGTGGAGCGGGTAGCCTCAGCCCCATGCGAGACATCTCGACCCTTCCTCTCCTGGCGTCGATCGTGACGGCCGGCGCGTGCGGCTCCTGTGGTGGCTCGCAGCTGCCGAGCTCGGACCGAACGCCGGTGCCGGTGACCTTCACGATCACCAACGACACCGACGCGACGATCTACCTCGCCAGCCAGGACACCTGCGGCTTCGAAGCGCTGACCATCGGCGATCTCCGGCTCGGCTCGGGGCAGACGCTGAGCTGCGAGCGAGTCCAGGAGGCGCGGCCCTGCCCGTCCTTCGGCGGCTGCGGTGGCGCGGGGGTCCGGCCGCTCGAGGCCGGCGCGAGCTGGACGATCACGTGGGCGGGCAACCGCTACGAGAGCGCCCGAGTCGAGCCGGTCGGCGAAGGCTGCCCCGGCGATTGCGTGGTTTCACTGGCGGCGGAGCCCGGCGCCTACCCCGTCACCGTCGAGGCCTACGGCTCTTGCGAGGGCGAGAGTTGCGACTGCGAGCTCCCGAACGACAGCGCGAGCTGCCACCCGGACGAGCCCTACGAAGGCCCGCCCGATCGGAAGGCGGAGGCCCAGCTCACCCTGCCAGAGACCGCGAGCACCCCGGTCGCGGTCGAGCTCCACTTCCGCTGAGAGCCCGAAACCCTTGACCACCCGGGGACCATTGGCTAGATGGTGCCCGGTCGCGCGAAAAACGACGCGGGCCGTTAGCTCAATGGTAGAGCAGCGGGCTTTTAACCCGACGGTTGCGAGTTCGACTCTCGCGCGGCCCACCGAGAGCGGGAACTCTCCCGACCTCACCCCAGTCCCCATCGTCTAGTGGCCCAGGACCCCGGCCTTTCACGCCGGTAACGCGAGTTC
>CAYXAP010000009.1:0-11405 GCA_964462035.1 uncultured Sandaracinus sp.
GATCGACCCCGACGCCCCCACCTTTTTCGAAGGCCCCGAGAAGAAGGTCGAGCTCGTCGTGGCCGAGGGCGGCCCGGATCTCCGCTCCCTCGGGGACGAGCTCTGGCACTCGGTGGTGGCGGCGTCCGGCGCCCAGGTGCTGAGCCAGATCAGCAACGATCACCAGACCGCCTACCTGCTCAGCGAGTCGAGCCTCTTCGTCTACGAGGACCACCTGACGATGATCACCTGCGGTCGCACGCGGCTGGTCAACGCCGTCGGGCGCATCCTCGAGCGGGTGCCGCCCGACCAGATCGCGATGCTCGCCTACGAGCGGAAGAACGAACACTTCCCCGACCGCCAGCCCTCGTCCTTCTACGACGACGCCCAGCAGCTCAGCGCGTGGCTCGGCGGCCAGGCCCATCGCTTCGGTGACGAGCACGACCACCACGTGCACCTCTTCACGACCAGCAAGCCCTACGAAGCTCATCCGGGCGACACCACTCTCGAGATCCTCATGCACGGCCTGCCCGAGGACCGAGCCTCGCGCTTCATCGGCTGCACGCGCCCCGAGGGCACCACCATCGCGGCCGAGCGCGGCTTCACCGCCTTCCTCCCCGACTTCGAGATCGACGAGCACCCCTTCACGCCGGCCGGCTACTCCGTCAACGGCATCCGCGGCACCGACTACTGGACCGTCCACGTCACCCCCGAGACCCTCGGCTCCTACGTCAGCTTCGAGACCAACGTCGACTTCCGCGGCGACCTCGGCGGCCTCGTCCGCCACGTCATCGAGGTCTTCCAGCCCCGCTCCTTCGACGTCGTCGCCTTCACCCCCGCGGGCGACGCGGCGGGCGAGCTCGACCTGAAGGGCTACCACTTCAAGGACCGCGTCCACGCCGAGCTCGCCGGCTACGAGGTCGCCTTCTGGCACGCCTATCGGCCGATCGAAGAGCCGCGCGCCCCGATGCGATTGAGCCTCTGAAGCCAACACGCGGAGCCGCGTACCCTCAGGTACTCGCGAAATAGCCGTCGCTCGCGACCGCGACGGTCTGAAAGCAGCCCTCCGCGGTGGGTCGCCACAACGCGAGCTGGATGTCGGGGAACACGTACATGTGGCCCAGCCCGGGGTGGTGTTCGTCGAGCGTGCCGAGCGAGCGCGCGAGCTCGACGACGCGCTCGGCGGGGTCTCGGTGGACGTCCAGGCCTGCGAACAGAACGGCGGCGCTCTCCGAGCGTGAGAGCTCGATGAAGCGGGTTCGGCCGTCGTCTCCGAAACCGACCGACACGCCGTCTTCGAACCAGGTGCGCTGACCACGGACGAGCCTCGGCGGTCCGAGCAGGGCGACGAGCTCTTCGGCCGTCGTCCCGAGCTCGATGGGACCGATGCCGCGCCCCGGGCGGACCTGTGTGTCCTGCCGCATGAGCCTCGGAGCGTACTCCGTCGGGCTGCTACACTGCGCGCTGGACGTCCGGTGACGTCCCCCTCCCCTGGAGTCTCTCTTGTCCTCTCCTCGCCTCGCTCGGCTCGGTGCCGTCCTCTCCCTGCTGGCCCTCCCCTCGATCGGCCAAGCGAACGGGCTCTATTCGCACGTGCACATGAGCCAGCTGGCGGTGGCGCACCTGCCGCCGGGCGAGCTGCGCGACCTCTTCGACGATCCCGCGTTCGTGATCGCGTACGAGAATGGATCGATGTTGCCCGACTCGGGCTACGCGGCGGGCGACCCCTACGGCGAGTTCGCCCACTGGTCCGAGTTCCGCCTCGCGTACATCCAGTACATCAAGGACAACTACGGCCCCGACTTCGACTCGGTGGAAGCCCGGCGGCACATCGGCGTGCTCCTCGGGGCCGCGAGCCACGGCATCTCGGACCAGAGCTACGACACGACGCTCCTCGCGCGCGCCCTCGAGATCGACAGCGAGGACCCCGAGCTCTCGCCCGATCAGTACGCGGACTACTTCATCGTCATCGACGACGACGTGGTCTTCACGGTCGACGCCGACGCGCCCTACGCGACGCTCAGCGAGGTCATGACCGCCGCGTCCGGACGCGAAGTCGCAGCCGACACGATCATGGAGGGGATGGACCAGGCGGCGCGGGTGACGCGGCTGCAGAGCGACTCCGCCCTGGCCGGTTCGCTCTACTGGCGCGCGTGGGAGGCCTATCCCTTCCTCGGCACCCACGTCTACAACCAGGCCGCGCCAGGCTCGCTGCCCTACATGAGCGAGGTCATCGCCAAGCACTGGCAGGTCCTCTGGCGGCGGCTGCACGACACCGACGACCCCGACACGGACCTGGTGATCCACACCGTGCCGGAAGACGGGGGCGTGAACTTCCCCGTGAGCGTCGAAGAGGCCGGCGCGTACGGGCGCGTGGGCCTCTGGTTCGGCTACCCCTTCGACCGCGACATCGTGGGCGAGATGCCGACGATGCGGAGCGCGGATGGCACGCCGGTCGAGGTCACCCACCATGCGGCCTACAACGGCCGCTTCCGTTCCTTCCTCCAGCTCGAGCCGACCGCCCCACTCGCCTACGACACCGAGTACATCGTCGAGGTCCCGGCGGGCGTTCCCACCCTGGACGGCCGGACCAGCGCCGCGCCGTACAGCTTCAGCTTCCGCACCCAGTGCGCGCCCGACGCGCTGGACGACTGCCCTCCCTACGAGCCCTTCGTGACCGGCGAGGTGCCCATGCGCGGCGGCGGCGGCACCGACGCGGGCGCACCGCCGGAAGACGCCGGACCGCTCGACGCAGGCGCTCCGGTCGAGGAAGACTCGGGGGGCTGCAACCTCTCCGCCGGCGTGGGTGGCTCCGCAGCCCTCCCGCTGCTCGCGCTCGCGCTGCTGGCCTGGCGCCGTCGGCGCTGAGGTCATGGCGGGTCTGGACGACGCGCTGGCTTGTCTGTGGGCGCTCGCGGAGATCGTCGGATCGAAGCGGACCCAGGACCGAGGCATCTACCGCGCCGACTCGGAGGCGCCGGTCGCACCCCGCAACGGCGTGTTCCACGCGTCGCTCGGCGCGGACGCCGAGGAGCGCATCGACCAGGTCATCGAGCACTTCGCGGCGCGCGGCGTGCCCTTTCGCTGGCACGTGGGCCCGGCGTGCCTCCCCAGCGACCTGGGGGACCGGCTCCTCGCGAAAGGCTTCCGGCACGTCGATACCCTCGCTGGGATGCGCAGCCGAACCGATCGCGCGGTGGCCGAGCTCGACCCGGCGATCCGCATCGAGCCGCTCTCACCCGGCGACGAGTCGACGTTCGTGGATGTCGTGCTCGGCGGTTTCGAGGCTCCACCCTCCCGGCGCGCGACGATCCTCGCCAGCGTCACCGACCCGGACCCGCGGCAGGCCCACTACACGGCCTGGATGAACGACACGATGGTCGGCGTCGCCACGTCGGCCCGCCTGGCCCACGCCGGATTCCTCCAGGGCGCCACGGTGCTGCCCACCCATCGCGGCCGCGGCATCTACCGGCAGCTGATCCAGACGCGGCTGACGGACTTCCACCGAGCGGGGATCGCCGAGGCGATCATCACGGCACGGACCGCGACCTCCGCGCCCATCTGCGACCGTCTCGGCTTCGAGCGGATCAGCACCATCGACGTCTTCGAGCACGACTGAACGCGTCGACCGGCGCCGGCGGCCGTGGACACCTCGGACGGGCTCGCGGTAGACACGAGCCACGAGCCCGGGGGGCGCTCTCCACCGAGCAGCCGCACCCACCGGTCCGAGACCGCGACGACCGCGGCAACCGAGAGGACGAGCCCATGCCCGAGACCATCCCCACCAAGCACCTCGACGAGGTCATCGCGAAGCACACCCGGGACATGAGCGGGCGAGTGGCCGCCGTCACCGGGACCACGAGCGGCACGGGGTACGTCTGCGCCCGCGAGCTGGCGAAGCGCGGCGCGACCGTGCTCCTGCTCAACCGAGAGAGCGAGCGCTCGGCGGCGTCGCTCGAGGAGCTGCGAGACGCTGTGCCTGGCGCCGAGCTCGTCCCGGTGACCTGCGACCTGCAGGACTTCGCGAGCGTTCGCGCCGCGATCGAGACGATTCGGTCCTCCACCGACCGGCTCGACGTCCTCTGCAACAACGCTGGCGTGATGGCGCTGGAGGATCGGGCCACCAAGGACGGCTACGACGTCCAGATGCAGACGAACGTGCTCTCGCACTTCTTGCTGACCAAGGAGCTCTTTGCGCTCCTCCGAGAGAGCGACGACGGACGCATCGTCAATCACTCCTCCATGGCGCGACTCGGCCCGCCGCTCGAGGCCCGCTACTTCGGCAAGAACGGCGGCGACCTCGGCGGCGACGGCGCCGAGAGCGACGGCTTCGACGGGCCGCGGTGGCAGCGCTACCACCAGACCAAGCTGGCCAACTTCGTGTTCACGTACGGGCTGAAGCAGAGGCTGGAGGCCGCCGGCATCGACACCATCAAGGCCGTCGTGGCGCACCCCGGTCTCGCGCGGACCCAGCTGCAGGTGACCACCGAGAAGTCCGGCGGCATGGACGCGAGCTCCGACTTCATGAAGCAGGCCCAGTCCCAGGAGGACGGCGCCACCGGCATCATCCGCGGCTGCATGGATCCGTCGGCGAAGTCCGGCGACTTCTTCGGCCCGGAGCGCTGGACCGGCTTCCCGAAGCGGCTGCCGCCGGAAGAAGACTTGGTGACGGCGGCGAACATCCAGACGAACTGGGACGGCTGCGAAGCGGCGGTGGGCTCCTTCGTGATCGGCTGACGCGAAGGGCGGCGTCGCATGCCGGCCGAAACCAAATGGGCCTCGCGCCCAACACGCCAACACTGGCTCACGATGTCATCAAGTGAGCCCATGTGGGCACAAATCCAGACTCACGAGTCCGGCCACTGACGATCTTCACGTGAAGATCCACGGGTCCCGACGGGGATTCGGCGCCCCGTGGGCGCGTAGCACGGAGGGGGTGTCGATCTTTTTTGAACCCCGTGCAGCCGCTGGTGCGTTCCCATGATCAGACACCGATGACGCAGCCCATGCCCGCTCTGGAGGGGGGCGAGCCAAAGGCCGCGGGGGACGAACCTCCCGCGGACGTGATCCCCCTTTCTCGCGCCGACGCCGCACGCACGCTCCTCGAGCGGCACCGCGGCGGCGAGCGGGAGGCGTTCGTCGAGCTGATGACCATGTTCTCCGCACCCGTGTACAGCTACCTCACCCGAACCGGCGTCCCCGCGGCGGACCGCGACGATCTCTTCCAGGAGGTCTTCTGCAAGGTGCATCGAGCGTCCCAGAAGAAGATGCCCGACGGACCGGTGAAGCCCTGGGTCCTCCGCATCGCGGTCAACACGGCCCGCGACCACTTCCGGCGCACGAAGGTCCGCTCGGTGGTGAAGCTCGACGCGGACGCCGGCGAGGCCGAGCGGCCCGCGCCCGGGGCCGACGCGGAGCTCGCGGCGCGCGAGACCGCCCGCTTCCTCGAAGCCGCGATCCAGCAGCTGCCCATCGCGCAGCGCGAGGCGCTGCTGCTGGCGTCGGTCGCCGAGCTCGGCGTGAAGGGCGCCGCCGAGGTGCTCGAGGTCCCCACCGACACGGTCAAGACGCGGCTCCGCCGAGCGCGCGCGACGCTGGCGCTGGCGATGCAGCGCCGGGAAGGGGAGCTGCGATGACCGACCTTCGCGACGAACTCCTGGAAGACGCCGAGCTCGAGGCCTCGCTCCGCGAGCAGCTCGAAGCCATCGACGGGGAGTCCTTCGACCTCGCGCTCGCGAAGGTCGACGAGGGACTGACTGCGCTCGACGAGGTCCCCGCGCCCGACGCGCTCCTCGCGCGGACGATGGCGCGGATCGACGCGGAGCAGAAGCCGCAGCCCGGGCTCTTCGGCACGCTGGTGCTGGGTCTGGGCTCCGGGCTGGGCGGCCTCTTCGGTGGGGTCGCCTCACTGGGGCGCACGCTGGTGCGAGCGCTTCGCTCGCCCCGCGTCGTGTGGATCGGCCTGGGCTCGTCGGCCGCCGTTGCGGCACTCGCGGCCATGGTGGTTCTGAACATGCGCGAGCCCGCGTACATGGCTCAGGCGGGCGCGTACGCGGACGACGTGGCCGAGGTGCAGGCCAGCTCGGAGTCTCCCGAGCGAGCAGCGGAGAACGGGGCGCTCGGGACACTGCTGCCGAGCACGCCCGACGAGCCGAACGACGACGGATACTTCGGCGGCCGGCTCGACGTGCCGTCCCGCGACCAGGTCGGCGGGGACTTCTGGTGGGAGGGAGACCTCGAAGGAGAGGTCGACCTCGCTCGAAACCAGAACGCGATGGATCGCGGGATCGTGGGCCCGGGTACCACCAGGCCGGCGACCACGGCGCCCGGCACCGACCGCGGGGCGAACGTGGAAGGTCGAAGCCGCGACGGCTGGACCGCTGGCCAAGGGCAGATCGGCGACGGAACCTTCCGGACACGCGGCACCGAGCAGGACACCACGACCTGGTCCGACGACGACGAGCGCTCCAACCTCGCGCTCGGCGGAAACCAGGGACCGGCCGATCGCCGCAGCGAGCTGACCGGCGAGGACGGCGAGAATGGACGCTTCGCGATCGAGCAGGACCTGCCGCCAGCGACCGATTCGGTCGAGGTGGAAGGACTCTTCGAATCGACCGTCGTGGAGCGCGGCGAAGCGGCCCAGCGGACGCGCATCGATGCCGTCGACGAGATCCCCACCGCGTCGTTCCTCGCCGAGCGCGACGTCGTCGACGGGCTGCAGTTCCAGCCGGCGCGCGGACTCTGGGCGAACACCTACGTCCCCGGTGACCCGGCCTGGCGGCTGCTGGGCCGCCGGCTCCGCGACGCGGGCTCGGTCGCGGGGCTCTCCGAGTCCCCGCTCGAGCTCGCCGAGCGCGTGCAGCCGCTGGCGCAGCGCATCGCGGCGCCCCGCGTCGGCGCGCTGACGCTCGCGGCGCAGGCCGACCGCCCGAGCGTCGAGGGTCGCTCGCGGGTCCTGCTGCAGGTTGCGCTCCGCGGCGCCGCGGTGCGCGCCGGCCGCCGCCCGACGCTCCGCTCGATGGTGGTGCTGGACCTGCGCCATCCGCTCGACGACGAAACGCAGACGCAGGTCCGCGCCCTGCTCTCCTCGCTCAGCCGCGCACGCACCGGCGCCGACCGCATCGGCTTGGTCGTGGCGGGCCCCGAGGGCGGCGTCGTCCTGGAGCCCGGCCAGCTTCGCCTCGGTCAGGTCACCGTCGCGCTCCGCCAGGTCTTCCGGGGCGAGCACGAAGGGCAGGACACCTCGCTGCAGGACGCGCTGGCGACCGCCGTCGAGCAAGTCGGGCAGCTGAGCGATGCGGACTCGCCGCTCGGCAGCGGCCTCGTCTGGCTCGTCACCCCGGGCGTCTCCGAGGCCGACGCGCGCACCCTGGAGCCCGCGGCCCATGCGGGCTCGCTGGCCGGCGTCACCACCACCACCGTCGGTCTCGGCGGCGCCGACCTCGAGCCGCTCGAGACCGTCGCCCTCGCCGGGCAGGGCCGACGCTGGCTGCTCGCCGACGACGCGGACGGACTGGTCCGCGGAGAGGTGCAGGCCGTGAGCCGCGTGGTCGCGCGCGCCGTCCGCCTGAACGTGAAGCTGGCGCCCGGCGTGCAGCTGGTGGACGTGCTCGGCTCGCGGCCCCTCGCCGAGGTCGAGGCACGCCGCGTCCGTGAGGCCGAGCGGAGCCTGGACCAGCAGCTCGCACGCCGGCTCGGGATCCTCAGCGACCGAGAGGAAGACGACGACGGAGTGCAGATCGTGGTCCCGGCCTTCTACGCCGACGACACGCACGTGCTGCTCTTCGATCTGGTCGTCGACGGGCCCGGTCCGGTCGCCGATGTCACGGCGAAGTACAAGGACCTGCTCCGACTCGCCAACGGCGAGGCGACCGAGCGGGTCGTGGTCGGTCGGGGCCGAGCCGAGCGAGGTCCCCGAGCGCGGGAGGTGCTCCGCAACCTGCTCGCGCACCAGCTCTCGGTCGCGATGCGACGCGCCGCGCGAGAAGTGCGCACCGATCGCGCGGCCGCCGCTGCGACCATCCGTAGCGCCCGCGCACGGATCATCACCGCGCGCCGCGAGCTCAACGCGCTGGCCAGCGACCGCGACCTCGCCGCCCAGGTGGAGAGCTGCCGAGCGTTCGAGGCCGCGCTGAGCAGCGGCGCCCCCGCATCCCTTCTGGCCGACTCGCTCCGTTTCGCGAGCCGTCGGCTCCTGTTCGGCGACCCACTCGAGGTCGATCCCTGAGCCCCCGCTGAACGCCCTCGACTCTGACTCTCTCGAACTGACGCCCACGCGCCGGAGTGGCGACGTGCGGCCGGAGGAACCCCATGCGTCTCGTATTCGTCACTCTCACTCTCGCGCTCGTCAGCTCCGCAGCCGCTCAGGATCCCGGAGGCACGGTGCAGCTCCCGCTGGGTCGCTACCAGGAGCTCACCCAGCCCCAGAGCGGCGCGAGCGCCGGTCCGAGTCACGCCTTCTCGAACGTGCGCGTGAGCGTGACGGTTCGCGAAGACGGCGGCGTCGCCCGGGCGACGGTGAACGTGGAGGCGAAGGCCCGTACGTTCCGAGACGAGGGGTGGACGCTGGTGCCCCTCGCGAGCGCTGGCGGGCTCCACGGAGCGACCGCCGACGGGAGCGCCGCCGCGCTCGTCGAGCACGGCGGCATGGTGGCCTGGCCCACGGAGGGCGCGGGCACCCACGACCTCGCCTGGTCGTTCGAGGTCGACGCATCGCGACACGAGGGCGGCTGGGCGCTCGCCGTGCCGACGCCTGCCGCGGGTGGGCAGCTCACGGCGACCTTCGCCGACATGGACGTCGCGCCAGTCGTCGTGCCGGCATCGGGCGTATCCACCACGCGCACCGGCAACGACACCCGACTGAGCGCCACCATCCCCGCGGGCGCAGGTCTGCAGCTGACCTGGCGCGGCGACGCGAGCGGCGGCTACACGCTGAGCCGCGCCCGCTACCGCGGCGAGCTGGTGGGCGAGAGCATCCGCTGGACCGCGGAGCTCGGCGCCGAGCTCGAAGGCAACGGCCGGGCGCTCGTACCGCTCTTTCCGTCATCGGTGGCCCTCGAGTCCGTCACCGTCGACCGGGCGGACGCGCCGATCGCGGTGCACGAGGGTCGCTTCGCGGTGCCGATCCGTGGCCGCGGCACCCACCGGATCCAGGCGAGCTTCCTCGTCCCCATCCAGCGCGAGGGCGGCCTGCCCCACGTCGAGCTCGACATCGCGTCGACGCCGGTCTCTCGCTTCGAGCTGACCTTGCCCGGTGAGCGCGAGGTCCAAGTCACGCCCGCCTCCGGAGTGACCGCGACCCGCCGCGGCGGCTCCACGCTGGCCCAGTTCAACGTCCCGATGAGCTCCCACGTGGGCATTCGTTGGGCAGAAGCCGTGCCCGACGACGCGAGCGGTGATGTCGAGACCCGAGCCAATGCAAACGTCGTCCACGTCGTGAGCCCAGACGAAGGCGTGCTCAACGTGCGTGCGTTCGTCGATGTCGAGATCACCCGCGGGGCGATGCGCCGCGTGGTCCTCGAGCTCCCGCGAGATGCACAGGTGAACTCGGTGGAGTCGGCCGGGGGCGTGGTGAGCGACTGGCGCGTCACCGGCTCGGGCAACGACCGCGTTCTCACGGTCTTCCTCGACCGGGAGATGGAGTCGGCGCTCGAGCTCGACGTGCGCTACGAACGCAGCTGGCCGGTCGCCACCCGCACGACGGAGGCCTTCGACGTGCCGCTGCTCCGCGTCGCCGAGGCCGAGGGTGTGACCCGTCAGCGCGGCATGATCGCGCTACTCGCGATCGGCGAGCTCACCCTCGAGCCCCGCGAGACCGCGCACGTGAACCGCGTCGGTGACAACTCGCTCCCCGCGAGCGTGCGCGACGAGGTGGAGGCCACCGTCGCCCACACCTATCGCTACCTGGACGAAGCGCCGCGCCTCAGCGCCGTCGGCGCGACCCGCGAGCCCGAGCCGGCCCGCTTCGACGCGCAGGTGGACACGCTGGTCTCGCTCGGCGACGTCAGCACCACCATCGCCACCCGCGTGGAGGTCGAGGTGAAGAGCGGCTCGCTGAGCGAGCTCTCGCTCCGGATCCCCGAGGGGCTGAGCCTGCTCGAGGTGTCGGCGCCCTCGCTGCGCCGCTACGTGCTCGACGAGGACACCCGCACGCTGCGCGTCGAGCTCACCCAGCCGATGGAGGGCCGCTTCACCGTCGAGCTCCTCTCCGACCGGGTGACCGGCCAGGAGGAAGAGCTCACCATCCCGCTCCTCGGCGCCGTCGACGCCGAGGTCGAGCGCGGCCGCGTGGGGGTCGAAGCGCTCGCCGCATTCCAGGTCGACATGGCGTCGGCGGACGGACTGAGCCCGATCGACGCGGTCGAGCTCCCGGAGCCGCTGCTGCTGCGCACCGACAACCCCATCCTGCACGCCTACCGCTACGCGCAGGCCACCGAGCCGCCACGGCTCGCGGTGCGCATCACCCGCCACGGCGAGATCCAGACCGCGAACGCGACCATCGACGAGGCGCGCTACAGCACGCTCTACACCCGCGACGGCGTCGCCGTGACGACCGCGCGCTGGGTCGTTCGCAACCGACGCCAGCAGTTCCTCCGCGTCGGTCTGCCGGCCGGCTCCGAGGTGTGGTCGGCCAAGGTGGACGGACGCACGCAGGCGCCCGCGCTCGAAGCCGGGAGCGACGCCAGCGAGCCGACGGTGCTGCTCAACATCGTCAGCGCGGCCGAGGCCTTCGAGGTGGAGCTCGTCTACGCGACCGAGGTCCCCGAGCTCGGATCGCTCGGCCGCCTGCGCGCCGAGCTGCCGACGCTCGACATCGTCGCGACCAGCACCCTCTGGGAGCTGACGGTCCCCGATGGCGTCACCTACGCGGACCCCGGCGGCTCGCTCACCCTGGTCGAGGGCGGCTACCACTCGACCCACACCGGCTCGACGGCGGACGGCCAGCCGGTGGCTGCGGAGGGCATCCGCTACGTCTTCCAGCAGATGTACGCCTCCCGATCCGATGGACCGGGGACCTTCACGATCGCCTACCTGAGCGGCTGGGGCGGCGTGCTGGCGAAGGCGACCAGCGGACTCGGCGCCCTGCTGCTCTGGCTGGGGCTGCTCGCGATGGCGATGCTCCGCTTCCGCATCGGCCTGCCCGAAGCGCTGCGGGATCGGATCCCCCTGGCGACCTATCGCGACCACGAGAGCGGGGTCGCGCCGGTGAAGCGAAAGCGACGCATGTGGGCGAGCGTCACCTCGGTGAGCTTGCTCGGCGCGCTGCTCCTCGGCCTCACGCTCGGCTATCTGAGCGTGCCCGGCACCGTGGCCGCATCCGTCAGCGGCGTGATCCTGCTCGCGCTCCTCGGCCTCGCGCTGAAGACCTACCTCCCGAAGATGCCCAGGCCCGGCTTCGCGACGGCCGGTGGTGCGCCGATGCCCGA
>CAYXAP010000009.1:11505-206003 GCA_964462035.1 uncultured Sandaracinus sp.
TCCCGAAGATGCCCAGGCCCGGCTTCGCGACGGCCGGTGGTGCGCCGATGCCCGACGAGGGGCCGTCACCCACGCCGGTCCGGGTCGCCCTGCCCGAAGAGTCGAGCGCTCCCGACGTCGACGCCGACTCCAGCGAGGAGGGCTAGCCGGCGCGACGAAGAGCGGTGCGCCAGAGCGTCAGGGTGTCGCACGGATTGCACACCCTGCGCGCTCCGACGCCGAATCGGTGAGCAAAGCACGCGTTCGTGAGCGGGCATGGCCGTTGCAGTGGGAGGGACCATGCGCCCACCCACACTCGCCTTCTCTCTGGTCGTCGCCGCTTGCCTCCTCTGGAACCCGGGACCGACGAGGGCCCAGCCGTCGTCGGGTCCCGACGGCGACGAGGTGCCGACGGCCCAAGAAGCCGCCGCGCTCGACCAGGAGATGGCGCCCCGGCACGCGACGGCCCTGCACCTGGAGCCCCGCCGACCCGTCGCCGGGCCCGTCACGCTGATGGTCGTCGGCTTCGCCAGCTCGGTGCTCACGACCGTGGGCTGGGCCATCTACGATCTGAACCACAGCTGCCCGATTCATCTCGACCTCTGGGGCACGTCCGATCCGCTCGAGTGTGAGGAGAGCGGCGGCGACATGCTGCCCTTCTTCGCCTCGGCAGCGAGCATCGGCTTCACCCTCGGCATCGTCGGCATGGCCTGGCTCATCGCGGGCAAGCGCCAGGCCCGTCGGCTCGCGGGGCTCCGCCCCACCTTCCATTTCTGACGACCGCCTGGCGAACGTACCCAGTCGCTGCTGCTTGCGAAGGCGCCGACTCGAACACGCGAACGAATGGCGTACGCTCGCCGCATGATTCGCCGCAGCTGCGCCCCACTGCTGGTCCTGGCTCTCGCGTGTGGGGGCTCGACCGATTCCGAGCAGCGGGACCCCTCGACGGCCGGTGCGGCCACGCCGGTCGTCCCCGCGACAGTGGCGCCCTCTGACTGCTGGGTGCGGCCGCCCGAGGTCGACGAGCAAGCGACACACCAGCCAAGCGAAGAGCGACGGCGGGCCTGCGCCGCCGAAGCAGAGGAGGGATGGCGGAGCGCTGCCTTCCAGCTCGTCACCGTGGATCGGTCGATCTCCGACGAAGCCCGACGAGAAGCTCGCGCCTGCCTCCTCGACGAGAGCCGCCCGGTCGAGGGCTGCATCCCCGAATCGATGCTCGCTGCCATCCGCGGTCTCCGCGAGCAGCGCCGCATCGACTGCGAGGGGTGGCCCGAAGCTCTCGCCGCCTGTGTGCTCGAGCTGCCCGGCGCGAGCGACTGCGATCCCGACTCCTACCCGATGTGGCGCAACCAGGTCGTGCGCGCCGAGGCGCTCGGCCCAGCGGTCGCGTGGCAGGCAACGGTGACACCGTCCGACGACTACGACCGGCCGCTACGACTGCGATGGAGTGACGATGGCGTCTTGCTCGTCGACGACGGTGACGGCCGGCGTGCCCTCTGCGGAGGGCGCGAGCTCTGGCGGACCGCTTACCCGGAGGTGCCCGACGCGCTCGTCGGCGATCACCTCGTGCGACCCGGCGACGAAGGGGTCGAGTTGGTCTCCGTGCGCGACGCTGCGATCGTGCGGACGGTGCCGCTCGACGGGCGCGCCTTCCAGGTGGGTCGAGCGATGGCACCCGGAGCCGCGACCGTCCTCCTCGAACCGCGGGACGAGCCCACCCTGCACCTGCTCGCGCTCGACGAGTGCCTGCGCGGCGATGACGACTGCCTCGGTGACGCTCGACGCCTGTCTGGCGACTTGCCTTGGAGGCATCAGCTCTTCGCATGGCCGGACGTCGCCCTGGTCGCCGGCAGGGACACCGTCCTCCGCTTCAGGGAAGCGAACGGGGAGCCATCCCGGATCAGCTTCGGCCGGGAAGGCGATCTCGTCCCGCTCGCACGGTCACGCGTGGGCTATGTCGAGCGCTCGGGTGCGGCCATCCTCGACGCCGACTGCGAAGGCTTCCTCTCCGGCGCCGCCCATTTCGACGATTCGGTGCGGATGGACCGTGAGCTCCCCGATGGCTCGACCCCGCTCGCGGAGCGCTGTCTGCTCGCACAACGCACGCGGCTGGGGATGGACCCCATCGGCCCCGCTCCAGTCGGCGACCACGGACTGGTCTTCAACGACCATGGGATCGCGCCTCGGACGCACCTGGTGAGCACGCAGGGCAATGGTTGGCGATTGGCCACCGAGGGTGTCGGTCCGGTCACGAGCGACGGCGACCGGGTCTACGTGGTCACCGAGTCGGAGACCCAGGGGTACGGGGTGCTGGTGCTGGCCGCCACCGATGGACGCCCGTTGTGGCACCGCCCGCTGCCGGTCGAGGAGACGCGGCTCGACCCGACCGCCATCGACGTGGCGCAGCACGGGGCGTGGCTCGCGCTCCGGCTGGGCTCCCGGTTGCTGGTCCTCCAGCTCGAAGGGTGAACGGCGCCCCCGACCGAGGGGAGCCATGGGGCTGCTCTCGACGAGTCCCTACGCATGCGTCCGGTCGAAGGGCGTCGACTTCCGGGGGAACGCTCCCATACACTCGTCCGAATGCGACGGGAGTGCGACATCCTGGTGATCGGTTCCGGCGTGGCCGGGCTGACCTTCGCGCTCGAGGCGGCGCGCTACGCGAAGGTGACGATCATCACCAAGCGCTCGCGCACCGACTCGGCGACCAACTGGGCGCAGGGCGGCATCGCCGCGGTGCTCGACCCCGCGGACAGCTTCGACGCCCACGTGGCGGATACGCTGGCGACCGGGGGCGGACTCTCGCACCCCGAGGTCGTGAAGCAGGTCGTGAGCGACGGCCCGACGCGCATCCGCGAGCTGATGGAGCTCGGCGCCAAGTTCAGCCGCAACGAGCAGAACGAGCTCGACCTGACCCGCGAGGGTGGCCACAGCGCGCGGCGCGTGATCCACGCGGGCGACATCACCGGCCGCGAAGTGCAGCGGGCGCTGGTCGCGGCGGTCGATGAAGCGAACATCGAGATCATCGAGGACCACATGGCCTTCGATCTGATCGAGCAGAGCCGCTTCGGGGCGTCCCGCCGCTCGGTGGTGGGCGCCTACGTGCTCGACGAGACCACCGGCGAGGTCCACACCTTCGTGGCCCAGGCGACGGTGCTCGCGGCGGGCGGCGCGGGGAAGGTCTACCTCTACACGTCGAACCCCGACGTCGCGACGGGCGACGGAGTCGCGATGGCGTATCGGGCGGGCGCGCAGGTGGCGAACATGGAGTTCTTCCAGTTCCACCCGACGAGCCTCTACCACCCGAAGGCCAAGAGCTTCCTGATCAGCGAGGCGCTCCGTGGCGAAGGCGGCGTGCTCCGGCGCGCCGACGGCTCCGCCTTCATGGAGGAGCACCACGAGATGAAGGATCTCGCGCCCCGCGACGTGGTCGCCCGCGCGATCGACTACGAGATGAAGAAGTCCGGTGAGGACTCGGTCTTCCTCGACATGACGCACCTCGAGGAGGGCTACGTCGAGGAGCGCTTCCCGAACATCCACGCGCGCTGCCTCGAGTTCGGCATCGACATGCGCACCCAGCCCATCCCGGTGGTGCCGGCGGCCCACTACATGTGCGGCGGCGTGATCGTCGATCCCGAAGGCCGCACCAGCCTGCCGGGACTCTGGGCGATCGGCGAGGTCACCTGCTCCGGATTGCACGGCGCGAACCGCCTCGCCTCGAACTCGCTGCTCGAGGGTCTCGTCTACGGCTACCGAGTCGCCAAGGCGCTCGAGAACGCCGAGGAGCGCGTGCTGCCCGGAAAAATCCCCGACTGGGACATCGGCTCCGCCGTGCCCAGCGACGAAGCGGTCGTCGTCAGCCAGAACTGGGACGAGATCCGCCGCTTCATGTGGAACTACGTGGGCATCGTCCGCGGCGACAAGCGGCTCCGTCGCGCGGCCCGGCGCATCGCGCTGCTCAAGGAAGAGATCCGCGAGTACTACTGGGCCCACCTGGTGAACCGCGACATGCTCGAGCTGCGCAACATCGCCGACGTGGCCGACCTGATCATCCAGTGCGCGATCGCTCGCAAGGAGAGCCGCGGGCTGCACTACACGCTGGACTACCCGGACGTGGACGACGCCTACGCGGACGACACGGTCATCGAGCGCGGCGTGCCGGCGCGCGTGCGCCAGCGAGGCTGAGCTCATCCGCTGCGGGTTGCTGCTGGCGTTGCTCGTGGGCTGCGGCGGCGCGGCCCGAACGGACACGCTTCGCTCGCCGCTCGATGTCACGGAGCTCGACGGCCTCGGGCGCTGCGACGAGCAGACCGGTGTGTCGCTCGAGCGTGGCCGACCGCTGACGATCCTGGTCCACGGCAACCACGCGGCGGTGGATGCATTCGCGACGTTGGCGAGCGCGCTGGAGGTCGAGGGCGAGCAGGTGGTCTGCTACCGCTGGCGCGAAGGCGGGCGACTGACCTACGCGGCGCAGGATCTCCGGGAGGCGCTCGAGGCGCTGGACCGCCTCGGGCTCCCACGGATTCGAGTGTTGGGCCACAGCCTCGGCGGGCTGGCGGCGCGGCGGGCGCTGACGACCGAGCTCGGGGCGCCGCTCGAGACGCCAATCGAGCTGGTGACGGTTGCCACGCCCTTCGCCGGCGTCGCCTCGGCGAAGACCTGCGGCCTCGTGTGGGCGCGGGTCCTCTCGCTGGGCGCCGTCGGCGCGATCTGCCGGCGCCTGGCGCGGGGCGCGAAGTGGCGCGACATCCACCCGCAGGCCTCGTTGATCCGGGAACCCGGCGAGCTCGGCCCGTGGGTGACCCGCCACGTCCACGTCGTCACCGAAGAGCACGGCCACTGCCGCCGCCGCGCCCCCGACGGCCGTTGCGCCAAGGACGATCACGTCTTCGACGTAGAAGAGCAGGCGACCACCCACATCGAAGACCCCCGAGTCGAGGCGCACACCATGAACGCCGGCCACGGCGCGGTCGTGATGGAGCCCGAAGCAGTCGCCGAGCTGGTCCGGCTGCTGTCCGAGTCGGCGACGGAGTCGGCGTCGGCGTCGGAGCTCGCCGTCTACGAGAAGCGGGGACGCTCTCTACGCAGTCATGCCGCGAGGTCGCCCAGAAGATCGCCCCAGCCTTCCCCGCGGCTCGACTGCTTGAGAGCGTCCCCCCTCGAAGCGCGCGGCAGCAGCCCCGCGTCTCCTCTCCCGCCGGCGTCGGAGTCGACCTGACTTGGACGCGGCGGTGGGCTTTGGCCTCCGGGGAAGCCTGCTATGGTCCGCGCCGCATGCGTCGGCGTCTGATGGGTGGGCTCGATCTCTTCCTCGCGTTCCTGCTTCTGGCAGGGGTGTGGATCGCGCTGCCCGTCCGGTGGTGGCCGATGGACGTCGGCATGACGCTGGTCGCGCTGCTCCTCGGCATCGCCGGTTTCGGGCTCTACCGGGGCGCGGGGTGGGGCGAGCGCGTGGGCAAGGCGGTCGCCGCGTTCACGTTGATCGTGGGCTGCGGGCTGGCGACCACGCTCGCGTTCACCGCTGCGGGATTGGTCGGGCTCTACGGCCCGGTCGGCCAGGGCGGCGCGATCATCCTGACGGTGTCGGCGTTCCTGGTGCTGCCCTACCTGGTCGTCTTTCCGGCGGCGCAGCTCTACTTCCTGCTGCCGAGCTCGGCGAAATCGTCCAAGTCCGACGCCGACTCCGACGACCGAGAACCGACCGCCGACTCCGAGTCCGACGACGACGACGAGAAGCCATGAACCGCAAGAACCTCGTCCTCGCGGTTCTCGGCTGGGCGGCCCTCACCCTCTTCTGCTCGCTCACCGTCCGCGCCATCACGCGCATCGACCCCGCGCCGATGCCCGAGCCGGCCCTGGCCGACTGGGCTCTCGAGCGCCTCGACGCCGAGCGCCTCGGCCAGGATCCGCCGAACGCTCCGGGCGCCTACGAGGCCGAGGGACCGATCGTCGTCACCGCGTGGGGCCGCGGCGGCATCCTCGGCCGCCACGTCGGCGGTCCCGAGCTCGTGGCCACGGTGAACGACGCCGCCGCCCACTTCGCCGAGGAGCTCCACGCCGATCCCGACTGGCAGCCCGGCGCCGATCCGCCCATCCGCTTCACGGTCGAGATCGGCCTCGGTGAAGCCATCTTCCTGCCCGCCGTCCCCTACCTCCGCGAGCTCTCGCTCGTTCCGCGCCACGAGGGCATCGTCGTCCGCGCCGGTGGCGACATGGCCATCCTCAGCCCCGAGGAGCTGCTCGCGTACGGCGCCTACGACAGCGGCATCCCCACCCCCGTGCCCGACCTCGGGCTCGGCGCGCCGGTCGACGCGCTCATCGGCCGCCTCGCGCGCGACCTCGGCAAGGAGCCCGACCAGGTCACCGCCCGCCGCATCCGCATGGGCACCATCGGTCCCTCCGAGTACCCCGTCGACGTAGAGGTCACCGAGGAGTCGCTCCGCCAGGCCTCGGTGGAGGGCGCCCAGTTCCTCTTGCGCCACCAGCACATCGACGGCTCGTGGACCTACGTCTACGACGGCAGCACCGGCCGCGACCGCCCCGCCGGCTACAACATCCCGCGCCACTCCGGCACCACCTACTTCATCGCGCAGGTCGATCGCTACGTCGGCATGCCCGAAGCTCGCGAGGGCGCGCTCAAGGCGCTCCGCTGGATCCAGCGCCACCGCATCGGCCGCTGCGGCGACAACCCCTGCGTGGTCGATCGCGGTCGGGTCGACGTCGGCTCCGCGGCGCTCACCGTGGTCGCCGCCACCGAGGTCCTCGCCAAGGAAGACGACCCGCTCGCCCGGCGCCTCGCCGAGGGCCTCACCGGCTTCCTCCGCGCGCAGCAGCGCGAGGACGGCGAGCTCATGCACGAGTACGATCTGCGCGCCCAGGCGCCGATCGATGTGCAGCACATGTACTACTCCGGCGAAGCCGCCTTCGCGCTCCTCAAGGCCCACGAGGTGCTCGGCGACGAGCGTGACCTCGAGGCCGCCGAGAAACTCATGGGCCACCTCACCGGCGCCGGCTGGGACTTCCTCGGCAGCCGCTACTACTACGGCGAAGAGCACTGGACCTGCATCGCCGCCGGTGAAGCCCGCGGACGCATCGACATCCCCGAAGCCACCGACTTCTGTCGCCGCTGGTACGAGTGGAACGACGAGCTCCAGTACCGCGAGGGCGCCACGCCTTGGCCCGTCGCAGGCGCCTTCGGCGTCGGCCCGGTGGTCGTGCCGCGACTGACGCCGGTCGGCTCGCGCACCGAGGCCTTCGTCGGCACCTACTTGCTGATGAAACACGAGGGCATGGACACCGAGGGCGTCCGCGCCGTGGTCGAGCGCGGGCTCGGCCAGCTCCTCCGCTGGCGCTGGGCCCCTGGTCCGACGCACCACTTCGCCGACCCGGAAGCCGCGGTCGGCGGGCTCCCCGGCAGCCCGGTGGATCTCACGAGCCGCAACGACTTCGTGCAGCACGCGGGCAGCGCGTGGATCCGCTGGGCCGAGGTGCTCCGCGAGGAGCGGGAGGGCAGCGATGAGTGACGGGCCCAAGGCGAAGAAGCCGACGGGCGGACTCGCGATGCTCTTCCTCGGCGCGCTGATCGTCGTCCCGATGGTCCTGCTCGTCGAGTGCGGCCACACCGAGGGTCGAATGGTCGTCGAGGGCGGCCCGCAGGGCGACTTCGTCTTCGAAGCGACCGACTGCCACGGGTTGATGCCCTACGGTCGCTTCGGCGCCAACGTCCATGGCCCGGGTCACGACGACGGCGCGGTCTACGTGGCGGTGGACCCCATCACTCACGCCGCCGAAGTGCAGCTCGAGGTCCCAGGCTCCTGCCAGAACCGGGACGGCACCGATTGCGTGGTCTTTCAGGTGCCCGAGGCGGCGTGCAGCACCTTCGAGGCCACCGTGGAGAACACCGGAGTGGTCGTGAACGACGTCCGGTTGGTGAAGGGCCATGCCACCCTCGAGTGCACGCTGGACGACGGCACGAAGGTCTCCGGCCGAGTGGAGTTCGACGGCTGCTGAGCGTAGGCCGCACATGGGGACTTTCCCCCTCCGCGACCAGTGTTTGACACCGGTCGCCCCCACGATTACCACCCGAGCGCTGCCATCCGTGGCGAGCGAAATTCCGCGCCCCCGGGCGCTTCCCACAGCAAAGCGAGATAGGGACACTCAATGGCCAAGCACCTCTTCACCTCGGAGTCCGTCACCGAGGGCCACCCCGACAAGATCTGCGACACCGTCAGCGACAGCGTCCTCGACGCCTGTCTGAAGGACGACCCGACCTCGCGCGTGGCGTGCGAGACCATGGTCAAGACGGGCTACGCGATCGTCGCTGGTGAGATCACCACCAAGGCCATCCTCGACGTCCCCGCCATCGTCCGAAAGGCGATCCGCGACATCGGCTACACCTCGAGCGACATGGGCTTCGACGCCGACACCTGCGCGGTGCTCTCGGCGGTCGAGCAGCAGTCCCCCGACATCGCCCAAGGCGTCGACGTCGGCGCGGGCATCGACAAGGACCAGGGCGCGGGCGACCAGGGCCTGATGTTCGGCTTCGCGTGCGACGAGACCCGCGCGCTGATGCCGATGCCCATCCACCTCTCGCACAAGCTCACCAAGCAGCTCACCAAGGTGCGCAAGAACGGTGACCTCGGCTACCTCCGCCCGGACGGCAAGGCCCAGGTCACCATCCAGTACGAAGACGGCAAGCCGAGCCGCATCGACGCGGTCGTCGTCTCCTCGCAGCACGCCGAGGGCGTGAAGCACAAGACGCTCAAGAGCGACATCATCGAGCAGGTCATCCTGCCGAGCCTCCCGAAGAAGATGGTCGACCGCCGGACCAAGTTCCACGTGAACCCGACCGGTCGTTTCGTCATCGGTGGCCCGTGCGGCGACGCCGGCCTCACCGGCCGCAAGATCATCGTGGACACCTACGGCGGCATGGGTCGCCACGGCGGCGGTGCCTTCTCCGGCAAGGACCCGTCCAAGGTCGACCGCAGCGCCGCCTACTTCGCGCGCTACGTCGCGAAGAACATCGTGGCCGCCAAGCTCGCCACCAAGTGCGAGGTCCAGGTCGCCTACGCGATCGGCGTGGCCAAGCCGATGGGCGTCTACGTGACCACCTTCGGCACCGGCGTGGTCAGCGACACGAAGATCTCCAAGGTCGTCTCGCAGATGTTCGACTTCCGCCCGCGGGCCCTCATCGAGACGCTCGACCTGCTCCGCCCGATCTATCTCCCGACCGCCGCCTACGGCCACTTCGGCCGCAGCGGCAAGAACTTCACCTGGGAGAAGACCGACCGCGCGGACGAGCTCGCCGAGGCGTTGATGCCGAAGAGCAAGGCCAACGGCGCCCCCGCGAAGGCCGCCAAGAAGGCGACCAAGAAGAAGGCCGCCAAGAAGGCGACCAAGAAGTCCGCCTCTCGCAAGTCCGCCTCCAAGTGAAGGTCGTCTTCGTCGGCGCGACGAAGGGCATGGGCCTCGCGCTCGCTAGGAAGCTGGCCGAGCGCGGGGAGCAGCTCTTCTTGCTCGGGCGCGACGAGGGCTCCCTCGACGCCACCGCCCGGGATCTCGAGGTTCGAGGAGCCGCCGGCTCCGTGGGCCACGCCCACCTGGACCTCGAGGACCCGGACGGCTTCGGCGCGGCGCTCGACGCCGCGAGCGGGCAGCTCGGTGGCTTCGACACGGTGGTGATCACCGCGGGCCTCTTCGCGAGCCAGGACGACCTCGAGGCCGATCCGTCGCTCGCGGAGCGGCTGACCCGGATCAACTTCACCAACACCGTCGTCCTCTGCGAGCACGCCAAGCAGCGCCTGCTCGACAACGGCGGCGGGACCCTCTGCGTCTTCAGCTCCGTCGCTGGCGAACGCGGCCGCAAGCCGGTCGTCATCTACGGCGCCAGCAAGGCGGGCCTCAGCGCCTACCTCGAGGGCCTCGACCACAAGCACCGCGCCGACGGCCTGAAGGTCGTCACGGTGAAGCCCGGCTTCGTGAAGACCGGCATGACCGCGGGCCTCAAGCCGCCGCCCTTCGCCGGCGAGCCCGACCAGGTCGCCGACATCGTCCTCGGCGCCATCGACCGCGGCGACCCCGTGGTCTACGCGCCCGGCGCCTGGGCGCTCGTGATGGCGGTCATCCGCCGCCTGCCGCGCGCCATCATGCGCCGCGTCGGCTTCTGAGCCGCTGAGCCGGCTCACTCCCAGCGGCAGC
Source organism: uncultured Sandaracinus sp. (assembly GCA_964462035.1). Lineage (GTDB taxonomy): Bacteria > Myxococcota_A > Polyangia > Polyangiales > Houyiibacteriaceae > UBA1660. The sequence continues at coordinate 21,679 of CAYXAP010000009.1, forward strand.
CATGGCCCAAGCAGTCGGCCTCGCTGTCGAACGAGGAGCAGGTGACCGTCGACGAGCCGCCGCAGTCGATGGTGTCCCATCGGCAGAAGACGCTCGCCATCGGACGTAGATCGCGCATCAGACACTCCGACTCGGTGCTCGCGCTGGGGCAGTCGAGCCGGTTCTCACAGGCCCCGTCGACCCACGCGCACTCGCTCCAGGCCTCGCAGTCCGATCGAGAGCCCAGCAGGTGGCACTCCCGCGAGGCGCCGTAGCATGCGTCCACCGGCGTACAGCCCGCGGTCGCAGCGCAGTGTTCCCGCCGACTCCCGGTGAGCTCCGAGCACTGGACCATGCCACCGCGGCACGCCGCGTCGCTGCACTGCCCATCGGCGCCGCAGGTCCCAGACGCACAGGCGCCACAGCTCCCGCCGCAACCGTCGTCGCCGCAAGCGCGGCCCGTGCAGTCGGGGGTGCATCCTCCGTCACGAGGCCCGCAGTCCGCACAGTCGGTCCCGAGGGCGCACTCGGAGTAGAGCGCGCCGGGCCCACCGTCGTCGCACTCGCCGTCGTTGGCGTACGCGCACGTATCGGTGCAGAGGGCCGCCATCGCCATGTCGGGTGTCGACAGCTGCATGTCGCGGCTGGGCACGGAAGGCGACGAGTCGTCCCCACAGCCGAGGAACACGAACGCCAGCAGGGCAAGCCAGCTCCACTCGGTGATCTTCATACCAATGCCTCCTGCCGCTAGCCTCGTGGTGGGCGCCGCGGGGAGCCATCGGGTGGCGGAAAAGGTAGGAGGGCAGGCGCGTTCGGTGTCGCGCGTCGACGTCAGGACTGATCGGCGGCCTTGCGGGCCCAAGCCGGCGTCTGGCCCCACCAGCGCCGGTACGCTCGTTCGAAGCTCGTGCGCGAGGCGAAGCCGAGTCTGGACGCGACCGATGCGATCGGTTCCTCGGTCGTCACGATCAGTGTTCGCGCTCTGGCGCGAAGGGCACGATCGCGTGCTGCGCGAAACGTGGAGCCGACCCCAGCGAGCTCGCGCTGGATGGTCCGTCCACTTCGCCCAATCTGTGCGGCGACCTCCGAGAGCGTCGGTGAGACCCCACGGTCCAAGCACCGATCGACGGCCTCGCAGACAGCTGCTTCGATTCCACGCTCCACCCGCTGCTCGGTCCGAAGCAGGTGCGGCATGTGGCGCTCGAGGACCCGCGCCAGCGGTGGAGCAGCCCCCCGAAACGGACGGGCGAGATCCTCCCGGGCGAAAACCAGTGACGAGCGCGCCTTCCCCCACTCCGGCATTCGGCGAAAGACGCGAACATACTCCCGAGGCTCGCGCGGGCGAGGGCTCTGGAAACACACCGCTCGTGGAATGATCGGATGACCCGCGCTGGCGCGAGCGATGGCGAGGATACCCGCGAACATCGCGTCCACACCGTGGCGAGCAGTCGACGGCGACGTGTACTCGAACGCCGCTCCGTCCTCGTCGCTCTCGAGCGCCACCGGAACGTTGCGGATCACGGTCGGAAGGATACGGACGAGTCGCTCCAGCGCGTCCCGGAGGCAATCCGAGTGGCCGAAGAGCGTCCCGAGCATCGGGACCCGGTCCGGGGTGCACGCCGCGCCGGCGTGGAGACCGACAGCTGGGTCCCCGGTGATGGTCTCGGCGGCCTGCCAGAGGCGCAACCCTTCCGCGTATGGGATCAGGTGTGGCTCCTCGAGCCACGCCTGATCGATGTCCGCCGCCAAAGCAAGCTCGCGCGCCGACACCCCGGCGGCGAGCACCAAGGACACCAACGCCGTGGATGTCTCGACTTCGCTCATCGTTCGACTCTCGAATCGCGGAGGCCATAGCACGTCCTTCGAGGCCGAGCGGCGGACCGCATGCGCACCCCTCGGTCACGCGCTCCGCAGCGAAGGCACCGTCTCGATCACCCGCTCACCGATGGTGACGTAGAGGTTCCCCTCGTTGCGGAGCACCTCCCACTGGTTCTTCCGATCGAGCGTCTCGACGAGGCTCGCCACGAACGCAGGGTCGAAGGCGACCACCCGGACCTCGTCACCCCGGTGCACCTTGCCGGAGCCGAGGTCGGCGATCAGCCCCGACGGATCCTTGTGCGTGTACACGGCGACGTCGGCCGCCTGCTTGGTGATCTTGTGCAGCCGCTCCGGCGCCGGGTGACCGATCTCCACCCAGAGCGCGATCGTGCCGTGCTCGCCCGGCGCCGACAGGGCCGGGTCCTCCGGCGTGCTGATGCCACGACCGAACGCGAGCCCCTCGCGGTGCTCGAGGGCCATCGCGAGGACCCGCGTGACCATGTGCGCGTCGGTCTCCGAGGGGTGCCGCGCGACCCGCAGCTCGAGCGCGTCGTAGACCCCGCGGTCGACATCCGAGAGATTCAGCTCGAAGCGGAAGATCGTCGCGGTGAGCGCCATGGCGCCGATGCTCTCACGAGGAGGCTGCGAGCGGTGCGCTCAGACGACCGCGAGGACGGCGGCGCCCAACGATTCCCGGTCGCCACCGCGCCGGCGGAGGCCCCGAGCGTCGCTCAGCGGCTGGAGGCGATCCGCGCGCGACGCATCGCGAGGTCGTAGGCGACCTCGGTGCGGTCGTCGCGGACGGGGTCGGCGATGCCCCACTCGACCATGTGACCCAGCGCCCGGTGGTGCATGGTCAGCGCCGTGTGCTGCCGGGCGTCGCAGCCGAAGCGAGGCACGGGCGTGCCGCTCGGGGCGTCCTTGGTGCCGAGCGCGCGAGCGCAGCGAGCGAGGGCGAGATCGGCGGTCGCGTAGGCGTCGAGCACGCGGCCGCTGGCCTCGTAGGCCTGCGCGAGCCGGTGGGCGACCATCGGGTGCTCGAGCAGGGAGGTGTCGCCGGCGCGGATCGCGGCGATGGCCAGGCCCGGCCGGCCGAGGTCCAGGTAGGTCTCGGCCAGGGTCTTCGCCAACACGACGTCGGAGGGATCGTGGGCGTATGCGTCCTCGAGCTCGGCCAGCTCACGGGTCGCGCCATCGGCGGGATCGAGGGAGCTCACCGGCTTGGCGGTGGTCATGGCCGCCCAGATCGCCCCGAGCGAGACCAAGAAGACCGCATTCCATCGCCATTCCATCCGAGCTCTCCTCCCGCGCGCGTGGCGCGCTGGTCTGCGACAGGGACCTCCTCCGAAAGTTCCCGACCCCGTCGATTTTTCTCTCTGCCCCGTGATCTACGGGCCTTTGGCGACGCTTCTCCCCCAACGGGCGTCATGGTGTAGGTTGCGCACGATGTCTCCGGCGCCGGTCGAGAGGCGCGCACGCGCGCTGCCCTTCCTGGCCTTCCTCTTCGTGGTGGTCGGCTCGTGTGAGATGTACTGCGCGGTCGGCGAGCTGGGCACGCAGGGCTATCTGCCCGTGTCTGCCGAGGGATCGCCGGAGGTCTCCGAGCACTACAACGAGATCCAGCGCTTGGTCCGCGACGACCCCCACCGCGCCGCGCTGGCCGTGGCCACCGTCGTCGGTGGAGCGATGCTCCTCCTCGGCGGGATCCTGCTGATGCGGCGCCGACCGAGCGCCATCTGGTGGACCAAGCAGGCGCTGGCCGCGAACATGCTCGTCACGGCGGCGGGCGTCGTGAGCTCCTTCGTCCATCTCGACCAGATCGGCGGAGCGGTGGCCACGGAGCTCCGAGGCGCTCTCGAGGCAGATCCGTCTCACCCCGAGCGAGACGTGGGACAAATGCTGGATACGATATGGATTACGAATGCCATGCCTGGCATCTTGTCCGTTCTCGTATTCGGCTACTTTCTCTGGCGAATCACGCGGCCGGACGTTCGCACGGAGCTCGACGAGGGCGCGCCGTGACCCATCGACACCCATGCCCTTGAAGCGCCCGGGCCGCCGACCCCATACCATGGGGCGGCATGGAGGCCCCGCGCACCTCGTTCGCACCCGCTCGGGCAAGCGACTACACCGCGGAGCGGCTCCGTTGGATGGTGCGCCTCCGTTGGGCGGCTCTGACCTGCGCGGCGATCGGCACCAGCCTGGGCGCGGCCGGTCTGCTCGGAGACGTCCGCTGGCGGCTCATGGGTGGTGTCGCCCTGGCCGGGGCGGTCTTCAACCTGGCCCTCTGGCGCCTCGAGAAGCGTTCGGTCTACCCCTTCGGCGAGCGAGCGCCGCTGGTCCACGCGCTGACCGACCTGACGATGCTCACCCTGCTCCTGTGGGCGGCGGGCGGCATCATGTGCCCGTTCACCACCCTCTACATCTTCCACGTCGCGCTGATCGCCATCCTGGGCGGACCGCGCTGGACCCGGATGACGGTCGTGGCGTGCTTCGTGGGAGCGACCTTCATCGCGCTCCCCGCGGTCTTCCCCGCGCTCCAAATCGCCACCTGGGCACCCACCGCGCCCTTCGACGTGTTGATGGAGCTCGCCGATCTGGCGCTCACCCTGCTGGGCGCGGCCTACATCGTGACGCACGCCGTGGGCCAGCTGCGCGACCGCGAGCGCGCGCTGGCCGAAGCCCGCGACCAGGCGACCCTCGAGTACCAGCTCCTGAGCAACACCCTCGACGAGCTCCACGCCGGGCTCGAGGTGCTCGACAAGGACGGCCGCGTGGTCTGGCGCAACAAGCGGGCGGCCGAGCTCGCCCCCTTCGCCCACGTCGGCGAGGTGTGGACCTGCCCGGGCGCGCACCGCCCCTGTGAGCGCGACGCCACCGGCGTGTGCCCGGTGCGCCAGGCGCTCGAGGACGCCGACAACGGGCGCTGCCGCTTCGCGGTACCGCAGCCGGATGGGGGCGAGCACGTCTATGAGATGCTCGTCTTCACCGTCGACGAAGACCGCGTGATGAACCTCTACGTCGACCGCACCGAAGCGACCATCGCCGAAGCCCGCCTGCTCCTCGCGGAGCGACTCGCGAGCCTCGGTCGCGTCGCTCAGGGCGTGGCGCACGAGCTGAACACGCCGCTGGCGACGATCCGAACGCTGGCCGCCGACATGCGGGTCGCGCTCGAGACCGTCGACGGCGACGTGGCGAAGGACCTCAACGAGTCGGCCACGCTGATCCGCGACGAGACCCGCCGACTCGGGAAGATCACCCAGGCGCTCCTCGCCGGTGGCGACCTGGTACGGGCCCGCATCGACGGCTCGGTGCCGCTCGCCGCCGCGGTGGAGCGTTCGCGAGCGATCGTCTTCGCCGGCCTGCGAAACGGTCCGGAGGTGCGGACCGACGATCAGCTCGCGGAGATCCAGGTCTCCGCCGACATGGACCGGCTGGTGCAGGTGCTCGTGAACCTCCTTCAGAACGCCGTCGACGCCCTGCGAGACCGCGACGGGACGATCGAGATCTCCGTCGCCATCGAGGAAGGGGCGGTGGCGCTCACCGTCGAGGACGACGGCCCCGGCATTCCCGCCGCGGTCCGCGACCGACTCTTCGAGCCCTTCGCGACCAGCAAACCACCGGGTGAAGGTACGGGCCTGGGGCTCTATACTTCGTACATGTTGGTCCAGGAGATGGGCGGCGAGCTCACGCTCGGCGAACGGGACGGCGGCGGCGCCCGCGCGACGATCCGTCTACCGGCGAGCCTCCCCATGGAGGCCTCCGCGTGAAGGCCCCGACTCGGTGAGCGCCCCGACCCGCGTGCTGGTGGTCGACGACGACCACGCCTTCCGCTTCGCCATGCGCAAGGCCCTGAGCCGATTGAAATTCGAGGTGCTCGAGGCCGCGAGCGGCGAAGAGGCGCTCCCCTACCTCCGCAGCGACGAGCCACCGGCGGCGGCGCTCCTCGACCTCCGGATGAAGGGGATGGATGGCCTGGAGGTGCTTCGTCGGCGCGGGAGCTCTCCGACACGAATCGTCGTGCTCACCGGCCACGGGTCGGTCGAGGCCGCGGTCGAGGCGATGCAGCTCGGCGCCTTCTCCTTCCTGGAGAAGCCGGTCGACGCCGACGTGCTGGGCCCACTGCTGCGACAGGCGATCGCCGACGGCGCTCGCGAGCGGGAGAGCGGCGGTGACGACACGCCGAGGCTCATCGGCGAGAGCCGACCGATGGCCGAGGTCCGCAAGTTCATCGACACGGTCGCACCGACCGACGAGACGGTGACGGCATTCGGCGAGACCGGCACCGGCAAGGAGGTCGTGGCCCGTACGATCCACTCGACGAGCGCTCGCGCCGACGGCCCCTTCGTGGCGATGAACGCCGCGTGTGTTCCGGGCGAGCTCTTCGAGAGCGAGCTCTTCGGTCACAAGCGCGGTGCCTTCACGGGCGCGACCGCCGACCGCCTCGGGCTCTTCCGGGAAGCGAAGGGCGGCACGCTCTTCATCGACGAGCTGGGCGAGCTGCCCATCGATCTCCAACCGAAGCTCCTGAGGGCGCTCGAGACCCGGCGCATTCGCCCGGTGGGCGACTCGAGGGAGCACGACGTCGACGTGCGCATCATCGCGGCGACGAACCGTGACCTCTGGGAGCAGGTTCAGGAGGGGCGGTTCCGCGAGGATCTCTACTTCCGGCTGCAGGTCTTCCCGGTGCGGCTGCCCCCACTCCGTGAGCGGCGCGACGACATCCTCCCCCTCACCCGCCACCTGCTGGAGCGGGTCGGCGCACCCCAGCTCGAGCTCGACTCCGGCGCCGAGAAGGCGCTCGTCGCCTACGACTGGCCGGGGAACGTCCGCGAGCTGTTGAACGTCCTCCGCCGCGCAGCGCTCTTCGCCGAGGGGAACGCGCTCGACGGAAGCCTGATCGGCCGAATGATCGCCGCGAGCGTCTTCGGCCACTCCGGCGTCACATCCGAGCGGCCGGGCATGCAGGCGAGCATCGCCGCGGACGCGAGCCCCAAGAGCCTCGCCGAGGTCGAGCGGGCCCACATCGAGCAGGTGCTCAACAGCCTGGACGGCAACATCACCAAGGCCGCCGTGGCCCTCGGGATCGACCGACGGACACTGCAACGCAAGTTGCGCTCCTACGGCATCGACGGCGGATGAATCGAGTCCTTCTCATCGGATGGGTGCTCGCGTCCGCGTGCGCCCAGCCGCAGGCGCCCCCGCCACGGACGGCGAGCGGCGAGACACCTCGGATCGCCATTGCGCTCAGGCTCGAGGACGCGCCCGAGGGCGCCAGCGGAGCCGCCATCGAGATGCCGGCGTCGCAGGCGAGCCTGGTCCTGATCCGCGACTCCGGCGAGCGCGAAGCTCACGACGTGGGCATCTACCTGGGCGCGTGCGCGCCGCGGCCGCCCGAGCAGGGCGAGCTGGTGCGCGTCGAGTGCTGGTGGGCCGGCAGCGGAGACCACCTGGTCGCCTTTCGCGGCGAGACGGACATCGTGGTGACGGCCACGCCGATCGACGAGATGACGGGCGCCGGCCATCCCGAAGAGAAGGCACGGATCCGCATCGAGCCGGCCGACGCAGAGCTCGATCCGATCACGCCGTGAGCTGGTAGCCTCCGAGCGTGCGTGTGTTCCTGATACTCGCGTGGATGGGCTGCTCGAGCTCTTCTGGACCTGCGCCGTCGGTCGCGGAGTCGGAGTCGCAGTCGGCTCTCGACGATCGGGAGGCGGAGTCGGAGTCGGCTCTCGACGATCGGGGGGCGGAGGCGGAATCGGCTCCCGGCGATCGAGAGCCGGAGTCGCAGTCGGCCCTCGGCGATCGGGAGGCGGAGTCGGGCTCGGACCCCGTGGCTCCCACCCCCGGCACCCTCCGCTTCGTGGTGATCCACGACGGGCCCGAGCTCCTCGGCTCCGAAGAGCGAGCCATCGCCCAACTCCGCGCGGGGCTGGCGCGTGGCCGCACCCTGGACGCGAGCGAGCCGACCGACGCGGCGCGAGCCTGGCTCTCCGACCCCACGGTCGTGCCCACGGCGTGGGCCGCCTTCGAGACCGTGGTGGTCCTACGCATCGCCGCGCCACGAACCCTGCGAAACGGACGCCGGATGACCCGCGGCCTGCGCTCCGTCCATGTCCTGCGGCCACCGGCCGCGACGCCGGTCTACGCCCTCGACGGTGGAGCGGACGGGCCGGTCGGTCTCGCTGCCGATGGGGAGCTCGAGTGGCTCCAGGCCCTGCTCGGGTCCCTGGGCGGCGCCGCCGAAGGAGACGACGCATGAACGGCCGAACGCTGCTCGCCCTCGCCATTCTCGCGCTCTGCATCGGAGAGCCTCATGGCGTTCGCGCCGGCGACCGCGAGCTCGAGATCCTCCTGGTGAACATGACCCCCGACCCGGTCAGTGACGAGGCGCGCGCCTGCGCCGATCGCATCCGGCGCGTCGTGCGCGACGGCTACACGAAGGTCAGCCAGATCGGCGAGAGCGCGCTCCGACGACAGGTGAACGACACCAGCGGCGAGGACTTCATGAGCTACGCCGGCGACCGCCTGCAGCCGGTGAAGCAGCGAGAGGGGGGCTGGTTCGACGCGGTGCTGCTCTACGACTGCCGACCCGAGGCTCGACGCGCCGACCTCCTGATCCACCCCGCGGACGGCCAGCCGCGACGCATGCGTCTGCGTGGGGTCGCCATCGACGGTGACCTGGCCACGGCGATGGCCACGCGCGCCCTCGCCCATGGCTGGATCGGCTTCTCGCCCTGAGCTCGCGTCAGGTGCCGCAGCGGCGGGCGAGGTAGAGGTAGAGCCCCGGCTCGGCGCCGCCCTCCAGCGTTCCGTGGACGAGCACGGCGACCTCGACGATGCCGCCCGTCGTCCGGGCGGCGACCTCGAGACCGTAGATCGTGGTGAAGTCGGGCGAGGTCTCGCCCGTGAGCTCCATGGGCGCGGTCGCGACGGTGGCGTCCGCGGCCTGGGCGGCGCGGCTGGCGAAGATCCGGCGCGCGCCGGACTCGGTCTCCCCGTCGAAGGCGACGAAGCCGATGCTGTTGTAGCTGCTGATGGCCACGTGCGACGCCGCGTCCGCCTCGTCGAGGGACGTGGGGTCGTTGTCGAGGTAGCCGCCCTCGGTGAACGTGATGGAGCGAATCACCAACTCGCCCCCGGAGAAACGCGCGTCGAAGCCGAGGGTCGACTCGGCGGCGGCGAGCGCCGCACCACCACCTTCGTCGCGGGGAACGGTGCCTTCGAACACGGCCCGCGGATCCCAATAGAAGAGGTCCGGGACCTCGCGAATCCCTGCGCTGACCAAGCCACGGGCGGTGCTGATCATCGGCGAATCGGCGGGCGTCAGCGCGCCCATCTCGAAGAAGAGCGTGCCAGAGCCGGCGCGCAGGTCGTAGACGTCCCCCTTGTCGGCGCACCACACGACGTAAGGCAGCGCGGTGGCGAGCATCTCGACGGAGACGTCGATCGGCGGGACCGCGTCCGGGTCGTTGTAGGCGACCACCGACCCGATCGGTGCGCCCTCGAACCCGTCCACGAGCATGGCCTCGACGGACCTCATTCCGGAATCGCTGTCGGTCCCGAGCGTGCCGAAAACCGTGCCGGCCGCGTCGCGCTTCACGCGGAGGTCGAGGAAGTCCTCGAGATCGGTCGCGGGGAGTGGACCGGTGCTCAGGTCGCGCCCTTCCACGCCCACCGTACGGCGCACGCGGTCGGCGTACCCCTCGGTGCCCGCGCCCTCGAGGTGCACGACGTCGAAGTAGCCAGGCTCGGACTCCGCCACCACGGAGATCGGCGAGCGCACGTTCGGCTCGAGAGGCTCGGCGAGCGCGCCGAGCGCCAGCGCGCTCACCGAGGACGGGCCCGTACCCGGAAGCAGGTCCCCGGGCTCGGTGCAGGTGGTGTAGGCCGGGTCGACGCAGGCGGTGATGACCGGCCGCACGTCCGCGTCGCCGTCGTCGCAGTCCACCGCGATCTCGTCGCACTCGCCGATGCACTCGGCGGTGCCACGACAGAAGCCATCGCCGTCGTCGTCACAGTCCCGATCACCGGCCACGCCCGCGCACTCCGGGTCGGGTCGGATCGCGCCATCGTCGTCGGCGTCGCAGTCCACGCAGTAGTCGCCCCCCGGGTCCACGACGCAGGCCTCGTCGGCGGCGCAGGCGGCGTCCGGTGTGCAGGACTCGCAGGTGTTGTCGTCGGCGCAGCTCTCGCCGGGCGGGCAGTCGGTCGCGGCCACGCACTGCACGCACCGCTCGGTGGTCCCCATGACCAGGCACGCGGGCGTCGCATCGGAGCAGACCTCGCCGCCGCAGGTGTCGGCCGCGCACGAGCCCGCGACGCACTCCTCGTCACCGGAGCAATCATCGCTGGTCCGACATTCGACGCACTGGCCGCGGTCCGTGTCACAGAACCCGCTCGGACAGTCGCCGTCACCGTCGCAGCTCGTGCCGCCGTCGACGCTGCCGCCCTCGTAGTCGCCGGGGCTGGTGAGCACCGTGCACCCCGTCAGGAGCGCGAACGCCACAATCGCCGCGCGCATCAGAAGACCCCCTGGGCGGACAGCGCGGCGCCGTCCCGGCTCACGGCCGGGCTCACGCTCCAGCGGGCGGTCTCGCCGTCGCCGTCGTCGTCCCCACCGATGAAGAGGAAGACGGTCCCGACCACCGCGCCGGCCACGAGCAGGCCGAGGCCCACGTCGGCCAGGATGGCCTTGGTGCGCAACCCGCTCGCGTCACAGGTCCGGGTGGCAGAGCAGGGGTCTGCGTCCAGGTCGCTCTGCTCACCGAGCGCGAGACCACCGAAGACACCCAGCATGACGGCTCCCGCGCCAGCCGCGGCGAAGCCAGCGATGGCGACCGGCGAGATGCTCAGGCCCTCGTCCGCTTCGCCCGTCTCCAGCTCGTCCTCCGGTCGCGCATCGCCACCGCCCTCACCGTCGTCCGAGGCTCGCTCGCGGAGGTTGATGAGTCGACGCTCGAGGTTGCCCCGGTTCTCGATCTCGGAGACCTCCCGGAGGTAGCGCTCGAGGTCCTCGGCAGCCTGCTCGTAGCGACCGAGCTGCGCGTGGCAGAGAGAGAAGTTGTAGAAGAGCTTCGGCTCGTGGCTCAGCTCGTAGGACCGAGTGAACTCGCGGAGCGCGTCCTCGTAGTCGCCCGCTTCGTAGTAGGACGCGCCGGCCTCGAAATGGAGCCGAGCGCGGTCCTGGGCTTCCACGGACGCGGGCGAGCCGAGGACGCCCACCGCACAGACGGCGGCTGCGACCAAGCCAAGTGCTCTCACCATGACTCGCATCATGCCACCTAGGTCGTGGGACGCGCACTTTCGCGACAACGCGAAATGCCCCCTCCACGGAAAGTTCCGCAGAGGGGGCACTCGCCGGGCCCATCAGGCCCTCGGAGGCTGGTTCACTCGCCCGCGACGCCTCGCGGGAGAGCCGGCGCACGGCCGAAGAACGATCCCAGGTCGGTGCCCGTCGCCTGCAGCAGCCGCGAAGCGACGGTGGCCTTGGAGCCGAGGTCCCCACCGCCCGCGCCGATGGAGGGATCGATCACGGTGATCTTCCCGACCGGACGGCTGGCGACGGTGGTCAGCATCTCGTCGACGAGGGTCCCGACCTTCTGCGCGACGAAGATCCGGCGCGCGTCCGGTCCGGCCTCACGCCAGCGCTCGCCCATCGAGCGAAGCGCCATCGCGGTGGCCCGTCCTTCCTCGATCACCGAGGCGGCGTCGGCCTCCGCACGAGCCACTCGGGCGTCGCGCTCGGCGGCCGCCGGCGCGACCACGTCGGCCTGCAGGCGCAGTCGGGTCTGCTCGATGCGCATCTCCTGCACCTCGAGCTCGGCCTGCGCCCGCGCGACCAGGGCGGTCACGGCGGCGCGCTGCTCGGCCACCAGGGCCGCCAGCCGCGTCTCCGCGTCGGCGACCATCTTGGCCGCGTCGGCCCGGGCCATCGCCATCTCGGCGACGATCCGCTCCTGCTCCTTGGCCTCGTGGTTCTCGGCGTCGCGTTCCATGGCCTCGGCCCAGCTCTCCGCCTCCGCCACACGCGAGCGCTTCTGGAGATCGGCGGACTGCTTGCGGCCGATGCTGTCGAGGTAGCCCCGCTCGTCGGAGACGTGCTGGATCTTCAGCGTGTCGAGCACGAGTCCGAGCTTGCGCAGGTCCTCGCCGGCCTCGATGAGGAGGCTCTGCGCGAACTTCACGCGGTCCTGGTTGACCTCCTCGGGGGTCAGGGTCGCGAGGACCCCGCGGAGGTTCCCCTCGAGGGTCTCGCGCGCGACCTTCATGATCTCGGACTTCGGCTTGCCGAGGAAGCGCTCGATGGCGTTTCCGAGGACCGGCTCCGACGACGCGATCTTCACGTTCGCGACGCCCTGCACGTCGAGCGGGATGCCGCCCTTCGAGTACGCGCCGCGCACGTGGATGTCGATGATCATGTTGGTCAGGTCGAGACGGTCGACGGTCTCGAAGAGCGGGACGACGAAGCCGCGGCCGCCCTGGACGAGTCGGTAGCCGAGGGTCTTAGCGCCGACGGTGCGACGACCGCCGCTGATGACGAGGACCTCGTTCGGCTGACAGAGCCGGATGAGGCCGCGGATGATCCCCGCGAACGCCGCGACGAACGCAGCGATGGCGAGGAGGACGATGACGATGGTGGGCATGTTTGTCTCTTTCGTTGGAGGGAAGGTGGGGGTGAGGGAGCGCGCTCAAGCGGCGTGGCGCGAGTCGCTCTCGTCGGAGCCGGTGCGGGGGGCGCTGGGCTCGCCGCGAAGCAGACGCTTCACGTCGAGGCCGAGCTGCTCTTCGAGCTGCGTGAGCAGCGCACCGACGGTGGCCGGGTAGGCGGAGACGTAGCCGGCGATGGTCTTTCCGTCGCCCGCGTCGATGAGCTCGACGGCGTCGGCCTGCACCGCTTCGGCGGCGTCGGTGACCTTGTCGAAGATCGACTCGAGGTGCTGGATGAGGATCATGTCCATCGCGTCGTCACCGAGCTCCTTCCAGGCCTCGCCGACGGCGGCGAGGGAGTCACCGATGGCGCGACCGTCGATGGCGATGGACGCCTTGGCGCCCTCCTGGAGGAGTCGCTCCGCCTCGCGATGAGCTTCGGCGGGGGCGACCACGTCGGCCTCGAGCCGGCGCTTCTCGACCTCGGCGCGGATGGTCTGGAGCTCCCGCTCCGCTTCCGCGCGAGCCGCGAGGGCCGCCTGCTCGGCACGCTGCTCGGCCGCCTCGATCTGGGCGGAGAGCTCGGCCTTCAACGTCCGCAGGGCGTTCTCCCGGCGGGCGACGACGGCCTCCGCGTTCTTGCGGGCAACGGTGCCGCGAGCCTTCGCTCGCGCCTCCGACTCCTCGGCGGTTCGGGCCGCGTCGGACTCGGCGACCTTCGCGTCACGGAGGATCTCCGCGATGCGCTTGCGGCCGATGCTGTCGAGGTAGCTGCGCTCGTCGCTCACGGCCTGGATCTTCAGGACGTCGAGCTGCAGCCCGAGCTTCGCGAGGTCCGCGCCCGCCTCTTCGGCGAGGCGCTCGGCGAACTTGAGCCGGTCTTCGTTCACCTCTTCGGGCGTCATGGTGGCGATCACGCCGCGCAGGTGACCTTCGAGGGTCTCCTTGGCGACGCGAGCGATCTCCGAGCGCTGGTGACCGAGGAAGCGCTCGATGGCGTTGCCTGCGAGCGCGAGGTCACTGGAGACCTTCACGTTCGCCACGGCATGCAGCTCGAGCGGGATGCCGCCTTCGGAGTACGCGCCGCGCATCGACATCGGGACGGTGAGGATCGAGAGATCCATCCGCTCGAGCTTCTCCACGATGGGCCAGCGCCAGACGCGACCCCCGTGGACGACCCGGTAGCCGACCATGCTCCCGTCCGGGGCGCGGTGCTTGCGACCGGAGAGGACGAGGAGCTCGTCGGGCTGACCGATGATGAGGAAGCGACGTGCGAATGCCACCATCAAGAGCACGCCGAGGACGACGGCGCCTGCGATGGGCATCGCGGTCAGGAGGGATTCGAGGTTTGGGTGCATGAGGGCCTTCTTTCGTGAGGGTGGGAAGCGAGCCCGCGAACGGGCTGGTGTGTGGTGTCAGCCCCGCGGCAGGGGCTGGACGAGGGCGACTCCGTCGCCCGTGAGCTCGTAGACGAGCACCGGCTCGTGGGTGGCGATCGGTGACTCGAGGTCCGAGTCGAGGCGCGCTTCGAGGTCGATCTCCCGGCCGCGCACCCGCACACGGATCTGGCCGACCTGCGCCGGCCCCACGGGCAGGAGAACGACGCCCTGCGCCCCGACGAAGTCGGAGGCGCTGGTGGTGGCCGAGGTGCTCGCGCTCTTGATGGCGCGGATGGCGCGCTCACCGACCATCGCGAGCGGCGTGCCGATACCGAACGCCAACGCGGCGACCAGGGGACCGCCGAGCTCACCCGCGAGAGTCAGCGTGGTGCCCAGCAGGCCGACCATGAAGAGCGCGAAGATCCAGAAGCGAACCCGCGCGAAGGGCAGCCAGGACTCGAGGCCAGCACCGACGTCCGCGTCGACGTCCGCATCGACGTCGAGATCCACGTCGGCGTCCACGTCCAAGTCGACGTCGGTGTCCATGTCGCCACCGAGCGCGCTGAAGAGGACCAGCGGGCCGCCGACGAAGAGTGCGATGAGGTAGAGGGTGAGGGGCATGGGTTCTCCTGCCCTCCCCTCATTGCGAGCGGCGTGCCGAATGCGATCACCGGAGCTTCCTCGACGAAATCGACCCGCAGGGGGATTGCGGCCGGTGCAAACGACACCAAGCTGCGCCGACCGCTGATGTCATTTGCACCAACCGAGATCCTCGCCGCGTTCGAACGAAACCCCTTCCACCAGTCCGCCGAAGTGCGCGCCGCCGCGCGCGACGCCTGCGACGATCTCGGCGGCCGCGGACGCCGACGCACCCTCGTCGAGACCCTCGAGAGCGACGACCAAGAAGGCGCGGAGCGTTTGCTCCTCGCGTTCGGGCACGCCGAGGCGCTGCAGGACGTCGAGCCGTGGGAGGGCATCGGCGCGAAGGTCTGGGACGCGCTACCGCTCAAGCGAACGGCGTATCTCCGCATCGCGCGCGCCGCCGCGCGCTGCACTCGCGACCTCGATCGGCTCGTCGGGGCGTCGCCCGCGATGCAGCGACTGCGAGCGGAGACCTGGTCCGCGTGCTTCGGCAGCTCGCTCCGCGACGCGCTCTGCCTCGAGCGAGTGATCGTCGACCACGACGTGCTGCTCCTCGGCGAGACCGGCACCGGCAAGGAGGCGCTCGCGAAGGCGATCCAGGTGAGCCTGCCCGCCGCCGATCCGGATGGGCTCCCGGCGCGCGCGGCACTCAACGCCGCCGCCATCCCGGACACGCTGGTCGAGAGCGCGCTCTTCGGCCATCGCAAGGGCGCGTTCACCGGCGCCGACCAGGACCGACTCGGCGCGATCCGCCAAGCGCACTCCGGGAGCCTCTTCCTGGACGAGGTCGGCGACCTGCCGCGCGCGACCCAGGTGAAGCTGCTCCGCGTGATGGAGACCGACGAGGTCCGTCCGCTCGGATCGGACGAGCCCTTCCCCGCCGAGTGTCGCTACATCGCCGCCACGCACCTGGACCTCGAAGCGATGGTCGAGGCGGGGGAGTTCCGCCGCGATCTCTTCGAGCGCCTGGCCGGCCACGTGCTGCGGGTGCCACCGCTGCGCGACCGGCGTGAGGACATCCCGGAGCTCGGCCGCCATTTCGTCGCCCGCTACGTCGGCAAGGACGAGCTGCCCGAGGTCTGGGCGCGCGTGGAGCGCTGGCTCGAGCAGGCCCGGGCGCTGCCTCACCGCTGGCCGGGCAACGTTCGCGAGCTGCAGAACGCGCTCCGCTCGGTCGTGCTCGGGCTGGAGCCGCCCATGCTCGACGCCAGCCGGGCCAGCGACCCCGGAGACGGCCTGGTCCCGGCCGCGATCGCCGCTGGAACCGCGCCGCTCGAAGAGGTCGAGGCCTGGTACCTGGCCAAGGTGCTCGAAGCGCAGGACGGGAGCCAATCGGCCGCGGCGCGGGTGCTGGGCATCGATCGAGGCACCGTCCGGCGCCGGCTGGAGAAGCTCGGCTAGGCACGGCCGTCTCGTGTCGACTTGTGCCATAGCCGAAGCCGATCACCCCCGAATTGCCCCATCTTTCGGGGCTCGTGCGCAGATCGACACACTCCGTGAGCGGAGATCACTGAGTTTTCCGCCTGGCACGCGAATCGCTTCTGGAAAGGGCTCGGGCTCGCCCCGACTCACCACCAGATGCCTCGCCTCCTCCTCGCTCTCGCCGCCCTCACCTGCTCGTTCGGATGCTCGGCGTCGGTCGCGAACGTGCAGCCCGCACGGCTGACGCCGGAGGGCCACTGGCAGGTCGTGGGCTCGGTCTCGGCGACGCCGGCCCGGGCGATGCCCGGCGACACCCTCGAGCGCGTGAAGACCATCGACGACACGCTGGAGGGTCGCCCGACGAGCAACGACCTCGAAGAGGTCGGCCAGGCCGCCACCGCCGCCCTGGTACAGCCGCCGTCGGCGGATGGTCAGCTCGCGCTCAGCTACGGCGTCAGCAAGCGCTTCGAGCTCGGCGCTCGGCTCGGGCCCACGAACGCGGGTGCGGGCTTCCGACTGCAGTGGATGCGAAAGGCGCCGGGCATCTACGGCGTGCTCGGTGCTCGAGTGCTCTTCGGCTTCAACGACTTTCCGGTCGAACGCTTCACGGACGAGGTCCGCATCGACTCGTTCCGTCGCTTCGACTTCGCCTTCCCGCTGCACGTCGGCTACAGCAGCCGCTACGTGCACCTGTGGGCGGGACCGCAGCTGATGATCTCCCGTTTCTCGTCCGACGTCGCCATCTGCCTCGACGGCACCGAGAGCTGCCGACAGGAGGCGACCGTGAGCACCAGCGGTCGCGCCGCCTACCTGACGGGCCAGCTCGGCATCGCGCTCGGCAAGAAGCGCTTCTGGATCGCCTTCGAGCTCAGCATCTCCCGGTTGAAGATCAACGCGGACTTCGACCTCGAGATGGACGGCCGGCGCATCCTCGCGAGCCACCAGCAGACCGGGCGCGTGCTCACGCCGAGCCTCGGCCTCATCGCCTGGTTCTGATCACCAGCGGATGAAGACACTGCCGCGCCCCGTGCGCCCGCCGCGTTGAAGCGTGACCCCGGTCGCGCCGGGTAGGACGTACGAGGATCCGCCGCCGCCGCCGCCCGCCAGGCCAGCCGCCGTCACGGTGCCACCAGCGCCACCCCCGTAGTAGCCGCCGCCCCCGCCGCCACCGGTGTTGAATCCAGATGGCGAGTCGCCCCCCAGACCGAGCGAGCCGTTCCCACCCATGAGGTCCGCGGTGCCGCCCGTGCCACCCATCGCCTCGGTGCCGCCGCCGCCCGCGCGGCCGCCTCCGCCGCCGTTGGCGCCCTGGAGCCCTCCGCCGGAGCCTCCCGCGTCACCGGAGTGCCCCGCGCCGCCCCCGCCACCGGCGACCACGATTCGATTCGCGAGCGCCATGCCGCCCCGACGGATGTCGGAGGCTCCGCCGCCACCGCCGCCACCGGTGATGGTCGCGCCACCCGCGCTGCCGCCGCCGTTGTAGCCCGCCGCCGAAGGGCTACCGCGACCCCCGACGTAGACGTAGAGGGTCTCCCCCGGGGTCACCGCGAGGGTGGCGGTGGTCACGGCTCCTTGTCCGCCAGGTGGCGAACCCGCCGAGCTGGTTCGACCGCCCTCGCCTCCCTGCACCGTGACGTCCACGGACGACACCCCCTCGGGGACGACGAAGGTCTGAACGTCACCGGTGTAGTCGAAGCTGGCCTCACCCAGGCAAGCGCGCCCGTCGGGCGCCAACGTGTAGGGCGGCGTGCAGGCACACTCGTAGTCCCCGACGGTGTCCATGCAGATGTCGTCGCAGTCGTTCGCCATCGCGCACTCGTCGATGTTCGAACAGCTCGTGTCCGCGCCGCTCGCGTCGGCTCCCGCCGCGCTCTCGAAGCCCGGCGAACACGCCGTGCACTCGTGAGCGACGACCCGCTGGTTCGCTTCGCAGAGAATCGCGTCGCAGGCCGGCGACGTGGACTGGTCGGTGCCGCGCGGACACGTACGGCCGCCCACGCAGTCTTCGTCGACCGTGGCGTCACAGTCGTTGTCGCGTCCATCGCAGCTCTCGGTGGCGCCGGGGTACCGTTCGACGTCTCCGTCGGCGCAGTCCGCGAGGTCGGGCGCCGGATCGCAGGCCGCGTCGACGACCCCGTCGCCGTCGTCGTCCTCGAAGTCGTTGGGCCCGATCGCGAAGTCGGCGAGCCCGTTGCAGTCGTCGTCCCGCCCGTTGCAGAGCTCGGCCGCCGCCGGGTTCACGTCCGGATCATCGTCGTCGCAGTCCGTGGGCAAGAGCGAGTAGCCCATCTGCACGTCGCAGCTCTCGATGGTCTCCGAGGGGTCGCCGAAGCCGTCGCCATCGGCGTCGACGTACCAGGTCGCGGTGTCCAGGACCTCGTCGGCGCCGTTCCGACAGTTGTTGTCGATGCCGTCGCAGATCTCGAGCTGCGCGCCGTGCACCGCGACGTTCGTGTCGTCGCAGTCGTCTCCCAGCGACGAGAAGCCCACGGTGTCCGCACACGCCACGAGCGGTCGGTCCGGGTCACCATGCAGGTCCCGGTCCGCGTCGACGAAGCCGGCGATGCTCACCCCTTCGTCGACGTCCCCGTCGCAGTCGTCGTCGAGCTGGTTGCACGCTTCGGTGGCTTCCGGCGAGACCCCGACGCGCGTGTCGTCGCAGTCCGCTCCACAGGTCGTGCCGTTGCAGCAGACGATGTCGACGTAGCCGTCACCGTCCTGGTCCTTGCTGCCGAGCGTCGCTGGGTCGCAGTCTTCGTCGTGCCCCGCCTCGTCGCAGAGCTCCGGGTTCCCCGGATAGCGGTTCGGGTCGGCGTCGTCGCAGTCGTTGCCGCCACAGGCGACGTCGTCCACCCCATCGCCGTCGGCGTCGACACAGCCAGTAGCGCACGAGTCCGTCTCTTCGTCACAGCTCTCGGAGCCACAGGGCGGCGTGCCCGGGTTGCAGCCGTTCGCCGACGCGCTGGCGATGTCCGTCGCGCAGCGCTCGACCCCGTTGCAGAACACGCCGTCGTCGCAGTCCGAGTCGGCGCGGCAGAGCGAGCCGCCGTCGGTGGGCGCTACGTCATCCGAACAGCCGAGGGCTGCAGCGAGGAAGAGCGCCGCGACGCAACTGAAGCAGGATCTCCGTGGGCTCAACGACTTCTCTCCATCGGCCACTTCGGCCACCGGTCCGGGACACCCTGTGGCGAATGCGTCGCCCGTCGCCTCGACGAGCGCGCTCGTGGCGACCGAACCACCGGTCGAAAGTATCACCTGGGCTGTAATCATTGAAGCCCGGTGGCACGGAGCTCGTGGCGTCAGCCGCTGCTGAGGAGCCACACGAGCGCCGCGATGCTCAGCGCGAGCACCGAGCCGGCCAGCGCATAGATGAGCGTGTCGGTGCGCGGGGCCTCTTTCCGACGCGGCGCGGCGACCACCTCGGCGACGGGCTCCGCCGGCGGAGGTTCCGCCGGCTCGGCGTCACCGGAGCCCTCGGGCTCGACCGTCGGTTCCGGCTCCGGCTCCGGTGGCGTGGGGAGCTCCTCGACCGCCTCGTCGTCCGCGGCGGAGACCTCGTCGAGCGACGCCGAGGCGGGGTCTTCGTAGAGCACCACCGTCGCGCCGATGGTCAACTCGTCACGGTCCGAGAGCGCCCGCTCCTCGCGCACTCGTCGCCGTTCGAGGAGCACGCCGTTCTTGCTCCCGAGATCACGGACCACGACCCCGGCGAAGGTCCGCGCGACCTCGCAGTGCGCGCGTGAAGCATCCGCGTCGTCGATCTGGAGGTCCGCGTCGTCGCCGCGGCCGATCACCACGCTCGAGGGCGCCGGCGGGAGCTCCATCCGCGTGCCGGCGCCGACCCCGTTGAGCACGGTGAGCGAGGGCTCGGGTACGTCGTCGGCGCGGGCCTCGCGGAGCAACCGCAGCGCCAGGGCGCGAGTGTCTTCGGCGCTCGTCGCGTTCGTCGCGAGGCCCACCGTGAGCTCGATGGCGAAGCCCCCGATCTCGACCCGGTCCCCTTCCCGCAAGGGCTTCGGGCGACCGGGGGCGATGCGCTGTCCGTTGACGCGCGTGCCGTTCGTCGATCCCTCGTCCCGCAGCGCGTACCCCGCGCCGCGGGCCTCGAGGGTGGCGTGGAGCTGGCTCACCGCCGCGTGAGGCAGGATCACGTCCGCCCCACGCCGGCGACCGATCACGACCCTCGGTTGGTCGAACTCGTAGCGCGCCGGCTCGGACCCCGCGGACCAGAGCGAGCGTACCTCGAGCCTGAGACCCATCCGCCCGAGCCTGTCGGGGCGGCCGGGACCGGTCAAGGAAAGGGCGAACGCGCTAGAACGCCCAGCCGACGCTGATCGACCCGACGGGGGCCCACCGACGGCCGCGGTTCTCGTCCAGCGTCCAGCGGTGGGCCGCCCCCAGCGAGGCGCCGAGGGTCGCCCCGCGCCAGAGGTGCCGATAGCCCAGCTCGGCGAACGCATCGGCCCGCTCCGGGCCATCGAGCGCGACCGCCAGCCGACCGCCGACCACGAAGAAGAGCCCGTCGACCCCACGGCCCATCGGCCAGAGCTCGTAGCCCAACCCCACGAGCGGTCCGTCGAGCGCCCCTCGGTCCCAGCCGAGCTCGACTCGGGCCCCGTGGTAGCGACCCACGCCGATCTGCGCATCCAGCCGAACCCGCTTCCACGCCAGCCCCAACAGGTCCCCGCCGATCCGATGGGCGGACCAGGGCGCGCGCCGGTCGGTGCGGACGGCGAGGCTCGGGGCCTCCGGCTCCTCCGCCGACACCGGCACGGCGAGCCCGAGCAGGGCACAAAACGTTGAAATCGCGAACATTCTCCGGAGCACGGTGCCTCTCTTCCGGTGGACCCCGTGGCCCACACGGCGCTCCTCCTCGGCCCGGCGAGCCGCTGGTTGCGCGGGCGTCGGCCTCCGTGCTTCGATACCGTCGCCGTAGGGGCTCGACGCTCGAGCCCTCTGGCGATCGAATCTCCGTCCACGCTCTGCGTCCCAAGGCCATGCGCTTTTCCCTTTTCGCCCTCTCGTCCCTTGCCCTCGCCCTCGCGTGCAGCCCGTCGCCGCGTCGGATCACCCTCAACAACAACGGCCAGGGTGGCGGTGCCGCCGGCGGTGGTGGCGCTCAGGGCAACACCGTGATCGGGAGCGCTTCCGGTGGAGTCGCCGAGCCCACCCTCACCGGCGCGCCCATGCAGCGGCTCAACCAGGTCGACCAGCACCTGACGAACCAGGGCTTCCAGCGCATGGGCCCGGCGGTTCGGAACGCGAACATGCAGACCGGCGGACTCATCGCGTACGGCATCGATGCCCAGCCCGGCCAATGCTACGTCGCGGTCGCGCTGGCGGCCGAGGGCTCGGACCTGAACATGATCGTGCTCGACCCGATGGGCCGGAACGTCGGTCACTCGGTCACCCCCGACCCGAACCCCTGGGTGCATCTCTGCGCGAACACCGGCGGCCGGCACCTCGCACGTCTGCAGATGACCTCCGGCTCGGGCGAGTATTTCTACGCGCTCTACCAGGGGCCCCCGAACGCGCGACCGGAGCTCACGGCGATGCTCGGTGGTCAGGTGCAGCGGACCCAGCAGCAGGTGTCGATCGACGCCGCCACCCAGAACCGACTCGCGGCGCTCGACCAGCGCCTCGGCAGTGAGCGTTTCCAGCGCGTCGGTGACCCGCAGGGCGTGGTCGTCGAGGAGGGCGGCGACACCATGCGCGAGCTGAACCTCCGCCAGGGCTACTGCTACGCCTTCGCCTCGCTCGGCGGTCAGGGTGCCGGCGACACCGATCTCTTCGTGCTCAACGCCGACGGCGAAGACCTCGAGAGCGACCGGAGCACCGACGTCGACGCGTTCGTGCGCTTCTGCCCGCAGAACACCGGCACCTACACGCTCAAGGCGCAGATGTACGAGGGCAGCGGCCCGGTCTTCATCGCCGGTTGGTGGCAGCAGCAGCAGGCGCAACCGAGCGTCGATCCGGCCCCGAGCGCGCCCGTCATCGCGTCTTCGGCCACGACCAGCGGAACCGTCGACGACGCCTACGCGCTCCTCGACGCCGACATGCAGGCGCGTGGCTACGAGGGCTACGGCGAGGCCGCCCACGGCCAGCTCCAGCAGGGGCAGACGCGGAACTTCGGTGTGAACCTCGAGGGTGGCAAGTGCTACGCGATCCTCGCGGTCGGTGCCGGCACCGTGCGTAACCTCGACCTGATCGTCGCGGACCCGGACGGCGCGCCGGTCGATCAGGACGTCGCCGCGGACAACCGACCCATCGTGCGCGTCTGCGCCGAGAACAGCGGCGAGTACCGGATGCAGGTCAAGATGACCGAGGGCTCGGGCGACTTCGTCTACCACGCCTACCGTTGGCCCCGCGGCACCCGCGGGCCCTTCGGCCTCGCCGGCCTCATCTACGTGCGCCTCGGTGAGGTGACCTCGCTACTGAGCGTCGAGGGCTTCGAGCCCGATGCGAACTTCGCGCCGGGTCGCGGACGCCTCGCCCGCCAGGGCGCGTCGACGAGCCACAACCTCAACCTCCCGGCCAACGAGTGCTTCGCGGTGCTCGTGGTCGGCGGTGACGGCGTCAGCGACCTGGACGTGAACCTGTCCAAGGGCAACGACCGGCTCGCCGGCGACGGCAGCCGCAATGCGTTCCCCGCGGTGCGCTACTGCACCACCGAGGCTGGCCGATACAAGATCGACATCGAGGCCTCCACAGGCGCGGGCCCGTACTTCTACCAGGTGTTCCGCCGCACCGGCGGCTGAGGGACGCTCTCGAGCACTCAAGCAGAGGGACGCTCTTGAGCAGCCAAGCAGGGCCCCGAGCTTCGAGCTGGTGTGACTGGAGACGCTGGGCTGCTGCCGCGCGCTTCGTGGGGGACGCTCTCGAGCAGTTGAGCCGCGAGCTGGGGGAGCGACGTCTTCAGGCCCGGGGCGCGGCGTAACTGCGTGAGAGCGTCCCCGCTTGTCGTAGACGTGCCGCGCGCTTTGTGGTGACGCTCCTCTCACGGGCTGCTGCCGCGCGCTTCGTGGGGGCGCTGGGCGGCTACTGGTTGCGCTCCCAGAGCAGCCGTAGCCCGTCGAGGGTGAGGAACTCGTCCACCTCTTCGATGGTCTCGCTCTCCGGCTCGATCAGCACGGCGAGTCCGCCAGTGCCGATCACCGCGACCTCTTCGTCCATCTCGGCGCGCAGCCGCTCGACCAGGCCATCCACGAGCCCGACGTAGCCGAAGACGATGCCCGCCTGCATCGAGTGCACGGTGTTGCGCCCGATGGCCTTGGGCGGTCGCGCGATCTCGGCGCGGGGGAGCTTGGCCGCGCGTGCGAAGAGCGCGCTCGCGCTGATCTGCATGCCCGGCGCGATCGCGCCACCGAGGTACTCGCCCTTGCCGCTGATGCAGTCGAAGGTGGTCGCGGTCCCGAAGTCGACGACGATGACGCCGCCGCCCACGCGCTCGAACGCAGCGACGGCGTTGACGATCCGGTCGGCGCCTACCTCTCGGGGGTTCTCGTAGAGCAGGCGCATGCCAGTCTTGATCCCGGGCTGCACCAACAAGATGTCGTGATCGAACGCCCGGTCCACCGCCTCGACGGTGACGTCGGTCAGCGAAGGGACCACGGACGCGAGGATCGACGCGGTGACCGAGCGACGCTCGATCCCGACGGTCTGCAGCAGGCTCGCGAGGAGCACGTGCAACTCGTCGGTGGTGCGACCCTTCGAGGTCTCGATCCGGAAGTCGTGCACCAGCCGGTCCCCTTCGTAGAGGCCCAGCACGGTGTGAGTGTTGCCGACGTCGATCGCCAGGAGCATGAGGCTGGGCCTACCGCGGTCGGAGGCCGAGCGCACGCGTCATGAGCTCACCGAAGGTGGTCGGCTCGGGCGCAGCGAGCGCGCCCTTCGGCGCGCTCACCGGAGCGGAAGCGGTCGGCGTGGCGATCGCCACCTGCGCGGGCCCGCTGTCGGCCGGGGCAGCTGCCGCGGCCGGAGGCTGGGGCGCGCTCGCAGCCGGCGGCGCCGCAGGAGTCGGGGGCTTCGCCGCGGGCGGCGCCGCGGGGGTCGGCGGCTCGGGAGCCTTCGCCGCGGGCGGCGCCGCGGGGGTCGGCGGCTCGGGAGCCTTCGCCGCGGACGGTGCCGCGGGGGTCGGCGGCTCGGGAGCCTTCGCCGCGGGCGGTGCCGCCGGGGTCGGCGGTGCCGGAGCGGCGGCCGGGGTCGGGGGCTCCG
This sequence comes from uncultured Sandaracinus sp., assembly GCA_964462035.1. GTDB lineage: Bacteria > Myxococcota_A > Polyangia > Polyangiales > Houyiibacteriaceae > UBA1660. The sequence continues at coordinate 45,783 of CAYXAP010000009.1, forward strand.
GAGCCTTCGCGACGGCGGGCTCGTCCCGCGGGATCTCCATCTCGACCGAGTCCGTCATCGCCTGCTCGAGCGGGGTCTTCGGCCGCTCCTTGCGCGGCGGCGAGGACGGCGACGCGGCGGCGGGGGCCGGCTCGGGCTCCGGCGCCGATACGGCCGGTCGTACGCCCGTGCGTGGCGCCTGACGGTTCTTCTGGACTCGAGACAGCAGCTGCTCGAGCGCGGCGACGCGTCCCTCGCTCATGCTCCACCTCCCGGCGCGAGCCGCGCGACCAGCGTCGCGACGTCATCGGCTTCCTGGGCCCAGCCCCAGACCTCTTCGGCGATCTCCGCAGCCACCAACAGAAAGGAGCCGTCCGCGACCGGCACGCACGCCGCGTCCGAATCGCCGAGCGTGCTCATCAAGCCACCGAGCAGCGCCGAGACCGCCAGTCCGTGTTCGTCGTGAGCCGGCGCGTCATGGAGACGAAGCGCCAACGCATCACCCCAGCGCTGAACCTCGAGACGCCCCCAGCCGAAGACGGCCAGGAGCCCCGCGACCGCATCGAAGACGGCCGACGGGGACGCCGCCGCCTGGTCCCCGACCGACGCCTGGACCCGCGCTCCGAGCGCGCTCCCGAGCTCCCGCAGGGCGGTGAGGTCGCCGTTCTGAACGGCCGACTGCACCAGCGGAGTGAACACCGCTTCGGTGAGCACGACGACCCGTTCGCCGCCACGATCTTTCACCGATCCGGCGGTCAGATCGAACTCGTAGAAGCCACCGGCGTCGAAAGCGGGTGACCCTGCCCCCGAACCGCCCGTTCCTGAACCCGATGCCGTCGTCACGTCTGCCTTTCGAGCCACGCCACCCGAGTGCCGCGACCATGAAAACGTGTAGATGTTTCGGGAGGATGGTGTCAAATCCTTCGCCAGTGTCTCCGCCGCGCGAACACCGAGCCCGTGGGTGGCTCGTCGCCCTCCTGTCCCTCGCGCTGCTCTGGGGTCTCGGGTGCAGCAGCGCCGAAGACACCCCCGAAGGGGAGCAGGACGCCGAGACCGAAGCGGGTGAAGACCCCCCGAGAAACTCGGTGATGCCCGGGCTCGATGGGGTGGCCGACGCGCTCGTCGCTCTGACCGCCCGCCGGTGGGAGGGCCCTCGGGTGCCTTGGCCAGCCATGTCGGAGCGGCCGCCGGACGGGACCACGCTGCGCTCGGCCCGGATGCCCCTCGCGGTCCACGGTGACGCAGCCCCGGAGCGGCTCCAAGCGGTGCTCGAGGCCTTCGAGGGGGTCGCCGCCTACGTCCACGCGGGCGCCTTCCCTCGCCCCTTCCCAGACGGCTCGCTCGGCGGAGGCCCCTCGTTCGACCTCTACCTCGAGCCGACCGACCGACTCGCCGGGGCCCGTCCCGATCTGCCCCTCGGCTGGAGCTTCCTCGATGGCGTGACCGCCCACGCCGTCCTCGACCCGGGCATCCCGACCGAGGATCTGGAGCCGTGCATCGCCCAGGCGTACGGCGAAGCGATCGCCCTGCAGCAGGACCCGGCGGAGGCGCCCGCTTGGCACCGAGCGCTCGGTGCGTTCCTCGCCTGGCACTACACCGGTCGCCTCGGCTGCGCGGACGCGCTCGATCGCCAGCAGAGCACGGCCGGCCTTCCGTGGATCGGCCACGGCGAGCTCACGGGTGCCGACGAGGGCGCCGCCGGTGGGCTCCTGCTCGCGATGATCTCCCAGCGGCACGACGGCGGCGACGGCGCGTTCGTCCGAGAGCTCTTTCAGCTCGCCCGACAGCGCACCTGGGAGGGCGGCGATCTGCGCGCCGCGCCCGATCTGTGGCAAGCGATCGAGCGCTCGGTGGAGATCGGCGGTGACCGCTTCGAGTCGATGATGGAGGACTTCTCCGTGGTCCGTGGCTTCCTCGGTCCGCGGGACGAGCACTCGCCGATGCAAGCCCTCCGTGGGCTCGGGCCGGGAGCGGCCGCGCCGCTGGCCTTCGAGGTCGCGCTGGCGGACATGCCCCATCACACGAGGCCGGGGCCCGAGCTGCAGACCTACGGCACCGTCTTCGCGCTCGTGGACGTGCGCGGCGCGCCGCCACAGAGCCGGCTGCGCGTTTGGCTGCGTGGCGAGTACGGCGTGGAGTGGGGGCTCACCGGCTCACGGCTCGGCGCCGATGGACGCGAGCTCGCGCGGTTGAGCGCACCACCGCGCCGGCAGGACCGGCGGAGCTACCTCCCGGTGGAGCTGACGCCCGACACGACCCACGTGCTGGTCGGCATCACGAACCTGTCGCACCGACTCCCCGACGACGACGAGCCGGACCCGAACGGCCGTGCCTTCCGGCTCATCTTCGACGTGGTCGCCGAAGGCGAAGGGGAGACCCCCCCGCGCGTCGAAGCCGAGCTCGACTGAGGAGCTAGCTCTTGCCGTTGCCGCCGCGGCGACGGCGACGGCGACGGCGACGGCGACGGGGCTTGGCCTCGCTGACCGACTGCGGATCGACGGCCCAATCCGGCAGCTCTTCCCCGCGCGATTCCTGGTCGAGGGCGAAGAGGGTCGCCGCGTCGACGAAGTAATCGCGCCGAACGAGCGAGCCGAGCTTCCCCTGCCGCAGGCGCCGCTGGGAGGTCACGATCAGGCGCACGCGCTCCTTGATCCGACGCGGCAGCGCCAGCCGGAACGCGGCGTCCTCCATGATCTCGTCGTAGAGGGCGGAGGGGTCGCGGGCACCCTCGAGGAGCTCTTCGAGCGGCCCGAGGAGGAGCGCCGTGATCAGCACCGCGTCGCTCGGGAGCTTGCCCTCGGCGTGGCGACGGTCGATGGCCATCAGCCGGCCCCAGGTGCGACCGGTGCCGGGCGCATCGTCGTCGAAGAAGCTGGCCACCTCGGGCAGCAACTCGGCGAGCACGCCGAGGTCCCACGCCAGATAGATGGACCGGTGGGCCGCTCCACCGCGCATCAGCCGCAGCAGCTCTTCGAGCAGGCGCGGGCGCGCCGCGCGACCGAGCTCGCCGCGGTACTCGACCAACGCGTCGTAGACGTCGGGGTCGATGCCCATGTCGATCCGGGCCGAGAACTTGATGGCGCGCAGGATGCGCACCGGATCCTCACGAAAGCGGACATCTGGATCGCCGATGGTGCGGACCACCTTGCGACGCAGGTCCGGCATGCCGCCGACGTAGTCGATGACCTCGCTACGCTCGAGATCGTAGAAGAGCCCGTTGATCGTGAAGTCGCGCCGGACGGCGTCCTCGTGCGGGTGGCCGAAGACGTTGTCGTTCCGGATGAGGAGATCGTCCTCTTCCTCCGCCTGCGAGCGGAGGGGCGCCAACTTCACGGGCGGCTCGAGATCTTCCCGAACGCCCTCGGGCGGCTCCGGGTAGTGGCGCGCGTGGAAACGCTGCGACGGATCGCGGCGGAAAGTGGCGACCTCGATGACCTTGCCACCACCGAAGAGAATGTGGGCCAGGCGGAAGCGTCGGCCGATGATCCGGCAGTTTCGGAAGAGGCGCCGGACCTCTTGTGGCTTGGCGCTGGTGGCGACGTCGAAGTCCTTCGGCGCCCGGTCCAGCAGTAGGTCACGGACGCCACCGCCGACGAGATAGGCTCGGTGACCGTAGCGGGTCAGCCGCCGGATGACCTTGACCGCGTCCTTGTCGAGGTTCTTCGAGTCCAGCTCGACCGGATAGACCGCGGGCGGAGGGCCGGGTAGGTCCAGCTCTTCTTCTTGGACCTCGTCGTCGTCCGGCGTGCTCTCCACAGGGAGTGGCTTAGCAACCGTGGCTGCCCGTGGCAAGGACGCAGGCGCCCCGCCGTGCCGCGCAATCGCACGAAATTTCAGGACTTTTTAGCAAACCACGCGACCGATGGGCACAGTCGCTATGCTCGCGGAGTGAGGCGGCGATGACCAAGCTCGATCCCGGACAGGTGCTGGTGATCGGTTTCGCTGGGACGGATGTGCCACTCGTGATCCGGGAGGCCCTGGCCGCCGGTGAGCTGGGTGGGCTGATCCTCTTCAAGCGGAACATCGAGAGCGCGGCTCAGGTGCACGAGCTGTGTTCGAGCTTGGAGACCCCCGCCGAGCTCCCCCCGATGCTCGCCATCGACCAGGAGGGGGGCCGGGTCGCCCGTCTCGGGGAGCCGGTCGTCCGCCTCCCCCCGATGCGCGCGCTGGCCGAGAAGGCGAGCGCAGACCAGCTCCGCAGTCTGGGCGAAGTGCTCGGCCGGCAGCTCGCCGCGCTCGGCCTCACGATGGACTTCGCGCCCATCCTCGACGTCGACTCCAACCCCTCGAACCCGGTGATCGGGGACCGGGCCTTCGGCACCGACCCCGAGGCGGTCATCGCCCGCGCCCTCCCCTTCGCCGATGGCCTGCGTGCCGGTGGGGTCCTGCCCTGCGGCAAGCACTTCCCTGGTCACGGGGACACCGACGTCGACAGCCACCTCGCCCTCCCCCGGCTGACGCACGAGCGCGCGCGGCTCGATGCCGTCGAGCTCGCTCCCTTCCGCGCGGCCATCGCCGCGGGGCTCGAGTCACTGATGACGGCGCACGTGCTCTTCGACGCGCTCGACCCGGAGCTGCCGGCGACGCTCTCGCGCACCGTCCTGCAGGGCCTGCTCCGCGACGAGCTCGGCTACCGGGGAGTGATCGTGTCCGACGACCTCGAGATGAAGGCGGTGGCCGACCGCTGGGGTGTGGCGGATTCGGCGGTGCGCGCCATCGACGCCGGCTGCGACACGCTTCTGGTGTGCTCCGACGTCGACGCCGCCTTCGAGGCGCGGGAGGCGCTGGTCGCTCGAGCGCGCGACGACGCCGGATTCGCTGCGCGGCTCGACGAGGCGTGCGCCCGCTCGCTCGCCCTTCGGCGATCCCGTCCTCCCGCGCCCGTCGCGACGCTGGACGGATCCGTCTTCGCGGTCGACGCACCGCTCGCCGAGCTCTTGGAGGGCTTCGCATGAGACTCCCCCTCGCACCGCCCGTCGCCCACCGTGGCGGCTGGCTCTTCGGCCGCTACCGCAGCCCCATCGCCCACCCAGCCTTCCCCCCGAAGCTCACGGACCGCTGGCGGCTCAAGGAGTGGCAGTACATCTCGGTCGCCACGCCGGAGGTCTTCCTCGCGTTCGGGCTGGTGCAGCTCGGCTACGCGTCGAACCTCTTCCTCTACATCGTCGACGGCGTCGACCAGCGAGTGCTCGAGCTCGAAGAGACGTTGCCGGGGGGCGCCGGGCTGACCATCGCGCCGAGCTCCATCCGCGGCACCACCGAGTGGCGCTGGGGACCGAACCACATCCGCGTCACCTACCGCGACGGCTGGGAGATCCTGGTCGACGTGCGCTTTCCCGACGGGACACCGCTGACCTGCCAGATCCACCTGGACGACATCGAAGCGCTCGCGCTCCTGCACGACCTCGGCCGGGGTCGCGCCGCCTACACCCACAAGGCCGCCGGTCTGCCCGCGAGCGGCTCCGCGATGCTCGGGGACCGGATCTTCGATCTCCACGAAGGGCTCGGCGTGCTCGATTGGACCCGCTCGCGCGCCAAACGCGAGACGGTGTGGAAGTGGGCGAGCTTCGCCTCCCGGCAAGCGGGTCACGCCATCGGGCTCAATCTCTCCGCGGAGGTCTACGACCGCGGCGGTGTCTCCGAGGAGAACGCCTATTGGGTGGACGGAAAGGTCTTTCCACTCGGGAAGGTGCGCTTCGAGCTACCGGAGGAGGGCGCACGAACGACCGACCCGTGGCACCTGGTCGGCGATCGGGTCGACCTGACCTTCCGACCCCTCGGCGCTCGCGCGCAGCGCCTCGACCTACGCCTCATCCAGAGCATCTTCGTGCAGCCCTACGGCGCGTTCCACGGCCGGCTGGCGGACCACGTCATCCACGACGCCTTCGGGGTCGTCGAAGACCACACCAGCCTCTGGTAGGCGGCTCAGGGGGCGGTGACGATCGCGCCGTCCTGGACGATCCAGACCTCGAAGTTGCCGCTGAGCTCTTCGCTGGAGAGGTCGTAGTCCAAGTTGCCGCTGGCGCCATTGACCTCGATGGCCTGGCCGGCTGCGAACTCCGCCTGCACCGTCGCCCACGACGAAGGCGTGGTGGTCGCCACCGATGCGCCGCCGCCGGTCACCTTTCGCAGGCCGGTGGCGATGGACGACGCCGAGAGATCCGGCTCGTTCTCCACCGCCCACGCCATGCCGTACAGGCCGAGCCACGCAGCGTCGAAGGCGTTCGACGTGAACGAGAGCTCTCGTACGTCCGTGGTGCCGAAGCGGATGGCGTAGCGCGAGACGAAGGTCTCGAACTCGGGCGTCATCACCTGCACCGGCCGCGTTCCCCGCACCCGGGCCAGGACCTCCACATCGGTCACGCCGTCCGCGAAGCTCGCGTTGCCGGCGGCGTCGGTCAGGAAGAAGCTCTTGCCGTCGTAGCCGGTACGGTCACCGGCCGCGTTGATGAACGAAACGATCTGGGCGGTGTTCGAGGAGATGAAGAGCACCTCCTCGACCGGCCGGTCGGCCACCGTCGACACGTGCGAGCCGAGCTCGGCGTCGGTGGTGAACGGGAACTCCTCGACGGTGACCCCGCTACCCAGCGCCTGGATGACCAACTCGGCGAGGCTGTCGCCATAGGGGCCCGACGCGTAGACGATCGCGAGGCTGGTGACCCCACGGGTGGTCAAGTCCTGCGCGATCTGCGGCGCCTGCTGTCCGTCGGGCACCGCCGTACGCCAGAGCGTCCCGGGCGAGTCGTCCGTCGGGCTCTCGCCGTCGATCCCGGTGAGCCGGTCGCTCGAGGCCGAGGGCGAGATGATCAGCACGTCGGCGACGTTCTCGTAGACGGCCAAGGTGGACCCGGACGAGGGCGGCCCGACGATGAACGCGACCTCCGCGACGTCGCGGAGCCAGGTGGCCACCGCCACGGAGGCGTCGTCCTGGCCCAGCGAGTCGATGGTCGGGCGATCGCCGTTGTCGCAGACGACGAGGCCGAAATCGCTTCCGCCGAGCCCGCCCTGCTCGTTGGCATCCTGGATGGCCACCTCGACCGCGCGGGCCCGAGCGCGATGGACTTCGTTGCCTTCGTCGATGATGGTCCCGACCAGGACGATGTCGGGATAGCGGCCGGGGTTCTCCTCGAAGTCCCCGGGAAAGGTGACCCGGCAGCGCTCCTGCTCCTCGAGCACCCGGCAGTAGCCATCGTCGGCACAGAGGCTGGCGATGCCGAAGGCCTCGCGGCATTCGGAGTCGACCGAGCACTCCTCGACGTCGGTGCGGGTCAACGTGCACGCAGAGAGCACCAAGCTCGCCGCGAGCGCGAAGCGGAGCTCAGAACGCACCGGACACCTGCATCCCGCCACCGCGCGGCCCGAGCCATGCGTCGACCTGGGGCGGGTCCAGCGCGTCGTCGTCGGTCTCGTCCTCGTCGTCGTCCTCACGGAGGAAGAGGTAGATGCCCACGCCGATGGCGACCGCGCCGGCGACGAAGAGCCCGTCGGCGCTGATGGCCGCGCGTCGCTCTCGCTTCACCTGGCCCTCCAGATCGTCCGGACAGAACGTTCCGGACGGGGTCGTGGAGCATCCCTCCTCGAGCTCACTGCCAGCGTTGCGGGCGAGGACCGCGAGGCCGATGCCGCCGCCGAGCAGGACCGCTCCGCCGAGTGTCGTCACGAGCGCCGGCACGTTCAGAGGCTCTTCGGGCCGCTGGTTGCCGCCGGCCTGCAAGCGCAGCTGCGCCTCTTCGCGACGGCGCCGTTCCTCGATACGCTCGATCCGATCGCGAAGGCTCTCGATGCGGGTCCGGAGCCTCGGCCGTTCCTCGTCGGTGCTGTCCGGCAGATACGCTTCGAGCTTGAGCAGGGCCTGCTCGAAGTCGCCGGAGCGCTCGTGCACGTTCGCCATGTTGTAGAGCAGGAGCGCGCGGCCGGAGAGCTCGTACGACTCCTCGAAGGCGGCGAGCGCTTCGGCGTAGCGGCCCTGCATGTAGAGGTCGTCACCGAGCAGGAAGAGCCGGCGCGCCTGCTCCTCGTTCTCCCCGAGGGGCTCCGCTTCGCCGCGGCTCTCGGTCGTCTCGGGCTCGGTCTCCTGCTCGGGCTCGGCGCACGGAATGGGCTGCTGAGCGAGCGCGTGCGCACCGCTCAGCGCGGCGACGAGAGACGAGAGTGCGGCCAGACGAACCACGCCACCATTCTACCCGATCCAGGGACCGGTGCGCGGTACGAGATGCGCCTCTACCGGGCCCAGGGGTCTCGATTCTCGCTCTGGCGAGTCATCGAGCTGGTCATCGTGGCCATCGTCGACTCGACCTCCATGGTCGGCTCCGCCTCCATGGCCGTCTCCATCACCGCCTCCATGGCCGCCTCCGTCGGAGTCTCCATCGTGGCACGGCGAGTTCGCCGTCGGCGCGTGCCCTGCGGCTCCCGATCCAGGTTCACGGTGATCGCCTGCTGGCCCCCGGTGATCATCACATTGCGGGTCTCGTACCCATCCGCGCTGATCGCGATCTCCCAGGACTCCCCCCGCGGCACCACCAGGGCCGACGGGGCGTCGCCGAGGTCTCGGCCATCGCGGCTGAGGTGGGCCCCCGCGGGGACGGTGTCGATCTGGACCCGCGTGATGTCGGCGCCCTCGGTCTCGGCGGGTGTCTCTTCCTCGGGCTCGACCACTTCTTCGGGCGGTTCCTCGACCGGCTCGGACACTTCGGGCGAACCCGCGACCTCCGGCGTCTCGGGGGGATCCTGGTTGCTCCGGATCCACGCGACCGCGCCCGCGGCGAGCAGACCACCGGCGACCAGCGCGGCGATGAGCACGTTGCGCTTCTTCGCCTTCACGGCGGCGGGCTCGATCTCGGTGGACCCGATCGGATCGACCGCGGTCGCCTCGGTGCGATCGATCGGGGCGGGCCTGCCCGGGTCGAAGGCTGGGATCTCTCCGGAGCCGCTCGGCAGGCTCGAGGGCAGCGTCCCCGTCGTCTCGCCACAGAAGGAGAGCGCACGCGCCAACCCCTCCATGCTGGCGAAGCGCTCGGCCGGGTCCTTCGAGAGGCAACGCATCACCGTGTGCTCGAGGTCCGCCGAGACCTCGAGGTCCGGCGCCACCTCGGCGAAGGGAGGCACCGCCACGTTCATGTGGGCGGCCAGGAGCACGAACTTCGAGTCGGAGTCGAAGGGCGGGCGCCCGGTGAGCATGTGATAGAGCGTCGCGCCGAGCCCGTAGATGTCGGCGGCCGGCCCGACCTCGTCGTTGGCGATCTGCTCGGGGGCCATGTAGCGCGGCGTGCCGAGGAGCGCGCCCGATTGGGTGAGCTTGGTGTCGTCGGCCTTCACCAGCCCGAAGTCGATCACCTTCACATAGTCGGGGTCCGCCCCGCGCCGTCCGAGGATCGCGTTCGAGGGCTTGAGGTCCCGATGGACCAGCCCCTGCTCATGAGCCTCGGCGAGCGAGCCGGCGATCTGGAGCGCGATGTGCACCGCTCGCTTCGGTTCCAGCGACCCATGCTCTTCGAGGACTGCATCGAGGGTCGTGCCCTCGAGCAGCTCCATCACGATGTAGAAGACGTCTTCGGCCTCGGCGCGCCCGTAGTCGTAGACCACCACCGTGTTGGGGTGCTTGAGCTTCGCGAGCGACGCCGCCTCGAGGAAGAAGCGCCGCTCGAAGTCCGCGCGCGCCGCTTTGCCGTCGAGCTGCTCCATGTCGAGCACCTTGATGGCGACCTCGCGCTGCAATGAGCGCTGCATCCCTCGATACACGCGACCCATACCTCCGCGAGCGAGCAGCTGGATCAGCTCGTACTGTTCGTCCAGGACGACCCCGACGAAGGGGTCCCGGCGCTGAGGCGAAGCGGTCATGTGCGGGTCGAACCGTACAGTAGTAACGCAAGCATACCCCATCCTTGGGAAATGGCTCGACCCTCGTGTCGACCGCGCTATGGAGGGCTCCGTGGCCCCCCCGAAGCTCTTTCGCGTCTACTCTTGGAACGTCAACGGGATCCGTGCAGTCACCAAAAAGGGATTCTTCGACTGGCTCAAGAAGGCCCGCGCCGACGTGGTCGCGCTCCAGGAGACCCGGGCGCACCCCGAACAGCTCGAGCCAGAGGTGCTCCGACCCAAGCGGTGGCGAAGCCACTGGGTGGCGGCCGAGCGAAAGGGCTACAGCGGCGTGGGGATGTACGCACGCCGTGAGCCGGACGAAGTGGCCGACTCGATCCTGGGGGTCCCCGAGTTCGACGACGAGGGTCGCCTGCAGCTGATCCGCTTCGGCGCGCTGACGATCGTCAACGGCTACTTCCCCAACGGCAGTGGCCGGAACCGGGATCACTCGCGGGTCCCCTACAAGCTCGAGTTCTACCGCCGACTCTTCGATCGGCTCGAGGAGGCGCGTGCCTCGGGGGAGCGCTTGCTCGTGCTGGGCGACTTCAACACGGCCCATCGCGAGATCGATCTCGCCCGCCCGAAGCAGAACAAGAAGACCAGCGGCTTCCTCGACGAGGAGCGCGAGGAGCTCGATCGCTGGCTGCGCGCCGGCTGGATCGACACCTACCGTGAGCAGCACGGGGACCGCGAAGGCGAGTACACCTGGTGGAGCCAACGCTTCGGCGTCCGCGAGAAGAACATCGGTTGGCGCATCGACATGGTCCTCTGCTCGGAGGCCGTTCGACCCTTCCTCCTCGACGCTCGCATCCACTCGAAGGTGATGGGCTCGGATCACTGCCCCATCAGCGTCGACCTGGACCCCTCGGTCCTGGAGTGACGCGGCACCTCGACCGACCCTCTCAGCGTGGATAAGATGGGCTTCGGACCGCGGTGGCCTCGGCGCCGGCGCGAAGACACGATTTGCACGACATCCACGGAAACACCTCGGGGCTGAGCCCCTCGGAGCTGAAGGCGCTCCAGCGCATCTACCGGCGCCGCGTCCCCTTCGAGAAGCTGACGACCCTCGAGCTCACCCGCTCACTGGCGGAGGTCTCCCACTCGACGGGCCGCCAGGTCGGTGTGCTCGTCGATCGAACGGGAAAGGTCCACCACGTGATCATCGGCACGGCGTCGCAGCTCATGCTGCCCGACGTCGGTCGATTGCGCGCCGGTCCCGGACGTCTGCGCGGGCTTCGGCTGATCCACACCCACCTGGGCAACGAGCCGCTGACCCGGGACGACCTGGTCGACCTCACGCGGCTCCGTCTCGATCTGGTGGCCGCGATCTGCCTCGCGCCGAGCGACGGCACGCCCACCTGGGTCTACTGGGGCCACGTGATCCCGGGCGAGGAGGGCAGCCGCGAGCCGCCCTACCGGACCTATGGGCCGCTCTCCTACGCACGGCTGAAGGTCGAGCCCCGAGGGATCATCGAGGCTCTCGAGGAGGAGCTCGCTCGCGCCTCCCGACGCCGGCGGACCGTCGCCAAGGACGGCCGAGCGATCCTGGTGCACGTCGCCGCGAAGAAAGACGCGGCGGACGCCGAGGTCTCGCTGCGCGAGCTGGAAGAGCTCGCCCGCACGGCCGGCGTCGCGGTGGTCGACACGGTCCTGCAGATCCGGAACCGGGTCGACCCCAAGTACGTGCTCGGCAAGGGCAAGCTCGACGACGTCGTCATCTTGTCGATGCAGCGGGACGCGGACGTCCTGATCTTCGACCGGAACCTGAGCCCCGCGCAGGCGGCAGCGCTCGCGAAGGTGACCGACATGAAGGTCATCGACCGCACGCAGCTGATCTTGGACATCTTCGCTCAGCGCGCGCAGAGCCGGGACGGCAAGCTGCAGGTGGAGCTCGCGCAGATGCGCTACCTGCTGCCGCGGCTCGGTCAGAAGGACGACGCGCTCTCCCGGCTCACCGGTGGCATCGGCGGACGGGGCCCGGGTGAGACGAAGCTCGAGGTCGGCCGACGCCGAGCACGCGAACGGATCACCCGGCTCAAGAAGCAGCTCTCCAAGCTGGGCAAGCAACGCAAGACGCGCCGCGCCCGGCGGGGCCGCTCACCGGTGAAGCACATCGCGATCGTCGGCTACACCAACGCCGGCAAGAGCACGTTGCTGAACACCCTCACCGGCGCCGACGTGCTCGCCGAGGACAAGCTCTTCGCGACCCTCGACACCCGCACCCGGCGGGCGCCGCTCCCGAGCGGCCTCGAGGTGGTCTACACCGACACCGTCGGCTTCATTCGCGACCTGCCCAAGGACCTCTTCGCCGCGTTCCGCGCCACTTTCGAGGAGGCCGAGGACGCCGACCTCCTGCTGCAGGTGATCGACGCGAGCGATCCCTCCCACGACGATCACTACGACACCACCGAGCGGCTGCTGGTCGACCTCGGTCTCGAGCGACTGCCGCGACTGGTCGTATTCAACAAAGCCGATCAGCTCGATCCCCGCCGAGCGGCCGCGATCGCTGCCAGCCGGGACGCGGTCGCGGTGAGCGCGATCCACCCACGCACGATGGAACCGCTGCTCCGCCGAGTGGAGCGCATGCTGGCCGAAGACCGATACGACGAAGACGACGACGAAGACGACGCCCTCGCCGTCTCCTACTCGGGCGGGTACTGAGACCCGCTCAGCTACTCCGAACACCAACTCTCTCGCAAAGATGCGAAGACGGCGCCTCGGCGCGAAGTCCTTCTTCTCAGGCGCTGGCGACCGGATCGCGAGCGGTCACTCGTCGAGCCACTGGGCGAGCCGCTCGCCGAGATTCTCGAGGGGGAGGAGCGCCGTCACGTGACCCGTCCGCTCGGCCGCGCCGGGCATGCCGTAGATCACGGCGGACTCCGGTGACTCCGCGAGGACCCGGCCGCCATGCTTGGAGACGGACTCGACTCCAGCCGCGCCGTCGTCGCCCATGCCGGTGAGGATGACGCCAATACACATCTCGCCGACCTTCTTCGAGGCGGTGTGGAAGAGGCGGTCCACCGAGGGCACGTAGCGGTCGGTCGCGTCCGCGTCCTTCACGATCGCCTGCAGATCCAGGCCGACCTCGAGGCACTTGCCACCAGGGCAGATCCAGGCCTCGCCCCGACGCAGCGGATGGGTGCCGGACGCCTCGCGGACCTTCACGCCGCCGAGCCGATTGAGCCGGTCGGCGAAGGTCTTGGTGAAGCGCGGCGGCATGTGTTGCGCGACGAGGATGGCGGCGTCGACGTCCTTCGGGATGGCTCGGAAGAGTCGGACGAGCGCCGTCGGCCCACCGGTGGACGCGCCGACCACGACGACGTGCTTCGGACGTTGTGTCGACAGCCGGGGCTCCGGCGCGCGCTTCGGCTTCGAGGGAACCGGCGTGAGGATGCGCTGACGCGTTCCCGACGACGGCTTCAGCTGCCGCACCATCGCGACCTTCTGGGCGAGCTCCTCGCGGATGGCGTGCAGGTCGCTGGTGACGGTCCGCGTCGGCTTCGCGACGAAGTCGAGCGCTCCGAGCTCGAGTGCTCGGAAGACGTTCTCCTTGTTCGAATAGCCCGAGACCACGATGACCGGCGTCGGCCGTTTCGCCATGAGCAGCCGGAGGAAGGTGAAGCCGTCCATCCGAGGCATCTCGAGATCGAGGGTGACCAGGTCGGGCGAGAGCTCCCGCACCATTCGGAGCGCCTCGTCACCATCGGAGGCCTTGCCGACGACCTCGACGCCCTCCACCGCGCGGAGGATCTCGGTCAGCGTCCGCCGGTTGTAGGCGGAGTCGTCGACGACCAGGATGCGCAGGGGCTTCATCGTTTCCCCGGGTCGTCGAAGAGGGTGCGGGTCAGCGGTCGCCGGTAGACGATGTCCCGGTCCATGTGGACGATTTCGAACTGGGTCGCGCGATGGAGCAGTGACTCGCTGTGACCGAGGAGGAGATAGCCGCCCGGGACGAGCCGATCGTGGAAGGTCCGGACCACCCGCTCACGGGACCGGTCGTCGAAGTAGATCAGCACGTTGCGGCAGAAGATCACGTCCGCCGACCCGATCAGGGCCGAGCGCTCGTGGTCGAGCAGGTTGAGTTGCCCGAAGTGACAGATCGACTTCACCTCGTTCGCGATTCGCTTCCCGCCGGGCGCATCGGAGAAGAAGCGGGCGTAGCGCGGCTGCATCGCGCGAAAGCTCGACTCGCCGTAGATGCCGCGGCGGGCGTGCTGGATCACCCGGCGGCTGATGTCGCTCCCGAAGACACGCAGGTCCCAGCCGTGGAAGGCCCCCGAGTCGAGCAGGATCATCGCGATGGTGTAGACCTCCTCACCCGTGGAGCACCCGGCGCTCCACACGGTCAGCCGCTTGGAGCGCGCGTTCCGCTCCTTCATCTCGGGGAGGATCGAGGTCTCGAGCGCGTCGAGCTGGTACGCCTCGCGGAAGAAGTAGGTCTCGTTGGTGGTGAGCACGTCGACCGCGTTCTCGAGCTCCGCCTGGGCCTCCGGGTGATAGCGGAGTCGCTGGTAGTACGCCCGGAACGACGTGAGCCCCAGCGCCGCGAGTCGCTCGCGAAGGCGCCGCTCCATGGCGTACATCGCGTCGGACTCGAAGCGGATCCCACAGGTCTCGTTCACGAGCTCCCGAAGGAGTCGGAACTCCTCGAGGCTCATGGTCGGACCTTGGTCGAAGAGAGACATCAGCCCTCGAGCGGCTCCAGCGAGTCCTCGATTGCCGCGCGCACGGAGGCATCGTCTTCCTGAGCCAATCGGGCGATCAAGGCTTCGCGCGCGCCCACTTCGCGCCGTTCGCCGAGCCACCGAGCCGCGGCCACGCGGACGTGCCACACCGGGTGGTCCAGGGCGATGGCGAGCCGGCCCACCACGGCGTCGCCACCCAGACCGACGGCGATGCCCAACGCCCGCTCGGCGACCGCAGGCTCGGAGTCGGCCAACGCTTCGTCCACCAGCTCTTGGAGGGTCGACGGAGCGATCTGCTCGAGCGCGCCCAACGCCGCAGCGACCGTGAGCGGACCGGACGCTCGCGCCGCGGTCAGCAACGCGGGTACCACCTCGTCGGTCGCCGCCGCGCCGAGGTCGCCGAGCGCTGCCGCGGCGGTCGCACGCAAGGTGTCGTCCTCGGACGCGAGGGCCGAGACCAGCGCATCCACGCCGAGCGGGTGTCCGTCCTCGCCGCGGAGAGACGAGAGCACGTGAGCGGCGGTCTCGCGGACCAGCGCGTCCTCGTCGATCAGCGCAAAGGCGACCATCTCCGCCGCTCGAGGCTTGGGAATCAGGCCGAGCGCGCGCACGCACGCCGCCCGATGCTCGGGCCGTTGGCTGGACAGGCCCGCCTGGAGCTCGTCGAGCATCGCTTCCCCTCGAAGGCGCGCGGCGATCGGCGCGAGCCTCGCGCCGGCCCCATCGAAACTGACGCCAGCCAACCGCTCCCGGGCCGTATCCGGCTCGCGCGCCGCGAAGGGCTCGAGCGCAGCGACCGCCGCGCTGGCGATCTCCTCGTCCTCGGCCGTTGCGTCGATCAGCCAGCTCAGGTCATCCGCCGTGACGAAGGGTGCGAACGCGCGGAGCGCCGTTGCTCGCAACGAAATCTCACCCGTCCTCGCCGCGTCGCGCAGCGCTCGCACCAGCTTCGCTCGGACACCCGGCTCCGCGTCCTCCGCGAGCCCGGCGGCCAGCTCGAGGGCGCGAGCCCGTTGCACACCCACGCTCGCCTCGGCCACTCCCAGGAGCGAGGGCACGGCACCCGCCCCCCAGCGCTGGAGCGCGCGAACGCTCTGTGGGAGGAGCTCGTCCTCCGCCGCGAGGGCCACGATCTCTCCCAGGCTCCCCTCGTCCCGGGTGAGGACGAGCAGGTGCACGGCTGCGCGTCGCCCGGCCGCCTCGCCCGATGACGCGAGGCGCCGAAGCCGAGCGCTGGTGTCGTCGAGACGCGCCGCCACGACGTCGTCTCCCACCGATGCGGCGAGCTGAACGAGCGCCGCCGCGACCCGCTCGACCGTCGCGAGGCTGCCCGAGGAGCGGAGCACGTCGGCCAGCAGCTCGGCAGCCCGCGGCTCCTCGCTACGGCCTAGAAGGGGAACGGCGGCGCGACGCACGAAGCGGTCGTCGACGAGCGGAGCCAGCGCCTCGAAGGGGACCTGCGCGCCGAGCTGCGCCAGCCCATCGAGCGCCGCCATCTTCCGGAAGGGGTCTTCGGTCTCGAGCGCCGAGAGGAGCGCCGCGATCGCCTCGTCGCCGCCGAGCTGTGCCAGCGCACCGACAGCAGCGGCCGAGAGGTTGGCGTCGTCGATGTCCACCAGGGGCACCAACCCGGGGACGGCGTCGCGATCCCGCGACGCGCCGAGCGCTTCGACGAAGAACTTCGCCGCAGGCCCGGTGCCCGCGTCCTCGAGCGCCGCTTCCAGAAGCTCACGCACCGCAGCGCCACGGGTCGCGAGGACCTCGAGGGCAGCATTTCGGAGCCCGACGTTCTCGCCCTGCGCGACCGCCTCCACGAGGCGCTGTTCGAGCGGGCGGCCGCCCGGACCGGTGGTCCACTCGACGGCGAGCTGCAGCGCATCCCGCCGCACGCGCCACTCGCCGTCTCCGAGCGCACCGACCAAGAGCGACCGCGCTTGTTCGTCAGCCGAGGTCCAGTGAGCCCGAAGCGCATCGACCACGGCGCGACGCCGTTCGACGTCGTCGCTCTGGCTCGCGTCGACCAGGGTCTGGAGACGCGGCTTGTCGGTGGAGGGCGGAGGGATGGTGGAGCTCACGAGTCCTCCGGGATGTCGTCGAGCTCGAGCTCGGCGGTCACTTCGGTCACCAGGTCCACGTCGAGGACGAAGACCAACGTCGAATCGTGGGAGAACACCGCTTGAATGCCACGCTGGCGTGTGAGCGCGGGTACGTTCCGCTGCTCCGCCGGGCCAGCGCCGAAGACGTCGGTCACTTGGTCGACGACCAGACCGACGCCCATGCCGGCGCGGTCGACCACCACCCACTTCGTTCGACGCGTGACGGGCTTCGGCTCGAGGTCGAAGCGGCGTCGGAGATCGACGATCGGCACTACGGCGCCCCGATGGTCGGCTACGCCGATCACGGCGGGTGGCGCCTGGGGCAGCTCGACCGTGGGCAGCGGGTTCAGGATCTCGCGGACTCGATGGATGTCCACGGCATACGCGACGTCGCCGATTCGAAAGCCGACGAGATCCTTCTGGCGGTTTCCTCGCCGTCGCTGTGACACCGACACCATCACGACCTCCGCAGGAGCGGGCCCGGGTCCAGGAGCACGAGGATGTCCTCGTCGCCCCGCGCTCCGTCCTCGTCCTCGTCCTTCTTCGTGCTCCGGGGCCGCCCGACGCCCATCACGTGCTCGGACATGTCACCGCCGACCACGGCCGCGAGCTCCACCTCGTCTTCGTCGAGTCGGTAGACTTGCAGCACGCGGTCGACCAGCAGCCCGATGACCTCGTCGTCTCCGGCCTCGACCAGCAGCACACGAGTGTGCTTCTCGGTCGGCCCTTCGGGCATCTTGAGCACGCGACGTAGGTCACGGACGGTCGTGATCCGGCCACGAACCGAGATGATGCCGAGCACGTCCGCCGGAGCCCGCGGCACGCCGGTGATGGGCGGGACCTTCAGGATCTCGCGCACCGCCTTCAACGGGAGCGCGTAGGTCTCGTCGGCGATCACGAAGGCGAGGAGCTCGCGCACCACCGGCGCCGCGAGCATCGAGGCGCTCGTCGGGGCCCGAACGGCGACCGAGTGGCCCGACGGGACGATGGTCTGCCGCTTGGGATCGTCGCTCATGACGGCTCCGCTCCCAGCGTGGGCAACTCTTGGCTCCGGAGAACCTCCTCGAGCAACCCGGGCGCGTCGAGCACCAACGCCACGCGCTGATCGCCCAGATCGGTCGCGCCGGCGAAGCCGCGCACGTCCCGGAGGCTCTTCCCGAGCGCCTTGATGACGATGTCCTGCTGGCCGTCGAGGCCATCGACCACGAAGCCGACTCGTCGCTGCCCGACCGCGCATACCACGACGAAGCGCCGATCGGATTGCACGGGCAGCAGACGGAAGAGGTGGTCGAGGCGGCAGAGCGGAAGCGTCGCGCCCCGGAGCGAGATCACCTCACGCCCCTCGACGGTCCGAACGGCGGCGCGATCGAGCAGGATGGCTTCCTGCACCGACGTGATGGGGATCGCGAAGTCACGGCCGGCCACCCGCACGAGGAGCGCGGAGATGATCGCCAGGGTCACCGGGAGCGTGATCGTGAACTTCGTCCCGCTGCCGTGCTCGCTCCAAACGTCCACCACCCCGCCGAGACGGTTGATGTTCGTCTTCACGACGTCCATCCCGACGCCGCGGCCGGAGAGATCGGTGATCGCCGAACGAGTGCTGAAACCCGGCATGAAGATCAGCTCGAGCGCGTCCTGCGGCGTGATCTCCTCGGCGGTCTCCTTCGTGAGGATGCCCTTTCGAATCGCGGCCTGGACGAGCATCTCCTCGTTCATGCCCGCGCCGTCGTCCTCGATCTCGAGAACGACGTGGTTGCCCTTCTGGTAGGCGTTCAGCGAGAGGATCCCCTCGGAGCCCTTCCCCGCCAGCTCGCGGACCTTCGGCGACTCGATGCCGTGGTCGATCGCGTTGCGGATCAGGTGCATGAGGGGGTCGCTGAGCTCCTCGACGATGAGCTTGTCGACCTCGGTCTCCGCCCCCGTGACCAGGAGCCGGACTTCCTTGTCGTGCTCGCGCGCGACCTGTCGGATGATCCGGGCGAGCTTGTCGAAGAGCTGCCCGAGCGGAACCATCCGGACGTCGAGGATCCCGTCCTGCAGCTCCTCGAGGTGACGTTCGAAGCCACGGTTCACGCGGTGGAGCTCGATCGCGAGCTGCCGGAGGTCGTCCCGTGAGCGGATCCGCTCCGTGATGCGCGCGACCGCCGAGCGGACGATGGCCAGCTCACCGACGACGTTCATGAGGTGGTCGAGCTTCCGAATGTCCACCCGGACGGTGTTCGCGACCGACCGGAGCGAGAGCGCGTCCGCGGACAGGTCGCGGGGAGCGCCGCCGGCGGACTTGGGCGCCGGAGCCGGGGTGTGCACCGGCGCGGGCGGGCGGCTGGTCGGCATCGGCCGTCGCGGCGGCTCCGACTCCATCGGTGGCGGCACGAGCGCGTCGTGGCTCGTCTTCCGCGTGCGGGCGCCCTTGCGACGAATGAGCTCGAGCTCGGCTTCGCCACCGGCGGCGAGCACTTCGCCGAGCTCGTTCGCGGGGGCGCTGCTGGCGAGGAGCACGTCGAGATCGATCTCGTCGCCGTCACCGCCACCGACGCTCGGGAGGTAGGTGATGATCTCGGCGACGGCCTTGGCGCGCTCCTTCAGCTCCTCGAGGTTCGAGTCGATCGTCGTGAGCGAGAAGCGAACCCGCAGTCGATAGAGCGGTGTGCCCTGCGTGACGTTCGTGCGTAGCCGGTGCTCCTCGTACTCCGTCAGCACCGCGAGCACGCTCTCGTCGAGGTCGAGCTCCTCGAGGGTCACCTTTCCACCGGTGCCCTTCTTGGAGACGCGCTCGATCGACTGCGCGAAGTCCTTCACGTCGACCGCTTCCTGGTCGGCGCCCTCGCCCAGCAGGCGCTGGAACCCCTCGACGCCCTCGAAGAGCACGTCGAGGACCTCTTGCGATAGCTGCACCCGCCCGAGTCGGAGATCGTCGAGCAGGTCCTCGAGGGTGTGGGCCATCGCGGACAGCGTCTGGAACCCGAACATCCCGGCGATGCCCTTGAGGGTGTGCACGCCCCGGAAGACCTCGTTGATGAGGTCCGGTTGGACGTTGCCCTCCTTCTGCGCCTGGTCGAGGAAGAGGAGGTCGCGGGAGAGCGCCTCGATGATCTCCTGGGCTTCGGCCAGGAACTCGTCGTGGACGTCGCTCAACCGCTGTCGCTCCCCCCGATCAGCTCCCGAGCCCGCTCACAGAGCGCGTCGGGCGTGAAGGGTTTGCTGAGGAAGCCATTGGCACCGAGCGCGATGCCCTTCTCCCGGTCTCTCGCGGCGGCTTCCGTGCTGATGAGCAGGATGGGCGTGTTCGCATGGCGCTCGTGCTTGCGCATGAAGGACACGAGCTCGAGACCGTTCAGGTCCGGCATGTTCACGTCGACGATGACCAGATCGAACGACTCTCCAGGCAGGTTTCGCAGTGCGCGGAGGCCGCTCTCGGCTTCCATCACCTCGGCGTCGAGCTCTTCCTCGAGCGCCGCCCGGACGAACGCACGCATGGCGCTACTGTCTTCCACGACGAGGACGCGGGTCACCCCCCGATGCTAAACGATCTCGGGCCGCGATTCCGAGCTTCGCGGACAATTTCGCTCAGCGGACCTGGGCGGCGACGAAGGCTTCGAGCAGAGCCCGCGCCTGCGCGCGGGCGGGAGCGTCGAGGCGAACCTCGGCCCAACCGCTCCCGCGGGCGTCGGCGAGGGCCGTCCGCGTCGCCCCAGAGAGGAGGATGCCCCGGCCACCGAGCGATTGGCGGACGATCGCGCCCCGGGCCGGATCGAAGAAGGCGCTCTGGCCAGGGGGGCAGCGGGCGCCACTCAGGGCACAGACCTCGAGCTCGGGCGCCATGCCCACCAGGCTGAGCGCCCGGACCCCGAAGGTGAGCCGGGTCGGCTCGGGCTCGCGTTCGCGATCGCCCAACGCTTCGAAGAGCTCGATGATGGCGTCGAAGAGCCGGGGCTCGACGTCTTCCTCACGGGTGATCCGCCTCACGAGGTCCAGCGCGGCGCCCCCCTCCCGCATGCCACCGAGGCTCTTCAGGACTCCGGGAAACGCACGGACCACCGTCGCCTCCTTGAGGGTCGCCAGATCCCCGCGCCCTCGCGAGAAGGCGAGACGCACGACGCAGAAGGGCTCGAGGGCTCCGCCGAAGCGACGACGCGAACGGCGCGCACCCCGAGCGATCGCCGAGAGTCGGCCACGGTCGCGGGTGAAGAAGGTGAGGATCCGGTCGGCGTCGCGGTAGTCGACGGACCGCAGGAGGACCGCTTCGGTCCCGCCCTCCGTCATCGTCATCGCTCAGCCGAGCGAGGTCGGGACGAGCGTCGGCGTGTCTGCCTGGCTCAGCTCGACCGGCACGTCGCGGTGTCGCGGGCGCAGCACGATCGAGAGCGCGAGCGTGAAGAGGATCAGCAACACCACCAGTGCGATCGCGATGCCGAAGCGGCGCCCACGCTCGGGCGTCTGGACCGCGGGGAGCGGCGTCGGCTCACGCTCACGGTCGGCGGTCGTCTCGTCCAGCTTCCGGATCAGGGGCTTGGCTTCGAGGCCGAGCGTCCGGGCGTAGGACTTGATGTAGCCGCGGGCGAACACCTCGCCGGGGAGGTCGTCGAACTGGTCGTCTTCGAGCAGACGGAGCAGGCGCAGCGGGATCCGGGTGGTCTGCGCGATCTCTTCGATCGACATGTGCCGGAGCTCGCGCTCCCGACGCAGGATGGTGCCGATGCTCTCGCTCACAGCTGGCCTCCGAGCATGCGCTGGCAGGCCTGGCCGTCGGCAGTCTCCCCACCGAGCTCGATGCAGCGCTCGAAATCGGCGACCGCCTCTTCGCGATGACCGAGCCGGGCGCGCGTCTCACCGCGGAGGCGCCAGGCGTTCTGGAGACGCGGGTCGTCGTGGCAGGTCTCATCGGCATCGGTCGCCTGGACCAGCGCCCGTTCGGCGTCCTCGAACTCCCCGAGCTCGAAGTAGGCGCGGCCGAGGTAATGGAAGCCCACACAGAAGCGGGGCTGGGAGCGGACCGCCTCGCGCAGCGGCTCGACGGCGTCGGCCGGTCGGCCAGCCTGCAGGTAGCCGAGACCGAGATTGCCCCACGCGTTGTGCGGGGCTCGGTTGAGCGGATCGATGGCGGACTCCCGCAGGACCTCGAAGGCCTCGTCGTAGGACTCACGCTGGAGGAGGATGACACCGAGGAAGTTCCGAGCCTCGGCGAGGGCCCCCCCCTGGGCGTTCCGATCGACGAAAGACGCGATGCCCTTGCGGACGAAGTCTTCGGCCACGGGCAGGTTGTTCCGCTCCTGATGAAGGACGCCCATGAGCATCAGGGCCTCGGGATTCTCCGGGTCCAGCTCGAGCGCTCGACGGGCGTGCTCGAAAGCGCCCGGCTTGTTTCCTTCTTGGTGCATCTGGGAGGCGAGCCTTCGCTCGTTGTTCGACTGATCCACGTCCTGCTGCGTAGGGCCCCGAACACAACCCGCGGTGGTCACGCTCAACGCCATGCAAAAAGAGAGGAAAAGCCCCGCGAGCACCCGCGGACGACCGGATCTATCCGGCACGTCAGGGCCGGTCAAGCAGAGATTGTTACCAGACTGCCCCACAGCCCCCTTTTGGGGGGTGCCCGCCGAGGCGTGTCTGTGGGGGGGTGTCGGTCTGCCGACAGCACCACCGCCAGGGGGTCGAAAACGCCGAGTGCTTTGAAAACACTCAGGAAACGCCACCACGGACCTCTTCCTTCATCCCGAGGAGATCATAGAGGCTGGAGAGGGCTTCGAGGTCTGGGACCACGATCTGCTCCTTCACGATCCGAATGTAGCCCCCATCTCGGAGCTGTTGGACCGCCCGCTTCACCGCGTCCACGTCCAGGCCCACCCGAGACGAGAGCTCCAGGGGCGACACGTGGATGGCATGACCTCGATCGGTCTGCTCGGCCTCGTGAGACAGCCGAAGGAGCGTGTTGACCACCCGTGAGGGGTGATCACGGAGCATCGCGTTCTCCAGCTGCTCCTCGGCGTCCCGGAGCCGCCGGACCAACTGGGCCACCAGCTGCTCGGCCACTCGGGCGTCGGTCGAGAGCAGGACCCCGAAGGTCTGTCGGTCGAGGGCCAGGACCTCGAGGTCGGTCAGGGCGACCGCGGCGGCGCCGCGGCGGGCATCGGGGAGGAGAGCGTCCTCGCCGAAGAGGTCCCCCGTTCGGAGGACGGTCAGGCTTCGCTCGGCGGACCGGATCCGCTTCACGAGCCGCACGCGGCCCTCGTGGACGATGTAGCAGTGACTCGCCTCGTCACCCTCGGCGTAGAGGCTGTCGCCGGCGGCGAAGGTCTTCCCGAATCGCTCGACGAGCTTGGCTCGTTCTTCTCGGGGCAACTCCTGCATCCGCGATGGGTATACCTGCGGCGTGTCTCACTGCAAGGAGGATCCGCTCAGCGTCGCTGCGGCTCTTCCACGCTCGTGACGCGCTGCGCGACCGAGCCGCGCGATGCGATGTCGATCATACGCAATGTTCACTACGTCGACATCGACCGGAAACCTTCGCCCGTCAGTCTGGCTCCCATGCTCCGCGTCGCTCTCCGCCTCACGCCTGCGCCCGCGCACTACCTGCTCGGCGCGACCTATGTGGTCACCCAGCTGATCCGGTCGGGCTACTCGCTCAATCGCAGCTGATCGTCTCCACGCTCATCCCAGGCGGCGGCGTCTGGGAGAAGACTTCGTCGGACACCGGCTCGGTGACGATCGACATCTCCTTGAAACGAACCATCGTGTCCGCCTCGCGCTCCGGGTCCTCGAAGCGGAGCACGAAGGGCAGCGCGACCCCCCGGCCATCTTCGTCGCGCGGATCCACGACGACTCGATAGTCGTCGAAGGTGGCACGCCACACCGTCTTTCCGGAAGCGTCGTAGAGCTCGCTCCGACGCAGCCGAAGGTGCTGGTCTTCGGGGGCTGCATCCTCGTCTGCCTCCCGTGCGGTCAGGACGATCTCCTGCCGTCGACCATCGGCCGCGGTGCGGACGATGAGATACCCCTCGGAGCTGCACGCGAGGCTCACGTCCTCCGCCTCGAGCCGCGGCGTATCGCCAAGCAGGAAGTGGGCGACTTCGGCACCGCTCATGTGGATGCCGAGCAGCCGCGCGATGTTCGAGGGGCAGGCTTCGCCGTCCAGGAAACGGCTCTCGCGGTGGTCGAGGAGCTGGAAGCGCTCGCCATCGCTCGTGAGGACGGCCGCTGGACCGAACTGGGTCATCGCGTCGAAACGCACGCGGTCCGGTCGGTCGAGGAAGAGCAGGACCGTGCCGCGGACGCGTCCGCTCTCGCCGCGCTGATCCACCCGCGCTTCGCCACGAAGCGCGGTCACCGTCCGCTTGAGCGAGCGATGCATTCGAAGGGCTCGCATCGGATCGGTGTGCGGATGGTTTGGACAGCCAGGCCCCGGACAACCGGTCAGGAGTGTCAGGCCCGTGAGGGCCAAGGACAGAAGGAGTCGGGTCAGGACGCGCACGTCAGCTCCTCTACACCAGCTCGCCTCGCGGACCAACGTGCCGTCACTCGATCACTCCGGCGGCGACGAGCAGGCCGAGTCCGATCGCGAGGACGAGCAACCCCCAGAAGAACACCCGGCCCATCTGACCGAGCTCGCGCCGGAGCGCCTCCCGCTCCGCGCGACGGACCGCATCCTTCCCGAAGGTGCGCTCGAGCTCCGCGCGCGCTTCCGCTCGCTCTTCCGCGTCGAGTGGATCGTGGCCGCTGAGGTGGTGCAGGTGGTGCTCCACCTCGTGGTCCAAGGTCTCGCGGATCTCCGCCTCCACGTCGTAGGGGGCGTCGGCGAACATCGAGACGAAGGTCTGGTAGTAGAGCGCGATCTCGAAGCGGACGTCGGTGAACGTCTCACCCGAGCGCTCGTACAACGGCTGGTAGCTCCCCATGAGCGGCTCGCCCGAGTCGTCGACCGGTGGCACGCCCTCGTCGACCACCACGTCGAGGTTCGCCACGCCGCGTTCGGCGAAGACCTCCACGCTCAGTCGTTCGACCGCGTCGGCGAACGCCTCCGCGTCGAGCATCACGCCCTCCCCTTCGATCGCCCCGAAGAGCACCTCGAAGGCCTCGGGCGGCGGGTCGTCTTCTCGGATGGAAGGGGTGGGCACGTCGTGAACCGCACCGCACTCGGGACACACGAGCCCAAAGCGCATCCGAGATGGATAGCTCAGCAGGTCGTAGGCGGCGGTGATCACGTCCAGCAACGCGTCACCGGACCCGTTCATTCGCTCGGCGATCGACTCGGGCGTGTCGAGCGTGCGCCCGTCGTCGAGGGTGAGCTCCACGACACCGAGGCCGCGGACCACGGCCGCGTCGAGCACCGGGGTGGGCATGACCAAGGCTCGCCACAACGCTCTCGCCGCCCCGACCTTCACCGGATCGAGGAACGCACCCCGCACGCCCTCCACGGCCCGTGCCCAGCGCGTGGGTGGATGCTCGAAGACCGGCGGCTCCGCGAGGAGCGACTCCGGATCGGCCCCGACCGGATCGACGTCGAGGGCGTGGCGGCAGTTGCGGCAGGTGAGCGCCGGGTGCGGCTGCGGCTCGATGACCCCGAAGCGCTCGGCGAGGTCACGGACGAGGTGGAAGTCGGAGACGAAGAGCTCGTCGACCGGACGATCGAGCCCGACGCGGCCCGCAGCGATCGCGTTGAGCAACCGCCCGGCGAAGAGCTCGGTCCCGTCGACGACGTCGTCGGCGATGGCCCTCCCCGCTGGCACGAAGCGCACCTCGATCGTGTCGCCGTGCAACCCCTCGAGCGAAAGCTCGAAGGGGTCGCTCAACCTGCCGCTCCGGCGATCGCTCGGACGTGATCGGCTCCGGCGCCGCAGCAGCCACCCATGGCGCGAACACCAGCGGCGCGCAGCTCGGCCGCGAGCGCGGCGAAGTCGGCGGGCGTCCGGAGCGCCCCCGGCAGGCCGGCGCTCGGGCGGGCGAATACCGGCAGTGGACCGCTCACCCAGCGGCGGGCTAGCGCGACCACGCTCCCTCGACCGTCGCCACAGCCGACCAACACGGCCGCAGCGCCGGCGTCGCGGAGGCGCGCGGGCAGGGCAGCCCGCTCCGGTGTGGGCGCATCGTCGAGCGGGCAGTAGCCGGCGACGACCGGCACCGTCGCCCCGACCGCCGTGACCACCTCGGCGGTCGTCCGCACCAAGGTCTCCGGGCCCACGAAGGTCTCGAGCACGAGCCCGTCCGCGCCGGCACCGAGCGCGGCCGCGGCCAGCTCGGCGTGAGCGTCGCCGGGCCCGAGCGCGGCGAAGACGAACGGCGCCCCGGCCTCCCGCGCCAGCGCCACCGACGTGCGAACTCGCTCGGTGCTCGCCTCGCTCCGCGGCGCCGCGAACGAGGCCGTCGTAATCGCCGTCGCGCCAGCCCCGACCATCGCGCGGTGCAGCTCGACCACTCGGTCGGGTTGCTCGAGCACCCAGCGCTCCGGGTCTCGGGCGTCGGCGCCCAGACGCGCGAGCTCCGTGCCGACCGCGCCGTCCAGCGCCCAGCCGACGCGCGGGTCCATCACATCTCGGCGGCGCCGTCGTCGATCCACTGGCGGATCGGCGCGACGAACTCAGGCGGCAGGAGCGCCCGGCCCTGGGGCATCTCACCGCCGCAGACCTCGGAGCCGTCCGCCGTCTCGCCCTCCAGCTTGTGGATCAGCAGGGAGGCGGCCGCGTCGCCGGCGACGATCAGGGTCGGCGCGCCGGCGCCACCGCAGTCCTCGCCCTCGGCCTCGACCCCGACCATCTCCATGTAGGCGGTCGCTTGGTCGCTGAGGTCGAGGTTCGACTGCATGAAGGTCTCCTGCGCGCTCGCGCTCGACCCGTCGTGGCAGCCGCTCACGCAGTTGGACCCGCTGAAGAAGTCGTAGATGGACTCCCACGTCGGCTCCGGCGGCTCCGGCGGCTCGTAGCGGACGAAGCAGTCGCCGACGTCGACCATCGACCCGCAGTCCTGGCCGGGGTCACGCGCGTCGGGCAGACGGGTCGCGCCCACGACCGGCGCGCCACACGCCAACCAGTTGCGAAGGATGGCCTCACCCTCCGGGGTGTCGAGGGAGGGCAGCGGCGTGTCGCCGCCGTTGATCGAATCGAACACGGCCTCGCCGCTGGCACGGAACCAGGCACCGCCTGTGGCCAGCACCTCTTCGGCCTCCGGGCCGGAGGGCGGCATCGCTCCGGCCTCGACCTCGGCCATGATCGCCCGCCCGTGGTCGAACACGCGACGGCTGTTCGTCAGCAGCTCGTCGTACCTCGGCTGGAGCCCTTCCGGACACATGCCGTCCGACCCCAGCTCACAGGCCAACTGGACGTCGTAGTTCAGCCCTGCGGGGGCCCCTCGGCGGCTGCCCCCGTTCGCGGCCGGTGAGTGGCAGGAACCGCCGGCCGAGCAGTTCTGCTGCATCAGCGCCTGCCCCTCGTACGCGGGCGTGCCGGACGCCGGGTCGCCCTCGACGTAATAGAAGACCAGGCGGTTCGCCTGCGCGATGTTGCACTCGCCCAGCTCGGGCTCGCAGCCGGTGAGGGCAAAGGACAAGCCGATCAACACGAGGGGGGCGCGCGACATGGGTGGCACTTTCGCCGGCCCTCCCAACTCGGTCAAGTTCGGCATTGTCGCGAATCGAGGGTGGCGTTCACCCTTTGCCGACAGGGCTTCGGGCTCGACTCTGGTGCCTTTTCCGGGCAGGGTCGCTCCGATGGCGGACGTCGCTTGGGGACAGAGCGTGGCTGGAGCTCGCTTCGGTCTGCGACCACCACCCGGTGAGGTGGAGGCAGGCGGTACGATTCGCGTGGAGCTGCTCTGTCAGAACCAGGGCACCGAGCCGCTGTGGGTCTTCGGTTTCACACCGGGCTACCCGCGCTCGCTGCGGGTGTCTCCACCGAAGAGCCATCGGCCGTGGATCCGGCTGAGCTTCGGTGACGTGAACGTGCTCCACCCACCCGAGGGGTTCACGCGCCTGCTTCCGGGCGCGACCGTGAGCACGGAGCTCGACCTGAGCTTCGCCTTCGATCGCCGCGGCGCGGGCGCTTGGCCACTCGCCTTCGCCTACGACCCGGTGCGTGCGAGCGGCCGGCTGGTGCCATGGACGCCGCCGGAGGGCACCGAAGCGCTCACCGGAGAGATCGAGCTGCTGGTCACCACCGCGCGCTCGCTGGCCGACGCGGGCATCGACGAGAACGTCGGCCACGAGCTCGACCTCTTGCTGATGGGTGACCCGCCGGACCTGATCGCGCAGCTCGAAGCCCACGGCGCCGGCGGGGCCGCGTTCGCTGCCCGCCGCGTGGCCCGGATCCTCTCCGCGGGGATGGAGTCGATGGTCGGCTGGAACGCGCTGCGTGCGCTCCTTCGGATGGGCGACCAGGGCTTCGGCGCCCTGCGCACCGCCCAGCAGGAGATCCCGCACGCGGCGGACGTGTATGCGTTCGCGATGGACTGGTTCCGGCACCAGCGCGGGAGCTCGCCCCCCGAAGAGCACCTGCCCTTCATCACGATGCTCGATCGGATCATCGAGCAGCCGGACCAGCGGGGGAACTTCCTGCTCACGTGGACCGGCGTGGACTCCGAGATCCACGGCACGCGCCGCATCGAGGTCCTCGGTCGAGGCGAACGGCTGACCAGCATCCGCCCGCCGGGCGATCCCAGCCCGGCCACCAACCGGGGCGCCCTCCCCCAGGCGCAGATCACCGCCATCGCCACCGCGCTGCGCGACTCCATGGTCTGGTTGCTACGACCGCTCCGCCAGACGGGTCTGCCCGACGAGCCACGGCCGAGCCTGGAGGTTCAGCTCGGGCTCGGGGACCCCTTCGCGCGCCGCCTCGCCATGTGGAACGGCGAGTGGCGCCAAGGGCCGGCGCGCACATTGGCCGCGCTGCTGGACCGACTCTCCACTGCGTCCGACGGCAGCCTGATGCCGCCCCCGGTCTGAGCCGACTCCATCGAACCGTCGTGGGGTCGACGCCTCACCTGAGGTGGTGAGGCGACGAGACTCAGGCCGCGGTCTGGAACTCGGCGAGCTCGCGGCGGAGCTTCTGACGCGCCCTCACCTCGAGCTGCCGGACCCGTTCCTTGCTCACGCCCATCTCGCGGCCGAGGTCCTCGAGGGTGCGCGGCTCGTCACTCATGATGCGCTCCTCGACGATGCGCTGCTCGCGATCGGAGAGGACCTCGAAGGCCTGACCGAGCCGGGCGCGAACGCGAGCGATGGTGTCGCGGCGAGCGACGCTCTCTTCGGGGATGACGTCGTGGCCCTGCAGCCGTTCGATGGCCGGCGCGCGGTCGTCGTAGCGAACGTCGAGGGACATGTCGCGGTTGCCGAGGAGCGGCCAGAGCTTCCGAGCACGCTTGAGGGGCATGCCGCTCACCTCTGCCATGTGCTCCGGGCTCTCCAGCGCGCTTCGCCGGTAGGCACGCATCGCACGGCGCTCGGTGCGTGTGGTCCCGAGCCGGACGATGCGGTAGCCGTGGACGACGTACTCGCGAATCTCGGCGCGAATCCAGTAAGCAGCGTAGGTCACGAGCCGGCATTCACGGCTGGGGTCGAACTTCGCCGCGGCCTTCAGGAGCCCGAGGTTGCCCTGCTGGACCAGGTCCTCGAGGGGCACGCCCCAGCGTCGGTACTCGCGAGCGATGGAGATGACGAAGGGCAGGCTCGCCTCGACCAGCTTGTGGCCGGCTCGCTCGTCCCCCTCTCGCCAGGCTCGCGCCAGCCTCAGCTCCTCGGCGGGGTCGAGGGTGCGGACGTGCTCGAGGGAGGCACGGTATCGATCCATGGTGGTCTTCGGCTGCAGGCGCATGACGGTCTCCAGAGGTGGGGAGGCGGCGGGAAGGCCGCGTGAACGGTGCGGGGTCGACCCCCGGCGTCCTCGGTCTCTGCGAAGACCGTGCCGGCCGCCGGACTCGCCGCTTCTTCGAGAGAAACGGCCACTCGCGTCGTTTCGCCACGGGCCGCGAGAGCGGTCCGGTCCATGGGCGCCGCGGCAACTTGCCGCGGCAGCGCGCTGCTGCTCGACGCGGTGCGGCGGAAACGCTATCGAGTGCGTGATGGCGCCCCAGGTTCAGCCGCCCCCGACGGCCCCCAGCGTGTGGCGAGTCGCGCTGAGCGGCGCGATCGGTCTGACGATCGGGCTGCTGCTGGTGGCGTGGTCGATGGGGACCGGCCGACCGATGGACGAAGAGGCGCTGGCGGAGTCGGCGGCGGGGTCGGGGTCGGAGTCCGCGGTCAGCGATCGCGACTCGGAGTCGGATGCAGAGTCGAACTCGGATGCAGAGTCGAACTCGGAGTCGGAGTCGAACTCGGAGTCGGAGTCGAACTCGGAGTCGAACTCGGAGTCGGACGCGGAGTCGGAGTCGGAGTCGGAGTCGGAGTCGGAGTCGGAGTCGGAGTCGGACGCGGAGTCGGAGTCGGAGTCGGACGCGGACACCACCGCGGCTACGCCCGCGACCGCCACCGGCACGCCCGCGACCAGCACCGGCACCCCCACGATCGCTGCGGGCACCGCGTCGGCCGCCGCGGGCTCGACCACGTTCGAGCGGGGCCGCGTCGCCTTCCTCCGCTGCGGCGAGCCGAACGTTCGGTGCGGGCGCGATCGCGACTTCGAAGAGGCCGCGTGGGCCGTGCTCGCCAACATCACCAGCTGCCCGGCGCTCGGAGGCCGAACCGGCGCGGCGGACGTTCGGATCCACCGGCGGGGCAGCGAAGCCGAGCTGCGCTTCCGGGACTGGGGCGACGCACCCATCCCGGCCGGTACCTTGCAGTCGTGTCTCGCCGAGAGTGGGCTCGGCGATCTGCCGATCGCGGTGGAGGGGAGCCCTTTGATCGTGTCTTTCCGCTTTCGACTGCGTTGATCGGGACAACGATCCTTTTGCTCGACGCCGCGGGTGTGCTAACTTGGAACCATCGTGGAGGTCGTTCTTCGCAAAGTAGGTCGTAAGCCCGGACGCGCCGTCGTTGGGCGCCTGCTTCGCCCTCCCCGCAAGGGTTCCGTCGTGGTCATCGAGTTCCCCGACGGGCTCCACGAGTACGTCACCACCCCCGTGAAGCGGGTGTTGAAGCTCTCGGACCAGGACGTCTACTACATCCAGACGGCCAACAGTCGGTACCGACTGGAAGTCCGATCGAGCGAAGCGCTCCCGGTCGAAAAGCCGGTCGCGAAGTAGCCTTCACCTGCTCCCGCGCGCGGGACGAGCGCAACGCTGACGCGTCGCGTCAACGCGTCATGAGAGGTCGAGCTTACCGACTTCGGCCACCAGGCCGAGCAGCACGGCATGGAGCGCCTCGAACGCTCCACTCTTCGGCTCGCCAGTGGCCTCGTGAACGTAGAGTCCCCGGTTCAGCTCGAGCTGGATGGCGTGGAAGCCCTCGGCCGGCCGACCATAGTGCGCGGTGGTGAACCCGCCGCGATAGGGGTCGTCGTGTCGGACGCTCAGGCCGGCCTGACGGAAGTGCGCGTCGACGAGATCGATGAGCCGGCCATCCGCCGAGCTGCGACCGCGCGTGCCGGGAACGACATCGGCCCGGCGGGTCACCCGGTCGGAGCGGATGCTGCGACCCACGCTCGGCATCGAGTGACCGGCCAGGACGATCGCGAACCCGAATCGCTCGCGGAGCCGGCGCAGCTCGGAACGAAGCGCACCGTGATAGGGGCGATGGAAGAGGTCGAGCCTTCGCTCCAGCTGTCGGTGCTGGAGCGGCTTGCGAAGGAGCGGCCGCCCGTCGGTCGTCATCCGCCAGACCACGCCCCGCGGCTGCACGCCGCGGGGGGCGGGGTGGTCGGGCACGGTCTGCAGATCGACGTCGTCCTCGGCTCGGTTGAGGTCGATGACGTACCGAGAGACCCGCGCGCTGAGCATGCTCGCACCGTGGGCAGGCGCGCCCGCGTAGAGCTTGTCCACGTAGATGTCGGCGTCCCGAGCGACGCCGTCCTGCGGGACGACCATCTCCGAGCGAACCCGGTCCGGAATGGCCAGGCCCGCATGCGGGACCTCGACGAGGACCGGCCGCTGCTCGGCCTCGGGCGGGCGCTCGAGGCGGTGGTAGGCGATGCCATCGGCGACCGGCCGCGGGGCTGCGCTCTCGACGGACGCGCGCGTCATCCGGGCAACGTAGCACGCTGGCCGCTCAGCGGTGGCGGTCGTAGACCAGGATCTCACAGGTGATCGCCAGGAAGATCACGCGATAGGCGAGCTCCAGCTCGTCCGCGCTCCGCGTCGCGACGTCCGCGAGGAACGCTCCGACCGTGGTCGGAGGCTCGATCGAAGCCAGCAATCGGGTCCACTGTGCGGGGAGTCGAAAGTCTTCGACCCGAGAGCGCGGCCGCAACGGGAACGTCAGCGGCTCCTCCCAGTAGGCAGAGAGCCCTGCCTCGAGCTCGGTGAGATCGGCCGCGATCACCGCGTCGCGCAACACCTCGAAGCCGGCCTGTTCGAGGGGGAAGGTCTCCTCGTGGCTCCGCGCGTCGCGGGCGAACGCCCATCGACCCTCGCGCCAACGGAAGGCCTCGATCAGCCGAGCGCGGACCTGCTGGGTGATCGCCCGGAAGAGCTCCACCGGTCGAAGGACGCCGAGGCCGACCAGCGCGTCGCCCAGACGGCCGCCGTATCGTGGCAGGAGCGCGAGCGCCATCTCGACCTCCATGCGGAGGCAGTGACCGTGGGCGACGAGGTATTCGCCGAGTAGCTCCGAGCGGTCGGTCGAGGCGACGAACTCCGGCTCGCCGTCGACGAAGTAGATCTTCTTCCGCCGGCGCTCATCCCAGAGGTGCAGCACGCCGGTCTCGCGGTCACGCATGATCTGGTAGACGATCGGCACCAGCCGAGCGGCGCCGATCTCTCCACGCCGGTCCGCGCGTACCAGATCCTCGAGGTGCCAGGTCAGCGCCGGCGAGGTGATGAAGCGCGTCAGCTCGGGCAGCTCGGTGGCCGGCTCGAAGTCCGAGCCTTCCTTCGAAATCGTGGTGTCCCGGTGGATGTGCCCGGAGGTGATCAGCTGCACGAGCCGTGGAAAGGAGATGGGGCCGACGACCTTCCCGTCGGCCATCCGCACCCGGTAGATCGCCGGCGATGTCGGGCTCATGCCCTGCACGAGGTTCTCGGCCTCGGTGCTGAGCGACGACGTATCCATCAGCGCGGTGATCTTGCCGGGCACGTCCGCCGGCTGCGTGTAGTCCCGCGTGCTGAGGTTCATCCGCTGGAGCAGGCTCGCGAGGCGCTCGGCGCCGTGCCCCATGCCGCGGCGCCGGCGGATCTCGGCGAGCGCGTCGGCGAAGACGGCTGCGTTCGGTCGCTGCTCGCGGTCCCGCGCGAGGCCACGGACGATGATCTTCCGGATGTCCTTCGGGATCCGTCGCTCGCTCCGCTCGAGCACGCTCAGATCGACGTCGCGGATCCGGATCAAGATGTCGAGCTCGCTCCCACTCCCGAAGAGCGGCTCGCCGACGAGCATCTCCGCGAGGACGGTCGCGAGGGTGAAGACGTCGCTACGACCGTCGATGGGCTTCCCGAGGACCTGCTCCGGCGACATGTAGCCGAGCTTGCCGCGGACGTGGCCGTCCTCGGTGTGCCGACTCTGCGCCGCCACCTTGGCGATCCCGAAGTCGCTGAGCTTCACGTGGCCGGTCGCCGTGAGCAGGACGTTCGCCGGCGACACGTCGCGGTGCACGAAGCCGATGGGCTTGCCGTCGTCGTCCTGGAGTCGGTGCGCGTAGCCGAGCGCCTGAGCGACCTCCGCCGCGATGTAGAGGGCCGTGTCGAGCGGGATGATGTCGCCGCGACCGGCCGCCGCCCGCATCAGCCGGTTCACGTTGGTCCCCTCGACCAGCTCCATGGCGAGGAAGAGCGAACCGGAGTGTTCGCCGAAGTCGAAGACCTGGACGACGTTGGGATGCTCGAGTCGAGCGGCCACCTTGGCCTCGTCGATGAACATCGCGACGAAGTCCGGGTCCCCCGCGTACTGCGGCAGGATCCGCTTCAAGGCCACGCGCTTGGTGAACCCATGGGGGCCCTCGCGGCGAGCCACGAAGACTTCTGCCATGCCGCCCGTCGCCAAACGGCGGTCGATTCGATAGGGGCCGATGGGGGCCTGAGGGCCCATGCGCGATTTGCTCCGAGCACGCGCGAACTGGGGAGGGCGAGACGCGCGTCTTCATCAAGGTACGACGAACGAAAGCCTTCGGAAAGCATGAGCCGTGAAGGAGGATCTTTTCACCATGGTCCGGTCGTGTATCATCGCCTCCGCTCTCGGCTGCGAGCTGCAGTGAGACACGGAGGTCAGGACCCGGATGGCGACGGCTCAGGCGCGAACGAAAGACCCCTACCTCGGCAAGGTGGTCGCTGGACGCTATCGACTCGAGACCCGGCTCGGCGAAGGCGGTATGGGGGTCGTCTACCGAGCCCGCCACGTGCTGATCGATCGAGTCGTCGCGCTCAAGCTGATCCGCCCGGATCTGCGAGGCGAGACCCACCTGCGGGCGTGGATGCTCCGGGAGGCCCGCGCGGCCAACCGCGTGGACCACGCGCACATCGTGGAGATCCACGACGTGGGCGAGACCGACGAGGGCGAGCTCTATCTGGTCATGGAGTACCTGACTGGCATCGCGCTCTCGTCGGAGATCTCCAAGGGGCCGATGCCCATCCCGCGCGCCGTCGACGTCCTCGAGCAGATGTGCGCCGCGCTCGCGCGTGCCCACGACCTCGGCGTGATCCACCGCGATCTCAAGAGCGACAACATCATGCTCACCCAGCGCGGTGGTCGTCAGGACTTCGTGAAGATCCTCGACTTCGGCCTCGCGGCGCTCGCCCGCGATCCGCGCCTGGCGCCCAAGGGCGCCGTCTTCGGCACGCCGGAGTACATGTCGCCGGAGCAGGCGCGTGGCGAGGACGCCGTCTCCAAGAGCGATCTCTACGCGCTCGGTATCCTCTTCCACGAGATGATGACCGGGAAGCTCCCCTTCCGTTCATCGGACCGCGAGACGCTGCTGGAGATGCAGCGAACGAAGGTCGCCACGAGCCCACGGACGCTCAACGCCGAGATCCCCGAGCTGGCCGACGCGATCTGTCTGCGGCTGCTCGAGAAGGACCCGGCCAAGCGCTTCCGTGATGGCCACCACCTGCAGGAAGAGCTCAAGCGACTGCAGCGGACCCTGCCCTCGACGGCGTGGGACATCCGCGAGCAGCAGGAGGCTCGGCCCGGCGGCGCGCCGCAGCAGCCGCCGCCCCCGCCGCCCGCGCCCACCCCCGGCGTGGTGGAGTGGAGCCGGCGCGCCTCGAACTTCCTGCGCGCGATGGCGCGGGCCTACCCGAACGGCAAGGCCCCGGACACGGTGCAGGAGGCCGCCGACAAGATCTGGGACTTCGCCGCGCGCGCGTCCCGACTCGAAGGCGAGCTGGCCAGCCACTCGCGCAAGCTCGAGGCGATCGAGAAGCGGGGCCGCGCGCTCCGCGCGGAGATCGGTCGTAAGGTCGAAGAGCTCGCTGGCGAGGAGAGCCGCGCGATGCGTGATGCCCAGCGCGAGCGGGAGCGCGCCGCGCGGACCGAGGCGCAGCGCGCTCGAGCGGAGCAGGAGCTCGGAGCCGCGAAGCGACGCATCGACGCCGGCGAGGGCAGCGGCGCGCTGCTCCAGGCGGCCGGTCAGGCCCAGGGCCGCATGGAGGCGCTCGCCTCGGTGAAGGCCGACTACGAGCGACGAGCCGCCGAGCGGGAACACTACGCCCAGAGCCTCCGGAAGCAGATCGACGACCTCAAGGGTCAGCTCGTCCGTTACAGCGAGGCGCTCGAGAACGACCTGCAGGCCGGCCGCGACCGCATCGCGACCCGGGTGCGCGAAGCGCTCAGCTACGAGAAGGGCTTCATGGACTCGTCGCAGGTACTGCTCGAGCACCTGCACAGCCGGCCCGAGTGCCAGGAGCTGCTCGAGAGCGTCGCCAAGGACATGGCCGAAGAAGGCCGCACCCACTCGGGCAACCGCCCCTCGTAGGCGGACTCAGCCGGCGTTCGAACGGCGCTGCTCGCGCAGCTCGCGGACGAAGCCGACCACCTGGTCCAGGTGCTTCATGACCTGGAACTCGTGGTTGAAGACGCCCGCGATCACACCGCGCTCGTCGAGCACGTAGGTGACCCGGTGGCTCACGGCCGGGAGCCAGCTGAAGAAGGTCTTGAACGAGCGGGAGATCGACCGGTCGGTGTCGGCGATCATCGGGAACGCGACCTCGTTGCTCTCGGCGAACTCGCACTGGGTGGCGTTGTCGTCGCACGACACGCCGACCACCTCCGCGCCGAGCGCGGTGAGCTCGGGATAGTTGTCGCGGAAGCCTCGCGTCTCGACCACGCAGTTCCGGGTGAAGGCTTTCCGGAAGAAGTAGAGCACCACCAGTCGCCCGCGCAGCTCGCTCAGCTTGAGCTTTCGGCCCGTCGTGGTCTCCGCCTCGAAGTCCGGTGCCATCTCTCCCACCTTCAGCACAGCGCGAACATGATGCACCTTTCGCCCGCCATCTCCAAGAAGGGACCCGATCGGGGGAGGCGAAAAAGCGTCTTCCGAACTCAATTGGAAGGTTGGCTGGCCGGAATTTTCCGGGCGAGCAAGACCCGGATGTGACCGGCCGCGCCCGGTAGGCTCAGGGTGGTGATCGCCTCGCCCCGCTGGAGGCTCTCGAAGAGCTCCTCGCCCAGGCCGAGCCGGACCTGCCCCGACGCGGGCGAGAGGTTGGGGTCCAGCTCGGTCAGCTCGCCGACCTCTCTCAGCTCGAGCTCGACCCAGAGGCTCACTCGACGGACGGACATCCCACGGCTGTCGCTACCGACCTGCTCGTCGCGACCGAGGTCCGTGACCACACCCCGGCGCACCACCGCGGGGGCGTCCGCCGAGCCACGCGAACGCCAGAGCATCGCGAGCACGAAGACCCCTGCGAAGAGCGGCACCACGCCCGTGAGACGGTAGACCGAGGACACGAACGCCAGCAGGAGCGCGCCCAGGCCGATGGCGGCGAAGGCCACGACCAGCACCGCCTTCGGGGGCCCGGCGCGGAGCTCCGCGCGGTGCGGGGCGACGTGATCGGCGTGCGCCGCCGCCCAATCGATGTCGTCGGTCACGAGCCGATTGTGCCTCATCGGTGTCGCCAACGGATGCGCGACCCCGAGAGCGGTGCTAGCTTCGGCGTCCTCCTGGCCGAGTGGCGGAATTGGCAGACGCGGCGGATTCAAAATCCGCTTCCCTCGGGAGTGTCGGTTCGAGTCCGACCTCGGCTACCACTGGAGACTCCCGGGCCCGCCCGAGTTCTCCCTCTCAAAGCGCCATGGCCCCGAAATGCTCGACGAGCAGGTCGATGAACGCGCGGGTCCGGCGCGGGACGTATCTCGCCGCTGGATGGAAGACGTAGAGGTCCACGTACGCGTGCTCGGTGAAGTCCTCGAGCAACGTCTCGACTTCGCCGGCTTCGACCTCCGTGTCGAAGAAGATCGGGAACGCGTACGCGATGCCGAGCCCCTTCATGGTCGCGGCCCAGATCAGCGCGTTGGAGTTGCTGGTCAGCGGGCCCCTGGTGTGGACCACGATCGGCTCGCCGTCCGGGGTCTCGAAGTACCAGTCGCGAGCGGTGTAGCTGATGCAGTCGAAGGCGCGGAGCTCGGCCGGGTGCGAGGGACGCCCGTGGCGCTCGAGATACGATGGGGCCGCGAATAGGCCGACGGGAAAGCGGAGCAGCTGGCGCCCGCGCATCGAGGTGTCTTCGAAGCGCCGATGCGGACGCTTGCCCGCCACGACCACGTCGAAGCCCGCGTCGAAGTGCTCGCTCGGGTCTCGCATGATCTCGATCTCGAGCACGACGTCGGGGTGCGCCGCGATGTAGGCGGGAACGGCTTCGTACTGCAGCCCTGCACCGGAGAAGTAGTTCGGCATCGCCACGCGCAGACGGCCACGCGGCTCGCTCGACACCTCGCGAGCCTGCTCGATGGCCGCCTCCACCCGTTCGGGCACATCGGCCACGTTGTCGAAGAACGCCTGGCCCGCGTCGGTGAGCCGCAGCGAGCGCGTGGTGCGGTGGATCAGCTGGACCTCGAGCCGGGCCTCCAGGCCCTGGATCCGCTTGGTCACCGCGGCCCGACTGACTCCCAACACCTGGGCGGCGTCCTTGAAGGACCCCCGGCGTACGACCTCCGTGAAGGTGGCGACATCGTCGAGGGTGCCCATGGATGGAGGCTAGCTCTCCTGTTGAGCATCCTTCAATAGAGAGTTGACCATTGCTCCCTTATGGCGCTCCCACGTGGCAGCTAGACCGATTGGCCGAAGGAGACGTGGCGATGACGAGCATGCAGCGATGGAGTGTCCTTGCGGTCTGGTGGATGGTGCCGGTCGCCGGGTGTGGCGATGACGCGCCGAGAACCGATTCCGGTGCGCCCACGGACCTCGGAGCCGCACGCGACACCGGGGCGATGGAACCCGACGCGAGCGCTCCCGCCGACACCGACGGGGGTGTCGATGGCGGGGTGGAGGACGAGCTCGGGACGTTCATCGCCGAGGCGTCGAGTGCCGTGTGCGAGGCGCTCTACCGCTGCTGCGATGGAGAGGAGGTCATCGACTTCTTCGCTCCCCATCGCGAGTCGCCGCGCTACGAGGAGCTGGCTGACCGCATTCCGCCCGCGGCGGCGCTCGACGCGAGCTCGTGCCCGACGCTCGTGGCGGACATGATGGCCGAGAGCCCGTTCGGCGACTGGGTCGATCAGGCCCGAGCGGAACTCGTGCGCTTCGAGCCCGAGGCCTTCCGTGCATGCCTCGCCGAGCTCGACTCGGCCGCGTGCGGCTCGGAGGTCCGTGCGGCTCTCTATGACAACACCTGCTTCGGCCTCGCAGCCCCAGCCGGTGGCGGCGAGCGCCGCGAGACGTTCACCCGAACCGCCGCCCTCGGCGACGACTGCCGACCGATCCGCGACGGGATCGGCGCCGCGTTCTACGGGAGCTGCGATCCCGACGTCGGCTTCTGCTGCTACATCGACCCCGCCAACCCGTCGATCGGATGCACCTACCCCTTCGACGGAGACGGAAACCCGCGCGAGGGCGTCTGCCAGCGAGCCAACGCCCCTGGCGAGAGCTGCGGCTTCGTGCCGCCGCTGCAGCTCTGCCAGACCGGAGTCGACTGCGACGACGAAGCCGGCCGCTGCGTCGCAACCGCAGAAACTCCTCTCGGCCTGGGTGACACCTGCGTCGACGACGATTTCTTCCTGCTCGGCGAATGCACCGACGGCTGGTGCGACATTCTCGGCAGCAAGATCTGCGAGCCGCTGGGAGCCGACGGCGACGACTGCTCCGGCGCCGCCGAGTGTGCCAGTGGCGCGTGCGTCGACGGCACGTGCGGGACGTCGACCTTCTGTGGGGAAGACGGTCCAATGCCGGACATGGGCGTCGCCACGGACATGGGCGTCACCGCCGACATGGGCGTCGCCGCCGACATGGGCGTCGCCACGGACATGGCGGTCGCGAGCCTCGGTGAGACCTGCGCCGACGCACCGATGCTCACCGACCTGAGCTCGCCTTCGGCCGGGCCCTTCGACCGAGAGCTCATGGGGCTCTACGGGTCCAGCGACGACACCAACCCCTACATGGGCGGCACGAACGAGCTGGGCTGCAGCTTCGTGTACGACGCGGTGGGCAACGACCGGGTCTACGCCCTGGCGGTCGACCCGGGTCAGACCCTCTCGCTCCGCCTGACCAGTGGTGTGCGGGGAGCGGTCTACCTCCTGGACTCCTGCAGCCCGGTGACCTGGCCCGACTACGACGGGTCGGGTGCGTGTGGGAGCAACGAGTACGCGGTGCAGAGCTTCTGTACGGCGCTCTCCTGTGACCCGCTCGAATGGACCTGGACCTACCCGACCACCCTCGGTGGGAGCGCGACCAGTCCGCACACCTTCTACCTGGTCATCGACTCGCTGGACTCCACCGCGACGGCCTTCACGCTGGAATGGAGCCTCTCGTGAGGGGCTCGGCAACGAAGCCTCTGGCCCTCGCGCTCTTGATCGCCGCGTGCGGCGAAGGGTCGGCGACCCCGTCCGACACGGTCGTGGATGGCGGTTCGATGGAGGACGGCGGTTCGATGGAGGATGCCGCTCGGCCCGACGCGGAGAGCGTCGAGGCGCGCCTCGAGCGCTACCTCACCGGGCGGTTCTCCTCCGGAGCGCAGGCAGCGACCGAGCCGGCGTACTTCGACATTCGACTCGCGACGTGCCCGGTATCGGCACCCGAGCTCGGCGAGCGCGTGCTCTACGTCGAGCAAGCGGCCGCGGGCTCGCTCGACGCACCGTACCGGCAGCGGCTCTACGTCGTGGAGCCGGGCGACGAACTCGCCGAGGCCCGTTCGCGCGTGTTCGAGCTCGCCGACGCCGACGCTTGGATCGGCGCCTGCGCCGAAGATGCCCCCCGCACCGCGACCGCTGCCGACGCAACGGAGAAGGTGGGCTGTGCGGTGCACCTGCGATGGGAGTCCGCAGAGGACCGCTTCGTCGGTGGGACCGTCGGCGAAGGCTGCGAGAGCAGCCTGAACGGGGCCAGCCATGCCTCGAGCGAGGTCACGATCGACACGGAGCTCCTCGAGTCGTGGGACCGGGGCTTCGACTCCAGCGGTGCACAGGTGTGGGGAGCGACGGCGGGCGCGTATCGCTTCGACCGACTCGACGCCATCCGCGAGCGATGATGCGCCGTCGACGTCGGGACGCTCGGACCCTCAGTCGATGAGCGTCAGGCGACAGGTCTCGCCGCTGTACTGGTCCCAGTTGAGGATACCGAAGTTGCGGTCGCTGTCGCTTCCGCTGCCACCGACATAGAGGCCGTCGGTGAAGTAGCAAGACCAGTCCTGCTCGATGTGCTGCACGCCGCCGGCGCCGTTGGTGCCTTCGGTGTCACCGTTCTCATCGCGCCAGTTGCCGGTCGTGGCCCTCTGCTATCGCCGCAGCGGAAAAATCCGCTTCAGATTGCCAGAGCGACCGACGATTGTAGTGCCCACGACCGATCAGCAAAGGGCAGCCTACGAGCGATCGGTGCTCGCTTCGCCCCTTTCGAGCTCGGGTGCGGAGCGTACCTCCGGGTCCTGTGTGGCCGCACGGCCCCGCTTGTGTCCTCAGGAGGGCACGGCTAGGCTCCGCCGTTCATCGATCGAGTTCTCGATCGACGCGGATTTGTTGGAGGAATCATGACGCGCAGCGCCATTTTGGGCCTCGGCCACTACGTGCCGTCGAAGGTCGTCACGAACGACGACCTGGCGAAGATGTTCGACACCAGCGACGAGTGGATTCAGCAGCGCACCGGGATCAAGGAGCGTCGCTTCATCGAGGAGTCGGGCATCGGACCGAGCGACCTGGCCGTCCCGGCCGTGAAGATGGCCTGCGAGAACGCGGGCATCGAGGTCTCGGACGTCGACGCCATCATCTTCGCGACCCTCTCGCCGGACTTCACCTTCCCCGGCAGCGGCTGCTTCCTCGGCGACAAGCTCGGGCTGGCCGGTGTGCCGGCGCTCGACATCCGCAACCAGTGCAGCGGCTTCCTCTACGGCCTGCAGATCGCGGACGCCTGGGTGCGCTGCGGGATGTACGAGCGGGTGGCGCTGGTCGGCGGCGAGGTCCACTCGACCGGCCTCGACTTCACCGACGAGGGCCGCGACGTGGCCGTGCTCTTCGGCGACGGCGCCGCCTGCGCCATCGTCGGTCCGGCCGAGAACGACGACCACGGCGTGCTCGACGTCGAGGTCCACGCCGACGGCAGCGGCGCCAAGGAGCTCTGGATCGAGGCGCCCGCCAGCGCCTACATGCCGCGCATCACCCACGAGATGATCGACAACCGCAGCGTCTGGCCGGCGATGAACGGCAAGCAGGTCTTCCGCTGGGCGACCACCAAGATGCCCGAGGTCGCGCGCGCCGTGCTCGAGCGCAACGAGACCACCATCGCCGACATCGACCTGCTCGTCCCGCACCAGGCGAACCGCCGGATCAACGAGTTCGTGGCGCAGAAGCTCGAGCTCCCGCCGGAGAAGGTCGTCCACAACATCCAGCGCTACGGCAACACCACCGCGGCCTCGATCCCCCTCGCGCTCAGCGAGGCGATTCAGCAGGAGCGCGCCAAGAAGGGCGACCTGATCCTGATGGCCGCGTTCGGCTCTGGGTTCACGTGGGGCGCCAGCCTCGTGCGACTCTGAGGTATGAAGACGATCGACGACGAGACGCTGAACGCCTTTCTTAAGGGCGCCCCCGCCTGGAGCCGTGAGGGCGACAAGATCGCCCGCGACTTCAAGGCCGCCTCCGACCGTGAGGCGGCGCGGGCCATCGCTCGCATCGCGGACCTGGCGATCGGCGCGAACCATCACCCCGAGCTGACCTGGGTGTACGACTCGCTCCACATCGAGCTCTCGACGCACGACGCCGGCGGCCTGACCGAGAAGGACGTGCACCTCGCGGGGTGCATCGACGACGTGCTCGCGGACACCCCGCACGGATGAACGACCCGACGGCCGCTCCGGGACCGACCGACCGCGTCGCGGTCGTGGTCAACGGCAACGCCAAACGAGTGACGGAAGATCTGGTCGAGATGCTCGACCAGATCGTCCAGAGCGGTGATCTCTTCGTCTCCCGCAGCCTCGACGAAGGGCAGGAGATCGCGCGGCGCATCGTCGACCGCGGCTACCCGACCGTGCTGACCGGCGGCGGTGACGGGACCTTCACGCAGATGGTCACGTGGATCACCGGGGAGGCGAAGCGGCGAGGCAAGACTCCGCCGCGCTTCGGGCTGCTCAAGCTCGGAACCGGCAACGCCCTGGCCTGGGTGCTCGGGGCCGCCGACTACAAGGGCCGCGGTGTCGTGGCGGATCTCGCGCGCGTTCGGCAGAAGGGCGGCAGCCGGGAGCTGCGCTTGCTCGACGTGGAAGGAACGCTCGCGCCCTTCGCCGGCTTCGGTGTCGATGCACAGGCGCTCGCGCACTTCAACGCGACCAAGGACGTCTTCCGGAAGCTGCCGGTGCTCAAGAACATCGGCACCGGTGGGCTCGCCTACATCGTCGCGATCGTCGGTCGAACGCTCCCACAGGTGCTGGTGCAGCCCCACGGGCGGGTGACCATCCGGAACCTCGGCGAGCCCGCAGTGCGGCTCGGTGTCGATGGACAGCCGATCGGCCCCCCCGTCGAGGCCGGTGAGATCCTCTACCGAGGACCCTATCGAGGGGTGTGGTTCTCCACGGTCGTCTACTGGGGCTTCGGCGCCCGCATCTTCCCCTTCGCGGAGGACCGTGAAGACCGTTTCAACCTGCGAATCGTAGACGTCGGGAGCCTCGACGTCGCCTTCAACATCCGCTCGATCTGGCGCGGGGACTACCGGAACGACCGGCTCCACGACTTCCTGGTCGAGCACGTGGAGATCAGCTTCGACGAGCCGATCGCCATGGAGATCGGCGGCGACGCGTCCGGGAGCCACCGCTCGGTGGAAGTGAAGCTCGCAGACCCGATCGAAGTGGTCGACTACTACGCCCCCCCGCCGGTCTGACCGAGCGGTCGCCGTCGCCGTCGTTGACCCGCGAGGCACGGATTACGTACCATCGCCGCCTGTGAGTCTCCCCAGAGTGCATGGAGAGTTGGCGAGCCGATGAACCCCAAGCAGCTGCGTGGACGCCCGCGCGCCCGTTCCCTCCTGCTCGCCACGGCGGTCTCCGCGACCACGGCCCTGGCGCTGCTGATCGCAAACGACGCCCTGGCGGGTCCGGTACGCGGTGAGCTCAACCTCCCCGACGACCAGGTCAACGGTGAGGAAGAGGGGCCGCGGCCCTACTACTGGAACGCCTGGAACGGCTTTCTCGAGCCGCGAAAGCGCACCATGAATCCCCAGCGCGAGCTCGCGGTCGTGCTCACCGGCTCGGGCGTCCCCGAGCCCATCGGGTGCGAGTACCGCATCATCGGCGGTGATCTTCAGCCGCGCACCATCGTGGCGAAGGGCGGCGCCAGCCTCCGCATCGAGAACCGAGACGGCTGCACCCACGAGCTCCAATCGGAAGGCATCGAGGGCTTCGCACCCCTCGCCACCGCCCCTGGCAACGCTCGGGCGATCAACATCCCGACCGGCGGTCCTCACGAGCTCTCGGACCGCCTCTACGGACACATCCACGGGTGGGTCGTCGGCCTCGACGACCTGGTGGCGTGCGCGACCATCGCGGACGACGGCAAGTATCAGTTCGAGTCGGTCCCCGCCGGCGAGTACACCCTCACCATCTATCGAGACGGCGAGGAAGTGACGAGCCAACCGGTCGCGGTGACCGGTGACGCTCCCCTGGCCATCGACCCCATCACCCTCGAGTGAACGGAGAAGCGCACCCGTGCTGTCTCGCTTTTGGTATTTCTTGATCGCGGCGCTGGCTGGCGCCGGCATCGCTGCGGCCTACGTGGCCCAGGAGTCGGTGGACCGTCAGCGGTCGCTCCGGGTCGACGAACAGCTCAGCCGTGACCGGGCC
This sequence comes from uncultured Sandaracinus sp., assembly GCA_964462035.1. Classification (GTDB taxonomy): domain Bacteria; phylum Myxococcota_A; class Polyangia; order Polyangiales; family Houyiibacteriaceae; genus UBA1660. Next base: position 89,860 of record CAYXAP010000009.1, read on the forward strand.
GAGCTCGAGCTGTGGCTTCGCTACGACGCGCGCGAGCGCCTCGACGGCATCGCGCCGATGGCGGCGCACGGTGACGTGCGAAACGCGCTTCGGCAGGCGACCACCCGGCGCGGTCGGCCCCTCGACGACGAGGTGCGCGACCGGCTCGGCACGACCCTCGCGCGGCTGAACCAGCAGCTGCAGGAGTCGGCCGCACAGCTCCTCTTCGCCGTGGACGACGAAGGCGAGATCGTGGCGCAGCTCGGTGGCAGCACCCCGCCCGCAGGCGCGGGCCTGGCCGAGTTCCCGGTCGTGCGCCGAGCGCTCGATGGGTACACGACCGACGACTTCTGGATCTACAACGACGCTCTGTATCGGGTGGCTGCTCGCCCGGTGATCGATCAGGGCCGCTACGTCGGCGCGATCGTGCACTGCGTCGAGGTGGACAACACGCTCGCCGAGCGCCTCTCCAGCCGCATCCCCGGCGCGAGCCTCGGCTTCTTCATGCGCGAGAGCCTCATCGCGGGCCACGCCGCCAGTGTGACCGGCGCCCCCGGCGACCAGCTGATGGAGTCCGGAACCGCCGAGGCGCTCGGCAAGATGGACGAAGACGGCAAGACCGAGCCGCTCGACCTCGGCGAGAACGCGCGCGGCATCTACTCCTTCGTGCACGGCACCGCCCGTGACTCGGACGTCGGCTATGTGATCGCCCGGCCGTTCGCGGTCATGGGATCGCCACTCCAGCTATTCCAGAAGACCGACGACGAGGTCATGGGGAAGATCTTCTGGCCCGTCGTGGTCGGCATTCCCTTCCTGCTCGGCCTGCTCGGCATCTTCTTCCTCTGGCTCGAGCGGGACCGGCCGCTGAAGGCGTTCCGGACGGCAGTCGGGAGGCTCGGCAAGGGCGAGATTCAGCGCTTGAACGAAGGCGAGATGCGCGGTCCCTTCCGCAGGATCGGAGCCGACCTGAACGAGGGATTGGAGAAGGTCGCCGGCACGGGCATGAGCCCGGAGAAGAAGAAGGCGGCCGACCTCGACCAGATCCTCGGGCCCTCCGGAGAGAAGAAGAGCGGCGGCGGCGGTTACTTCGGCTTCGCCGACGACGGCCAGGACGACGCGCCCGACTTCTCGCCGCCCGCTCCGGCCCCCTCGCCAGTCGCCAAGGCTCCGCCCGCGGCACCTCCCGCCGCGCCGCCGGCCGCTCCGCCGAAGGCGCCGCCGGCCGCGCCCCCGATGGCGCCGCCGGCTCCCACGCCGCCGAAGGCCGCGCCGGCGCCTCCGATGCCGGATCCCGATCCCTACGGCGACGACGACGAGGAAGACGGCGCGACGATGGTCGCGCAGGTCCCGGAGGAGCTCCTCGCGGCAGCCGCCGAGCAAGACGACGAGCAGCGCCACTTCCGCGAGGTCTACGAACAGTTCGTCGAGATGAAGCGCAAGTGTGGTGAAGCCACCGCTGGGCTCACCTTCCTCAAGTTCTCCGGCACGCTTCGGAAGAACAAGGAAGCGATCGTTCAGAAGCACGGCGTCAAGGACGTCCGATTCACCGTCTACGAGAAGAACGGCAAGGCCGCCCTCAAGGCCACCCCGGTCAAGTAGCGGCTCCGGAACACCTTGCCCCCAAAATCGAAGAGCCAACCCGTGAGGGTTGGCTCTTCTGAGTCCGTACCGTTTGGAACGTGGGGTTTTTTGGAGTCGAACCCCTACTTGTTCAGTAGGTGGGAGTCGGTTTCGTTCCGCTTAAGGCTTCCCAGTGATGATTGCTGGGCCTGCACACCACGGGCGATGAAACCCCCTGTTCGACCTGGTCAGGGATTCACTACTCCTCCTCACGGAACCTACAGAGGGACATGGGGATAGCTTAGCAAACGGGACCTACCCCTGCCATAGCGCGCGCCCCTCAGTGGCTACCGGAAGTCCACGGAACGTCGGCCACGCCGGCTCGGTGGTTGGCCACTCGGGCGAGCACGAAGAGCAGGTCGCTGAGCCGGTTCAGGTAGTGGACGATCACGACGCGCACCTCGGTCTGAGCCGAGAGAGCGACGACCCGACGCTCCGCACGACGGGTCACCGTCCGGCCGACGTGGAGCCACGCGGCGGCGGGGCTACCACCAGGCAGGATGAAGGTCTTCAGCGGCTCGAGCTCTTCCTCGAATCGGTCGATTGCCTCCTCGAGCACCGCCACGTCCGCCTCGTTCACGTGCGGCATCGCGGACGCCTTCGAGCCGGGCGCTTGCGCCAGCTCCGCGCCCACGTCGAAGAGCTTTGCCTGCACCGTCGACAAGAGCTCGTCCATGTCGTCGTCCAGCCCGCCGGCGCGCGCCACGCCGATCTGAGCGTTGAGCTCGTCGACGTCACCGTAGGCCTCGACCCGTGGATCGGCCTTGGAGACGCGCGCCCCACCGAAGAGGCCCGTCTCACCACCGTCACCGGTCTTCGTATAGATCTTCACGTCAGTGCTCCCAGTCGTTCGGGGGTGCCTCGACCCGCGACGAACCCGTCGGCTGCCAGGCGCCTTCGGCCAGGCTCTTGGACTTCGACGAGGGCGACGATGCCCTCGGCGCAGGCGACCTGCAGGCCGTCATCGTCGACGCCGAGGACCTGGCCGGGCTCACCATGCTGGCCGTCCGTGCGGACCACCGTGCTGCGGTGCACTTTCAGGCGCGCGTCGCGGTCGGTGGTGTAGGCGCCGGGCCAAGGGTGCATCGCCCGCACCCGGTCGTGGACCTGCTGCGCGGTCCAGCCGAAGTCGAGCGCGCCGTCTTCCTTGGTCAGCAGACGGGCGTGGGTGGCCTCACCCTCCTGAGCCCTCGGCGTCAGCTCGCCGCGCGCGTAGCCCACCAGGTCGCGCTCGACCATGGCCGCGCCCATTGCCGACAGCCGCTCGCTCAGATCGGCCGTGGTCTCGTTCGGCAAGATGGGGGTCTCGTCCATCGTGACCACGGGGCCGGTGTCCATGCCCTCGTCGAGCTGCATCAGGCTCACGCCGGTGACCGGATCGCCGCTGGCGATCGCCCACTGGATCGGCGCCGCTCCGCGCCACCGGGGCAGGAGCGATGCGTGGACGTTCACGCACCCCATTCGGGGCGCGTCCAGGATCGGCCGAGGAAGGATGCGCCCGTAGGCGACCACGACGGCGACGTCGAGCTCGAGCGCGCGGAGCTGCTCGGCGACCGAGCCGTCGCGCATCTTGGTGGGCTGATGCACGGGGAGCCCCAGCTCGAGCGCGCGGACCTTCACCGCCGGCGGTCGGAGCTTCATGCCACGCCCGGCGGGACGGTCTGGCTGCGAGAAGACCGCCACCACGTCGGCGACGGAGGTCAGCGCCTCCAGACAAGGGACGGCGAAGGCGGGGCTACCGAAGAAGGCAGCGCGCAGGGCGGGGGTGGGCACGTTGCCTCGCTAGCGGGTGGTGGTCAGGCGGCGGGCTGCCGCTTCGACATCGCACGGTGGAGGAGCCGGCGGCGAAGCACGCCGAGCCGGTCGATCATCAGCTTGCCGTCGAGGTGATCGTTCTCGTGCTGGATCGCGATGGCGAGCAGACCGTCGGCTTCGAGCTCGAACTCGGTGCCGTCCACGTCCTTGGCCTTCACCTTCACCCACTCGGCACGCTCGATCTCCTCGCGGGCGCCCGGGAACGACAGGCAGCCTTCGTCGAAGAGGCACTCTCCGCGCTTCTCGAGGATCTCCGGGTTGATGAACACGCGCAGGTCGCTCGGCTCCTCGTCGTCGGTCGCGACATCGATGATGAAGATCCGCTTCGAGACGCCGATCTGGGGGGCCGCCAGGCCCACGCCTGGCGCGGCGTACATCGTCTCCGCCATGTCCTCGACGAGCTCCTGGAGCTCCGGGCCGAAGTCCGTGACGGGCTCCCCCGGGGTCCGGAGGCGCTTGTCGGGGTAGTGGAGGATCGGGCGAATGGCCATGGACTACCTTACTTAACGCCGTAAAGCCGGCTCGACAAGCCAGCGCCCGGTCGCTGCGGATCTCCGCGGTCGGATCTTTCGGTCGCGGTCGGTTCGTCGGGTGGTCAGTCGGTGGCGAAGCGGGTGACGAGCGCCTCGAGGGCGAGCTTCACGCGCTGGAGCCGGGCCCGGTCCTGGCTGTACTCCCAGATGGTCGACTCGCCCTCGTCGACGGTGAGGACGAGCCGGGTCCGGCTGTCGTCCACCCGGCCGAGCTCGTCTTCGTCGGCCTGCTGGTCCCAGGCCTCGAGCCGAACGAGGAGCTCGGCCAGCTCGCGCACCGCGTCGACGGTGACGGTCCCCTGCGTGACGAGATCGGCCTCGCCGGCCTCGCCCTCGGGCTCGCCCAGCAAAGTCTCGGGTGCGTCGAGCGCAGGGGCGAAGCCGGGCCGCCATCGGCGGCGGATCAGGGTGCCATCACGCTCGAGCTCGATGCGCTGGCCACCCATCACGGCGCTGCGCTCGTCGTACACCAGGCTCACCGGCACGGGCAGGGCCTCGGCGTCCTTCACCGACTCGAGGGTCTCCTCGACCGGGTGGGCGCAGCCGACGAGGGTGCCGAGCGCGAGAGCGCCCAGAAGGGACGGACGAACGAAGGCGCGCATGGCTTTCGATACCATACGCGCCTCCAGTGCCGAACAGGCTGGTGTCAGAAGGAGCCGCCGGTGCCGTTCCGCAGGTTCTCCAGCGCCTCTCGCAACTCGGGAGAGAGGCCTTCGAGCCCATCGCCGAGACCACCGAGGCCGCCACTGGGCGGAGGCGGGGGGCGGTTCGTCTCGTTGGCCGCCTGCTGGAAGGCCGCGGAGCCGGGCTTGAAGAAGGTCATCCGAAGTCGCGAGGAGAGCTGGTCGAACGCTCGGCTCGCCATGGTGGCGTAGACGAGGCCCTCGGAGGGACCGCCTCCGACGCCGCCATAGGTGTCGTAGGACACGGTGAAGCGCTGCGGCGGCTCGACCGGCATGGTGAAGCGGAACTCGTTCGGTACGCCGGGGATCTTCATGGCGACGTCGAAGTCGACGTGGATGCCGACGAACTGCCGGTTGTCGGTCTCGTCGACGTAGATCGCACCCGACGGCTGGACCACGTAGGAGACGTTGACGGTGGGCACCGTGGGCTCGGGTGCGCCCGGCGCGATGCGGCCGGCGTGCTCGAGGCTCATGACGTCGTTCGGGAAGACCGCGCCGAAACCGCGGGAGAGCACGTTGGTGACCGTCTGCTCACGGCCGGCCGACGCGTCCTGCGTGAAGTGCGGCGCGATCGGGATGATGGCCTCGTGGCGCGAGCGGAGCTCGGTGTCCATCGCGGCCAGCGCCTCGGTGGAGGGCGGGTTGAAGCGGACCTTCACCGGCGGCGAGTCGTTGGTCTCCAGCCAAGCGAGGAGCGCCTCCATGAACTGGAGCATCGAGGGGTCGCTGGTGTTCGCCTGCGACATGAAGGTCGCCTTCACCTGCTCGAAGCGCTGGTGGATGACGTCGCGGGCTTGGGGCACCTGCTGGGCGTTCGGGTAGTCGCGCACGAAGTCGCGGAGCGCGGTGACCGTGCCGGTCCGCTGCGCCTCGGCGAAGGCCGCGGCGGGCAGGTGGATGTTGGCCACCTCTTCGGCGTGGGAGCCGTCGCCGTTCATGTACTCGCGCAGCGCGTAGACGTCGCCGTTGGCCACCGCTGCTTCGAAGGCCTCTTCGTCGCTCAGGTGGTTGCGGACCAGGAAGGTCGGCACCGCGAGGATGGCGAAGGCGAGCGCGCTGACCGACGCCCACTTGAGCCAGGCGGGGATGCCGCCGGCGAGCTGACCGTCGGTGGCGTGGGCGGCGACCTGCGCCATCTGCTGCGGATCGTCCAGGAGGCCATGGACCCGGGCCTCGAGGAAGGGATCGAGATCGGCCATCGCGGCGATGTCGCCGGCCTGCGCGGCGGCACGCAGACGCTGCTGGTCACCCTGCAGCTGGTCGAGGATCGTCTGCGCCTTCATCCGGTTGAAGACGCTGAAGGCCTCGGTGCGACCGCCATCGAAGATGAAGCGGATGTCCGTGCGCACGTACCCACCGTTCTGGTGCTGGTGCACGACGTCGATCCGGGCGACCCGACCCATCGGGAGCATCTCGAGCGTGTCCCCGGTCGCGATGACGACATCCGTCGGGAAGACGAAGCGCCCCCGGCGGTAGGGGATGCGCTTGTCGAGGCTCACCCGGCGCCAGATGGCCAGGATGCCGTAGCCCATGACCCAGAACCCGACCATGTACGCGACGAGGAACCCGAACGACTGACGCGGGCGCCAGTAGCGACCGAAGTCGTCCATCATCATCGCGAACACACCGAAGGCCACGCCGAGGATGAGCAGGACCCAGAGCACGATGGCCCCGGTCTTCATCGTCGTGGTCTGCAGCGCAGGCGACGGCCGCCCGGTCCCCTTCACCGCGGCGATGAACCGCTCGCGTGAAGGCGCGGGGAGCGCGTTGAAAGGCACCTTCCGGACGGTCGGCGGAGGTCCGGAGGGAGCGGGAGCACCGCCGGCACCGCCGCCCGACGAGGTGTGGCCGTAGCCTTGATTCTGAGGGTCCATGGCGCCTCATACGCTACCAGCACGGACATCTTCCCGAAACGGCCTTGGGCCGAGAAGTCGCCCCGCCGTGAAGCGTGTCACCAGCCGTGGTACACGGCGCCGTGCGCCGCGATCGCTGGCTGGCCTCGGCGGCCGTCCTCCTCGTCGCCCTCGTGGGGGCCTGGGCGGCGTGGGATCTTCCGGTCGAGACCGAGATCACTCACTTTCTGCCGAGCGCCGAGGACCGGGAGCTCGCGGCCATCTCGTCCGAGCTGGCCAGCTCCGAGCTCACACGCACCATCACCATCACGCTCGAGGCGCCGACGCCGGAGCGGGCCGGTGCCGCCGCACTGGCGCTGGCCGCCGCGCTCGAGGACGCGCCGAGCGTCGCCTGGGTGAGCGCCGGACCCGAGGAGGGGATGGAGCGCGCCTTCTACGAGGCGTACTTCCCCCACCGGCTCGGCCTCCATCCCGAGGGGGCGACCTTCGACGAGGCGGCCATCCGCGGACGCATCGCTCGGCTCAAGACACTCTTGGGTTCGCCGACCGGCACCTTCGTTCGGCAGATCGCCACCGAGGATCCGTGGCTGCTCTTCCTCGACAAGGTCGAGGGGCTCCGCGAAGGACAGCAAGGGGCGCTCGCGGTGCGCGATGGCGCATACGTGACCGGCGACGACGAACGCCACGGCGTGGTGCTACTCGCGAGCCGCGCGTCCCCTTTCGACGCCACCGCCTCACGCGAGCTCCAAGACGCGATCGCGAACGCGTTCGCCACCGTGAACGAGCCGGGTGACCTCACGCTCGAGCAAGCGTCGATCCACCGCATCGCGCTCCGCTCGGAGGCGGCCATCCGCGCCGACATCCAGCGGGTCTCCACCCTCGGCAGCCTGGGCGTGGTGCTGCTGGTGCTGCTCTTCTTCCGGCGCCCTCGCTACCTCTTGCTCTCCGCCCTCCCCTTGGCGGGCGGCTTTGCGGTGGGGCTCGCCGTCACGCGATCGATCTTTGGCTCGGTGCACGGCTTGACCCTCGCGTTCGGCGCCACCTTGGTCGGAGTCTCGCTCGACTATGTCGCGCACCTGGTCAGTCACCACGTGCTCGACCCGGCCGAGGGCCGCGGCGGTTGGGGCACGCTGAAGCGCATCGCGCCCGGCCTCGTCCTCGGCGCGGCGACGACCATCGCCGGCCTGATCGGGCTCGCGTGGACCTCCTTCCCGGGGATCCGGCAGATGGCCGTCTTCACCTCTGCAGGGGTGGCGGCGGCACTCGCTCTGACGGCCATCGGGCTCCCGGCGTTCCTACCCGACGACCCGAAGCCGACGCGAATCCACGCGCGCGTCGGCGAGTGGATGGAAGGGCTGCTCGCGCGCCTCGCCGAGAAGCGCGCGGTGCTCCTCGTGCTGCCGCTGCTCGCGCTCGGGCTGGCGGCGGCCATCCCGCTGCTCGAGTGGGAAGACGATCTGCGCGCGCTCAGCCCGATGGACGCCGATCTCCGCCAGGAGGACGACCGCGTGCGCGACCGTGTCGCCCGCATGGACGCGGGCCGGCTGGTGGTCTCGCGCGGCGCGACGCTGCAAGAGGCGCTGGAGCGCAACGATGCGGCAGCCGAGGCGCTCTCGACCGCGGTGGACGAAGGGGAGCTCGAGGGCTTCCGCTCGCTTCGCGACCTGCTTCCCTCCGCGGCGACGCAGGAGCGGCGTCGCGCGGCGATCCCGGCGGACGCCTGGGAGTCGACCGTGACGGCGCTGAAGGCCGAGGGCTTCGTCGAGGAGCCCTTCGCCGAGTTCGAGTCGGTCCTCGCAACAGGCTTCGAGCCGCTGATGCCGGAGGACCTCCCGCCGTCGCTGGCTCGGCTCGCCGGCACTCAGCAGATCGAGCTCGAAGACGGCGTCGCGGTGCTCACCTTCGTGCACGGAGTGGCCCAGCCGGAGGCGCTTGCGGCGCGGATGGACGGACTCGCGGGCGTCCGCTTCTTCGACCAGGCGGAGTTCATCGCGTCGGCGTACCGCGAGCTGCGGCGCCGGACGCTCGAGCTCGTCGGGGCCGGCCTCCTCGCGGTCCTGCTCCTGGTCTTCCTCCGCTACCGGCGCTTGGGCCCGACCCTCGCCGCCTTCCTCCCGGCGCTCCTCGCGGCAGGCGCGACCCTCGGCGTGCTCGGTCTGCTCGGGCTCGAAGCCACGCTGCTCCACGTCGTGGCGCTGCTGCTCGTGCTGAGCATGGGGGTCGACTACGGGGTCTTCATGGTCGAAGCCGAAGCGCACGACTCCGGGCCGGCCACCGCGGTGAGCCTGCTGGTGGCGTGCCTCTCGACCCTCGCGTCCTTCGGTGTGCTGGCAGCCAGCACCAACCCGGCGCTCGCCGCGATGGGGCTCACCGCCGCCATCGGCGTGTTGCTCAGCTTGCTACTCGCGCCCACGGCGTGGCTGCTGCTCGTGCGCCGCAAGGGCGCGGAGCTCACCCCCCCGGCGCCGTCGGACCGCAAATGACGCCCGGCGGCGGCCCGACCGCGCCGACGACGATCGTGCTCTCGTAGTCGTCGAGCCCGCGAACCTGGACGCGCCAGGTGCCTTCCGGCAGTGGCGGCGTGAGGCAGGTGTCGGTGCGCTCCTCGCAGAAGGGCGGGCAGGTGATGTCGCAGGAGGGCTCGAGCGTGCTCGTGCGCACCCGGATCACGTCGTCGAAGATGTCGACCTCGCAGGGTCCGGCTGCGGCGTTGCAGGTCGGGCAGGCGTGGGTGACCTCGAGCGGCACCCGCTCACCGACGTAGGCCGCCTGGACGTGACAGACCTGGTCCGGCCGCGCCTCGCTCGGCGGCCAGAGCGTGCCGCAGCCGTCGTCCGACGGGTTCGCGCGGCCATCGCAGCTCCGGCCCCACTCGGGGAGCACGTCGGGCGAGATCGCGTTGAGCTGGAACGCCTCGACTCCGTCGTTCCGAACGGTCCAAACGCCCTCGGTCAGCTCCGGCAGGCGGCATCGCCCTTCGATGAAGGGGTTGCATGCCTCGCAGGTGAAGCCCGGCTCCTGACAGACCTCGGCGTTGAGCTCCAGGACTCCGTCACCGACGATCTCCGCCCAGCAAGAGACCGTCTCGCCGCAGTAGCAGTCCTCCCCGGAGAGGTCGCCGAAGAGGATGGGCATGTCCTGCGCGAGCCCAGCGGTCACGTGGGAGTAGTCGCAGAGCGCGTCGACCGCCCGCTCCGTGCACTCGCGCGTCAGACACCAGGGGTCGCAGACGCCGAGCTCGCAGCGTTCGGTCAGCGGAACCTCGACATCGGTACCGCAGCAAGAGCAGATGTGGGTCGGACCGCCGTCCGGCCCCGCATCGGTCATCGGACCGAGGTCCACTCGTCCGCAGTAGGGATCGCACACGCCAGCGAAGCAGGACTCGTCCGCACCGATTTCGACGGATGTCCCACAGCACTCACAGGACCGAGTGTCGCCGGTCATCTTCGAGCGGAAGCACCCAGCGAGGACAGTCAGCGCGAGCACCCCGAGGGCGGCGACGGTGACACGGAATGGCACGACGGAAGGCATCACCGACCTCGTGAGCAAGCGTCGTTCCAACGGTCGGCCGACCGATCGGGCTGGCTTCAGAGCATCGACTCGCCGTCGGCCGGGAGCGAACCGGCCGCGACGTTGATGGCGCCCTCGGCGACGACCTCGTCGCCGACGAAGCACCTGCACGCGAACTGCGCGAGGGCGCCAGCGCCCCACTTCTCCTCGGCCTCGGTGCGGACCTCGTCGCCGACCGCGAAGCCATCGACGCCCACGTCGATCTTTCGAGCCCCCAGTAGGAAGCCCGAGACGTCGGGGGCATCGGTCTGCGCCTGGCGATGGGCCATGAGCGCCGCCGCGCTCTGGGCGAAGAGCTCGATCGCGACCAGCGGTGAGACCCGTCCATCCCTGACCAGGAGGAAGTCCGGCCCGAAGACCGTCTTGGTGACGATCTTGGTCCACGAGACCTCGACGATGTCGTCGAGGAAGAGCATGGGGCCCGCGTGCGGGAGCCGTTCGAGCAGCGGGTGCAAGGCTAGAGCTCGTGGTCAGGGCTCTCAGGTGGGCATCTGGACGTCGGGCTCGGGGTCGCCCCGCTCGGCCGCGGCCAGCTCTTCTTCCACGAAGGTGATCAGCTCGTCGACGGTGCGGACCTCCTTGGCCCGGTCCGGATCCGGCCGGCGGCCGGTGAGATCCCGCAACTGCACGAAGATGTCGACAGCGTCGATGCTGTCCAGGTCGAGCTCCTCGTAGAGCGTGGACTCGGGCTTGATCGTGTCGGGGTCGAGCTCGAAGGAGTCCGAGAGAATCTCGACGATCGATTGTTGGATTTCTTCGCGCGTCATGGCTTCTTCGTTCGAGAGAGCTTGGGCCCTTTACCTGCCACCAAGCTGGGGAGCAAGCGGTCGCACGGGCTCAACCGGCGCTGGAGCTCACGGCAGCCGTGGCGCCGTCCGGGCGGGCCGCCCGAACCGGCATCACGCCGGCCCCGGTCAGCGCCGAGTCGAGGAGCTCACTGAGCGGAGCGTCGCCGTCCTGCCGGCCGAGCGCTCGCTCGAGGTCGCGAGCGACCTTCGAGTAGCGCCCGAGACGCTCGCGGCGCGGAAGCTCGTCGACGACCGTGAAGCGCTCGCCGAGCGGGAGCTTCATTCCGGCGCCCCGCGGCTCGGGCTCCTCGCCACCGATCGCGGCACCGAGGGCCGCGCCGAGCGTCGCGGCCTTCTCCCGGCCCAAGTCCCGAAGCGCGTGAGCGAACACCTCGGCGACCAGCTCGCGGCCCAGCTCGAGGTCGGCTTCCATCTTCGCGAAGGTCTCGTCGATGTCCCGGCGCTCGGCCAGGGCGACGTGGGCGTCACTGAGGATGGAACGGGTGAGCGGTAGCGCGACGAAGCGCTTCTGTCCGTCGGAGCAGCGCTCGTCCTTGAGCGCCGCCCACCCCTCGAGGAGCCGCTGCGCCGTCGTGTTCAGGTCGTAGAACTGCTGACCGAGCTCCCGGAAGCGCCGGAGCGTCGCGGCGTCCTGCTGCCACACGCGCTGGAAGAAGTGGGCGCACATGAAGCTCCAGTAGTTGAAGAAGTCCCACCAGAGCTTCGCGCCGAGCAGCTTCCCGTGCGGGAAGATCTTCCCGTTGCGGCTCAGCGTCCGCGACGAGTCGTTGACCAAGAGCAGGTAGATCGCATCGAGCTCCTCGATGACCTCGGGGTCGTGGCGACCGGCCAGGTCGTCCGCGATGGCGCGCGCCGTGTAACAGCAGCTCATGGCGAGGAAGTCACCGCCCAGGCTGTAGAGCGGGTCGACGAAGGACGAGGCCTCACCGATACACGCCCAGCGGTCGGGCGAGATCATCTGCTTGGTGAGGTAGCTGTAGTCGTTCATCACGCGGAAGTCCTCGAAGCCGCGCCCTTCGATGTGGGCGGCGAGGAGCGGCTCGTGTTCCGCGAGCCAGGCGCGCGCGCGCTCGGGCTTGTTGAAGCTCCGCGGGTCATGGTGCTCGTGATCGGCGACGATGCCGATGCTCGAGTAGCCGGTGGCGAGGGGGATCAGCCAGACCCAGTAGCCGCGACCGACGAAGTGGTTCGTGGAGAGCCAGCGGTTGTCCTCGATGTCCCGCTGGTGCCACTGGCGCTCGGACTCGGGCACGAGGTCCCGCGCCTTGATGCGTCCGTCGAGGCGGAACCACGCCGCGCTGGCCTTGGCCGGGCTCGGCAGCCGGAGATCGAGCTGCTTGGAGAGCAGGCGCCTGCGGCCGCTGGCGTCGACGACCCAGCGCGCCTCGAGGGTGCGGTCGTCGAGCTCGACCGAGTGCCCGCCGTCGTCGAGTGTGATGCTGCGAACCACGCGGCCCTCGAGCAGCGTCGCGCCAGCGGCCTCGACCCGCGCCCGCAGGTCGTTCTCCAGCCGGCCACGGTCGAGCTGGAAGCTCGGAACGATCGGGAACTCGGGCGGACCGACCTCGGGCCGCTCGTGCAGTGGCCGCTGCGAGTCACCAGTGAAGAAGCGGAGGCCGTTCTTGTGGAGATGGGACTCGTCCAGATAGTCGGACAGACCGATCAGCTCGGCGAAGAAATGGGAGGCCACCTCGACGCTGGACTCCCCGACTTTGTGACAGGCCTCGGGGAGCGGTCGGGACACCCGATCGATGACCGCGACCCGAGCCCCGGGCGACTCGCCCAGGAGGCGGAGCGCGAAGGTCAGACCCGAGAGCCCGCCGCCACACACGACCACGTCGAACGGGGCCGGGGCGGACGCTTCCATCTTCGAATCACCTGCCACGGCGGGCCAGCATAGCACTGAAATCACGGGGTGCTCGCGTCGAAGAGCCCCCCTTTACACCCCACGAAGGCGACCCCAGACCGCCCCCCAGGAGCCCTTCGAAACCGGCTCACTCGTCGCTGGAGACATTTCGCCCTGACTGCACTCTTCTGCCCCGGTTTTCGTGGACGGGACGTCCCGCTGACGCTATGCAAGGGCGACAGCGAGGGTGGATCGACGGGCGCACCACAGCGAAGCGCCCAGGGGCGATCCATCCAGAGAATAGTCGGCGTGGACGCACGTCGGAGGAGCACTTGGATTCGATGAACGAGATCGACGTGGCGATCCTGGGCGGAGGGCTCGCCGGGAATCTCCTGGCGCGACAGCTGCGCCGCGAGGTGCCGGGGGCGTCCGTCGCGATTTTCGAGAAGAGCCGGGAGCGCACCTACAAGGTCGGCGAGTCCACGGTCGAGATCGCGACCAACTACCTGTCCCGAAAGCTCGGGCTCCAGGGCTACGTCTACCAGGAGCACCTCCCCAAGAACGGGCTCCGCTACTTCTTCGACACCGAGAAGAAGGACGCCGCGCTCCACGAGATGAGCGAGATCGGCGTGAGCGTTCTCCCACCGTGGCCCAGCTTCCAGCTCGACCGGGCGCGCCTCGAAGAAGACCTGCTCCGGATGAACGAGGCAGACGGGGTCCAGGTGCACCTCGGCGCTCGGGTGAAGGACCTGGAGCTCGACGCCGACGGGAACACCTTCACCGTCGTGCAGACCCCGGAAGACGGCGACTTGGCCAACGCCAGCGAGAGCCGGTGGAAGGCCCGCTGGGTGGTCGACGGAACCGGTCGCGAGAGCCTGATCGCGAAGAAGCTCGAGCTGCGCCTCCCGGAGAAGAACCACCGCATCGCGGCAGCCTGGGGCCGACTGCGCGGGCTCGCGAACATCGACGACACCGGCAACGCCGAGTTCCACTCTCGCGTGAAGTGGACGTCCCGTGGTCTGTCGACCAACCACTTCATGTACCCCGGCTACTGGCTGTGGCTCATCCCCCTCCGCAACGGCATCACCAGCGTCGGCATCGTGCAGGAGCGCGAGCAGTGGTCGCCCGCGCGGCACAAGCCAGAGGGCTTCCTCTCGTTCCTCCGTGAGCATCGCGCGATCGACGAGGTGCTCGGCGAGGACCCGGAGCTGGTCGACCTGCAGGCCTTCGGGCAGCTCGCGTTCAAGACCCGCCGCTTCTTCGGCAAAGAGCGCTGGGCATGCGTCGGCGACTCCGGCGCCTTCACCGACCCCTTCTACAGCCCGGGCTCGGACTTCATCGCCTTCGAGAACGATCTGACCACCGACCTCATCCGCCGCGACCTCGCCGGCGAGGACGTGAGCAAGCGGATCGACCTCGCGGACGAGTACATGAAGTTCCGCTACGACATCACGCTCGTTGTCTACCAGGGGCTCTACCCGACCTTCGGGAGCTACGACCTCTTCTTGGCCAAGGCGTTCTTCGACACGGCCATCTACTACAACCTCGTCTTCGACTCCTACGTGAAGGACGAGCACCTCGACGCGCGTCACATCCGCAGCTCCCTTCGCCGTCGCGCCTTCGTACTCGAGATGCTGCAGAACTACGCGTCGCTCTTCCGCAACGCGGCGGAGAAGCTGAAGGCCGAAGGCCGCTTCTTCGACGGCAACACCGGCAACCACGCGGTCGACGGCCGCAGCGCCTTCGGGCCGCTCGAGACCGTCGGCGAGCCGCGGAGCCGCCGGGAGATCAACGCGCGCAACGAAGCCATCTTCGTGCACACCCGCTCGTTGGTGGCGCAGGCGCTCGGCGAAAGCGCGGCGGCCCAGGAAATCGTCGACGGCTCCAAGAAGATGTACGACGCGTGGAACCAGCTCGCGCCTCGCGGAGGCGCGCCTCAGTGAGCACCTTCGAACGACGTCGCGTGGTCATCACGGGCATCGGCACGACCACTCCGATCGGACACGACGTCCAGCAGTCCGTCGGCGCGCTCCGCGAGGGGCGCCACGGGATCCGTTTCATGCCGGAGTGGGACTTCATCCCGGACCTGCAGGGGCGGCTCGGCGGCACCGTCGAGGGTCTGGATCTGAAGAAGGCCTACCCGCGGAAGAAGCGGCGAACGATGGGCCCGGTCGCGATGTACGCGGTGCACTCCACGGAGCAGGCGGTCACCCAAGCGGGCCTCGCGCTCGAGGACCTGCAGAGCGATCGGGTCGGCGTCTCCTTCGGCTCGACCAGCGGCTCCGGGAGCGAGACCGAGAAGTTCAGCATGCCGGTGGTCACCGACCACACGATGAAGGGCCTCGAGTCGAACGCCTACTTCCGGCTGATGACCCACACGTGCGCGGTGAACGTCGCGCAGTTCTTCAAGGTGAAGGGGCGCATCGCTTCCACCTGCACCGCGTGCACCAGCGGCTCGCAGGGGATCGGCACCGCCTACGAGCTCATCCGTGACGGCATCCAGGACGTGATGCTCTGCGGCGGCGCCGAGGAGATGCACTACATGAGCGCGGTCACCTTCGACCTGCTCATGGCGACCTCGACCAAGTACAACGACCAGCCGGACTTCAGCCCGCGCCCCTTCGACACGCAGCGCGATGGGCTCGTCATCGGTGAGGGGGCGGGCGCCTTCGTGCTCGAGAGCTACGCCCACGCGAAGGCGCGGGGGGCGACCATCCTCGCCGAGCTGCTCGGCTACGCCAGCAACTGCGACGGCGCCCACCTCACGGCGCCGCGGCAGGAGGGCATGCAGCGAGTCATGCAGCTCGCGATGGCGGACGCCGGCGTCGAGCCTGGTCAGATCGACTACGTCTGCGGTCACGGCACCGCCACCGAGATCGGTGACATCGCCGAGAGCCAGGCCACCGCCAGCGTGTTCGGTCGCAAGGTGCCCTTTGCCAGCCTCAAGGGCTTCGTCGGCCACACCCTCGGCGCCTGTGGTGCCATGGAAGGCGCCTGGTGCGTCGCCATGATCCAGGGGGGCTTCCTGGCGGGCGGCCGTAACCTCGACCAGGTCGACCCGCGCTGCGGCGAGCTCGACTACGTGCGGGAGCCCCGCGAAACCGCGCCCCGCTTCATCATGAACAACAACTTCGCTTTCGGCGGCATCAACACCTCGATGGTGATCGGCCCGCCCCCCACTTGATGCTCCGACCGATTCGACTCTTTCTCTCGGCCTTCTGCTTCGTGATGTTCTTCACGGGCAGCCTCTTGCTCGGCCTGGTGTTCTGCCCGCTGCTCTGGCTGCTGACCCTCGGCCGCAAGGAGAAGGTGCGCGACATCGCGACCGCCTTCATCGGCAGGGGCTACGGCTACTTCATCCTCTGCCTGCGGATCATGGGGCTCATCGGCGTGCCCGAGAAGCTCCAGCCGCCGCCCGAGCTCGAGGGACGCTCGTACGTCCTCGTGGCGAACCACCCCACCCTGCTCGACGTGACGTTCTTCCTGAACGCCTTCCCCGGGCTGACCTGTGTGGTGAAGAAGAGCTGGTACGACTTCTTCTTCTTCGGGGCGTTGCTGCGGAGCACCCACTACCTACCGAACGCGGAAGTGGACGACGACGGCCTCGGCGCGAACGTCCTGGACCGGATGATCGCGCACGTGAAGAGCGGCCATCCCTTGGCGATGTTCCCCGAGGGCACCCGCTCGTTGGCCACCTCGCTGCACCGCTTCAAGCGCGGCGCCTTCGAGCTCGCCGAGCGCGCTGGCGTGCCGCTCGTCATGGTCTTCGTCGACGTCGACCGCCCCTTCCTGATGAAGAACGTGCCCTTCTGGAAGACCGCCTCCGGCCGCGCGCGCTACCGCTTCCGCGTCCTCGACGTGGTGGAGCCGAGCGAGAGCGGCGACCAGGGTCTGCAGCGCCGCAACGACGCGCAGCGCAAGTTCGAGGAAGCGTTCCGCGCATCGCTCGACGAACGCGCCATCAAGGACCTGCCGCCCGAGGGCGACCCGCTTCGGGACAGCTCCGCGGAGCTCACCCAGCCCCGCTGAGATGTGGACCGACGCGTCAGCCGAAGAGCAGCGAGCCCTTGGTGTGCAGCTCGTCGCCGTGGATGGTGAAGCTGACCTTGTCGCCGTCGCGGGTGAGCCGCAGCTCGAGCGCGTCGCCGGGGTAGAGCCCCTTCTTGAACTTCACCCGGCGGAGCCCCCGCGAGGGCCCCAGGTCGGGCCAGGCGAGGCGGGCGCGGACCTCGGCGAGCGCGACGACCTGAGCGACCCCGGGCACGATCGGCGCGCCCGGAAAGTGACCTTCGAAGTAGCTGAGGTCCGCCGGCACGGTGAAGGGGACGATGGTCTCATCGCCCTCGCGGCGGGGCTCTCCGAAGTCGAAGTCGCGCATGGGCGGCGTGTAGCACCTGCCACGCGACGAAGCTACGCCGGGGCCATGGCACCGCTGTTCCTACTCGTCGTCCTCGTCGCTGCATGTGGCGGTCACACGCCACCGCCGGAGAACGGTGAGGTCGAGCCCTACCCGACCGTGCTGGCTCCGCCGAGCAGCCTCGGCGGCGACTTTGCGATGGAGCAAGAGGTCACGATGACTCACGCACAGGGAGAGAACGTCTTCCGCGCCGTGCTCCAGAAGCAGGGCGACGAGCTCGTGCTGGTCGGCCTGGCGCCCCACGGCGGCCGGGCCTTCGTGCTCACCCAGCGAGGGACCGAGGTCTCCTTCGAGAGCTTCATGCCGCGTGAGCTCCCCTTCCCGCCGGAGTACATCCTGCACGACATCCACCGCGCCTGGTTCAAGGACGCGCCGGGGGAGAGCGCCGAGATGGATGGTGAGCGAGTCACCGAGACGATCGAGGGCGATCGGGTCACCGAGCGTCGCTACGAGCGGCTGGATGGCCAGCCCGAGGGCGCGATCGTCGTGAGCTACGAAGGCGGCATGGTGCCCGGAGCGCCCGTGACCGAGGCACCACCCGAGCGCGTCGTGCTCGACAACCAGTGGTTCGGCTACCGCGCGACGATCGTCAGCCGCAACTGGCAGCGGCTGTGACCGAGCGTCAGCCGTCGGCCTTGCAGACGGTGTTCTTCCCCGCGCGCTTCGCAGCGTAGAGCGCCGCGTCCGCCTTCTCGAAGAGCGCCTCGCGGCTTTGGCCGTGGCCCGGGAAGGCAGCGACCCCGATGGAGATGCCGGGATGGAGGGTCACGCCCTCGCGGACGAACTGGTGCTCGGCGATGGCCGCTCGGATCCGCTCCGCCAGCGCGTGCGCGCCTTCCAGGTCGAGCCCGCGAGCCGCGGCGACGTATTCGTCGCCACCGAAGCGCGCCGCGATGCCGCCAGCGGGGAGCTGGGCGCCGATCACCTTGCCGCACTCGCTGATCACATAGGCGCCGAAGAGGTGACCGTTCGCGTCGTTGATCGCCTTGAGCCCATCGAGGTCCATCACGAGGAGCCCGACCGGGTCACCCGCCACCGCCGCTTCGCGGAGCATCTGATCGAGCTCGGGATCGAAGCGCCGCCGAACGTAGAGCCCCGTCAGGTCGTCGACGTGGAGCAACCGCTGCACAGCCTCGTCGTAGGCCTGGTCGGCGGCGTCCTGCAGCTCGAAGCGGAGCACGGTGTCGCCGAGCTCCACCTTGTCGAAGGGCGCGAGCGCCTTCTCCTCGACCCGCTCGCCATTGACCCGGACACCGTTGGTCGACCCGAGGTCGACGATCACCCAATCGTCGCCACGATCTTCGATCCGACAGTGCTTCGACGAGACCCGAGGATCGGTGATCACCATGTCGTGCCCCGGAACTCGACCGATGGTGAACCCGTTCGCGACGCGAGCGCGCTGCCCGACGTCCTGACCGACCACCACCACGAGCATCGGACGTCGCGCCTCGGCGATGGCAGAGCTCAGCACCTGCTTCCGCAGGGAGTCCGTGTCGTCGAGGGGCAGCGTCGCCGTGACGTCCAGTGGTTCGTTCTTCTTGGTCAAGGGCCCCGCGAAGGATAGCGGATTCGTAGCGATCGCGCGGCGTTTGGCTCGCACGCGGCATGACATTCGCATGGTGCAGCGCCGATGGACGACTCTCCACCCCTCACCGTCTTCGTCGCCGGCGCCTCCGGCTTCGTCGGTCGCCACCTCCTCCCCGCCCTGCGCGCCGCGGGGGTCCAGGTCGTCGGTGGTAGCCGAGACCCGGAACGAGCTGCGCTCACCGAGGCGAACGTGGAGTGGCGCCACGCCGATCTGGAGGACGAGAGCTCGCTGAGCCGCGCGATGCGCGGTTGTTCCGTGGCCTACGACCTCGTCCACCAGATGGGCGGAGGACCCGACTACCCGGAGCGAGAACGCCGCGGTGCCGAGGCATTCCGCCGCGCCGCCGAGGCGAACGGAGTACGACGTATCGTCTATCTGGGCGGCGTGATGCCGGCCGGGGAGCCTTCGAAGCACCTGCAGAGTCGCGCGCGAACCGGAGCCATCCTGCGTGATGGAACGGTCGAGACCATCGAGCTCCGCGCCGCGATGATCATCGGACGCGGGAGCGCGAGCTGGACCATGGTGCGCGACCTGGCCGGCCGGCTGCCGGCCATGGTGCTGCCGACCTGGACTCAGAACCACTCGTGGCCGGTCGGCATCGAGGACGTTGCCAAAGCGCTCCTGGCCGCCGCGTTCCTTCCTGCGGGGGGCAGCCGAATCCTCGAGGTCCCCGGTCCCGAACGACTCACGCACGAGCAGGTCTTCCGACGAGTCGCGCACCGGCTCGAGCGTCGTCACCTGGCGGCACTCCGGGTCCCCGTGCTGACGCCGCGGCTCTCGAGCTACTGGGTCGCGCTGGTGACCAACGTGGATCTCGCCATGGCGCGCGAGCTCGTCGCCGGCGTCGTCCACGACCTGGACCCGAGCCACGCGACGATCTGGTCGGTGATCGGCGACGCACCTCGACCGTTGGACGAGGTGATCGGCAGCGCAATCGAGGACGAGTCTGCGATGGATGGTGAGGTTCGAGCCCACCGCCGTTCGCGGCTGCATGCGCTCGGGCGAAGGCGACCGCTCGGGGGTGAGGCGCCCTCTTGAGGAGCGAAGCCATCGACATGGAGCGCCTCTCGGGTCCGGCGATCACGCTCTTGGTCGCGAGCGTGGCCTTCGCCGCCGCGCTCTTCACTCGACGCACCGGAAACGTCTGGTTGGGCGTCGCCGTCGCCTCGTTCGTGAGCCTCGGGGCCGGCTGGTTCACGGACTCGCTGGTCTGGCCAGAGCGACGCGGTTGGGCGCTCGCTCGCGAGATCGGCATCGGCGTGGTGGCGGGAGCGGCCATGGCGGCCGCGACCCACCTGTGCGCGCCGGCAGCGCTCGGTCTCATCGACGGGGCGCAAGCGGAGGTCGACGCTCTCTACGCCAACCTGGCTCATCCGCCCGGACCGCTCGCTGCCCTTCCGGTGCTCGCCCTGGCGGTCGTGGCCGAAGAGGTCGTCTGGCGAGGCGTGGCCATGGAGCTCCTCGCCGATCGGCCAGCTTGGGTCGCGGTCGGGGCCGCCGCCGTCGCCTATGCCCTGCCCCAGATCGCGAGCGGGAGCTGGCTGCTCTGCGTGCTCGCGCTCGTGTGCGGCTCGACCTGGGGTGCGCTGCGCCGTTGGCGCGGGAGCATCACGGCACCCATGGCGACCCACTTCGTATGGAACCTGGCGATCTTCGTGCTCTGGCCCCTCTGATGGTGGGGATATTGAGCCCACTCACGCTTCGTGTGTATCCTCACCGATGTCTTCGCGCGGGCGAGCGCGAACAGGAGGACGGCCATGCGACGGATCACGATGCTCACGACGACTCTGGCGGTAGCCCTCGGTGGCTGCGCCGCGACCGACACCGGCTCGACGGGTGCGGGCCTGACGGCCGTGGACGTCGAAGCGCTCACATCGGAGATCCACTACCTGGCCCCCCAGATCTCCGTCGCCCCCCTCACCCTCGAGGAGATCGGTGACCCGGCCGACGGCACGGCCGTCGGCTTCGGCGTCCACGGCGACTTCCTCGTCGCCTGGGCCGCACCGAACGGTGTGCCCCGAATCGGGGACGTCGACGCGATCCGCGGAGCCTGGGAGATCCAGAGCCGAACCCCACTGGCGGACGACACGACCTCGTCCGACGGTGAGGGCGGCGGCACGGTGCTCACGCCAGATGACCCCGGCTCGCTCGCGCGGGTGGCGGAGCTCGAGCCGCTCCTCGAGGGCGAGCAACCCCGGCTGGAAGCGGAGTTCGAGCACTTCCTCATCGATTGGTGGTTCGACGATCCCCGCGCCTGGATCGAGTTCTGGGCCGGCCATCCGGGCTGCATCTGAGTCTCTTCGACCCGCGGTATGGGTGCGGCCCAGCCCACCCTCATCGCGGAACTTGCGCTCGATAGCGCACTTCCGCGATGATCTCGCGGGGATATGACCCGCCAAGAGGAGCGCTCGGATCTGTTCTCGGTCGACCAGGGGTCGCCGAGCCTCGATCCGGTCAGTCAGGTCCTCCTCCCGCCGGAGGAACGGCGGAAGCAGAGCGTGCGCCGGATCCTCGCTGGGATCGGCATCGTCATCCTGCTCGCCCTCACGGGTTGGACGGTCCGGCACTTCTGGCACCGGCACTCGGTCGAGGCCAACGCGGAGGCCGCGGGCGCGACCGGGCGACCGGCCGACATCCGCAGCGCGCTCGACACGCTCGACTCCGGTGAGCTGCTCGGGCTTCGGGCTCGGCTGACGGCCATGCTGGCCCTCGCGGGCGAAGGCTCGATCGCGGACGCGGAGGCTGCGGTCGCCGCCGTCCCGGAGGACGATGCCCACGAAGCGTCCGAACGGTTGAAGGCTGCCGTCTACGTCTCGCTCGCCAAGGGCGAGCAGGCGGCGGCGCTCGAAGCGGCCAACCGACTGATCAGCGCCGGCGATTTCGCGGCAGAGACCGCCCTCGCCAAGAGCCGAGCGCAACTGGCCAACGGCGCCGACGGGGTGGCCGAGGCTTCGGGCGCCGCCCAGCTCGTGCCCGGCGCGCGTTACGTCGCCCACCACGCGCAAGCGCTGACCGCCAGCGGCAACGTCGCGGCCGCACTCGAGACGCTCGAGGGGGCCGAGGGGCCGGCAGCCGAGCTCGCGCGGGCGCGCGCGCTCCACGAGAGCTTCGCCGACGGCGCGAGCGCAGCCGCCGAGGCGGTGTTGACCGCCGAGACCGCCACGCGAGCCGAGAAGGGGTGGGCCGAGGCGATCCTGGCCTATCAAGCTGCGCGTTCCGGCGCCCGCCGCGACGCCCGCTCCCACGCCGCTCAGGCACTCGAGCTCGCGCCACCTGGTGATCACGGGTTCTCGTGGTTCGTCGCCGAGGCGCTGACCACCGCCGGCGCCGCCGAGCAGGCGCGCCAGGCCGTCGATGGACTGCCCACGGTCGGCCCCGTGGCAGACGCGCATCGACGAGGCCGCGTGCTGGCCGCGCTCAGCCTCGCCGCCGGTCAGCCCGACACTGCGCTCGAGCATCTGTCGACCGTCGGCGCTTCGCCGGAGGCACTCCTTCTCGTCGGTGATGCGCGGTGGGCCGACGACCAGCTCGACGAAGCGCGCGCCAGCTACGACCGAGCCGCCGAGAGCCCTCACCACGTCGGTGTCGCTCGAGCCTCGCGCGCCGCGCTCGAGCTCGACGCGGAAGAGCCAGAAGAAGCGCTCGCTCAGGCTCGGCTCGCGCTCGAGGCCAGCCCCCTCCACCCCGCGGTCGCGCCGGTGGTCGTGTCCGCGATGCTCGCCAACGACCTGGCGGACGAGGCGATGGGGGTCGCCGAGCGGGCGCTGGCGCAGAACCCCGAGGACGTTCGCCTGCTCGCCGCGAAGGCCGACGTGTTGCTCGCGAAGGAGTCCTGGGACGAAGCCCTGACCGTGCTCCGCGATGCGGTCGAGCGGGAGGACGACGACGCCGAGCTCCACGCCGAGCTCGGTGACGCCGCACGAGGAGCGGAGCGCTGGGACGAAGCCGGCGAGGCCTATGGGCGCGCCCTCGAGCTCGAGGAGCGGAACGCCCAGGCGCTGGTCGGGCTCTTCCAGCTGCAGGTCGTCACCCACGCGCTGGACGGCGCGGCGGAGACCTGGGAGACCATCGAAGACGCGGATGTCCGCGTCGACAAAGCCACCGCGCTCGCGCGGGTGCGCTATCTCGTCGACGCCGGCACCGGTCGTGCGGGCATGCGTGAGCTGACGCGCCTCTCTCGACGGCGCGACCTCCGACGGGACGCGGAGGTCCGCTTCGCGATGGCCGAGAACCTCTTGCAGCAGGGCAACTACAACCGGGCCTTCGCCATGTTCGTGCGCGCTCGGGTGCTGGGCGGCGACGACGTCGAGGCGTATCTCGGGCAGGCGCTCGCGCAGGTCCTCAAGGGCCGGATGAACCGCGCCACCGACGCGCTTCGGCTCGCGAAGGAAGAGTCGCTGCCGGACGACGCGGACCCGAACGCGGACGCGCCGGCCATGGAGCTCCCCCGCTACCTCGTGACTCGCGGGTTCATCGAGGCCAACCTCGGCCGCTTCGCATCCGCTGGGAGCTACGCGGAGCGCGCGCTCGAAGCAGATCCGGACAACACGATGGCTCGAGTGCTGATGGCGGGGGTGGACGCCCGCAGCCGACGGGACCCGAACCCGAACCTCCGCGCTGCGATCACCGGCGTGCCCCGACGGCCGATGGCGATGGCCCGGCTGGCCATCCGACTCGGCACCGACGAGGACGGCTGCGAGCTGGCGGCCGCGTACCTCGACGCCGCGCCCTATGGCGACGACGCCGACGCGGTCAAAGAGGTCGTCGAGCGCTGCGAAGAGCAGGGCGACGACGACTGACCGGCGCGGTCAGGGCTCGGCGCAGGGATTCGGTAGCGGCCGCGAAGGACCGAGGTCGGCGAAGTTCGCCCGGATACCGGTGAAGCTCACGCCCAGGCTCACGGCGTCGCAGGCGACCCCGGGCCCGCCGGTGCCTGGCGTGCTCCGGACGTCCGCGATCTTGTCGAGCTGATTCTCGACGATGGTCCGTTCCGCAGAGCCGACGCACACGCCGATGTTGTCGCCGCTCTCGATCAGGTCGATCACCCGCCACCGCCCGGCCACGGTCGCGCTGGTGAGGTTCATCAGATCGCCGTCGAGCGTGCCGAACGCGTAGGCGTCGGTCAGGCGGACCGTGATCCCCGCGTCCGCGCCGACGAAGAAGAGGATGTCCACGCGGTCGGGGAGGCGCATCACCACCACGCCGTCGGCGATGTAGGCGTTGTCGTCGCGGACCAGCGGCTCGCCACCGAAGTAGGTGTCGTCCCGCGCGAAGAACTGATCGGCCCCGTCCCAGTTCGGCGGTGGCGCCGGCATTCCGTCGCTGGTGTTCACCAAGTCGAAGCCGTCGAACTCCACGGAGCCCGGATCGGCGCTGGTCGCAGCGGCGGCCTGGGTCAGCTCGATGGTCAAGCGCGGGTCGTTCGCGGTGCCGTTCCACTCTCGCGCACGGAGCAGGATGGTGCCGAGGCCCGAGAGGTGGTTCTCGCGGGCGCGCAGCTGCAGATCCGTGATGGCCAGGGACACCACCGGAAAGAGCTCGGAGCCGAACACGTTGTCGATGCCATTCTCGCCATCGAGCTGAGGCTCCGCCGAGTCGTCCGGCGGGACGCACTCGACCTCCACGTCCGGCAGCTGCGTGTCCAGGTCGTCGAGGTCGAGGCCGATCTCTCGCCAGCGCTCCCCATCCTGATTGAGGGTCACGTCCCGGAGCGCGAAGAGCACGGGCTGCACCGACTCCCCATCCTCCACCGTCGGGCGAGGCGGCACTTTCCGGAGCCCATCGGTCGAGAACATGTCCGGCGCCGGCGGCTCGGCGTCCGAGCTCGCGCCGAGGTCGTCTTCGAGCAGGGACGGGTCGAACACGTCACAGCCGAGGCCAATCGAGGCCACGATGGCCCACCCGAGCACGAGCGCGACCCTGCGCGTAGCGCACGTCAGCGAGCGCTCCCCAAAGCGGCTCCCCTGCACCATGCGCGGCAAGGTAACAGAGTCGACGCCGGGTTGGCACCGTTCCCCGAATGCGAGCCGCTCGCCTCCCCTTGCTGGACCCAATCCGCTCCCGTAGGGTCCCCGCGATGGCCAAGGCCGAAGGGCAAAAGGGCGGGCAGGCGATTCGCGATCTGGGGTACCGCCCCTACGTCGGAGAGCGACTGCCCGCGAAGCACAACTCCTCGGTCCTACTCCGCCACGGCCTCCGCCGCGCGTGGGGGAGCTGGCTGGTGAAGATCGCCGCGTTCCTCTGCTGGTTGCCGCCGGTGATCGCCATGGGCGGCATCGGCATCAACTATTGGATGCGGAGCCAGCAGCCGGGGATGGTCGAGTCCGTCGAAGCGGGCTGGGTCCTCTCGGTCGTCTACGAATGGCAGATGTGGCTCTTCGTCACGATGGTCACCCTCGGTGCCGGCGCCGCCGTCATCGCCGAGGACTTCCAGCACAAGAGCTTCCAGTTCTACTTCGCGAAGCCCGTCACGCGAGTGCAGTACCTGGCCGGGCGCATCAGCGCGGTGGCGATCTGGGTCTTCTGCCTGCTCGCCATCCCCGGTGCGCTGCTGGTCCTGATCCTCGTCGGGAGCGCCGAGCCGGATGACCGGGTGGCCAACCTGGGCACGATCCTCCCCGCCATGATCCAGGCAGGCATCGTGGCCGTCGTCGCGTCCACCGCGTCGGTCGGTGTCTCCTCGCTCAGCAAGAGCCGGGCGCTGACGATGACCGCGTGGATGCTCCTCTTCATCGTCCCGCACGTGCTCGCGGTCATCGTCGAGGCCGTGGCCGACTGGGAGTGGCTCCGGCTCATCTCCATCCCGGCCCTCCTCGGCGAGATGAACGACACCCTCTTCAAGCAGGCCGACGAAAACGACATCGAGTGGGCGCACGCGCTGCCGATTCTCGCCGCCGTCTCGATCGGCGGCCTCACGCTCGCGATGGGCCGACTCCGCCGAGCGGAGGCCATCTCGTGAGCGAGGCCAGCATCCGCACCGTCCGCCTGAGCAAGTGGTACGGCAAGGTGACCGCCCTCCAGGAGGTGTCCCTGCACCTCGGCCCCGGCGTCTGGGGCCTGCTCGGACCGAACGGCTCCGGCAAGACCACGTTCCTGCGCCTCGTCGCTGGCCAGCTCAAGCCCGCGCTTGGCGAGGTTCAGGTCTGCGGCCACCGCCCCTTCGGCAACCCCGAAGCGCTCCGTCGCATCGGCCTCTGCCCCGAAGCCGACGCGCTCTACGACGAGCTCACGGCGGTCGAGATGGTGACCTCGCTCGCCGAGCTCAGCGGCTACGACAAGGAAGAGGCGAAGGCGCGCGCCATCGAAGCGCTGAAGTCCTTCGGTCTCGAGGAGTCGATGGACCGCCGCATCGGTGGCTACAGCCGCGGCATGCGCCAGCGGGCAAAGCTCGCGCAGGCGGTCGTCCACGATCCGGACGTGATCCTCCTCGACGAGCCGCTGACCGGCACCGACCCGGTCTCACGTCAGACCATCCTCAAGGAGATCCGTCGACGGGCGGACGCCGGAGCCGTCGTGCTCTTCTCGACCCACGTGCTCCCAGAGGTCGAGGCGCTGACCGATCAGGTCCTCCTCATCGCCCGCGGGCAGCTGGTCGCGCAGGGCCGCGTCCACGAGATCCGAGGACTCCTCGAGGAGCACCCGCATCACGTGCGTGTCGAGTGCGATCGACCGCGTGAGCTGGCCGCGCACCTCGTGGCGGTCGAAGGCATCGTGGGCGTGAAGTTCGCGCCGCAGGGTGTCGAGCTCATGAGCTGGGACCCGGACTCGACCTACTCGGCCATCGCGCAGAAGGTGGTCGAGCTCGGCGTCGACGTCTGGAGCATCACCAGCCCGGATGCGGACCTCGAGTCCCTCTTCCACTACCTGGTGGAGCGCTCGACCGCGGGCGCCGGCACCGGCGCAGACGCCGCGGTCGGCGGCGCGCGACGCATCGCGCAGGGCCAGGGTTACCAACAGCAGATCCAGGCGCCGGGAGGTTCGCAGTGAGCGACGAGCGACAAGGGCCGCCGCCGGCGCCCTCCCTCTTCCGCGGCATCAACGTCATCTTCCGGATGCAGATCCGCCGGCTCGTTCGAGGCCGGAAGCTCCGCCTCGGCGTGATCTCGGTGGCCCTGGTGCTCTTCGCCGTGGTCGCTGCGCGCTACGCCGGCGCCAACCGCGACGTGGGCGTGGACCGCGCCGCCGAGCTCGCCGCCGAGGCCGTCTCGAGTGGACTCAAGTGGGGTTTCTTCCACCTGCTCGCCTTCCTGATCCCCTTCCTCTTCAACGCGCAGGCGATCGGCGAAGAGGTGGAGGGGCGCACCTTCTCCTATCTGTCCACGCGGCCGACCGGTCGCTTCGCGATCACGGTCGGCAAGTGGCTGGCCGGCACCGCGCTCTCCGTGGCCCTGATGGTCGGCGCCGTCTTCGTGCTCCACCTCGCGGCCTACGCGACCGAGCCCACCGCTCTGGTCGAGGAGATCGGCAGCACCGTCCGGGCGGCCGGCTCCCTCGGACTGCTCACCGTCTTCTACTGCACGCTGTGCACCTTCTGGGGCGCGGTCGCGCCCGAGGGCTCGGGCATCATCTCCGCGCTCTACCTCGGCGTGATCGAATTCCTCTTCTCGTTCCTGCCGGGCTACTTCCGCTGCATCTCGATGAGCTACCTCGCCCAGCAGATGGGCGGGCTCGAGAAGGGCGGGCTGATGGCCGACTCGGCGCCGGACATCCCGATCCAGATCGGGGTCCCGGTGATCGCGCTGATGACGGTGATCTTCCTCGGCTTCGCGGCCCTGGTCGTCCAGGTCAGCGAGTACCGCTTCAACCGAGCGTAGGGGAGGCACATGCGGAACGACGCCTACGAGAGCATCGCGCCCGCCGAGGTCCGAGGGCACGCGATTCCGCGCCATGGGGTCGCCCGCTACGAAGGGGGCCGCGCCTTCGCGGTCGCGACCGGCATCGGTCGGCCACGCGGCTGGAGCATCGCGCGCAAGCACGTCCTGCGCGGTCTCGGCGAGGGTCTCGCCGCCGCCTCGTCGGTCAGCCCCGCCGAGCGGCTGCGGTCCGGCGTGGCCGCCGCGCGCGGAGCACTCATCGACGCCTGCAACGCCCTCGTCGAGCGCGACGTCCCGGACGCGGGCCTGGTCGCGCTCCTGCTCAGTGGCGGTTCGGCGCACGTCGCCGTCGTCGGCGACGGCCGGGTGTACTTGCAGCGTCGGGGCAACCCGCAACGGCTGACGCCGCGGAACCAGCCGGCCGAGGGGCTCATCGAAGGCGAGGTCGTGGTCGCCGAGACGGTCCTCGACCCGAACGATCTGCTCCTCATCGGCTCGGCCAGCGCGTTCTCCGAGGCGGCCATCGGTCGCGTCGGCGCCGTGCTGCAGTCGGACCCGAACGCCGCCCCCGCAGCGCTCGCGTCGCTGTTGACGGAGCCCGCGCGAAAGGCGGGCGTGGGCGCGGCAGCGCTCGCCATCCGGATCGCGTAGGCGCCCCGGCCTTTCGTGTAGCTCTGCACGAGCTTTCGGGCGAAACGTTCGACTGAGCTCAACGTAGGCCGCCCATGGAACGCGCTCGACGCATCGCCAACTCCTGGGCTTGGCTGCCCGCCTTTCGCGCGGTCGCAGAGACCGAGCACCTGCCGACCGCATCGGAGGCGCTCCACGTCACCCCCTCCGCCCTGAGCCGGACCATCCGCCTGCTCGAGGAGGAGCTGGGAATGCCGCTCTTCGATCGGGTCGGCCGGCGGCTCAGCCTCAACCCCGCAGGCGAGCGACTCCTCGGGAGCGTCCGCACCGCGATGCGGGAGGTGCACGAAGCGTACGTGCACCTGCAGGACCGCGCCTGGATCGGCGCCGTCCACATCGGCACCCCGGGGCCTTTCGCGCCGCTCTACGTGCTCCCGGCGCTCGCCGCGCTCGCCGAAGAGCACGCCGGTCTCGAGCCCCGAGTCCACGCGGCCTCGGGGCTCGAGGCCCAGTCCGCGCTCAAGCGCGGCGACCTCGACGTGGTGATCTCGGACGACGCCGTGAGCGACCCGGAGCTCGAGCAGCGAGTGGTCCGGAAGCTGGAGCACGACGTCTTCGCAGGCCGGCCGACCGATGAGCCGATCGAGTCGCTCCCGTTCGTCGCGCCTCCGACGGACGCCGAGGGTCACAACCTCGACGCCTGGCCCGACGCACACGACCGTCGGGTGGCCCTGCGCGTCGATAAGATGGCCGTCGCCATCGACGCCGTACGCCAGGGACCATGGGTCGCGGTGCTCCCGGTCGACGTCGGCGAGGCGGCCGGTCTCCATCGGCTACGCGTGAGCGACCTGCCGGAGACCGAGCTGACGTTGATGCATCGGCCGTCGCTCAGCCTGCGGGGCGCGGCGGACATCGTGGCGGAGGCGATCGAGGCTCAGCTGACGTAGGTCCGACTCCAAACGCCGACTGCCGAAGCGCTCCCGAACGCCGAGAGCCGACGTGATCAGCTGCGCGTGGCGATCACGATGCCGGCGATGATCGCGACGATCGTGAGGATGAAGAGGATGATCTTCACCCAGCTCAGCGGCGCCTCGCCCTTCACCTCGCCGGTCTGGCCGTTGACGAGGAACTGATAGGGCTTGCCGCCGTAGCGATAGCTCGCGATCCAGAGCGGCAGGAGCACGTGCTTGAAGGTCTCGCCGCTGAACTGGTTCTGCACCTGCAGGCTCCGGTGCGTGTCGCCCGGCACGTCCTGCGCGCAGCGGTTGTACTGCGCCTGCTCGATCTTCTGCGCGGCTTCCTGCCAGGCGTCCGGTAGCTCGACGGCGTACTCCTCGGCGCGCCACCCGGCGAGGTACTGCGGGTCGTAGGGCACCAGCTTGCTGGTGTCGAAGGTCGAGAGGCGGTGGGCGATCTCGCGCGAGAGGCCCTGGGACGCGACGATCAAGACGTCGTCGTGGACGTCCTGACGCTGACCGGCAGCCGGCTCCCAGCGGGTCTTCTGCACCTGCCGGGTCTGCTTCTGGCCGTTGGCGTCGACGTACGCCTCTTGCTCGTAATAGTAGTGGCCCGCCTCCGCCCGCCACTGGGACCAGACCTGGGCGTCGAAGGTCCAGTACGGGATGTAGACGCCGTTGATGGCGCCGAGCTCCGCCTTCTTCTTGAGGTCGGAGGGTCGAAACCAGAGGCCACCGAGCCAGCCCTTGAAGGACTGCTTCGCCCGCGCCTCGTCCACCCCGAAGGGCACCAGCGACTGGGGCGTGATCACCCGACGCTGCGACTCCTGCTGCAAGACGTGCTGCGAGCCGCAGAAGTCGCAGTTCTTGGAGATCTCGGTGCCCGCGAAGCTGACGGTGGCGCCGCAGGTCTGGCACTTCATCGTCTGGACGGCGGTGCCATACCCCTGGCCGGCTTGCTGGGCCTGCTGCTGAAGCCCCTCTTGGAGCGAGCGCTCCTGCTGAGCTCCCACCGGAGCCGGCGCCTGCGGAGCGCCCTGCGCGGCAGGGGCCTGAGCCTGAGCCGCGGGGGCCTGAGCCGGCGCCTGCTGCTGCGGCGGAACGGGCGCCGCATGCCCACAAAAGGGGCACTTCATCTGCTGCGAGGGGGCGTCGAACGCCATCTCGGGAGCCCCACAGCTGGGGCAGGGGAAGGTGGTACCAGCCGACGCCTGAGTCATGAGCGCGAGCGAGAGTACCATTCCAGCGAGAGCCGAAAACGAGGAAGTTGAGCCGATCCCGTGACCTCGAGGCACCTACCATCGTGAGCGACGCCGTCGTCATCCCCCTGAGACCCCAGCCGAGCCCCGGAAAGCCCGAGGCCTCGGACGCGGATCTGGTGGAGAACGCGCGCTCCGGCTCCCGCCGAGCCTTCGAGCAGCTCTACCGCCGGCACGCCCGGATGGCCTTCGGGATGGCCCACCGGCTCCTGGCTGGCCGAGACGTGGACGACACCGTGCAGGACGCCTTCGTGACCGCCTGGGAGCGCCTCGACCGTCTGGACGACCCCCAAGCCTTCGCGCGCTGGCTCGGCACCATCGTGGTGAACAGCGCCCGGCGGCGTATCCGCCGACGAGCGCTCCGGAACCGGCTGCTGCCGGGCCATCAGGAACCCGCCGACTACGACCGCCTGATCGGTGAGCAGGCCTCCGCGGAAGCGGCCGCCGAGCTCCGCTCGGTCTACTCGGTCCTGGGCCGACTGAGCACCGACGCCCGCCTGGCGATCGTGTTGCGGCGGGTCGAAGGCATGACCATTCCGGAAGTCGCCGACGCCATGGGGCGGTCGCCGGCGACGGTGAAGCGCAGAATTCGCGAGGCCGAGGATGCGATATCGGCTCACACGGCGAGGAGGGAGCGATGAGCTTCGAACGACGAGAGCAGCTGGACCGACGGGGGTTGGTCGAGCCGGAGCTCGATGGTCCCCGGCTCGA
This sequence comes from uncultured Sandaracinus sp., assembly GCA_964462035.1. Taxonomy (GTDB): domain Bacteria; phylum Myxococcota_A; class Polyangia; order Polyangiales; family Houyiibacteriaceae; genus UBA1660. Next base: position 120,942 of record CAYXAP010000009.1, read on the forward strand.
TGAGAGCTGGTCGGCCATCCAGGGTCGATTGGACGGGCGCGCGACACCGCGCCGACGTGGCCGCTGGGGGGCGGTCGCCGTGGTGGTGGCCGCAGCCGCCGCCGCGCTCTGGGTCGGCTGGCCCACGCAGACGCCCTGGGTCGGCACCACCCTCGCGACGGCGGACGAGACCGCCGAGGTCCGGCTGCCCGAAGGCAGCGAGGTGACCGCCGAGCCGCGCACCGAGCTCGTCCGCATCCTCGAAGGCGATCGCGAGGTTCGGCTCTCGCTGCGTAGCGGCGCGGCGTCCTTCGACGTGGTCCGCAACCCCGACCGCCTCTTCGCCATCCAGGCCGACGACGTCGAGGTGCGGGTCGTCGGCACCGCCTTCCGAGTCGCTCGCGTGGGGGAGCGGGTGCGGGTCGAGGTGGAGCGTGGCGCGGTGGACGTACGCCGTGGGGACGAGCTGGTCCGGCTCCGCGCCGGTGAGCACTGGGAGGGCGACGCGCAGGTCGACGACGAGCCCCGCGCCGTGGCGCAGCCGGTGGAGATCCCCGTGGAGGAGCCGAGCCGAGCTCGCCGCCGCGGGCCGACGGGCCCCAGCGCCGACGAGCTCTTCGCAGACGCGGCTGAAGCGCGCCGCTCCGGCGACGCGGCCGAGGCCGCTCGGCTCTACGGCCGGCTCGTCGCACGCTTTCCACGCGACGATCGCGCGGCGCTGGCGAGCTTCGAGCTCGGCCGAATCCGGATGGACCAGCTGAACGATTCGAGCGGAGCCGCGGCCGCGTTCCGTCGCGCGCTCGCGCTCGGCGGCGGGCCTTTCGCGCAGGACGCGCGTGCGCGGCTCGTCGAGGCCTACGACGCCGCCGGGAACACCGCCGCGTGCCAGCGGAGCAAGGACGCCTACCTGCGGCGACACCCGAATGGGCGCCACGTAGTCGACGTGACCCACGCTTGTGAGTGAATCTTCGGGACGTGCGCACCGCTACGATCGCCCTGAGTCTCGCCGCCGTCCTCGGCGGCACGGCCCAGGTGCGCGCGGAACGCTGTGAGGCCAGTGACGCCTCGGTCGGGCTCCAGTTCGAAGGCGAGTGGCCCGAAGGACGCCAGGGCGCGGTCGTCGCGGAGCTTCGCGCGGCGCTCCAGGTCCAGGACCTGGTGCTCTGCCTCGAGGTCGCCAGCGACGAGCCACCGATCGCCTCCCTCCATCTGGTCGCCGCCGACCCGGACACCATTCGGGTCGAGGTCCGCGATCGAGTGACGGCGAAGCGGGTGGAGCGCAGCCTCGCCCTCGGCGACTTCCCCGACGACAGCCGACCGCTGGCCATCGCGGTCGCCGCCGACGAGCTCCTCCGCGCGAGCTGGGCCGAGCTCGTGCTCGTGGACGCGCCCGAACCGGCGATGGAGCCACCGGCGCCCGTGCGGGCGATGGTCCAACGCGAGCGGCGCGCGGTCAGCGAGGAGACCACCGGCCGCACCACCAGCGCACGCTTCCTCTCGCTCGGAGGCACGCTGCGTTGGCACGGCGAAGGCTCGCTCTTCGGCGGCGGCGAGCTCCGGATCGAGATTGGCGTCCACGAACGCGTCGCGTTCGCGCTCGTCGGCGGCGCCGCGCGGGCGCAGAACGAAGTGGTGGAGGTGGGAAGCATCGACGGGCTCGCCGTCCGCGGGGGGCTCGACCTGATCGCCGGCCTGGCCGGCAGCACGGATGCGCTGCAGCTCGCCGCGCTCGCTGGAGTCCGAGTCGGCTGGGCGAGCTTCGAAGGGAGCGCCACCGATCCGCTCACGGAAGGGGCCGAGCTCGCGGGGGTCACCGCGTCGGTGCACGGCGGCATCGAAGGGCGTGCCCATCTGGGCGCGTTCCAGCTTCGGCTCGGCGCCACCGTCGGCGGCGCGCTGGCGGGGGTCCGCGCGACCGCCAATGGTGAGTCGGTGACTGGCACGAGCGGGATCGAGATCGCGCTGACCCTCGGCGTGGGGGTGCGGCTGTGAGACTCGTCCTGGTCGCGCTCCTGCTCGCCGGCTGCATCGACGAAGGGTCGGTGCTGACGACTCGGGACGGATCCGTACCGGACCTCGGTGGCCGAGACTTCGGCACACGCGACATGGCCATGCCCGCCATCGACGGGCGCCGAACCGTCGCCGCGGCCACGAACCACACGTGCGCCATCGGCGCCGACGGCCTCTACTGCTGGGGGTCGGACGAGTTCGGACAGCTGGGCAACGGAGCGAACGGCGATGCCAGCACCCCCGAGCGCGTCCAGAGCGACGCGAGCTTCGTCTCCGTCGTCGCGCTCAACGACCACACCTGCGCGCTCGACGACGCCGGCACGCTCTACTGCTGGGGCGGGAACGACGATGGGCAGCTGGGCCTCGGCGACTTCCGCGCCCGCGACGTGCCCACCGTCGTCCCGCTGCCCGCGGCCGCAGCGGAGGTCGACGCCGGCCGAGCCCACACGTGCGTCATCCTCGTGAACGGCAACCTCTACTGCTGGGGCCGGAACAGCGAGGGCCAGCTGGGCGTCGAGCCGATCAGTACCGAGATGACGCCGGACCCGACCAAGGTGGGGGCCGAGTCCGACTGGGTCCGGATCTCCACCCACCAGGGCCACAGCTGCGGGATCCGTGGCGACGACCTCTGGTGCTGGGGTCGCAACAGCTCCTTCCACCTGGCGCTCGGTCTCGGCGCCCCGATTCAGGTCCGCACCCCCACCCGTGCGTCGACTGGCCCCTGGGCGGAGATCGCCGCCGGTCAGAACCACGGCTGCGGCCTGATGGAGGACCGCTCCCTCTGGTGCTGGGGCGACAACAGCCACTTCCAGTTGGGCAGCGGCGACCTGACCGCGCGCCCCGAGCCCGAGCTGAGCGACGCCGGACCGTGGCAAGCCACCGACACCGGCACCTTCCACGGCTGTGCGCTGCAGAGCGGCGTGATCGCGTGCTGGGGGCGCAACGCCGAGGGGCAGCTGAGCACCGGAGACATCATGGACCGCGAAGTGCCCACCGTGGTCGCGCAGCCGCCGAGCGGCTCTTGGAGCGAGGTCTCCACCGGACGCTTCCACACCTGCGCCCGCGACGTCCTCGGAGACGTCTACTGCACCGGAATCAACGCGACCGAGCAGCTCGGCACGGGCGACGGAGAGCGACGGCGCGAGCTGACGCTCGTGCTCCGCGTCAGCCCAGACTGAGACCGATCCAGCAGACGCCGGTCAACACGGCGCCCGCACCGAGGAGCCGATGGACTCGAGCCCGCGCGGCCGTGTCCCGGCCCCGGAGCCCGAGCGCCACGATGGCACCGGCCGCTGCCATCGCCAGCACCGCCGCGACCAGGTAGCCGCCGAGGTAGATGGCCGCTTCGGTGGGCTCGAGGAGCAGCCCGGGGAGCACCGCGAAGAGGTGGTGCGCCCCCGCCGCCCCGTGGAGCAGCCCGACGCCGAGCGCACTCCCCGCAGGTCGCTGCGGGGGTTCGTGCGCGTGAGCCTTCATCGCGCGGAGCCCGAGCAACACCAACACGAAGCCCACCGCCAGCTCGGCCCAGCCGGAGAGCGTCGAGAGCTCGAAGGCCTCGAGCCCGAGGCGGCCCACGCCGGCGACGGCGAGCACGCCGACGCCGTGGCCCACGCCCCAGAGCGCCCCCAGGCGCACCGCCCGCTCCGGCGCACTGGCGGCGACCGGTCCGAGAGCGGCGAGGTGGTCCGGGCCGCTCACCACGTGCAGCGCGCCGGCGCCGAGCCCTGCGAGCGCGATCATCACGAGGCGAGCATCCCCTCTCGCTCGATGAACGAGACGACCTGGTCGAGCCCCTTCATGTGCTTGAGATCGGTGAAGACGAAGGGACGGTCGCCGCGCATCTTCTTGGCATCGCGATCCATGACCTCGAGCGACGCACCGACGTGCTCGGCGAGGTCGATCTTGTTGATGATCAGCAGGTCGCTCTTCTGGATGCCTGGGCCGCCCTTGCGGGGGATCTTGTCGCCGGCGCAGACGTCGATGACGTAGAGGGTCAAGTCGCTGAGCTCGGGGCTGAAGGTGGCCGCGAGGTTGTCGCCGCCGCTCTCGATCAACACCAGATCGAGCGGCGCGTGCTTCTCGACGAGATCGTCGACGGCGGCGAGGTTCATCGAGGCGTCCTCACGGATCGCGGTGTGCGGGCAGCCGCCGGTCTCGACGCCCACGATCCTCGACGGGGGTAGCGCCTCCGAGCGGACGAGGAACTCGGCGTCCTCGCGGGTGTAGATGTCGTTGGTCACGACGGCGAGTTGGTAGCGGTCGCGCATCGCCTTGCAGAGCCGGTCCACCAGGGCGGTCTTGCCGGAGCCGACGGGGCCACCGATGCCCACGCGAAGGACGGGTCGTTCACTCATCGTTCATTCCTCAGGATCGAAAGAGTCGGGTGTGTTGGGTTTCGTGCAGCGCGCTCGCCAACGCGAGCCCGGGCGCCAGCGCGCCGAGCGCGTCGTCCGGGAGGGCGGCCGCGCGTTCGGCCGCGCGCTCGAGCTCGGGACCGAGGTGCAACAGGATCCGCTGACCGGCCGTCTGGCCAAGCGGCACGAGCTTGATGGCCGCCGCGACCGTGCCCTCGAGCCAGGTCCACAGGAAGCCACGCAGCGCATCCGAGGTCTCGAGCTCGAGGGCCACCGCGGCGAGGGCGAAAGCGGCCACGTGGGCTTCGCGGATGGGGGCGGGGGGAGCCTCGACCAGCTCGAGGTCGACCAGGAGCCGCACCAGCGCCCTCCCCGTCTGACGCGATTCGGCCTGCAGCTCGGCGGTCTCGCGGGTCGCGTCGGCGAGTCGCGCCCAGCGGAGAGCGGCGGCCATGTCGCCGCTCGTCAGCGCGCGGTGGAGCCGGACCACGAGTGGGCCGTCGAGGGTCGCGACGGAGTGCTCGAGGAGCCCCGCGATCCACGCACGGGTCTGCGCCTCGTCGGTGACCCAACCGCGCTCCACCGCGGTCTCGAGCCCGCGGGAGTAGGTGTAGCCACCGACCGGCAACGCCGGGCTGACCAGCTGCAGGAGGCGCGGGAGGGTCACGAGCCGTCCTCGTGGGAGTGCGGGTGGCCGTGCGAGTGGCCGTGATCGTGCGAGTGCGAGTGACCGCCGCCGTAGGCGCCGCCCTCCGGCTCGAAGGGGGCCTGCTCGCAGGAGACCTCCATGCCGAGGCCGCGGACCATGTCGTCGAGCACGTGGTCGTGCCCGAAGCGCAACCAGCCTTCGCCGATCTGGAGCGGCACGTGGCGGTTCCCCAGGTGATAGGCGGCGTGCAGCAGTCGCTGCACGGGCGCCCGCACGGTGGAGACCGTCTCATCGGCGGCGCGCACCTCGACGACGGTCCCGTCGGCGGCGAGCAGCCGATCGCCGCCCCGCAGCACGGTGCCGCGGGGCAGGAAGAGACCGACCTCGCGACCGTCGTCGAGGGTCGCGCGCAGCCGACTCCGCTGCCGCAGCTCGAAGGGCAGCGTCAGCGTCGCGGTGGGGCTCGCATCGCCCTCGTGTCGCTCTCGGATCTCGAGCATCAGAAGAGGAAGTAGCGCTGGGCCATCGGCAGCACGGCGGCGGGCTCACAGGTGAGGAGTTGGCCGTCCGCGCGGACCTCGTAGGTCTGCGGGTCCACCTCCATCGCCGGAGCGTAGTCGTTGAGGACGAGGTCCTTCTTTCGAACGGTCCGCGTGTCGCGACACGCCACCGCGCGCTTCCGCAACCCGAGCGCGTCGGGCACGCCTTCGGCGATCGCGGCCTGGGAGAAGAAGGTCACCGAGGTGCTGGCGAGCGCCCCGCCGAACGCGCCGAACATCGGCCGGAAGTGGGTCGGCTGCGGGGTCGGGATCGACGCGTTGGGGTCGCCCATCGGCGCGGCGGCGATGAAGCCGCCCTTGATCACCAGCGAGGGCTTCACTCCGAAGAAGGCCGGCTTCCACAGGCATAGGTCCGCCAGCTTGCCCACCTCGACCGAGCCGACCTCGTGCGCGATGCCGTGGGTCAGCGCGGGGTTGATCGTGACCTTCGCGATGTAGCGGCGGACGCGGAAGTTGTCGTGCTCGGCGGGATCCTCGGGGAGGCTGCCGCGCTGCACCTTCATCTTGTGAGCGGTCTGCCAGGTGCGGATGAGCACCTCGCCGACCCGGCCCATCGCCTGCGAGTCGCTGGCGATCATGCTGAAGGCGCCGAGGTCGTGGAGGATGTCTTCCGCCGCGATGGTCTCTTTGCGGATCCGCGACTCGGCGAAGGCGACGTCTTCGGGGATCTTCGGATCGAGGTGGTGACAGACCATGAGCATGTCGAGGTGCTCGTCGACCGTGTTCACCGTGTACGGCCGCGTCGGGTTCGTGCTCGAGGGTAGGATGTTCGCGCGCCCGGCCGCGGTGATGATGTCCGGCGCGTGACCGCCGCCGGCGCCCTCGGTGTGATAGGCGTGGATCGCTCGGCCCTTCATCGCCGCGAAGGTGTCCTCGACGAAGCCGGACTCGTTCAGCGTGTCGGTGTGGATCGCGACCTGGACGTCCATCTTCTCGGCGACGCTCAGGCAGTTGTCGATCGCCGCGGGCGTCGTGCCCCAGTCCTCGTGGAGCTTGAGCCCCATCGCGCCGGCGCGGATCTGCTCCTCGAGCGGCTCCGGGAGGCTCGCGTTGCCCTTGCCGAGGAAGCCGAGGTTCATCGGGAAGGCCTCGGCGGCCTCGAGCATCCGGCTGATGTGCCACGCGCCCGGCGTGCAGGTCGTGGCGTTCGTGCCGGTGGCGGGTCCGGTGCCGCCTCCGAGCATCGTCGTGATCCCGCTCGCGAGGGCCTCTTCGATCTGCTGCGGGCAGATGAAGTGGATGTGCGCGTCGATGCCACCGGCGGTGAGGATCTGCCCTTCGCCAGCGATGACCTCGGTCGACGCGCCGAGCGCGATGTCGACGCCCGGCTGCACGTCGGGGTTGCCGGCCTTGCCGATACCGACGATGCGGCCGTCCTTGATGCCCACGTCGGCCTTCACGATGCCCCAGTGATCGACGATCAACGCATTGGTGATCACCAGGTCGACCACCTCCGCGCGGACGCGCTGGCTCTGGCCCATCCCGTCGCGGATGACCTTGCCACCGCCGAACTTCACCTCGTCACCGTAGATGGTCCGGTCCTCTTCGACCTGGATCCACAGCTCCGTGTCCGCCAGGCGAACGCGGTCGCCCGTGGTCGGTCCATACATGGCCGCGTACTCGGTGCGGTCCAGCTTGCTCATGTGTCGCTCCCATCGAGGTCGCCCATGACCTCTTGGCGAAAGCCGAAGACCCGGCGGGCCCCGGCGTAGGCGACCAGGGTCACCTCGCGGGTCTGGCCCGGCTCGAAGCGCACCGCGGTCCCGGCGGGGATGTCGAGGCGCATGCCTCGCGCGGCGGCGCGATCGAACTTCAGCGCCGGGTTGGTCTCGGCGAAGTGGTAGTGAGAGCCGACCTGCACCGGTCGGTCCCCGCCGTTGGCGACCTCCAGGGTCGTCTTCGGTCGGCCGGCGTTCAGCTCGATGGTGCCCGGGGCGGCGCGAACCTCGCCGGGGATGAAGGGGGTCTCGTCGCTCATCGGATCGGCTCGTGGACGGTGACCAACTTGGTGCCATCGGGGAAGGTCGCCTCGACCTGCACCTCGTCGACCATCTCGGGCACGCCCTCCATCACCTCTTCGCGGGTGAGGAGCGTGGTGCCCAACGTCATCAGCTCGGCCACGGTCTTGCCCGCGCGCGCCCCCTCGAGGATCGCCGACGAGATGTAGGCGATGGCCTCCGGGTAGTTCAGCTTGATGCCGGCCTCTCGTCGCCGTTCGGCGAGCAGGCCCGCGCAGAAGACGAGCAGCTTGTCCTTGTCTCTCGGTGATAGCTCCATCAGCTCCTCCAGATACCGGGGTCGATGCGTGGGCGGTTCCAGTCGTCGCGAACGCGGTGGCGGGCAGACTCGAGCACCTGCCGAACGCGTGTGCCGTCGGGTCCGAGCGCACGGACCACGAGCAGCGCTCCGTGAGGTGTGTCGAGCAGCGTCGCTGCCGCCTCCGGGTGCGGCTCGAGCGCCTCGCGGGTGGACGCCAGTGCTGCGGCCGGCCCGTCGACCGTGGCGACCAAGGTCCCGAACGCGGCGTGACCCCGCAGTCCCCAGGCGCCAGCACCTGCTGCGGACCCACCGTCGATCCGACCGCGCTCCACGAAGATCGGACCGCCCGTGTCGTGGACGGTGAAGTCGAGCCAGAGCGACCCACGCTCGAAGCCCTCGTCGGCGGCCGGTCGCCCGAGACAGACCACCTCCCAACCGAGGAAGCGCGCTCCGGGCCCCAGGTGGACCTCGGTCTCGAGCGCCGCGTCGGCGTCTTCGTAGACCACCATCTCCTGCGGGACGTGCTCGAGCCACGCATCCGCACCCACCTCGAGGCGAGTGACCAGCGACGCCCGATAGCCGTTCGTCCGGTAGATCTTGCCGGCCCCCGGCGTGGTCAGCAGCGCGCGCGCTTCCGGTGCCACCTTGGCGCCGACCTGGAGCACGTCACCGCCGACGCATCCTGCCGGCGGATGCAACACGACCACATGAGCCGTCCCGTCCGGCTCGGGATGAAACGCGCGCTGGATCCGCAGCGGCCCTTCGTGTGCGAGGGCGCCGATCCGAGTGCGCCCCGCCCGCCGACGGAGCTCGACGTCGAGCGAGGCGCGCCACCGTCGTTCGGGGCCATCCCGGGGCTCGGTGGGCTCGGTCGTTCGCGGTTCGGATCGCGGTCGCGCGAGCATTCGGCCAACCCTAGGAGCCGAAGATTTCGGCGACGTTTCGAGCCGATGAAAAGCGCAGACCGCCCGACGAAAATGTCCTGGATCGCCGTACGATTGCGAACGAAACGGCCGGTGTGCAGAAATCGCACGTTTCCTGAGCCGGTTTGCGCGGCTGGCGCCTCCTACCTCCGATGCGTGGATGGTGGATGTTGGCGTCGGTCGTTCTCCTGGGTTGCCAGGGCGTGATCGGAGACTCCCCAAACGGTGAACCGGACGACCCCTTCGCCCCCGGCGGTCCGGTTCCCTTGGACTGTGCGGAAGGCGACTACCGTCCGGCCGACGCGCCACTCCGCCGGCTGACGCCGGACGAGTATCGAGCGAGCGTCGGCAGCCTCTTCCCCGGCGTGGCGATCCCGGAGCTCGAGCTCGAGCGTGATGCGGAGGTCGACGGCTTCGACAACAACGCGCTGAGCCAGGGCGTCGGCGCCACCAACATCGAGAGCTTCAACCGCGCCGCCGAGCGCGTCGGCGCCGTGGTCGCAGCCGATCGCAGCTGGTGGCCCTGCTCCACCGACGACGCGGCGTGCGGTCGGACGATCGCGCTGGCCGTCGGCGAGCGCGCCTACCGCCGACCGCTCGACGCGGCCGAGTCCGATCGGATGGCGGCCTTCTTCGAGTCGCTGCGAGTGGAGCTCGGCTTCGACGCGGCGGTCGCCGCCTACGTCTCCGGCGTCCTCGAGTCGCCCTCCTTCCTCTACCGACCGGAGCTCGGCGACCCGAGCCTCCCGGCACCGAACGGTCTGATCGCGCTCTCCGGGCACGAGGTCGCGACGCGCCTCTCCTATCTGCTCTGGGGCGAGCTGCCGGACCAGACCTTGCTGGACGCGGCCGCGGCAGGCGAGCTCGCCGACGCGGCGGCCGTCGAGGCCCAGACCCGGCGGATGCTCGAGGATCCACGCGCACGCAGCGTGGTGGAGCGTTTCCACGCGAGCTGGCTCGGGCTCGACCGACTGGCGGAGCTCGACCTGGACGACGAGCGCTACCCCGAGCTGAACGGTGCGTTGCGTCGTGACCTCCAGGCGTCCGTGGGCGCTTTCGTGGACGACGCCTTCTGGGAGCGCGGCTCGATCCACGAGCTCTTCGCTGGTCGACAGGGCTATGTGAACGATCGGCTCGCGCCGCTGATGGGCGTCAGCGCCCCCGGCACCGACGAGCTGGTGCCCGTCACGCTCCCGGAGACGGAGCGAGCGGGCCTGCTGACCCAGCCGGGCGTGCTCGCCTCGACCTCCCACGGCATCGGTCACTCGCCGATCCTGCGCGGCGTGCTCGTGCTCGGGCAGGTGCTCTGCACCCCGCCGCCGCCGCCGCCCGACGACGTGGACATCGGCGTCGCCGATGACGAGCCCATCGAGGACGGTCGGCTGCTGACCACGCGCGAGAAGCTGGAGCGCACGCATGGCACCGCGGAGTGCGCGACCTGCCACGACGCGATCGACGGCATCGGCTTCGCCTTCGAGCGCTACGACGGACTCGGCCGATTTCGGCTGGAGGAGAACGGCGTGACCGTCGACCCCTCCGGGACCTTGCGCGGTGAAGCCGTCGCCGACGCGGTCGAGCTCGGTGAGAGCCTCGCGGAAGACGCCCAGATGCGCGAGTGCCTCGCGACGCAGTGGTACCGCTTTGCCCTCGGACGCTCGGAGGCCGCGCCCGACGCCTGCGAGATTCGACGACTGGCCGACACGCTCGGTGAGCTGGACGACCCAAAGGAGATGCTGGTGGCCCTGGTGACCTCGAACGCTTTCCGCTTCCGCCCGGAGGTCTCGGAATGAGCATGAAGCGACGCTCCTTCCTTCGCGGCATCGGCCTGGGCGCAGCGGCGCTCAGCGTGCCCATCGTCGGCCAGCGCGCCCGCGGGCAGGTCTCGGTGCCCAAGCGGGTGGTCTTCTTCTATGGCGGCTCGGGCTCGCTCCCGGGGAGCTGGGAGCCGACCAGCGTGTTGAGCGACACCCAGTTCGAGCTGAGCGAGCTGCACACGCCACTCGCGCCCTACCGCAGCCGGATGATCCTCTTCGAGAACCTGGACATGGTCTCCACGCGCCGGGATCCGACCGGCGCGAGCAACGCGCACCACAACGGTCAGACGCACTGCCTCACGGCGGCGAACCGGCTGACCGGCGATCTCGCGGGTGGCGAGTCCATCGATCAGGCGATCGCGCGAGGGCTGAACGCCGACGGACCAGTGACGCGACTGCCGTCGCTCGAGGTGTCGGCGGCCGCTTGGCAGAACGGGAGCGAAGGCGCGCCGATCTACTCCGACGCCGGCGTGCGCGTACCGGTGCTCTACGAGCCGCCAGACATCTACGGGCGCGCGTTCCCGGCCGGCAGCTCCGACCCGGAGGCCGCTGCGCGGGCGGCGCGCCGCCGCGAGATGATCGCGGGCTTCGTCCGAAGCGAGCACGAAGAGCTGATCCGTCGACTGCCCCGAGCGGACGCGGAGAAGGTGCGGCAGCACCTCGACACCCGCGCGACGCTCGAGGCACGGCTGGGACTCGGCACCGATCGCGCCGGACTGATGCCGGGCATGGAGATCATCTCGCGCTGGGACAGCGTCGACTTCGGCTACGACGTGCCGCCCTCCGGCAAGGACGCCATCTGGCAGGCGACCGCCGACCTCAACACCGAGCTCGTCGCTGCCGCGCTACACGCGGACGTGACGCGGGTCGCGACCATCCTCCTGCACGACGCGCCCGGCTACACCTTCGGGTACACGAACGGCAACCACGAGTCGGAGAACCCGCACGACCTCACCCACAAGGTGAACGACGACAGCACCTGGCAGAGCTCGGACTCGGACGCGCGGGGAGCCATCCGGCGACAGCATCTCGCGACGATGGAGAAGCTTCGGGGCTTCCTCGACATGCTGGAGTCCCGGATCGAGCCCGACGGAACGACGCTGCTCGACAACACGCTCGTGGTCTACGTCAGCCAGATCTCGAACGGCAGCCACTCGGTCGAGCGACTGCCCTGGTTCACCGTCGGTGGGCTGCAAGGCACGCTTCGGACCGGGCGCTACATCCGCTTCGATCGGACCCAGGACCCGGAGCGGTCCTGGCGAACCGACGGACGTCCGCACAACGACCTCTTCCTGTCGGTGGCGCACGCGATGGACGTGCCGCTCACGACGTTCGGGAACGACGCCGCGACGGGCCCGATCACCGAGATGCTCGCCTGACGAGCCGACCGAACACGGGGGATGGTCGGTCGAGGATCGGTTCACGGAGAACCGGCGCGGCGATCCGGGCGCCTTCGTGGACGTCCTCGGACATGTCCGAAATTCGTACGCCCCAGGAAAGTTACAGCCGATCGACCCGTGCGTGAGTGTGCGCACATGGATCACCTGTAGGTCAAGTGCGCATAATAACTGGAGATTTTCTGGAAATCAGCCCCGCCGGGGTCTAACATCGTTCGACTGAAAGGTGGGTTGCGTGGACTTCAAGCAGTTTTTGAATCCGGCGCTGGGTGCGTCCCTGGTACTCGCGCTGTGTCTCGGGACGACCTCGACGGTCGAAGCTCAGTACTGCACGCTGGACGGAGCGCTCACCTGCGGCGACGGCACCGTGTGCGAGCCCGTGTCCACGACACAGGGACTGTGCTGTCCGGACGACCCCATGACGGGGGTGCCCGGAGTCTGCATCGGACCGAGCGGTCCGCCGGCCGCGACCGTGCTGGCCTCGGACCTCTTCCAGCTCTTGACGCTGGCGCAGGATCCAGCGCTCTACGGTGACCTCTTCACCGGTCCGTGGACCAACTGGTACTACGACAGCCGCGAGCGTGGTCTGGCGAAGCTGGCGCTCATGCGCGGCATCCTCGAGACCTACAACCTGCACGACATGTACGTCGGCTCGGGCATCCCGCTGGTGACCGACCCGGCCCGGAGCGGCATCATCTGCGAGAGCGGCCCGTACACCTCGCGAACGCTCGACGGAACCTGCAACGATCCGACGAACCCGCTCATGGGTGCGCAGGGGACCCGCTTCGGTCGCAACGTGCCCCTCGCGTATGGGCACCCGATCCCTGGCGGCATGCTCGTCCCGAACCCTCGGACCGTCAGCCGAGAGCTGCTCCAGCGACCGCGCGACGGATTCAAGCCGGTCGGCTTCCTCAACAACCTCGCGGGCGCGTGGACGCAGTTCCAGATCCACGACTGGTTCGACCACGGACCCGCGCCGCACTCGGCGCCGGGGAGCCGCCGTGGGCGCGGGCATTACCGCCACGGTCGTGGCCACGGGCACGGGCACGGCCATCACGGGCACGGGCACGGCGGCCACATGGACCCGAGCAACTTCATTCAGATCCCGCTCGATCGGGACGACCCGCTCCGTCGCCGCTATCGGATGGAGAACCTGCTGATTCCGCCGACGCGCGAGGATCCGACCCGGGTCGCGGGTCGGGACGACGCACTGCCGCCGACCTTCACCAACGAGGTCACTCACTGGTGGGATGGCTCGCAGGTCTACGGCAGCGACCAGGAGACCGCCGACCGCCTGCGCGCGCACGAAGGCGGTCGCCTGCTGATTCGTGAGAACGGGCTGCTCCCCGAAGGTGAAGGTGGCTACGCCGACACCGGCATGCGCGAGAACTTCTGGGTCGGCCTCGAGCTGCTCCACACCGTCTTCGCGCACGAGCACAACGCCATCGCCGAGATGCTCGAGGCGAACCACCCGGACTGGAGCGACGAGCGACTCTTCGACACCGCGCGAATGATCAACGCGGCGCTGATCGCGAAGATCCACACGCTCGAGTGGACGCCGGCCATCCTCCCGAACACCAGCCTCGACACGGCGATGAACACCAACTGGTACGGGCTGAACCACTTCACCTGCCCGACCCTGCCGCCGATCCCCGGTCTCTACCCGAACCCCGTCGTCTACGGCGTGGTGGGCAACCCCGACGGTCGAAACCTGCACGACGCGGCGTACGCGATGACCGAGGAGTTCGTCTCCGTGTATCGCATGCACCCGCTCCTCCCGGACCACATCGAGGTCCGGAACCCGCGCACCGGCCGTGGCCGGCGCGTTCGGACCGAGCGGACGCGCGAGTCCGGCGGTCGGCAACTCGTCGAGCGTTACGGCATGGAGAAGATGCTCTACTCGTTCGGCACCACCAACCCGGGCGCGTTGGTGCTGCAGAACTACCCGACGTTCCTCCAGGACATCAACATCCCGGGCCGCGGCATCATGGACATCGGCACGACCGACATCGTTCGTGACCGCGAGCGCGGTGTACCGCGCTACAACGCGGCCCGTCAGCTGATGGGCCTGCCGCGCGTGGCGGACTTCGACACCCTGACCGGTGGCGACAAAGAGCTCTCCGACAAGCTCGAAGAGGTCTACGGCAACATCGACCTCGTCGACCTGATGGTGGGCACCATGGCGGAGGCGCAGCGCCCGAGCTGCTACGGCTTCGGCGAGACCCTCTTCCAAGTCTTCACGCTCATGGCCACGCGCCGCCTGCAGGGCGACCGCTTCTACACCGAGCTGTACAACGCGGACACCTACACCAACGAAGGCCTCCTCTGGATCGAGATGAACTCGATGAAGTCGATCCTCCTCCGGCACTACCCGGAGCTCGCCGACACCGGCCTCTCCACGGTCGCCAACGCCTTCCACCCCTGGGAGTGATCGGGGACACTCCCCCTCTCCCCATCCCCTGCTGAAACAGGGGTCTCCGAGCGAAGAATTCAAACTGTCGAGCGCGGCCACCGAGCCGCGCTCGACGCGTTTGGGGACGACGGAGCGTTTGAATTCTCGGGCGGGAGAGCCCTATTTCTTCGGGGGCTCGGAGGGGGGGGAGTGTCCCCCTTTCAGATGGTGGGCGATGAGGTGCTCGATGGGGGAGCGGGGGGTGGCGACGTCGAGAGGGGTGGTGAGGGCGAAGTTGGGGTTCGCCATCCAGCGGACACGGCCGCTGGGGTTGGGGCTGGCGGAGTGGAGCATGAAGGGGTGGAGCAGGAAGACGTCGCCGGCTTCGCCGTGGAGCTCGACGAACTCGGTGCACCGGCGGCTGATGTCCACGCCGATGGCTCGGTCGACGAGGTCGAGGCCCTCGGGATGGGCGGCGAGCTCACGCGAGAGGTGAGCCACGGACTCCGGGGCGATGTAGGTCGCGCCCGCGCCCGGGGCGACGTCGTCGACCAGGAGCACACCCACCAATCCGTTCGTCCAGCGGTCGAAGGTCGCGACCTCGAGCGGCGCGTCGAAGTGCCAGCTCTGCCAACCGGGTCCGGGTGTCTGACGGGCCAGCTCCGGGGGCGAGCGTAGGTTGAGGATCACGTAGTCGCTGATCCGCTTGGTCGCGACGCGCTCCGCTCCGCCCACCAACGCGCAGACCGCCTCCCACAGGCGCGGCATGGTGTCCGAGACGTCCATCACCGTGTCACCGACGAGATCGATTCGCTCCCGCCAGAAGGTCTGCGGGTCGCTCGGGTCGAACGCCTTCGCAGGCTCCTCCCACTCCGGCCGGAACCCCTTGATGTAGCGCTCTGGCGCCTCGCGGATTCGACGCAGGCTCGCGTGGCGGATCGTGCGCAGGAGCGCCTTCGGCACCGCACCTCGCAGGCTCACGTACGCCTTCGCGCGCATCTCGTCGGCGAAGACCGAGCCGGCGCTCACCACCACCGGCGCCTGCCGCTCCGGCAGTCGCAACGCACGACGCACCATCCCCTCGAGCCGATCCAGGTCGTCGCCATCGCTGTCGTGGGGCTTGCGCCCGGAGTGCGGCCAGTGCGGGACGAAACGCAGCTCCTCGTTCGGTCCGCGATAGATCATCACGGTCGACGAGCGGTTCGCGCCCATCATCCGCAGCGCCTCCTCGAGGATCGGCGCCATCGCCGCGACCGATCGCTCCGCGGGCATCGACTCCCCGAGCGAACGTGCCGCGTCCGAGAGCAGCCCCGTGGCCTGCTCGAAGAGCGGGCCCATCACAGCGGCCGCTCGCTCCGCGTCCCCTTCGGCGTCGCGCCCATGGAGCACCAGCACCAGCAGCAGCCGAGCGCTCACCCGCGAAGGGTGGATCCGCAGCGCCTCCTCCAGGTCGCGCGCGGCCTCGTCCAGCCGCCCGAGCCGATAGCGCGCCTCCCCATGGTGCACGTGCACCGCCGCGCCGATGGTTCCACCCATCGCCAGGATCCCGCGGGCGTTCGTCTCCAGCGACCGCTCCCACTCACCCTCCACCAGGTCGATCGCCGAGAGCCCGATGTACGGCCAGCGCGTCGCCGGCGCGAGCTCGATGGCTCGGTCGAGCGACGACCGCGCCTCCTCGTAGCGACCGAGCCACATGAGCAGCTCACCACGGTGCGCCTCGACCAGCGACGAACCCTCGAAGCGCTCCGCCACCGCACCGAGCTTCGCGAGCGCCTCCTCGGGCGGCAGCGAGCGAATGCTCTCCAGCGCCCGTCGCGACGCAAAGCGCTCACCGGTGATCGGCGGCAGCCGCACGGCCCGCCCGGCCACGAGTCGCGTCGGCGTCATCGTCCGGTTGCCGCCGAGCGCCAGCAGCGCGTCGTCGTAGAGCGCGCGCACCTTCTCGGGATCGCCCTCACGCATGATCGCTTCCGCGTCGTCGACCAACCCACGGAGGAGCTCACCGATCTCACCGAAGCGGTCGTAGCGAATCCGCTCGGTCAGCGGTTCCACATCGAAGTTCGCGCGCACCCGAATCAGCCACGCGATCGGCAGGAAGCCCGGCGCGCTCATGCTCGCCTTCGTGAGCTCGTCGTGCGCCTCGTTCACCCGTCCGAGACGCCAGAGCGCCTCCGCACGGATCAGCGGTCGCCGGTAGTCGCCGCCGTCCGCCGTGAGCAGTGCGAGCGCTCCCTCGAAGTCGCCCGCGAAGAGCCGCACCGCCGCCCGGATCCGCTCCGCGTCGCGCGCCTCGTCCTCGCTCGCGTGCCCCTCCGCCGTCGCGAGTGCGTCGACCAGCGCGGGCGCACCGTCGCCATCCAGTCGCCAGAGCCGATGCTCGGCGAGCGCCAGGACCAGCCGCCCATCCGCTGGGTCCCGCTCACGCCCTTGCTCGAGCCAAGCCTCTGCCTGCTCGGCGTCACCGGCGACGTCCGCCACGCGCGCGCCCTCCAGACAGAAGAGCGCACCGCCATCCAGCTCGATCGCCCTCGTCGCTGCCTCGAGCGCTCGCGCGCCCTCCCCAGCCTCGGCCGCTACGCTCGCGAGCTCCATCCAGAGCGGCGCCGAGCCGTCCTCGAGCGTCACTGCGCTCTCCAACGCCTTCAGGGCCGGCGCCCATGCCCGGGCCCGCACGTGGATCCGCGCGGCCTCCACGAACCAACGCAGCGCCCCCGGCTCGTAGGCCATGGCGGCGTCGAGCAGCTGCCGCACGTCCGCCGCCCAACCCAGTCGACCGGCGAGGGTGATCGCGTCCCGCAGCGCGACCCGAGCGAGCTTGGTCGAGGTCAGCGCGCGGAGCTCGTCGAGCGCCTGGCCGTGATCCCATGTGCAGTAGCGAAGGTGAGCCGCGACCAAACGCACCGAGGCCGACGGCGTCCGGGACAGAGCCGCGTCCGTCGCGGCGCGAGCGATCGCCAGCTCTCCCGCCCGCGCGGAGCCCACCGCGACCCAGAGGTGTGCCCACGCGTCGTTCGCCAGAGCGCGAGCCCGCTCCCAGTCGCCTGATTCGATCGCTGCCCCGAGGGCCTTCATCGCCGCCAGGCTACCGCAGTGGGTGCCCATCGGCAGGACCGATCACCGTCACCGGCAAGGGCGGTATGCTGCCGCCATGGCGAGCTGGCTCTTCGATCTGCTGAAGCCCCACGGGCTCGGCTCGGAAGTGCTGCCGGGCGTCGTGCTGAAGCGCGCCTCGGACGAGCTCGGCCTTCGACTCACCTTCGCCGTGGATGGCACCGACCTCCACATCGACATCGGCCCGGCCGACGACGACGCACCCCACGCGGCGCGCAGCGAGCGGCTGCTCTTCGCCTACCGCGTCGGTCGTGGCGAGGTGGACTCGGAGCGCGCCCTCGCCCTCTGCCAGCGGCTCGCCGAGCTCGCCCGCACCAACGAAGCCCGCGTTCTCGCCGCGCTCGCCGAGGACTCGGACCGCGGCCGGGTCCGTCACGTGGAGACCGAGCAGCTCCTCGAGCCGATGGGCGGTGGCGACGAGCGCTTCTACGGCCTCAGCCCCTACGTCGGCTGCCTCATCGGCTGCCGCTTCTGCTACGCGCCCTCGCGCCTCGACCCGCAGCGGCGACTGCTCGGTCTCGATCCCATCCGCTGGGGCTCGTGGACCGACGTACGCACCAACGCTCCTGCCGTGCTCGCCGCGGAGCTGCGCTCCAAGCCGAAGGCGCCGATCAAACTCTGCCCGATCGTGAGCGACCCCTACCACGCGGTCGAAGCGAAGGAAGAGCTCACGCGCCGCTGCCTCGAGGTCGTGGCGGAGCATGCGCCCGACTGGCCGCTCTTCGTGCTCACGCGCTCGCCCCTGGTCCGGCGCGACTTCGATCTGCTGACACGCCTCGACCAGGCCTGGGTCGGCGTCTCGCTACCGACTGCCGACGACTCGGTCCGCGCGCACTTCGAGCCCCGCGCCTCGTCGGTCGCCGAGCGGCTGGAGACTCTCTCTCGCGCGCGCGAGGCCGGCCTCCGCACCTTCGCGATGGTGCAGCCGATGCTGCCCGGCCCCGTCGACGCGATGGTCGACGGCCTCGCGACCCACGCCGATTCGGTGAGCCTCGACGTCCTCCGCGGCGTGCAGGGCGCCGCCGATGACTTCGCCGCCTACGCCGAAGCCGCCACGGACGAGTGGCAGCATCAGCGCGTGACGGAGTTACGCCGCGCCCTGAGCGAGCGCGGCGTATCCCTCTGGTCCGGGGAGCTCCCCCCCGAGCTCTCCTGAGACTCAGCCCGAGTCGCCGCCGAAGATCCGCTTCTCGAGGAGGTCGGCGTAGTGACAGGTCTGGAAGATCATGGACGCCGCGTCCATGTCGGCGACGCGACCGATCGGAGCGAAGCCCTGGGTGACGATGTTGGGCATCTCCTTGTCGCCCTTCACCAGCATCACCCGCGCGTAGCGATTGTGCGGGATCCCGGCGAGGAGCATGGGCACGTCGACGACATTGCTGAGCTCGCCCACGTCGCACTCGACGCCGAGGAGCAGCTCGCCCTCGGCAAAGGGTTCGTTGCCGTCGACGACGAAGAGGCGGGCGCGGTGCCAGCGCTTGTCCCCGAGGGGCACATCGATCACGTAGGCGTGCTCGCCTTCCTTCTGCGGCAGGACCTTGGCGCGCAGGATGGAGATCGTGCCCTCCATGCGCCGTGAGAGGTCGGTTCCGCGGCCTTGGCTCGCCGCCGACTCGAGCGGCGAGAAGCGCATCTCGACCTCGGCGGGCACCGGCGCGTCGCCCAGGATGTAGCGCCGGAGCAGATCATCGAGGTCGGTCTCCGTCTCGTCGTCCTCGGTGAGGAAGTCGACCGCCCGATCGATGGTCACCGGTCGCCCCCAACCGACGACGAGCGGCTTGCCGCCGAGGGCCGTGCGCCACGTCTGCGAGCAGGAGCCGGTGTAGCAGGCGGCGAAGACCACGAGCTTGAGGTCCGCGTGCACCTGCGCGGGGTCCAGGTCGTCGGGCTTGACCACGCCGCCGTCGCTGGTCTCTACCGCTCCGTCGTCGTGGCCGTGGGCCAGCATGAAGACCCCGGCGGGCGCGAGCGACTCCACGCCCTCGCCCTTGCCGTAGAACGCGTCGACCATCTCCCTGTGGGTCATCTCCTCGTCGATGACGACGGTGAACCCAGCCTTCCGAAGGACCTCGACGTCGTCGTCGATGTGCTTGCGCGCCATCTCGAAGAGGCGGCGGTCGTTCGGCGAGTGGATCTTCAGGCCGAAGAGGAAGAGGAAGCTCTTGCCATCACCGACGCCCTTGCCGAGCGGCTCGAGCACCACGCGCTTGTCCGGGTCGTCGGTCCGGCGGCCTTCGCCCCAGCCTTTGACCGCGCTCTTCTTCTTCTCCTCCCAACCGGACGGCATCTCCGGATCGGTGGTGGAAGGGTCGTGGATCTTCGGCTTCTCGGCGGGCGGCGCCTCGGCCTTCATCTCGTCGGCCTTCGCGTCGGCCGGCTTCTCTTCGGCCTTCTCGTCGCCGGGCTTGCTCCAAGACTTCATTCGTCTTCCTCCGTGCTGGGCGACCCCCCGGTCGCCGGGTTAGCGCGCGTGCGGGGAAGGAGCTCCGTCAGCGCGAGGTAGATGGCGAATCCAGAGAACGCCACCCAGAATTCCAGAGCGTAGAGCCGCCGCTTGGCGAGCAGCTCCATCGGCACCTCGGCAGCGCGGCCCCACAAGGGACCGCCACCGCCTTCGGGTGCGAGGATGACGAAGAGGACGAAGCCCGCATAGGCCATCCCCGAGACGAAATTCGCGAGGATGAGCCCATGGACGATCTTCACCCAGAGCGGTCGCTTCATTGCGACGCCGGGTTAGAAATCGTCGGACGCAGCGAACTCTTGCTCGATCTTGTCGGCCGTGGACGCGACGACGTGGAGCGGGAGCTCGAACTCCTCCATGTCCATCGTGGCCATCTGGACGCTGTAGCGGACGACGTAGATGTCCTTGTCCAGCGCCAGCGCGCCGACGGCGAACTGGAAGTTCTTCCGGAGGGCGACCTCCGGGTTCATCTGGTTCAAACGACACGCGGCGGAAGCGAAGTCGCACCACTCGCGGTTCATGGCTTCGAAGCGCGAGACGATGACCGCCTGCAAACGCTTGTTCTGGTACTCGAAGACCAGCTTGAAGCTGTTTTCCTTGTCTTCCGCGAGCTTGTACTTCGAGCGCGCGTATTCCTGAACCTCGGCCCAAGTCGGCATTTTCAGCAAACTCCTTGGCCCCCCTCGGGGCCGTTGAGACTGTGGAGCCTAAAGGAGGTCCGTGCGGATGGGAAGGGCCGTTCCGACGCCCCCATTCGCGGGCGCCTCAGTAGCGCGTGGGCTCGGTGAAGGTCGTATCTTCGACCAGATACTCGACCCTACGGCCGTCGCGATTGAGCACGCAATCACCGCTCTCGAGCAGCCGCCGCAGCGCCAGCTGGGCGGTCCGTACGCTCACGTCGAGCTCCTGCGCCGCCTGCCTCGTCGTGACCCCTCCATGGCGAGCGATCACCCGGAGCAGGCGGTCCTCCACGTGCTCCACGCAGCGCGGGTCCGGGAGCACCAAGATGCCGTGCGGCTCGAGGCTCAGGCGCCCACTGTTGCGGTGGACGGTGGCGGCCCCTTCGAGACGCGCGCGCATGCGGTGGACCAGCACGTCGAGGATGCCGGCGTGGAGGCTCGAGACGAACTCGAACTCGTAGGCCTTCTCGAAGAGCCCCGAATCGGGCAGCCCATCGGGACCGGCCAGCGCCAGCGCGGCGACCGCCGTGTCGACACGTCCTCGACGCAGCCGCGTCCGCTCGAGCCTCATCGGCTCGCCCTCGGCCTGGAGCAGCGGGACGGAGACCCGGAGCAGCCGGCGCGGCTGTCGCTCGGGCCGCGCGACCACGGAAGCGATCGTCGAGTCGGCCGGGCCGTCGGGCGGCCCGACGATCCCGTGCAGACCGGCGGGGGTGTCCTCTTCATCGCCGACCGCCCACGGGCGCAACCGGTCGGGGAGGTCCTTGGCGTCGATGCGCGGGTCGAGCGCCGCGGCGAGCGCGAGCCGCTCGCGGTCGATGTCGAGGTAGGGCTCGGTGTAGGTGGCCGCCTCGTCGCACGCGGCATCGAAGCCGGCCACGTCGCCCGCCCTCGCTTGTCGGAGCCATCGAATCAGCGCCCGCGCCGCTCGCGCGGCCCGCGTGTCGGTCGCCGTCTGCAGCGGGTCGGCGTCGGACTCGAGGAAGGTCCGCGACCCCGCCAGCACGCGCTCCCAGACCAGCCAACCCTGCCACGCAGCCGGCGCGATCGGCGTCAGCGCCGACAGGATCCGTGTGGCGAGGTGCGGCCGCCCGGCGCGCCGCCGAACCCGCGCCAGGAGGATGCTCGCCAGGAAACGCTCGCCGCGGAGCCCTTCGGTCCGGGCCATCCGCGACGCGCGCCGAGCCAGGCTGGTGGCCTCCTCGAGATCGTCTTCGGTGAGCGCGGCCATCGCCCGGACGAGCTGGGCGTCGATGACCATGGAGGCGTCCTGAGCCTGGGACCCAGCCGCGTGGAGCGCCTTGCCCTCCTCCACGATCCCGTCGGTCTCGCCCTTCATGATCTTCACCCAGGCCGCGGCGCGGCGGGCGCCCCGGTCGGTGCCGCCGATGGCGGCGCGGGCCTCGCCGAGCGCTTCGAGCGCGTCCCGATCCCAGCCGATCAGTGCCTCTCGCTCCTGGTGAGCGATGGCCATCAACGCAGGTGGCCCCTCGAGCCCTTCCAGGCTGGGGACCTCTCCGGCGTCCGAATCCACCAGCCGACGAGCGGCGATCAGCGCCGCCTCCCACGCCCGTGCCTCGCCGCTGCCCTCGTCGCGCAGCTTCGCCAGCACGTCGTCGACGTTGTGCAGGATTCCTGCACACACGTCGGCGTGGGTTCGTTCGGCCAGGCTTCTGAGCTTCATCCGTCTCCGTCAGGTACCATCATGCACCATGGCTTCCCCTCGTGGATACCGGCATCTATGCGAGATCGCATCCGGGGGGATGGCGCGCGTGTACGTGGCGGTGGAACGCGGGGACCCCACGATGCGGCTCTACGCGGTGAAGCGGCTGCACCCACATCTGCGCGACGACCCCCGCGCGCGGCGGACGCTCTTCGACGAAGCGCGCCTGGCCGGGAACGTCGAGCACCCGAACGTCCTGAAGGTCCACGGCACCGGAAGGGACACCGACGGCGCGTACCTCGCGATGGACTACGTCGACGGTGTGTCCCTCGCCGAGCTCTATGGCGCGGTCAAACGCGTCGACGAGGAGATGCCACTGCAGGTCTGCGTGGACGTGACGAAGCAGATCGCGCTCGGGCTCCACGCCATCCACGAGCAAGCGGGCGGGCTGCTCGTCGTCCACCGCGACGTCTCGCCTCACAACGTCCTGATCGACTTCGGCGGCCGCGCGCGGCTCGCCGACTTCGGGATCGCCAAGCCGCTGCCCGGCACCGGCGACGAGGAAGGGCTCCGCGCCGAGACCTCCACCGGCGTGCTCAAGGGCAAGGTCGGCTACATGTCGCCGGAACAGCTCCGCTTCGAGAACCCGGACCGACGCGCCGACCTCTTCGCGCTCGGCGTCGTGCTCTACGAGCTGCTCGCCGGTCGCCGGCTCTACCATGGCTCCGACGGGGCGGAGGGCGCGCGGCGCATCCTGCACGAGCCACCGCCCGACATCATGGACGAGCGCGAAGACACCCCGCCCGAGGTGGTGCAGCTGCTCTTCATGTTGCTCGCCAAGGAGCCGGGCATGCGTCCCGGCGACGCACAGGAGGTGGCCGAGCGGCTCGAGGCCATCCAGCAAGGGCTCGCCGCGGAGTACGGCCGCACCGTCCACCTGGGCGAGTACGCCAGCTCCTTCTTCGAGCGTGAGCGCGCCGAGCGGAAGAAGAAGATCGACGACGGCATGGCCCGCTCGAAGGCGCTCGACTCGGCGGAGCCGGTGCTGGGTCGCCACGCGTCGAAGCCGCCGCCGCCGCCGCTGAAGTGGCGCGTGAAGGGCGCCGCCATCAAGGCGACCCTCGAGTACTTCGTGGCCATCCACGGCGAGGAGGGGCTCGCTCGGATCGTCGAGCTCTGCAGCGGACCGGTGCGCATGGCGCTCCAGACGCCGGTGCTCGTCTCCTCCTGGTACGACGGCGGCGTGATGGTCGAGCTCACCGAAGCCGCGGAGAAGCTCTGGGGCGACCCGGAGACCCACAGCCTCGCCAGCGCCACCGGCGCGGCGAGCGCGGACTACGCCTTTGGCGACGGCGGCCCCTACGAAGTCTTTCGCCGCCAGGGGCTCAGCTCCGGCGTCGGCACCTTCCTCGAGACCTCCGGCGAGATCTACCGGCTCTACTACGACGTCGGCGGCTGGGTCGTCGAAGAGGTCACCGACTCCCATGCCCGGATGCGCGTGGAGGACGGCATCGTCTTCCCGCCGGCCATCGTGGCGCGAATCGTCGGCTACCTCCATCGGGGGTTCGAGCTCATCGGCGCCGAAGTGCTCTCCAGCGGCTCGGTGCGCCAGGGCGACGATCTCATCCTGACGTGCGACTGGACGTCACGGTAGGCCTCGGGGGATGGCTCGAATCCCCCCTACACCTGAAGACGCTGCATCCACCGAGCAGCCAACCCGCTCTTCGGTGGCTCGGCCGCGCTATGCTCCGGCCCGATGGCCGGTGAGTCCCGCTTCGCTCGTTTCCTCGACGCCACTCTCGGCACGGCCGCGGACGCCGTTCGCGGCCTCGGCCGCAGCTCCTATCGCGAGCCGCTGAAGGAGGAGCTCGCCGCGATTCCACGGCTGGCCTTCGGCACTCTCCCCCACCTGGCGAGCGCGCTCGTGGGCGGGACCATGGTCGACGCGGTGGTCCGCAACGCGACCAAGCGACCCAAGGGCCTGGCGTTCGTCATGGACCGCGAGCGGCTCACTTGGCGCGACGTCGACGCGATGAGCTCGCGCCTCGCCCACGTTCTCGCGAGCGAGGGCATCCAGCCGGGCGACGTGGTCGCGCTCCTCGGAGCCAACTCGCCGACCTACGTGGCGTTGGTGCTCGGCATCGCGCGCGCCGGCGCCACCGCAGCGCTGGTGAACCACCACCTGACCGGTCGCCCGCTCGCGCACGCGATCGACGCCGCCCACGCCCGCCTGGTGATCGCGCACGAGAGCTTCGGCGGTGCCCTCGACGAGGCCGAGGTGTCGCGGCCCCGGAAGGTCTACGGGGGCGGCGACCTCGACGAGGCGATGGCGCGGGCGCCGTTGGCGCCCTTCGCCCCGATCAAACCTGGCGCCCGCGAGGTGCTGGGCAACAAGGCCAAGATGCTCCTCACCGGTGAGTCCCCGGAGGAGCCGGACTACATCTACATCTACACCTCGGGCACCACCGGCTTGCCCAAGCCCTGCCGGATCTCGCATGCCCGGGCGCTCACCGCGGCGGCGGGCTTCGCGAAGGCGGTCTTCGAGCTCAGCGAGGACGACGTCGTCTACTCGCCGCTGCCGCTCTACCACGCCAGCGGGCTCATGCTCGGCGCCGGCAGCTGCATCATCGCCGGCGCCACGCTGGCGATGCGCGACGGCTTCAGCGCCAGCGCGTACTGGGACGACATCCACCGCTACGACGCGACCGCGATCCTCTACATCGGCGAGCTCTGCCGCTACCTCGTCGCCGCTCCGGAGCAGGACGGTGAGCGCGACCACCAGGTACGCATCGCCGTCGGCAACGGGCTGCGTCCGGACGTCTGGCCACGCTTTCAGGAGCGCTTCGGAATCGAGACCATCCGCGAGTTCTACGCCGCGACCGAGGCTCCGGGCTTCATCGTGAACCTCGAGGGTCGCGTCGGCGCCGTGGGCCACGTGCCCTGGCGGCGGAGCGGCTGGATGCGGCTGGTGAAGTACGACGTGGAGACCGACACGCACGTACGTGGACCGGACGGGTTCATGGTCGACTGCGACCCCGGCGAGCCCGGCGAGCTGCTGGTGCGGCTGTCGGACCGGCCGATCACCGCGGCGAGCGAGTTCCGCGGCTACACCAGCGAGGAAGCGACCAAGAAGAAGGTCCTTCACGACGTCTTCCGCGACGGCGACCGCTACTTCCGCACCGGCGACCTGCTCCGTCGCGACGAGGACGACTACTTCTACTTCGTCGACCGCATCGGCGACACCTACCGCTGGAAGGGCGAGAACGTCTCGACCGCCGAGGTCGCCGACACGCTCGCCGAGAGCGAGTCGATCGCCGAGGTCACCGTCGTCGGCGTCGTGGTCCCCGGTCAGGAAGGCCGCGCCGGGCTGGCGGTCGTGGTCCCGGCCAACGGCGCCTTCGATCCGGGCGCATTCACCACCGCCGCCGAGCGCCTCCCGGCGTACGCGCGCCCGCGCTTCGTCCGCGTGACCGACGCCCTCGAGACCACCGGCACGCACAAGGTCCGCAAGACCACCTTCGCCAGCGACGGGGTCGACCCCGCCGCGCTCGAGGACGACCTCTACGTGCTCGACGGCGCGACCTACGCGCCCATGGACGAGGCACTCTGGGCCAAAGTCCAGGATGGCACCCACCGACTCTGAGATGAGCGCCTTCGAGCCGGTTTACGACATCGTCCGCGCGATCCCGAAGGGGCGTGTGATGACCTATGGGCAGATCGCCGAGATGCTCGAGCGGCCGCTCTCGCCGAAGGCGGTCGGGTGGGCGATGAGCCAATGCCCCGACGACGTCCCTTGGCACCGGGTGGTGGACGCGAAGGGCACCTGCTCTCGTGATCGGCACGACCCGAGCGGTCGCCAGACCCAGCGCAAGAAGCTCGAGAAGGAGGGCGTGGCCTTCGACGAAAAGGGCCGGCTCGACCTGGCGGCGCTGCGGCACCGTCCGGATTGACGATGGGCTCGACCGAAGACGAAGGGCTGGTGCAGGCCATCCTCGCCGACGATCTGGTGGAGGCCGAGCGGTGGCTGAAAGCCGGCGCCGACCCGAACGTGCTCGTGGGCCAGACCCGACCGAAGAGCCCGTACCACAACCCCAGTACGGCGCCGAACGGCTTCCTCGGGCTGCACCTCGCAGCCAACGACGACGACGCGCCGCTCGCCGCTCTCCTGCTCCGCTACGGCGCCGACGGGGACTCGGCCGTCTATTCGGGCACCTTGCCGATCAGCATCGCGGCGATGATGGGCCACCTCTCGGTGTTGGAGGTCCTCCTGCCCCATCACCGATGGGGCGCCTCGAAGGGCTACTGCCCGCTGCGGGTGGCGGCCTACGGCGGCAAGAAGGCGGTGGTGGAGCGCTTGCTCACCGCCGGGCCGGAGCAGGACCGGATCTCGGCGGCGCTGGCGAGCGCGGTGCAACGAAAAGGCAACCTCGCCGTGACCCGGCTGCTGATCGACGCCGGCGGCCGTGCCGACTGGATCCGTTCCGGGAGCGACCCGGCGCAGCAGACGACGGTTCGGATGATCGCGCTTCGCTACCAAGCCGAGGCGCTCCCGCTCTTCGAGGGACATGCACCGCTCCGCCTCATCGACGCCGCCACGGACGGCGACCTGGAGGCGGTCGAGCGATTCCTCGCCGCCGGCGCGTCGCCCGACGACTCCGACAGCTACGGGCACATCACCGCGGTCGTCGGCGCGAGCCGGCGCGGGCACGTCGCGGTGGTCGAGCGCCTGCTCGAGCTCGGCGCGCGCCCCGAAGGACCGAAGGGAAAGGCCGACCCGCTCTTCGCCGCGCTGCGCGGCGGTGAGCTCGGGACCGCCGAGCTGCTCTGGTCTCGCGATGTCCGCACCGACCGGATGCTCCAGCGCGCGATCCTCTACGGACTCCCGGTCGAGAGCGTGCTCTGGGCGTTCGACAAGGCCCCGAACGCGGACGAGGCGCTCTGGAACGCGGTGCGCGCGGATCACCCGGGTCTCGTCCGCTTCGCGCTCGAGCGCGGGGCCGACCCATCGCTCCGCCGCCAGACGCGCTCGCCCCTGATGATCGCCGCCCAGAGGCGGAGCGTCGCGGTCGCCGAGCTGCTCGTCGACTCGGGCGCCGATCTCCACGCCGCGGACGGCTCGGGTTGGACGGCCATGCACCACGCACTCTGCCGCTGGGACCCCGACGACCCCGACGAGGTCTTCGGCTACGCGGAGGACGCGCTGGACCAGCCGATCGTGGCGCTCCTGAAGCGGCACGGGCTGCCGGTTCCGCCCCACGACGCCAGCTGACTCCCGACCGGAGCGCCTCCAAGCGCCGACGCGCGCTCTCACGGCCCCGCTTTACAGGGCCCGCACTTCGTGATGCTTTCCGGCGGATGAGCGACGAGAGCCCCGAAGCCGCCGAGTCGAACGAGCCCTCCCGCCCCGAAGAGGGCAAGGGCGCGAGCCCGGCCGAGGAGGGCAAGCTGCCCTTCCCGCCGGTCAACACCACCGACCCCCAGCTGACGTTTCGAGCGATCGCGACCGGGATGTTCTTCGGCGGGCTCCTCTCGCTCTGCAACATCTACAGCGGCCTGAAGATCGGCTGGGGCTTCAACATGTCGATCACGGCGATGTTGCTCAGCTTCGGGCTCTACAAGTCGCTCGAGAAGGTCGGCGCCCGCCCGTACGGGATGCTCGAGAACAACATCAACCAGACCGCCGCGTCCGCGGGCGCGAACATCAGCTCCGCTGGTCTGGTCGCGCCCATCCCGGCGCTCACCATCCTCACGGGCGAGCAGCTCGGCTGGGGCGTGCTCGCCGCTTGGACCCTCGCGGTGTCGCTCGTGGGCATCGTCGTCGGCATCGGCCTTCGCCGGCAGATGCTCATCGTCGACGAGCTGGCCTTCCCGGCCGGCATCGCGTCCGCCGAGACCATCAAGCAGATGTACGCCCGCGGCAGCGAGGCGATGGCACGCGTGAAGGCGCTCCTGGCTGGCGCGTTCTTCGGCGGCGGCGCCAAGGCGCTGATTCACTTCGCGAAGATCAAGAAGCTCCTACTCCCCGGCTCCGTGTCGGCGGCGAGCGGGGGCGCCGCGGCGAGCGCTGGCATCACCAAGTACACGCTGCCCAACCTCGGCTTCGTGCTCGATTGGTCGCCGCTCATGGTCGCGGTCGGTGCGCTGATCGGTATCCGCGCCGGCTGGTCGATGCTCCTCGGCGCGCTCATCGCCTGGGGCTATCTCGCGCCGATGGCCCTCGACGGCGGCTGGGCGGAGCCCGGGGCAGCGGAAGCCGGGGCGGTGTGGTTCGGCACACTCAACAAGTGGATGCTCTGGCCCGGCGTCTCGATGATGGTCACCGCCGCGCTGACGTCCTTCGCCTTCAGCTGGAAGTCGGTCGTCGCGGCCATCAGCGGTACCCGCAAGGCCGCGAGCAGCGAGGGCGGCGACTCCCAGCACGACGTGCCGCGGCAGATCTTCCTCGGCGCGCTGGTCGCCGTGCTCATTCTCGCGACGCTCGGGCAGGTGTTCTTCTTCGACATCGGCATCGGCCTCGCGATCAGCGCCGTGCTGCTCACCTTCGTGCTCGCCATCGTGGCCGGGCGCGTCAGTGGCGAGACCGGCATCACGCCGGTCGGTCCGATGGGCAAGGTCACCCAGCTCATCTTCGGTGTGGTCAGCCCCGGCAACGTCTCGAGCAACCTGATGGCAGCCAACGTCACCGGCGGCGCGGCGAGCCAGACCGCCGACATGCTCCACGACATGAAGACCGGCCTGCTCATCGGCGCGTCGCCGAAGTTCCAGGCGGTAGCGCAGACCTTCGGCGTCGTCGCCGGCGCGACCATCGGCAGCTGGGGCTACCTGCTGCTGATCCCGGACCCACAGGGCATGCTCCTCACCGAGGAGTGGGCCGCGCCCGCCGTCCTGGCGTGGAAGACGGTCGCCGAGCTCTTCCGCGATGGCATCGAAGCGATGCCCGCGATGGCGCCGATGGCGATGGCGATCGCCGGTGGCCTCGGTGTGGTGCTCGCCATCCTCGAGAAGGTGCTCTCGAAGGAGAAGCGCAAGTTCGTCCCGAGCCCGAGCGCGATGGGCCTGGCCCTGGTCATCCCGGCCTACTACGCGATCAGCATGTTCCTCGGCGGTCTCATCTCGGTCGTCGCGGAGCGCGTGAACTCGAAGTGGGCCAAGCGCTTCGTCATCGTCATCGCCGCAGGCATCATCGCCGGCGAGTCGCTCGTCGGCGTCGGCATCGCCATCTATCAGACGCTCACGGGCATCGCCGGATGAGCGAGCACGTGATGGACGCGGCGGCGATCGACCAGTTCGTCGCCGATCACTTCCCCGCCGCCCACGGCTTCGCAACCACGGTCTCCGCCGCGGAAGGCAAAGTGCGCATCCGCCTCGCCGCCCCGGGCGAGATGCACCTGCGCCCCGGCAACACCGTCTCGGGCCCCACCCTGATGACGCTGGCGGACACCGCCGCCTACTACAACATCCTCAGCCTGATCGGGCCGGTCGCCCTGACCGTGACCACCAGCCTCCACATCGACTTCTTCCGCAAGCCCGAGCTCGGGACGATCGAAGCCGAATCGCGCATGCTCAAGCTCGGCAAGCGGCTCGCGGTGACCTCGGTGGACCTGCTCGCCGACGGCGTCCTCGTCGCCCGCGCCTCGGTCACCTACTCGATCCCACCGCCCGACAAGCGCAGCGTCCGTTGACATCGCTGGCGCCCGACGCAGGGTGCCGCGGCCATGATGCGCACGGACACACTCGCGAGCCTCTGCGCCTGCCAGCTCTCGCTGACAGCGGACGCAGACCTCCGTCCTCGCGAAGCCGACGCATCGAGACCGCGCGCCTGAACTGAAGGCGCCCCCTTCGATCCGCCCCTCCGGCTCTCGCCGCGAGGGGCGTTTTGCGTTCCGTCCCCACGACTCCGTGCGGCAATCCGCCGCGCTCGAGAACCCATGAAACCAACACCAACACCAACAGGAAAGAGACCGAACCATGACCAACGAAGAGAAGCGCCCGATCGAGCTCGAGGGGAAGACCCCCATGAGCGTCGGCACCATCGGCCACGTCGACCACGGCAAGACCACCCTGACCGCCGCCATCAGCCTCGTGCAGGCGCACCGGCACGGCGGCAAGGCCAAGGACTACGCCGCGATCGACGGCGCTCCCGAAGAGCGGGAGCGCGGGATCACCATCAACGCCAGCCACCTCCGCTGGGCTTCCGACTCCCGGGTCTACGCTCACGTGGATTGCCCGGGTCACCACGAATACGTGAAGGGGATGATCACCGGCGCCGCCCAGATGGACGGCGCCATCCTGCTCGTCGACGGTTCCCAGGGGACCGAGGCGCAGACGCGGGAGCACGTGGTCCTCGCCCGACAGGTCGGCGTCGAGCACCTGGTGGTCTTCGTCAACAAGGTCGACATCGCCGACCCCGAGCTCCTCGAGCTCGTGGAGCTGGAGGTGGGCGAGCTCCTCGAGAGCTACGGCTACGTGGAGTCTCCCATCGTGCGCGGCTCGGCGCTGAAGGCGCTCGAGGCGGCCCAGGCGGGTCGCTTCGGTGACGCGGCGATCGAGTGCATCGACGCGCTCGTGGAGGCGCTCGACACGCACGTGCCCGCGCCGACGCGCGACGAGGCCGGCCCCTTCTTGATGCCCGTCGAGGGTGTCTATGGCGTGAAGGGCCTGGGCACCGTCGTGACCGGTCGGGTCGAGCGTGGGCGGCTCGTGGTCGGCGACTCGGTGGAGATCGTCGGTGGTGAGGTCGTCGCCGTGAAGGGCATCCAGGCCTTCCACGAGGATCTCCCCGCGGCGCTCGCCGGTCACAACGTCGGGCTCCTGCTCCGCGGCGTTCGCAAGGACGCCGTGGCTCGCGGCGACGTGATGGCCGCGCCCGGGTCCGTCCGGCCCCACGCCTTCGGTGAAGCCGACCTGGTCCTGCTCCAGCGGGACGAGGGCGGTCGACACACGCCGATCAAGAGCGGCTACATGCCGCAACTCTGGTTCGGTGTGACGGACGTGACGGCGACGCTGACCACGCCCGAGGTGCTCCAGCCCGGCGGTCGCGGCCGCGTGCGCTTCGAGCTCCAGCGCCCGGTGGCTCTGGAGAGCGGCATGCGCTTCGCGATCCGTGAGGGTGGCCGCACCGTCGGCGCCGGCGTCGTTCGAAGCGTCGAGTGAGTGAGAGGCGGGTCCCGGCGCGAGCTGGGGCCCGCCGCTCCTTTCAGCGGCAGGCCGCTCTTCCGCGATCGCCGTTCGGGAGGCAGGCGCTTCCGTCCCAGACACAGTCCGTCGAGTTCGCGTAGTGGCCCCACTCTCTGCCGCAAAGATCGGGCGCCATCGGCTCGTCGCCCAGGCTGAGCACGTCGCACCCCGCTTCGGTCCCATCATCGAGGCAGCCGCCGACCTGCACTCGAACGTCACCGTCACAGTTCAAATCCCAGTGGGGCTGAAAGCGCTCTTCCGTCAGCGCCGGACCACACCGGAAGCCCGCCACGCACCTCCACGAGCCACTACAGAACTGGACGGTGACGGGCTGGACGCCGTCGCCGATGACCCGAGCCGTGGGACAGGCCGGCTCCCGCGCGTAGAGAGCGTCGGGGTTCACCGCGGCCAGGTCGTCGCGGCAGTCACCGGGAAACAGCGACCAGGTGCCACCCTCCGGTGGCGCGCAGCTCACGCGGATGTCGTCGACCGCGCCCCAGCCATCCCCATCCGAGTCGCGATAGTAGGTCACCAGGTCGACCGCGGGGCTCGCGGCGCCCGGGCCGAACTCGTCGGTTTCCCCGTCGCAGTCCTCGTCGTCGCCGAGTGGCGCACAACGCTCGGTCCCGCCCGGCTGTGCGAAGGCGTTGTCGTCGTTGCAGTCACCCGGCAGCAGCGCGTACCCATCCGGCCGCTCGCAGGCCTGGATCGGTCGCTTGCTCTCCTCCACCTCGGCGCCGTCCGCGAGGCCGAATCCGTCGCCGTCGCCGTCGTAATAGAAGGTCAGCGTCGCCTCCTCGTCGACGGCTCCATCGCAGTCGTCGTCCGCGCCGTTGCAGCTGTCGGTCGCACCGGGGAAGCTGCCGCGCGAGAGGTCGTCGCAGTCCATCCCGCAGTTCCGCTCGCCGTCGACCTCGTTGCAGCATCGATCGCCGACGAAGCCGTCGCCATCGATGTCGAAGCCCACCGTCGACGGATCGCAGTCCTCGTCGTGGGCTTCCGCGTCGCAGACCTCGGGGTTCCCGGGGAAGCGACTGGGGTCCGCGTCGTCGCAGTCGTTGCCGCCGCACGCTACCGAATTCACTCCATCACGGTCCCGGTCGCCGTCGCTACAGCCGCCAATACACTCGTCCATGACCTCGTCGCAGCTGCTGATGCACGGCGGCGCTTCGCCAGGCACGCAGCCGTGGAGGTCCGCGCCCGGGTCGTCTGGCTCGCAAGCCTCCGAGCCGTTGCAGAAGATCCCGTCGTCACAGTCGGCGGCACGCGAGCACAGCGATCCGCCATCGGCCCCCGGTGGGCTGTCGTGAGCGCAGCCGAGGACCAGGAGGAGGAAGAGTCCGAGGCAAGCGCGCATCGCCCGAGGGTATCACCCCACGGGCGAGTTCAGCCGGCCAGGGCCTCCTCGACCACCGCTTTCACGCCCGCGTCGAGAGGGAGCTCGAGCGCCGCCGCGTGGCCCGCGTCGCTCATCTTCTTCCAGGTCTTCTGGACGATGTCGATGACCTTGTCCTTGGGGTGCTTGCCCGCGAACTCGGCGGCGTAGTGCTCGAGGAAGACGAGGCACGCGACGTCCTCGAGCAGCTGTACGTTCGGGTCGGTCTTGAGTCCTCGCTTGGTGAGGATCCGCTGCACCGATCCGATCGCCTCCTCGTCGTAGCCGACCGCCTCGAGCACCTCGCCGGCGAGCTCGGCGTGCATCTTCGCGCAGCGCGTGCGCCAGGTGAGGTAGCCCGCGCGGTCCATCGGGAATTCCGAGCGCGGCAACGTCCAGCGCCTCAGGTGCTGCGCGCGCACGGCGAGCTTCACGACCTCGGGCGCGTCGGGCGCGAACGCCTCGAGCCGATCGCTCATCCGTCGCCCGTAGACCAGCTCTTTCGGCCGCGCCTCGCCGCCGACGTCCTCGGTGTTCGGGTCCTCGGCATTCATCGCGTCGAAGCGCTCCAGGGCCTGCTCCAGCTTGGTCGTCATGAGGGCACCATAGCTCAGCGCGAGGCGTGACTCTTCAGGTACGCGATGAGATCGCCCGGCGTCGCCAGCTCGACGATCCGATCCGGGTACGCGAGCACCCAGCCGCCGTCGGGGGTGCGCACCGCCGCGTGCCTCGGAGGCTCCTCGTAGAGGGTGTAGCCCTCGACCGCCGTTTCGATGTGGGCAGTGAAGCTGGCGGGAAACTCGCCCTCGGAGAGCTGGTCGCGCAGCTCGTAGACATCGAGGAACTGCTCCTCCGGATAGGGACCGGCCCAGGTCAGCATGAAGCTCGTGAGCAGCTCGTCCTCGGGTCCGCCGCGGCCGTGGTACTCGGCCACCACCGTCGAGAAGAGCTCCCACCGAGTGCCGGGGTCGACCTCGTCGTCCGGCTCGAGGCCGAGCTCGTCGACGGCCTGTTCGAGCTCCGGTTCGGCGTGGTTCGGCTCGCCCTCTCCGGCGAGCGCCTCGAAGCCCGCACGCCATGCCTCGAGCATCTCGGAGAGCGTCATGGCGGCGAGCATCGAACCATGCCGCCGGCGAGTCAATCGACCGGAGCGCGCCGCATCTGGATCCCCGGGATCGGCCGGAGCGTGATGCCCGGCCGGTAGTGGACCCGCTGCCCCGAGAGGAGCGAGAGCCGCCACTCGCGCGCGATCATCGCGAGCAGGATCGTGGCCTCGACCATCGCGAACGAGCCGCCGATGCATACCCGCGGGCCCGCGCCGAAGGGCAAGTAGGCATAGCGTTCGCGGCCGGCCGCGCGCTCCTCGGTGAAGCGCTCGGGGTCGAACCCCTCCGGGTTGGTCCAGTGCGTCTCGTGGCGGTGCAGGACCCAAGGGCTGATGCCCACGATCGATCCCGCCGGGATGCGCACGCCGCTCGGGAGCTCGTCGTCCAGGTAGGGCTGCCGCTCCACGATCCACACCGGCGGGCGGAGGCGCATCGCCTCGTGGAGCACGCGCCCGATCAGTGGGAGCTCGCCGACCACGCTCGCATCCGGCCGTTCGTCGCCGAGCACGCGGCGAGCCTCGTCGCTCACCGCGTCCGCGATCGCCGGGTGCTGCGCCAGCAGCCAGAAGGTCCAGCTGAGCGCCACCGCGGTGGTCTCGTGACCGGCGGCAAGCAGCGTCATCGCCTCGTCGCGGAGCTGCCGCACGCTCATCTGACCGTCCCCGTCGGTCGCGTGGATCATCGCGCTGAGCAAGTCGTCGCCGCCGGCCCCCGCGGCGCGGCGCTCGTCGATCACCGTGGCCAGCGCTGCGTCCAGGGTGGCCATCGCCTTCCGGAATCCGCGGTAGCGGGGCAGCGGTGCCCAGAGCGGCAACGGAAAGAGCGATTCGGCGTAGTCGTTGGCGAAGGTCAGCGCGATCTCGAAGGCCTCCGTCACCGGACCGGTCTCCCGCGAGAGGTCGTGGCCGAAGAGGGTCCGGCCGGCGATCCGGAAGGTGACCGCCATCATCGCCTCGTGGACGTCGAGGCTGGCCGGCCCCTCGGCGCGCCAGCGATCGAGCATCGCCGCGGCGCAGTCGGCCATCGTCGGCGCGAGCGCCTCGATCGCGCCAGGACGGAACGCGGGCTGCACGAGCTTCCGCTGCCGCCGCCACAGCGCCCCCTCGCTGGTCACCAAGCCCCGGCCGAGGGCGGCCTTGAGCCCGCGGTAGTGCTCGCTCTTCGCGTAGCCGTTCGCGTTCGTGACCAGGACGTGCCGCGCATCCCCGACGTCCGAGAGCAGCAGGAAGTCCTCCACCCCGATTCGGATCCGCACCCGGTCGCCATGGGCACGCTGCAGCCGCATGAGCACCTCCGGCCCGTCGCGAATCAGCTCGGGCACGTCGCGAAAGCGACGGAAGCGCGCGGTCTCGAACCCGGGAAAGCCCCTCCCCACGGCGTGGAGCCTACCTCATGGAGCGGTGGCCATCGTCACCTGCATCCCCCCGCTGGGCACCGGCCAACTCGAACGGACTCTTACGGTCCCATTGCACACCACGGTGCGAATGTCCTAGCGTGGTGGGATATGACTTTTGGTTCGCCCATTCGCACCTCCACCCTGGCCTTCGCCCTTCTACTCACGGCCTGCGGTGACGACGCGCCCGTTCCCGACATGGGGAGCGACGCCGGCTGCGCCAGCGCCGCGGACTGCGACGACGGAGTCTACTGCAACGGCGCCGAGCAGTGCGTCGCCGGACTGTGTGCGGCGGGGGAGGAACCGTGTGGCGCGGACGAGCGCTGCAGCGAGGAGAGCAGCCGCTGCGTGACCGGCTGCGAAGACCCCGACATGGACGGCGACGGCGTCGACGCGATGAGCTGTGGCGGCGACGACTGTGACGACACCGACCCCGACGTCTACCCGGGCGCGGTCGAGGTCTGCGACGTGGAGGGCAAGGACGAGGACTGCGATCCGACCACGGTCGGCCCCGACCGGGACGGTGACGGCTTCGCGCCACTCACGTGCTGCAACGGCGACACCTGCGGGGTGGACTGCAACGACTTCAGTCGCGCGACCGCGCCCGGCGGGCTCGAGGCCTGCAACCTCATGGACGACGACTGCGACGGCCGCGTCGACGAGGGCGTGACCGGCCCGGGCTACATGGACGCGGACGGCGACCGCAGGGGCGCCGAGGACGGCGAGATCCTCGGCTGCCCGTCGACCCCGGGCTTCTCCTACGTCGGCGACGACTGCGACGACACCGACCCGAACACCCCGGGCGCGGAGATCATCGGCGACCTGGCCGACAACGACTGCGACGGACGCATCGACGAAGGCGACGGCAGCGTGCTCCGCCCCTGGTGGCCGGACACCGACGGTGACGGCTTCGGCGATCCGGCCGGGACCACCATCGACTCGGCCGCCCCGCTCACCGGCTACGCGCCGGTGGCCGGCGACTGCGCTCCGAGCGATCCGATGATCCACCCGGGTGCCGAGGAGCGCTGCAACGGCATCGACGACGACTGCAACGGTCTGCTCGACGGCGAGGACGACGACGGCGACGGCGTCCCCGACGCCGCCTGCTCGCCCACCGGCGACGCGGACTGCGACGACGAGAACCCGGAGGTGTACCCCGGGGCGCCGGAGATCTGTGACGGCACCGACAACGACTGCGACGAGAGCACGCCCACCGACATCACCTGCGCGACCCAGACCTGGTATCCGGATACCGACGGTGACGGCTTCGGCACGGGCACGCCGGTGACGAGCACCAGCCCGGTCGACGGCCACGCCTCGCGCGCCGGCGACTGCGACGACACGGACCCGGTGGTCTACCCGCTGGCGCTCGAGCTCTGCGACGGTGTGGACCAGGACTGCGACACGGTCGTCGACGAGAGCTCGGACCTGAGCTGCGGCGGCCCGCACATGGGCGGCTTCTGCGTGTCCGGGAGCTGCTCCACCTTCTGCGAGATCGGCTGGGGCGACTGCGACGCCTCGATGACCAACGGCTGTGAGATCGACCTGACCCAGCCGTCGAACTGCGGAGAGTGTGGCAACGCCTGCCCCAGCGGCGCCAACGGCGTGCCGGCGTGCATCGACTTCGAGTGCGACTTCACCTGCGCGGGCTCCTTCCGCGACTGCAACGGCGACGTCACCACCGACGGTTGCGAGGTGAACACCCTCGCCGACGAGAGCAACTGCGGCGGCTGCGGCATCGGCTGCCGCGACGCCGCGGACACGGTCGCGACCTGCCTGGCCGGGGCGTGCACCTACGAGTGCGCCACGGGCTACTCCGACTGTGACGGCGACCTCGCCGACGCGAGCCCCGTCACCTGGTGCGAGATCCGCAGCGACCGCGACGTCGACAACTGCGGCGCGTGCGGGATGATGTGCGGTGGCGCCGAGGCGTGCATCACCGGCGCATGCCAGGGCGCGCCCTACCCCAGCACCGGCGCCGAGGGGGCCTACGCGCCGACGCTCGCGGACGCGGTCGATGGGGTGGTCACCCTCTCCCCGGGCGTGCACGACTTCACGACGATCGACATCCCGGCGGGGATCACGGTGGTCACCAGCGGTAGCGGGATCCTGGATCTGCGAGCCACCGGCGACGTGACCATCGCCGGCGTCATCGACCTCTCCGGCTCCCGGGGCGGCAACGACGACGGCAACGACTCCGGTGGCGGCGGCGCGACCGGTACCCCGATGGCTCCGGGCGCCGACGACAACGGCGACGGCGTGTCGCAGTGTGGTGGACCTGGCGGCGGCGGTACCGGTGTCGCGGGCGGAAACGGCGAGGTGAACAACGCGGCCTGCGGGCTCGGTGGCGTGTTCGGCGGTGGCGCCGGCGGCAACTACCAGTTCCAGGCCGGCGGCGGCGGCGGCGGCTACGCCGGCGGTGGCGGCGGCATGTCCAGCACTCGTGCAGTGGGCGGCGACGGCGCCGCGGCGACCGGCGAGACCGCGGCGGCCGGCGGCTACGAAGACATGAGCGGGACCTGCTTCCCGCCCGAAGGTGGCGTCGCCCCCGGGGCGTACGCCGGCGAGACCCCGACCAACTGCGCGCTGGGTGCCGGCGGGTCGATCGGAGCGGTCGCCGCCGCGGACCTCGCGGTCATGAGCACCTTCCGCCCCGGCAGCGCCGGCGGTGGCGGCGGCGGTGGTTGGCCGGGCGGCAACAACGGCGCGGGCGGCGGCGGCGCCGGCGGCGCGCTCCGCATCGCGACCCCCACGCGGCTCGAGCTCGCCGCAAGCGGCGCGCTCCTGGCCAACGGTGGCCGCGGCGGCACGGCCGGGAGCGAGGGACGCTCGGGCGGCGGCGGCTCCGGCGGAGTGATCGTCCTGAGCGCACCGGCGATGCGGCTCAACGGGCCCGTGTCGGTGCTCGGCGGTCGAGGCGGCGGGTCCATGGGTGCATCCGGCGGCCTCGGCCGGATCCGGCTCTCCGTCCGCGAGGAAGACTGCTCGATCGCAGGGGCGATGTCGCCGGCGCCGGTGGCCGAGTGCGCGCCGGCGAACATGAGCGAGCGCCCCTACGTGGCGCGATACCCGAACTGAGCCCGAGACCGCGGTAGGCTTCCGGGCATGAATGAGCTCGGAAGCCACGGCGCGGTCATCGACGCCATACTCGCCACCGACGACGGCTGGCTCAGCGCCGGCCGCGACGGGACGATCCGCCGCTGGCCGGACGGCGATGTCGTCCACCGCTGCGACGAGGGCGACTTCGTCACGAGCCTGACGGAGGGGTTCGCCGGGACGATGCACTCCCGAGTGCTCCGCCTCGGTGCGGACGGAGTCGACACTGCGTTCCACGCGATGGAGGAGGGCATCGGCGACGTCGCGGCCGCGCCGGATGGCGGCGTGTTCGTCTGTGGCGACGACAACCGGGTCGAGCACCGACGGCCCGACGGCGCGATCGTGTGGGTCGCCGAGACCTACAAGTTCCCCTACGCGCTCGAGGTCGGCGACGGCCGGCTCTTCATCGCGACGTGGGACGCTTACCTCTACCCGGTCGAG
This sequence comes from uncultured Sandaracinus sp., assembly GCA_964462035.1. GTDB lineage: Bacteria > Myxococcota_A > Polyangia > Polyangiales > Houyiibacteriaceae > UBA1660. The sequence goes on from CAYXAP010000009.1 coordinate 159,782, forward strand.
CTCGGTCTTCCGCCGAACGGAACCGCGGCCGAGCCCACCGAGCTGCCCTACCCCGAGCATCCGCCCGCGCCGATGCCCCTCTACGACGTGGTCTCACTCGGGGAGAACCGAGTGGCGGTGGCGAGCCACGGCGAACGCGGCGAGGCCACGCTCCACGGTTGGACCGTCGGCGCGACCGAGGCCCGGTGGGAGGCGTCGCTCGATCCGATCTACGCGCTCGACTTTCACGTGGACCGCGACCTGATCGCGGCCGGGGGCGACGCGGGGGTCATCCACTTTCGGGACTCCAACGGAACCGCCCGAGGCAGCGAGACGCTCCCCGAGGTCCGCGGCGAAGTGTCGGACGCCTGGTTCCCCGCCGTGGCGGAGTTCGACGACCTCGGTACGGCGAACGCCGTGACCGCCGTGGCCTTCGACCGCTCGGGCGAGTCGGTGCTCGTGGGCACCTCCGCCGGCCTGATCCTCCAGATTCCGCTGCCGAGGTGAAGATGGATCCGACGACCGATACACACGCCCGAGCGGTGCTCCAGGCCGCGAAGACGATCGCTGTCGTCGGCGCCCACCCGCAGCAGAGCCGGGCGGCGTTCTACGTGCCGGACTATCTCGCGTCGGTCGGCTATCGCGTGCTTCCGGTGAACCCGAGCTTCGCGGGGCGTGAGCTCTTCGGAGCGACCGCCGTGGCGAACCTGGCCGACCTCGAGGAGCCGGTGGACCTGGTCGACGTCTTCCGCCGGTCCGACGCGGTCCTCGACCACGTCGACGAGGTGCTCTCGATGGCGCCGCTCCCGAAGGTGGTGTGGCTCCAGCTCGGCATCATCAACGGCGAGGCCGCCGCTCGCTGGCGCGCCGCGGGGATCGACGTGATCCAGAACCGCTGCACGCTCGCCGACCACCGCCGGTTGATCGCGCCCTGAGCCGGCGGTTGGCACCGAGCACGTCCGTGGGCCAGCGTCACGCTCGAGCGCCACGAACGACACGTGGGCTCAGGAGCGTGCAGTGACCGTGAGCGACCAGACCCAGCCCAAGACCTTGATCGAAGAGCTGATGGCGATCCTCCAGCTCGAGCGCATCGAGGAGAACATCTTCCGGGGGCGGAGCCAGGACCTCGGCTGGGGCCGAGTCTTCGGTGGCCAGGTGGTCGGCCAGGCGCTCTCCGCGGCCGAGCAGACCGTGCCCGAAGGTCGCAGCGTTCACTCGCTCCACGGCTATTTCCTGCGGCCCGGCGACGCGAAGGAGAGCATCGTCTACCTGGTCGACCCGATCCGCGACGGGAAGAGCTTCACTACCCGCCGGGTGGTCGCGGTCCAGAACGGCAAGGCCATCTTCAACCTGGCGGCCTCCTTCCAGATCGCGGAAGAGGGCTTCGACCATCAGTCGCCGGCCATGCCCGACGTGCCCGGTCCCGACGAGCTCCTCAGCGAGCAGGAGCTCGGCCGGCGCTACCTCGAGCGGCTCCCCGAGGCTGTCCGGGACAAGCTCCCGAAGGCGCTCCGCGAGCGCGTCGTCGCCGACCGGCCGATCGAGGTCCGGCCGGTGGCGCCCGTCGATCCGATGAACCCCGGCGAGCGCGAACCAGTCCGTCACGTGTGGTTCCGCGCGAGCGGCGCCCTCCCCGACGCGCGATCCACCCACCAGTACCTGCTGGCCTACGCCTCGGACTTCCACCTGCTCGGCACCTCGATGCAACCACACTCCGTCACCTGGCTGACGCCCGGGATGCAGGTCGCCAGCCTCGACCACGCCATGTGGTTCCACCGCCCCTTCCGCTTCGACGACTGGCTCCTCTACGACCTCGAGGCCCCCTCCGCGCAGGGCGCCCGCGGGCTCTCGCAGGGCCGCTGGTTCACCCGCGACGGAGTGCTCGTGGCGTCGACGATGCAGGAAGGGCTGATCCGCGACCGCCGTCGCTGATCGCTACTCGGCGCGCTGGAGCGCGCCCGCGTCGATGGTGGCCCCGAAGGCCATGTCGCGAACCTCGGACGCCGAGGGCTGAGCTCGCTCGGTGGTCGACGCGACGTATCCCTCCCACCATTCGCGCGCCTGCGCCTCGCTCCACTCGGCCTCGAGGGGAACAGCCTCGAGCGCGTGGCGGAGCTCGCGCGCGCTCGCCGGTCGGTCCGCGGGGTCCTTGGCCAGGCACGTCATCACGAGCAGCGCGAGCGCGGGCGGGATGGCTGCGTCCGTCCGATCGGTCACCGGGACCGGCGGCTCCGAGACGTGCGCGTTGCACCACGCGAGGAAGCTGGTCTTCCCGTCGAAGAGGAGCGCGCCCGTGAGCACGAAGTAGAACACCGCGCCGAGTGAATAGAGGTCGGCCGCCGGCCCGATGGACGACGGGTCGGTCACCGCTTCGGGCGCGATGTACGCAGGAGTGCCGGCGATGCTCTGATCCATCGCCCCCTTCTCCGCGTCGAGCTCCATGACCAGGCCGAAGTCGAGCACCTTGATCACGTCAGGACGTTCGCCCCGCATGCAGAGCACTAGGTTCGCCGGCTTGATGTCGCGGTGCACCAGTCCTCGACCATGCGCCTCCTCGAGCGCCTCGCAGGCCTGCGTCCAGAGATGGATCACCCGCTCGGGCGACTGCGGGCCGTGCTGGCTCACGAGGTCCTCGAGGTCGAGACCGTCGAGGTACTCCATCACGTAGTAGAAGATCCCCTCGGGCGTGCGGCCATAGTCGTAGATCTCGACGGTGTTCGGGTGGGTGAGCTCGCTGGTGCGCTGCACCTCGCGCTCGAAGCGCTTCATCGCCGTCTCGCTCACCTCGCCGTCCTTGATGAGCTTGATCGCCACCGGACGCCGGAGGAGCGCGTGGGTCGCCCGATGGACCTCACCCATGCCGCCGGCGCCCAGCTTTTCGCCCAGCGTGTACTGGCCGAGCTTGCGCGCCTCGAGGACCTCCGCGCGCAGTCGCGCGAGCTCCGCCTGCTGCCTCCGGTTGAGATCGATGGCCACGACCACCGCCGAGCTCAACCCCAACACCGAAGTCAGCAGGTTGATCGCGTGCATGAGGGTCGTGGCGCGCGGATCGAGAGGCATCCAGGGCTCGACGAACTGGGTGCCCACCAGCGCACCGATGGTGCAACAGACGACCAGGCCGACGGCGAGCCCCATGTGGACCGGATGGCGGCGGAAGACGACGAAGGGGAGCGCCAGCAGCGCGAGGAAGTAGTAGGCGAAGCCCGTCTCCCACCCCATCGCCATCAGGAAGAACACCAGGTGGGGTGCTCCAGAGCCCATCACGATCCAGAGCCCGAGAAAGCGGCGACCCCGCACGACGAAGAAGAGCCCCAGCAGGTGGATGGCGCTCGCCACCACGTCGCTGTGGCCGTAGGCCGTGTCGCCGATGGAGTAGAAGAAGACCGCGAGGATCCCGTGAGCGACCGCCGGGACCAGGGCGCCGACGACCCACAACCGCTTCTCGCCATCGGTCCGCAGGGTCGTCGTCGATTCCACGACCCGAGGATACGGCACTCACGCCATCAGCCGAACACGGTCAGCCGAGCTGCGAGAGCATCACCCACGAGAAGGTGGTGAGCGCCCAGGCCTCCAGGAGCACGCCCTGGTGGACGAGGCGCTGGACCAGCGTCCCATCGCGGTCGCGGATCACCACCGCGCTCCGGCCGAGCACGCGGCCGCGGCGGTAGGGACCGTCGCCGGAACCGTGGGTCTCGAGCGCGGGGAGCCACAGGGTCTCGCCCTCGGCGCACTCGCCGGGCCACTCGCCCAGCACGTAGCGGTGCTTCGGTCCATCGAGGACGGGGCCGGTGTCGGTCTGCTTCAGCACCCCGCCGGGCCAGCGCGAAACGACGGCCCCGAGCGCCAGGTAGACACCGCCACCGATGGCCGCCGCGACCCCGCTGAGGACCATCGCGTCCAGCTCCGGACCGCGCCACCGAACCCCGGCCAGTGCGACCAGGAGCCCCACGCCGATCAGCCGGTCCATCGGCGCCGTGCGGACGGTCGCGCTGGCCGCGAGCCCCCGCGGGTGGCGCCCCACGTAGGCTGCCAGCGCGCAGAGCGCGACGATGATGGCGGCGATTCGATAGACCCAGATGTCGGCCCCGAGCGAGGTCGGCTCGTCTCGGAGCACGCGGTCGAAGCAGAGCGCGCCGATCCACACCGGCCAGAGCGCAGCGGCCTGGAGCACCGCCAACGAACGCCCCGGCCTGAGGACCCAGCGGCTCGTCTCGGCAGGTACAGCGCTCACTTCCATAAGTTGCCAGACGGAAGAGCGCTCGGCACCTCTTGCAGTCTGCCTACCATATGGTAGAGAGATACTGACCGCGCGGTAGATAGGCCGACGCGGCCATCGTCCCATGCCGACCACCGACGTCCGCTCGAAGATCCTGGAAGAGGCGACTCGCCTCTTCGCCGCCCGTGGGTTCGAAGGGACCTCCATCCAGGCGATCGCGGAGGCGGTCGGAGTTCGGAAGCCCAGCCTGCTCTATCACTTCAAGTCGAAGGAGGAACTGCGGCAGGCGGTGCTCGACCAGCTCCTGACCCGTTGGAACGAGGTCTTGCCGGAGCTGCTGATGGCCGCCGCCGAGGTCGACCGCTTCGACGGAGTGCTCGACGCCATGGCGGACTTCTTCCTCGAAGACCCGGACCGCGCGCGCCTCCTGGTTCGCGAGACCCTCGACCGTCCGGAAGACGTCCGCGAGCGACTGGAGCGCTACGTGAAGCCGTGGGTCGACGTCGCGCTCTCCCAGCTGAGCAAGGCCCAGCGCGAGGGACACGTGCACGCGAAAGCCGACCTGCCGGCCTATGTGGTGCACCTGGTGCAGCTCGTCGTCGGCTCCATCGCGGTGATGGACACGCTGGTGGCGCTGCTGCCCGAAGACGCCGGTGACCGGCGCGAGCGATTGCGCGCGGAGATGCGACGGATGGCCCGAAGCGGCCTCTTCGCGCCGCGCCCGAAGAACTACGAGGTGGCGGCCGAGTGAGCCGCGACCGGAGGACATGAACATGGCGAGCTTCTACGAAGACAACGAAGACCTGCGCTGGTACGTCGAGAAGGGCATCGATTGGGAGCCCCTGATCGAGCTCACCGAGCGTCGCTTCATCGACGCCGATGGCCCGGACGACGCGGCCGAGGCGCTCGAGCTCTACCTCGACATCATGAAGATGGTCGGTGAGTTCGTCGCCGGAGAGATCGCGCCGCACGCCGCGGAGATCGATCGAGAGGGCGTGCACCTCGAAGACGGCGAGGTCGTCTTCCCCGAGCGGCTCCAGAGCATCTTCGACCAGATCAAGGAGCTCGACTTGCACGGGCTCAACGTGCCGCGCGAGCTCGGCGGCATGAATGCGCCGATGCTGGTCTACTTCCTGCTCTCGGAGATGATGGGCCGCGCCGACGTGTCGGTGATGGCGCACCATGGCTTCCACGGCGGCATGGCGATGGCCGCGCTGATCTTCTCGATTCGGGAAGGCACGACGGACATCGACCGGGAGACAGGCCGCATCCGAGAGACCCGCTTCCGCCAGATGATCGAAGAGATCGTCGCCGGCGACGCATGGGGCTGCATGGACATCACCGAACCCGATGCCGGCTCGGACATGGCCGCGCTCCGCGCGAAGGCCGAGCAGGACGAGGACGGCAACTGGTTCGTCAGCGGCGAGAAGATCTTCATCACCAGCGGCCACGGCAAGTGGCACTTCGTGATCGCCCGCACCGAAGACGCCGGCGACCCGAACGACCCGATGGCCGGACTGAAGGGGCTGAGCTTCTTCCTGGTGCCGACCTATCACGAGAAGGACGGCGAGCGAGAGCGGCACGTCGCGATCACGCGCGTCGAAGAGAAGATGGGCCACCACGGCTCGGCGACCTGCGGGCTGCTCTTCGACCGCGCCCCCGCGATGCTCATCGGTGAGCGAGGCGAGGGCTTCAAGCACATGCTCACGCTCATGAACAACGCTCGCGTGGGCGTCGGCTTCGAGTGTCTCGGCCTGTGCGAAGCGGCCTACCGAAAGGCGAAGGCCTACGCGGCCGAGCGTGGCTCGATGGGCAAGACCATCGACCGCCACGAGATGATCGCCGACATGCTCGACGAGATGGAGGCGGACATCGTCGCCATCCGCGCGATGGCCGTCACCGCCGGCTACAACGAGGAGGTCGTGCAGAAGCTCCGGCTCGCGCTCGAGCACTACGACAACCTGAGCGCCGACGAGAAAGCCGAGGCGGAGGCGGAGCTGAAGAAGCGCGAGCGCATCGCTCGCCGGCTGACCCCCCTGCTCAAGTACTGGGGCGCGGAGAAGGCGGTCGAGATCTCTCGGCGCTGCATCCAGATCCACGGTGGCAACGGCTACATCGACGAGTACGGCGCCGAGAAGCTGATGCGCGACGCGATGGTGATGCCCATCTACGAGGGCACCAGCCAGATCCAGGCGCTCATGGCCATGAAGGACACCCTCGGAGGGATCATGAAGGACCCGCGCCGCTTCGTTCGGAAGATGGCGCAGGCTCGCTGGCGATCCGTCTCCGCCCGCGACCCGCTCGAGCGCCGGGTGGCCAAGCTCCAGTCGCTCTCCTTCGGTCTGCAGCAGCAGCTCATCGTCCGCACGGCCGGAGACAAGATGAAGGGCCTGCAGGGCAAGCCGGTCACCGACTGGCCCGACTCGTTCCTGAAGGACTGGGACCCCAAGCGGGACTTCGCCTACGCGATGCTCCACGCCGACCGGCTGATCCGGATCCTCACGGACGTGGCCGTCGCTGAGCTTCTGCTCCGGCAGGCCAACGAGCACGCCGAGCGCCGACCGCTGCTGGAGCGGCACCTGGAACGCGCCGAGGTGCGGTGCGCCAACCTCGTGAACGAGATCGAGAACACCGGCGAGCGTCTCCTGACGAAGCTCGGCCGACTCGGCGCCGCGATGGCCGACGCCGCCGAATGAGCTGACTCAGCGTTCCTCGAGCGCCTCGAGCGAGCTCCCGACCCGGGAGCTCGCTCGAGTGCGTTTCGGACCCTGCCGTTTTCTTGCCCACTCGATCCCCCCTTCGGTAGGCAGAAGACAACGGACGCGCGAGCGGGCGATGCCGCGCGACACATCCGGGAGGAACACGATGCGGAAGAGAAGCATGTTGGCCATCGCGGCTGCGATGGGGATGGCGGCCTGCGGGTCGAGCACGGCAGAGGCGCCTGCGTTCGCGGCGGCCGAGGTCACCACGAACGCCACCGAGGCGCCCGGAGGCGAAGTGGCTCCGGTCGAAGAGACCGTCGCGGAGGCTCCCGCGGACTTCATTCTCCCGAGCTACTCCGACGAGCAGCTCGCCGGACTCCCGAACGCTCCGTGGTCGGACGCGCCCATCGCGATGGGCGCCGCTCCCGAGGCCGTGATGAACGCCTGGACCGCCGCCGACAACCGCGGCTGGTGCGCTCCCCTCGTCCCCGCCGGTGTCACCGGTGCCCGCGCCAGCGCCCTCGACGGAGGCTGGGCGGTGGAGGTCGATCAGGACGGCGCCCCTGGCGTCCGCGAGAACGGGCAGACCTGCCGACGCTGCGGACGCTCCGCCTTCGGCATCGCCGGCACCTCGATGCCGGTCGACTCGCTCAACGACATGGACACCGACGCCGCGCCCGCCCCGACCTACGCCGACGGCAGCGCCACGATGGTGAGCAGCGAGGACGGCGTCGCGAGCGCGACCATCAGCGTCGGCGGTCAGGGCTGCGTCTACCAGGTCTGGTCCTTCCTCGGTGAAGACCACCTCCGTGAGCTCATCGAAGGCCTTCGGGTCGTCGCGGTCGAGCCGCAGGACGACGGAAACGCCTTCGCGTCGGCCGACTGAGGCCACGCTTTCTCGGCACATGGGACGCCCGGCCTCTTCGAGGTCGGGCGTTCTCGCGTTCGGGGTATGCTGTGGCCGTGGGCGCACGCGAGACCACCGAGGCCGCGCTCGAAGCCTTCGAGGCCGAAGCCTGCGCCGCGCTTCGGGTCGAGGTGGATCACGTCCGCCTCTTCGACGGCGGGGACCAGCCATGGCGCATCGGACTTCGGACGCCCGAAGCGCAGCTCTGGCTCGACGAGCCCTCGAACGCCAAGGCGCTGGTGCGGACCGACGAGTTCGCGCTGAGCTACGAAGGCCAGGATGCCGGCGAGTGGGCCGCCGGGGTCGCGCGCCGGCTCACCCCCGAGCGACAGCGTGCGCTGGTCTTCGCCATCGACCGCGTGCGATCGGCCACCGCCCTTCGTCCGCCCGAAGAGCTCCCCCTCGAGGAGCACCTGCACGAGCTCGGTGCGGAGGCGGAGCTCATCGCGCCGCTCGCCCACGCGTATCGTGAGCACTACGGCGAGAGCATCGCGCTCGTCCGTTGGCGGAGTGGGCCACCCTCGCTGCTCTTCCCAGACGTCGCGCCCGACCAGAGCCTCTTCCTGCACGGCTCGCAGCATCTCGACCGGGACGTGCGCTTCACGGCCTACCTCCGGGACCTCGGCTATGGGATGGCCGACGGGAAGCTGCGCCTCGTGCCGACCCCCGCCGGATTCGTCGCACGTCGCCAGGCCATGGGCCTGGAAGCGCGCGGCTTCGAGCCCCGACTGATCCTCGCGCGCACGCCGGTGCTCTCGTCACGGACGTGGCTGCGCTCGCTCGGCGAGGGCGTGTTCCCCATCAACCTACGTGGCGAGCTCGCCTATCGGCTCACGCGCCCCGCCCGCGAGGTGGGCCGACGGCTGCACGAAGAGCTGGCCACCATGTGGCACACGCACTTCCATGCGCTCGGCCACGACATGAGCCTGCACGTCTTCGGCATGCACCGCCTCGAGCCGCGACACACCCGCGAGCTCACGGAGCGCGCCAGCCAGGCGGCCCGAGCGCTCCGCCCCCGGACCGCGGTGACCGTCGCCCGCTTCGTCGAAGAAGACCTCACCCGCCACTGCGTCCGGGTGTGGAACGACATCGACCGACCGGAAGCGTTCGAGTCGCGCGTCGACGCCGGCTTGCCCAGCCTGCCCTGACTCGGACGACGGTACGCCGAGAGCCGATTCCGATCCCCTGCTACCCTGCCGGCGATGTCGCCGAGGACCGCATGAGCGTGCACCGCACCGAGCGGGTCTTCACCAATCTGAGCTGCAACCAGAACTGCGCGTTCTGCGACACGCGGCGTCCGACCGACGATCGGGCGTTCGTCGCCCTCCCCGCGGTCCTCTCGCGCATCGACGCGGTGGCCGAGGCGAAGACGATCGTGCTCACCGGCGGCGAGCCGACCCGTCGGAAGGACCTCGCCGCGCTGGTTCGGCACGCGAAGAAGACCGGCGCGACCGTGGTCCTCGAGACCAACGGCGCCTTGCTCGATGACACCCGGGTCGCTGCGCTCGCGGAGGCCGGGCTCGACGAGGCTCGCGTACACCTGCCCGGTTGGGGTGGCGAGTGCGACGCCGTCACGCGCGACCCCGGAGGCTTCTCGGCGACCCGAGCGGCGATCGATGCGCTCCGCGCGGCCGGCATCCCCCTCTCGATCGCGACGCCGATCGTCGCCGCGAACGCCAAGGCGGTTCCGGCGATGGCGGAGCACCTCGCCGCACTCGCCCCCGTCGCCTGGATCCTCGGAGCACCCAGCGAGGGCGACGGCGTGCTGCCGCTCCCGGACGCCGCGCGCGTGATCGAGCGGGCCGAGGCCACGGCGCGGCGCGTCGACCTGACGCTCCGCCTCGCGCCCCACACCCACGTCCCGCCCTGCCTCTTCGAGCACCCGGCGCGAGTAGCGCACCTCTTCTCGCTGACCCCCGGCGGCGCGAACCGACCCGGCCACGCGCGGCCCGGCGAGTGCAGCGCCTGCGCAATCGCAGACCGCTGCCCCGGGCTGCCGGACGCCGCAGCGAACACACCGGTGGAGCCGCTCGCCGAGGATCGCATCCGGCGTCGCCTGAGCCTGATCTCCACGGTCGAGGATCAGATCGCGCGCGAGCTCTATCAGGACGAGATCACCCGCCGCCCCGGCCTCTTGCCCCAGCCCGTGCGCACCGTCCGCATCGGCTTCCGCTGTAACCAGGCGTGTGACTTCTGCTTCGTCTCGACCCACCTACCAGCCGCCAAGCGCCCGGACGTGGAAGCGGCGATCACGGAGGCCGCACGCGAAGGCGCGCACCTGGTGATCTCCGGTGGCGAGCCGACCCTGGATCCGGCGGTCGCCGAATACGTCGCGCTCGCCAAGCGCGAGGGGGCAACGTTCGTCGAGCTCCAGACCAACGCCACGCGCCTCGGCGCCAAGGTGCCGGTCGCGCCGCTCGTCGACGCCGGGGTCGACCTCTTCTTCGTCTCGCTCCACGGCGCGAGCGCCGAGGTCTCGGACACCGTCACCGGTGCACCGGGCACCCACGTGAAGACCCTCGCGGGCATCGACGCCATCCACGCGAGCGAGGGTGCGCTCCGCCTGAACTTCGTCTTCTGCGAGACCAACCGTCACGAGTTCCCGGCCTACATCGACATGGTCGCGGAGCGGTGGCCGGGCACGAACGTGAGCGTCTCCTTCGTCGCTCCGAGCACGGACATGGTCCCGCGGACCGCGGCGCTCATCCCGCGCTACACGGACGTGGTGCCCTCACTCGCGGAAGGCATCCGACGCGCTCACGCACAGGGTCTGCCGCTGAGCGGCTTCGATTCGATGTGCGGGCTCCCGCTCTGCCTCGTGCCCGACGACCTCGGCGAGTTCTTCGAGCTCCCCGAAGCCCCGGAGGGCTACGGCCGCGGCGAGACCTTCTACGCCGAGCCCTGCCAGCGCTGCGACCTCGCCGGTCGCTGCTTCGGGCTACGCCAGGGCTACGCGGCGCTCCACGGCACCGATGAGCTGAAGCCGGTCCGGGCCTAACGTTCCCCGCGCGGATTCGACCGAACCTCCATCCGGTTCCGGTAGACGCCGGCGGCATGACCAACCGAGTCCCAACCCCGGCCGACGCCGGTGGCCGCCAATGTCGCGCGCACCGCGATCGGCGCGGCGGCGTGTTCGCCCACCCGGAAGAGCGAGACCGCGTTCTGAGGGACGCCCCAGCCGGCGGTCGGCGAAGGCTCCGTCGACGCCTGCGCGGCGAAATCGAGCCAGGTGACCGCGACCTGCGGGTCACCGTCGACGAGGAAGGTCAGCGTGAGAGGGTCGCCTTCGCCGAGCGGTCCACCGCAGAGCTCTTCGAAGGGCCCCTTCTCTCCGGTCGTCGCCTCGAGCACCCGGAACCGACCGTCCGGGAAGAGCGCGCCGAAGCGAATGGGGCGGCCCTCGGGGTAGTCCGAGGGGTTCACCTCGATGACCTGATCGCCGCAGGGTGAGAGCGAGACAGCCGACTCGCCGTGGGCCGTGAGCTCGAGATCGGTGAACGTGTCGAGGTGCGCGAACACCGGCCGGGGGAGCTGCGCGTACGCGTCGATGCGCCAGTGGTCCTCCCGCCGTTCGACCGAGAGTCGCTCGTTCCCGTCGGTGCGGTAGCGAGCCACGGCTGCCGGGCCGATACGGCCACCGTCCACGAATCGCCGTGGGACGAAGTGGGCCTCGACGGGAGCCAGAACCGTCCAGGAGCGATCGGGCGAGCGAGACTCGAAGGTGAGCAGCGGCTCTACGCGGAGCACGACGTCGGAACCGAAGACGAGCTCGCCGGTCGCGGGGACGAGAGCCGCCCCCGGGCCGAGCGATGCATCACCGGTCTCGGGCCCCGCGGTCGGGATGGCGCCGCCCCAGGGTCTGGTGCTCGGGTCCGGCGCTCGGACGGCGACGGTGATCCCGGCTCCGATCACCAGGCCGATGGCTGCTGCGCCAGCGATCACGCGTCTCGCCCGACCCAGCGGAACGAGCACGACGGCAGAGAGGAGGAGCGCGAACGGCAGCCAGCCGGGGAGCGTGTCGACGCTGATCGGGTGGAGCGCGAGGAAGGTCAGCCACACGCCGAGCGGAAGGGCGACGACGAACGCCGCGGCCCCGACGACCAACGCGAGCCGAGCGCGAGCCACGCCGAAGAGCGCCAACGGGCCGAGGGCGATCAGGACCACCGGGAGCGCGCCGTTGACCCAGAAGTGGCCGTCCGTGAGCGCGAACCCCTGAGGCAGCTTGTCGAGCATCAGCGCCGCGACCGGTAGGGTGGCGAGCACGAGCAGTAGCGCCGGTAGCGCACGCCAACGCGAGGCAGCTGGTTCGTGCGCCGACATCCGCAGCCAACGCTCCCACGACTGGACGAGATGGGCGACCGAACTCCGCTCGATGCCGCGTCGCGGCGAAACCATGCCGCGGCGTGACCAACCGGGCTCGGAGCATCTGCAGAATTTTGACCAACAAAATCAACTGCTAAGCCTTCGTCATGCCGCGTCACAGCAAAAAATCACTTGACGTATTAGCTGCAGCGCGGCAATAGATCGGACGCTCGTTGCCGCGACGCAGCGAGAACGGGGACTCGGTCGGGTCCGGGACCCCATGGAGCTGATGCAGGGCCGACCTGAGCCCGGATCGAGAAGGGGTGTGAGATGACCACGCGAGGATCGACGCGACGCGCGATCGAAGGATGGCTGGGCGCCATGGCGACCGCGCTGATGGGCTGCCTGCCGACCGCTTCACCGCACGCGGAGTGCGACGACGACACCCCGCCGCCGCCCATGACGGGCGACGCGGGGATGGTGGACCCGGGCGAGGGACCGGCCGACGCCATCACCTACCGGACGCTGGCCGGCCATCCGGGCTGCACGACCGACGGGCTCTCCTACGAGCCTGCGAGCATTCCCGGCTACCAATGCGCCGCGAAGGCGTACCCGGTGGAGGGCGAGGACCCGTCGAAGCCGATCGTGCTCCTCATCCACGGCAACAGCGACACGCCCGGCGTGTGGGAGAGCTTCACCGCGAGCGGTTGCGACACGGCCGGGGCCACCGAGGGCGTGCCGATGCTCGCCGAGAACCTGGTGAGCCGTGGCTTCCGCGTGCTGGCGATCGACATGCGGCACGACCAGGTGGACGACCCCGCCGACGACAACGAGCGCTACAACGCCGCGAAGAACATGGACCACGGCTGGGGTGTCCCGATCGCGCAGCACTTCATCCGCTCGGTGCTCGAGGCGTACCCGGGCCGGAAGGTCAGCCTGGTGGGCCACTCGTTCGGCGTGACGGTCATCCGCGACGCGCTGCGGCGCCTCGACGTGAACGAGGGCTACGACGTGTGGTCGCGCCTCGAGGACGTGGTGCTGCTCGCCGGCGGCAACCACGGCGTGTCGAGCTACGGCCTCTGCGCGGCGAACGAGACGATGCGCGGCGAGGTCACCTGCGAGATGGGCAACCGCGATGCCTTCGCGCCGACGCCCTTCCTCGCTCAGCTCAACGGACCGAGCGGCGCGTGGGAGACGCCCTGCGGCGACGGGAACACGGCCTTCGGTCGCGACCGCTGCGGCGGCAACACCGTCGACTACACGACGATCGTCATGCAGGACATCCCCGACGGGACCCAGCAGGACCTCTTCGTCTCCGAGGCGAGCTCCCGACTGGCGGGCGCGGACAACGAGCTCATCGGGCTCAACGACTTCGACGAGACGAACTACTTCTTCTGCGGTCTGCTGAAGAACCACTTCGGACCGGCACGCGCGCTGGCCGGCATCTCGATCATCCTCGAGAAGCTCGAGAGCTGAGGGCGGAGCGATGATTCTTCGACTCACGGTCTTCACGCTGCTCCTCGGTGCGAGCACCGCGCTCGCGCAGGAGCGCCCCTGGTGGGAGCGCGGCTCGGTCTCGGTGGGAGAGGTGGAGGTGGATTCGTATGACGCCGACGCTGACGCCGACGCCGACGCCGACGCCGACGCCGACGCCGACGCCGACGCCGAACACCGACAGCCGACGCCGAACGCCGAGAACCGAGCGCCGACTCCGAACGCCGAGACCGAGAACCGAGAACCGACGGCCGACACCCAGGCCGAGGAAGGCAGCGAAGCGAGCGTCGACGCCGAAGACGCCGACGTCGAGACCGACGAGACCTGGCCGCTCGACCTGCAGCCCTACGGCACCATCGTCGGCGGCTTCCACTACCAGGACATCCGGAGCCGCAGCGTCGACGACACTCGCCAGGATCGACTGACCACGGTCGCGATGACCCGCATCGGTCTCGTCGCCCGCATTCACCGGAACGTGTCCATCGTCAGCGAGCTCGACCTGAACGCGGGCCCCCACGGCACGAGCGTCTGGGAGGGCCAGGCGGCCATCCAGGTGCGGAACCAGCTGGTGCGCCTCGAGTACGGGCCACTGCGGGTCGACGCCGGACGCGTCACCGACCCCGCGAGCATGGACTACGTGTCTGTCTACATGGGCAACCTGCTCTACACCGACCCGCTCGCTCGCTTCCCGCTGCTGGTCAGTGGCTTCAACCGCGGCAACGGCGTGCTGGTTCGCGTCTCGCCCGTGGAGGGGCTCACCCTCGGGGTGACCGTGAACGCCGGCAACCCGACGTCGACCACCGGGACCGTTCAGATCGGCGGTACCTTCCCGCCCTTCTCCCGATTCTACGAGGTGCCGTCGTCGCACGTCGGGCGCGACGCCCGCGGCTTCCCCGCGGACAGCTTCCACGCGCTGCTCGTCTCGCCGAGCGTGAGCTACGAGCACGAGCACTTCCGCGCCCAGCTCGCCATGCAGTGGTTCAGCGCGGACACGAACACCAACAGCACCTCGGACGAGCCAATCCGCGGCTACAACCTCCGCGGCGGGGTTCAGCTGAAGCTCTGGGAAGACCGCATCCGACCCTTCTTCAACCTCTCGCGCGTCACCAACGACGTGATCGATCCCTCGGACACCGGCCGCCTGCTCCAGGAGTCGTACGAGGCGCGCACGATCACGGGTGGCCTCGACGTCGGCATCGACGGCGAGTCGGGCGTCGGCGGTCAGTACTCGCGGGTGCGCGAGCAGCAGGGCCAGGGGACGGTCATCATCCGGCACTACTGGAACCTGGGCGGGAGCTACTGGATCGTCCCCAACCTCGCGCTCGATGCGCGCGCTGGCTTCTACGTTCGCTGCGACGACGACGACTGCCGCGCGGACGGCGACTTCAGCTACTGGCTGACCCTGCGAGGACGGTTCGGCCAATGATCCGCCTCGTTTCCCAACGATCGGCTACGCTAGGAGGGCCCATGGTCGTCAAGAAGTACAGCACCCGTCGTCTCTACGACACGGACCAGAGCCGCTACGTGAAGCTGGTGGATCTGGCCGAGGCGGTGCGCCGAGGGCGGGAGCTGAAGGTCGTCGACGCCGAGAGCGGCGAGGACCTGACGCAGGGCGTGCTGCTCCAGCTCCTGTTGGAACGCGAGGGCATCAAGGAGCTGCCCAGCCCGGTGCTCGAGCGCCTGCTGCGCCTCGACGAGCGCGCGCTGCGCGAGTTCTTCGCCACCTGGGTCGGCACCGCGCTCCACTCCTATCTGGAGCAGGCCACGCCGGCACCCGCGCCAGTGGCAGAGACGCCGGCCGAGTCGGAGCGCGCGAGCGATCTCTCCCCCGACGAGTGGGAGAAGGAAGACGCCACCGGCGTCGGGTCTCGCGTGCGACCGAGAGCCGATGCCTCGACCGACGATCAGGTCGAAGCCCTCCGCCGCGAGGTCGAGGAGCTCAAGGACCTGATCCGCGGCGTCGCCCGCAGCGACTCGGCCTGACGCCAGTCGCCTGACCGAGCCCCGCGAGGGGCCGCGCACGGAGCTCCACGAGCGCTGCCACGAGGCGGCGACGGGGCCGGTGCGCCCGAACGGAACCAACGAAGTGATGCTGCCCTGCAGCGAAGGGAGCGAGGAGATGATGGTGAGACTTTCGAAGACCGTGACGTGGATGGCGGCGTGCATCGCCCTGGGCTGTGCCGCCCAGGTCGAAGACCCGATCGGCGAGCGCTCGGATGGGCTGCGGACCCTCGAGGCCGTGAGCGACTTCGGCGACAACCCCGCCCAGCTGACGATGCACGTGCACAGCCCGACGGACCTGCCGGCCGGGCCCCGACCGATCGTGGTCGCCCTGCACGGCTGCACCATGAACGCAGCGGGCTACGCGGACGCTGGCTGGAACGACGTGGCCGACGAGCTCGGCTTCCACGTCATCTACCCGCAGCAGAACACGTCGAGGAACAACAGCCTCGGCTGCTTCAACTGGGGCGGCAGCTGGCCCGGCACGCCGAACAGCTTCGTCGCCAGCTCGACGCCGCTGAACACCGGCGACATCGAGCGCGGCGGCCCGGAGGTCACGTCGATCGTGTCGATGGTCGAACACATCGTGTCCACGCGCGGTGGCGACCCGAACCGCGTCTACGTCACGGGCCTCTCCGCGGGCGGCGGCATGGCCGCGGTGCTGATCGCGGCCTATCCCGACGTGTTCGCGGGCGGCCAGATCCTCGCGGGGATTCCCTACGGCTGCGCGACGGATCGGGCGACGACCGGGGAGGCCAATGCCTGCATCCAGTCGTACACGGCGCTCAACGCCTACCTGGACCGCACGCCCGAGGAGTGGGCCGCGATCGTCGCGGCGGCCGCCCCCGCGGGCGCCCCAGCACCGAAGGTGAGCATCTGGCACGGCACGATGGACTTCGTGGTGAACCAGGGCACCAGCGCCGAGCTCACCGAGCAGTGGACCGCAGTCCACGGCGCGACCGAGGGCGCGACCGAGACGATCGAGGGCGCGACGCGACAGACCTTCGTCGCCGGTGGTGAGACCGTGGTCGAGCGCTGGACCATCGAAGGGATGGGGCACGCCGCGCCGATCGACCCGGCGAGCGGCTGCGGCTCGACCGGTTCGTACATCAACGACGTCGGCGTGTGCTCCGCGCGGTTGGCGGCGACCTTCTTCGGATTGGACGGCTCGGGTCCCACCGACCCGACCGATCCCACCGACCCGGGCGCTCCGGTCGTGGTGATCACCTCACCGACGAACGGCGCCTTCGTCGACGGCGGCGTCACGGTGCGGGTCGACGTGGACGACGACGACGGCATCGACTCGCTGACGCTCTACGTGGACGACGTCGAGACGGAGACCATCGGCTCCGATCCCTGGCGCTTCGATTGGGACACGACCCCCATGGCCGAGGGCGCGCATCGCCTGCGCGTCGTCGCCACCGACGGGAGCGGCGCGACGGGGAGCGATGAGATCCAGCTCGTGGTCGACCGCCCCGGCGGGATCGACCCGCCGCCGGTCGACATGGGGCCGAGCGATCCGATGACCGGCCCGGACGCCGGCTCGAGTGACCCGGGCGGCGACGGCAGCGGTGGCGCGAGCATCGCCGGTTGCTCGGCGAGCGGTGCGGTGGGTGGGCTCGTCTGGCCCTTGGCGATGCTGCTCCTGGTTCGGCGTCGGGAGCGCTAGAAGTGGCCGAGGAGCTGCACCGAGAGCGGTCCGATCGCGACGGTCGTCCCGTCGCGGTCGGGCCGCGCCACCAGGCCCCAGGTGAGGCCGGCGATGGCCATCGCGCCGCCGAGGCCCATGAGCACGTTGGCGCCGATCGCCAGTCGCTCCGCGCGGTCCTGCAGCTCGACGGCGCGGGCGAGCGGCGTCGTGGGGTCGTCGGCGACCTCGTGTCGATCGCGCGCTCGCCAGCCGGTGAGCAGTCCGCCGAGCGCGACCGCCGCACCCGAGCCGAGGACGACCCAAGGGACGAGGCTCGGCTCGGCGACCGCCGGTTCGGGAGGGTCGCGTTCCTCCTCGACGTCATCGACTGGCGGGGCCTGAGCCGCGCGGAGCGCCTCGGCGCGCGCTTCGGCGTCTGCCCGTCGCTCCGTCTCACCCGCCGACTCCTCGACGGAGTCGAGGTAGCCCTCGTAGGCCTCGAGCGCACCCTCCGCGTCGCCGGCGCCCTCGAGCGCTCGGCCCAGGTTGTAGAGCAACGCGGGCGAGGGGTGTAGCTCGTGGGCCCGGCGAAGAAGCGTGGCGGCCTCGGCGAAGCGGCCCTCTCGATAGAGGGCGGCGCTCTCCTCGAGGAGGTCGAGCGCTCGACCCCGCCCGCTCTCGCCAGCGGGCTCCGCCTGCGCGGCCGCGCTGCTGGCGAGCAGCAGGCTCGCAAGCGCAGCAATCACGACGTTTGTGGGGCTCCGTCCCATTCGATAGGCTCGGGCTCACCTTCCCGAAACCGCGGGGCTTTGTCCACTCGGAGCGCGAAGGCCGAGCGCAAGCCCATGACTCAACCCGAGACCATCGGCCGCTACGAGGTGGTGGGGCGTCTCGCTGCCGGAGGGATGGCGGAGATCTTCCTCGCCCGCCTGCGCGGACCGGGAGGGTTCCGGCGACCGGTCGTCATCAAGCGGGTGTTCCCGCACCTCAGTGAAGAGGTGGAGTTCCGCGCGATGTTCGCCGACGAGGCGCGCATCATCGCGGAGCTGCGCCACGTCAACGTGGTGCACGTCCACGAGCTCGGGCTCGAAGACGGCGAGCTCTACCTGGTGATGGAGTACCTCGCCGGCGAGAGCCTGAGCGGGCTGCTCCGCCGGCTCGCCGAAGCCGGTCAGCGCATCGAGCCCGCTCTCGCCTGCCACGTGATCGCCGAGGTCTGCGCGGGGCTGCACGCCGCGCACGAGCTCACCGGGCCCGAGGGTGCACCGCGGCACGTGGTCCACCGAGACGTGTCGCCGCAGAACGTCTTCCTCACCTACGAGGGGGACGTGAAGGTGATCGACTTCGGGATCGCCATGGCCGCCGACCGGTTGGCGCGCACGCGCACCGGCCACGTGAAGGGCAAGCTGGGCTACATGTCGCCGGAGCAATGCCGGCGCGAGATGGTCGACCGCACCACCGACGTCTTCGCGCTCGGGGTCGTGCTCCACGAGCTGGTCACCGGACGACGGCTCTTCAAGGGTGACAACGACCTCGCGCTGGCACGCGCGATCTGCGACGAGCCGATCCCGCCGCCGTCGGAGGTCTGGGCTGGCTGCCCGGCGGGCATCGACCGCATCGTGATGAAGGCGCTCGAGCGAGAGCCGGTGGACCGCTACGAGAGCGCGGCCGCCATGCGCACGGAGCTGCTGACGCTCGCGCGGGAGCTGGACCCTTCACTCGAGGGTCGCGACGCGCTGCGCGCGCTCATGCAGCGACTCTTCGAGGAGCGGATCGCGGAGAAGGACGCCATGGTCCGGGCCACCGGCGCGCAGGCGACGGTGAGCGAGGCGCAGGCGGCGGAAGTCGTGGAAGAGGCGACGAAGGCCGCGACCCCGAGCGCGGTGCGGGCGGTCGATCCGGCCGGCGAGCGACGGCGGAAGGGACGGGTCGCGGGAGTCGCGGTGGCGGTGTTGGTGGGGGCCGCGGCGGGAACGTGGGCGCTGACGGGCTCGGAGTCGGATGTCGGTTCTCGGCCCTCGGAGTCGACGGCGGAGTCGTTTGTCGGTTCTCGGCCCTCGGAGGCGGACTCGGAGGTCGGTTCTCGGCACTCGGAGTCGGAGTCGGAGTCGGAGTCGGAGTCGGAGTCGGCGGTCGGTTCTCGGCACTCGGAGTCAGAGTCGGAGTCGGAGGTCGGTTCTCGGCACTCGGAGTCGGACTCGGAGTCGGCGTCGGAGGCGGAGGCCGAAGCAGCGGCGGACCTCGTCACCCTGCGCCTCGACTCCACCCCACCTGGCGCATCCGTACGCATCGGCGGGGACGACCGCGGGACCACGCCAGTCGCTCTGGAGCTTCCGCGCTCCGACACCGCGGTGATCCTGGAGATCGGCCGCACGGGATACCGAGCGGAGCGACGGAGTCTCGTCCCGAGCGAGGACCGGAGTCTCACGGTGGAGCTCCACCCGCGGCGACGGCGCTCACCGAGCGACATGGACGACGAGCGCGGCATGGACCGCGACTTCTTCTACTTCGACTGAAGGGGATGACGATGGGAACGCACGACTGGGTTCGAGGACGAGCGCAGGCGACACCGGCGCGCGTCGCGATCATCGACGCCGACACCGGCGTGGAGCTGACGTACGGAGCGCTCGACGCAGCCGCCGACCGTTTCGCGGCACGTCTCACACGAGCGGGAGTGCGCCCGGGTGACCGGGTCGCGGCGCTCTGCCTGAACCGCGCCGAGGTCTTCGCGCTGCTCTTTGGGTGTGGCCGGATCGGCGCGACGCTCCTGCCGCTGAGCTGGCGGCTCGCGGTGCCCGAGCTCGGCGCGATCGTGGCTGATGCCCGACCCGCCTTGCTCCTTCACGACGAAGCGCATGCGGCCATGGCGCACGCGCTCGTGGCGGAGCGCCCGATGGCGATCGGTGCGATCGATGGCGACTCGGTCGCCGGTCGCGCCGACAGCGCAGGGGGCGGGCCGGGCCCAGCGATGATCCTCTACACCAGCGGTACCACCGGTCGCCCCAAGGGCGCGATGCTCCCCTGGCGACAAATCACCACCAACGCGATCAACAGCACCCTCTCGTTCGACCTACGGGCGTCGGACCGTTGTCTGGCGTTTCTCCCGCTCTTTCACACCGGTGGGCTCAACTGTCTGGCGACGCCGCTGCTCTGGCGTGGCGGCGCCGTGGTCAGCACACCGCGCTTCGACCCCGAGCAGGCGCTGACCGTGATGCACGAGCATCGGGTCTCCACGATCATCGCCGTGCCGACCATGTTCGACATGCTCTTCGAGAACGGGCTCGAGGAGCGGCGACCGCCGTCGCTGCGCCTGCTGCTCTGCGGTGGCGCGCCCTGTCCCGACGCGCTCCTCGATCGGGCGCACGCAGCGGGCTTCGCGATGCAGCAGGGCTATGGACTCACCGAGGCGGGTCCGAACCTCTTCACCGGGAGCCCGCTCGAAGGACCGGACCGGCTAGGCACCGTCGGACGACCGAGCATCCACGCCGAGATCGCGCTGATGCGCGACGGCGAGCGAGTCGAGGTCGGCGACGTCGGCGAGATCGTGGTGCGCGGCCCACTGGTGATGGATGGCTACTTCGAGCGGCCAGAAGCGACCGCCGAGACCATCGACGCCGAGGGCTGGCTCCACACCGGTGACCTGGCGACGCGCAGCGAGAGCGGCGTCTTCCGCGTCGTCGGCCGCAGCAAGGAGATGTTCATCTCCGGTGGCGAGAACGTGTACCCCGCCGAGGTGGAGAACGTGCTCCGCCAGCATCCGTCGATCCGCGACGCCGCGGTGGTCGGTGTCGACGATGCGCGCTGGGGCCAGGTCGGCCTCGCCGGCGTGGTCGCTCGGGGGGCGCTCGACCCGAGTGAGCTGCGACGCTGGGCGCGCGAACGGCTGGCGCCCTTCAAGGTGCCCCGTCACGTACGGCTGCTGAACGCGCTCCCGCTCAACGCGAGCGGCAAGGTGGTCAAGAGCGAGCTCGCCCGAATGCATGGAGCGCCCTGACGACGCTCGATTTTCTGGTCGATCCATCGCACGCTTCGGCGTGGCGCGATGGCTCACCGTCGCCCTCGGAGTCGGGCTGGCCGCCTGCACCGTGGGCGACATCGATCTGACCGACCGGCCGTGTCCGTGCATCGACGGGTACCGGTGCATCGATGATCGCTGCCGGCCGGATGAGGGCTCGGATGGCGGTGCGGACGCCGGAGACGACGACGGCGGCGCCACGGATGGGGGCGAGCGGGACGCCTTCGTCGCGGGGTCGGATGCCTTCCGAGATGGTGGCGTGCTCGGCGGATGCGAGGCCGACATCGGTCGCCGGGTTCTCTTCTGCGACGACTTCGAGCGCGACCTCGCGAGCAGCGGCTGGGCGAGCGACGCCGAGTTCGGAACGACGAGCCGAGTGGACCTCGGGGCCAGTGGCTTCGGGGCGCGGATGGAGACGACGACCTCGGCGGGGATGGCGGCCATCGACCACGCCGTGCCCGCGCGGAGCGCCGGAACGCTCTGGGTACGCGCCTGGGTTCGAGTGCCGGCGCCGACCATCGCGTCACCACTGCGCGAACGGGACGCCATCGCCGTCGGGAGCGCCACCGAGCGCAGCGTTCGCGTCATCGCAGGTGACGAGGGACGGCTGGGTCTCGAGGTCGACGGGACGATGGACGAGGCAGCCAGCGCGGCGCCGCTGGAGAGTGGCGCGTGCCTGCGGCTCGAGGTCGCGCTGGCGTCGACCACGGCCGGGAGCGCGACGCTCTACCTGGGTGACACCGAAGTCGCGCGGGTCATCGACACCCCCACGTTGCCGTCCAGCGGAAGCATCGATCGAGTGTGGACCGGGATCGTGGAGGTCGATGGACCCATCGCGCTCGAGGTCGACGACGTCGCCGTGGACGGCTCGGAGCTCGACTGCCCCTGAGCGGTCAGCGGGTCCGCGTCCGCGTGTAGTGGGTGCGGTAGCTGGCATGGAGCTCATGATCCGGATGGGGAGGGCACACCGAGGTGTGCAGGTCGATCGAGAGCGTGGTCGCGCCTTCCCGCCAGCGGTGCATCTCGCGTGGGTACGCCGGCGCGCCCTGCCGGCTGGCGTCGCTCTCGGCGCCGTAGCGATCGCGGATCCACTGCACGTGCTCGGCGTACTTCTGGCGCAACTCTTCGTGCGACGCTCCGTCGGTCTCGTGGAAGCAGGTCACGCTGCACGCAAACGCGCTGAGCTGGCGCCGGCAGCGGATGTCCTCGCCGGCGAGTCGGAGCGGCGCGAGCTCGCTCCGGGTGGGTCGAGGGTCGAGCGGGAGCTCGGTGGGACAGATCGTGTCCAGGTCGACGTTGCTGAAGCCATTCGTGATGCTCACGCAGCTCCCGTCGTCCTCGCAGCGACCGGGCGCGGTCGGGAGGCGCTCGAAGACATGGTGGGTCGCCTCCCGGTCGCAGCCGAAAGGGGAGCTGGCCGAAGTCGCTGTCGGACTCGGTGGCGGGGTCGGTGTCGGACTCGGGGTCGCGGCAGGTGTCGGTGTTGGAGTCGGTGGCGCCGTCGGTGTCGGAGCGGGCGGCTTCCCCGGGTCACGAACGAGCAGCGCCCCAGCGGTGGCGAACGTCGCCACGATGGCGAGGGCATGGGGAAGGTAGCGTCGGGTCGCCTGCATGGAGACCGGGACGCGCCACCGAGCGAATCGGTCTGGCGGGTGGACTGGTGCGTGACGAAGCCCACGCTTGATGGATCGGGCCCTGCGGTTCAAAGAGGAGGTCATGGCGGAGACCATCCTCATCACCGGCGCGAGCGGCTTCATCGGCCGACGGCTGCGCCGCGCCCTCCTCGAACAGGGTCACGACGTCGTGGCCATTCGGCGTCCGGGCTCCCCACCGGCCGACGAAGGGCGAACCGCCGAGTCGAGCTACGACGACCTGGAGCGGCTCTCGGCCATCGTCCGGGAAGAGAAGCCGCACCGAGTCTTCCACGTGGCGGGCGTGACCAAGGGCCGGACCTACGACGACTTCGCCCGCGGCAACGTGATGCCGACGCAGAACCTGATCGCAGCGCTCGAAGCGGAGCACCCGGAGGTCTCGCGCTTCGTCCATGTGTCGTCGCTGGCCGCATACGGGCCAGCCCGACCGGGCAAGCCGCTCTGCGAAGACGACCCGCGAAAGCCCATCGAGCACTACGGCGTCAGCAAGCTCGAAGCGGAGCAGGTCGTCGAGGACGCGAAAGTGCCGTGGACCATCGTGCGGCCGAGCGGTGTCTACGGACCGGGCGACGTCGACTACCTCGAGCTCTTCAAGGCGGCGCGCAAGCGCGTGAACCTCTTCATGGGGAACAAGAAGCGTTGGTTCAGCGCGATCTACGTCGACGACCTGATCCGGGGGATCCTCGATTCCTCGACGAGCCCGAAGGCCGTGGGCAGGGGGTACTTCTTCGCCGACGACGAGCCGACCACCTGGGAGCGCTTCCAGGCGAAGATCGTGGACACCGTTGGGAAACGGGCCGTGACCGTGGACATCGGTGACCGGATCGTCGGAGTGGCGGGTGTCTTCGGTGAGCTCGCGACTCGGCTCGACGGGAAGCCGCGGCTACTCAACCGCCAGAAGGCGCGGATGAACTACCAGGACGCCTGGACGTGCTCCGGGGCGCGAGCGCGTGAGGACTTCGGGTTCGAGTGCGAGGTCGGCCATGCCGAGGGCATCCGTCGCACCCACGAGTGGTACCGCGACAACGGCTGGTACTGATCGGGTCACGGGTCGCGGTGGCGATTGCCGTTGACGGACCGGGCTCGCCGCGGTCCGATGGGGCATGCAGAAGACCATCTCGCCCATCGACGGAAGTGTCGTCGCCGAGCTCGCCTACCACGAGCCCGCGGCGGTCGATGCGATCCTGGACCGAGCCCGAACGGCGCAGCGCGCGTGGCGCCGCCAGCCACTCGAGGCGCGCGCCGCGGCCGTGGCCGCGTTCACAGACGCGGTGGTCGCCAAGAAGGACGTGCTCGCCGAGGAGCTGACCCGGCAGATGGGTCGGCCGCTCGGGCAGACGCCAGGGGAGATCGGCGGGTTCGAAGACCGGGCGAAGACGATGATTCGGTTGGCGCCGGAGGCGCTCGCCCCGCTCGAGCCGGGGCCCAAGGAAGGGTTCACGCGATACATCACCCGCGAGCCGCTCGGGGTCGTGCTGGTGCTGGCTCCGTGGAACTACCCCTACCTGACGGCGGTGAACGCGATCGTGCCGGCGCTCCTCGCCGGGAACGCCGTGGTGTTGAAGCACTCCGATCAGACGCCGCTGGTCGCAGAGCGGTTGGCAGAGGCGGCCGCAGCGACGTTGCCGAAGGGGCTGCTCGCGTCGTTGGTGGCGACGCACGAGACGATCGCGAAGGTGGTCGGCGATTCTCGGGTGGACCACGTGTGCTTCACCGGATCGGTGGAGGGAGGTCGCGCGGTGCATCGAGCGGCGGCGGAACGCTTCATCGCGACCGGACTCGAGCTGGGCGGCAAGGACCCGGCGTACGTCGCGGCGGACGCGGACCTCGACTTCACGGTGCCCAACGTGGTGGACGGCGCGTTCTTCAACTCGGGCCAGTCGTGCTGCGGGATCGAGCGGGTGTACGTTCACGAGTCGGTCTACGACCGCTTCGTGGAGTCGTTCGTCGAGGCGACGAAGGCGTACGTGCTCGGTGACCCGATGGACGCAGCGACGACCTTGGGGCCCGTGGCGCGGGCGCGGAGCGCAGCGGCGATCCAAGCGCAGATCGACGCGGCCGTGGAGGCAGGCGCGGTGGCACACATCCAGTCGCCCTACCCCGGCGCGGATCGCGGGCCGGCGTACCTCGGGCCGCAGGTGCTGACCGCGGTGGACCACTCGATGACGATCATGAGCGAGGAGACCTTCGGGCCCGTCGTCGGGATCCAGAAGGTGGCGAGCGACGACGAGGCCGTGCGACTGATGAACGACAGCGCCTACGGACTCACTGCGTCGATCTGGACCCCCGACCTCTCGAAGGCCCAGAAGCTCGGGGGCGAGCTCGAGACGGGCACGGTCTTCATGAACCGCTGCGACTATCTCGACCCGGAGCTCGCCTGGGTCGGCGTGAAGGACTCCGGCCGCGGCGCGACCCTCTCCAAGGTCGGCTTCGAGTACCTCACCCGCCCCAAGAGCTTCCACCTCCGCCACTAGAGCACCGCGAGACTCGGCCCACGAACACGACAGGGCTCATCATCCGGCGGCATCTCGCCGCGCCTTCAGGCGGCGGTGGGGTGGTGGCGAGTGGGGCGGCGGCGGAGCTCGTAGGTGTGCTGGTGCTCCGTCCGGACGTCGCCGGTGTCGGGGTCAGTCAACCAGACCATGGCGAGCTTCTCGGGGACCTTGATGGTGCTGGGAGCCTCGTAGGTACCGAAGACGAAGTCCCAGATGGGCGAGGTGACGCCGTGGTTGGCGCTCGGGTTCACGAAGTGATGGTGGAAGTGATGCCGTCGAGCCCAGCGGCCGTACGCGCCGATGCCGGGATGAACGTGCTCGAGCCGGTGCAGGAGCTCGTAGCAGAGGTAGAAGCCCGCGAGCCCCAAGGCGTACGCGAGACCGGGCCCGAAACCCGCGAGCCAGATGGCTGGTGGCGCGACGAGCGCCAACGCGATGCTGAAGGCTGCCCCCTTCTTCCACGCCGGTGCGAAGTAGTCGCCCTGGCTGTGGTGAGCGGTGTGCTCCTTCGAGAAGAGGTTCCCGCGGAAGCGTCGGTCATGACCGGCCCAGCGGTGGATGCAGTACTCGAGAAGGGACCAAGTGAGCACGCCGAGAGCGGCGGCGATCACGATGGCGAGGATCGGGGACATGGTCAGCTCAACGGGGAAAGGGTTGGGGTAGCGCGGCATCCAGCGCTTCGATCGAAGCGCCCCAGCCGCGGAGGATCAGCCGCGCCGTCTCGAAGGCGATGCGGTCGGTGTGAATCAGGTCCGGCGCCATGCGTGCTTGCTTGCGCAGCTGCAGGGCACCGTGGAACGCGGAGAAGAGGAGCATCGCGCGCTCGGCAGCAGTGTCCGGCGTCGCGGGTTCCGCCGGTCGCAGCGCTCCCTCCCGGCCCGCCGCCTCGAGCGCGACCGCGAGCGGCGAGAGCGCACCGATCATCGCGTGCATGACCTTGGCCGCTTCGGCGTTGTCCGGGAGCAACACGCGCGGGTCACCGATCATCACCGCGATGATCTGGAAGCCATGGTCGTCACCCGTCGCGAACGCGTGGTAGGCGCGAACCTGCGCTCCGATGCGCGCCAACGGCGACGCCCCGGCATCGTCGGCCTCGGCGATGCGCTCGCGCAGCTCGCCGATCACTCGCTCGGCCACCGCGGCCAAGAGCGCATCCTTGGAGTCGAAGTAGCGATAGAGCGCACCCGGCGTGTAGTCGGCGAGCTCCGCGACCTTCTTGATCGAGAGCTCGTCGACTCCGTCCTCGACCGCGACCTGAACGGCTGCCTCGACGATTCGCTCGAGGTTCGCCGCACGCCGCCGGGCGCGCGGGGACTTCTTGGGCTTGGCGACTTCCTTGCGACTCACTCTTATTTTGTAAACGCCATTTACGCTCCGCGCAAGGGCACGACTGAGAATTCTGAATTCCTCTGGAAGAACGGAGGCTTTGGACCGACCATCGGCCCATGAGCCAAGGGCGAGTAGTACGCACCGCGTGGGGTTCCCCCAACGAAGACGAGCCGTGCGAGGGCACGGGGAGCGTGTGGGCGATCGCGAGTTGGCGAGGTCGGCTTCTCGGCCGCTGCATGAAGGGGCTCGCCGAGCGGAGCGCTGGCACTTGGCGTCTGACCGTCCCGATGTCCCGGCCGCAGACCTGGGCGACCGACGGCCACGAGCTGGTGCTCTGCCAGGGCGAAGGGCTGGCCAAGCTCTCGGACGACGGCCGATCGCTCGAGCCGGCCTACCCCATCCCGGCGAGCACGCTCCACTGCAGCGGTCAGGGTTGGCTCGCGGCGGGCAAGGGCGGCGCCTTCTGGGCGCGCACCGGCACCGGCCCGTGGACCGAGTACGCGCGCATCCACTCGGACGCATCGATCATGGAGCTCGCCCTCGGCGGCTCGGTCGCCTACGCGCTCGACGGCAAGAGCCAGATCTGGCGAAACGATGGCCAGGACTGGGTCCAGGAACCCAAGCCACCGGGCACCCCCATGCTCTTCTGCATGCATGCGACACCGGATCGCGCTTGGGCCGCCGGTGACGACGGCTGCATCCTCATGCGCGGCCCGAACGGCTGGCAGCGGCTCTCGGTCGAGACCTCCGGCGGCTTCTCCAACTTCGCCTTCGCCGCGGGCTACCTCTGGGTCTGCGGAAGCGCCGGCGCCTGGTACTCGGCCGACGGATTCACGTTCCAGCAGGTCCCGATCGACGGCCCGCGCGGAAACATCTACTGCGCGCACGAGAGCGACGGGGCCGTCTTCCTCGGCGGTGACATCTTCTGAGCTCACCCAAGCAGGGGACGCGCCCTCGCCCGGCCACTGCTAGCTTGGTGCCGTGCGCCAGTGCCTCCTCGTCGCGTCGATCCTCGCCCTCTCGTCGTGCAGCGAACCGTCGACCGACGACGACGGCGTCCCGACGGACGGTGGACCAGCGTCCGACGCGCCCGCCGATCCCCCGCCTCCCATCGACCTCTCGCGCTGCCCCGGCGGCGAGGCCCCCGACCTCGAGAGCTGCACGGCCGGAGTGTTCCACGCCGACTGCGGAGGCACCGGCGACCCGGCCCTGGCGTGCTCGACACAGAACTGCAAGTGGTTCGCCGGGGGCTGCCCCGCGACCAACTACCGTCCGATCGACTGCCCGCTCGGCGACCCCTTCTGTGTCCCGACCGACGACGGCCTGTGGCCCTACGCCAGCGGCTCGTTCGACATCACCTTCCCGTCGAACATGTGCGATCAGGTCGACCTGATCGGCGACGCGATCGTGACCGCGACCTCCGGCCCTACCCTCGACGTCCGCATCGACCCGACCGTCACCGGCTCGGAGAACATCACGCTCGACTGCGACCGCGTCGAGCTCGAGCTCTGCCGCAGGATCGAGCGGGGCAGCTCGTTCCACCCCGGCGTCATCGACTCCGAGACCTTCTTCTTCCGCGGCGGCAGCACGCAGGGGGACACCCTGGTGCTCGAGGTCGATCGACGTCCCGACGGCACCCGCTTCGCCAAGGCGCACGTGCTGCAATACACCGACTACTGGAGTCAGGGCGAAGACTGCGTCCGCTACGTCACCGAGTTCAGCTCCTTCACCAGCGCCCGTCCCATCATCACGAGCGGTGAGCTGCTCCTCTCTGCCGAGCCCGACGGCACGACCGGGGTCCGCGGCCAGGCGACCATGCACACCGCCGACGGCGGCACGATGATCCTACTCTTCTAGCGGGCTGGCAGCCGCGACGAGATCGCGCAGCAGCTGCACCGCGACGTCCATCACGAGCTGCCGCTCGAGCCCCGCCCGCTCCGCCAGAGCGAGCAAGTCTCGCATCGCCATCGGATCGGCGCGGTCCCACTCGCCATCGCCCATCGGGGTCCCAGGATCGACGAAGCCCATCGTCGCCACCTCGATCGGAAAGTACGCCATGAGCGCGAGCTTCACGGTCGCCCACACCGGCACGAAGCGCTCGTCGCACGGGTTGGGCCGTCGCTCACGCTCCACCTCGCTCAGACCGCTGTCGCACATTCCGTGCAGATCGCCGACGACGTTGCCCATGCCATCGATGTTCGCGTGGGGCCCCATTCCCCAGCCGCCGAACATCGGTTCATCGTCGTCGTCTTCGGGCTCTGGTCCCTCCGGTCCCTCGGGCATCGCTCGAATGTCCTCGCCGTAACGCTCGATCTCCGGGATCTGCAGCCGCAGGATCGCGGGCCCCGCCAGCTCACGGAGAAACACGTGCCGGATGCGCTCGGTGAGCTCGTCGGTCTCGCCCCCCGCGGTGCCGGTGAGCTCGATGCCGTCGAGCGCGGCCGCCTCGCTCTCTGACGCCCACGCGCGGAGCTCCCGCACGAACCCAGCCACCACCGGGTGCGGATCGGGCGGCGACTCCGGCTCCGCTTCTGGCTCCGGCACCACGACGGCCGGACCCACCGCCACTGGCTCGTCGACTCCGCTCGTCGGCCGGGAGGCTGGCTCCGCGGCCTCACCGCCGCAGCCGACCATGATCACGAAGACCAACGCACGACCCACCCATCCCATCGCCACAGCGTATCTCACGGCTCAACGAAGGCGCGCGCTGCCCCAGCTGTTCCAGTTGAGCGCCCGTGGCCCGGGCAGATACATCGTGTCGAGCGCGTCGAGCTCGAACCCGTGCCGCACGAGCAGCGCGGGCACGTCGCGTGTGAGGTGGCACCCGCCGGCGAAGCGACTCCAGACCGGATCGAAGAGGCGCTGCCGGCGCCGCACCGACTCGTCCGGCGCGAGCCCGTGCTCCACGAAATGAACCGCTCCGCCGGGGACCAGCACTCGGCGCAGCTCCGTCAACGCGGCGTCCGGATCGCCGACCGTGCACAGCGTGTAGGTGACGACCACCGAATCCACGCTCGCTGCGTCGACCGGCAACGACTCCGCGACCGCATCGAAGACCCGCACCGGCATCGCCGCGCGAGTCGCCGCACCCTGCGCATCCGTCCGCAGCCGCTCCGACGGCTCGACGCCGATCACCTCGGTGACCACCAATGGGTCGTAATGCGGGAGGTTCAGCCCCGACCCCATCCCGATCTCGAGCACCCGGCCCCGCGCGAGTGGCACGACCTTCGTTCGCTGCCGGTCCACGTTCTCGTGACCACATGCCCAACGCACCATCTGCGGCACGACCCGCTCGTCCCAGAAGCCCATGTGCGCAGCGTCGCCCGCGAACCCACCAGCGCCAACCCCCGAGCACCATCTCTGAGGCGCCTCACGTGACAAAGGGAGCCCCTGGCTCCAAGGTCTCGCCACCGGATGAGCCGTTCCGAAACCACCTCCACACCCGCCCTCCGCTGCACCGAGGTCGTGAAGCGCTTCGGCGACTTCGAGGCCGTCAAGGACGTGAGCCTCGAGGTGCGCCACGGTGAGATCTTCGCGCTGCTTGGACCCAACGGCGCCGGCAAGACCACGCTCATCGGCTGCATCACCGGGCTCGCGCGAGCGACCAGCGGGTCCATCGAGGTCTTCGGCTTCGACGTGCAGAAAGACTTCCGGATCACCCGCCGATTGGTCGGCCTGGTCCCGCAGGAGATCAACTTCGATCCCTTCTTGAGCCCCTACCAGTCGCTGCTCGTCCAGCAGGGCCTCATGGGGCGCAAGCCCGACCCGGCGCGCGCCGAGTCGCTGCTCGAGACCTTTTCGCTGAGCGACCACCGCGACGCCTACTCCCGCCACCTGAGCGGCGGCATGAAGCGGCGGCTGCTCGTCGCCAAGGCACTCGTGCACCACCCGAAGCTCCTCTTTCTCGACGAGCCCACGGCCGGCGTCGACGTCGAGCTCCGCAAGGAGCTCTGGGACGAGGTCCGGCGGCTGCGCGACGAGGGCACGACCATCGTGCTGACCACGCACTACCTCGAAGAAGCGGAGATGCTCGCCGACCGCATCGGCGTGCTCCGCAAGGGCGAGCTACTGGTGGTCGAAGACCGCGAGACGATGCTGGCCCGGGGTGGCGGTGACAAGAAGCTCGAGGACATCTTCGTGCAGCTCGTACGCGAGGGCGCGACGGAGGCCGCCGAATGAACGAGGTCGACGCCATCGTCGCCGAGGCCCTCGCAGGGTTGGACGACGACGCCTCCGCCCGCCGGAACGCGCTGCGCACGCTCTTCCTCAAGGAGTGCCGCCGCTTCGGCAAGGTCTGGATGCAGACCGTCTTCAGCCCGCTGGTGACCACCAGCCTCTACTTCCTGGTCTTCGGCGTCGCGCTCGGCTCCCGCCTCCGGGAGATCGACGGCGTCCCCTACATCGACTTCGTCGTGCCCGGGCTGGTGATGCTGGCGATCATCTCGAACAGCTTCCTCAACGCCTCGTCGAGCCTCTTTCAGTCGAAGATCAACGGCACCATCGTCGACCTCCTCGTCGCCCCCATCGGCGCGCGCGAGATGCTGATGGCCTACCTCGGCGCGTCACTGCTCCGTGGGCTGATCGTCGGCTCGCTCGTCTACCTGGTGGCCGGCCTCTTCGGTGGCTTCGAGATGGCCCACCCGGGCTGGGTCGCCTTCTTCGCCTGTGGGGTCTCGCTCAGCTTCGGCTGCCTCGGACTCATCAGCGCGCTCTGGGCCGAGAAGTTCGACCACCTCTCGATCGTCCCCAACTTCGTCCTGACCCCGCTGACCTTCCTCGGCGGCGTCTTCTACTCGGTCTCGATGCTCCCGGCGCCCTGGGACTTCGTCAGCCGACTGAACCCGATCCTCTACATGGTCAATGGCCTCCGCTACGGCCTCCTCGGGGTCACCGACGTGCCGGTGCTCCACGCCGCAGCCTTCGTCGGCGGCCTCCTCGTCGTTCTGCTCGTCGTCGCAGGCACGCTCCTCGGCCGCGGCTGGAAGCTCCGAAGCTGACTCAGAAGCGCTGCCAGGGCCCCTCGTGGGGGACTCGATTGGGCGGCTCGCTGTCCCAGTCGCAGACCCCGTCGGGGAACGCCGCTTCGAGGCGGGCGAGCTGCTCGGACGTGAGCCCAACGCTGTAGTCGGCGGGGTCGACTGGCTCGAGCGCGCACTGAATCACGTCGTTGGCGATGGGCGCGCCGGCCTCGAGCCGCGGGGTGGAGGCGTTCGGGAAGACGTCGTCGCAAGGGCCCTCGCGAGGTGAGTCGTCGACATAGCAGCGGTCCGTGAGACCGGCGGGCTTGGTCGCACGCGCCGCCGCGCCGCGATCCGGGTCGGTGCTCTCCGCGAACGCGTCCAGCCAGGCGAACATGGTCAGGAGCGCGTCGTTGAGCGCGCTCGCTCCGCGCTCACCCGGGTCCGGCGCCGCGACGAATCGCACATGGTTGTCGTGGTCCCCGTTCGCGCGGTCGAGGCGCGCGCGCAGGCTCGCGGTCCGCACGTTGTCGTGGAAGTCGCCCTGCAGGTCCGTGTAGGTGCGGACGTCGAGGATCGGCAGGTCGCCGAGGCCCACGCCGCCATCGACCACCCGGCCGGTCGCGTACGCGGTCCGAACGGCCTCGTCGTCGCCCGGGTCCCGCGCGGCGACCGGCTCTCCGTCGGGACCGAAGCTACCGATGGTCTCGTTCAAGTGCACGAACTGCTCCGCGGTGATCGCGCCGCTCTCGAACGCTCCGAGCCCGTACTGGACCCCCTCGTTGCTCCACGCGCGCCGCGCCAGTCCCATCTCGTTCCGGCCGAAGACGTTCACGTTGTGGTCGTGGATCGTGCACCGCGCCCCCTCGGGGTTCGAAGCGCTCCACACCTGATCGGGCGGCAGTCGAGCGTCGCACTGCTCGGTCGGGTCGAAGAGCCCGCCCACGATCGCGACCCACCCGTCGCAGGTATCCGGCGACGCGAAGCCGGTCACCGCGCGTCGCTCCTCCGCGTCGGGCCAGAGTCCCGCGTTCGCCTCGAAGTAGCGATCGAGGAGCGAGCAATCCATCGCGTCGCCCAGGATCGACCAGATGTCCGGATAGCTGATCAGCGGCAGCAGCCCGTCGAGGAGCCCCGGGTAGTTGTCGGCGATCATGTGCTGCTGGATCGCCCCACCGGAGCCGCCGAAGCCCATCGTCCACATCGGCACGCCGAAGGTCTCGATGAAGCGCTCCTTGGTCATCATCAGTGCCTCGGCCGAGAGCACGTCGTTGCAGTTCTGGCCGAGCACGTTGAGCGACGAGCTCATCATCGCGTAGCCGAGACCGACGAGGTCGTTGAGACCGCTGCCGTACATCGGGTCCCCCTGCGCGTAGCCGGGACCGCAGCCGCCGCCGAAGACCGAGACCAGCTTGCCGTTCCATGTGCTCGGCCGCGCCCACGGTCGCGGTTGGGACAGGCCCGGCTGGTGCAGGGTCGCGTTCCAGTAGATCGCGCGGTCGATCGTGCCGGCCTCCATTCGGATGACGAAAGGCACCGACACTCCGTCGGTGGTGGTCGTCATGGGCGTGCCCGCCGGCGGCACTTCAGGGTTCTCGATGAGGTCGAACGCGCCACCTCCACCCTTGGCGAAGTACGCCACGATCGTCGGCGCCGAGCAGTCTTCGTCGAGCGGAGCGCCGAGCGCGAACTCGTCGGTGCTGCACGCAAAAGGCTCCTCGTGCGGACCGCTGAACACGGGGCCGGTGCGGGGGTAGGCAGTGACCGTGAGCTCGGCGCGCTCGATTCCGGCGGAAGCCTCGAGCCGGTGCTCACCCGGGGTCAGGCCGTCGACCAGCGCAAAACGCTGGTTGGGAACGAGCGCTGGCTGAACCGAGACGAAGTCGCCGTCACGGCGGATGGTGAGTCCCGTCGGGTCGCCCTCCCGGACCGTGACCAGCACCAGCGCCTCCTCACCCGTGACCATGTCGGGCCGGCTCGAGACGACCTCCATGGTGATCGCCGCGCTCCCCGCGTCCGACATGGCGGCGTCCGGGAACGAGGAGTCGTAGAGCAGCAAGTCGTCGCTACCGTCGTCGTCACAGCAGCCCGACGCCAGGACGGCGAAGCAAAGAAGAAGTCGACCCACGAGGGTCAAGCTAGCAGCGAGCGGGGCCACCTGCCGACTCGCGCGTCGCGAATGGAAGGTCAGTCCGCGAGGAAGGGCAGCGCCGCAGCCAGGAACTCCCCGGGCGTGTCGACGTGCGCGAAGTGGCTGCTCTCGTCGAGCCACACCATCTCGGCGTCGGGCACCAGACGCTCGAGCGCGTGCCCCATCTCCGGCGGCACCATGGGGTCGGTCCGCGCATAGATGAGCTGCAGCGGAACCGGGAAGCGGTCGAGCTGCCGAAGGTCGCGCACGAAGCGGTCCAGCTCCGCCGGGTCGAGCCCGTCGCCGAGCCAGCTCGCGAACGCCTGGCGCCCCGACACCGTCTTCAAGGGCGCCCCGTAGATGCGCGCCTCCTCGAGGCTCTTCAGCGTCTCGTCGCGGTAGTGCACGTTGCGGTGCACCCAGCGCTCCGGCGAGAACGAGACCACCCGGCCGAGCACCGAACGAGCCACCCCTGGGGTCAGCGCCAGATGCAGGGCGCGGAGCCGCGGGATGGGCAGCACCGGCGAGTGCACGTTCACCAGACGGCTCATCGCGTCCGGATCGTCGAGCGCGAGCCGCATCGCGACGTAGCCACCCATGCTGTTGCCGACCACCCGCTCACCGCGGGCGTCGGTGGCGTCGAGGAAGCCCGCCAGCGCCTCGGCCAGCCGTGGCGCCGAGTGGGGCCCGCGGAGCGCGCCGCTCTCACCGGCGCCGGGTAGGTCCGGCACGAGCACCCGATAGCCCGCCTCGGCGAGCGGGGTCGCCACGTAGCGGAAGCTGTAGCCCGAGGTCATGAGCCCGTGGACCAACGTGAGCGCCGGTCCCTCGCCCACCTCGCGGTAGCGGACGCGCACGGTCTCGGCCCCGACCGGCACGTCCACGTCCTTCGCTTCCAGCGTCAGGTAGTCGTGAGGCCGGCGCGGGAGCTGCGGCAGCGAGCGGAAGGGCACGGGCTCGAAGGGCTTCACGAGAGCGCCCTCCAGCCTGCCACCGCCAGCAGCACCCAGCCGACGATGAGCGCGAGCCCGCCGATCGGGGTGACGGCCCCGAGCCAGCGCGGACCACCGAGCGCCATGGCGTAGAGGGTGCCGCTGAAGATCAGGACGCCACCCAGGAACGCGTAGCCCGCGGCGTGCCCCATCCCGGAGCTCGCCTTCGACAACACGAAGGCCGCGAGCCCGAGCGCCACCGCGTGCATCAGGTGGTACTGCGCCGCGGTCTCCCACCAGCCCAGCCGCTTGGCCCCATCGTCGAGCCCCTCGAGCTTCCCCCGAAGCCCATGCGCCCCGAACGCCCCCATCCCCACGGCCAACGCACCCAGCACACCACTCAACATCATGAACGTTCGCGCCACGGCCGAACCCTGCCACGCCCCCGTGCATCGGTCATCCAGCCGCCCCAGACCTCGCACCATCTCACATCCCTCTGTGTACCTTCGTGCTCTTCGTGCGAGAACGAGGGCACATCGGGCAGAGCGAGCACCGTTGCCAACGCCCTTCGCTTCTGGGATGACCGCCCCATGCGAACGACGACCTGGCTCCTCCTCGCGCTGACCCTCGGCTGCCCATCGCCCGAGCCGGAGCCCGAGCCCGAGCCCGAGCCCACCGGCGGCGAGGCGCCGCGCAGCTGGGCCGAGATCCTCGGCAACCTCAACGAGCAGGCCCGTCGCAGCGCGGTCACCGACACGCTCCACGGCACCGAGGTCGCCGACCCCTACCGTGCGCTCGAGATCGACTCCGAGCTGACCCGAGCATGGATCGCCGCGCAGACCGAACGGACCGAAGAAGCACTCCCGGTGGCGGACCCGATGCGCGAGCGACTCCGCGCGTTCCTCTCCATCGGCTCGGTCGGCGGCGCGATGGTCGTCGGTGGCAAGAACGGACGCCCGCTCCGCATCCTCTACGAGCAGCGCGAGGGCGGCCGCGAGCAGCCGGTGCTCGCGATGGAGGAGATCCCCGAGGACGCCGACGGCGAGCTGGCCCCACGCACGTTGATCGACCCCGCCGACGCGGAGACGTGGGGCGAACGCGCCGCGCTCGACTGGACCTACCCCAGCCCCGACGGTCGCTACCTCGCTTTCGGGATCTCGCACAACGGGGACGAGAAGAGCGTGCTCCACGTGATGGATCTCGACGCGGAGTCGGACCCGGTGATGCCGCTCCGCATCGCGCGCACCAAGTGGTGCAACCTCGCGTGGCTCCCGGACGGCAGCGGTTTCTACTACACGCGCTACCCGAACCCGGGTGAAGAGGGCTTCGACGCCGAGCGGGAGGACGCCTACTTCCCGCGCATCTTCTTCCACGGGATGGACCAGGAGGACCCAGCCACGGACGCGCTGGTCTTCGGTGCCGCGCGCCCGACCGACTTCCCCTTCCCGCAGGTCTCTGACGACGGGCGCTACGTGGTCATCAACGTCTTCCGCGGCTGGTCGGCCAGCGACGTCCATCTCTTCGACCGCGGCCGCCGCGGCAACCGGAACGCGCCCGACGCCGACGAGGCGAACGCCGAAGGCAACCTCTTCACCACGGTGGTCGAAGGGCAGGAGAACCTGACGCGGGCCATCCCACACGACGGCGACCTCTACCTCTGGACCAACGAGGGCGCTCCCCGCTACCGCATCCAGCGCGTGGACCTTCGCCGCGCCGACGATCACGCGCGCTGGGAGACGATCGTTCCCCAGGCGGAAGCCGTGCTCTCCGATTGGACCTTCACGGGCGAGGGCCTCGCGCTCCACTACATCGACGACATCCGCTCGACGCTGGTGCTCACCGACGGCGACGGGAAGAACCCGCGACCGGTCGAGCTCCCGACCCGCGGCGCCATCGACAACGTGAGCGGTCGCGACGGGGTCGCCACGCTCGCGTTCACCTTCAGCGGCTATCTCCAGCCCCCGAGCCTCTTCACCGTCGACGCCGCCAGCGGCGAGCTCAGCGAGCGGGTGCGGGTCCCCACCGACCTCGATCTCAGCCGCTACGAAGCGCGCCTCGAGCGGGTGGCTTCCGCCGATGGGACCGAGGTGCCGGTCCACGTCATCGCGCCGAAGGGGCTCGAGCGGAACGGCCAGGCGAAGGTGCTGCTCTACGGCTATGGCGGCTTCAACGTGAACATCCTGCCGCGCTTCAGCCGCAACGCGCTCTACTGGCTGGAGCAGGGCGGCGTCTACGCCGTCGCCCACCTCCGCGGCGGTGGTGAGCTCGGCGAAGAGTGGCACCAGGCGGGCATGCTCGGGAACAAGCCGAAGGTCTTCGAGGACTTCGAGGCGGTCATCGGCTGGCTCGCCGAGAGCGGGCTCAGCGCTCCGGAGCGCATCGGCATCACCGGCGGCAGCAACGGCGGCCTGCTGATGGGCGCGATGATCACGCGGGTGCCGGATCGCTTCCGCGCGGCCGCGAGCTACGTCGGGCTCTACGACATGGTCCGCTACCACCGCTTCCCGCCGGCCGAGCTCTGGATCAGCGAGTACGGGGACCCGGACGAAGCCGACGCCTTCGCCTGGCTCCACGGCTACTCGCCCTACCACCGGGTGGAGGACGGAACGCCCTATCCTGCGGTGCTGATCGAGACCGCCGACCACGACAGCCGGGTGCACTGGGCGCACAGCACCAAGTTCGCCGCCGCGCTCCAGGTTGCGAACGGCGGCGAGCGGCCGATCTTCTTTCACATGGATACGCAGCAGGGCCACGGCGCCGGCACCCGTCTGACCGACCTGGTAGAGAAATACGCCCGGATGTACACCTTCCTCGACCAGCAGCTGGCCGACTAGTTCCTGGCCCAAAAACCCAAAGTTCTCGCGGCATAGCCGCTCGGTGCGTCCTCGCGCTCCGCGCTACGTCCTCCGTGGTCGAGAACCAACCAGCGAACGAACGATGAACGAACCCTTCAACCAGTCCCCTCCCGAGCTCGGCAACCAGTACGACGACGACGTCGTCCTCCAGGAGCACCTCGAACGCACACTCCCCGAAGAGGTCCGCCGGGCGATCGAGCCCGAGCTCCGCGAGATGGGCGAGTGGGCCGTCGAGATGCAGGCGCTGAGCCTCGCCGAGCGGGAGCGCGAGCCGGTGCTCACCCACTGGAGCCCCTGGGGGGAGCGCATCGACCACATCGAGCTCACCGAGGTCTGGAAGAAGGCAGAGCCGAAGGCCGCCGAGGCCGGCGTGATCGCCGCCGCCTATGACGACCGCTTCGGTCACCACGCGCGCGCCCACCAGTTCGCGCTGGTCCATCTCTTCTCGCCCTCGAGCGACGTCTACAGCTGCCCGCTCGCGATGACCGACGGCGCCGCCCGCACGTTGATCGCCAGCGGCAACCAGGAGCTCATCGACCGCGCGGTCCCTCACCTGACCAGCCGCGACCCGAAGGAGTTCTGGACCAGCGGTCAGTGGATGACCGAGTCGACCGGCGGCTCGGACGTCGGGCTCACCGAGACCGTCGCGAAGGAAGAAGACGGCCAGTGGCGGCTCTACGGCCGCAAGTGGTTCACCAGCGCCGCGAGCAGCCAGATGGCGCTCACCCTCGGTCGCCCCGAGGGCAACCCCGGCGGCGGCCACGGCCTCGCGCTCTTCTACGTGGAGTGCCGCGACGACGAAGGTCGGCTGCGCGACATCCGCATCAATCGGCTCAAGGACAAGCTCGGCACCCGCAAGCTCCCGACCGCGGAGCTCAGCCTCGAGGGCACGCCCGCCGAGCTGGTCACCGGCACCACCGCGGGCATCCGGAACATCGTCCCGATGCTGAGCATCACCCGCACCTGGAACGCCACCGTAGCGGTCAGCGGCATGCGCCGCGGGCTCGCCCTCGCGAAGGACTATGCCAAGCGCCGCCACGCGTTCGGCGCGACCCTCGACCAGAAGCCCCTGCACGTCGACACGCTCGCCGGGCTCCAGGCCGAGTACGACGCCGCCTTTCAGCTGGCCCACTTCGTGGTCGACCTCCTCGGTCGCGAGGAGCGCGACGTCGACGCCAACTCGACGCTGCTCCGCCTGCTCACCCCCATCGCCAAGCTCACCACTGCGCGCCAGGGCGTGATGGTCGCGAGCGAATGCCTCGAGGCGTTCGGCGGCGCCGGCTACGTCGAGGACACCGGCCTACCGGCGCTGCTCCGCGACGCGCAGGTCCTGAGCATCTGGGAGGGCACGACCAACGTCCTCTCGCTCGACGTGCTGCGGGCGCTCGGCCACGAGCCCGAGGCCCTACAGGCGCTCGGCGAAGAGCTCGCCCGCGCGCGGAGCGGGCTCGAGGACCCGGGGCTGATCGAGGCCGGCGAGGTCGCCCAGAAGGCCTTCGGCCAGGCCGTGGAGTGGCTGAAGGCTGCCCAATCGGAGAGCCCGGAGTCGCTCGAGGCGGGCGCGCGGCGCTTCGCGCTGACCCTCGGCCGGTCGCTCTCGCTGGCCCGCCTCGCCGAGCACGCCCAGTGGAGCCTCGGCAAGGGTTCCAAGCGGGCTCGGGCCGCCGCCCTCCGCTTCGCCCAGCGTGGGGTGGACCAGATCGCCTGGATGGACCGCGGCGACAGCGCCCTCCTGATGGCTTGAGCCCGGGGGCCAGCGACACCAGGACTCCCTGAAAGCCAGGGCGGAAAAGCGTGAGCAGACCGCCCCCCGACCCTGGCCCCGTCGCGGCGTTCGAAGTAAGGTCGCCCCTCGCGGAGTGCCCTCCCCGGGCCCCCCTTCAGCAGTGTGAAGACAAAGGAATTCGGACATATGGGACACGACTTCGGCGTGAACCAAGGGTTGGTCGAGGAGAAGTTCCTCCAGTGGATGGCCAACCCCGCCTCGGTCGAGGACGCTTGGCGCCGCTACTTCGATGGGCTGGACCCTCAGGAGTGGCCCGAGATGACCTCCCCCGGCGGCATCGCGGCGCCTCCCGAGCACGTGCCCCCGCCCCCGGCGACGCCGGGTTCGAACGGCAACGGCAACGGCGCCCCGCAGCCCTCCGGTCTCTTCCACCTCCCGCCCACCGCGGAGAACCTGCCCTTCGTCGAGCGCCGCAGCGACCGGCGATCGTTCCCGCCGAGCCAGGACGTGCTCGACGCGACCGAGCTGCAGGGTCGACTCTCGGCGCTCATCAACGCCTATCGCGTTCGTGGGCATCTCTTCGCCGATCTCGACCCGCTCGGCCTCAAGGGTCACCCGGAGCCGGACGAGCTCTTCCTCGAGCGCTACGGCCTGGCGGCCGTCGATCCGAACACCGTCTTCAGCAGCGGTGACATGGCCGGACCGGCCACGGCGACCCTCCAGGAGATCCTCGAGCGGCTCACCGAGACCTACACGCGCAGCATCGGCGCCGAGTTCACCTTCCTGGAGGACCGCGAGGCACGCACCTGGCTGCAGGAGGCGATGGAGTCGACCTGCAACCGGCTCGAGCTGGAGACCGAGGAGCAGCTTCGCATCCTCACCAAGCTCACCGACGCGGAGATCTTCGAGCAGTTCCTGCACACGAAGTTCATCGGTGCCAAACGCTTCTCCCTCGAGGGTGGCGAGAGCGTGATCCCGATGCTCGATCTGCTGATCGAGCGTGCGTCCGAGCTCGGCGTCGAGGAGGTCGTGCTGGGCATGGCCCACCGCGGCCGTCTCAACGTGATGGTCAACATCATGGAGATGAACGTCCGCGAGATCTTCGCGGGCTTCGAGGACGACAACCCCGAGCTGCACCTCGGCGGCGGCGACGTGAAGTACCACCACGGGTACTCGGTCGATCGGAAGACGGTGAACGGCAACGAGGTCCACCTCACGCTGAC
The DNA here is from genome assembly GCA_964462035.1 of uncultured Sandaracinus sp. Lineage (GTDB taxonomy): Bacteria > Myxococcota_A > Polyangia > Polyangiales > Houyiibacteriaceae > UBA1660. Next base: position 200,329 of record CAYXAP010000009.1, read on the forward strand.
CTTCAACCCGAGCCACCTCGAGTTCGTGAACCCGGTGGTCGAGGGCCGCGTCCGCGCCAAGCAGGACCGCCGGGGCGATCTCGATCGCCGGCACGTGCTCCCGCTCCTCATCCACGGTGACGCCGCGTTCATCGGCCAGGGCATCGTCGCAGAGACGCTGAACCTGAGCGAGCTGCAGGCCTACAAGACCGGCGGCACCGTCCACGTGGTGATCAACAACCAGATCGGCTTCACCACCATCCCCGAGGACAGCCGCGCGACGCGCTACTGCACGGACATCACGCGCATGCTCCGTTGCCCGGTCTTCCACGTGAACGGCGAGGACCCGGAGGCGGTCGCGCAGGTGGTGCGACTGGCGGCCGAGTACCGGCAGCGTTTCCACCGCGACGTCGTCATCGACCTCTACTGCTACCGAAAGTACGGACACAACGAGGGCGACGAGCCGAGGTTCACGCAGCCGACGATGTACGCCGCCGTCGACAAGAAGCGGACCGTCCGCGAGGTCTACGTGTCGCGCCTCATCGAGACCGGCCGCATCTCGCAGGAGCAGGCGGACGAGATCGAGAAGCGCCGCCGCCAGGATCTCGAGGACGCCCTCGACGAGACGCGACAGGGCGACTACGCGCTCGTGCCTCGCTCGATGGAGGGGCTCTGGAACGACTACCAGGGCGGCCTCGACGCCGAGGTCGAGGACACGCCGACGGCGGTTCCGCGCGAGCGGCTCGACGCCCTGCTCGACTCGCTGACCACCGTCCCGGACTGGTTCACGCCCCACAAGCGGCTCAAGCGCTTCCTGCTCGACAAGCAGCGCAAGATCCTCGAGTCGGGCGAGAGCGTCGACTGGGGCACCGCCGAGAACCTGGCCATGGGTAGCCTGCTCGCGGACAAGATCCGCGTGCGGCTCACCGGGCAGGACGTCCGGCGCGGCACCTTCAGCCACCGCCACGCGGTGATCTTCGACAGCGAGACCGGCCGTCGCTACACCCGTCTCGGCCACCTCACCGAGGACCAGGCAGGGCTCGAGATCTACGACAGCCCGCTCTCGGAAGCCGGCGTGCTCGGCTTCGAGTGGGGCTACTCGCTCGACACGCCCGATGCGCTGGTGATGTGGGAGGCGCAGTTCGGCGACTTCGCCAACGGCGCGCAGGTCATCATCGACCAGTTCATCAGCAGCTCCGAAGACAAGTGGCAGCGGCTGAGCGGTCTCGTGATGCTCCTCCCGCATGGCTTCGAGGGCATGGGTCCGGAGCACTCGAGCGCCCGTCTCGAGCGCTTCCTCGGCCTCTGCGCCGAGGACAACATGAGCGTGGTGAACTGCACCACGCCGGCGCAGATCTTCCACTGTCTGAGGCGCCAGGTGGTGCGGCCCTACCGCAAGCCGCTGATCGTGATGACCCCGAAGAGTCTGCTGCGGCATCGCCGCGCGATCTCGACGATGGACGACCTGGCGACGGGTCACTTCCAGCGGGTCATCCCGGAGGTCGACGGCGCCATCGAGCCGAAGAAGGTGAAGCGCGTCGTCCTCTGCTCCGGCAAGGTCTACTACGACCTGCTCGAGGCCCGCGAAGAGCGGAAGCAACACGAGGTCGCGATCATCCGCATCGAGCAGCTCTACCCCTACCGCCCGGACGAGATCCGCTCGGTGGTGGAGACCTACCCGAAGGACGCGGATCTCTGCTGGGTGCAGGAGGAGCCGTGGAACATGGGCGCGTGGTTCTTCATGCGCGCGCGTCTCCCGGACATCTTCGGCAAGCGCCCCATCACCTGCGTCGCCCGCGACGAGTCCGCGAGCCCGGCCACCGGGTCGAGCGCGGCCCACAAGATCGAGCAGAACCGGCTCATGGAGCGGGCCCTCACGCCGGGCTCCTAGCCTCCGGCTTCATTTCGCCCACTGGGCCCTTGCCTCGCGCAGAGCCGCGGAGCCGCAGAGGTCACAGAGAGAAGAACATGAAGTGGAGACCCGTTCCGATCACGTCGGGACGGGTCTTCTGCTTGGAGGGTTGTGCGCCACGCCGGTCGACCACGCGCGTTCGGACGCGATCACCAACCTGCGATTCTCTGCGACCTCTGCGGCTCAGCGGCTCTGCGCGAGGCGAGCAGCGGATCGGGCGAAATCGAAGTCTGCGGGGTAAACTGGGAGGTGTGAACGAAGCGTGACGGAACGAGAAACGGCGGCTCGCACTGCGAACCGCCGTTCTCGATCGCGACGATGTGTCGCGCTAGCCCATCAGTAGGGCAGACAGACGAAGAAGCCCGTTCGATCGAGCTCGCCGCAGCGGAAGCCGCCGGCGCAGTCGCTGTCGAAGTCGCAGGACTCGTAGCAGAGGAAGGGACCGCTACCGATCGCCGCGCAGGTGCCGTCGAGCCCCGAAGCGGTGATGTCGCAATCCAGCTCGTCGAAGCAGCTGCGGGTGCAGATGCTGTCCGTCGTGACTCGGTCGCCCCAGTCCGCGGTGATCGACTCACAGCGGAACGAGTCGCAGTCGCTGTCGAACACGCAGGGCTCGTAGTCGGCGTAGTCGTCGTCCGTGGTCACGATGCAGCCGCTGCCGGCCATGGCCGCGAACGCCACGATCATCATCATCCAAAGTCTCTTCATTCCGGTTCCTCTCCTCCTCGTGGGCCCGAGGCCCTCCCTCGCGCCACCCGAGGGCGGCCCGCGCTGGTCTAGGTTCGAAGTTAGCTCTCTCCCAGGGCTGCAAGAATGGTGCTCACCACTCCCATGAAGCCTCCCAGGGCAAGTGTACGGGGTGCTGACGTGGCTCGGGCGACAAACTTCAGTTGAGCCAGTGCTTTCCACCGTCGATGACCTGGAGGTGGCTGCTGGAGCGCTTCTTCGGCTTGTCCCCCTTCTTGGGGCGCTTCGGGCGCTCGAGGCGCCACATGAAGAAGATCCCGACGGCCACGCCGCCGAGGTCCGCCGCGAAGCCTGCCTCGTCCCGGCTCGCCAGGTATTGCAGCAGGCTCAGGAACACGCACAGACCGATGAGATGGACGGCCTTCATCGGGAGCACGCCGAAGAAGCTCAGCTGTCCGCGGTGGCGAATCGCCCAGGCATACGCGGCGATGATGCCGAGCACGTGCGGACCGAAGCCGAAGAGGACGCCGGGAAAGAAGAGCCCGACGACGAGCGCCATGGCCGCCGCGCCCAGGGTGATCGCGACCAGGAGCTGGATGAGCATCTTGCGGCCCCACTGCAGCTCGTAGGGCGCGACCACCAGCCAGAAGAAGACGGCGCTGATGAGATAGCCGGTGAGCCCCCGCGGCGAGGGATCCTGCGCCAGCGGATAGGTGACCACCTGCCACGCCGTCTCCACGCCGAGGTGGGTGGTCAGCGCGACCTTCTGCGCGATGTCCATGCCGAGGAAGTTGTGGCCGACCAGCAGCCCGATCATCGCGGCCAGCGTCGTCGCCAGCCAGACTTTCACCACGGGCGTGAGCGGAGGGAATCGGAACATCAGACCCAGTCTATTCCCTCACTCGGGGCTCAGGTCCAGTGAGACGCTGAGCGTCGTCCCCGCTTCGGCCGTCGCCTCGACCAGCGCGGCGGCCTTGGTCTCGCCCGTCTCCGGCGGAAAACCGGCGTCCGCATCGATGGCCGCGCCATCCTCCCTCACCACGGGAGTGCCATAGATCCCGACACGGTATGTGTCCGCCACGAGCACCGGTTGGGTCGTCAGCGATCCGGCGGAGCACTGCTCGATCCAGCCGTCCTCGGTGTAGTGATCCCCGCCCTCGTACTGCTCCCAGATCCGCAGCTCCACCACTTCGATCCCCGCGGCCGCGCAGCTCTCGGCGGTCGCGGCCGCGCCCTCGACCGTCCAGCTCACGCTCACGGCCACGTCGCCGCCCGTGGGATCGAAGCTCTCGGAGACCGTGCAGCCGAAGAGCGGCAGCACCGGCCCGAGCGCCATCAGCCCCACGAGCGACAGCCCGACGACCGAAGCCGCCGGGCTGCAGAGCGAGCGTGTCGCCCGATCGCTCAGGGGGTGACGTCCACGTAGCAGTCGAAGGTGGTCATCCCACTGACGACGCTCAGGCCCGTGCAGGTCGTGCCCCACTTGGTGCCGTCGGTCGCGTCGCCGGTCAGGTCGAGCTCGTAGTCGTCGGGGAGCGGGTCCTCGAAGACGAGCTGGTTCTCGCAGGCGATGTCGAACTCGGCGACGACCCGCGCGTCCAGCCCGTCGTAGAGGTCGTAGCCCATGGTGTCGACGGCCGACTCGGCGCAGGTGCCGTAGGTGCCGGTGCCGAGGTCGGTCTCCCAGAAGAGGTTCACGATCAGGGTCGTGCCACCGGGGAAGTTCGGGATCGCGAGGTTCGCGTGGTTCGTGGGGGCCACGACCTGCAGCTCGAGGAAGTCGCTCGAGGCGAGCACGTCGCCGGCCGCGTCGAGGGCGAGCCACTGGCTGAAGAACATCGGCCCGATCGGGATGGTCACCCCGGTGCCGTCGGTGCGCGAGTCGAAGGAGCCGAGCTCGCAGTCGAACTCGTACTCGATGAAGATGTCGCTGCCCGCGGCGTCGTTGGCGATCGAGAGGACCACGCTGTCGATGCCCGCGGCAGCGCAGCTCGCGGCGTCGGCGACGGCGCCGTCGATCTCCCAGCTGCCCGCGAGGGTCGCGTCGGTGGCGGCGCCGGGCACGAAGTCCGCGTCGATGACGATGGTCTCGCCGGCCGCGGCCGTGACGGTCACGAAGTCGGTCTCGGTGACGCCCGAACCGCTCGAATCGCGAGCCACCAGGCGAACCTGGTACGTGCCGGGCACGAGGATGGGCGCGGTCACGAAGCCACCGCTGGCGCACGAGGCGTTCCAGCTCGGGTCGATGTAGAAGGCCGTGCGGCTCGCGTCCCAGACCTGCAGCTGCACGTCCGTGGCGCCGAGCGCCGAGCAGCCCGCCGCGCTGGCCTCCACTCCATCGACGGTCCAGGCAGCGTCGACGTCGATGTCACCGCCGGTCGGGTCGAAGACCTCGACGGGGACGAAGTTGCCGTTGACCACGATGGTGTCGCCGACGTTCGCCGTGACTCGGCTGAAGTCGGTCTGACCGACGTTGCGGCCGGCGGAGTCGATCGCCACCAAGCGCACCCGATACGTGTCCGCGAGCAGCACGGGGCCAGTGGTGAAGCCGCCGCTCGAGCAGGCTGCCTCCCAGGCGCCGTCGGTCACGAAATCGCTACCGCTCTCCGCCCACACCTGCAGCTCCACGGTGCTCGCGCCGAGCTCGTCGCAGGTCGTCGCGTCCGCGGGAAGGCCGTCGATCGTCCAGCTCGCGTCGAGCGAGACCTCGCTGCCGAAGGGTTCGAACACCACGTCGACGGTACAGCCGGCCGCGATCAACAGGGCGGCGTTCAGTAGTCCAAGCTTCTTCATCGGTCCTCCATTGGCCTGCCGGGGAGTCGGGCCACCATCGCGAGCATTTCACTCGCCCGCCGCAGGCCTCGTCGGGGGGCTAGACGGGCTCCCCACGCCCACATTCATTCGACTCCCCCGAGCAGTGTGTCACTGAAATTATCAAACCTTCGCGGAACCGCCCACCCCTGTGGCTCGGGCGTGAGATCGATCAAAGCGAGCGTTCGGGTCGGGGGTTGACGCCCCCGACGACGATCGCATCGTGGCCTCGTCCGACGGGGGCCCGGCCGCTTCGGTAGCCCCCCGAAAACCAACGACTTTCACC
>CAYXAP010000010.1:0-21009 GCA_964462035.1 uncultured Sandaracinus sp.
GACGAAGGCGCAGATCGCCCACTTCCATGAACTCGCCGAACCCAACTTGCAGGACCTGAGCAAGTCGGTTGCTACGTTGCACTTCGAGGCGAGTTGGGACGAGAAGCGGGGACGAGCCACCCACCAGCGCTGGGGCGGCTCAGAGCGCCGGGAACGGGCCTCCATCTCCGTTGAGACTCTTCAGGCACTTCCCGTGACCTTCTTGCCAGCCCTCCGCGATGCCGAAGCCGCTCTCACTCCCGGCTACCGGAATCGCATCGCCCACCTGTTCCGAGACCGCATCGAGCGGGACAGTGCCTCGGCGAAGGCGAAGAAGGATGAGATGGTCACCATCTTCGATGAGGCGAATAGCAAGCTCATCGCCCTGGAGGTAGTCAAGAGTGTGACGGCGGAGCTGTCGGAGAGGGTGGAGGCGATGGCTGGTGCCGACTATGTCGAGCCGACCATTGCGGCGGCTCCGCCGGAGTTCTACCGGATCCTCCGGACGCTGTGCGTCGGCCTCTCGGACGGCCCTGTCTCGGACGTGGCCGGCAGTGGGCTGGGATTCAGCAACTTGCTGTACGTGGGCGCTGTACTCACGCACCTGAGCCACGCGGTAGAGGGCGACCAGCCTCTACTAATCGTTGAAGAACCCGAAGCTCACCTACATCCACAACTCGTCCAGCTCCTTGCCCGAGAACTCCAGGCAGGCTCGGAGGAAGTCCAGACATTGGTGAGCACACACTCGCCTGCGCTGGCGGCCAGCGTGGACCCCAGGCGCGTGCGCCCGATGTTCAAGGCGTCCTCTGGAGAGGTCCAAGTCGGCTCCCTCTCGCTTGTGGGGATGGACGATCTGGAGGCGCGGCAGCTGGAACGCATGATGGACATGACGCGAGCATCGTTGCTCTTCGCCCGCGCAGCGATCCTGGTTGAGGGAGTATCGGAAGCCCTTCTGATACCAGCACTCGCAGCTCACAAGGGGATAGACCTCCGGGCGCAACACATCTCCGTAATACCGATCGCTGGTGTCGCCTTCGGTGTGTTCGAGAAGCTGTTGGGGGACGGCGGACTCCGCATTCCTGTTGCTATCATCACTGACTCGGACCCGTCGCTGGTGACCAAGAACGATGCTGGAGAAAGGCTCCCCTGGGACAAGCTGACCCCCAAGGTGGACCACGAAGGGAACCCCGTGCCCTCGGCTCGCGCAACGAAGTTGAAGTCGGCGTTCGCGAAGAACCCGTCTGTGAGCGTCTTCACGTCCTCCATCACTCTCGAGCATGAGCTCGCAGCCGCCGGGGCGGCGAATCCAGCCGTGATGGTGGGCACGTGGGAGGGAGTCTTTAGCGGTACCCCAAAGACCCTGAACGCGAGCCTTCTCGAGCAAGCTGACGGCGAGCTCGCGGCCGAGGCACTGATCGTGTGGCGCGGCATCTGCCTTTCCAACACGAGCGGCAGCAAGGCCGAGTTCGCCCACGCGCTGACCGCCGCCCTGGAGTCGGGCAAACACAGTGACTTCACCATCCCCGACTACATCCAGCACGCGCTGGCTTTCGTCGTGAACGAGGCCACGTGACGGCACTGGTTCCGTCACCCGCGCAGGACGCGATCATCAGGAACGAGGACGGTCACCGGATCCGTCTGGTGTCAGCGGTACCGGGAAGCGGGAAGACGTGGGTGGTGGCCCGGGCGATCGAGCACGAGGTGCAGGGACGTCCGGACCAGCATCCCGGAATCGCGGCGCTGTCGTTCACCAACGTCGCGAAGAACGAGGTCTCCGCCGCGCTGGGTGGGACGATCCCGTCGCAGCACTTCGTCGGGACCCTCGACTCGTTCCTCTACAGGTTCGTGCTCCGGCCCTTCCTGCCGGCCTTCGTCGACGCAGACGTGGTCTGGCGCGTGGTTCCCGACTCGCTCACGCGTTCGTTGAAGGCCGACCCGTTCCTCCACAAGGTGTGGCGGAACAAGAAGGTGTACACAACGCTGAACGTCTTCGACTGCGCATTGACCAAGAACGGGATCACCGCGAACCACCCGAAGACCGGGGCACCGCTCGAGCTGACCGACGACGAGGCAAAGGCCGTACGCAAGGCCAAGAAGCAGGTGTGGTTCAAGTACGGTCTGATGTCGCACTCGGACGCAAGCTACCTCGCTGCCCACATGTTGGAGAGCGACCACGGCGCTGCCATTCGGCATCTCGTCGTGACGCGGTTCCCTTTCCTGGTTGTCGATGAGTTGCAGGACACTGGCGAATCCCACAGCCGATGCTTGCGCTCGGTCTTGGCCGATGAACGGTGTACTGCGCTGCTAGTTGGCGACCCGGACCAGTCAATCTACGAGTTCTCCGGCGCTTCACCCACCACGTTCGCCGAGTTCGGTGTCATTTCCGGAGCGTTCAACCTCGGACTGCCAGAGTCCCGACGCTGCCCAACTGCCGTGTGCGGCGTCGTGTCGGCGCTGTCAACGATCGGCCGCACGGTCAAGCCCCTTGAAGACGCGCCCGCTGGGCGTGCCATTCTGGTCATCCATTCCGACGATCATGATGAGAACGCGGCATTCCTCGCCTCGCTTCCAGCGACCGCCCGCGTCCTCGTGCGGAAGAACGCCACCAGGGCAGCGCTGATCGGATCGACCACCGCGGCGAGCCCCGACTTCAAGTCCCAGCCGATCACTGCCCTGCCCTGTATCGGGCCATCCGGGCTCTAATGGACGGTGAGAAGGGTTCGGCCCTGGACCTCTCAGCACGGGTGCTCGCCAGGGCCGCCTACGAGACAAGCGCTCCGATGACGGCCCGACAACTGGAGAGGAGGGGCATCACCCGGCACCAGCTTCGACGCCAAGCGATGCTCCTGTTGCTGGAACTGATACCGAACCCGGACACCGAAGCGTTGCTCGACTGGGGCACGCGAGCACGAGGGGCGTTGCTTGTGGCTGCCACTGCCCTGCCAAACGGCAAGCCCGACGGCAGGAGGATCAAGGGTCCGAAGAAGAGCCTCACCGGCGCGTGTAGTACCGAGCGCGGCCCTGCGATGAGCGCCCAGATCACCACTGTCCACGGGGCCAAGGGGGAGACCCACCACACGACGGTGTACTACGCCCCGAAGAGCGGTCCGAAGAAGTGTCCTTCCGTCCAGTGGTGGCCGGATGGAGAGGAGCGGCGCATCACCTTTGTCGCGTGCTCACGCCCCGAGGACACACTGATTCTGTGCGTTCACCGGGACAGCTACAACCGTCTCTTGCAGCAGCAGGCCAAGTTCGTGGCGCTGTTCGAAGTGCAGACCATGGCCGAGTGGTTGGAGAAGACCGGTTAGGGAGCCACCTGGCTTCCTAGTCAACGACTGACGTTGGCATCTCTTTGGTTTGCGGATTGTGCATACTGCTCGCTCGACTTTCGCCCCTAGGAAATGGCGCCCTGCCCTCGGTGCCGACCCAAGCCGATCGTCGAATCCGTCATCTGCAGGGGCATAGCCGGTCAGGTGGCTACTCAGCGACGCTGGCTCTCGGGGGCGTGGCTCGACCCGCAGAGTCATCTCAGGTTGGTCGAGCAATCTCGCACCCTGGCTGGCAACGGACGTCCGCATTCGACCCGTGTCAGACGCTGGCGGCGTCACGTATTGCCAGAACGGATCGGGGCGCTAGGCCGAGAGCTCGGCGTACTGCTCGACGAGCTGGCGGACGCGTGTCGCGTCGACCGGCCTGCTGACGTCGCCGTCTTCCTTGAGCCAGGTGCCGACGATGGCGGCGTCGATGTGCGGCACGAGCTCCGGGGCGTTGTCGGGGTTGAAGCCGCTGCCGATCCAGACGGGGCGATCGCCTGCGGCGGCGCGGACCTCGCGGAGCACGCCCACATCCACCGGCTGGCCGGTGCCGGTGCCGCTGACGATGACGGCGCTGGCGTGACCACGGTCGAGGGCTTCGTGGGTCGCCTGGGTCGCCGTGAGCGGCGCGAGCGGGGCGGCGTGCTTCACGAGGACGTCGGCGACGACGCTCACCGAGCTACCGAGCGCTTGCCGGTACCGCAGCGTAGCCGCGGCTTCGCCTTCGATGACGCCCTGGTCGGTGACGTAGGCGCCGGTGTGGACGTTGACCCGGATGAAGTCGGCGCCGCACGCGCTGGCGATGCCCATGGCGGCCTTCGCATCGTTTCGCAGGCAGTTGACCCCGACGTGGTCGAAGCGCTTGCGCAGGTCGAGGGTCATCAGCGCCATGAAGGCGACGACGTGCGGCTCGAGGCGGTCGCCCTCGCAGCCCTTGGGGAAGGGCGCGGAGCCGAAGTTCTCGATGATCACCGCACGAATCCCTCCCTCGGCGAGCGCGTCGGCGTCGCGGAGCGCGAACTCGGAGACGCCCGCGAAGCCACCGGCGCCAGGCGCCGGATCGCCGGGCAGGCCCTGCAGGTGGACGACGCCGATGAGGCCCTTCGGGAGTTGGTCGCGCACTACTCGGCGGCCTCGACCTTCGCCTTGGCCTGAACGGTGCCCGGGATCGGGAAGCCGCGGACGTGGTCGTCGCCGGCCGCGGCGCGCTGGATGCGGCCGATCTGCTCCTTGATGAGATCGAGCTGCTGGGTGAGCGCCAATAGCTCGTCGTCGAGGTGCCGGGGCTCGCCTTCCTTGGCGGCCTTCGCCAGCTGGCTCTCCTCAGCGGCCTCGCGCTGGGCCTCGTCCATGCCGTTCAAGATGACACCGATGAAGAGGTTCAAGAAGATCATCGTGCCGAAGAGGACGAAGCTGACGAAGAAGATGGCCCCGCCGACCGGTGAGGGGTCGGACGCGACGCACTGGTTCATCATGTCGCCGTAGCCGTAGTTCTCGCAGCCGTACATCTGGATGTACATGAGGTCGGTCCAGTCCTCGAGGGTGACCGCACGGAAGAGGCTCAAGAACGAGATCTGCAGGTTGCCGAAGTGGACCGGATCGTTACCGCCCCACATGAACGTGGCCGCAACCGCATACACGTAGAAGAGCATCAGCAGCAGGAGGCTGACGTAGGCCATCGAGGGGATCGACTTGAGCAAGGCCCCGACGAGCATCTGCAGCTTCGGCAGCGCGCGCACCAGCTTGAGCACGCGGAGTAGACGCAGCAGCCGGAGCACGGTGGCGTACTGCGCGGCGAAGGGCAGGAAGGCACCCGCGACGATGAGGAAGTCGAAGACGTTCCACCCGTCGTAGAAGTACCGCCAGACCCGCGGCACCTCGGCGATCATCTTGATGACGATCTCTGCCACGAAGATCCACAGCACGATCTGGTCGAGCACGTGCAGGATCGGCTCGTAGCTCGCGTGGAGCTGGGGGTAGGTCTCGAGACCCACGAGCGCGCCTGCGAAGAGGATCACGCCCGTGATGAAGTTCTGGAACAACGCCGACTCGGCGATGCGCTGGCAAAGCTTGATCATGCTGGCTCCGGGGCCGCGTCTTACGGTCGGGAGGGGTCGAATCTCCCGTCGGGCCATCCCGAGTGCGGCAGCGACCCGGTTCTGACACGCGATGGCCGACCCGCAAGAGGGCCGTTCGTGTCAGGCGACCAGCCGCTCGAGCTCGCCGATGAGGCCAGCCCCCACCGGAGTGGGATGGGCGTCCGCCACCAGCGTGGCGACCGCCTCGCGGTTCTTGCGGCGAAGGTCGTTCAAGTGGCCCTCGAACGCGGGGTCGCCGAGACTCTCGAGGAAACGCTCCACCGCCACGAAGGCGTGGGCACCCAGGAGCACGCCCATCATCGGCCGCGGGTCCGGCCGGTAGGGCGAGGGGAAGGTGTGCTCCCAGTGGTTGTTCAGGATGGGATCCACCTCCATCAGCGCGTTCACCTTCGCGTGGGAGTGCTCGTGGACCAGGGCCTCGGCCATCACCACGGGGTTCGGGTGGAGGGTGAGGTAGACGGTGCCGATGGCCTGCCGGTAGCTCGCGGAGAGGTGCTTCTCGGGCTCGAAGCCGACGGGGACGGCCAGCGTCAGCGCCAGCGCCATTTCGCGGCGCAGGTCGGGCAGCTGCTCGGCGACGAGCGTCAGCGCATCTCGCAGGGAGCCGACCCAGTCGTGCACCGTCCGCTCCCCCAGGTCGATGGCGTTGCCCTCCTTGTCGGGGTGGGCGTCGCGCATCCGCTCGGGGTTGTTGTCGGCGGTCGCCAGCCAGAAGCCCTCGTCGATCGGCGTGAAACGACCCGCCTCGGCGTCCGGGAGCTCGTCGAAGGAGAGCGGGCCTTCGATCGGCGCGACGACCGCGTCGTGACGCGGCGAGAGCAACGACGGCGGCGGCGCCTGCTGGGTCACGCCCTCCGGGAGCAGCCCGTCCCGCGCCAGCGCGTAGAGGCTCTGGCCGACCAGTTCGGCCACGTAGTCGTCGGTGTGCGGCAGCTGGTGCAGCAGACAGCGAAGCGGCGCGGAGATGGTCGGCTGGCGCAGCAGGCTGGCGATCGCACCCGGGCGTCCGGGCAGGAAGCCGACGAGCACCTCACGCAGGGTCCGGTAGTCCGCGTGCGCGGCCGCGCTGGCGTTCGGTCCGAGACGCAGGCCCTTGAGATCCTCGAAGAGCTTTCGCAGCGCCATCGAGAGGATGGCGCGGGCCGTCAGCGACCCGGGCTCGGGGAGGGTGAGATCCGAGGGCGGGCTCGGCTCGAAGGATCGCGCAGTCACGCAGCCGAGCTTAGCTCGCGGCCGCTTCGCCCGCTTCGCTGAGGAGGACTTCGATCACTTCCGCCGGCGCAGGCCGATCGTGGAGCACCTCGACCCGAGCGGAAGGGCCGTCCGGAGTGCGTAGCTCGAGCACGAGTCGCTCGTCCTTGCCGTTGGCGAGCCAATGGAAGATGCACAGGCCCTGTGGTGTCGGTCGGGTCTCCCGAACACGACGGCCGGACGGCTCATACACGCCGTCGATGGTCACCCGACTCGCAGGTTCCCCGTCGGGCTTCCTGACGCGCACCATCGCGGGAAAGCCCCGGGCCCCGCGCTTGCCGCGCCGGCCCCGCTTCAGCCATGACCACATTCCAACGCCCACGCACCTTTCGATGCGTGACGACAGCATCGCATTCATCCCGAAGCGAGGGCAACCGCGACGGAGCGGTGAGCGGTCGGTTTCGACCGTGGAAACACGGTTTTGCCCCGGGTGGGGGCCACATCGGGGCTCAGCGAGGCGGCAGCGGAGTACGCCGCCAGGTGTCACCTCGGATCGTCGCCTCCGTGACGTCGCGCTCGTCGGGGTCGTGGGTGAAGCGGTAGCGGAAGCGCCGGACCCTGACAGCGCGGGGCGGGGCACCGTCGAACGGGTCTTCCGCCAACAGCTCGAGCACGCTCGGCTCGGCTCGTTCGAGCGCGCCCTGCAGCTCCCGCGCGACCTTCTGGTGGCTCGGGCTCCCCAGCGCGGCGAACCAGAGGCTCCAGTCGAGCCGCGGCATGTGGGGCGCAGCTTGGCCAGGGTGGCGGTCCAGGTCGCCAGGTTGGAAGGGCATGGCGTAGGGCTCCCAGGTCCTCCCGTCGGTCGTGCCCTCGTAGATCCACTCGATCCGGTCGTCGGTCATGTCGGCGAAGAGGCCGTAGCCCGTTCCGGGACCGAAGCGACCGATGGCGTGGCCGGCTTCCAGGACCGGTTGTGGCAAGGACTGGTAGCCGAAGAGGGTGCCGAAGAGCGGCAGCGCCCCGAGGGCGATCGTGGCGGCGCCGAGGACGAGCACGAGCGGCCCGGTCGCGCGGCGCTCCGTTCGGCCGGTGCGCTCGCCCACGACGCGCAGCCGGCGCAGCCACTCGTCGTCCAGGAGCGGGAGCGCCATGGCCGCGCTGAGCAGGTTGAAGAAGCCGAAGTTGCCCGTGAGCGCGATCAGGAGCTGGAGCGCGATCAGGCCGAGCGCACCGATGCGGCGAGGCCAGCCGCGGACCAGGAGCAGGAAGGGGAAGCCGAGCTCGAGGACGAAGACGGCGATCACGGAGGTGGCATGGACCCAGTGCGGCAGCGAGTGGACGAGCGGGCTGATCGGGTTCGGGAGCGGCTGGGTCCAGTAGTGCAGATCCATCGCGCCGAGCGAGGCCCAGTCGGGATCACCGCTGGCGAGCTTCACCACGCCGCTCGCGAACATCAGCCTGCCGAAGAGGAACGCCTGTGCGGCCCACACCAGTGGGTGCGGACCGCGAGGACCTTCGCCTGTCCGTGTCTTCAGCGGCTCTCGCGACCACGGCGCGAGCGCGATGGCGACCACGCTCGCCTCCAGCAGGAGCAGGTCCCACTGATAGGCCATGAAGGGGCCGCCAATCTTCTGGAGCGAGAGATAGAAGAGGAAGCAGAGCGAGGCCATCAGCCGGGGCCACCAGCCGACCAGCAGCGCGAGCGCGCACGCGGCGCCCACGATCCAGAGCAGGTGGAGCTCGAGGTCCGACGCGCCCCACCACGCCAGCGTCGGCAGCTCCCAGAAGCCCAGGTCCCCCTCGGCGTACGCGGCGAGCCGCTCCTTCGCCGGCAGCAGGCCGCGCTCGCCGATCAGCCCTTCGAGCTGCGCGCCGAAGTCGACGAAGGCGATGAGGTGCACGAGCCCGAGCAGCCGCAGGTACGCCCAGGTACCGATGGCGTAGGTGGCGCGCGGGCGAAGCCGGCCCAGGAAGTCGGCGTCGCTCGCGTCTTCGCTCATGCCTCGGCGTAGGCGGCCGCCATGGCCTCGCAGAGCGGCGGGACCCACTCGCCGGCGGTGCCCTCGAGGAAGAGCCCGGCGCCGGTGTGCTCCACCATGTCGGAAAAGGGGTTCGGCTCCGGGTTCACCACGATCGAAGGCGTGCCCCGCTTCGCGCAGAGCATGCCGATCTGCATCGGCAGGTTGGTGGCGCCCGTGGTGCCGACCACGACCAGGAGCGAGGCCGAGGCCGCCGCGCGCAACGAGCTCTCGAAGCGGAAGCGCTCCTCGTCGTAGCACTCGTCGAACCAGAGCACGTGCGGTCGCGCGGGACGCCCGCCGGCCTTCAGCAACGCTCGTTCGGCGTCGGTGAGCTTGCGGCCGCGCGGCCACTCCGTGGGCACGCCCTCGGGGATCGGAACGCACTCGATGCCGCCCACCGGCCGCATCTGGTCGATGTTGCCGTGGATGGCGAAGACCCGCTCGGTGCCGGCGCGCTGATGCAGTCCGTCGACGTTCTGCGTGACCAGCTGGAAGCGGTCGCCGATGGCCCGCTCGAGCTCGACCAGCGCACGATGGGCGGCGTTCGGCTCCGCCCCGCGGCAGACCCCGCGTCGGTAGAGGTACCAAGACCAGACCTCGTCCGGCATCACGCCGAACGCGGCCGAGGTCGCCATGTCCTGCGGCCGGTAGTTCTTCGAGCCGACCTTCCAATAGCCCTCTTCGCCGCGGAACGTCGGGATGCCGCTCTCGGCGGAGATGCCCGCGCCGGTCAGCCAGAGCACCGGCCCCGCTTCCTTCGCGCGCTCGGCGACGAGCGCGGCGGCTGCTTCGGGCAGCGCGCTCATCGGCTGGGGAGCGGCACCAGCGGGCGCTTCGGGTGGCGCCGGTAGAGGATCACGATGCGACCGATCGCCCCGACGACGTAGGCGCCGCAGTGGGTGGCCAGGTACTCGCCGGCCTCGTTCTTGTCGACGGGGGCCCCCTCGAGGACCTTCACCTTGATCAGCTCGTGGGTGTCGAGCGCGTCCAGCACCGCCTCGGCGAGCTGGGGCGTGAGCCCGGCGTTGCCGACCCGGACCAGCGCATCCAGGTGGTGCGCCTCCCCGCGCAGGAACTTCTTCTGCTTGCTGGTCAGCGGGGATTTCGGGCGTTTCTCGATGCCCACGTCGTTCGTCGTCTCGGTCATTCCATCACCATGGCCGGGATGGTGACTCCCCCGGGCGCCGCGTGCAGCCCGACGAACGACAAAGTCTCCGGAATGGTCGGGTTGGCCTCCGGGCTACTGGAGAGGTTCGGGTCCAGGTGGGCGATGTCGACGGCGTCGACGACCTTCAGGCCGGCGTCCTCGTCACGGGTCGCGCCGGCCTGCGGGCGGCCGTCGCCGACCGGCGTAGCGAGTCGATCACGGAGCGCGTCGTAGCGGGCGGTGTCCCCGATGAGGCCGCAGGCGATGGCCAGGACGGGCGCGTCGATGGCGGCGCCGTCGAAGGAGCGCAGCCCGGCGGCGGCCTGCCAGCCGTCCTCCGGGATCGCCGCGCCGCCCACCGCGCCGAGGTCCACCGGCAGCCGGCTCGGGAAGTACCACTCGGCGAAGTTGCTCCGCCCGTGGGTGAACGACTGCGAGATGTCGGCGATCGAGGTGACCTCACCGGCGTCGGGTGCGTCCGTCCAGGTGTAGGTGGTCTCGGGCTCGCTCGGCCTAAGCAGGGTGTCCGACCCGAGCAGGCCCATGTACTCCTCGGTCGGCCCCACGATGGCGCCGAGCTTCGCGCGGGCGAAGGCGAGCGGGCCGTGCTGGTCGTCGAAGCCGAGCGCGAGGGCGGTGGCGTTCGACATGGGCGGGATGTCGTTGCGGTTCAGCGAGAGCAGCGTGCCGAGCACGTTGTCGCGCCGGATGTCGTCGACCACGGCGTCCGGGTCGAGCAGCGCGCGGAGCGCGAGGACCTCGGTGCGGGTGTAGATGGCGACGCCGAGCAGCGGCAGCTCGGTGTAGCGGCTCTCCTCACGGATGCGGGTCACTCCGGGCTGCGGAAGGCCGCCGACGGTCTGACCTTCCAGGTAGACCGTCTCGTCGGTGGGCGTCGATCCCAGCACCCCGTCGACGAGGATGATGCCGGCGAGCTCGTCGAAGCCGTTGATGGCCTCGTCCCCATCGCCGAAGCGCCAGGCCGCGTAGGCCTCCGCGAACGACGCGCCGAGCGAGTGGCCGAGCAGGAAGGTGCGGGTCCGCCGGTGTTCCTCGGGGATGAGCGCGATGACCGCGTGGAGATCCTCCACGTGCGTCTGCAGCCCCCACTCGGACATGTAGGGCACCTGCGACTGGCGGACGTAGCCCTCGAACGCGACGCCGCCGACGGTCTCGTCGTCGAAGTAGTAGCCGTTGGCGATCTCCGGGTCGCCCTGGGCTTCGGCGGCGTCGGCGCCGCGTAGGTCCTCGAGCAGGTTGGAGCGGCGGTCGATGGCCCAGACCTCGATGTTCTCGCCGCTCTCGAGGCCTTCGCGGACGAGCGCCCGGCCGAGCCCGTCGATGCTGCCGCCGCCCCCGAGGAAGCCGGGCATGGCGATCACGATCGCGTGGGCCTCTGCCGGCGGATCCATGTCGACCCGGTAGCGGAGCACCTGGGTGTTGTTGAGCTCCGCGGGGGTCGCGTCGCCGGTCTCCGGGTTCGGCGGCGGCGTCGCGCCGGGGACGAGGAAGACGTCGCGACGAACGCCGGTCTCGGCGACCGTGGACGCTGGCATCTCCGCGAAAGGGTGGTCGACGGGCGGCGGCGCGTCCGGCGGGACGCTCATGTCGACGGGCGGCTCGTCGGTGGTCGAGTCGTCGTCGCCGCAGGCGACCAGCGAGAGCACGAGGAAGAGGCAGGCGAAGCGCATGGCCACGGGATAGCCCGGAACCCATGCGCTCCGCTACTCAGGTGCGGCGTCGACGCGCGAGAAGCACCACGCCGACGAGGAGGAGCGCGCCAGGGAGGTCGCGACCCGTCAACGCCGCACACCCGCAGCCGCCGTCGCCACCGTCGCCGTCGCCGCTGTCGGTTCCGGTCGATCCGTCGGCACCGGGCGCCGAGCCATCCGGTCCACCGGTCCCCCCGTCGCCGCCGACACCGGCATCGGGACCGGGGAGGTCGCGCTCGACGAGCAGCGTGAGTCGCAGGTCGAAGCTGAGGTCGCTCGAGCTGCTGCTCACCTGCTTCACCAGCGCGGCGATGACGTTCTCGCCGGTGGTGAAGACGCTGCCGTCGATGGTCCGGCTCGCGCGGGCGTCGTCGCCGTCGCTGCCGCTCGAGAAGGTGTCGTGGTCCAGGCCGTCGTCGACGTGGATGCCGAGCACCTGGCTGCCGTTCACGAAGACGGCGATGGCGTCGTCGTAGAGCACGTCGAGCTCGGCGCGGGTGACCTCGCCGTCGAGCTCGATGGACTGGCGGAAGTAGACCGTGGGCACGTTCGGGTCGGCGTCGAGGAGCTCGGTGACCTCGTCGCCCTCGCCGTAGCCGAGCTCGGCGTTGCCCTCGGGCCAGCCGCCGGTGGTGGTGTTCCAGTCGGCGGCCGGTGCGGTCGGACCGTCGTGGTACTCCCAGCGACCGCCGAAGCCGATCGGCTCGAAGGTCCGCGTGCCGACCAGGGAGAAGTCGCCGCTCTCGTCGGTGCGCTCCGGGCGGTCGGCGTCGGTGACCCGCACCCGCGCTCGGTCCGTGCGGACCTCGGGCGCGGTGGCGACCAGCTCGCCGTCGTTGGGGGTGCTGCCCTCGAGCTCGCTCCAGTTGTCGCCGCCGTCGAGGCTGAGCTCGACGCGCACGTTCGCGGTGTCGTCCGGCGCCAGCCATCGGATCGGGAGCGGCGCCCCAGCGGCCAACGTCTCGCCGCCGAGCGGTGAGACGAGGAGCAGCGCGTCCTCCACACCCTTCACCAGCGTGACCTCGTCGGTGACCTCGCCGTCGCGCCGGATGTTGCGCAGGGTCATGGTCGGGCCGCTCACGTCGAGGATCACCGAGCCCTGGTCGAGCTCGCTGAAGTACATCAGCGGGTGGTCCGCCGACCCGGAGACACCCGCGCCGCCGTGGCCGGCGACCACGTAGACCGTGCCGGCGTTCGAGTCGTAGGGCCCGTCGCCGTCGATCCGCCCGTCGCCGTCGTCGACGAGGTAGCCGGCCGCCGTGGTCGGCGTGTCGAAGGCGCCGCGCGCGAGGAACGAACGCTCGTAGATGTGGGAGTGGCCGCCGAAGACCAGGTCGGTGCCGTAGCTCTCGAGGATCGGCAGCGCGTTCTCGCGCATCTGGACGAGCTGGGATTCGTTGTCGGAGTCGTGGCTGCCCTTGGTGTAGGGCGGGTGGTGCCAGTAGGCGACGATCCACGTCGCGTCCGTGGCGGCCAGGTCCGCGTCGAGCCACTGGAGCATCGCGCCGTCGACTGCCCGCGGGCTGTCGTGGGAGTCGAGGACCACGAAGTGCACGTTGGCGTGGTCGAAGGAGTAGTAGGCCTCGGTGCCGGAGGGCATGCCGCCGGCGACGCCGTCGCTCGGGAGCACGTAGGCGTCGTAGTAGGGGCCGGACTCGGTGCCCGAGTCGCTCGAGCGGCCCTCGTGGTTCCCCATCGCCGGCCAGCAGTTCGTGGACCGGAGGATGTCCGAGTACATCGTGAAGAAGTTGTCGGTGAACTCGTTGGTGGTGCCGTCCGAGTAGGCCATGTCGCCGACATGCAGGTAGATGTCGGGAGGTTGGCTTCCCACCCAGCCGAGCATCGCGTCGCGGACCTCCGCCTGCCGTGATCCACCGGTGCCGGAGTCGCCGACGACCCAGACGCGGAACGCCGTGTCGCTCCCGACCTCGGGGGCGGTGGTGAAGTGGTCGGTGGCCGCCGCGCTCGCCGGGCAGCCGCTGCCGTCGGTCGCGGCGTAGAAGTACTCGGTGAGCACGTTCAGACCGGTGAGCCGCGCTTCGTGCTGGTTGCCGTCGGTGCTCGCGACGACCCGCTCGGTGAGCGCGTTCGGCGCGGTGCCGTAGCAGACCTCGCCCGCGGCGTTGCCGTCGCGCCAGACGATGGTGACCTCGGTCGGCGTGAGCCGCTGGAGGTAGGGAGCGCGCTGGGCCGTGGCGGTCGCCGAGACCAGGAGCGCGGCGGTGAGGATGGCGGCTCTCATCGGCTCGCCTCGGTCGACTCGAGCAGGGCGTCGGCTCGGGCCGCGAGCTGTGGCGAGGCGGCACGGACACGCTCGGCCTCGGCGCGTGCTTCGGCGGTGCGACCGACGGCCGCGAGCGCCTCGGCGCGGATGAGCCGTGAAGCCACCGAGCGTCGTCGCCGGTACACTCGCTCGGCGTCGGCGAGCGCCGCCACGAAGGCGCTCGCGGCGTCGTCGCTCCGTCCCGCTTCGGCGAGCACGGTGCCGCGCAGGAGGAGCCAGGTGCTCTTGGCCCGTGCGTGCCGGAGCTGGGAGTCGATGGCGCTCAGCGCCGCGTCGTGGCGGCCCAGCTGGCGAAGGACGCCGACGCGCGCCTGCACGATCACGGTCGCGTTGCCGAGTCGGCGGGCGTGGGCCGCGTAGACGGCTTCGGCCTCGGCCGGGCGCCCGAGGGCGACCAGCGTTCGGCCGTGGCCGAGGGCGAGATCGACGGTCAGGCGACGCGCGACGGCGGCCTCGTAGTCGACGAGCGCGTCGGCGAAGCGCCCCGCGTCCTCCCGGATCCGTGCGCGAGCGACGAGCGCCTCGAGCGAGCCGGCAGCGACGGCGGGGTCCAGCTCGGCTTCGGCTTCGTCGAGACGACCGCGCTGACGCCAGACCTCGGCCCAGAGGACGGCGCGCCCGACCGTGTCGCCGGGCTCGAGCGTCGCGGCGACCCGCAGATCCGCGGCGGCCTCGTCGGCGAAGCCTTCCTGGAGCCAGAGCTCGGCACGTTCGACCAGCAGGGGGCCGCTCGGGTGCGCGGCGATCTCCTCGGTGAGCTCCGCGATCTCGTGGTTCGGGGGATCGTGGGCCAGCACCGTGCGGGTGCCGAGCATCAGAACCAGGAGGGTGAGGGGACGAATCATGTCGCTTCTCCGATCAGCTCTTCCCGCACCAGTCCTTCGATGCGGTCGACGCTCGCAGTCAGGCCGTGGTCGTCATCGACCGGGACGAGCTCCACGTGCGGGTGCAGCTTAGCGTAGGCGACCGAGGACTCGAACGGGACGACGTCGTCGTAACGGCCGTGAACGATCCATGTCGGGCAGGTGACGGCGGGCGCCGGATCCAGGGGTCGGCAGCGGTCGAGGAAGGACCAGCTGAGCCGCGAGCCTCGTTCGAGGGGGAGCCAGCCGGTCTGCTCCCACTGGGTCATGAGCTCGGCGCCGAGGAGGCTCGGCCAGCGGTCGGTCAGGCCGAAGCCGGGGCAGAGCAGCACCATCCGCCGGACCCGCTCGGGGTGGCGGGCCTGGAAGAGGGCGCTGATCCAGCCGCCGTAGCTCGAGCCGATGAGCAGCCACTCGTCGCCCTCGGTGAGCCGGTCGAGGTGCTCGAGGCCGGCGACCGGGTCGAGCTGCTCGAGCGAGGGCTGGTTCAGGTCCGGCAGCTCGAGCTCGTGCTCGGGCGCGAGCCGCTCTCTCAGCAGCGTGCCCTTGTAGGACTCTGGTCCCGAACCGAGGCCGTGGAGGTAGGCGAGGCGCATCGGGCGAGGATGCCACGATCGCCGCTGCGGCCGCCGGATCGGGCATCGGGGACAAAGGCCCTTGCCCTGGGGGGCGCGAGTGCCAGACTGCGGCCCCATGCTTCGACTCCAGGACACCATGACGGGCGAGAAGCGCCCGCTCGAGACGCAGGAAGAGAACCTCGCGAAGGTCTACATCTGCGGGCCCACGGTCTACGACTACGCCCACCTGGGGCACGCGCGCTGTTTCATCGTCTACGACGTCCTGGTCCGGCACCTTCGCGCCTCCGGCATGGCGGTGGAGTACGTCCGGAACATCACGGACGTGAACGACAAGATCCTCGGCCGGGCGATCGAGAACGGCGAGACGCCGACCGAGCTCGCCGAGCGGATGACCGAGGCCTTCTGGGAGGACATGAAGCGCCTCCGGAACCTGAAGCCGGACACCGAGCCGAAGGTCAGCGAGCACATCGACGGGATCATCTCGATGATCGAGACGCTCATCGAGAAGGAGCACGCCTACGAGGCGGACGGCGACGTCTACTTCTCCGTCCGCTCGATGGAGGGCTACGGCAAGCTCAGCCGGCGGCAGCTCGACGACAACGAGGCGGGCGCCAGCGGCCGCCTCGACGAGGAGCACGCCAAGCGGAAGAAGGACCCGGCGGACTTCGCGCTCTGGAAGGGCAACCCGGAGGACGAGTGGGGCTGGCCGAGCCCGTGGGGCTACGGGCGCCCGGGCTGGCACATCGAGTGCTCGGTCATGTCGACCCAGCACCTCGGCAAGACCCTCGACCTGCACGGCGGCGGGCTCGACCTGGTCTTCCCGCACCACGAGAACGAGATCGCTCAGAGCGAGTGCGCGACCGGCTGCACCTTCTCGAACCACTGGATGCACAACGGCTTCGTCGAGGTGAACAAGGAGAAGATGGGCAAGAGCCTGGGCAACTTCTTCACCGCGCGTGAGCTCTTCGAGAAGCACGAGCCCGAGGGCATCCGGCTGTGGACGATGACCGTCCACTACCGCTCGCCGCTCAACCTCGACTGGGAAGAGGGCGACACGCCCGCCGACAACCGCTTCCCGAGCCTCGAAGAGGCCGAGCGGCGTGTGGCCTACCTCTACTCGACCCGGCAGCGCCTCGGTGCGATTCCGCCCAAGCGCCTCATCGACGGCGGCGAGCCGCCGGCCGACAAGCTGAGCGGCTTTCCCGCCGCGCTGAAGGCCGCGCTCGACGACGACCTGAACATGCCCAAGGGCCTCGCGGCGATGCAGGAGTTCCTCAAGGAAGTGAACGAGCTCTGCGACCGCGCCCAGGGCAAGAAGGGGCGCGTGGCCAAGAAGGCCATCGCCGCCGCGCACGCGGGCTTCGTGGCCCTCGACGCCGAGCTCGGCCTCGGCGGCCAGGACCCCAGCGCGTTCCTGACCCGCATTCGTGACCGACGCGCCAAGGCCGCCGGCGTGCTGCCCGCGGACGTCGAGCAGAAGATCGCCGACCGCGTGGCCGCGCGTCAGAACAAGGACTTCGAGGCCGCGGACGCGATCCGCAACGAGCTCGCCGCCAAGGGCGTCGAGCTCCACGACGGCCCCGAAGGCACGACCTGGACGATGGGCTGAGCGATCGACCCGAGCTCACCGCGTGACCGGTTGGCTCACGCGGGTGCTCTGGTCGGGCCGGACGTTCACTCGCACGTTCTTCGAGGCCGCGCCGCCGAAGGGACGCAGCGTCAGTCGCTGCCGTCCCGCCGGCAGCGTGAAGCGACCCGGGGTCTGACCGATCTTCCGGCCGCGGAAGTAGACGTCGGCCCAGCCGCCCGGGGTGACGACGTTCACGCTGCCGTTCCCAGCGACTGCCGGCGTTCGCGTTCGCATCGGCGCCACCATGCGCGGTGTGTCCATGGGCGTAGGGGGTGTCGCGGCCTCGTCGGGGGGAGCCTCTTCCGCCACCCCATCGTCGACGGCCTCGACGATCGGCGCGAGCGACTCGGGCGTGTGCAGCGCCACGGGCTGTACGGGGTCAGCGGTGGGGGGCCCCACTGGAGCCGGCGTCCGCTCGGCGCTCGGCGGAGCTTCGGCGGGCTCGTCGTCGCCCGAGAGCGAGAGGCCCACCGCGAGGAACACGGCCAGGAGAACGGCGGCCCCCGCGGCGCCCACGATGGCTCGTCGGCGGACCGTGTCCGAGGGAGCCGGGCGCTGGCGAACGGCGGACGCCCCATGTGCTGAGAGCGAGTGAGTGGAGCCGGTGTCGCCGACGGACGGCACCTCGCTCAATGCCTGGGTCGCGAGTGTCCCGAGCTGCTGCTTCTGCGCGTAGCGATCGGGGAAGAGCTCGCGCATGTGCTCCCCGAGCTCCGCGGTCTCCATGAGGATGTCCGATTTGCTCAGGAAGAGCCGAAGCGCTCGGCTCATGTCCGCGGCGGTCGCATAGCGCTCGTCGCGGTCCCGCGAGAGCGCTCGATGAACCACTTCCGCGAGCTCGTCGCTCACCTCGGGCGCTACGCTCTGGATCGGCGGGATGGGATCGTTGAGCACGGCGATGATCGTCTCGGACGTGTTGCCCTTCCCGAAGAGCCGCTTGAGCGCCAGCGTCTCCCAGAGGAGCACGCCGAGCGCCCAGATGTCGGCCCGCCGGTCGACCTCGTGGCCGCGAAGCTGCTCCGGCGGCATGTAGGCGAACTTGCCCTTCACCGTGCCGGTCTCGGTGTGGTGGACCCGGTTGCGCGCCGCGGCGATGCCGAAGTCCATCACCTTCACGCTGCCGTCGAACCCGATCATCAGGTTCTGTGGGGACACGTCGCGATGCACGACGTGCAGCGGCTGTCCCCGGTCGTCGCGCAGCTCGTGGGCCGCGTGCAGCCCATCGCAGGCTCGGGCGATGATCCGCGCCGCCATGAGCTCGCGGTGGCGGAAGTCGATGTCGGACTCCGACAGGCCTCGCTGGAGCCGACGGAGCGACTCGCCCATCAGGTACTCCATCGCCATGAAATACGCGCCGTCCACCTCGCCGAAGTCGGTCACGGCGCACACGTTGGGGTGGTGGATCGCCGAGGCGATGCGCGCCTCGTCCAGGAACATCTCCACGAAGTCCTCGCCTTCTTCGGTCAGGTGCGGATGCACTCGCTTGAGCGCGACCCGCTTCGAGAAACCGGAAGGCCCACGCTTGATCGCCAGGTACACGCTCGCCATGCCGCCGGAGGCGATCTGAAAGCAGAGGCGGTAGGGACCCGGCTGAGTGCTCTCGAGCTCGCGGGGTGCGGGGTCGCTGCCGCTGCTCATTCGAACGTGAACACCGGCCGCTCGATGGTGGTCGACCCGTCCCCTCCGGAGGCCGCGACGGCCACGCCCACCACGACTCCGATCGCGAGCGCCGCCGCGCCTCCGATCACCCACCAACGCCAGCTGCGGGAGCCTCCGTCTTCGACCGTCGGGGCCGCGAGCTCACCGACCCGGCGAGGCTGCTCCCGGCTGGCGACCCGAGCGACGACCACGCCTCCGAGCCCGATAGCTTCGGCGTAGTACTCGAGCACCTCTCCGTCCGCCGTCTCGCCGCTGCCGATGGACGACCACTCGAGCGCTCCCGGTTCGCGCACGTAGATTCGCGTGTCGCGAACCAGGCCGTCGGGCGCGCCGTCGACGCTCGCCTCGAAGACCCGCCCGTCCGACCCTTCGTGCGTCGTCACGGCGAGGGTGGGTCGCGTAGCTTCCCCTCGCGATTGCTCGAAGCGCTCACGCAGCTGAGGCGGCGCCCAGGCGCCGAAGACGAAGTTCGGCTCGAGCGCCGCCAGGGTCGCCAGGTCGGTTCGTGTGGCCTCGTCGTTCCCGAGCGCCACGTGCACGCCCGCGCGTCGGGCGAGCAGCTCGGTCAGCTCTTCCCTGGTGAGCCGTTCGGACGCCTCCGCGCGAGCGAACGCGGCGAGCGCGCCGTCGAAGTCGGCTTCGTTGAAGGCGGCGATGGCGTGTTCGAGGTCGTCGTTCGCCGAGGCGGAGGCCGTGACGCCCAGGACGAGCGCGAGCGCGAGGTGGAGCTGGTTCATTCGAGCACCAGCGTTTCTTCCTGGAAGCCGGGGGCCGAGGACGGGTTCACGCGGTCCGCGTTGCCGACGGGAGAGGTCGCGCGAACGAGTACGCAGCCGACGCCGCCACCTCCACCGCCGCCGTTGCCACCGGAGCCGTCATCGGACACCTGGTCGCCGCCAGCGGCACCCGCGAGCTCGGTTCCTCCACCGCCCTCACCGCCATCCTGGCCGACGGTGAACCCGTCACACGCCGGACCACGGCGGCCGCCGTTGGCGCGCGCGCTCGCGGGGCGTCCGTCCTCGCCGTTCGCGCCGCGCCCGGCGTTGCGACACGAGGCGCCGCCGCCACCACCGCCTCCAGCAGCGTCGAGCGTCGCGCCAGAGCCGATGGAGACGGTGGGTGCTTCGAGCAGCAGCGTTCCGCCCGCACCACCGCCGCCGCCCGAGCCGATGTTCGCGTCGTCCGACGTGCCGTCGTTGCCCCCTTCGCCGCCGCCGCCCGAGACGTAGACTGCCCCGGAGATGGTGATCGACTGGCGTGCGCTGATCTGGAGCGCGCCACCTCCCGCGCCGCCGGCGCCAGCGCTCTCACCGCCGCCACCGAGGCCACCGCCGGACCCGCCCCTCAAAGGCTCGCGCACCGAGTCGCGAAGGCCGCCGCCCTCGCCACCGTCGGCCGCGTCACCCGCGCCACCACGAGCACCATCGCCGCAGCCACCGGCACCGCCACCGCCGCCATCATCGTAGGTGTCGACGTGTGCGCCGTCGGCGCCAGCTTCGGGGCCCTGGCCGCTCGTGCCATCCGTCGCTCCCTCGAAGCCTCCCGGACCGGGACCCTGTCCGTGCGCGGACGCGTCGAGCGTGCCGTCGATCACGACGGAGACACCCGCGAGCCAGACGAGGGGTCGGGAGCCTTCCACGCGCAGCTCGCCCGAGTCCGTGATGACGAAGCGTTCGGCGCGCTGGACGCAGAGCTCGGGGCCGTCGCTCTGCGGGACCACCATCGGCGAGCCGGGGAGGGACGTGCAGTCGTCGGTGTCGTAGGTCTCGTCCCCGGTGATCTCGACGACTCCGTCGTCGACGAAGAGGTCGGCGGAGACGTTCGACGGATCGAATGACGAAGGCTCGCCGAGATCGTCGGGCATGCCTCCGTCGAGTGGAGTCATGCACTCGGGCTCCGTTTCGCCGGAGCCGGCGCGGAGCGTCACGATCACGCTCGAGGTGGGGAGCTCCACATCGACGCAACCGAACGCCACCTCGCGGCACTCGTCATCGAAGCCGCGTCCCTGGAATCCGTAGCGGCCGCGACCGAGCGTCGGCGGCATCGCCGCGACCTCTCCAGGTTGGAAGCGCGACTGGTAGACGGCGTCGGTCGACGAGCAGCCGCCCTCGAGGATCGACGCTTCGATGGTCTCGACCGACTCGCCGATCGATGCTCGCGCTTCGAAGGTCCAAGACGCGCTCGAGCCGTCCGAACATCCCCCCAACGGGGCGAGGAAACAGCCAGCGAAGATGAGCGCGCGACGCGTAAGGAGAGCGACGGCTAGCGCAACCCCATCCGGGGGCATCATCTCCCCCTTTCCCCGCGAGCACATGAAGAAAAAAGGTCGCCTGTGATCCTCTGAGCGTCAATAGAACATGTTCCGTTCGACCTGAAATTACCCCAAATGAGTGGGATAATGACCGACATCGAGCACATGTGCGCTCCGCCCCACGACGGCCCGCTCGGCGATGAGCCGAGGCGGAACCTGGCGGGCCGGCGCTGTCGGCTCCGCATGCCCTGCCGGGACGACGAAGCGCGCGCGTCGCGCAC
>CAYXAP010000010.1:21109-130592 GCA_964462035.1 uncultured Sandaracinus sp.
GGCGCTGTCGGCTCCGCATGCCCTGCCGGGACGACGAAGCGCGCGCGTCGCGCACTACCGCCGCGGACGAGACGCTGCAGACGCTCGCCGACCACGGGGATTCGGAGCACTCGGCGTCCGAGTTCCTCGACGCGGGGGCCGCGCAACGCGACGAGCCCATCGCCGCGGAGCCCGAGAACGAGCGCTGAACCAGCTCAGGCGCTCGACGTCTCCCCTCGCGAGGCGCGGGCTCGCGCTTCGAGTAGCGTGCGTTCGCGTTCGTTGCCCGCGAGCGCAGCGGCGCGCTCGTGTTCCTCCGCCGCTTCCGCGTGACGACCGAGTCGGTCGAGGAGCTGACCGCGCACCGCGTGCAGCGGGTGGTAGCCCTTCAGCGCAGGCTCTTCACGGAGCTCGTCGACCAGGTCGAGGGCTTGGGCGGCGCCGTAGGCCATCCACACGGCCACGGCGCGGTTGAGCTCGACGACCGGTGAGCCGGTGAGAGCGACGAGCGCGTCGTAGAGCGCGACGATGCGGACCCAGTCGGTGTCTTCGGCGCGGCGGGCCTGCGCGTGGAGCGCGGCGATGGCTGCCTGGATCGTGTAGGGGCCGAACGGCTTCGCGAGCTGCGCGGCGCGTTCGAAGGCCGCGAAGCCGCGGCGGATGAGCAGCTGGTCCCAGCGGGAGCGATCCTGGTCCAGGAGGAGGATCGGCTCGCCGGTGGTGGTCGTCCGAGCTCGCGCGCGCGACGATTGCAGCTCCATGAGCGCGAGGAGACCGTGGGCCTCTGCGTGGTCGGGGACCAATCGGCAGATCACTCGGCCGAGGCGCATCGCGTCCTCGCAGAGGTCCTGGCGCATCCAGTCGTCACCGCGAGTCGCCGCGTACCCCTCGTTGTAGATGAGGTAGACGACCTCCAGCACCGCGGGGATCCGCTCGGCCAGGGCTTCGCCGCGCGGGACCTCGAAGGGCACGCGCGCTTCGGCAATGGTCCGCTTGGCACGAACGATGCGTTGAGCCACGGTCGTCTCCGGGGTGAGGTAGGCGCGCGCGATCTCGGCGGTGCTGAGCCCACCGAGCAATCGCAGGGTCAGCGCCACCCGGGCGTCTCGGGAGAGCACCGGGTGGCACGCGACCAGCACGAGCCGCAGCAGGTCGTCGCCCACGTCCTCGTCGATGGCGGTCTCGAGGTCGGGCTGGAACGTGGCGGGCGGCGAGGCCTGGGCAGCGTGGTCGTCCCGTGTTCGCTGGCGGCGGGTGCGATCGATCGCACGGTTCTTGGCCGCCGCCATCAACCACGCGCCCGGGTTGTTCGGGATCCCGGTCTCGGGCCAGTTCTCGAGTGCCGCGACCAGCGCCTCCTGCGCGAGGTCTTCCGCGAGGTCGAGGTCGCGGACGATGCGCACGAGGCCCCCGATCAGTCGTGGGGCCTCGGCGCGCCACGCGGCTTCGACCGAAGCCTGCGTGCTCACTGGCGTTCGTCGATGGCCTCGCGCAGACGGGCGTCCTGCTCGGCGATGTCCGCAGGGAAGTCCTCGGGCTCGTAGACCGGTCGGATCTCGAGCACGGACTCCTCACCGGGCATGGGGTTCGGGCAGCGTCGGGCCCACTCGAGGGCCTCGTCCATCGACTTCACCTGCCAGATCCAATAGCCCGCCACCAGCTCCTTGGTGGCGGCGAAGGGCCCGTCGATGACCTTCCGCTCCTTGCCCGTGAACCGTACCCGCTTGCCCTCGCTGCTGGGCTTGAGCCCATCGCCTGCGAGCATCACGCCCGCATCGACCAGCTCCTGGTTGAACTGGCCCATCTTCTCGAAGAGCTCGTCGAACCCCTCCGGGGCGCGGGGGTCCCCGGGCAGGATCCCGTCTTCCGAATTCTTGGTCGCCTTCACGATCACCATGACTCGCATCGATTTCTCCCGTGTTCCGGCGGCGAACTGCCGCTCTCGACGACACGACGTTCGACCGGACGTGGGATCGACACGGCCGGTGAAAAAAGATCGCTAGCGCCCCCAGGCCTTGGCGAGCCACTGGATGGGCTCGTCCTCGCCAGCGGAGATGTCGTCGGAGGCGGCGACCGCCGAGAGGGTGTCCAGGATTGCGTCGCGGGCCTCGGGGCGGGTCACCTTCGGGGCGAACTCCGCGAGCTTCTTGCGGCTGGTGAACGTCGTTTTCGCGCTGGCGACGGCGGCCTCGAAACGCTCGTCACCCAGGGCCTCCTTGATCTTCCCGACCTCTGCGGCTTCGTCGGCGCTGTACTCGCCGTCCGCCTGGACCACTTCGCGCAACATCCCCATCAAGAGGGTGGCTTCGTCTGCCGTCAACGTGCTCAAGCTCATCGTCGTCTCCTTGGCCGGAGCATCCCAGAGCGTGGGCCCTGCCGTCCAGAGTGGGAGTGCACGGACACCCCGAGATGTGCGACATTGAACGCGATGGCGGCCCCTCAACCGATCGCGCATGGATCGCTCGAGCAGACGCCCTTCGCCCACGTGTTGATCTCGATCGCTCACCGTGGTCTCGAAGGGACGCTCGCGGTGTGGGCGCCGGCCGGTCAGCAGGGACAGGACCGGATCTACTTCGAGCAGGGTCGCATCACGAAGGCGCGCCTCCTCGAGCCTTCGGGGAACCTCGCGCGGGGCATCCTCCCACTCTTCCGCCGCGAGACGACCTACGCCTTCTACGACGTCGACCTGGTCGGCGCCGATCAGGTCGAAGGCGAGGTCGATGCGCGTGCGCTCCTCGTCGCCGGGTTGCGTGGCGGCGTTCGGGAGAGCGCGGCGGAGGCCATCCTCCAGCGCTTCGCCGGTCAGCCGCTCCGCGTCACTCGCCGCACCGATCTCGCGGCCTATCAGTTCCTCCCGAAGGAGCGCGCGTTCCTGGACATGTTCCGCGCGGTGCCGATCACGGTCGAACGAGCGCTCGCCGACGCCGGCAACCCGAAGGTCGCACGTCGAGTGCTCTACGCGCTCGCGATCACGAAGGCCCTCGAGGTCTTCGAAGGGACCTTCGAGCGCCAGTCGCTCACCGAGATGGGTCGTGCCGCGGCCGCGCAGTCGGCGAGCGCACCCGCGCAGCCTCCCGCGCCGGCAGCACCCGCAGCGAAGACCCCCACGCCCGCCCCGCAGGCGAGGCCGGCACCGCCCACGGCGAGCGGGCCTGCGTTCTCCGAACGCCCGCCGTCGGGGGAGCGCCGCCGGCCGCGGAGCGCCGCCCCGCCGCCGCTGGAGCCGCCCGCGGGTCTCTCGCCCGAGCTCACCAAGCGCTGGAAGGAGGTCGTCGCTCGCGCCGAAGCGCTCGACGACCAGAACTACTACCAGATGCTGAAGGTCGACCAGGCCGCGGGGCCCGATGCAGTGCGGGATGCGTACTTCGCGCAGGTGAAGACCTGGCATCCGGACCGGCTCCCCGCCGAGCTGAGCCCCCTGCGGGACCTGTCGGAGCGCATCTTCCAGCACCTCACTGGCGCGCACGAGACGCTGACCGACCCGGAGGAGCGGGGGAAGTACCTCAAGCAGGTGCAGGACGGCGGCGGCACGCCGAAGGCCGACCGTGAGCTGCAGCGCATCCTGAGCGCGGCGATGGAGTTCCAGAAGGTGGAGGTCCTCATCCGCCGCAAGGACTGGGCCCGCGCCGAGCAGCTCGTGCTGGATCTCCTCGAGGAGGTCCCGGACGAAGCCGACTACCACGCCGCGCTGGGGCTGATCCGATGGCAGGCGGTGGGCGACGAGGGAATGGACGCTGCGCTCGTCGAGCTCGACCGCGCGCTCGAGCTCAGCCCGAACCATGAACGTGCGCTCATGGCGAAGGCGCGCATCTACGATCGCCGCGGCAACCGGGCGGGCGCCATTCGCCTCTTCGAGCGGGTGGTCGAGATCAACCCGAAGAACGTCGACGCGCAGCGACAGGTTCGGCTCGCGAAGATGCGCGGGCAGGATAGCGGCGCTCACGCAGCCGCCAAACCCGCCAAAGAGGGTGGCCTCTTCGGCAAGCTCTTCGGCGGCAAGAAGTAGCGCAGCTCTCGTCGCTCACTCGGCGACGCAGCAGTCGAGGATCTGCACTACCGGCCGCGAGCCGTCGACGGCGCCCTCGATCCACGTCAATGCCACGCCGCGTGGGTGCCGTGCCATGCGCACGGCGCGGCTGACGTCGTCGACCCGAAGCACCGCGCGAGGGTCGAGGTCGCCTGGCTCGCGCACGTTCCCACAGACGAGCCCGACCTCGCGCATGCCGAACGCGGAGCTCGCGATGGCGAGGCTGCGACCCATCGCGAGCATGTGGCCGTCGAAGGGCGCGATCGCAGTCGGCACGGGCCACTCCGACACGCTGCCAGCGCGGTAGCGCTCGAGCGCGAGCTGGTCGGTGTCGCCATCGGCGCGGAGGACGAAGAGGTCGGCGTCGGCGCCGGGAGCGATGCCGAAGACGCGGCCGTTGGTCGGGTCGAGCGGCTGTTCGGGGGTGGGGACGCCGCCGGCTCCCGCGGGATAGATGGCGCCCGCCCCGGCGTAGGTTGCCGCGGCCACGTAGGTCGCGCGGCCGGAGTCGTCCACGGCGTGCTCGGGCGGTGCCTGCGGACCTTCGGGCGTGAGCTCGCGGGGCATCGACGCCCCAGGCAGCCGACCGGTGCGATCGAAATAGAGACCCGGCGTGTCGACCCAGGCGATGGCGCCGATCATCAGCAGGAACCCGCTCGACGTCACCGCGACGTCGCCACCGATCTGAAACCCGATGTCGATGTCGATGTCGATGTCGGGGTGGTCCATCGGACGACCGTCCGCGCCGAGCCAACGCAGCCCCGAGTCGAAGACCACGAGCCCGGCGCCGGCTTCGTGGTCATAGGCGATGCGCGGCTGCTGCGTGCCGCCGAGCGGTTCGCGCCAACGGACGCGCCCGTCGAGGTCGACGGCCGCCACCGAGTTCCCCTCGCGGGTGTCGTAGACCACCAGGAGCTTCTCGCCGTCCCAGGTCAGGTCGGGCGACTGGCCCCATTCGTCGATCCGCACCCGCGGGCCGCTGGTGCAGAAGCCGCAGCTCGTCTCGCAGGAGCGCCCGGGCCCCGCGTCGGCCGCGCCGAGGTCGATCGGTCGTCCGAGGTCGTGGTCGTCGTCGGCGCCCAGGTCGCGGGGCTCCGCATGGCCGTCCAGGTCGAGGCCACTCTTGGCGCCGCACCCCAGCAGCAGACCAAGGAGCAGCCAGCGCATCACTCCTCGATCCGCAGGGCGTGCAGGTAGCCGTCCTCGGAGCCGAAGACGAGCAGGCCGGTGGGCGTCAGGATGGGCGCGGAGTCGACGTCGCCGCCCGTGCCGTGGATGAAGCGCAGGTCGCCGCTCGGCGCCAGCGCGTAGAGGTAGTCGTCGTGCGCGCCGAAGTAGAGGTTGCCGTCGCGGTCGACGAGCGCGCCGGACTCGACGCCGACCTCGGTCGAGTCGGCGACGGTCACCGGGAAGAACCAGCGAATGGCCCCGTCGCTCGGCGAGAGCGCGACCAAGCGCGGTCGTGGGCCGTACACACCTGCGAGGATGCTTCCGTCGGAGCCGACCGCGACCGGCGCCCGAACGTAGCCCTCGAGGTCGGTGGACCAGCGCACGTTCCCGTCGCGGTCGAGGCTGTGGACCTTGTGGTCGTCGGAGCCGAAGTAGAGGTGCCCCTGCTCGCTGAGCATCGGGCTCGAGTCGACGTCGTCGCCGGTGCGGTACTGCCAACGGAGCCGCCCGTCCGGCGCGATGGCATAGACGTGGTCGTCCTGGCTGCCGAAGTAGATGGTGCCGTCGTCGTCGATCGCCGGTGTGCTGAAGATCTTGCCGTTGGCGTGGTAGCGCCACGCCACGGTGCCGTCGGTCTCCACCGCCCAGAGATCGGAGCCGGCGCCGAAGTGGAGCCGGCCGGGCGAGCCGTCGACCGGTGGGCCGATGACGATGCCGGTGTCCGCGTCGTCCTCGACGTCGAGTCGCCAGCGCACGTCGCCGCTGCGCGTGAACGAGGTCACCACCTTCGCGTCGGAGCCGACGTAGAGGTGGCCCTCGTCGTCGACGGCCGCGGTGGACCAGACGGGCGCGTGCAGGTCGTACTTCCAGCGCTCGTTGCCGTGCTCGTCGAGCGCGTAGAAGAAGCCGTCGTGCGAGCCCACGTAGATGCGGCCGTCGGCCGTTCCGACTGGCTGAGCGGTGATCCGGCTGCCGGTCTCGAACTGCCAGGCGGGGATCGCTCGGGGCGGACCAGGGTAGGGGCTCCGGCCCGAGTGGCGCCGATCGAGGCGGTAGGTGATCGGCGGGCCGGGCTCGAGCGGCTCGAGGGCGCCAGCCCGGTTCTCTTCGGGTGCGCGGTCGGCCGGGCCCCGCACTGGGATCCCCGGCGCTTCCATCGCGGGCTCGATGTCCTCTTCGCTCTGGCGGGAGAGCCAGAGGAAGATCACCGCGCCGATCGCGCCGATCCACATGCCAGCCAGGGTGAGGCGCTGCCGGGTCACCGCCGGGGCGTAGCACGGCGAGCGGTGCGACCACCACCGCTCGGCGGCGGGCGCCGGCGAATCCGCCACTGGCCGCCGGCGGGCGCCCTCCGAAGCGCCGGCGATCGACCCGCGGAGAGCTGGCCCGCGAGCTGCATCGGGTGGTGGCATGTCCTCCGACCACGTCGCCGATCGGGTCCCCGACACCCTCGTTCGCTCCGGGCCGCGCGAGCGACTGCGCACGCTGCCCGGCGAGGCGCTCGGCGACGAGGAGCTGCTCGTGGCGCTCCTCGGCACCGGTGGCGCCGGCCGATCGGTGCGCGATCTGGCCGCGTTGGTCCTCGACCACGTCGGCGGCGTCGAAGCTCTGGCTGGGATGGCGGTGGAAGGGCTGCTGGCGATCCCCGGCATCGGCCCCAGCAAGGCCGCCCGACTCGTGGCCGCCGTGGAACTCGGCCGACGAGCCCTGACCCGGCCGCTTCCCCGTGGAAAGCGGCTGCTCGCGAGCCGGGACGTCGACGCGGCGCTCCGGCCACGCCTCGCTCGGGCGAGTGTGGAGCACTTCCTGGCGATCCCTTTGGACGCGAAGAACCGCCCGATGGGTGAGATCCGGATCGCCGTCGGCGGGCTCAGCGCCTGCCCGGTGCACCCGGCCGACGTGTTCCGGCCGCTGCTGCAGCGTGCCGCGAGCGGCGTCGTCTTCGTCCACAATCACCCGAGCGGGAGCCCCGACCCCAGCCCCGAGGACCGCGCGCTCACCGCGCGACTGGCCCGGGCGGGCGCCCTGCTCGGGGTCCGGGTGCTCGACCACGTGATCATCGGCCACGAGGGCTATTTCAGCTTCCTCGACGCCGGATGGATGACCGACCTGGAGGACGACTCATGCCCCTGATCCTGATGCTTCTGCTCTTCGGACCCGATTCGCCGAGCCCGTTACCCACCCGGGCGCCCTCGAACGCCGAGGCGCTCGGACCGACCCGGCCCCGGCTCGACCCAGAAGTCCGCCCCGAGCGCCGGGCCCTGCTCCGCACGGGGGTTCGGGTGGTCGCGGGCGGGGAAATGGCCGATCGAGAAGTGCGCCAGAACCCGCCGTCGCTGCCTTGACACCCCCCCGGCCGCGTGCTTACTTCCGCTCCCTTTTGGAGGCGCCCGCGTACGGGGCCTCGCATACCGTTTCGGAGAATTTCCCGTGAAGCGCACTTACCAGCCCAGCCGAGTGAAGCGGAAGCGCAGCCACGGTTTTCGTGCCCGCATGAAGACCAAGGGCGGCCGCAAGGTCCTCGCCCGTCGGCGCGCCAAGGGCCGCAAGCGGCTCACCGTCAGCACCTACCGCAAGTGAGCGGTTCCGCCGGGCTCCAGCCTGGCGTGAGTCGATGACGGAGCAGCTCCGTCCGAGCGACCGGATCAAGCAACGGCGTGACTTTCGCCGGGTGCAGGGATCCGGCGTGCGTGCGCACACGCGTCATTTCCTCCTGACCCTGGACCGGAGCCCTCACGGGCCGGGTCGGGTCGGTATCACGATCACCCGCAAGGTGGGCAACGCCGTCGAGCGAAACCGGGTGAAGCGGCTGGTCCGCGAGGTCTTCCGCCGGAACCGCGAGTGGTTCCCGGAGGGTATCGACGTGGTGTTCATCGCCAAGCGTGGCGCGCCGACGATCGACTACGAGACCCTGCGGGAAGAGGTGCGCCGTGCCAGGCGTACTCTCCAGCGACGGGCAGCGGAGCTGCTCGACGGCGACGTTTCGCTTGCGCTCACGGCCGATTGACGGCAAACGGTTCTCTTCGAGCGTCGGACCGGCTCTGCGAGCCCTCGACCCTCCCATCGGACCCTCCCGGCCAATCCTCGCCGGCACCCTTTCCCGGTCCCGCACTCCATGGACAATCCCAAGCGACAGTTAGCCTTCCTCGCCGTGCTCGGTCTGATCGCCGGCGGGCTCTACTTCGCCGACACGTTCGCGGGCCCGACCGACGCGAGCCCCGAGACTCCGGCCGCCTCGACCGAAGAGGGCGCCGCGGAAGCGGAGTCGGGTGACGACGCGGCAGCCGAAGAGGCGGAGCCGTCCATCGACGAGGCCGCCCGAGCGGAGGCCGAAGAGATCTTCACGATCGAGACGGACAAGTTCGCGGCGCGCTTCTCGACGCTGAACACCGGGATGGTGGGCTTCCAGCTGAAGTCCGAGCGTTGGACCGACGACCAGGGCGACCCGATCGAGATGGTCTCGACCTGGAAGGAGCACGCCTACACGCTTCAGATCCGCCCACGCGGGATCACCATCCCGGCGGATGCCGTCTGGAGCGGCGAGCAGGTGGACGAGCGCACGGTCCGCTTCCGCTTGGAGGCCGACGGGTTCCTGGTGGTTCGGAAGATCGAGGCCGGCCAAGATCCCTACCAGCTCTGGTCCACCGTCCGGATCGTGAACCTCGGTGAGGCCACGCGACCGGTCGCGGTCGCTCACCTCGCCTACGACTACGTTCCGCGCGAGGCCGAGGAGGGTGGCTTCATCGGTCGTCCCTCGACCTCGATGGTCACCGGCACCTGTAAGTACGGCGACGACGAGGTGGAGCGTCTCGACGCGAGCACGCTCCGCGAGACGGCGCAGGAGCGCTGGGGCACGGCCATCGACCCCGGCATCGGCTTCGGTCCCGGCGTGGACTTCGTCTCGCTCACCAGCGCTTACTTCGCGACTGCGTTGGCCCCCGATGGCGGCCGCGCCCAGCGCTGCATCGTCAGCGGTACTCACGCCGGCGGTTCGACCGACGACGACTCCTGGATGGGCACGCTCTTCTCGGCGGAGCTACGCGGCCCGCGCGTCGAGCTCGGCGGTGGCGAGTCCACCGTCAGCCGCACGCTGGCCTTCGTCGGCCCGACCGACCGCGACGCGCTCGCCGCTGCGGGCCACGGGCTCACCGAGGTGGTCGACCTCGGCTGGTTCTCGTTCATCGCGAACGGGTTCGCCGATCTGCTCGAGAGCATTCACGGCGTGGTCGGCAACTGGGGCCTGGCCATCATCCTGCTGACGATCTTGGTCAAGATCGTCTTCTTCCCGCTCACTTGGCACAGCTTCAAGGCGATGGGGAAGATGCGGAAGCTGAAGCCGCAGATCGACGCCATCAACGAGAAGTACGGCGACGATCGCGAGAAGAAGGGCGCCGCGATGATGGAGCTCTATCGGAAGGAAAAGGTGAACCCAGCCGCGGGTTGCCTGCCTTCCCTGCTCCAGATGCCCGTGTGGTTCGCGCTCTACCGCTCCCTCTCGACCAACGTCGAGCTCTATCACGCGCCGTTCACGCTCTACTGGACGGACCTGAGCTCGCCGGACCCCTACTACGTGCTCCCCGTCTTCGTCGCCTTGCTGATGCACGTTCAGCAGCGCCTCACGCCGACCACGGCTGACTCCGCGCAGATGAAGATGATGATGTACTTCATGCCGCTCATGATCGGCGCCTTCATGCTCTTCCTGCCGGCCGGCCTCTGCCTGTACATGGTGACCAACTCGGTTCTCACCATGCTCCAGCAGCGCGCCATCTACGCGAAGCTGGACCGGGAAGAAGAGGCGAAGAACGCCACCGCGAGCACCCTCGACGACGAGGATGACTCGGGCGATGAGCCGGACGACCTGCAACCGACCGAAGCCCTCGCCGGGGCGAGCGCCTCCGCGCGCCGCCGCAGCATCAAGCGAGGCAAGAAGAGGCAACGCCGTGGATGAGCGCAAGGACAAGCCGCAAGATGGGGCACTCTTCGTCGCCGAAGAGCCGGCCGACACTCGTGAGAGTGACCCCCGCGACAGGAAGAAGAACGGCGAGGCCGTCTCCTTCGAAGCCGACGGGAAGGCCGAGGAGGCCGCCGAGCTCCTGGACGTGATCCTGGACATCATGGACCGCGACGTGGACGTCGACATCCGAGAGGACTCGGAAGAGCAGATCGTCCTCGACGTCGTCGGCCCGGACGCCGGTCGGGTGATCGGCAAGAAGGGCGCCGGGCTCGACGCGCTCCAGTTCCTGGCCAACAAGATCGTGAACCGCTCGCCCGAGGGGCGCCGCTTCGTCATCGTCGACAGCGGCGACTACCGCGAGCGCCACGACAAGGGCCTCGTGAGCCTCGCCCAGCGCGAAGCCAAGCGCGCCGTGAAGGAAGGCCGCGTGGTGACGCTGCAGCCGATGAGCGCGCGCGACCGTCGAGTCATCCACCTCTCGCTCGCCAAGCTCGAAGACGTGACCACCGCCTCGCAGGGCCACGGTCAGGGTCGCCGGATTCAGATCATCCCGGCGCGTCGACGCGGCCGTCGCTGAGAACGTCGTGAGCACGGAGTCGCCCGTCACCAAGCTCGGCGACTACGAGCTCGTCGCTCGAGTCGCCCAGGGCGGGATGGCGAGCCTCTACCTCGGCCAGAAGATCGGCGAGGAGGGCAAGCCGCTCGCGGTGAAGGTGATCCACCCGCACCTCCAAGACGACTGGGAGGCGACGCGGTGGTTCATCGACGAAGCGCTGATCGCCATCCGGCTGAAGCACCCGAACGTCGTCGCCGTGCACGAGCTCGGCGAAGAGGATGGCACCTACTTCCTGGCGATGGAGTACGTGCACGGCTGCACCCTGGCGCACCTGCTGGCGCTCGCACAGCGGCGCGGCGCGGCGCTCGACCCGCGCATGATCGCGTGGATCGGCAGCGAGATCTGCAAGGGGCTCCACCTGGCGCACGAGCTCAAGGGCGACGCGGGCGAGCTGCTCAACGTCATCCACCGCGACATGAGCCCGCAGAACGTGCTCCTGAGCCACACCGGCGAGGTGAAGCTCATCGACTTCGGCGTGGCCAAGGCCGAGGGGCGCGCCCGACGCACCAGCCACGGCGAGGTGCGCGGCAAGCTCCGCTACATGTCGCCGGAGCAGGCGGCCGCCGAGCCCATGGACCGCCGTGCCGATCTCTTCTCGCTCGGCGTGGTGCTCTGGGAGGCCTCGGCGCAGCGCCGGCTGCACCCGGACCTCGAGATGGTCGAGCTCCTCGAGGCGCTCCGGAACCCTCAGATCCCTTCGCTGCACTCGATTCGCCAGGGCGTCCCGAGCGAGCTCGACGAGGCGATCCAGTGGGCCACCCGGCCGATCGCCGATCACCGTCCCTCGAACGCGGCCGATCTCGGCGCACTCCTCGCCGACGCCGCCGGCCCCATCGGGAAGCGCGAGCTCGTGGAGTCGATGCGCGTGCTCGTCGGACCCCAGCTCGTGAAGAGCGCGCGCTCGTTCCCCAAGCCCTTCGTCGAGGCCCTCGCCCTCGACCACCTCGAGCCGACGAACCCGCGCGGCGACGGCACCGGTCCGGTCACCCTCGATCGGCCGGAAGCCGCGGCTCCATCTCATCCATCGCAGCCCTCCGAACGCCGTCGCCGGGTGAGCGCCGACCCGAAGTCGACCTCGACCCAGGGCTGGCTCTTCGTGCTCGCGCTGGCGCTCGCGATGGGCGGCATCGCCGCCGCCGCCGCGTACCTGCTGTAGCTGGGCGCGACGCAGGCGTCCGAAAAGATGTGGGGCGCGACCGGCGGTCCTGCGGTAGGTCGATCCTCGGCCTCGTACTCGCCAAGGTCGAGCGGCCCGAGAACACGCAACCCCGTTCCCGCATGCTCCACTCGATCCCATGACCCGACGTTCGAGCGATCCCGAGGCGAGCGTCGGGTACCGAGAGAGCAGCAGGCCCCGAGCTCGACAGATCCCGTATGGCCGCTTTCCGCGGCCGATCGCCGGCACGGTGGCGGGTCTCTTCTCGTTGCTGATGGCGCTCGGCTTCGGGGCCGCCGCGATGCGAGTGACGTCCTTCGAGTGTGCCCGCAAGCAGGGGGAGGTTCGTTGCGCCGAGCGGGTCACGGTGGGCGACTGGGAGCTCGCTCGCCGTGAGCTCGACCCGGAGGCGCTGGCCCGGGTGGAGTGGGTGCCGCTTCGCGGGCGCGGGTGGTCGGAGCTCGGTCGCACCGACGCCTTCGACCGAGAGGGGCGCCGTGTCTCGGTCCTCGAACGGACCGACCGGGAAGACGCGCACGACGCCTTCGAAGCGCTGAAGCGGTTCTTGGCGGACGAGAACGCACGTGCGCTCGTGCTGGAAGACCGCCCTTGGCTCTGGCTCGGCCTCGCGGTGAGCCTGCTCGCGCTGGTCGGTGCCCATGGCTTCTTCGGAACGCGTTCCAGTGCGGGTGGCCGCATCACATTCATCGTCGACCCGGTCGCCCGCGTGCTGACGGTGGAGCGCCGTCGCTTCCTTCGCCGGACTCGTCGAGAGCAGCACCCCCTCGACGGGCTCGAGGCGGTCGTGGTCGAACCTCACCGGGTGCAGCAGGCGCTCGACTACCCCCCCGGGGTCGCCGGTGGGCGATTGGTGCTCGAATACGTGGATGGACCGGTCCGGCCGCTGACCGAGCCCCTCCCGGGCGAAGCCGTTCACGAAGAGGCGGCGGACGCGTTGAACCGAGCGCTCGGACTCCACTCGGCGCGCACCCTCTAGCTAGTCACAAGGGATGCGCATGAGGTGAGAGAGCTCTTGGGTGCTCGCCGTCTCGGACGGGATCGTATCGGGGGCGTCGAACGGGTAGTGGACCGGGGCGAGGGGGTGGATCGGCCCATCGTCATATCGAGTCTCCACGCTCGGTGGCCCGTCGAAGGTAGGCGTCGCCGTGTAGCGGAGAATGACGCGGCCGTAGCATTGTCCGCCCGCGAGATCGATCAGGACCGCCGGCGTCGGTTCCGGTGGCCACGGCCCCAGGTCACGAGCCCCCACGCGGACCCGGCCGGGGGAGTCACACGAGACGTTGGCCACCGCGGTCTTGTGGCCGGAATCGGCGGGCACCTGCACCTCGTGGGCGCCCACGCGGACCGTCGCCGCATCGGGCACGCCACGGTTGTCCAAGTAGAGCGTGGTCGCGCTCACGCGCCCGGGCGGCGTCGACAGACGCAGGTCGAGGCGACCGTAGAGCCGACCATCCTCATGGCGTTCCCGCTCTCGCTGCTCGTCCGCAGCGTCGCAGCCCTCGAGCGGCAGGTCGACGACACCGCACACCGACGCGAAGCGGATCGCCGGCGAGCGATCGCACACCAGCGAGCTGCCCGGCGGAAGCTCGAAGCTGGCGGCTCGGTCACCGCCGCCGAGGGGCCGGGGGAGCTCGGAGTGGACTTCGCCGTCCAGCACGAGTTGGACGCCTTGGTCCAACAGGTCGTAGTCCCGCTCGCCGAACCCGAGGAAGACGACGGTGTAGGGGTAGGGCTCGGCGGGTTCGTCGTCGCACGCGCTCAGCGTGGACGACGCGGCCAGCAGCGACGCGGTCACGACGACCGACGCGTGAGTGCGAGAGAGGCGGAACATGGGAAAGGCTCGAGTCGTGGGCATGACCGGGCCCCGCATCTGATGCTGCCACGTGAGGTTCGCGGCTGCCGGAGGCTAACGGGCGAACCCAGCCTATCGCGGAAAGGGACCGAGCTGCATCGCATCAATTCGGACCGCGGCTGCGCACGGCCGCGAGTCTCGGCGCGCTCCCCAGACGACGGGTGCGTAACGCGTTTGGCCGGGTCGCCTCGCTACCCTGGCCCGGATGCGGATCTTGTTGGCCACCCTCCTGATGACCGCCTGCAGCGGAGGCCATGGGGCCGATGATGCCGGGCCGGACGCGGCCGCGCCTCGCGACGCGGCTCCCCTGCCGGACGTCGTGGAGCCCGCCGACCCAGATGCCATCGCCCTGCCCATCGAGGTGTTGGGAGAGGGCGGCACCACCGTCGCTGTGACCTTCGATCTCGCTGACGCGAGCGGCGCCGACACCCTGTCCTTCACCTGCCACCGATGCGGTTACCGGGACTCGGGCACCAACCCCGAGCGAGGTGCGAAGGCCAGCGTCTCGCTGAATGGAGGACCCTTCGTCGCGCTCACCGACGAGACGGTCACCGTTGCCGATCCGGAGGTTCGCTACGGGGGCATCGCCGGTGCCTGGGCGACCGTTCGCGGCCGGCTCCCGATGGAGGGCTTCGTCGAAGGTGAGAACGAGCTCGTGTTTCGCTACGAGGGCACCGACGGCTTCTCCATCGGCTACCGCATCCTGGCGCTCGACGTGCTCGCGGGCGACGAGCCCCTGATCGATCCCTCGGCCTTTCGTGACGACGACCCCCGGCTCTGGGAGAGCCCCTCGTCCGATCCGGCCGATGTCGAAGCGGGCGCGGCGCTCTGGTATGGCAGCACGCCACTCGTGGAGTCGCCCCTCGACGACACCGAGCTCCGCGCGTCCTGCTCCGACTGTCACGCGGCCGACGGCCACGACCTCAAGTACTTCAACTTCTCGAACCACTCGATCATCGAGCGCTCCCGTTTCCACGGGCTGAGCGAGACCGAAGGCCGACAGATCGCGAGCTACGTCCGCTCGCTGCCGGGGCCCGCGCCGGTACAGGCGCGGCCATGGAACCCGCCCTACCAGCCGGGGTCGGGCCTCGACGCTCGGCCAGTGGAGGAGTGGGCAGCCGGCGCCGGGCTCGAGGCAGTGCTCGAGCACGACGCCGAGATGCTCGACGTGCTCTTCCCCGACGGGACGTCGGAGGAGGCGATCGCCGACGCAGTCTCGACCCGAGGGACGCTCAACGTTCGGGAGCAGCCCATCGCCCTGCAGCTCCCCGACTGGAACGCCTGGCTCCCGGAGATCCATCCGGTCGACGTGTGGGGCGAGAGCATTCGGGAGCACGAGGTCTACCAGGCCTACGAGGACACCCTCACCGCCCTCGCCGACGGTGGGGCGGAGCGCATGCGAACCGACGACGAGGCGGTGCGCTCGCGCGAGCTGCTCCGAGACGTGCTCGATCCGTTCCGCGCCGCGGTCGGGCGCTTCAACCGCGGGGGCGGACCGCAGCCGTGCCGAAACACCGCCGTGCACGAGAGCGAGGCGATGCAGCTACTGGGGATGCCTTCGAGCCCGCCACCGGAGAGCGAGTGGGGCGACCCGACGGTGTGCGAGCGGCCGATGCGATCGATCAGCCATTGGTCGGCGGTGAAGCACTGGGAGGTGATGCAACGCTTCGGCCTCGAGGACGCGACCGCCGACGTCTATCCCTACGGCGAGGCGCGCGGCTGGCCCGGCTCGCAGCGGCAGGTCTTCGAGCTGGCGCCACACCGCATCGGAAACGACAGCTTCACCTTCGCCCACCTGACCCGCGCCCAGGGCGCGTACTTCAACACGGCCTGGTACCAGCTGCAGGTCATCCTCAACGCGGGCAATCGGGACCCGGTGAACCATCGGCCGCCCGACTGGAAGTACCAGATGGATCACCTCTTCCACTCCCATCGCCTCAACGAGCACCCCCAGCCGCTGCGCTATGCGCAGACCTTGATCGAGATGCATCAGAACCTCGACATGCGTCCACCGGACGGCGCCGAGCCCGCCGACCCCGACCGCTACCCCGACGCGCTCCGCCTGGACCGTGGCCCGGGACCGAGCGGCTGGTGGCTCACCCACGTGACGCCCTGGCGCTTCGTCAGCATCGGCGGGTCGTTCTTCAACGGTGACGGCGATCGCTTCGCGATCTGGGACGCGTTGGACGAGGTCGAGCCCGGGCTGCGCCTGAAGCTGCAGAACGCCCTTCTCGAGGCGTGGCTCGACAAGACCGAGACCTACGACCCCTCCGAGTTCTCGCGCGGTGACGGGCAGAACCACGTGAACCGCGAGGACTACGTGCCGACGCCGTACTCCGGATCGGGGCTGATCTCGGACAGCGCCACTCACGCCGATGGCATCTACCGCGTGATCCCCTTCATGCGCGACGCGGGCATGGACGAGGCGCTCATCGAGCGCCTCCGGCTCTTCGGCGAGCGCATGTGGCCGCTCGGCGACTGGGACGCGCTCTCCGCCAGTCCCTGAGTCCCGACGGAGCTCAGCGTCGCTCGAGCAGCTCTCGGATGCGTCGGGCCAGTCCCTCGGGGGTCACCGGCTCACGGATCAGCTCGTACGACCCGCTCGCGTCTCCCCGAGAGCACCGCACGCACTGTGGCAGGGGAGCCTGACGGTCACCCGCCGAGGGGGCAGCATGGGAAGGCTCGACGCATCAAATCGGACGAACTGAAGAACGGCGCGCCTCGATCGTTTGCTCGCGTATGAAAGTCGCATTGCTCCTGCTCGTCGTCGCCTGCACGGAGGGGGCCCACACGGCCGAACACCCGGCGCCCAGTTCGCCGCCGGCCCGGGTCTCCGATCCAGCTGCCTCCACGCCCGTCCGTGACGTTGCCGACCTGGCGCGGGTGGCGCGCCCAGCCACGGTCCGTGGTGTCGTCGAGCGCGCCGAACGGAGCCCCGTGGTCTGGGGCGGCCCGGTGACACTCTTGCGTCTCACCGGCGCCACCCCGTGGCGGGTCGTGCTGCACCCGGCGCCGGACCACCTCCCCAACGGAGACACCGTCACTCTGGCGGGCCGCCTCAGGGTGCTCGACCACACCGAGGGGCCGATCGTGGACGCGGCGGGAGCGGCCTTGCCCGTCACGATGGTGCTCGAGAGCCCCATGCCGGCGGTCGACGAGCAGCCGATCCGCACCGGTGCCGACGTGATCGCCTTCCTCCGGGACCGACCGGTCGCGGTGCACGGGGTGCTCCAGGGCTCGGGGGGCGAGCTCACCCTCTCCCTCGGGCCAGAGCGGTGCCTTCGGACCGTCCCGGTCGCGGAGGCGGCCCATGAGCTCGCGTCCGTGGTCGGCCAGCGCGTGGTTTTGGAGGGCACCCTTCGCCCCTGGGAGGTGACCGGGGCGGAGGGCTGCATCCCGGTACTCGGCGTCGCGCTCACGCAGCCAACGCTCCGGACGGTCTCGAGCCGGGCGGTGAGGCCATAGCCCGACGGGTCGGCGTCAGCGGCGTAGGTGCCAGTCGGTGAGCGCGAGGGTGACGTGCGCGATGTCCACCGGCTTCGGCAGCAGCCCATCGCCGCCGTACTTGCGCAGCTCGGCTTCCGAGTAGCGCCCCGTCTCGCCGGTCACCAGGAGGATCGGCACATCGATCGTCGGCATCTGTCGCGCGAAGGGGGGCAGCGCCGCGCTCGGCACCTTCCCGCGGAGGATGCGCGTGAGCAGGATCCCATCGAGCACCGAGCCCGGCAGGTCCACATCCAGCAGGACCGCGACCAGGTCGTCGCCGTAGGTCCGCAGCAGCTCGCACGCTTCGCGATCCCCACCGGCGCGCAGCAAGCGATACGCATGGCGCAGCCGCTGCCCCGCGAGCTCGTGGCTCTGATCGTCGACGTCGACGTAGAGCACGAGCGCGCGGCCA
Organism: uncultured Sandaracinus sp.; assembly: GCA_964462035.1. Taxonomy (GTDB): domain Bacteria; phylum Myxococcota_A; class Polyangia; order Polyangiales; family Houyiibacteriaceae; genus UBA1660. The sequence goes on from CAYXAP010000010.1 coordinate 38,783, forward strand.
TCGCCCGCCTGCTTCGGCGGGACGGTCCAGCCCGGTGCTGGCGGCCGGATGCTCATCCGCCCACCTTGATCACGCGCGCGATCACGACCTGGCCCCGGACCTGACTCTTCGGCTTCGGCGTCTCGGCGCTTCCATCCACGCGGGTCATCTCCGCGTCGAGCGGCGAGGCCGAGACCTCGGTCGAGTCACCCATGTCGAGCTCGGCCCGCGCTTCCCTCACGGCGTCGTCGAAGCCACCGCGCTCGGTGTCCATGAACCCATCGTCCAGCGAGCGTTCGACGGTCGGCGGATCGATGGGCGGCAGGTCGTCGGGGATGTGCACCTCGCGGGTCTGCGAGTCGTCGAAGGCGTCGAGCGGCAGCTCGCCACGGCGGGCGACGCGCGTCGGCCCTTCGTCGTCCTCGAAGGTCCCGGTCCGCTGGGGTCCCTGCGCCACGGGGCTGGCCGCGAGCCGGCGGAGCCTCTCGCTCGCGGGTCGCGTGGTGTCCTCGAAGCCCTCTTCCGACGGCCGCTTGAAGGTCCGGTCGGCATCCGCCCGCGGCTTGAGCGCTCGGAGCACGGTCTCCACCGACATGAGCAGGCCGCGGGCCTCGGGGATCTTCACCTGTCCGCTCGCCAGCTTCCGGTAGAGCGCGGCGGCTCCTTCCAGGCTGGCCATCTGTAGTTGCATCGACGCGGCCGGCCGGCCCATGACCGGCACCGTCTGACCACCCATCAGATCCATGTGGTCGTGCGCGCTCATCTCGTCGACGAGGGCTTCGAGCGCGAGCAACACCTCGGCCGCTTCGTCATCCTCCGGGTGCTGCTGGACGAAGGTACCCGCCGCGTCGCGAGCTCCGACCAGCGAACGCTGCGCGAGTGGCACCTGCAGGGCCTGAGCCAGCGGGCTCGTCGCGAGCTCGGCCTTCTCCTCCCGAACCTGCGACTGGGCGTTGTCGAGGAGCATCCAGCGAAGGAGCGCCAGGCGGCGACTCGCCCACGCTGGGAGCGGCCCTTCGGCGCCCCGGTCCTCCAGGACCGCCATGGCCACCGTTCCCGCACCCCGGAGGAGCTGCCGATGCATCTCGACGAACACGGGCTCGGCGTGCGCTGGCACGGGCGCGAGCAGCTCGCCGAGCAGGTCGGCCCACTCCTGGACCCGCTGCTCTTCACCTTCGATCGGGTTCGCCACCAGGAGCGCCAGCGCCTCGACGAGCATGCCGGCGCGAATCCATCGGTCGACCAGGCGGAGATCGATCGCCGGCTCCGTGGCTGGCGCTCCGAGCCTCTGGCCACGGCGGATGGCCATGCTGGCGCTGCGCGCGTCGGTGTCGCTGGGGTCGCGAGCGAGCGCGCCGAGCACGATCACTTCGGCTTCGAAGCTCTGGCCCCGTGCGTGGAGCGCGCGGGCCACGTCGATCGGGGTGCTCACGGGGCTGAGCCTACCAGCCCCCGGCCATCTGGCCCGTCTTCCGGGGTCACGAATGTGACGATTCGTCGTGGAGCGCCCGATGAAGGCACGTCGTAGGGCCGTTCCTGGGCCATCCGCAGGCCTCCGGTGGGGGAGGGCGGCTCCTCCCGCGCCAGGAGCACGCCGACCTCGCTCGCGAGCGCGCTTCCCCGCCGGACCCACTCCGGCGGCGCGAAGGTCGCTCGCGAGTAGGCGAAGTCGAAGCCCATCGTCTCCGGCGTCGGCGGATCTTCGAGCCGACCCTCCCGTACCTCCACCCGGTCGGTCACGCCGAGCGAGCCGGCGGCCAAGCGCATGAACATCACTCGTCGCCGTCGCGGCTCGAGCAGAACGAGTCGCAGGTCCGGGCGGAGGACGGCGAGCGGCAGCCCCGGCGCCCCGGCGCCCGCGCCGACGTCGATCACCGTGGCTCCCTCCGGGACGACCACCGCGAGCTGCAGGGCGTCCAGGAAGAGGAGCTCCGCGAGCGTGTCGGCGGTCCGAATCCGCACGAGATCGGTCTTCTGGCTCCACTGCCGCACGAGCGTCGTGAAACGAAGCAGCGCGTCCCGGGCGTCGCCGGGGAGCTCGCTTCGCAGGAGGGCGTCGAGCGCCGCTGCGTCTTCGCTCGCCATCAGTCGGGCGCGATGACTTCGACCGTCGTCCCCTCCGCCTCGCGTTCGCTGCGAGTCAGCGGAAGGTTGGCCGCGCGTGCCGAGCAGAAGTGTGCCCACGAGTGCAGGTGAGAGTGGGGCTGCGCGTTCGCCGCGCACGCTCGAAACGCGCGCTTCGCATGCTCGATGTAGGGGTGCGCCTGTGCCTCCACGACGTCTCGGAAGGCCTCGACCACGATCGGCTCTTCGTTCGCGAGGTCACGGGGCAGCGGCACCCGCAAGAGCACTCGCGCGACGTCCTCGTAGAGGAGACCGACGAGAGCTCCTGCCATCGTGCGTTGGTCGTGGCTCTCTTCGGCGGCGATGTTGAGCTCGGCCCGCGCCGCTTCGACGAGGTGGTTCTTCTGGTGGAGCCACTCGTGCAGCGGTCCCTCGGTCCAGGCCTGGACGGTCTGGGTGTCCGAATCGGGCGAAGGCGGGACCGGGTCGGCGAGCTCGAACGCATCTTCCGAGAGCCGCCACGCGAAGCCCATGGCCTCGCTGAACTCTTCCCGACTGCTCTCGGGGACGCCCGGGAGACACTCCATGCTCGGAGGGTCGTCGGGCGCGCCGGCGGTCGCGGGGTCGGGCGTTCCGCCACCCGACGCGCAGCCGGCCACGAGCAAGACCATCACGCTCAGCCGCATCGGCACGCCTCCCTGAACGCCGCGGCCATCGCCGGTGCGTCTGCATGACGGGTGTCGCGCTTGGGGCTCATCGCCTGGCGCACCACCGCGTAGATCTCATCCGGTAGCCCCGGTCGGGCTTCCTCGAGGGGCACGCCCTTGCCCATGACGATCTGGAAGAGGAGCTTGCCCGGATGTCGCTCGAGAAAGGGCGGCTCGCCGGCCAGGCACTGGTAGGCCAGCACCCCCATCGCGTAGATGTCGATGCCCTCGTCGATCGCTCCGTCGCCGGTGAGGATCTCGGGCGGCATGTAGATCGGCGTACCGATCACCTCCCCCGTTCGCGTGAGGCGGTCGAGGCCATGGACCTTGGAGGTGCCGAAGTCCACGAGCTTGACTCGCCGCTCGCCGGAGCCCTCCGCGAGGAAGACGTTCGCCGGCTTGAGGTCGCCATGGAGGACGCCGTGCGCGTGGACGGCCGCGAGCCCCGACGCGATGCCCTCGAGGAGCGCTGCGACCGCCTCGACGGGCAGCTGGTGCTCGCGCTCGAGGCGCGCGTGGAGCGTCTCGCCCTCGAGCAGCTCCATGACCATGAACGAGAGTCCATCCGCGTCTTCGCCCACCGATCGAACCTTCACCACCGCCGGATGATCGACGGCCTGGAGGATGGAGGCCTCGCGGCGGAAGCGGCGCCGCATCTCGGCCTCTCGGGCGATCTCCGGGTGGAGGTACTTCAAGGCCACCGGTCCCTCGCCGCGCTCGTCGCTCGCGCGGAAGACGGCGCCCATGCCACCCGCAGCGAGCTTCGTCTCCACCCGATATCGGCCCTCGACCAGGGAGCCGGGGGTGGGCAGCGTGGGAGCCGGGGACATGGGCGCCATCCTACGGCGCCGGCCGTCCCCACGCGAGTCTCTGACATCACCGGCTGCCCGTCGGGGACGGGGATCAATCGTCGCCGAGGATCGCCAGGCCGATGAACGCGCCGCTGGTCTCGGGACCGTAGAGCCCGTGCCGATAGGCGATGGTCAGGCCCAGGTGGTCGTGGAACATCACGTTGAACCCGGCCTCGACGCCGGCGCCGACCCAGCCGTCGACGACGCGTTCCGCTCCGAGCGAGCCGAGCTCGGGGTGTCTCACCTCGGCGCGGACGCTGGCGAAGCCCGCGCTGGCATAGCCCCGGAGGAAGGGCGTCACCTTCCGGAGCGGCACCTCGACGCCGATGACCAGGTCCACGGAGCCGACCAGCACGCGGTCGGCGCGCGCTTCCATCCCCGGGCTCCCGACCATCGGGGCCCACTCCGACTGCGCATCGCCGCCGCCGAGGCGGAAACGCACCTCCGGCAGGCGCAGCCAGGGGAGGGGGCGGTAGCCGAGCCCGAAGCCGAAGCCGCCCACGTTCACTCGGTCGGGCACCACCAGCTGCGTTCCGTTCAGACCGGCGATCTCGGAGTCGTCGTCGAACTCGAAGCGGAGCTGACTCAGCCGGAAACCATTGCCGTAGGCCATGTAGCCACCGACGGCTCGTCCGTCGTCGTCGCCGAAGAAGGGCTCACGGGGCGGCTCCGGGGGCGGTGGCTGCTGCTGCTGCTGTCCGTCGATGATGACCTCGATGGTCGGGCTGTCGGCGCTCGCGGTCACGGGCACGAGCAGCAGAGCGAACAGAGCGATTGCGAACGGGTTCTTCATGGCACCTCCGCATCGACAACGCGGCCCGGGAGGTGGGCTTACACCCCGAGTCGGAATCGGAGGTTCGAGTCGGAGGCGGAGCCCGGCGCGCGCGCTATAGTCGCGGCCGTGAGCACCCCCCACGTCGCACCGGCCCTCTCACGGCTCCACGACCCCGTCCCCGACTTCCAGCTCGAGCGGCTCGTCGGGCAGGCCTCGAGCCGGGTCTATTGGCGGCTCACGCCGGCCGTGGGCGAGAGCCTCATCGTGATGCAGCTCCCCCCAGACGCCTTCGCCAGCGACGAGGGCGGCGACGGACCGCCGCCGGCGGAGCTCCCCTTCCTCTCGGTCGGTCGGCTCCTCGCCGATCGAGGCATCCGGGTCCCCGTCGTGCACGCCGTCGACCTCCCCAACCGCGTCATCCTGCTCGAGGACCTGGGCGACGAGAGCTTCGAAGACCGACTGATCGCGCGCCCGGACGACATCGAGTCGCTCTACGGGGTGGCCGTCGAGCGTTTAGCGCAGCTCCACGACGCATGCGCCGAGCTGCCGGCCGACTCGCTGCCGGCGACCCGGGCCTTCGACCGGAAGCTGCTCCGCTGGGAGATGGACCACTTTCGCGAGTGGGGACTCGAGGAGCTCACCGGTCCGCTGACCGATGGGCAGCGCCGCCGCTTCGACGGCTCCGCCGACGCCCTCGTCGACCAGATCGTCGCCGCGCCTCGCGGGTTCACCCACCGCGACTACCAGTCGCGAAACCTGATGTGGAAGGGTGACGAGCTCGTGCTCATCGACTTCCAGGACGCGCTCCAGGGGCCACGGCCCTACGATCTCGTCGCGCTGCTCTGCGACTCCTACGTCGATCTCAGCGAGTCGCTCCAGCTGGACATGATCGAGTACTACGGCCGGGCCCGAGGCTTCGACGCGGCTCGGCAGCAAGCCTTCGCGCGCACCTTCTGGCGCGTCGCCGTCCAGCGGAAGCTCAAGGACGCCGGCCGCTTCGTCTACATCGATCGGGTGCGCGGCAATCCGGACTTCCTGCCCTCGTTCGGCCAGAGCCTCGTCTACGTGAACCGCGCGCTTCGGCAGCTGGGCAGCGAGCTCGCGGACCTCCACGCGTTGCTGAAGACGCGGATCGAAGGCTTCCCCGACGAGGTCCCGACGCCGCCCGCCGACACGGGCAGCGCTCCCGAGCGGGCGTACTGAAGCCCGCGGCGCCTCGCCAAGGCCTCCGTGAGGCGTTGGTAGTACCGGCGGGCGCGCACATCAGCTCGGTTGGTGGACCGATGGGGTGGGTGGGAGAGGACTGCAGGTGCCGCCCGCCGGTATCGATGCAACGCATCGCAGCGGGGTCCATTCCCGGGGAGCCACGAAAAAGCTCGTCCCCACGAATCCAGTCTCACGGGAATCGCATGGGACCATCGGGTCGGCCCCCAGCGTGAGGCATTTTCGCGATGCACCGTCGTGCTCCGCTCCCTTGCGTTGCCGTGGCCACTGAGTAAGCTGCCCGCCGAATGCGCTTCCTCCTCGCTGGCGCGACCGCTATGGCGTTGCTCGGCCCGACCTCGTCGGCCGACGCGGACCCGTGCGTGTGCCTTGCAGGAGACGAGCCCGCCGCGACCGACCTCGGCGCCGAGGCGCCGGCGCTGCCGCTCAGCCCCTTCGTCGCCTACGACGTGGACGCCCCGGCCTCCGAGCCGACCATGGGCGCCGACGCGCTCTCGCGTCCGGTCGAGGAGCTCAGCAGCCCGCCGCTCTTCGTGGTGGTCGGCACGGACCAGGCGCCGTCGCCGGAGCAGGTGCTCTGGTGCGAGGGCTCGAACGATCCGCGCTGCACGCCCGGCACCGGCACTCCGATCGCGCCCGAGGTGAGCTCGCCGCCGCCCGCGGCCGTGGCCTCGCTGGGCGTCGAGCGTGACTCGCTGCGCTCCCGACTCCGGCCCTTCGAACCCGAAGGGCTCCGCGCCTCGCGCGGCACTCGACGCTCCATCGAGCGTCCGCCGCGCGCCTGAGGCGCGCCTCGTCGTCGAACACGATCTCGGTCGCGGTTCTGTCCGCGAACCGACGCTCGTGCACGCGTCGTCCGTTCCGGGCGACGTGCTCGAGGCGCGCGCCCGCCGCGCTCAGCGGTGGGTCCGTTTCATCCAACCCAAAAACCATGGCGTCCCGTGAGAGCCCGAGAGCGGCCGGCGGACGCCCCCATGTCACAAGGAATCGAAAACCATGAGTAAAGGCTCAGCAGTCATCGCGATCATGATCGCGTTCGTCGGCGGTTTCCTGATCGGAAACCTCAGCGGCGGTGACGACAGCGGCGAAGTCGCCGACGTCGACATCACCGGAGAGGGCATCGGCCGCGGCGCCGGCGCCCCGATGCCCGAGGGCGACGGCAGCGACTCCGATCGCTTCCGCGTTCCCCTGGCGGACCACAACCCGTCGAAGGGACCGGCCGACGCGCTCGTCACCATCGTCGAGTTCTCCGAGTTCCAGTGCCCCTTCTGCTCCCGAGTGCTCCCGACCACGTCGCGGATCCTCAACGAGTACGAGGGCAAGGTCCGCATCGTCTGGAAGAACAACGTCCTTCCTTTCCACCAGAACGCCATGCCGGCCGCCATCCTCGCGATGGAGGCCTACGAGCAGGGCGGTGACGAGAAGTTCTGGCAGCTTCACGACGTCCTCTTCGAGAACCAGCGCGCGCTCGAGCGCCCCCAGCTCGAGCAGTACGCTCAGCAGGTCGGCCTCGACATGGCTCAGGTCCGAGCGGCCCTCGACAACGAGGAGCACAAGGATCTGATCGAGGCGGACATGGAGCTCGCGTCGTCCATCGGCGCGCGCGGCACTCCGAACTTCTTCATCAACGGTGTGCAGGTCCAGGGCGCGCAGCCCTTCGAGGCCTTCAAGACCATCATCGACGCCCAGATCGAGCACGCCGAGGCGCAGCTCGCCGCCGGCACCCCCCGCGCCGGTCTCTACAACGCGATCGTTCGCAACGGTAAGACCAGCGCCGCCCCGCCCCAGCAGCAGCAGGCCGCCAACGCGCGCCCGCAGCCGGACCCCAACGCGGTCTACAAGGTCGAGGTGACCGGTGACCTCCTTCCGCAGAAGGGCCCGGACGACGCGCTCGTGACCATCGTCGAGTTCTCGGACTTCGAGTGCCCGTTCTGCGGTCGCGTCGAGCCCACCGTCAACCAGATCATGGAGGACTACGGCAACGACGTCCGCGTCATCTGGATGAACAACCCGCTGCCCTTCCACCAGAACGCCGGACCCGCCGCGCAGGCCGCCCTCGAGGCGTACCAGCAGGGCGGCGACGCCAAGTTCTGGCAGATGCACGCGAAGCTCTTCGAGAACCAGCGCGCCCTCACCCGCGAGAACCTCGAGAGCTACGCCCAGGAGCTCGGCCTGAACATGGGTCAGTTCCGCGCCGCGCTCGACAACAACGAGCACCAGGCCGCCATCACCGCTCAGCAGGCCATCGCCCGTCAGATGGGCGCCACCGGCACGCCGAGCTTCTTCATCAACGGTCGCAACCTCCGCGGCGCGCAGCCCATCCAGGCCTTCAAGTCGGTCATCGACGAGGAGCTCGCCAAGGCTCGTCGCATGGTCGCCGCCGGCACCCCGCGCAGCCAGGTCTACGCCAACACCATTCGCAACGGCGCGACCTCTCCGCAGACCATCGCCCCCCCCGCCGGCGCCGCCGCCGCTCCGGACCGCCCCGCCGCTCCGCCGGCGGACCAGGTCTACGAAATCGCCGTCCCGCGCAACGCGCCCTCCAAGGGTGCGGCCAACGCGCAGGTCGTCATCCAGGAGTTCTCGGACTTCCAGTGCCCCTTCTGCTCCCGCGTGAACCCCACCGTGCAGCAGATCATGCGTGAGTACGGCAACCGCGTGCGCATCGTGTGGCGCAACTACCCGCTGCCCTTCCACGACAAGGCCCACCTCGCCGCTCAGGCGTCGCTCGAGGTCTTCCGTCAGGGTGGCAGCGAGAAGTTCTGGGCCTACCACGACCTCCTCTTCGCCAACCAGCGCGCCCTCGAGCGCGCGAACCTCGAGCAGTACGCTCAGCAGGTCGGCGGCATCAACATGGGCCAGTTCCGCCAGGCCCTCGACAGCGAGCGTCACAAGGCCGCCGTCGACGCCGACATGGAGGCCGTCCGCGAGGCCGGCGCCCGCATCGGTACGCCGAGCTTCTTCATCAACGGCCGGCTCCTCCAGGGCGCGCAGCCCTTCGAGGCTTTCAAGACCGCGATCGATCGCGCTCTCGAAGAGGGCTGACCCCACTCGGCTCGGCTGAGCCACCCGCGCGTGAGGCCGGTTCCCTTCGGGGGGCCGGCCTTTCGCCATTAAGTGAGGGGGTCCTCCTGTGCCCGACCGCACGAAACGTTCGGTTTTTTCGGGACGAAACCGGGATCCCGGGTCAGGCTGGTCGATCTGATGTCGCGCGCGCTCCTTGCTTCTCTACTCTTGGTCGGTTGCTACTCGTCATACGGCGGGGAGGACTCGCCGACCGACGACATCAGCGACCTTCCCGGCGTCGACGCCGGCATGCGCGACATGCGCCCGCCGATCTTGGATGCTCTTCCGCCCTCGGACCTGGCCTTCGCCGACTTCGGTTCTCGCGATCTGGGGCCGCCTCGCGACTTCGGCCCCCTGCCCGACGCCGGACCGCTGCTGGATCTCTCCTTCGCCGACTTCGGCACCCGTGACTCGGGCCCGCGCCGTGACGCTGGTCCGCGGCCGGACCTCGGCATGAGCGACGCCGCGGTCGGCCTCGACGCGGGTCCCCCTCCGGACCCGACCGGCTGCGAGCACCGCTCCCCGCCCGCACTCGACGCTGACGGACTCCGGGTGGAGGAGTACTGGACCTTCGGGAGCCAATCGAACGCGAACTCGACTCCCATCGTCGCGGACCTCGACCCCACGGACTCGGATCCACGGCCCTCGGTGATCTGGACCCGTTCCAACTTCGCCGAGACTGCGGGCAACATCACGCTGGCCCGCCCGGATGACGCCGTCGCCACGCCGGTCGGTGCCGCCGAGGTGGATGCGACGTCCAACCCCGCCGTCGGCGACCTCGACGGCGATGGCCGGCTCGAGATCGTGGCCATTCGTCGGAGTGGTGGGCTGGTGGCCCTGCGAGCGAACGGGACCGTCCTGTGGCAGACCAGCGCCCCGGAGCTCCTGCGTTCCCGGGCCGGCGAGATCACCCGTGGTGGGGTCGTGACGGTTGCCGACCTCGAGGGGGATGGCTCCGTCGAGGTCATCGTCGGCAAGCACATCTTCGAGGGCGCCACGGGCGATGCTCGACCGCTGGCTCCAACGGGCTCCCGCGGAATCCATGCCGCGATCGGCCCGATGGCCTGCGTCGGTGACGTGGACCGCGACGGCCTGCAAGAGGTCATCGCCGGCGGCACGGCCTACGGCCCCAACGGTTCGGTCGAGTGGAACGCCGGCGTGCCCGACGGACTCTGCGCCATCGGTGAGGTCAGCAGCGCGACCGGTCTGGAGGTCGTGGTCGTCGCTGGCTCCAACCTCTACGTGCTCGCCGGGAGCACGGGCGCCATCCTCGAGCAGCGGCCGCTCGAGGGCACCACCAGCGCCGGCCCCGGTGGCGGAGCGCCGGCGCTCGCCGACGTCGATGGCGACGGCCTGATGGAGATCGCGGTCGCCTACGGCGATCGGGTGGCGGTCTACGACTTCGACTGCCCCGCGAGCGCCCCGTGTACGAACGACCTCCGGTGGTCCGCCGACCACATCGACCCGGCGCCCACGGCGGGTGTCAGCTTCGGCGACCTCAACGGCGATGGGCAGTGGGAGCTCTTCTCCCTCGACCGCTTCTCGCTCTACATCCGTGAAGGCCTCACCGGCGATCTGGTGACGGCGCGCGCGATGGCCTCCGTCAGCATCTTGCAGGCACCGATCGTGTCCGACCTCGACCTCGACGGCGACGCCGAGCTCATCGTGCCCTCCAGCCGCCTCGCGGCCGGCGGCATCTACGTGGAGCGGCCACGGCCGGGCATCCAGGTGATCGGCAAGGCGAACGGCCTGTGGACGGGCGCGCGAACCATCTGGAACCAGCACGCCTATCACGTCACCAACGTCGACGACGACGGCCAGCAGCTCGGCGGAGCGATCACCTCGTTCCGGACCCAGTCACCCGGGCCCGACCCGTTGCATCTGCCCAACCTGGTGGGCTCGGCGACCGTGGAGTGTCGTGGCGGCGGCGAGGCCCTGATCCGCGTGAGCGTCTACAACGCCGGCCTCGCCGCGGCGGGCGACTTCGAGGTCGAGTTGACCCGCGGTGTTCGCGACATCCCCGTCACGGTGGTGTCCGTCCCCGGGCCGCTGAATCCCGGCGAGCGTGCCGACGTGGCCATCATCGAGGAGTGGCGCCCGCCGATGCAGGTCTACGTCGACCGACGGCGGAACGGCAACGTCTTCGAATGCGACGAGGGCGACAACCGCGTGGACCTGCCCCGACTGATGTGCCGATGACCCGAACACTGACTCTCTTCGCGCTGCTCGTCGCCTGCGGCAGCTCCCAGCCCAGCGGTTCCGTCGGCGGCGCCGATACTTCGGGCGCCAGCGCACCGGGAGCTGCGCCCGCGCCCGTCGCCAGCGAGCAGGAGCGCCAGCGCGTGCCGCTCGACTACGCGCCGGCCCGAGGGGCGCGCGATGCGGCGGTGACCATCGTCGCATTCACGGACTTCGAGTGTCCCTTCTGCCGTCGGGGCGCGGCGACCATCGAGCGGCTCCGCGAGGCGTACCCGGGACAGGTCCGCGTGGTCCTGCGCCAGTACCCGCTCGCGATGCACCCACACGCGGCGCTGGCGTCCGCCATCAGCCTCGAGGCCTACGCACAGGGCGGCGAAGAGCTCTTCTGGCGGGTCCACGACCGGCTCTTCGAGCTCGAAGAGATGGACCGCGACCTCCTCTTCCACCTGGCGCAGCAGGTGGGCGTCGACCGCGGTCGACTGGACCAGGCCCTGGCCGACGGACGCCACGATGGGGCGATCGCGGCCGATATCGCGCTCGCCGAGCAGCTCGGTGTGACCGGCACGCCGACCTTCTTCGTCAACGGTCGGCCCCTGGCCGGTGCGCTCCCCTACGACCGCTTCGCCGCCCTGATCGACGAAGAGATCGCGCTGGCCGAGGGGCTCGTGGCGCAGGGGGTCGCGCCCGCCGACGTCTACACGGCGTTGACCTGGACCGGCCGGGTGGGCGCTCCCGCCGCGCCCGAGGTCCAGCACCTGGACGCGCGCGGTGGCGCCGAAGCCGACTCCGAAGCGGACCCGATCTTCCGCGTGCCGGTCGTCGGCCGCCCGCCCACGCGCGGTCCCGACGACGCGCTGGTGACCATCGTTTCGTTCAGCGATTTCCAGTGCCCCTTCTGCAAGCGGGTCCTGCCCATCCTCGATCAGCTCGTGGAGCGCTATGGCGCCGACCTGCGGATCGTGTGGATGAACAATCCGCTCCCCTTCCACAACGACGCGAAGCCGGCTGCCGAAGCCGCCCTCGAGATCTACCGCCAGCAGGGCGACGAGGCCTTCTGGCGTTTCCACGACATCGTCTTCGAGAACCAGCGCCAGCTGAGCCGGGCGGACCTCGAGCGCTACGCGCAGACGCTCGGCGCCGACATGACCGCGTTCCGTCGCGCACTCGACTCGCACCAGCACGAGTCGACGATCGACAGCCAGCAAGCGCTCGCCACCCAGCTCGGTGCTCGGGGGACGCCCAACTTCTTCATCAACGGTCGCCAGGTCCGTGGCGCCCAGCCCTTCGACCGCTTCGTGGAGACGGTGGACGCGGCGCTCGCCCAAGCCCGTTCGCTCGTGGCCGATGGAGTCGACCGCGGGGCCGTGTACGAGCGCATCATCCGTGATGGCCGCACCGAGCCGGCGCCTCGACCCGACGCGGACCGCCCCACTCGGGAGCCGGAGGACCCGAACCGTGTCTACGAGCTCGCCATCCCCGCGGACGCGCCGCGGCAGGGTGGCCGCCGAGCCCAGGTGGTCATCCAGGAGATGGCGGACCTGCAGTGCCCGTTCTGCAGCCGGGTCCAGGCGACGCTCGAGCGAGTGCGCCAGGAGTACGGCAACCGCGTGCAGATCGTCTGGCGTGACTACCCGCTACCCTTCCACCAGGACGCCACCCTCGCCGCCGAAGCGGCCCGTGAGGTCAAGCGTCAGCGCGGCGACCGCGCGTTCTTCGAGTACATCGACATCCTCTTCGAGAACCAGCGCGAGCTCGGGCTCGAGAAGCTCATCGAGTACGCGCAGCGGGTTCGCGGCGTCAACACGCGGCGGCTCCGACAGGCACTCCAGCAGCGCACCCACCAGGCGGCGGTCGAGGCCGACATGGAGGCGGTGCGTGGCGCGCTCGGGAGCATCGGGACGCCAACCTTCCTGATCAACGGCAAGAAGCTCGTGGGCGCCCAGCCCTTCGAGCGCTTCGAGGAAGCGATCAACGCCGCGCTCCAAGGCAACACGCCGTGAAGCCCGCGCCGGCGATGCTGGCGCTCCTGATCGCTTGCGGCGGGGCGACCGAGCGGCCCGCGACCGCGCCGGCCGTGGCCGACGCGGACCGTGCCGAGACGTCCTCGCGTCCGGAGCCGCCCGACGAAGACACCCTGGCCGAAGCCCGCGCGCGCCTCGCCGCCCATCCGCTCCACCGCGTGCCGCTGGGGGACGCGCCGGTGCGTGGACCGGCGGACGCGCCCATCACGATCGTGGCCTTCACCGACTTCGAGTGCCCCTACTGCGCTCGGGCGGTGACCATCCTCGAGGCAGTGCGCGCGCGCTATCGGGACCAGATTCGTTTGGTCCTCCGCCACAACCCCTTGCCCTATCACGAGCACGCCGCGGCTGCGCACGAGGCCGCGGAGGAGGCGCGCGCCCAGCGGGGCGACGACGCCTTCTGGGCCATGCACGACCGGCTCTTCGCCTTCCGCGATCTGAGCCGAGAGAAGCTCGTGCAGCACGCGCGGGCCCTCGACCTCGACGTCGAGCGCTTCGAGCTCGCGCTCACGGACCGCCGTCATCGGGACCGGGTCGAGGCCGACACGGCGCTGGGGCGGACCTTCGGCGTCACCGGGACACCGACCTTCTTCGTGAATGGGCGCAAGCTCACCGGGGCGAAGCCCCCCGAGGCCTTCGCCGACCTCATCGAGCCGCTCTTGGTCGAAGCCCGGGAGCGGCTCGCCGCCGGCACGCCGCCGGGCGCCCTCTACGACGTGGTGACCGCCGACGGGGCCACGGAGGCGGTGGAAGCTCCGCGGGGCCCTCGGCGCGTCGAGGCGCCTTCGGTTCCCGAGCACGCACCTCGCCGTGGAGCGACGGACCCCGAGCTGGTGGTCCAGGTCTTCAGCGACTTCGAGTGCCCCTATTGCCGACGGGTTGTGCCGCTCCTCGAGCGACTCGAGACCGACTTTCCCGAGATCCAGATCGTCTGGCGCCACTTCCCCCTCTCCCAGCACGAAGGCGGACGGATCGCGAGTGAGGTCGGCGCCGCGATCCACGCCCAGCAGGGGGATGCAGGGTTCTGGGCCTTTCACGATGCGCTCTTCGCGGCCGGTCGCCCGCTCGACCGTGCACGGATCCTGGCGATCGCGAGCACCGTCGACGGGGTGTCGATCGAGGACGTCGAGGCGGCGCTGGACGATCGGAGCCACCGCATCGAGGTGGCCCGGGATCTCGAAGCGGGGCGGAGCGTCGGGGTGCGTTCCACACCGACGATCCTGGTCGGGGACCGACTGGTCCGCGGCGCCCGTTCCTACCTCGACCTCGAAGAGATCGTGGACCTCGCCCTCGAGGACGGCTGACGTCGGCGAACGTCACCCGGTTGGGACTGGGCCTTCGGAGGCGCGACTGTCATTCTCACGCGGATGACTCGCCTTCGCCTTCTCCTCCTCGGCGTCATGTTCTGGTCGGTGGGCTGCGGTGACGACGGTGGAGGCACCGGCGACGCCGGTTCGATCTGCGAGTCCGACACCGACTGCTCGGACGAGGTCTTCTGCAACGGCGCGGAGCGCTGCGATCCGGTGAGCGCAGCCGCCGATGGTCGGGGCTGTGTTCCTGCGGAGGAGCCGTGCTTGAGCGGGCAGAGCTGCGACGAGATCGCGGACCGCTGCGCCACCGACTGCGAGACCACTCGCGACGCGGACGGCGATGGGGTGGAGTCGACGGACTGCGGTGGCGACGACTGCGACGACTCGCGAGCGGATCGCTTCCCGGGCAACCTGGAGGTCTGCGACGCCGAGGGCATCGACGAGGACTGCGATGCCGCCACGCTCGGTGAGCGCGACGCGGACGGCGACGGAGTGCTCAGCGCCGAATGCTGCAACGGCGACCAGTGCGGGCAGGACTGCGACGATGGTGTCGCGGCCATCCGGCCGGGCGTGCCCGAGCTCTGCGACGGCATCGACAACGATTGCAACGGCGACGTGGACGACCTCCTCGGCGGGACGGACACCTGGTACGTCGACGCGGACGGCGACGGCTTCGGCGACGAGTCGATGACGGTGATGGGCTGTGACCCGGGCGACGGGATCCTCTACTCGGCGGTGGCGGGGGACTGCGACGACGGCGATCGTGACGTCGGACCTGGCGCGACCGAAGCCTGCAACGGCGTCGACGACGACTGCGACGGGTCGGTCGACGAGGGCCTCGCGCGCACGCTCTACCGCGATCTCGATGGCGACGGCTTCGGCGACCCCGACATGCCCGTCACCGATCGCTGCGGCCCCGGCGATGGCGTGGTGGATGACGACACCGACTGTGACGACACGAACCGCAACGTGAGCCCGGCCGGCAGCGACGACGGGTGCGACGGAGTGGACAACGACTGCGACGGCGCGGTCGACGAGGAGCCCGGCGTGGTGCCCACCTGGTACCCCGACATGGACGCGGACGGCTACGGCACGCTGGCCGGCGCCATGATGCAGTGTGTGCCCGATCTCGCCGGCCACGTGCGGCTCCAGGGCGACTGCGACGACGACCCCGTGACCGGCGCGGCGACTTATCCGGGGGCGCCCGAGATCTGCGACCGGCGCGACAACGACTGCAGCGGCAACTTCCCCGGCGGCGGCACCGGCGGCATCGACGAGCGCGAGGACGCTGACGGCGATGGTCACACGGGAGTGGGCTTCGCCGAGTGCACCGGAGGACCGCTGCCGGCCGACGACTGCAACGACGCGGACGCGACCATCTACCCGGGGGCGCCCGAGAGCTGCGATCGCATCGACTCCGACTGCAGCTCCACCGAGCCGGACGACCTCGAGCCGACGGAGGACGCCGACGCCGACGGCTTCGTGGACGGCACGGCGATGTGCTCGGGCGGCTTCCCAGCGGGGGACTGCGACGATGGCGACGGCATGCGCTATCCCGGCGCACCGGAGCAGTGCAACGGATTGAACGACGACTGCACGGCGGGCACCTGGGCCTGCGTCGGTCGGGGGACGCTCGACACTCCCGTGACCGTCATCTTCCCGGAGACCGGTTCGATCGCCTACCGGCAAGACAACTCGTGTCCATTCAACCGCGTCATGGTCGGCTTCGACGAGCGGCAGTATCCCGGCGAGAACGTGGTGGGAGCGAACCCCTTCTGCGCCCAGGTCGTGGCGGCGACACCGGGGCAGACCACCGTTGCTGCGGCCTTTGCCGACCCTGCGCTTCGTTTCGGGGCGGGCTCCTGGGACATTCGGGAGCGACGCTGCCCGGCGGGGGAGGCCGTCGTGGGCGTTCGCATGCGCTTCGTGGGTGGGGAGGTCACGGATCTGACGGCCCGCTGCGCGGAAGTCATGCTCGACATCGGAGGTCCGTCGACCACCGGCCCGGCGACCACCGTCAACGGCTTCTCCGGGGGCGATGACCTCGACTGTCCGGCCGGAACGGTCGTGACCGAGGTCCGGGGATTCCGGGCTAGCGACACGGACGACAGCTACATCCGGATCGAGCTCCAGTGTCAGGGCCTGATCGCCCGCGAATGACCCGCGGTGCCCCAAGCCCGCCGTTTGGTTGACATCCCCAGGGGCGGGAGGTATCGACCACGGTCCCAGAAGTGCCGAAAGCCGATGAATTCGGCCAATTTGGCCCGAACGACGAGGGAACGAAGGCGACCATGGCGAGAGCGAAGGCAAAGGCCAAGAGCAAGACCCCGGAGAGCACCGTCGAGGAGCTCTATTTCCGGAGCGACAGCGCGTACCTGTGCTTGATCCTCAACCGGCGGACCCAGTTCGTCCGGGTCATCGATTTCCGCGCGGGGGCCCTGCCCGCCAAGCGGCTCTACATCCAGTCGGTCGCGAAGAAGGAGAACGTCGCGAAGGTCATCACCCTGGTCGAGAAGGACGAGGTCTCGTCCTGGACCAAGGTCGGCTTCGTCCGTGAAGGGACCATCCCCGGCTTCTACAAGCGCAGCGACGGTCACCTCTGTGGCTGTGTCATCGGCGAGACCTCGGCCTCCATCGAGGTCAGCGACGCTGGCGTGAAGCTCACCGACCGGACCATCAACGCCGCGAAGAAGGCGTCGAAGGACTACCCGGCGAAGATCAAGGGCGCGAGCGTGAAGGAGGCGTCCGAGAAGGACGCGCTCTCCGCTCGCGACAAGGTCTGGAAGAAGGGCGAGGGCGCGATCGCTCCCTTCGACGCCTTCGGCCGCGACGCCGCACGCATGTACTTCTCGACGACCTATCGGCGCTGCCCGTTGAACTACATCAGCGTCGAGTTCCAGGACTGCTTCGGCCACTCGCTCTTCGAGATCCTCCGCCGGCCCGAGACCGAGTCGGAGATGAAGGCGCTCATCGCGGGTCTCCGCCAGGTCGGCGACATGATGCAGGACCGCGGCATCGTCTCGGGCTTCTCCTTCGCTCCGAACGACGACGTCGAGCTCTCCACGTGCTTCATCGCGGCCGGCTATCGCAAGACCGGTCTGCTCGCGCAGGCGCTCCCTGGGCCCGACGGAGAGCGTCGCGACGCGATCCTCTGGACCCGCAAGCTCGCGAACCCGGCCGAACAGAACTGAGGGCGCTCGTGAGCACCGCTCCGCTACCGATCAAGGAGGCGATTCGCCTCGCGCGAACGGAGGGGGAGGGTGCGTTCTGCGCGCGTCTGGGGTTCGGCGCGCTGGTGGGTACACCACCCGAGTCGGGTGACCCGGGCGGCTGGAGCTATCACACGCGCGCGATCCGCGGCGCGTTCTCCCGAGCGGCGCCGGGCATCGACCTCAAGCAGTCCTCCGTCTATCCGCTGAAGAAGACCCAGACGGTTTTTGCCGACACGCTGCTGATCGGTCGGTCCGAGTCCAATGACGTTCGGATCGACCAGGACAGCATCTCGAAACTCCACGCCCGAATTCGCGTGAACGACGACGGGATGCACATCACCGACGCTGGGTCGAAGAACGGCATCCACATCAACTACGAGCCGCTTCGGGGGGAGCACTCGCTCGTCGGTGGAGACACGGTGACCCTCGGTCACTTCATGTTTCAGTTCCATCTCCCCGAGGAGCTCTATCGAATGCTCCGCGCTGCCAGCTCGGCGTAGCCGGTTCCCGTCGTCAGAGGTGGCCGCCGACGACGAGCCCCACCTGCGTGGGGCCGGCGAGCGGGCTCACGCGGACGCGGGCCTCTCCGTCATCAGGCTGGCCTGGCTTGCCCAGGATGACGAGCAACACCCCAGCCACGGCGGCCGCCGCGCCGACGCCCACGAGGATGTCGGCCGCGAGCGCGTTGCGGCGCACCTCGTCTCGTAGGTCTTCCTGTTCCGCGCGGACGGTCGTGTCCCCGAACTCGTTGTTCGCGCGGATGGCCAGCCCGCCGAACACGGCGCCAGCGGCCAACACACCGCCCCCGCCCGCGAGGAGCGCCCAGCCTGCCGTGCGGAGGGGCGATGGAGGGGGCGGCGGCTCGAGCGGCTGCGTGATGAGCTCCTCCTCGGCGTCGGGTTCGGGCTCGGGCTCGGGCTCGGGTTCCGGCTCACCCGCTTCGAGGGCCGCGACTTCTGCCCGGAGGCTGTTCCGTGCCTCGAGCGCTCGCGCTCGCATGTCGGAGGTCGTTCCCGAGAGGGAGGTGAACTCGTCGTAGGCGGCGATGGCCTCCGCACGCATCAGCGCACGTTCGTACGAGCGCGCGATGTTGTACATGAGCTCGGGCTCCGCGCGGATCTCGTAGGCCAGGCGGAAGTCCGCCGCGGCGTCCGCGTATCGACGGGCCTCGTAGTGCGCGAGGGCCGAGTCCAGGTGGGCCTGGAAGGCCTCCATGTCCGGCTCGGCCTCTTGACCGAACGCGACCGCCGGAACGGCCGTGCATGAGAGCACGGCCAGCAACATCCATCCGCGCATCACCGGTCCCCCACGCAGTCCGCCGGTACCACGGCCGGCACGTCGTCCGTGTCGTAGATGCCGTCCACGAACCAGCACATGCTCAGTAGCTCCTCGTCGGTGGGCAGCGCGCCATCGTCCACTCGTACGCCCCCGGTGTTGTCCGTGACCGGACCGCGGAAGGGCAGGTAGAGACCCTCGGGGGTGCTCTGCGAGAGGTCGGCGACCAGACCCTCGACTTCGATTCGCGTGCTCGACGGCACGTTCGCTTCGTTCATCTGGAGGTAAACGGTGCTCTGACTGGGGTCGGCTTTCATCTGCTCCCAGACCTGCACGTCCGGGCGCCAGGTGCCCCGCTGCATGTCGCCCAGGAGCTGCGTGACGAGCGGCCCCCAGTTCCAGTAGGCGCTGCCGATGCAAGTCTCCGGCGCGAAGGCGCAGCTATCGGGGTTGTCGTAGCCGATGGTGTAGATCGGCATGTCCGCGGAGTTGCGAGCGTTCGCCGTCTCGATCGGAATGGTGGTGTCCGTGTGGCCGAAGACCACGTCCACACCCGCGTCGAGGAGGTCGTTGGCTGCGGCTTCCTCTTCGGTGGGATTGAACCAGGCGTAGACCCAGCGAATGATCACCCGCGCGTCGGGGTTCACCGAGCGGACACCGAGTGTGAATGCGTTGGCGTGGCGCACGGTCTCGGGGATCACCACTGGCCCGACCAGTCCGATGCGGTCGACGTTCGTCATCAACCCGGCGAGCTGACCGGCCTGGTACATCGCCTGGTACATGCGGCCGAAATAGGAACCGAGGTTCGGCCCATCGACGAAGCCTGAGCAGAGCAGGAAGTTCACGTCGGGGTGACGCTCGGCGGCTTCCTGCATCGGCACCAGGAAGTCGAAGCTGGTGCCGATGACGACGTTGTCGCCCCGTGCGACGAACTCGTCGATGCGCGCGGCGGCGTCCGACGTGGCGACCGACGGGGCGAACATCGCCGTGGTGTCGTCGAGCTGGCTGAGGAAGAACATCCGCCCGTCATCGTGTGCCTTCGTCCAGCCGTGGTCGCCGACTGGCCCGACGTAGAGCAGGCCGACCTGCAGGGTCTCCTTGGCTGCCGGGGCGAGTGGCCGACAGAGGCCCGCCTCGCACACGCCCGCCTCGGGACAGGGGGCGTCAGTGGAGCACTCCGTCGTGCACCGGCCGTCGCTGCACAGGCCGGACTGGCATTCGAAGCTCTCCGAGCATGTCGCTCCGAACGGTCCATCGCCGGTGTCACTCAGTTGGGGGTCGAGTGCCAGCGAGCAGCCCGTCGCGAGCAAGGCCAAGAGCCAGAGGAAGCGACTCGGATACACCCCAAAACGGTACCAGAACGGCCTTCGCCGTGTCGATGGACGGCGACGGAAGAGGTGGCTCGTACCAGCGGTGCGATCAGTCGACGATCGGAATGTGCAGCTGCCCGTCGTCGACCGTGGGAGCCCGCATCATCGAGGTCGACATCATCGCCGCCTCCATCGAGGGCTCTCTTCGACGGCGCCGACGACGTGGCTGTGGCGTCTCGGTCAGCTCGACCTCGATCCGCACTGCGTCACCTTCGATCGCACGCGTGACTCGAGCGGGCTCGTACCCTTCCAGGCGGAGCTCCAGCATGCGCTGGGCACCCTCGGGCGTCGGCGGCAGCGCACGAGTGAGCGGCGTCTGGCCCAGCAGGACACCCCCGGAGATGACGTCCGCTCCCGGCGGTTCGCTGGTCACCGTCACCGGGATCGTACCGGCTTCGTCCTCTTCGGACTCGGGCTGCGGCGGTGGCTCGGGTTCCGGCTCGGGTTCCGGTTCCGGCTCGGTCACCACGGGCTCCGGCGCGGGCTCTGGCTCCGAGGAGGTCATGGCCACGACGATCGCGACGGCACCGATCGCGAGGAGGATGACCATCGGCACCCAGAACGCGACTCTGCGCGGCTTCTCCTCGGGAGCGGCGAGCTCGGTGCGCGGCCCGAGCCCGGACTCGGACGTGAGGGCACCGTACTGGCCCGTCCCGCCGTCGAGCTCGTTGCGGACGTCCTTGAGCGCTTGGATCAGCTCCTCGACATCTTGGAACCGGTCGGTGATCTCCTTCTCGAGGCACCGGTGGACGACGGCCTCGAGCGACTTGGGCACCTGCCACGGCGGGGGCTCGTCGAGCTTGACCAGCATCGACGCGAAGTCCGAAGGCGGACGCTGCAAGTGCTGGTGGAGCACCTCCATCGCGCTCCGGCCGATGAAGGGCGGGCGGCCGGCCAGCATCGCGAAGAGGAGGGCGCCGAAGGAGTAGATGTCGGACCGCGCGTCGACCGGCTCGCAGAGGATCTGCTCGGGCGACATGTACCTCGGAGAGCCGAGCATCACGTCCTCGCCCGTGACGTCCTCTTCCATCTCCGGCCGCTCGTCCTCGTAGACCTTCACCAGCCCGAAATCGAGCACCTTCACCGCGTCGACTTCGTGCTCGTCGTCGATGAGCTGCTGATCGACGAAGACGTTCCCTGGTTTGAGATCCCGGTGGGCGATCCCTTCGGCGTGCGCGTCACGGAGGGCACGAGCGATCTGGAGCGCGATTCGGATCGCCCGTAGCGGCTCGAGTGGTCCCTCGCGCTTGAGGAGCTCTTTGAGCGGCTCACCATCGAGCAGCTCCATGGTCATGTAGAGCTCGCCCGCGTCGGTCTCGCCGTAGTCGTGGACGACCACGATGTTCGGGTGCTTGAGCCGCGCGCAGACCGAGGCCTCGAGCAGGAACCGTCGTCGGAACTCGTCGCTCGCCGTCGGGGGGGCGACCATCACCTTCACCGCCACGTCGCGCATGAGCGGCAGCTGAGTCGCGCGGTAGACCCGCCCCATGCCGCCCGTCGCGATGAGGGCCTCCAGTCGGTACCGCTCGCCCAGCATCCGAGGGAGCTCCTCGCTCGGCCGGCCGATGGTCCTCACCGTCGTGCTGTTGCCGTCGGCGGCCGTGCGCGCGCCGCTCGACTCCGCGTCGGGCGAGTCGCTGATGTCGGCAGGGTCATCTTCCATGGAGCCAGTGGCCACGTCGTAAGTATCCCGGGGCGCTGCACACGCAGCGAACCCCCCAGTCCGGCGACCGTGCCCCACATGTAGGGCCTTCGCAAGACCCAGTGAAGGCCTCGATGTCCACGAGTTGGGTACACTCCCCGGATGATCTTCCGTGCCTCCCTCGCGTTGGCTCTCTGCCTGGTCGCTTGTGGCGACGACGATTCGACCGTCACGGACGCGGTCGACGAGGACATGGCCACGCCAGAGGTGGACGGGGGCTCGCTCGACTGCTCCTTTCCCGCCCCTCGCTCGGGTCAATCGGCCGAGGCGCTGGCGCTGGCCGCGGCCCCGCAGCGTTGTGGGCAGGCCGCACACACGTGGCTCTCGGTGGCCGGCATGGGGGAGGTGCTCGAGACCGAGCGGCTCCAGCGTCTCGGCGCGGCGGTCCTGCGGGGAGCCCTCGAGAGCGGCGGAGTGACGCTGCCGCGCGAGCTCGAGTACGACGTCGTGATCGACCGCGTCCTCTACACCACCCAGGACCGGGGCGAGCCGATCGAGGCGACGGCGGCGGTGGCGTATCCGGACGATCTGCCAGAAGGGACCACCCCGGACATCGTGTTGCTCCTCCACGGCACGACCGGCTTCTCCGACGCGTGTGCGCCTTCGGACACCTTGGAGGGCAGGGCGCTCGCCGCCCTCTTCGCGAGCGTGGGCTACGTCGTCGTCGCCCCGGACTACATCGGCATCAAGGCGCTCGGTGATCCGTCGCCCGAGGTGCACCCCTACCTCGTCGGTCAGGCCACGGCGATCGCGTCGCTCGACTCGGTCCGTGCGCTCGCCCGGATGGACCCGAACCGGATCGGCGCCTGCGTGACCCCGCGGGTGCTCGTCTTCGGTGGCTCGCAGGGCGGGCACGCCGCGCTCTGGGTCGATTGGCTCGCCGACTACTACGCGCCCGAGCTCGAGCTCGTGAGCACGGTGGCGACGGTCCCACCGGTCGATCTGCTCGCTCAGGTCGAGCGCGGGCTGCAGTCGGAGGTCGACGCCAGCGCCAACTCGACCGCGATGCTGGCGGCCGCGGGCGTCTGGTACGGCTACGAGTCGCGGCTCGGCGAGGTCTTCCGGGAGCCCTACGACACCGACGTCCTCGAGGCGCTGGAGCTCAGCTGCACCGAGGACGCGCCCGACGTTCCGGACCTGGTGCTCGAGGATCTCTACCAGCAACCCATCCTGGACGCGGCCGCCGCCGAGACCTTTGCCGACGTCGATCCCTGGGGTTGCGTGGTGGCCGAGAACGGCCTGACCACCACCAGCATCGAGCGGACCCGAGTGGACCCGGCGAGCTACGGCATCCTCCTCACCTTCGGCAGCGACGACCCCCTCGTCCACACGCCGATCGAGCGGGAGTCCTATCGATCGCTCTGCGAGGCCGGGCTTCCGGTGACGATGCTCGAGTGCGAGGGCGCCGACCACGGTGGGGGCACGCTCTGGGCCATCTCCGAGATCCTCGAGTTCATGGACGCGCGCGCCAGCGGCGAGGCGTTCGTCCAGCCCAGCTGTGACCCGCCGCCGCCGGTGGTCTGTAGCGGGACGCCTCCCTGATCGGTACCGCAGAACCCCGGCTGCTGCGGTAGGGTTCCGCCATGTCGACGCTGGAGCCGCTGAGCTACCACCACGAAGTCGTGGCGGCGCTTCGCCGCGAAGAGCCCGGGCTCTGGGAGTGGTTCGCGTCGGACGAGGTGGAGGAGGCGTTCGCCGAGCGCGTACGCCTCGACCTGCTCAAGTCGACGGTCCGACTCGATCGGTCCCAGCACCCGGCGCTCCATGACGCGGCGGACGCCGCGAAGGGCGCGTTCGACCTCGACGTCGAGGTGCGCTTCTACCAAGCGGCCGCAGGAGTCGAGATCAACGCCGGGCTCTGCCACCTCCCGGGAGAGGCGCACGTGGTGCTCTCCGGTCCGGTCCTCGACAAGCTCGACGAGCTCGAGCTCCGCGCCCTGGTCGGTCACGAGCTCGCGCACCAGAAGCTCCTGACCCTCGGCGGCGGCGAGCATCGAATCGCGCAGCAGCTCCTGTGCTCGATCGCCGATCACTCCCGCGCCGCCGACAGCTACCTCGTGACCGCGCAACGGCTCGAGCAGATGACCGAGGTCCTCGCCGACCGAGGCGGCTGCCAGGTCGCCGGAGGCGTCGCGCCGATGGTCCGCTGCCTCGCCAAGACCGTCAGTGGGCTCACCTCCGTCGACGCGGACAGCTACGCGGCGCAGGCCGCGGACGTGATGCGTCGCGGCGCCGACGCCGGGGAGGGCACCCACCCGGAGACCTTCGCGCGCGTGCACCTGCTGGTGGAGGGGGAGCGCGATCCAGCGGGCGCCGACGCGCTCGTCGAGCGCGTGATCCGCGGACCGCTGCGCATGGACGCGCTCGACCTGGTCGGTCAGCTCGCCCTCGTCGCGACCACGCGCGCGTTGGTCGGGGCCTGCCTCTCCGAGCCGCTGCTCGCCACCGAGCACGTGCGCGCCCATGCAGCGGAGTTCTTCGAAGACGGGGCGACCGACCAGGGGCCGGTGGTGCTCCCGGAGCCGCTCCACGAGTCGGTCGCGGAGTACCTCGCCTACGTCCTCCTCGATCTCGCGACCGTGGACCCCGACACCGGCGACCTCGCGCTCGGCCTGGTCGATCGCGTGGCCGCCGCGCACGGGCTCGGTGACGCCTTCGAGACCGTGGCGCGCAAGGAGCTCCGCCGCTCGAAGAAGGCGGTCGCCGACCTTCGCGCCCAGCTTCCCACCCTCGAGGAGCGCGCGCGGGTGCAGGGAGCCGCGTCGTGAGCGAGCTCGCCTCTCGCCCGCTCGCCGAGCTCCCGCTCGGTGGCCCGCTTCCGACCACCGACGATCTCCTCCGACAGATCGTGCCGCTCTTCCGGCAGGTGGCCGCGCTCCACGAGGCTGGCCGGGTCGCGCCCATCCACGGGCTCGACCACCTCCGGGTCAGCGAGGGCATCCTCTACTTCGAGAACGCTGGAGCGCTCCCGCCGACCGAGGCGCGCGCGGCGCTGGCTCGGATCGAGTCCGGGCCCGAACCGTGGATCGACGTGGTGAGCCGGCAGCGCGAGACGCGCTCGGAGACGGGCGCGACCGTTCTCGAGGACCTGTCGATCTGGCCGGGGGGCGACCCGCCGACCGCGCCCAGCTTCGTGGCGGGGCCGGATGCCTGGGAGCGACTCCACGGTCACCACGACCCGCTGACGGACATCCATCTGCTCGGTCTGCACGCGGTGCGCCTCGCCGCGGGCCTGGCGCTCGAAGAGCGCGAGGAGCTCGAGACCTTCGTCGCTGCGCGCGCCGACCTGCGTGCGCTGAACCCGGGCCTGCATCCGGTGGTCTCTCGCGCGCTCCGCGAGATGACCGAGCCCGAGCGGGCGAAGCGGCCGGGCGATCTCTGGGCCTTGGTGCGGACGCTCGAGCACTACCGCGAGCACGAGGTGAATGCGCCGCTCGGCTCGGCCGTGGCCGCCGACGCGCAACAGGCGATCTGTGACCGGCTGCGCAACCGGCTCTTCGATCTCTCGCGGCGCAACCGGCTCCTGCACTTTCGGCCGAGCGGCAAGACCCTGGATCTCACGGTGGCATCCGTCCCGATGGTGCTCGACCACCGGAGCATCGAGCCCGCGAAGCTCGCGACCTGGTCGGGCCCTTTCGTGAAGAAGCTGGCCAGCGGCAAGCCGGTCTCGCTCGCGTCCATCCTTCGCTTCGAAGACTATCCCTTCGTCCCCAAGAGCCTCGACGCCATCCGGCTGCAGGCCGCCCGGGACACCCGCGAGTACGGCTTCTCCCAGCTGCGGCTCGTGGCCTGTTTCCTCGTCTGGCACGACCTCAAGGAGGCCGAGAACGAGCGCATCCGCTCGCCGCTGCTCCTGCTGCCGGTCACCGTCACCAAGAAGAAGGGGGTCCGCGACACCTACCTGCTCCAGTCGGACGGCACCGACCTCGAGGTCAACCCGGTGCTCCGCCATCGGTTGCGTCAGCTCTATGGCATCGAGCTCCCCGAGCGCATCCCGCTCGGTGACTCGGCCGCGCTCGACGCGCTCCATGACTCGCTCGTGCAGCAGATCCAGGCGTCCGAGCCGGCGGTCACCCTCGAGCGGATCGACAAGCCGCGCATTCGGCTCATCTCCGCCATCGCGCGGCGACGGCTCGAGACCTTCCGCCGCCGAAGCCGGCGACGCGTCACCGCCGCCGGTCGCCGCTTCGACGGCATCGACTACACCTATCGCCAGCAGGGCTTCACACCGCTCGGTGTCCAGCTCTTCCATCAGCGCGTCCGACCCGCTGGCGCGCCGAACCGTGAGCTCTTGGAGGCGCCGCGACCGCGCCCCTTCCGGCTCGGTCCCGGTGAGCGCGAGGTCCGCAAGGACCTCTACGAGCTCCAAGAGGGCGAGAGCGGTCCCCATCGTTGGGCCTTCGATCTCTGCGCGCTGACGCTCGCGAACTTCAACACCAAGAAGATGTCGCTCGTCGCCGACTACGCGACGCTGATCGACGATCCGGCGTCGGCCCCACCTTCCTTCGGCGCGCTCTTCAGCCCGGACGCGCGGCCGCTGCCGAAGGTCGCCGAGCCGCTCCCGATCGGCGAACAGCACTCGGTGGTGCAGGCCGACCCGACCCAGCAGGCGGCCATCGCGCGTTCGCGCGATGGCGACAGCTACATCATCCAGGGTCCGCCGGGAACCGGGAAGTCGCAGACGATCACGAACCTGATCGCCGATCACGTCGCCCGCGGCGAGCGGGTGCTCTTCGTCTGCGAGAAGCGAGTGGCCATCGACGTGGTCCATCGCCGGCTCTCGCAGCTGGGCCTCGCGCCGCTGTGCTGCCTCATCCACGACTCGCAGGGCGACAAGAAGGAGTTCATCCACGACCTGAAGGCGACCTACGAAGCGTGGCTCCCCGAGCTCGAGTCGCCGACGGAGAGTCCGGCCACGCCGCCGGCGCTCAGCGAAGCCCTCGAGCCATTGGCGGCGCGCTGGAACGCGCTCAGGTCGCCTGCCGCTGGCGCCGACGAGCCGCTCGGGGCGCTCGTCGCGCGGCTCGCGGAGCTGCACGACGCACCGGCTGTCGAGCTCGACGCCGTCGCGCGGGAGGCGCTCCCCGAGCATCGGCAGGTCGTCGCCGTGCTCCCCGCGTTGCGCGCCCTCGAGGCCCGCCTCGTCGACCGGGGTGCCACGCTCGGAACGCATCCGCTGCGCTGGCTCCAGGCCGAAGCGCTCGAGGGCGAGCAGCCGCTGGCTCGGATCGCCGCTGCGCTGGACGCCGCCCTCCCTGCGCTGGAGCGCCTCGCCACCCTCGAGCCCGAGCTGCCATGGCGCGAGCTGGATCGACGGGTGCAGTCGGCCGAGAAGGCCGCGCCGCTGATCGAGCACGGTCTGCTCGGCTTGCTCGACGGGGCATCGCCGCTGGCACGCGCGGTCCGCAAGGGCATGAATGCGCTCGACCAGGCCCGAAAGCACCTCGCCCAGGCCCGAGAGGTGGCGCGGCCCTGGCGTGAGGTGCTCGGTCGCGCCGATCTGCGCGCCGCGCTCGACCTCGCCCGCCGCTGGCACGGCCGCTTCTGGCGCTTCCTCTTCCCGAGCTTCTGGCGGCTGCGTCGGCTCGTTCGGGATCGCTACGACTTCAGCGTCCGCGCGCTGGCGCCGAGCTACCTGCAGGCGCTCGAGGACCTCGAGCGGCGGCTGGACGCCGAAGAGGCGGTGGACGAGGAGTCGTCGAAGCTCGAGGCAGAGCTTGGCACCGAGCCCGCGCCCGTGCTCGAGAGCCTGGAAGCGCTCGAAGCGGTCGGCGACGACGTGGCAGCGACCCTCGCCGGACCGGACGGAGACGCCGCGGGGAGGGCGCTCCTCGATCGTCGCGCGGACGCGCGCGTCGTTCGCGAGTCGCTCGCCGAGGTGCTCGAGGGTTACGAGGCGGAGCCGGTGGCCGGGTTGGCAGCGGCCCTCGCCAGCTTGCGCGCGGACCTCGAGCTGGTCGGTGAGGTACGAGACGAGCTCGCCGCCATTCGTCGTCGGTGCGCGGCCGTGCTGGCGTTCATCGGCAGCCACGATGCGGGCGTCGATGCGCTCGAACGCGCGGTCGTCGACGAGGCGGTGCGCCGCTCGCTGCGCGCGGACTCCGCGTTGAAGGACCAGGGCATCGTCCAGGTCCGGCGACAGCAACGTTCGCTCGCGCAACGAGAGGAGCGGGCGCGCGAGGCGAACGCCGAAGCGATGCTCGGTCGGTCGAAGGCGCGCTTCCTCGACCACGTCCGCATCACCGAGACTCCGGCGAAGTCGCTGACCGCCGAGCAGAAGGTCCTGAAGTCGACCTACAAGAAAGGGCGCCGCGCGCTGGAGCACGAGTTCGGCAAGGTCATGCGCTACCGGTCGATCCGCGACCTGGCGACCAGCGAGAGCGGCGCGGTCATCCGGGACCTGAAGCCGATCTGGCTGATGAGCCCGCTCAGCGTCTCGGACACGCTGCCGCTCGGTGGCGGGAGCGAGCCGCCCTTCGACGTCGTGATCTTCGACGAGGCGAGCCAGATCCCCCTCGAAGACGCCATCCCCGCGATCTGCCGCGCGCCCCGGACGATCGTGGTGGGCGACGAGATGCAGCTGCCGCCCACGACCTTCTTCGGCAGCGGCTCGAGCGAGGAGGACGAGGACGAGATCTCGGTGACCACCGACGACGAGACCATCAGCTACTCGCTCGACGCCGAGAGCCTGCTGAGCCACGCGAGCCTCGGTCTCTCCGGCACGATGCTCCAGTGGCACTACCGGAGCCGCGACGAGGCGCTCATCCGCTTCTGCAATCACGCGTTCTATGGCGGTCAGCTGCGCACCATCCCGTCGACGCGCTTGCCCGCGGAGCTGCCTCCGATCGTGGTCGACGCCATGGGCGCCGGCGCGGCGGGGGCGGATCGGCTGCTCGAGCGACCGCTGAGCTTCCACCTGCTCGAGGGCGCGGTCTACGACAAGCGCCGAAACCCCAGCGAAGCACGCTACGTCGCCGAGCTCGTGCGCGAGCTGCTCGGTCGGGAAGACCATCCGACGCTGGGCATCGTGGCCTTCAGCGAAGCACAGCAGAGCGAGATCGAGGCGGCCATCGACGACCTCGGCGAGGACGACCCGGAGTTCCGCCGGCGCTACGAGGAAGAGCTCGAGCGCACCGTCGATGGCGAAGCCGCGGGGCTCTTCGTGAAGAACCTCGAGAACGTACAGGGGGATGAGCGGGACGCGATCATCCTGAGCATCTGCTACGGGCCGGACCCGCATGGGAAGATGCGGATGAACTTCGGGCCCATCAACAAGATGGGCGGCGAGAAGCGGCTCAACGTGATCTTCTCGCGCGCGAAGCGGCACATGGCGGTGGTCAGCTCGATTCGCCACGAACGCATCACCAACGAATGGAACACCGGCGCCCGAACCCTCAAGGCCTACCTACGCTACGCCGAGGCGTGTAGCCGCGGCGATGGGGCGGAGGCCGACGCGGTGATCCGCGGACTGTCGGGTCGGGAGGGTGGAGGCGCCGACCGTGCGCCCCATCCGGTCGCCGAACGGCTGGCCGAGGCGCTCACGGAGCGAGGCTTCGAGGTCGCGCTCGGTGTCG
The DNA here is from genome assembly GCA_964462035.1 of uncultured Sandaracinus sp. Lineage (GTDB taxonomy): Bacteria > Myxococcota_A > Polyangia > Polyangiales > Houyiibacteriaceae > UBA1660. The sequence continues at coordinate 68,112 of CAYXAP010000010.1, forward strand.
GCACCGGCGACTTCTTCGTCGACCTCGCGGTGCGTGACGGGGAGCGCTGGGGCAGCGCGGTGTTGGTCGATGCGCCACACCTGAGCCCGTCGCCGGGACCGATGGCCCACTATCACGCGCGACCCGCCGTCCTCGAAGCGTTCGGCTGGCACGTCGTCTCCGTTCTGCCCCACGAGTGGTGCTCCGACACCGACGCCGTCGTCGAGCGACTGGTGCGCCAGCTCCGTCGCAAGGAGTGAACGTGGGTCGCTCGTGTGCACCCCCGGTGAGGGGCCTTCGCTTCGTGAGTCGCGAAGCTGCGCTTCGGTATTTATGTATTGATTACGGTGCTTTGAGGTCGCGGCTGACCGCGAGTGGTCGTTCGCGCTCGCTCTCCTAGGTTTCATCCACGCTCCGAGTGGAGCGCAACGAGAACCCGAGGAGGGGATGATGAAAACGATGTGGATCGCGGCGTTCGGCGCCGCCCTGGTGAGCCTCTGGCCGGCCGTCGGCGAGGCACAGTGCTCGGCCTTCGACATGCTCCAGTGTGCGTCGATGGGAGGCGTGCCCGACGCGCGCAACGGCCAGTGCTGGTGCGACGTGTACGACTGGGTGCCGCGCAGAGTGGCGAACGCCTCGAATGGTGACGTGGGGATCGTCCCCATCGACGGCAACGGCAGCGACGTGGTGGAGACGGTGACCCGCGAGATCGGTCAGTTCCATCGGCACTCGGTGATGTTCTACAGCGACGGTCGCCGCACCCGTCACGACACGATGTACATCTTCGACGACGACGACGGCAGCATGGACGACCCCGGCGGTGACTACGTCACGATCTACAAGCCGCTGATCGGCAAGGTCCGCTTCGACGGCGACGAGCTCCAGAACGGTCTGCCGGGAGCCATCAGCCAGACCATCGACGACACCGTGCGTCGCGGTCGGCTCTCCGACACCGGACTGATCCTCAAGCCGGCGATGCGCCTGGTACCGAGCGGCGGCTTCTTCGGCGGCTGGAGCTTCCAGGAGGTCGGTCGCGACCAGTTCGAGGGCGCGGTCACCGACGCCCGGAACGAATCCGCGTACTACAAGCTCGGCGACTACACCGAGATGGACTCGATGAGCCTCCCGTGGGCGTCCGACCGCGACGGCGACCTCCGTGGCTCCCACTGCTCCGGCTACATCACCCACTACTTCCGTGAGCAGGGACTCGGCATCGCGGACGTCTTCTACCCGGAGTCGCTCCGCGAGGACGTCGCCGAGACGCTCTACTCTCAGGTGCGGACCAAGTGCCGGAACGAGGTCGGGCTACTGGCCGAGATCAAGCACACCTGCGGCAACCTCGCGAACCAGGTCGTGAACTGCTTCGCGGACCTGAGCTGCTGGGACACCAAGGACACCTGGCGCGACGCCGTCGGCACCGGTTCGGCCGTCTCGCCGGACAACCTGCTGCCGGCGACCTTCCGCTACACCGGGAACGTCGACTACGAGTGGGATGGTGGGACCACGCTCACCAACGGGTCGGGCCCGATGGTCAATCAGATGGGCACTACCGTCGATCACCCGGGACTCTCGGGCACCGAGCCGGGCGTCGCTGCGACCAGCCAGTCCCCCTTCCAACGGGTCGCGGCCATGTCGATGGTCGGCGGCTACGCCACCCTCAGCCATAGCGTGAGGCTCTGAGATGAGCGCCCGACGATGGCTCGTGGTCGCGCTGGTCGGCGCCTCGCTCCTCTGGCTCCTCAGCGATGGGGACTCGGCGCCGCGCGTGACCGAGCCCTCGTCGGGCGCCGCTCGTTTTCGCGAGGGGGCGCCGCCGAAGAGCGGGGGCTCCCGAGCGGCGTCGGCCGGCCCCGAATTCGAGGGTCCGACGCCCGACGTGACGCAGGTCGTCGAGACGGCGATGATCCGTGACGTCCGCTTCGAGCCGCCGCAGCCCTGCGCCGGTGACCCGGTGCGGGTCTTCACCGATCTGCGTGCCGAAGCGACCGACGCGAAGGTCTTCGTGAACGGTGAACCCGGCAGCCCGCAGGTCGTCTACGCGGACGCGGCCGGCCGCCAGCCCGTTCGGGTGCTCGTCCGCGGATGGGACGAGACCTTCGAGCGTCGCGAGCTGACCCTGCCGGTCCAGCCCTGCACCGACCGACCGGCGCGACTCTCGGCCCGAGTGGTGGCGACCCGCGTCGCGGAGCGGAGCTATGCGTTCCGACTCGAGCCGACGCCGGAGGGGGCCATCCGCTGGGACTTCGGAGATGGCGCCAGCGCCGAGGGCACGACCCCCACTCACCGCTACGCATCCCGAGCGGACCGCTCGCACTCCACCTACCTGGTGCACGCCCACTATGACGGCCCGAATGGACCGGAGGAGACCTTCGTCGCCGTGAGTCACGTCGAGGCGGTGGGCATCGCCGCACGCACGGCCCACCCGGTGCTCGAGAACGAAGGGCAGCGCTTCGTCGATTGGGACTCCGGTCAGGGCCTTCGGACCACGCGTTTCGTGACGAACGCCCTCGACGTGCCCATCGACTTCGAGGTCGCCGAGGTGCGCGCCTTCGGCTGCGACGGGAGCGACGCGCAGGTGGTGCACTTGCCTGCTTCCGAGGTCCTCGACCTCACCCATGTTCGCGCCGGCGAGTCCGTCGATCTGTCCGTGAACGTGCCCGCCCATCCCTTCGAGGGCGCGATCTGTCAGATGCACGTCGAGCTCGGCGGACCGGCGGGACCGCGGCTCGCGACCAGCGCGTTCTCGCTCGACACCGGCGTGCCCGACGAGCGCACGCCGATCGAAGACTCGGAGCTCCTCCACGCGATCCAGGCCATCGTGGCGGAGCGTGGCCCGGGTCGGGTCACCACCGAGGAGATCGCGGCCTATCGCGCCGCGAACGGCAGCTGAGACTCCCGAAGGTGGTCGAGGCCGAGGAAGCGCAGCACCAGCGTTCGGAGCTGCTCGCGGATCACGCCGCTCTCGATCCAATCGGGGTGGCGATCGATCCCGGCCTCGACCACCGCTTCGACCGTGGTCACCAGCATGAAGGCCGCCACCCGCACGTCGCCGAGCGGCTTCAGCTTGTCAGCGTGGGTCTCGAGGGCCTCGCGCACCAGCGCGGTCACCTGCCCGTCGACCTCGGCGCTGACCTCGCGGATCCAGCCCTTCGGGATTCGGCGGAGCAGCAGCACCCGGGTCTCCACCTCGCCGAGGAGCGTGGTCGCCAGCAAGTCGACCATCCCCTCCACCATCGCCAGTAGATCATCTCCGGCGTCTCGCACTCGTTCGCGCGCCAGCTCGAGCGTGCGCCGCTCGAGCCGACGCGCGAGCTCTGCCACGACGGCCTCCCGGTCCGGGAAGTATTGGTAGAACGAGCCGATGCTCACGCCCGCGTCGTCGGCGATGCGGTTGGTGCTCAGGCCCTCGTAGCCCTCGTCGACGATGATGCGGCGGGCCGCTTCGAGGATGGCGTCGACGATCGCGCGGCTGCTGCGGCGTTTCGGGATCTTGCGGAGCTGCCCGTCCGGCAGCGAACGCTTCGAGCTCATCCTGGGCGCTAGCACGCACGGCTCAGCTCGCGCGCGAGGAGTCACACGAGGTGAGCCGCGTTCGGAAGGCGAATGGTCTCCACCCCCGATGGGTCAGGATTGACCGAATGCCTCGACGCTCCCAATCTATGGAGGTGTCGAACGAGGCGATTCTGGAGGCACGCGGGGTCGGGCCCTGCACTCACCTTCGAGGGAGTCTCCTCGCCAACAACCTCACCATCCTCGATCGGCGCGGACTGCGGAGCGAGTACGAGGAGCGGCTCCCGGACGAGCACGTCCCGACCATCCGGGAGATCTCGGTCAGCCAGTGGTACCCCATCGAGCTCGGGCTCGCGCACTACGGTGTCATGAGCGAGCTCGTCGCCGACCCCCACGAGCAGATCGAGCTCGGCCGTGAGTCGGCGGCCAAGCTGCAGCTCCCGTACATCAAGACACTGGTTCGCGCGATGCGGGTCGCGGGCGCGATCGACCCGAAGAAGGCGCTGACGATCTCCCACAAGGTCTTCGACCGCGTGCTCCAGGGCGCCGACGGGCGAGTGGACCAGGTCGGTCGCAAGGACGCTCGGCTGACCTGCCTCGGCATCCCACTGGTTCAGCACCCCTACTTCCGGAACAGCTGGCAGGGCTGGTGGGAGACCAGCCTCTCGCTGGTCGCGCGCAAGGTCTTCGTGCGCATCGAGAAGCACGACGGACGAGACGTCCACTACCTCGCGTCCTGGGTGTGACACGACCGGGTGACGCTTGTTCGCGCGCGGTGAAATCCCATAGAGTCCGCGGATGTCCAAACGGAAGTGGGTCGCGATGGCCATGTTCTCGATGGTTGCCGCCTGCTCCGGTCCGGACGGCGATGGCATGGACGCCAGCGTGGCGCCCTGTGTCTCCGACGAGGACTGCGACGACGCGGTGTTCTGCAACGGTTCGGAGCGCTGCTCTCCGGATTCGCCGTCCGCCAGCCCCAACGGCTGCGTGCCGGGGGATGCCCCCTGCGCCGATTGCGACGAGCTGGCAGACCGCTGCACCAGCGGCTGTGACGACCCCGACGTGGATGGCGACGGACACCCGTCGACGGAATGCGGCGGCAACGACTGCGACGACTCGGACCCGCTACGCTTTCCCGGGAACGCCGAAGTCTGCGACGTGGATGACCACGACGAGGACTGCGACTCGACCACCTTCGGCATCCGCGACGACGATGGCGACGGCGAGCCGTCGGACGCCTGCTGCAACGAGGCGAGCGACGGAACGCGGAGCTGCGGGACCGATTGCGACGACAGTCGGAGCAGCGTCAGCCCACTCCTGGCCGAGACCTGCGACTCGCTCGACAACGACTGCGACGGGAGCGTCGACGAAGGCGTGCTCGAGACCTTCGTGGTCGACATGGACGAGGATGGTCACGGGTCCGATGCCGCCGGCGCGCCGACGATGGAGGCCTGTGCGCGGCCGACCGGCTACGCGAGCTCGGCGGACGACTGCGACGACGGCAATGGGGCGGTGAACCCGGGCACGCCGGAGATCTGCGACGAGGCCGGGGTCGACGAGAACTGTGACGGCGACGCCAACCCCGCCACGCTGTGCATGTGCGACTTCGCGGGCTCCCGGTCCTGCACCGAGCTGGAGCTCTACGGCCGTTGCGCCGGCGGAAACTACTCCTGCGTGATGGGCACCCCGACCATGTGCTCGATCATGCCTGGGGTGGAGGTCTGCGACGCCGCGATGGTCGACGAGGACTGCGATGGACTGGTCAACGAGGGCGTGACCATCGACTGCTATCCGGACGAAGACAACGACGGCTACGCAGCCCTGGGCGCCACTCTGATGCCGGTCTGTGAGAGCAGCCGACCGGGGTTCGGCGGTTGCCCGGCCTTCACCACGAACCGTGAGCCCGTTGCCGGGGCCATCGACTGCAACGACGGCAACCCCGGGTTCTCCCCGGACATCATCGAGATCTGCGACGGGCAGGACCAGGACTGCGACGGTGACTCGGACGAGACCTTCACCTGCGAAGCCAACGTGGTTCGGGCCTGCGACATCTGTGGCCGTGGCTCGACCGAGACCTGCAACGCGACCACCTGCGAGTGGAACGACTGCGTGCCTCTCGACGACATCTGCAACGGCTGCGACGACGACGTCGATGGGTCGGTCGACGAGACCCAGTACTGCGCCGTCGGTGAGCCGATGGACACGGCCGGGGCCACGATCACCTGCACGACGGCCTGCGGCACCACCGGGACGGGTAACTGCACCGCCATGTGCGGCGTGCCGGACGTCATCGCGGGCTCCTGTCAGTTCGACTGCGGTGGGTCCATCTGTCGTGCCACCGAGGTCTGCAACTACTGCGACGACGACGGTGACGGCAGCTTCTACGACGACGAGGGACTCGCCACCATGACCCTCCAACGCTCCTATCGTATGATGCCGGAGTGGTGGGCTCTGGGCGTCGAGCCGGCGGGCGATGTGACCAACGGCGTGGACCTGCTGAACCAGGGCCCCACCGGCCAGGCCTCCAGCCTCCACTCCTCGACTGGTGCGATCAGGGCGGGCTACGGTGAGATGGAGTTCTACGCGATCGCGAACCTCTCGTCGGCGCCCGGTGCTCAGCCGGCGGACGGCTGGGCGCTCAGCGTGGTCCATGCGTCCGGCAGCCAGCTCGTGGGTGCCCCTGGCGGTGAGCTCGGAGTCCCTCGGGACCGCGAGGGCTATGCGGTCGAGTGGCGGGTCTACACCGGGGACGACACGGATGAAGTGACGCTGCGTCACCTGAACCCGACCGGCGCCGACGACGCGATCCGTTGGACCGACACGGTGCCTGTCGAGGATGCTTTCGATTCAAACGACTCCCCCGACGACAAGGGGCTGCGGCTCCGCATCCAGCCCGAGACGCCAGGCACCCGGGCTCGGACCGAGGTCCGCGCGTATTGGGTCAACTCCGGGATAGAGCACCTCGTGACCTGGTGCGGCGGTCACGAATCGGACCCTGGCTTCACCCCCTGCCCCGTGCGCATCCGGCCCGGCGACCGACTCGTGATGATCGTCTCGGCGGCCAGCGGGAGCCTGTCGATGAACGTCGACAACATCCGGATGCGGGCCACCGGCGAAGACTCCTGCGGGGGCTGACCGGCGGTCGGCCGCGAAATATCGGCAGCGGCTACGGGTTGATCCAGAAGGCCCCCCACGGATAGGCTCTCGCGCTGGCGGGGCCGTGGGGTCCGGCCCGGAGGGAGCGCATGCGGACACGCGAAGACATCGAGTCGTACCTGATGAGGTCGAACCTCTCGTTCAAGAGCCTCCGGGAGGAGGAGAGCGACACCGGTGAGGACATCTGGCTGGTCCGCGACGCCAGCAGCGGCGAGAACATCATCATCTCGCTCAGCGGGAACCTGGTGCTCTTCCGGGTGAAGGTCCTCGAGCTCGACACCGTCGACGAGAAGCAGCCGCTCTTCGCGAAGCTCCTCGAGCTCAACGCCAGCGACATGGTCCACGGCAGCTACGGCCTCGCGAACGACGCCGTGGTCCTGACGGCGGGGATGATCCTCGAGACGCTGGACTACAACGAATTCCAGGGGGTGGTCGACGACCTGACCCTGGCCCTCACCAACCACTACGAGATGCTCTCGCAGCTCACTCAGAGCGGCGAAGCCGCCTGAGCCGAGGTAGGATTTAGCCATGGGTTTCTTCGGTCGCCTCGCGACGCTCATCAAGAGCAACCTCAACGACCTGATCAGCAAGTCGGAAGACCCCGAGAAGATGCTGAACCAGGTCATCCTGGACATGAACACCCAGCTGGTGGAGGCGAAGAAGCAGGTCGCCGTCGCCATCGCTGACGAGAAGCGGCTCCAGAAGCAGCTGAACAGCGAGTCCTCCGTCGCCGAGGAGTGGGAGAAGAAGGCCATGATGGCCATCCGCGCTGGCGACGACGCGCTCGCGAAGGAAGCGCTGATGCGGAAGAAGGAGCACGACTCCCTCGCCGCTCAGTACAAGGATCAGTGGGAGAAGCAGAAGCAGGCTACCGACCAGCTGAAGACGGCCCTTCGCGCTCTCAACAACAAGATCGAAGAGGCCAAGCGCAAGAAGAACGTGCTCATCGCACGGAAGCGCCGGGCCGAGGCGATGCAGTCGATCCAGGAGACCATGAGCGGTCTCTCGGACACGAGCGCCTTCGACACCTTCGACCGGATGTCCTCGAAGATCGAGCAGATGGAGGCCGAGGCCGAGGCCGGAGCCGAGCTCGCCGAGGAGTACTCGGGCGACGTCCTGGCGTCGAAGTTCTCTCAGCTCGAGGCGACTGCCGGCGCCGATGAGGACCTCGAAGCGCTCAAGAAGAAGATGGGCCTCGTCGAGGAAGAGGCGCCCGCCGTCGAGGCGCGCGTCGACGCCGAGGAAGAGGTCTCCGAAGCCGAGATGGCCGAGCTCGAAGAGGCCCTCGAAGCCCTCAAGCAGCGGGAAATGGGCGGCTGATTCAGGCGCCAACTCGACCGAGTTTTGGAAACGCATCGGACTTGGCGCGAACAATCCGCTCGCACCTGAACTGAACGTCGTTCTGCACCTGCTCGACTGAAGTCATGCCCTGACGGGTATGACTTTGTGTGCTAAGCGCCGTTTGTGTCGGGGCGGCCAATTCTCGTTCTTGCTGGACTCGTCGCGGGGTTGGTTGCGGGGGCCTCCGTGACTTGGGTCGTCTATGCCCGAAACACCCGCCGGGAGCTCGACGACCTTCGTGCGTCGGTCAACGATCTCGAGTCGGCAGAAGACCCGCCTCGTTTCGAGGGCCGGGCCGTACCTCCCCCATGGGAACGAAACCCGCCGGTGCCACCTCAGCCGCCGGTGATCGTGGAGGAGGTCAGCGGGGCCGAAGCGCCCGCCGAGCCACCGATTCCGGCCGAGGAGATCGTGCATCGCATGGCGGCGGAAGCAGAGCGACTGTCGCGCGGATATGGGGCTGCGGTCGCACGGGCGCAGCCGGACGCCGAGCGCGCGCGTGCGGTGACCCAGGCCGTAGAGGAGGCGCTGACTGGCGCGGAAGGCGTCGAGCTCCACGCGGTCTCGTGCAGCTTCGACCTCTGCGAGGTCCAGACGTCCGCCGTCAACGGCAGGACCATGCTCGAAATGTTGGAATCGGCCCGCGAGTCTCGGGAGAACAGCCCTCTCGACACCCACTCCGTCGTACTCGCCGGAGTCGGTCCTGGCGGCGGGACGCTCACTTACCTCGCGCGTCCGGGCGTTCGCTTGCCCCGGTTGCCCACGAACTGACCAGAAGAAACTCACGCTGGAGACGATCTCATGAACTCTCGAACTCGCGCGCTCAGCCCTGCCATGGCTTTCGTCTTCGCCTTCGTCATGGGCTCGGGTGCCGTCGCGCTCCCGACCGCTGCTCAGGGCTGGGCCGTCTATGCTCCCACGAGTGTCTGCACCCGGAAGAGATCCGATGAGCGGACCATACCCAACGCACAGGGGACGATGAACGGCTCTGGATTCGGAGGCTCCTTCGTGTGCGGGCTGCAGACCAAGGTCAGTACCCGCACCACCAACACCTGGGACCTCTACGTCTACATGTCGGACGGCGACCACGGATCCACTGCGAGCGACAACGTCGGTTGCTCCTGGATGGCGTGCGACGTCACTCTCGGTGTCTGTTATTCCGGGCCCACACGCTATGGCAACTTCTCCGGGGGAACGACCTCCACCACCGCAAACTTCTGGGGGAAGGGCTACATCCGGTTCACCGACATCGAGGTCCCCGGGTGGGGCACGCCGGTGGTCAGCTGTGACGTGCCGGAGCACAACTACAATCCTGGCGGCTCCTCTTCGATCAACGGGTTCTACCTGGACTACTACTGACCTCTCGGCCCCCGCCGATTCGGAGCTAGTCGAACGCTAGCTCCACCCACTCACCGAAGGGCGATCTCCTCGCCCTCGGCTGTCCCACGAAGCGCGCGGCAGCGCCTTGGGCGGGGAGCTCGGGTGAATCGAGGAGGCCTGCCTGACGAGAGAGGGGCTGGGTGCCAGCCCCTAGAAACGGAGTTCCACCCACTCGCCGCGGTCGGCGGGGCCCCGACAGGCCCACGCCTTCCGCTCGGCGGGTGAGGCGATGAAGACCGCGTTGGTCGCGGTGCCCTGGTCGTCCTCGGCGTAGCGGTTGATGCTGTGCACCCCGTCGTGCCGGTCCGCGAAGACCGCCCGGAGCGACTCGGGGGTCTGCGGGCTGGCGAGCAGGGTCCCCAGCCGCGCGAAGCGTGCCTGGGTGCTCTCGCTGACCACCTCGCCTTCCGTGTCGCGGTGGACTGGAGCGATGCAGTGGTTGGTCCGGTAGACCGGTCCCTCGTCCGTGGTCCGGAGCACCTGCGCCAGCGGTGAGGCCTCCCACTCGACCTGCTCCTCGGCGTCCGCGAGCCAGTAGGTGTGGGCCCCCGCGTGCGGGGCCGTGCGGACGAGCTCCTTCGCTTCGGCGACGTTCGCCGACCGGATGGCCCGGTGGAGGATGGAGAGGTAGCCGACGCCCGGCCGGGCACCGTAGGTCTTGATGTTCGTGGTGCCGACGGCGAGACCGTGTTCGTTCATGCCGACCAGGCTCAGGCAGCCGGTGCAGGTGACGGCCCAGGTCTGCGGGCCCTCGCTGGGCTTGCGGTGGACCGCGACCACGTACTCGACGTCGGGCGGGTTCAGGTCCCAGGTCTGGCCGGCCAGGGGGGTGCCGGCCTCCGTGCCGCTCGGCGGCACCAGGAGCGAGGAGCAGCCCTCGTCGACCTTCTTGCTGAGCGGCTTCCCCTCGAGGGCCGAGAGCAGCACCGCGTCGCGCATGTCGGTCATGTTGCAGGCGGTGAAGAGGCGCAGCGGGTCCACCCCAGCGCCTTCGGCGATGCCGACCTGCTCGGCGTGGCCGGCGGGGTCCCAGCTCTCGAAGAGCGGGAAGCTCTTCGCGCCGACGTCGAAGATGCGCTCCCAGTCCTGGCGCCCGCGGTCGGCCACGTAGCCACGCACCGCATCGAAGCGCATCTCCACGAAGGCCTGGACGCGGTCGCGCCACGCTTCGCCCTGCTGACGGCCCATCTCGGTGGGGGTGCCGGAGACCTCGAGGCGTTCGAGCGTGATCGTCATGGCCGCACCCTACGTTCGGTCCCCGCCTCGCGCCAGCGGCTGGGGACCCCGGTCCGGGGCGCGGCCTCTGCTTGACAGGGGGCTCCAGCGGCGCAAATTCGCCCGGCTCCAATGCCGACCTACGAGTACCAGTGCGACGCTTGCAACAAGGGTTTCATCCGTGAGCAGCGAATCACGGAGAAGCCGGTCAAGAAGTGCCCCCATTGCGGGAAGATGAAGGCTCGCCGGATGATCTCCGGGGGCGACTTCATCCTGAAGGGCGGCGGCTGGTACTCGGACCTGTACAGCAGCACGTCGAAGAGCTCGTCCAAGAAGGACTCCGGCTCCTCGAGCGGTAGCTCCGGCTCCGACGACTGAGCCGCCTGGGCTCGTCCGGAGCGCCCGTGGGCGGGCGCCTCCGGCCCGCGGTCAGCAGGTGCCGCAGACGCCGTCGCAGCAGCGGTTCGCGGCCCCGCCCATGCAGCGGTCGTCGCAGGTGCTGCAGTGGTTTCGCGTCCCCAGCCGCTGCTCGCAGCCGGTCGCGGGGTCTCCGTCGCAGTCGGCGAAGCCGGGGTTGCAGGCCACGATCGTGCACGCCCGGTCCGAGCAGCCGACGGTGGCGACGTTCGGCCCACGCATGCAGGTGATGCCGCACCCGCCGCAGTGACTCGGGTTGTTGGAGATGTCGATCTCGCAACCGTTGCCGTACATCCCATCGCAGTTGCGCTTGGTCCCAGTGCAACCGGTGATGGCGCAGGCCATCGACACGCAGCCGATCATCGCGTCTGGAGCGCTGGGGCAGGCGTTGAGGCACACCCCGCAGTTCGCGGCAGTCGTGAGGCTGGTCTCGCAGCCGTTCGCTGCGTCCATGTCACAGTTGCCGAAACCCATGTCGCAGGTGAAGCCACAGACACCGCTCGTGCAGGTCGGGCTAGCGCGCGGCGGATCGTCGCACGCCACACCGCAGCCATTGCAGTTGGCGACGTCGCTCGTGATGTCCACGCAGCTATCGCCGCAGGTCTCCTCGCCCACACCGCAGTCCCCCGTGCACACGAAGCCGGTCGCCGTCGAGCCACTGCACAGGGGGGTCGCACCGTCGCAAGTGATCCCGCAACCGTTGCAGCTCGAGGGGCTCCCGAGGAACGTCTCACAGCCATTCCCAGGCATCATGTCGCAGTCGGCGTAGCCCGGATCGCACGCGAGCGTGCAGCTGCCCATCTCACAGGCCGGCGACGCGTTGGCAGGGTCGGCCGGGCAGGTCACCCCACAGCCGCCACAGGTCGCCGGGTCGCTGACGAGATTGGCCTCACAGCCATTCATCACGTCGTCGTCGCAGTCCTCGAAGCCCGGAGTGCAGAGCGAGATGGTGCACTCGCCCGTCATGCACGACGTGCTTTCGGCGTTCGGGGCGGTGCAGGCCACGCCGCAAGCGCCGCAGTTGGCGTTGTCCTGGAGTCGCGACTCACAGCCGTTGCCGACGTTCATGTCGCAGTCGAAGAACCCCATGTCACAACGGAGCAAGCAGTTGCTCTCGGAGCAGAACGGCGACGCGTTGTCGGCGTCCATGCACGCTCTCTCGCACGACCCGCAGTTGTTCACGCTGCTCGTCAGATCTGCGCACGTCCCTCCCGGGCACAGCACGGTTCCCTCAGGGCAGTCGGAGACGCAGGTGTCGATGTCGCAGATGGGGTTGCCCATGGGGCACCCGTTGCCGCAGCTTCCACAGTTGGCGGCGGTCATCAGTGAGACCTCGCAGCCGTTGCTATCCGAGTCTCCGCCGTCCATGTCGCAGTCGGCGAAACCGTCATCGCAGGTGAGCTCGCAAACGCCCGCTCGGCACGTGGTGCTGCCCCGCGTCGGGTCCGCGTTGCACTCGTTTCCGCAGGCACCGCAGTTCCTCATGTCGACCTGGAGGTCGAAGCCCTCGTCCGTCATGCCATCGCAGTCGTCATCGACTTCGTTGCCGCAGACCTCTTCGGCCAAGCAGGCATCACCGCCCATGTCCTCCGGGCCCATGTCGGGAATTCCGAAGTCCGTCCGCATCGGGCCGTCCCAAGGGAGGAGCTCGTCTTCGCTCACTTCGCGGCTTCGGCACTCGCCATCGACACACGTGTCCGGGCTGCACACCACTCCCCGGCAGGCGCGGAGCAGATCCATCTGCAGCACACGGACCTCACCTTCGACGAAGTCGACCAATGCACGCCGCTGGATGATCACGCCGCGACGGCCATCCATCAACGGGCCGAAGCCTTCGACCTTGACCGACACGGGACCGAGCGGTCCGCCTCGATGGACGACGGCCAAATGCATGGGAAGCTCGTCCGCGAGGATCGGAGACTCCACGGTTCTCTCGTCGCCGGCCGGTCCCAGGACCTCGATTCGGATCTCGTCGAGCTCGCCAGGGACCTGGAAATCGGTGTCGACGACCACCATGAGCTGGGTCAGGTCGTCAGTGCCGCAGCTGGCGACGAACCACACGATGGGTAGCCAACGGAGCAAGGTCTTCATCGGTCGCCGAGCTCCACCACGCCGGGGGTCGTGTTTCCGGGAATCGCGTCCGCCTGACCAGGGTCGTAGAGCAGGACGCCCAGGACCACCGCCACGCCGGCCAGCACGAGGCCCAGGCCGATGCCGAGGCCACGCCGGCGTCGGCGTGCGCGAGCCTCGGCTTCGGGATCGGGGGTTCGCTCGCGGATCACCTGGATCACGCGGGTTTCCTGGTCGCCGCCGCCTCGTTCGGCGATCTCCTCGGGCGTGGGCACCGGCGGCGCCGGCACGTCGAGGGACGCCTCGACGTTGCCCTGAGCCTCGACCGAGAAAGTCGTCTCCGCGACGGTTTCCTCGCCGCGGCGGGCCTCCACCTGGTGCTCGCCGGGATCGACTGGGGCGCGAACGCCGACGATCTGCTCGGGGAGCGCTCGGCCGTCGAGGTAGAAGCGGACGCTGTCGGTCGCGCCCTCCGCCCGAAGGGTCCAGTGAGCGATCTGCGGGGTGATGGTCGGGAGGAGCGCGGCGGCCGCCTCTTTCACCTCGGCGTTGGCGTTGGACCGGCGGATCCAGCGAAGGAGCTCGGCGGCGTGGACCACGCGGCCCAGCTTCGCGAGGACCGAGGCCAGGTTGTACGCGACGACGGCCGAAGGCCGCAGCTCGTGCGAGCGGGTGAAGCGCTCCGCCGCGCAGGGCAGATCCTCCGCGTCGAGGCACTCGAGCCCCTGATGGAAGAGGGAGCGGGCCAGGGCTCGCTCACCGGTTCCCTGCGGTGCCTGCGCGGCAGCAGGGAGGCTCAGGCTCGTCAGCGCGAGCGCGAGCACGGTCGGGAGGAGTCGGCGGGTCATCGAAACGAAGCAGTTTGGAAAGGGAAGGTGAACCCTAGTCAGTGAGTCTATTCGACGCCAACCGAAGAGCCCAGTCCGTAGCAAGGGAACGAAAGGTGCTCAGTAGTCGAGGTCGCGGAAGGCGTTCGGTGTGGCCATGCCCTCGCCGGACGCCTCGGCAGTCATCTCGGCAGTCATCTCGGCCGTCATCTCCGCGGTCATGGTGGCCCGACGCCGGCGCGCGCGTCGACGGGTCCGGGTCGGCTCCGGCGCCGTCGCCACCTCTTCCGGTCCCTCGGCCTCCTCGGTCTCGGTCTCGCTCGGCGGGGCCGCGACCTCCACCGGGGCCGGCGAGACGGCAGGCCGGGAGTCGGACGCCTGCTGCTCGGCCCGCTCGGAGGCTTCCTCCGCGGCGGGCACGGCTGCCTCCGGCTCCGGTGCGGAGGCGCTGGTCGCGACCACGACCCCGCCCACGAGCAGCGCGACGCCGAGGACCGCTCCCGCGATCCAGAGCGGCCGTCGCTGGGGCGACTCGGGGAGCGGGAGCATCTCGCCGGAGAGGAGCTCCTCGGCGTCGAGGGTCGGTCGCCCGGTGTTGTGGTGCGGTGGGGTAGAGCTGAGGCGCCGCCGAATTTGGATCGGGCCCGTCACGTCCGGGCGGATCTTCTGCTGGGGCGGCGCCGCCGCCAGCAGCGCCTGCCGCATGGCGCGCGCGGTCGGGTAGCGCTCGTCGCGGCTCTTCCGGAGGGAGATGTCGAGCACGTAGGAAAGCGCCTCACCGATCTCCGGCCGGAGCTCCACTGCCGGGCGGTGCGGCTCCTTGACCACGGCGAGCAGGAGATCGCCGGGCAGCTCCGCGTCCACGGGCGTGGCGCCGGTCAGCATCTCGTAGAGCATGGCCCCGACCGAGTAGACGTCGGAGCGGGCGTCGAGGTCCGGCAAGCCACGCGCCTGCTCGGGCGACATGTAGTGCGGCGTGCCCACGAGGCCGCCGGCCTGGGTGGTCTGAACGCTGATGCGACCCTCCGGCTTCATGGCCGAGGCGATTCCGAAATCGAGGATCTTCGGGAACACGCCGTCACGGTCGTGCACCAGGTGCACGTTCTCCGGCTTGATGTCGCGGTGGATGACCCCAGCGTCATGAGCTGCGGCGAGGCCGCGGAGCACCGAGGAGGTGATGTCGAGGCACTCGTGGATCGAGAGCGCGGGGAGCTTGCACATCCGGTCGGCGAGGCTCTCGCCCTCGACCAGCTCCATGACCATGTAGGGCGTTCCGTCTTCGATGCCGAAGTCGGTCGTCCGCACCACGTTCGCGTGCTGCACGGCGGCGGCCACGCGCGCCTCGCGAAGGAAGCGCTGGCTCATCGCTTCGGCGTCGCGTCCGTCGTGATAGAGGACCTTCACCGCCACCGGGCACTGGAGCCGCAGATCGCGCGCACGCCACACGGCGCCCATCCCGCCTTCGCCGACGGGGCGCTCGAATTCATAGCGCCCTGCGAGAAGGGCGTTTTTGTGCGGGTTGAAGGTCACGTGCGCAGGGACCGTTACTCTAGCAGGGTTTCGCCTGAGCGCAGAGCGACCGACAAGCCCCCTGCCGGGGCAAAGAGTGGCGAATTAGCCGGGTTCGAGACGGTCGGATTGGATTACTTTGGTGCGACCGTCTTCGAAGCGGACGGCCACGCGAGGCGGCACCATTCCGTGCCGCACTTCGGTCACGCGCCCGTGGCCGAACTTTGGGTGCCACACGCGAGTTCCTTCGACCAAGCCCAGATCGGATCCTTCGGAGTAGTCGATGTAGCTATCGACCTCCCTTGGGGGCCGTTTCCGCTTCGGCGGCGCTTGTGGCATGTCCCACGGGTCCGGGCGGTAGGCCGGCGCGGCGCTCGTGCGCCGCGCGCGTGACGGGCGATCGCCGATCCAGGTGGTGTCTTCCTCGGGAAGGTCGAGGACGAAGCGGCTCGGCGTTCCGACCTCCACGCGGTTGAAGATCCGCCGCATCCGCGCGTAGCTCAGGATCAGTCGGTCCTCGGCGCGGGTGTAGGCCACGTACGCGAGCCGCCGCTCCTCGGCGAGCTCCTCCGGGTCCTCGCCCATGTTCCCCTGCCGCACGAAAGGGAACATCCCTTCCTCCATGCCGGTGACCATGATGGTCGGGAACTCGAGCCCCTTGGCGGAGTGGACGGTCATCAGCGTGACCCGCTCCTCCTCCATGTCCTCGGCGTCGATGGCGCTCTGCAGCGTCACCTCCTCCAGGAATTGCGTGAGCGTCGCGTTCTCGTTCCGGGCATCGAACTCGCCCATCGACCCGACGAGCTCCGCGAGGTTCTGCTGGCGCGCGTCCGACTCCGGCGTGTTCTCGGCCTTCAACATCGCCAGGTAGCCCGTCTCGTCGAGCACCAGCCCGCCGAGGTCCGGCAGCGGCAGCGTGGCCCGCTCCTGCAGCTTCTCCATGAGGCGCCGGAACGCGTCGAGCTTCCGCACCACACCCTTCGAGAAGCGGCCATCCTCGTGGGCCACCTCCATCGCGTCCCAGACCCCCACGCCGGTCTCGGCCGCCAGGTCGAGCAGCCGGGAGACGGTGGTCTTGCCGATGCCCCGCGTCGGCTTGTTGAGGATCCGCAGCAGGCTCACGTCGTCCGCGGGGTTCATCAGCACCCGCAGGTAGGCCAGCAGGTCCTTGATCTCCGCACGGTCGTAGAAGCGAACGCCGCCGACGATGCGGTAGGGGATGTCTTCGGCGAGCAGCCGCTCTTCGATCACGCGCGACTGGGCGTTGATCCGGTAGAGCACGGCGATCGAGTCGAGCGGCTCGCCCTTGGCGCGGAGCTCCTCGACCCCACGCACCACGAGCTGAGCCTCCTGCCGCTCGTCCTCGGTGCCGACCACGAAGATGCGCTCGCCGGCGTCCTTCTCCGTCCAGAGCTCCTTCGGCTCCCGGTCCGTGTTTCGCGAGATCACCGCGTGCGCGGCCCGGAGGATGCGCGCGCTCGAGCGGTAGTTCTGCTCGAGCTTGACGATGTGGGCGCTCGGGTAGCTCTTGCGGAAGTCGAGGATGTTGCGCCGGTCCGCGCCTCGCCAGCGGTAGATGCTCTGGTCGTCGTCGCCGACGACGGTGAGGTTGCCGTGGACGCTCGCCAGCGCGTGGACCAGCCGCAGCTGCGAGTGGTTCGTGTCCTGGAACTCGTCGACCAGGATGTGCCGGAAGCGACCGCTGACCTCCTTGCGGAGCTCGTCGTCCTTCTCGAGCGCGAGCACCAGTCGGTAGATGAGGTCGCCGAAGTCCATCGCTCCGGCGCGCTCCTTCCGGGCCTCGTACTCGTCCGCGACCTTGGCGGCGACGTCCTTGTAGTAGCCGCTCAGATCGTCGCGGTCGGCGACCTCCTGCATCTCCTGCTTGGCGCGCTGGATCGTCTGCGAGATCTGCCGCGGCGGGAAGCGTTTGGTGTCGACGTCGAGGTCGCGCATCACGCGCTTCAGGAGCGCCTGCTGGTCGGCGTCGTCGTAGATCGTGAAGTCGCGGCGGATGCCGATGCGCTCGCTGTGCTTGCGGAGCAGCCGCGCGCACATCGCATGGAAGGTGCCGACCACCAGCCCGCGCGACCCGCCCGGGACGAGCTGGGCGAGGCGCTCGCGCATCTCGCCGGCCGCCTTGTTGGTGAAGGTGACGGCCAGGATGCGCCAGGGCGCCACGTCTCGCTCCCGGATGAGGTGCGCGACCCGGTGGGTGATCACGCGGGTCTTGCCGCTGCCAGCCCCCGCAAACACCACCAAGGGGCCGTCGCCGTAGAGCACTGCCTCCCGCTGGGGCTCGTTCAGTCCTTCGAGCACGCGGCACACTAGCGCGCGGGTGTGATCCCCGCGAGGGCCAGACTCACAGCCGGCCCTCGCGGCCACCCTTCGGGTCACATGATGGCGAAACCGACCGAGAGATCGGCCGCCCAGACCATCGGACCGACGATCCCGACCTCGCCCGCGAGCGAGGCGAAGAACCACTTCCGCACGTGGAGTCGGACGCCGGCGCGCGCCGAGAAGCCGAAGCTGCGCGCCTTCACCTCGCGCTCGACGTCGTCGATGTCGTAGGTCGCGCGGACCGAGTGGATCGATCCGAGGATGTCGACGAAGGGCGCGACCGGACCGACCGGCAGCTCGCCGCCGATCCCGAAGCGGAACGCGAAGGGCTTCACGTGCGCGACCGTCGCCTGGCTGCCGTCGTCGAGCGTGCGGGTGGTCTCGTCGACCGTGTACTGGGTGAAGGGGATGTCGATGCCGACGGTCATCCGCGTGTAGGCGACCACCAGCCGCACGTCGTAGCGGAGACCGTAGGACTGCACGCCGTCGAGGGGCGCGGTTCGGTAGAGGCTCGGGTCGAGCGTCGGGTCGCCGCGGAAGGCCATCCGGTCGAAGCGACGCCAGCCGCCAACGAAGCCCATGGAGAACTCGAAGTGGTCCCAGGCCGCGATCGGCTGGTCGTCGAGCGGGGCGTGGGGGTCGCGATCGTTCTCGGGCTCGGCCGTCGTCGGTCGATCCCAGTCGGATTGGGGCTCGGGCGCCGGCTCCGCTTCCGGGAGGCGAACGGGGTCACCGACCGAGCGCGCCTCTTCGAGCTCGGACTCGTAGCCATGGGGGGCGCTCCCCGGCCCCTGCGCGCCGGCGGTCGCCGGTAGCGCGAGCAAGGTCGCCATCAGTGCCGGGCTCGCGAGGATCGCGGCGGCGAAGAGCGTCGGGTGCTCGTGTCGTTGGTTGCTGTGCATTGGGTTCCTCCTGTCCGCCGATGGACAGAGCAGGACCCGGGCCAGCACCCGGTGCGAAGCGACCGACGCACCACGGATCGTCCTTCATCGCAGGGGCGAACGTGGGAACGGGAGGAGTGCGAAAGCCGTTGTGCGGGTGGATGGAAGGCTACGCACGACAGCGGTGCCGGGGCGTGACTCGCTTGCCACACGGCCTGCGGCGGCCCCTGGTCAGGTGCCGACGGCGGCTTCGACGTCGGCGAGCGACTTCGGCGCGTCCTCGGTGAGCACGTCGGGGGCGCCGTCGGTGATCAGCACGTCGTCCTCGATGCGGATGCCCCGCACTTCTGCTCGCACGGTGGCGAGCGTCGGCTCGTCGACGAAGCGCCCACGTAGCTCGCGGAAGCGCTCGCCGTCGAGGATCGCCGGGACCGCGTAGAAGCCCGGCTCGATGGTCACCGCCATCCCCGGCTCGAGATCCCGGTCGAGGCGCAGGTAGCCCAGGCCGAAGCGCTCGCTGCGGCTGCGGCCTTCGGCGTAGCCCGCGCGGTCGCCCAGGTCTTCCATGTCGTGGACGTCGAGGCCGATGAGGTGACCCACGCCGTGGGGGAAGAAGAGCGCGTGGGCGTCGCTGTCCACGATCGCCTGCGGGTCGCCCTTCATCAGCCCGAGCTCCACGAGCCCTTCGGCGAGCGCCAGCCCGGCCTCGAGGTGGATGTCACGGTAGCGGGTGCCCGCCGTGCACATGGCGATCGCACGCCGCTGCGACTCGAGCACGATGCCGTAGATCCGAGCCTGCAGCTCCGTGAAGGTGCCGCTCACCGGCCAGGTGCGCGTGACGTCCCCGGCCCAGCCACCGGGCGCCTCGGCGCCGACGTCGGCGAGCAGGAGGTCGCCCTCCGCCGCCGTATGGTCGTAGGTCTCGTTGTGCAGGACCTCACCGGCGATCGAGACGATCGGCCGGTAGGCGGTGCCCATGCCGAGCTCGCCGAGGGCGGCGACCATGGCCGTCTTGATCGCGTGCTCGGTCGCACCGGGACGCGTCGCGGCCATGCCTGCCCGATGCGCGGCGACGGTCGCCTTCGCAGCTTCGCGAAGTCCGGCGATTGCGTGGTCGTCGTGAACCGCCCGCAGCGCGACCATCGCGTCGAGGAGGAGGGCGTCCGTCTCGTCGCCCGGCTCGCGCCCGAGTCGCGCGACCTGCCCCTCGCGCGTGGCCCGATCGGGCGCAGCGACGGTGAGCACGTCGCTGGAGAGGTCGAGCTCCTTCATCGGCCGCACGCGCAGCCCGGTCGCGGCCGCCATCGCCTCGAGGCCCGGGGTCTCGCCGTGCCAGAGCGCATCGTCGTCCGCCGGCGGGTTCACGTAGAGGGTGGCGCGGCCGCCACGGAAGAGGAGGGCGCCGCCGGGAACCGCCGCTCCGGTCAGGTAGAGGAAGTGACTCGAGGCTCGGTAGGGGTACTGGGCGGCCGGGTAGTTCCGGCTCACCGGCGCCCCGGCCGGAATCCACGCGGTGCGTCCGTCCAGCCGCTCGAGCAGCCGCTCTCGCCGGGCGGCGAAGGGGGCCGGGTCGCTGGGCAAGCGCACCACGCTCATGGCGCCTCCACTCGGAAGATGGCGCCCTGGTTGATGTTCACGAGCAGGAGCTCGCCGGCACCGTCCTCGTTGATCGAGACGATACCGCCGCCGCCCATCCGAAGGCCCGGGATGCGCGCGTGCTGCCGCACCTCGCCACCGCAGAGCTGGAGCGCCGCGACGTCGTTGGAGAGGTAGTCGGTATAGACGTAGAAGCCTTGGAGTGCCGGGATGGCCGACCCGCGATAGACGCGGCCGCCGGTGATCGAGCGCGCGTTGCGGAGTGGCTCGTCGCCCGAGTCGTGGGTGACCGAGACCACCGGGGGCACGTAGTCGCTCGCGTCCACCATGGCCGTGAGGGCGGCGTCGTAGACCGAGTTCGCCTCGTAGGCGCGCCAGCCGAAGTTCGCGCCGCCCGAGTGGCCGGCCGGGAGGAAGTCGATCTCCTCGAACTCGTTCTGGCCGACATCGCCGATCCAGAGGTCGCCGGTGGCGGAGTCGAAGGCGAAACGCCAGGGGTTCCGGAGCCCGTACGCCCAGATCTGCGGGAGCCCCCCGTCGACGAAGGGCGCCCCTGGGCTCTCGTAGCCAGGGGCGTTGTCGACGTCGAGCCGCAGGATGTTGCCGAAGAGGTTCGACACGTCGAGCGCGTTGCCGATCTCGCCGTGGTCGTCACCGCCGCCACCCTCGTCGCCGGTGCCCACATAGAGGTATCCATCCGGGCCGAACGCGATCATGCCACCGTTGTGGTTGCTCTCGCTGTCGTTGATCTCGACCAGCCGGGCGACCTCGGCGTCGTCTGCGCGTCGCGGGTTCGCGTCGCTCCGGTGGTACTCGGCCACCACGTTTCGGCGCGGCCCGTCCGGGGTGAAGAAGAGGAAGAAGCGCCCGTTCGAGTCGTAGTCCGGGTGGAAGGCCAGCCCGAGCAGCCCCTGCTCGCCACTGGTCAGGAGACTCTCCCCCCGGCCCGTGCCGCCCGTCGCGAAGTCGAGGAAGAGCTGTGGCTGGAGCACACCGTCCACCACCAGGCTGATCCGCCCGGGCTTCTCCACCACGTAGAGGGTGTTCGGGTCCCCCGGCGCCGTCGTCGCGTAGATCGGCTGGTCGAAGCCGCCCTCGCTCAGGATGTTGCGGAAGGTCAGGTCCGGCGCGGGCGTCTCGCCACAGCCCTCGGGCGGACCGAGGTCCGGGCGTGGCATCGTGGCGTCGTCGCCGGGACTCGCGTCCACGTCGGCGTCGGTCCCGGGGCGGTCGGTGTCGTCACCGCACGCCAGGGCGAGGGTCAGACTGAGGCAAAGGAGGAAGCGCATGCCCTCTTCTAGCGGCCCCGAGCGCACGATTCCAGCGTCGACGGCCAGAACGGCTTGGCCGTTGCTTTGCGCCCCCCGTTCCGGTAGCACGCACGCCTATGTCCGCCGCTCCCCCTCAGGGCTATCGCGAGGTCACCTTCGGTGCCGTCGCCCTCGGCGTCATCCAGGGCGCCGTGATGACGGCGGCTTTCGTCTACATCGGGATGAAGCTCGGCTTCGGTCTTCCCGGCTCCACGGTCGCGGCGATCCTCGGCTTCGCGCTCCTGCGCGGACTCGGTCGGAACGTGTTCAAGATCCAGGGCGCCGGCTCGATCGTCGAGAACAACATCAACCAGACGATCGCCTCTGGCATCAACACGGCCTCCGCCGGTGTCGTCTTCACCTTCCCCGCGCTCTACCTCCTGGGGCTCGGCGACGAGATCAACTTCCCGATCATCATCGTCTCGGCCATCGCCGGATCGTTCATGGGGATCGTGGTGATCATTCCGCTGCGCAAGCAGATGATCGAGATCGAGCGGCTGAAGTTCCCGTCGGGCGTCGCCGTTGCGACCATCCTCAAGTCGCCCGGCGCCGGCATGGACAAGGCCGTGCTCCTCGGTGCGGGGTTCGTGGTCTCGCTCGGCATCACGCTGGCCACCAAGTTCGAGGTGCTCCCGGAGACCCTCGAGATCGGCGCCTGGATCCGCGACCTCATCGACGGACCGGACCAGGGCGCGGGCGGCGTGGTCCTCGCCGGTACCGCGCTCTCGCTCTCGATGGCGAACTTCGGCGCGGGCCTGCTCAGCGGCAAGGGCGGCCTGGCCTTCGCGGTCGGCGGCATCTTGGCCTGGTGGGTCATCGCTCCCTTCGCCGCAGCGCAGGGCTGGGTCCCGGCGGAGGCCGCTGGCGAGGACCTGAAGTGGGCCGTCTACGGCGCCAACCTCCGCCCGGTCGGCATCGGCGTCCTCATCGGTGGCGCGCTCATGGGCGTCGTCATGAGCTACCCCGCGCTCAAGGGCGCGATCAGCTCGCTGCGAGCGGCGGCCAAGCTCGCCAAGAGCGGCGAGGCCAGCAACGACGAGCTGCCCCCGAGCGTGCTCGGCTTCGGCATGGTCGGCGCGTTCCTCGCGCTCTTCGCCGTCGCCATCGTCGGCTCCGAGGGCGCCTGGGCCACCGCCATCAGCGTCGCCGTCGCCGGCACCATCTGGCTCGGCCTCGCCGGCCTCATCGTCGCGCAGGCGACGGGCGCCACCGACATCTCACCGCTCAGCGGTCTGGCGCTCATCGCCGTCACGCTGATGCTCGCCATCACCGCGAACAACATCATGCTCGCGGTGACGATCGGCGTCGCCGTCTGCGTGGCGACCAACCAGTGCGCCGACATGATGAGCGACCTGAAGACCGGCCACCTGGTCGGCTCGGTCCCCCGCCGGCAGCAGCTGGTGCAGTTCATGGTCGCCTGGGTCGGTCCGGCGATCGCCGTCGGCACCGTCTGGCTCCTCTGGCAGAGCGGACCGGACGGCATGAACGGCTTCGGGCCGGACTCCCCCGCGTGCGTCGACCAGACGGTCGACTGCCTCCCGGCCCCGCAGGCCGGTGCCCTTCAGGGCATGGTCGAAGGCGTCGTCAGCGGCCAGGCGCCGCTCGACAAGTACCTCGCGGGCGGGGCCATCGGCCTGGCGCTCGCGCTCTTCCCGATCGGCGGCCTCGGCGTGCTGATCGGTCTCGCGATGTACCTGCCCTTCGAGATCACCCTCGGCTACGGCATCGGCTGCGTCGCCTCGATGCTCCTCGAGAAGTGGAAGGGGCGCCGCTTCTACGCGGACGTGCTGGTGCCCGTCGCCGCGGGCTTCATCGTCGGCGAGGCACTAACCAGCTTGTCGTTGACCCTCATCAAACTGGCGACGGGGTGACGTGATGAAGTTTGCAGGATTCGGAATCTTCGTCGCCGGCCTCACGGTCGCCTCTTGGTACGCCGCCTACATCCCCGAGGGGACGGGCACCGAGCGCATCGGGAACTTCTTCTCCACGGTTGGGCTCCAGTTCGGCCTCGGCTTCGCCGCCATGCTCGTGGGCGTCGCCATGGCGCGCTTCAGCAAGAAGCGCGAGGACCCGTCGACCGAGTCCGAGGGCGCGGTCAGCGACGCGGCGGGCGCCATGAAGCAGGTGCAGCTCATCGCCGACCGCCTCGCCGAGCTCACCGAAGACGAGGAGCTCACCGTCGAGCGCGTTGCCGGTCAGTCCGAGCAGCTCGCGGCGAAGATCGATCTCATCCTCAGCGAGGACGTCCCCGTCTTCCTCGACGCGCGGCCCGAGATCATCGAGAAGTACGGCCTCGAGACCTTCGCCGAGCTCATCGGGCACTTCGCGGTCATGGAGCGCGCTACTGCTCGCGCCTGGAGCGCGATCACGGACAACGCCTGGGACGAGGTCCCGCCGAGCGTCGAGAAGGCCCAGGCCGCCATCGCCCGCGCCCTCGAGGTCGCTCAGGCCGCCAAGCCCAGCTGAGCGCGTTCGCCGCCCGGGCCGAACGGACCGACGACGTCAGTCGCAGGCGTAGCAGCACGCGATGGCGCGGACCGCGCCGCCGCAGGGCCCACCATCGTTGTCGCCACCGCCCGCGTGCCCGTCGGCCGGGTCGCCGGTGTAGGCCGTGTCCTGATCGAAGTAGTAGGAGTGCGGTCCCATCACTTCGCCTACCCCGGTCGCATCCACGAAGTTGAGGCGGGCGTACTCGCCGTCGGCGATGTGGCCGGTCGGATAGGTCCAGTCGTTGCACCGGCCCCCGGCGCCGGGCGGCGACGTGATCGTTCCGCCATCCATCATCACGGTCAGGTTCACGCGGTGGAGCCAGATGTCGGTGTCCGACGGAATCCCGTCGAGCTGGCCGCGCGCCTGTGCGGTCAGCAGCTCCTCATAGGTGCATACGTGGTCCGCGCCGAGGGACTGGCACTGGGCGTTGCCGGCGGCGACGCCGATGTCGGCGCCGAACTGCCAGACCGAGGTGTGCTCCGGCGTGAGCGTCGCGAACACCGCCGTGCTCGGGTGGTCGCAGTCGATGCTGCAGACCGAGGGCTCGCCCTCGCAGAGGTAGCCGTCGGTGACGCTGCACTCGTCACAGCCGTCGGCGGCATCCTCGTTCATGTCGTCGCATTCCTCGTCGCCGACGACCATTCCGTCGCCGCACTCGGGCGTACACACGCTCGGCTCGGCGGTGTCGCAGAGGTAGCCGTCGTCGATGCTGCAGTCCGAGCAACCGTCGTCCGCGTCACCGTTGTCGTCGTCGCACTCCTCCCCGTCGTCGATCACACCGTTGGGGCAGGTCGGGCCGCCATCGCCGGGGCCTCCATCCGCCGGGCCCAGATCGGAACCGCCCGGACCCATGTCGGTGCCGGGGCCGCATTCGCAGGTGCCGAAGGTGCCATCCGAGCTGCACTCCTGGACGCCCATCAGGCCACCGGCGCACGCGCAGACCTGCGTGGTGCCTTCGACGCATTGGGGCGCATCGTCGTCACCGCACCCCATCGCCAACACCACCATCACCGGCACCCACCCTCGCCATGGACGAATCATGAGAGCTGTCATCGCTCGCTCGGACCCGTGGCGTCAAGCGCGCTCCATCAGGGCTACTCGTCCGCTCGGGCTCGGAGTCGGCGTGTCTCGGGGAAGTGGTCGCCGCGGTGGCGCTAGCCAGCGCTCGCTCGTTCCGCTGCGTTCGGACCGTCGAGGCGGCGCAGGATCGCGGTGATGGCAGAGGCCGACATCAGCACGAGGAGCGCGTAGAGCATCGGCATCTGGAGCATGCGCTCGCCGGTGGCCTCGTCGAAGCTCGCGAGGATGATCCCGAACGCGAGCGGGCTGTTCTGGATGGAGGTCTCGAAGGCCACCGCTCGCCGTTGCGGCAGCTCGAGCCCCACGAGCCGGGCGCCGCCGAGACCGAGGACGAAGCCGAGCAGGCCGAGCAGCAGCGCCGCGCCGACCATGCTCGCGCTCACCGCCTTCAGCGCGTCGAGGTTGTTGACCACGGTGGAGACCACGATCAGCAGCAGCACCGCGATGCCGCTGTGGCTCCCGAGTCGCTCGAGCCGTTTCGCCCAGCGCTCGCTGCGCGAGCGAATCCACATGCCGAGCGCGACGGGCAGCAGCATCACCACCAGCGTGCCGACCACGCTCCCGAAGGGGATCGAGAGCTCGGCGCTGGTGAAGGGCGTGGCGTAGAGCCAGAGCACCGCGGGCATCGCGGCGACTGCCACGACGGTGGAGGTCACGGTCATGCTGATGCTCAGGGCGACGTCCGAGCGCGCGTAGTACGCGAAGAGGTTCGAGGTGGTGCCGCCGGGCGTGCTCCCGATGAGGATCAGACCGATGGCCATCTCCGCGGGCAGGCCGAATCCCTTGGCCAGCCCGAACGCGATGAGGGGCATCCAGCCGAACTGGGACGCGATGCCCACCAGCAGCGCCTTCGGCTTCCGGGCGACCGCTGCGAACTCCCTCGGCTTCAAGGTGCAGCCCATGCCGAGCATGAGCACCACGAGCAGCAGCGCGAGGAGGATGCGTTCGAAGCCGGTGATCATGGCGGACGGGTGGTAGCAGAGACCGCGCCGTTCGCACCGGTGGGCGACGCGTTTTTCGGCGAACTTCGTTCGGCGTCGCGCTACAGGATCTGCGGTACGCAGGTGCCCGCCGCGCACACCAGCGGTGCGCAGCAGTCGTTGTTGGTGGCGCAGTCACCGCAGCGGCCGCCGATGCAGGCCTGGTTCCCGCAGTCGAGGCAGCTGGTGCAGCTCCCCGTCGTCGGGCAACCGTCGCCGGTCGCCCCGAGCGCCTTGTCGTAGTGCACGGTCAGCGGACCGCTGGCGGCGATCCGTCGGGCGAAGAGGCTCCCGAAGACCTCCACCGATGCTGGCGTGACCAGCTCCGCGTTCGGCGCGTAGACGTTGCCGGCAAAGGTGGCGCCACCGGCGAGCTCGAGGGTGCCGCCGCCTCCGACGTAGATCCGCGCGTTGGCGGGTTGGCTCACGTCCCCGAGCGTCCAGCGCGCTTGGCCGAGGACGTTGCCCGCGATGAAGAGATCGATCTCGGCGCCCGGCGCCAGGTCGATCGTCAGCTGCCCGAGGGCGAGGTCGCCAGCGACGAAGAGCGCGACCCGGCCGGTCGCTTCGATGGTCAGGGATTCTCCGTCGACGCGGTCCACGTGGTACCGGCCGCACGGGAGGGTGATGCGTACGTCCCCGGTCAGACCCCCGAGCCCGTCGGCGCTCAGGCCGACGCCGGCGTTGTCGTTCTCGGAGGCGTGGGCGGCGACCAGGGCGCCGATGTCGAGGAGGCGCCCGGGCGTGCAGTCGCAGGGCGGCGGCACGTCCACCGGACCGGTGTCACGTCGCGGCGCTTCGTCGATGCCTCGCGCCTCCACGGTCGCTCCGTCCGGCACGAGCACGGTGCCGCCGACGAAGAGATCCTGCACGCGGAGGTCGCCGTTCACCGACGCGTCGCCACCGACGGCCAGCAAGCCGTCGCCGTTCAGCGGACCCGCGCTCTGCAGCCGCGCGCGCACCCGCAGATCGGTCGAGCCGAAGAGGAGCCCGCTCCCCCCGACGTCGAGGCCGCCCCCCACGTCGATATCGGCGGACGCGTCGAAGCGGCCGTTCGTCGCCAGCGAACCGCCGCCCTCGCCGCTGGTGTAGGGACCGTCTCTGGAGTCGAAGGCGTCCGTGGTCACCGGCGCGCTGAGCGCCATGCCCTCGCACGTACAGATGGCATAGCGAAAGGTCGTCTGCGCGACCGCGCCCGTACAGCCGAGCCGCCCGTCGCCGACCAACACGAGCGGTCCATCGCCTTCGCAGAAGCCCACCTCTGCATCGCCCATCTCGGCGTCCAACACCTCGGCGTCCAACACCTCGGCGTCTGGGATGGTCGGCGATCCGTCCGGGCGCACGGCGACGACGTCGACCTGAGTGCAGGCGACCAAGCAGACGAGCAGCAGCGGGCGGGCGCTCATCGAGAGGCGGCGGCCTCCAGCTCTGTGAGTCGCTCGCGCGCTCGCGCGGCATAGGCGGAGCGAGGGTGCCGTTCGAGGAGCCCCTCCAGCGCCCGTCGCTCGCCGACCCGGTCGCCGGTTCGTCGGAGCGCGCGCGCCAGCCCGTCGCGGGCCTCGGGGTCGAGTGGTCCGCCGATGCGAATCGCGGCGCGGAAGAGGCGGGCGGCCGCACCCGCACGGTTCAGGCGC
Source organism: uncultured Sandaracinus sp. (assembly GCA_964462035.1). Taxonomy (GTDB): domain Bacteria; phylum Myxococcota_A; class Polyangia; order Polyangiales; family Houyiibacteriaceae; genus UBA1660. The sequence continues at coordinate 95,827 of CAYXAP010000010.1, forward strand.
TCGAGGCGGATGTTGGCCGCGGCGACCTGGGCCACGTAGGCCGCGTGGGTGCCCGGGTAGGCACTGGTGACCTCGAGGTAGGTCCGCTCGGCATCGGCCCAGCGCCGCGCGCCGCGCAGGCGGTTGGCTTCTTGGAGGAGGTCGTCGGGCGTTCGCTCCGGGACCATCCGCGCACGGCGGCGTCGGCGCTGCGGGCTCATGCCGGGCTCGGTGTCGCCCTCCTCGAGGATCTCGACCGGTTCGGGGAAGCTGGGCGTCTCGACCTCCGGCTCTCCGATGTGAGGCGTGGTGTCGATCTGCGGCGTGCGGTCCGGTCCTTGGAGAACCATCGCCGCCGTCGCCGCACCGGCGACCAGCATCACCGCGGCCGCCGTCGCCCACCACGCGGCGCTCTTGCCCGCGGTGGCGCTCGGGCTCGCCCCCGGCGACCCGGCCCAGGCGTCGAGCGCTCCAGCGACCAAGGCTTCGGCCTCTGCGTCGTCGAGCGGCCGAGCGGGGCCCTCGCCGTCGAGATCGAATAGCTCGTCGAGCGTCGATCGGTTCATCGTTCCCCCTCCTGTCGGAGCTTGCTCTTGGCGAGCCGAAGGCGGCTCTTGGCGGTGTCGAAAGGCACGCCGAGCTCCTCGGCGACCTCGGGCACGCTCATCCCGAGCGCATGGTGGAGCACGAGCGCGTGCCGTTGATCGTCGGGCAGCGCATCGAGGAGCCGCGCCAGCTCTCGCCGGTCCAGGTAGCGGTCGGGTCGTTCGCCTTCGCCGCGGACCACCCGCAGGGTCGGCACCACCTCGTCGCGACGCTGACGCTCCGCGCGGCGCTTCTTCGCGTAGCGCAGCGTCTCACGAACGGTGATCCGGTCGGCCCAGGCCTCGAAGCTGCCCTCGGCCCGATAGGTCTTCAGCCCCTTGAGGATGGCGATGAGCGAGAGCTGCGCCATGTCGTCGACCTCCGAGTCACCGCGGACGAGGTAGCGCACGAGGTTCCGGACCCGCGGGAGCAACCGCCGCATCAGCCGGCCGGCCGCCCGCCGGTCGCCCTTCTGGGCGAGGCGGATGTCGGGGTCCGCTTCGTTCGCAGGACCGATGTCGGGCAAGGCCATCACGATCATGGAGGAGACTCCGGTCGAGATCGGGTCAACGCGTGGACCTCGAGGCTCAAATTGATGAAGGGCTGGACGGCCCAGGGCTCCGCTACGGCGCCACCATTGGCCTCGAATCGAGGCCTCGGAGCGAGCGCGTCGGCGCCCACGTCGAGACGCAACGATAGGTGATCATGGAGGAAAGCGCGGATGCCCACCCGCGCGCCGAGCGCTGCGCTGACGACACGGGTGCCTGGGGTGGCGATCAGCGGGGGCTCGACGGCCACCGTCTCGCGTCGCTGGACGAAGGCCCCGATGCGGATGGCGCCGGTGACTTCGACCGGACGGCGGTCGATCGCCGCACCGAGCTCGAGGGCGACACCGTGGCGAGCGAGGCGGATCTCGGCGCCCGGCGCCTCGATCGCTGCGCCGAGCGCGAACTGGAACGCGGCACCGATCCGTAGGGCTCGATGGCCGATCGAGACGCTGCCGCTCGGTCCGGTCTGCAGCGAGCTCACACCGTCGAGCGCACCCCACCAGCCGACGCCGAGGGCGACGAAGGTGTCGGACGTCGGGAGGGGGGCTGGCTCCGGAGCCGGCGGCTCCGGCTCGGGCTCGGGCTCGGGCTCCGGCTCCGGCTCCACGGCGACGCCGATCGTACCGCCCGCCGAGAGGGCTCGCAGCGATGAGCGGAGTGACACGGCGATCGACTCGAAGAGCGTCGAGTCCGGGTGAGCCTCGCCGGTCGGTCGGTCGAAAACCCGCGCCAGCAGTCGGCGCTCGTCCCGATCGAGGAGGTGCAGCACCGCGCCGGTCTCGGTACGCGAGACCCAGACGACCACTCGGCTCTCGCTGGTCTCGAGGACGGTCTGGATGGGCGGTGGCGGGCTCGGGTCGCGGGCGACCGTCCAGGGCAGGTCCGAGAGCTGCCCACGGATCCGCTCCTCGAGGGTGTCGTCCATCGGTCCGGCCAGGGTCAGCGATTGCGCCGCCACCATCGAAGGGAGGGCGGAACCGAGGAGGGCCAAGGCGATGGCGAGACGAAGCACCACCCACAGTATGACCCGAACGGTCGCGTCCGCGGATGTCTCGAGGGCGAACGACGCTCTCGCTCAGAGCGTCGGTCGGATGATCCGATAGGTCTGCGAGATGTCGTAGGTGCTCTCGCGTCCCGCGCTCTGCGCACCCCAACCGGGGTGCGAGATCACGCTGGCCCAACCATTGGCCCGGTCCGTCCACCGTACGAACATCACGCTGTGCGTGCCCACCGGAGTGCGGTGCGGATCGTTGACGATGTAGAGCCAATCGCCTGGGCGGATGTCGGACAGATCGGCGTAGGGACCGTCGCGCTCGGCACGGTAGACGATGCGGCGCTTGCGCCAGCTCCGGTGGCCCGCGCGGGCGTAGACCTCGGAGAGATATCGGTAGCAAGAGCCCAGAATGGGCTCGCCCCTGGCGATGACCTGGCGGGCCGTGAGGATCGAGTGCATGCCCGGGTCGGGGTGGAGCCTCGGCCCCGGCGGCGGCGACGGGGCACGCCGTCGTCGGCGCGGGCGGCCCGCCGTCTCCGCCTCGGCGGCCTCGTCCGCTTCGGCGGCTTCGTCCGCGGCGGCCTCGGCCTCCCAGTCGAGCTCGACGCCGACCGCGACCGGGCCGAGCCGCAAGCCGTTCGCGAGCTCCATGTCTTCCGCCGCGGGGAAGAGGTCGGCCCCCTCGTTCAGATCGACGGCGACGGTGAGCGCCGGCTCGAAGGGCGGAGGCTCCGGCTCGGTCGTGGGCTCGGCGGGAGGAGGCTCGGGTGGCCCTTCGTCGCGGGGAGCGGGTTCCGTAGGACTGGTGGGGGCGACGGTCATGAGGTCCGTCACCTGCCGTTCGCTCCGAGCTCCAGCGTAGAGCGCGCCGCTCATCATCGTCCCGATGACGCCAGCCAGGAGCAGGATGCGGAGCCCTTCCACGGGCTCGTTCATCGCAAGACACGTGCCGGCCTGCGATCTCTGGCAATTCGCCGTTTCCGGACGTTGGGCGCGAACTCGTGTTCACGCCGTCCGTCCGCAGGGCGGGGACGCGTTCACGGTCGCAGCGCAGCGTGGGGCGGCGCGTCGGGTCGACGGTCGGCGGGGGACTACCCGCGGTGGCTCAGAGCCACCAGCGGAGGAGGTGTGCCCACCAGGGCGCCGGCTTCGTCGGCGGGCGCCAGGTGTCGTTTCTGCGTGAGGACTGCTTCATGATTCCGGGGGGAGGGCTCGCGGCGAACCGTACGAAATCCGCACAGTTTGTTTCGAGCGTGTTTCTATTCTTCCACCGAAGGCGGACGGACACAAGAAAAACGAACGGATTTCGCACCCACATGTGTGTGCGTGTGAGCCCCCTCCTTCCCCTCGTTGACGGCGAGTCACGGGAAGGGAAGGATGGCGACTCTGGATTCGCGCCGGTTTCGCACCGGTGTTCATGCCGGCCGCCGCGATCGCCTCGCGCGGTGAAATCGCCGGGCCCGCTCGCCCGTAAGGAGTCTCCCATGACCGCTCAGCACGTCCCCGCTTCGTCCGCCGATCCGTCGACCGAGCTCGACCTCATTCCTCAGGTCGTCCAGCGCCTCCGCGCGCGCTTCGAGTCCGGCGTGACTCGCTCGCGTCGCTGGCGCGAGCAGCAGCTCGAGGGCATCGAGCGCTTCGTCGCGGAGTGCGAGAAGGACATCTTCGAGGCGCTCCACGCGGACCTGGGCAAGCCGGAGATCGAGGCCTTCGGCGCGGAGATCTCGTACGTCGCGAACGACGCGAAGCACGCCCGCAAGCACCTCGCCCAGTGGATGAAGGAAGAGAAGGTGCCGACGCCGCTGGTGGCGATGCCGGGCAAGAGCACCATCCAACCCGAGCCGCTCGGCGTCGTGCTGATCATCTCTCCGTGGAACTACCCCTTCCAGCTCCTCATGGCGCCGCTCGTCGGCGCGCTCGCTGCCGGCAACTGCGCGGTGCTCAAGCCCTCGGAGGTCGCGCCGCACACCTCGGCGATGATCGCCAAGCTGCTCCCGCGCTACGTCGACCCCACCTGCATCGAGATCGTCGAGGGCGCCGTGCCCGAGACCACCAAGCTCCTCGAGCAGCGCTTCGACCACATCTTCTACACGGGCAACGGCACCGTCGGTCGGATCATCATGCGCGCCGCCGCGGAGCACCTGACGCCGGTGACCCTCGAGCTCGGCGGCAAGAGCCCGACCATCGTCGATCACACCGCCGATCTCGACGTCACCGCCAAGCGCATCGTGTGGGGCAAGTTCTTCAACGCGGGTCAGACCTGCGTCGCGCCCGACTACGTGTTGGTCGAGGAGTCGGTCCACGACGCCCTGCTCACGCGCATGGTCGCCGCGGTCCGCGAATTCTACGGCGACGATCCGCAGCGCAGCGACTCCTACTGCCGCATCGTGAACGAGCGACACCACGACCGCCTCACCAAGCTCCTCGACTCGGGGACCACCGCTTGCGGTGGCCAGCACGACAAGAGCGACCGCTTCATCGCGCCGACCATCCTCAAGGACGTGACCTGGGACGACGCGGTCATGAAGGAAGAGATCTTCGGGCCGATCCTGCCGGTGCTCGCGGTCCGCGACGTCGACGAGGCCATCCGCACCGTCAACGATCACGACAAGCCGCTCGCGCTCTACGTCTTCTCGAGCGACAAGAGCACGCAGAAGAAGGTGCTCGCACGCACCAGCAGCGGCGGCGCGACGGTGAACCACGTCTGGATGCACCTCGCGGTGCCGGACCTGCCCTTCGGTGGCGTCGGTGAGAGCGGCATGGGCGCGTACCACGGGAAGCACTCCTTCGACGTCTTCAGTCACCGCAAGGCGGTGCTCCGCAAGCCGACCCAGATCGACCCGCCGATCCTCTACCCGCCGTACACCCAGACGAAGACCAAGTGGGTCAAGCGGATCCTCTGAGCCCGCGTTGACCGACACGGCCACTTACGACGACGAGGAGGTCCGGGAGATCCTCCGGCGCGCGCTGGAGGAGAACTCGGGCCTCGGCCACGCCGAGCTCGCCGCCGCTGCCGCGGAGGTGGGCATCGAACCGGAGAAGTTCGAGCGCGCTGCGAAGGCTGTGCGCGGCGAACGCTCGCGGGCGGGCGCCATCGAGCGCCGGAAGGCCAAGCGCCGGAAGGGGCTGATCCAGACCGGGGCGACCTACGCGGTCATCAACCTCTTCCTCTTCGCCATCGACATGCTCAGCGGTGGCGGCTGGTGGTTCCAGTGGCCGCTGGTCTCGATGGCCTTCCTCTACGCGCTCGCGTGGGTCCGTCACTTCGGTGCCGACGACGAGGCTGCCGTCATTCGCGAGGAGGCCAAGCGCGCGAAGAAGCTGCGCAAGCAGAACCGGAAGGAGCGCCGTCGACAGCGCGCGCTCGAACGGCTCCAGAAGCGGCAGAAGGGCAAGGCCCGGCTGCGGAACGCCGAAGACGCGTTCGAAGCGGCGGTCGAGCAAGGCCTCGCGAAGCTCTTCGAGTCGATCGCCGGCGGCATCGAGTCGATGAGCGCGGGCGGCAGCGGCGGTGAGTTCGGCGAGTTCGTCGCTCGCAAGGAAGGCCGCCCCCCGCCGAAGAAGGCGGAGCCCGAACCTCCACCCAGCTCGGGTCCGCAGGTGCGCATCGACGCCGGCGACGACCCGGAGCGCGAGGCGGAGCTCCGTGAGGCCATGGCCGAGCTCGAGCGCGAGCTCGGTCACTGACGTGAGCGACTTCGCCGGCCTGCCGTTCGCGCCGCCGCTCCACGTCATGTTGGCCAAGCGGGCTGCGAAGCTCCCCTCGGCGGATGACCACCTCTACGAGCCGAAGTGGGACGGTTTCCGGACGCTCGTCTTCCGCGAGGGGGGCGCGCTCTACCTACAGAGTCGCGATCGCAAGCCGATGCTGCGCTACTTCCCGGAGCTCGAAGCGCCGCTGCTCGAGCAGCTCCCGGAGCGCTGCGTGCTCGACGGCGAGCTGGTGGTGGTGCAGGGCGACCGCCTCGAGTTCGAGACGCTCCAGCAGCGCATCCACCCGGCAAAGTCGCGCATCGACAAGCTGGCCGCCGAGACCCCGGCGCGCTTCGTTGCCTTCGACCTACTCGCCCTCGGCGACGAAGACCTGCGTGAGCAGGCGCAGCTGGAGCGCCGGGGTCGGCTCGAGGCAATCCTCGCGGACGCGAAGCGCCCGCTGCACCTGACCCCGGTGACTCGCGACCGCGCCATCGCCCAGGACTGGTTCGAACGTTTCGAGGGCGCCGGTCTCGACGGCGTGATCGCCAAGCACGAAGCGCTCACCTACCAACCGAAGAAGCGCGCGATGCTCAAGATCAAGCACGCGCGAACCTGCGAGTGTGTCGTGGCGGGCTTTCGCTGGCACAAGAAGGGCCCCGGCACGCTGATCGGGTCACTCCTGCTCGGGCTCTACGATGGCGAAGGCCGACTCCACCACGTCGGTGTGTCGGCGTCGTTCAAGATGGCGGTCCGCGAGTCGATGGTGGCGGAGCTCGCGCCGCTCCGCGAGAACGCCACCGAAGGGCACCCGTGGGTGCGCGACGCGGAGAGCGCCCGACAGCCCGGCGCTCCCAGCCGCTGGAGCGCAGGCAAAGACCTCAGCTGGGAGCCGCTGCGCCCGGAGCGGGTCTGCGAGGTGACGTTCGGGCACATGGAGGGCGGACGCTTCCGCCACACCGCGTCGTTCCTGCGCTGGCGCGGCGACAAGCCTCCGACGGAGTGCACGTTCGACCAGATCGACATCACGCCGCCACAGGAGATCAGCGCGATCTTCGAGGGGTGAGCCGACGTTTGGCATCGGCGTCGGGGTCGGCTGTCGGCGTTCGGGGTCGGAGTTCGGCGTCGGCTGTCGGCTGTGGGAGTCAGAGTCGGAGTAGAACTCAGTCCTCGCTCTCGCCGGTCCACTCCACCGACGGGTCGTAGTCCGGATCCGGCGGCTCCTCCGGCGGCCGCTCGGCCTCCGGCACGTTCCGGAGGTTCACGCGAATCCGCGTCCAGGTGCGATAGCGACCACGCATCGCGTCCACCAAGACGTCGGCCGCTTCCAGATGCTCCGCCGCCTCGGGGTACTTCGCCTTCCACCGCTCGAGCCCTTCGAGTGCGTCCTTCTTCTTCGCCGCCTTCGCGATGGTCAGCAGCGGGTGCTTCGGCTGGCGCCGGCCCTTCGTCTTCTTGCCCTTCTTCGCCCGCGACGGCTGCACGCGCTTGGGCTCGCCCTCGCGCTTGTCGTAGTGCGGTGGCCAGGGCGCGTCCTCCATGCCCTGCGCCTCGTGCTCCTTCGCCAACTCCAGCAGCGAGTCGAGCGACCCCGGGTGCTCGTCGATGGCCGCGTGGGCGTCGCCGTCCGCCGCGAAGAGCGCGGGCACGGTCTTCAGCGTGTAGTCGGCCGGGTCGCACTCGAAGAGCGCCTCCCACGTCAGCGGCATCGACACCCGCGCGTCCGCCTTGGGCCGAATCGAGTAGGCGCTGGCCACCGTGCGGTCCTTGGCGTTCTGGTTGTAGTCCAGGAAGACGCCGTGGCGCTCTTCCTTCCACCAGGCGCTCGTCGCGAGCTCGGGTACGCGCCGCTCGACGTCGCGCGCGAGCGTGAGCGCCGCCATGCGCACCTCGTCGAAGGTCCAGTGCGGGTGGATGCGCACGTTCACGTGGATGCCGCGGGAGCCGCTCGTCTTCGGCCACCCGACCAACCCGTGGTCGTCGAGCGCCTGCTTCACGACGCGCGCCACGTCCACGATCTGCGGCCACTCGATGCCCGGCACCGGATCGAGGTCCACGCGCAGCTCGTCCGGGTGATCGAGGTCCTCGGCCCGCACCGGGTGCGGGTTCAGGTCGATGCAGCCCATGTGCGCCATCCAGGCGAGCCCCGCGGCGTCGCGCGGCACGACCTCTTCGGCCGTGCGTCCGCTCGGGAACTTCAGCACCGCGGTGTCCAACCACTCCGGGCGCGACTTCGGCGCGCGCTTCTGGAAGAAGAAGTCTGCGCCGATCCCCTTCGGGTAGCGCTTCATCACGTTCGGTCGCCCGCCCGCGCCGCGCAGCGCTCCCTCGGCGACCGCCACGTAGTAGCGAACCACCTCGATCTTGGTAATCCCTGCCTCGGGGAAGACCGCCTTGTCCGGGCTCGAGACCGAGACCGTCTTCCCCGCCGCCTCGACCGGCACCCGCTTCTTCGAGGCCATGATCCGATCCTACCGACTCGGCGCTGGGGCGGCGAAGAAGCGGCTCAGTCGTCGCGGCGCCGGAGTCGCTCGGCGACCTGTGGCATCACGACCCACTGCCGGCGACTCCAGCGCGCCGCGTTCGCGTCCCTCGGTCGGCTGGTCCCGAAGCCGCGCGAGCTGATGCGAACGAGGGTGCCGTTCTCGAAGTCGAGCACCTGCACGAGCCGCTCGGGGCCCAGGTCGAAGACCCACGTCTCGACGTACACGATGCGGGTCTCCCCGCCCTGGTAGCGGCCGTCGCACCACTGCCCTCCGCTGCGGCGCGTGACGACGCGCTCGGAGCGTTCGTCGGGCTCGCCGCACATCTCCGCGACTCGCTCGAGCGAGTCGGAGGCGCTCACGATTCCCCCGCCGCAGCGAAAGAACGCCGCCGCGTCCGACGTGTCGAAGAGGGCCGATCCCAGCACGAGCAAGGGGGCCAGCAGCAGGATGCGGGACATCAGGCGCGCCGAGGCCGGTCGGCGATCAGGAGCCGCGTCGTCGGTCCGTCGCTCTCGGCTTGCTGGTAGCCGCCGCGACCCAGCGTGCGGATGCGAACGAGGACTCCGTCTTCGAAGGTGAGCTCTCGCATCAGGCGCAGCGGGCCGAAGTCGTAGACCCACTTGGAGACCTCGACCGTGGCGGACACCGTCGAGAAGACCGCCTGGCCGTTCACCACCCGCGTGCCGATCGTCTGACTCCGGGTCACGAGGCGCTGGCTCTGCTGGGCCGGCTGACCACAGAGCGAGATCACCTTCGCCATCGGGTCGCCGCGGCTGATGATCCGTCGCTGGCAGCTGAGCGCCTCCGCGTCACCCGCGTCGAAGAGCGCGGCGGCGGCGAGGAGGAAGGGAACGAGGGCGAGGACGCGGGCCATGGGGTCTCCTGAGGTCGAGGTGTGCTCCAATCATGGGGAACGAAACGACCAGCGTCGAGTCAGGTCGAGCCTTCGACGTGCTGCACGAGCGCCATCATTCCCTCGACGAACACGGGCTCTGGCGTCAGCAGCGAGACGACGAGCCACTCGCCGGGAGCGAGATCGAAGAGGTAGCCCGGCTGAACGATCACGCCCCGCTCGAGGAGCTCGAGCGCCCAGGCCTCGTCGGTCTGCGTTCCCGGAACGCGCAGGCACGCGTACCAGCCACCGTCGACCGCCGGGACGTCGATCACGCTGCCGGCGACCGCCGCGCGGATGGTGGCCAGGTTCGACTGCAGTCGCGCGCGCGCGGCCTCCCGGAAGACCTCACCGCTCGCGAGGAGTGCGCCGGCGGCGACCTGTACGGGAGTCCCCACCGAGAGATAGGCGTCGGCCAGGATGGCGAGACGCCCCAGGGCCTCTCGCACCAGCGCGCTCTCTCCTTCCACCCGGATCCACCCGAGCTTGAGCTGGGGCAGCCCGCAGCTCTTCGAGAGCCCGCCGAGGACGAAGCGCAGCGGGAGGTCGGCACGGGCCGCATCCGAGCGCGGCCCTTCCAAGGCGTACGGTGCGAAGACCTCGTCGACGATCACCGGCAGCCCGAGTCGTCGGGCGGCTGCCCAGTCCGAGTCCCGGAACACGGTGCCCGTCGGGTTGTTCGGGCTCACCACCATGAGCGCCCGGACGTCCGCTCCCGGCGAGTCCGGTATCGCCGGGGTCCAGCTGCCGTCGAAGAGGAGCGGGTAGCGTTCGAGGCGCACGCCATCGAAGCGGGCCAGGTGATCGAAGAGCGGGTAGCCTGGCTCCGGAGCCAGGACGGCGTCCCCCGGATCGCAGAGCAGCCGAAAGAGCAGGCCGTAGCTCTCACTGGTGCTGGCGGTGAGGACCACTCGTTCCGGGGCGGCGCCGATCGCCTCGGCGACCGATGCGCGCGCCGACTCGAGCCCGAACGCGGCTGGCGCGTGGTCCCGGATCCGATCGGAAGCCAGCGCCGCGAGGATGTCCGAGCTCGGGCTCGGCAGCTGGGCCCGAGTCGGGTTCGTGAGGGTCAGGTCGAGCCCCTCGGCGACCGCTCGGGCCTGTTGGAGAGCGGCCGCGAACGGGCTCGTTTCGGTCCCCACCTCACTGCGGTTCGAGAAGCGCATCGTCCGAGCCTAGCGGGTCTTGAGCGACCTCACGCCACCCGAGTCCGCGGCCGTGGACACCCAACCGGGGGAGGACTTCCCGATGTTGGCGAGCGCTCGTTCCGACATCGACACACTCTGTCGCACACCGTCCGACATGAACGACCGTGTCCGTCACCTCCCAGGGGGGGCGTCGACTACACAAGTGGGGACGCACCTGCTAGGTGAACCCGATGCGCACTTGTTTTATTCGCCTCGGCCTCGCCATCGCCCTGACATTTGCTGCGGGCGTCGTCGCGACTCCGGCTGCCCACGCCGCCCCCCTCCTCCGCTCCTTCGGAGGGCCGGAGGGCTTCGGCACGAACGTCCTTCCCTCGAACGACGACGGTTCGTCGTCCGCCCTCGACCTGACGGGTGCGTTCTCGGGCGGTCTCCGCTTCTTCGGCGGCCCCTACACCGAGTTCTGGGTGAACAACAACGGCAACATCAGCTTCAACGGCGACATCTTCGCGTACACCCCGGACCCCTTCCCGGTCGCCGACCAGCCGATGATCGCGCCGTATTGGGGTGACGTCGACACCCGGAACCGAACGGACATCACGGAGCCGACGGAGAACCTCGTGTACTGGCACCTCGAGCCCGGCCGGCTCGTCGTGACCTGGTACAACGTCGGCTACTACAGCCAGCAGAACGACAAGCGCATGAGCTTTCAGCTCATCCTGACCAACGCCCTCGACTGCGGCTCGGGCGATTTCGACGTCGAGTTCCGCTACGAGACCTGCGAGTGGACCGCCGGAAGCGCGAGCGGCGGCACCAACGGTCTTTGCTCCAGCGCGGGCTGTACGTCCGCTCAGGCCGGCTTCGACGCCGGCAACGAGGAAGACTACGTGGCGCTGCCCGGGTCCTTCACGGACGACATCCTCGACGTCTGTGACACCTCCAACGTCGGCCTCCCGGGCATCTGGCGCTTCTCGGTCCGAAGCGGCGGCGTCGTCTGCCCGTCGGACATGCCCTGCGACATCCCCGATGAGCTCGGCCCCTGCGCGGTCGGCCGCACCCAGTGCGTCGGTACGGATACCGTGTGTCAGCCGATCACCAGCCCCGTCGACGAGATCTGCGACGGCGTCGACAACGACTGCAATGGCGAGCCGGACGACGGCTCCGACCTCTGCGGGCCGGCCGAGGTCTGCTACCGCGGCACCTGCGTCGACATCTGCTTCGAGGGCAGCTGTCAGGACGGCTTCACCTGTGACCGCGACACCGGCAGCTGCGTCGTGGACGCCTGCATCGACGTGGAGTGCGAGGTCGGTCAGCGCTGCAGCGAGGGCACCTGCGTGGATGCCTGCGATGGCATCGTCTGCCCCTATGGCACCGAGTGTGTCTCTGGCAGCTGTGTCGACCCCTGCTCGGCGGTCACCTGCGGCGAAGACCAGTTCTGCCGCGAGGGTCTGTGCGTGAACCGCTGCCCCTGCTCGCCGTGTCCGGCGGGTGAGACCTGCAACGCGGACGGCACCTGCACCCCCCGTGGTTGCGACATCATCAACTGCCCGGAGGGCTTCTACTGTCAGGACGGCGCCTGCAACAACTGGTGCGAAGGGGTCGTCTGCCCCTCCGGTCAGGAGTGCGTGGTCGACACCTGCATGGTGCCCCCGCCCGTGACTCGCCCCGACGGTGGAATCTCCGACGAGGACGCCGGCGCCTCCGAGGCCGATGGCGGCACCACGGACGGCTCGGTCGACGTGGACGGCGGCCGTGACATCGGCGACGGCGGCGGCGACGACGGCTGTGGCTGTCGGGTCGCGGGGGCCTCGAGCTCCAACGAGGGAACCGGAGCGCTCGTGCTCCTTGGCCTCCTCGGTCTCGCCCTCGTCCAGCGTCGGCGTAGCCGATGAGCCGCTCGATGCTCGTTCGAGCGCTCGTGGCGGCAACGCTGGCCCTCGCGGTCGGCTGCGGCGACGACGACACCGACCGGACCGGCGAGGACGCCGGTCCGGGCGACATGGGCCCCCCGGTGCCCGTCTCTTGCGAGACGGACGTCGACTGCCCCGACACGTACTGCAACCCCGGCAGCCTGATCTGCTGCCTCCCCGCGGACCCGCCCTTCGAGATCTGCGGCGACGGCATCGACCAGAACTGCGACCGCATGGACGGCTCCTGCGGGGACAACGACGGCGACGGTGTGCAGGCCTGCCGACCGGGCGAGACCCCGGTGGGCGGTGGCTGCGACTGCGACGACGAGCGCGCCGACGTACGGCCTCCCTTCGGCGACATCGCCGGAGCGACCGAGGTCTGCGATGGCGTGGACAACGACTGCAACGGTCGGGCCGACGAGTCTGCTGCGTGCTGCTCGGGGTGCGACTCGCTCGGTGAGAACCGCGAGCGCGCCGACGTGTGCACCGTTGCCGGCGACTGCGTCTGCAGCACCGGCTCGGGCACCGACCCCTGCGCCGAAGGTCAGACGTGCTGCAGCTCCGGCTGCGTGGACGTCCAGACCGACGCCACCAACTGCGGGTTCTGCGGTGCGGAATGCACCGGATCGTCGGATCGCTGCGTCGCGGGCAACTGCGGCTGCGGCGACGGCCCGCCTTGTGACTTGAACTACGAATGCCTTGCTGGCGTCTGCCAGACCCCCTGAGTCCCCGGAAGAATCTTTTCATGCGTAACGAAGCGAATTTCACGCTCACCCTCCGCCACCTCGCCGTGCTCACGGCGCTCCTCGCGCCGCTCGGCTGCGGGGACGACATGCGGGTCGCCGACGTCGACCTCGGGCCCGACGTCGTCCGCGACATGGGCCAACCGGACATGCAGGAGGCGGAGGTCTGTGAAGCCGGCCTCGTCGATTGCGGCGACGGCTGCACCGCGCTCGCTGGGGACTCAGACCACTGCGGCGCCTGCGGCAACGCCTGCCCCAGCGGACTCTCTTGTGCCGTCGGGCGCTGCGACTGCGCCGAGCCGCTGAAGAGCTGCGATGGCGTCTGCACCGACCCGTCCACCGACACCGACAACTGTGGGATGTGCGGCAACGTCTGCCGTGACGGTGACGTCTGCCTCGAAGGCAGCTGCGTCGTCGACTGCACCGAGCCTCAGCAGCGATGCCCCGGCGCCGATGGCGAGTTCGTGTGCGCCGACGTCATGACCGACTCGGACAACTGCGGCGTGTGCGGAGCGGGCTGCAGCGCGGGGGCGACCTGCGTGGGCGGCACCTGTGCGTGCGCCGAGGGCGAGATCAGCTGCGGTGGTAGCTGCGTCGATCCGATGACCGACGCCGATCGCTGCGGCAACTGCCTCACGTCCTGCGGCGATGGCGGTGTCTGCATGGACGGCGCCTGCTCGACCTGCGGCGATGGGCTCGAGGCTTGCGGCTCTCCGGCGCGATGCACCGACACGGACACCAGCCGTCTCCACTGCGGCGCCTGCGGAAACGCTTGTGGCGCTGGCGAGGGATGCGTGGACGGGGCTTGCGAGTGTCTCCCCGGCTTCGTGGACTGCAGCGGCGAATGCGCCGCGCTCTCGTCCGACCGTGACCACTGCGGCGCGTGTGGTGTGGGCTGCGGTCCGCTCGGCGCGTGCTCTGCCGGCGTCTGCGTCTGCGAGCCGGCGGCCACGATGTGCGGCGCGGAGTGCGCCGTCCTGGAGAACGACCCTCGTCACTGTGGCGCGTGCGACAACGCCTGCGCCGCCGGTGAGATCTGTCGCGGAAGCGCCTGCCTGGAGCTCAACGCGACCTGCGCCACGGCGACGCCGATCACCGCCGACACCACCATCACCGGTGAGAACATCGCCGATGGTGGCTCCCGTCCGATGGGCGACGGCTGCGGCTTCGGTTCGGGCAACACGGCGCTCTGGTACGCCGTGACCGTGCCGGCCGGCCAGCGCGTTCGCGCGGTCGCGGACAGCTCGGCGGACCTCGTGGTGTTCTCGCAGAACGCCTGTGGCGAGTCCACGTGCCTCGGCTACTCCGACTTCCCGGAGGAGATCACGGTCGACAACGCGGCGGGCGCGACGGAGCGGACCTTCTACGTCGGCGTGCGCGGCTACGGCAGCAGCACGAGCGGCACGTACGACATGACCTTCACCTACACGACCCCGGTCGTCGCGGCGAACGCCTCCTGCGCGACCGCGACCGCGATCACCGCGGACACCACCATCACGGGTGAGGACATCACGCAGGGCGGCGCCCGACCCTCCGGCTCGGGCTGCGGCTTCGGCAGCGGAATGATGGCGCTCTACTACGCCGTCGAGGTGCCGGCTGGCCAGCGGGCCCGCGTCGTCGCGACCAGCTCGGCGGACCTCGTCCTCTTCGTCCAGAACGACTGTGCCGACAGCTCCTGTGTCAGCTCCTCCGACTTCCCGGAGGAGGTGACGGTGGACAACGCAACGGGCAGCACGCCTCGGACCTACTACGTGGGTGTGCGCGGCTACAGCAGCAGCACGACCGGGACGTTCGACCTGGCGGTCACCTACTCCACGCCGGTCGTCGCCGCGAACGCTTCGTGTGCGACCGCCACCCCCGTGACCGCGACCACGACCATCTCGGGCGAGAACATCGACGAGGGTGGCCCGCGTCCGATGGGCACCGGCTGCGGGACCTCGTCCGGCAACAGCGCGCTCTACTACGCCGTCGAGGTGCCGGCGAGCGGCAGCGTCGCCGTGACCACCACGGGCAGCTTCGACCGGGTTCTCCTGTTCCAGGACTCCTGTGGCGCCACCAGCTGCACCTACCGGACGGACTCCTCCCCGGAGATGGGCACCCTCATGAACACCACCGGAGCCCCCGTCACCCGGATCGTCGCGGTCCACAACTACTTCTCGAGCGGCACGGGCACCTTCGACATCACGTTCACCTACTGACGAGATGCGTTCTGGAATGCTCCGTTGCCTCTCGTGGGCAGCCGTGGCGCTCGCGTTCATGTGCAGCTGCGGCGACCCAGATCCAGGGTCCGCCTCCTTCGAGGGGCTCTGGGTCGGGGAGCTCGAGTCGGGTTCGCTGCCGTCGGGCTCGACACGAGTCGCCCTCGAGATCGAGAGGGCCGAGATCGGCGAGCCCGTCGTCGCCACCGTGGTGTTCGGCGACGGACCGCCTCCGGCCGAGCCGACCGACCCCGATGTCGGGTGGCCCATGGGTGTGAACCCGCAGCTCGAGGCAGTGCCGGTGGCCGACGGCTACGTCTATCGATCGCTCGATGGGACGCGCACCGGTGACCAGTTGCAGATCGACGTGGCGGTCACCGAGCTCTGGCAGAGCTGGTGCGAGCTGCAGACCCCGTACCCGATCGGCGGGACGAACGAAGCGCAGTGTCTGCCCAATCGGCCGTGGGACGCGACACCCTTCGAGTGTTTGATCGAGGGCGACGCCGAGAATCCCGAGATGACCGTGGATTGCCTCAAGCTCACCCTCTGCCGCCGCACTCGGGTGTGCACCTGCACCACGACGGACGGTTGCGTTCCCTCGACCACCGGTCTCACGCTCGAGGTCGACGTGACGATCGATGGCGATGAAGCGCTAGGGACGATTCGCTGGGTCAACGAAGACCCCGAAATCAGCACGAGAACGGCTCGAATTCGCCTCGCTCGCTGAATCGAGCTTTCGGCCTATAAATTTCCACCATGTGAATGTCGTCCACTTCGGCATTCTAGTAATGGTGTGATGTTGTCGTGCGACCCAAATCGGGGACATTCGGTTTGAAATGTTCCCCATTTGTCGCAGTGTACGACGTTCGCAAGGGTTTGAGCGGCTGGTTGCCGCAAGGGAGTGACATGAATAGAAGATTTCTTGGGTTGAGAGCCAGTACGGCTCTCCTACTCACGGGCGCGCTGTTGTTCGCGGCCTGTGGTGACGATGACGGCGATACGGGCACGACCGACGCCGGCATGACGATGGACGGCGAGGCGCCCGATCCGTGCGAGGGGCTCACGCTCTGCACGGCCGCCGGAACGAGCTGCACGGGTGACATGCTGGTCACCTGCGCCGCCAACGCGGACGGCTGCCTCGTCGAGTCGATGATGGACTGTGGGTCCGTCGGCGGCGTCTGCGACGACAGCGGCGCGGCCGCGATGTGCCAGACCGACCCGTGCGCGGACATCCCCGCGGCGGAGCGCTGCGACACCGAGGGCATGAGCTGCGATGGCGAGACCCTGGTCGACTGCGCGATGAATGCGGATGGCTGCCTGGTCGCCACCACGACGGACTGTGACGCGATGGACGGCGGCGAGTGCGACGACAGCGGCGCCACCGTCATGTGTGCGCTTCCGGCCGACCCGTGCGCGGACATCCCCGCGGCGGAGCGCTGCGACACCGAGGGCACCAGCTGCGACGGCGACAGCCTGACCACCTGCGCCCCCAACGCCTTCGGCTGTCTGGTCGAGACCACCGAGGATTGCACTGGCCGTGACGGCGGTGCGTGCGACGATTCGGGCGCGGCCGCGGTCTGCACCGCGACCGACGCCTGCGCCGGCATCACCGAGTGTGCCGCCGCCGGCACCATGTGCGACGGCCCCGAGCTCGTGACCTGCGCGCCGGACGCCTTCGGCTGCCTCGTCGAGACCCGCTCCGACTGCACCGACGCCATGTTCGGCTTCTGTGACGCCGATGGGAGCCCGGCGGCATGCAGCACGGCTGCCACCGACCCCTGCATGGACATGACGACGTGCGATGCGGCCGGACGCAGCTGCGACGGCGACACCCTCGAGGTCTGCGCCATGAACGCTTTCGGCTGTCTCGTGGAGACCCCGACCGACTGCACCGCCGACGGAAACGTGTGCGGCGACGACGGCGGGGTTTCGCAGTGCGGCCCGGTCTGTTCCTTCCGCGACGTCTGTCCGTCGATGGACTACTGCGCAGCGAGCGGCGAGCTCGTGAGCTGTGCGGCCGACGGCGACGGATGCCTCGTCGAGGACACCCGCGCCGGCTGCGGCGACTCGATCTGCAGCGACGACGCTTGCGTGGGCAGCTGCCCGGGCGCGAGCCCCGTGGTCATCGACTGCGCGAGCGGCACCGTGAACGGCGACACCGCGATGGGCACCATGGCCATCACCGAGTACGCGCCGTGCACTACGAGCACCGACTACGCGAACGGTGAGCAGGTGTTCCTCTTCCGCAACACCACGGGCAACGTCGACGTGTCCATCACCTCGACGCGCGGTGCGGCCAGCGGCGACTACGACCTCTTCGCGCTCTCGGGCGGCGACGGCACCGCGGCGTGCGGCACCGCCGACACCTGCCTCGACGCGAGCCGAGGTACTTCCGACACGGAGAGCATCGACTTCTACGCGGCGGCAGGCGACCTCGTCTACGTGGTCTACGACCTCTACAGCGGCGACCCCGCCGATACCACGGCCTTCACGCTCGACGTGGCCTGCACCCCCGTCGTCTGCGGCGATGGCGTCATCGCCGGTGACGAGGAGTGCGACGACGACAACACCGACCCCAGCGATGGCTGCAGCGACACCTGCACCATCGAGGCCGACACGGTCTGTGAGGGCGAACCCTCCGTCTGTCGTGACATCGTCTGCGGCGACGGCCTGATCGAAGGCACCGAGGAGTGTGACGACGACGGCGTCGCTCCGAGCGACGGCTGCAGTGACACTTGCACCATCGAAACCGACTACGTCTGTTCCGGTGAGCCCTCGGTCTGTGTGCTCCCGCCGGCGAACGCCGAGTGCGCGGGCGCCACGGCCATCACCACGGACACCTCGATCACCGGCGAGGACATCACCCTCGGTGGCTCCCGCCCGACCGGCACCGGTTGCGGCACCTCCTCGGGCGACAACGCGCTCTACTACTCCGTCACCGTTCCGGCTGGCGGATTCGTGGACGTGACCACCTCGGGCACCTTCGACCGGGTCCTCCTGGTCCAGGACAGCTGTGGCGCGACCGAGTGCACCTTCCGCACCGACTCCTCGCCCGAGCGCGCCCGGTTGACGAACAGCACCGGCTCGCCTACCACCGAGATCGTCGCGGTCCACAACTACTCGTCGAGTGGCGCGGGCACCTACGACATCGACTTCGCGTACGGCATGCCCGCGGCGAACTCGACCTGTGGGGGAGCCACGTCGATCACGGCGGACACCACCATCACCGGAGAGGATATCTCGGAAGGCGGAGCCCGTCCGAGCGGCACCGGCTGCGGCTTCGGCAGCGGCCCGGCGGTCCTCTACTACGAGGTCGTGGTCCCCGCTGGGCAGCAGGCGAACTTCGTCGCGACCAGCACGACCGACCTCGTTCTCTTCGTCCAGGACGCGTGCTCCGACACCGGCTGCACCGAGTACTCCGACACTCCGGAAGAGGTCACGCTCGACAACGCGGCCGGGGCTTCTCCCCGGACCTTCTACGTCGGCGTCCGCGGGTACAGCAGCGCCTCGGGGACGTTCGACGTCGAGGTGACCTACTCGACCCCGACGACCGCCGCGAACGCGGTATGTGCCGGCGCCACGGCGATCACCGGCGACATCACCATCACCGGTGAGGACATCGAAGAGGGCGGCCCGCGCCCGATGGGCACCGGTTGCGGCACGTCCTCGGGCAACGACGCGCTCTACTACTCCGTCACGGTTCCGGCCGGCGGCGTCGTCGACGTGACCACCGACAGCAGCCTCGACCGGGTCCTCCTGGTCCAGGACTCCTGCGGCGCGACGGAGTGCACCTTCCGCACCGACTCCTCTCCGGAGTCGGCCACGCTGACGAACCTGTCGGGCTCGCCGATCACCCAGATCGTCGCGGTGCACAACTGGTCGTCCAGCGGTACGGGCACGTTCGATATCACGTTCACGTACGGCACGGTCGAGTACACGCCGATCACCGGCGCGTGCGTGGATACGACCACGGCCACCGCGCTCGGGGTGACTGGTGACGATGCGGCCTCCAGCGTCGCGGCGCTGCCCTTCTCGTTCGACTGGTTCGGCGGGACGGCGACGCACTACTCGGCGACGTCGAACGGCTTCGCCCAGCTCTGGCCGGACGCGACGGGGTCCCCCTCGACCTCGGCGGGCAACTCGGCGCTGCCGGGGACCGGCACCCCGAACGGCGTGGTCGCGCCGTTCTGGGACGACCTGGCTCCCATCACGGGGTCCGACATCTACACCCTGACGACCGGAACCGCCGGCTCTCAGGTCTTCGTCCTCGAGTGGCGCAACTGGGGGGTCTTCAGCGCGTCGGGGAACGACCTGACCTTCCAGGCGCACTTCCTCGAGGCCACTGGCGAGGTGGAGTTCCACTACTGCGCCATGACCGGGCCGGACAGTCGCCGCACCGGGTCGAGCGCGAGCATCGGCGCCGAGAGCTTCGATGGCACGGACGGGATCTCGATCTCCTACGACACGGCGGATGCCGTGATGACCGGCAGCGGGTTCTCGTTCAACCCCTGAACGACTGACTCGACACGTGCGGAGCCCCCGTCGCGACATCGCGGCGGGGGTTTCGTCGTTCGAGGGCCGCGTTCGGCCTGCCATCGCAGTCTCACCCAGATGGAGGAGAGCGTGGTTCGGCCCATTGTCGTCGCCAGCTTCGCGATGGCGCAGGACCGCGATCGTGATATTGATCCGGGGTGCTCGGGTCGCTCAGAGTCTCTCGCGCGACCCTGCTTCTGGTCGGCTTCGGCGTCGTCCATCCTGCCCTGGCGATCGGCCAAGGTGCCGAGCTCACACCGCCGCCCGGCTCGTCGAGCGAACCCGCTCCGCAGGCTCCGGTGGAGGCGTCGGCACCGCAGGGCGCTCCGGCACCACCGGCGGGCGCGGGTGACACTCAAGCCGGGGTCGCATTCGGCGAGATCGATCGCGCGACCGTGCGGGTCTTCGCGGTCAGCAACGTCGGCCACGAGACCGTCCGCGGTCGCTTTCAAGCTCGCGTCATCGGCCTCCCCGAGGCCGGCCACGGCACCGGTGTGGTCGTCGATCCGCGCGGCGTCATCGTGACGGCCAAGCACGTCGTCGACGGCGCCCGTCACGTAGCGGTGCGGCTCCCCGGCAATGGCCCCGTGCTGCCGGCGACGGTGGTGCATCGGGACACCGACCTCGATTTCGCCATCCTGTTGGTGAAGACCCCGACCCCGCTCACCACGATCACGCTCCCCGAGAGCGTCCCTCGGCTTCGCGTTCGACAGACCGTCGACGCCATCGGCTATCCCTTCGACGCCGACCGCCGCCAGCCGCAGTCGGCGCGGGGGATCATCAGTGGCGTCTTGGACGACGGACACCTACAGCTCGACATGGCGCTCAATCCCGGAAACTCGGGTGGTCCGCTCCTGGACGAAGCCGAGACACTGGTCGGGATCGTCGTCGCTCGCGCCGACCCGACGAGCGGCGCCCAGGGCATCGGCATCGCGGTGCCCATCGCTCCGGTTCGCGCCGCCTATGACCAGGTGCGGCGGGGTGGGGCGCTCTCGCGCGCCTATCGCGCGCTGCGCGACGATGCCGAGGAGCGGGCTCGCTCCGCCGAAGTGGTGGACGCGCTCGTTCGCCTCGGCGGTCTCGACCTCCTTCAGGAAGCCGCCGACTTCGTGGACAGCCCCGAGGCGAGTCAGCGAATCGACCGGCTCCGCGCGATGGCGGAGCGCACCCAGAACGCCGACCTGCTCGCGCTCCTGGCCGCGTACTTCTGGGATGCCGCGCAGGTGATGGTGGAACGCGCCGGTGGGCATCCGAACCCCTCGCGAATGCCCCCTGGAGCGGCACGAGACCTCGCCGACGATCTGTGGCGCCGCGCGATCGATGTCGCGAACCGAGCGCGGCGCGCGGACCCCAGCGTGGTTCAGCGCTCGCCCTTCATCGGCTATCTCACCGGCTCGCCGACGGCGCAGGGAGCGATTCGGCACAACTCGCTCCGGAACGTGGCCCCGGAGCGACCACCCCAGCGGGCGCGAGACACCCGCGAGCGACTTCGTTGGAGCCCTTGGCTCCACGCGGGCCTCGCGTTCTCCTTCGGGAGCGACGCGGACGGCGTGGGCTTCGGCGTTCGGCTCAGTCTGCTGCTCCCTTTCGGTTCGGGGGGCGGGAAGACCGGCTTCAAGTTCCGGCTGGTCGGGGGCGGAACCCTCGACGTGGGGATGCACGACGGAAGCGCCTCCTACTTCGGCGGCAGCGACCTGGGGTTCGCCATCCGCGGCGGCGGCGAGAAGATGGGCGTCGCGCTCTTCCTCTTGTGGTCCCAAGGCATCTATCGCGGACCCACGGATTCCTGTTGGTCGGGCTCGGTCTGCATCGACTCCGAGTGGACCCCGATCGGCGTGCACGCCGGTCTGAGCCTCAAGATCCGCGATTTCCACGTGGGGTTCAGCGTGCGTTGGATCGCGCTCCCATACTCCACCGTCACCACGCTGGCCCTGCCCGAGTTCTCCTGGCGCTTCTGACGATCTCCGGGCGGCGCGCCCGCCGTTCGGGGAGCCCTTAGAAGTTCCAGTGCTCCGGGAGCGCCGACTCGCACAGGCTGCACGTGAAGTCGCCGTCCTTCACCACATTGCGCTCACCACAGCCGGGGCATTTGCGGAAGACGACCGCGTGCGAGAACGACGGGGGCACGCCGATTCCAGCGCTCGTGAACGCGGCGCTCACCGCGTCGTAGCAACTCGCGTCGGGGCAGTATCCGGACGAGTAGTTGCTGAGCCAGAGTGCCTCGCCGTCCGGGTCGAGCTGGGCTTCTCCGGCGCCCAGTACGTCGTCGCCGCCCGCGCAGGCGACGTGCTCGGTGCGCCGGTGGGCGAGGAGCAGTCGGCCCTCGGGCACGACCACATACGTCGCCCAGCCCTCCGCTGCAGGGTCTTCGGCGTCGAGCTGCTGGAGCCACGTTCGTAGCTGGCCGACGGTCGCGATGTGGCGTCCCAACGGCTGGTTGGCGCAGGCGAGTCGGATGCTCTCGGGCCCGACGTAGCTGTAGTGGCGTCGCATGGCGCCCGGAACGTAGGCATCTTTCGAAGGCAGGCACGCTTCTCGACGCAACTGACGTCCCACCGGGCTGATAAGGTCGGCACGCCATGGCGAGCGAGAAGACCGAGGAGCCCACACCCAAGCGGTTGCGCGAGGCGCGCCGCAAGGGGCAGGTGCCCAAGAGCCGGGAGCTCGGGACGGCTGCGGTGGTGCTCGCGACCGGTGGCGCGCTAATGGCGACGGGGGAGGGCGCGCTGGCGGAGCTGCGGGCGCTCTTCTCGCTGACCTTCGGGGCGGTGGAGAGCGGCATGGCGCCCCTGGCGGTGCTCGACGCGGGGCTGGCGACCGGCGCTGCGCTCATCGTGCCGGTGTTGCTCGCGGCGATGGCCGCGGGGACGATGGCGAGCTTCCTCCAGGTCGGGCCGATGCTGACCATGGAGCCCGTGAAGCCGCAGCTGAAGCGGCTCGACGTGATCCAGGGCATCAAGAACCTCTTCACCCGGCGCCAGCTGATGGAGCTGGTCAAGACGCTGCTCAAGATGGTGATCGTCGGCTACGTGCTCTGGCAGGTGCTCCGCGACGGGGTCCGCGGGATCGTCGGGCTCGCGGGTCGCGACGCGGTCGCGGCCCTCGAAGGCACGGGCTCGGTGGTCACGTCGCTGCTCTTCCGGGTCGGGGGCGCGGTGCTCGGCATCGCGATCCTCGACGTCTTCTATCAGCGCTGGCAGCACCGCCGGGACCAGCGGATGACCAAGGACGAGGTGAAGCGTGAGTACAAGGACGCCGAGGGTGACCCGCACGCCAAGCAGGAGCGCGAGCGAGTCCACCGCGAGATCGTGGAGCACGACGCGGTCGAGCAGGTGCGCGACGCGGACGTGCTGGTCGTGAACCCGACGCATCTGGCGGTCGCCCTTCGCTACGACGAGGACACGGCCGAGGCGCCGATGGTGCTCGCGAAGGGGCAGGAGCACCTCGCCCAGCGGATGATCCAGGCCGCCAAGGAGTCCGGCGTGCCGATCATGCGCGACGTTCCCCTCGCGCGTGCGCTCTACGAGCTCGAGCGGGGCGACGAGATCCCGGAGACCCTCTACGAGGCGGTCGCGGCGGTGCTCCGCGCGGCCTGGGACGAGCGCGGCGGCCGACCGGAGCGTGACCAGTGAGCGCGATCCGCATCGGCGCGGCGCTCCGGCGAGAGCTGCCGGCGCTCGAGGAGCTCCAGGCGCAGGGGCCGGTGGTCCCCGATGCCGAGGGGCAGGAGCTCGCGCTCCGGGTGCCTGCGCGCGCCGTCGGCGTCGTCGCGACACCGATGGCGGCGCCTTCGCAGCGCGCACTGACCTCGTTGGTGGCGACCACCGGTCGACTGCGCGAGCCGGGTGCGCTGACCTCGCTCGGTGAGGCCGCCGGCCCGGTCGTCGCGATGCTCGACGCGGTCGAGGAGCTGCTCGCCATGGGGCGCTCGGTGGACCACCAGCGCAAGCTCGGAGTCCGCGCGTGAGCCTGCTCGGCGTGCCCGATGACGCCCTCGAGGCTGCCCGCTGGCTCGCCTGGCAGGCGGCGTCCGCCGGGAAGCTCGAGCTCGCTCAGCGGGTGCTCGATGGGCTCGTGGTGCTCGACCCGCGCAACGCGCCCGCTGCCGTGCTCCGCGCGGAGGTCGCGCTTCGCCGGGGCGATGCCAGCAGAGCGCACGAGGCGGCCGGTCGGGCGCTGCAGATCGCGCCGCGTGACCCGGCCGCGCTCCTGGCCTACGGTCGCGCGCTCCTCGCCCTGGGCGAGACCGCGGATGCCCGGCGCTGGCTCGGCTCCGCGGCGGCCGCCGGCTCCCCGCTGGCCCGCGCACTGGTTGCATGAGCACCGAAGCCGACATCATCCGAGAGCCTTTCGTCGAGGTCGCCATCCCGGTGCCGCTCCGGCGCCTCTTCACGTACCGCGTGCCCGAGGGGCTCGAGCTCTGCGCCGGTGACCGGGTGGCGGTCCCCTTCCACCGCCGCAAGGTGGCTGGCTTCGTCGTTGGCGGGAGAGCGGAGCCGCCCGAGGGCGTGACCCGGATCATGAAGGTGGCCGGCAAGCTCGAGCGGGATCCGGTTTTCCCCGCCGAGCTGCTCACCTTTCTCGAGCGCGCCGCGACCTACTACATGTCGCCGCTCGGCGAGGTGCTGCGCGCCGCGGCACCCGCGATGCCCAAGGGCGCGATGAAGCGGCTCCGCGAGGGCGGCTTCCTGGAAGAGGGTGAAGACCTCGCGGGGAAGAGCGTGGGGCGACGACTGGAGCTCTTCGCCACGCGAACCGAGGCCGAGCCGACCAAGCGGCTCGGCGAGCGTCAGCAGCGGGTGCTCGATGGACTGGACGGCGAGACGCCGCTGACGAAGCTGCGCGCGATCGAGCCGACGGCGCGTTCGGTGCTGAAGGCGCTGGCCAAGCGGGGGCTGGTGACGCTCGAGGAGCGGGAGATCGAGGACGACCTCTTCGCCGAGCCGGTCGAGCGGGACAGCGCACCGACCCCGACGCCGGCGCAGGCGCTGGCGATGGAGCAGCTCACCGGGGCGCTCGGGGGCGGCGGCGCGTTTCTGCTCCACGGCGTGACCGGCTCGGGCAAGACCGAGGTCTATCTCCGCCTGATCGACGAGGCGCGCGCGAAGGGCCGCGGCGCGCTGGTGCTCGTGCCGGAGATCGCGCTCACTCCGCAGCTGGTGTCGCGCTTTCGCGCGCGCTTCGGTGACGACCTCGCGGTGCTCCACAGCGCGCTCAAGGATCGCGAGCGCGACATCGCGTGGCGCCGGCTGCGGCGTGGGGAGGTGAGCCTCGCGGTCGGCGCGCGCTCGGCCCTCTTCGCGCCGGTGCCGAACTTGGGCGTGGTGATCGTCGACGAGGAACACGACGGCTCCTTCAAGCAGGAGGACGGCTTCCGCTACCACGCGCGGGACATGGCGCTCTTGCGCGCCCATCGGGCCGGCGCGGTGGCCGTGCTCGGGAGCGCGACCCCCTCGCTCGAGTCCTTCGAGAACGCGCGCCGAGGGCGACTGACGCTGCTCACCCTGCCGGAGCGCGCGACCAAGCGACAGCTCCCGCCGGTCGAGATCGTCGACCTGCGGCGGCAGCCGCGAAGTCCTTCCGGAGAGTCGTTGCTGAGCGGAACGCTCCACCGTGCCATCGAGCGTTGCGTCGACGCGGGCGACCAGGCGATCCTCTTCCTGAACCGGCGCGGCTTCGCGCCTTCTGTTCGCTGCACCGCGTGTGGCAAGCAGGTCGAGTGCCCTGCCTGCAGCGTCGCGCTCACCGAGCATCGCCGGACGCACCGGTTGCGTTGCCACTACTGCGATTTCCAGCGCGCGGTGCCGACTCGCTGTGACACCTGCGAAGCACCCGCGCTCGAGCCGATGGGTCTGGGCACCGAGCAGCTCGAGGACCGGCTCGCCGAGGTCTTCGCGCCGGCGCGGGTGGCGCGCTTGGACCGCGACGTGGCCAGTGGCCGGACGGTGGAGGCCATCCTCGATCGGCTGCGGCGGCGCGAGGTCGACATCCTGGTCGGGACCCAGATGGTCACGAAGGGCCACGACTTGCCCGGCGTGACGCTCGTCGGCGTCATCTTGGCGGACCACTCGCTCGCGTTTCCCGACTTCCGTGCGGCCGAGCGCACTTTCCAGCTGCTGGCCCAGGTCGCCGGGCGCGCCGGCCGCGGCGAACGCGAGGGGAAGGTCTTCTTCCAGACCTTCAACCCGGACGCGGTATCGATCCAGGCCGCGGCCAAGCACGACTACGAGGCCTTCTTCCAGGCCGAGTCGGCGGCGCGCCGGGAGCACCTCTATCCGCCGCACGGGCACCTGATCGCAATCCGGGTGGACGACCCCAACGAGGATCGGGCTCGCGACTCGATCGGTAAGCTGGCGAGCGTGGCGCGGCGCTACACCGCCGACCGGGTCGAGCTCCTCGGGCCGAGCCCGGCGCCGATCGGCAAGCTCCGCACGCGCTATCGCTACCGCTTCATGCTGCGCTCGGCAGACCGCCCGGCGCTCCGCAAGGTCGGCGCCGCGGTCGCCCATGCGATCGACGAGGGGCTGGCGAGCCCGAGCCGGGCGAGCGTCGACGTGGATCCGGTATCGATGCTCTAGCAGCCCTCGAGGCTCGGACAGCCGCCCCGCTCAGTTCATGATCCCGCTGAAGCCGCTGTACACCTCGGTGGCCTCGCAGAACGCGAACCCGCGCTCGTCCGCGTCCGCGAGAGCCTCGCGCAGCTTGCGAACCGAAGTCCGCATCTGCCCGATCTCCTGACCCGGCTCGTCGTAGACCGCGGCCAAGGTCTCGTGTTGCTCGTCGATCGCCTCGCGTACCGAATGGACGCTCGGTCCCGTCAGATAGCCGCCCACCATGTAGTTCTCGGTGATCGTCGGGGGCGCGAACGGGCTGAGATGCTCGTGCTCGGCGATCGCGCCCAGAAGCGGGGAGGGCGGCCCGAAGGCGTCCCCTCCGTGACCGCGAGCCTCGGCGATCAGGTTGGTCGGCCAGACGTACCCACGGTCCATCCAACCGGGTCGCAGGTCGGCGACGAAGCGAAGCACCGCAAAGGGGACCTCCCGCTCGAGGAGCTCGCGGGCAGGGGCGTGGTCTCCGCTCGGCAGCGCGATGGGCGCGTTCACGTCCGCCCCCTCCCAGGCGCGGCGAAGGAGGCAGAGGCTGCCGCCGATCTGCTCGGCCAGCGCAGCGTCGTCCGGGAGCTGGCCGCCGTCGTCCGGCGAGACCCGTTCGACGAGCGCGGGGTCCAGGTGAGCGATCATCTCGCGGGCGATCGCGTCGACCTCGTCGACGGCGGCGCTCAGGTAGCGGTCGATCGCGGTCCCGATGCCCTCGTCGACCGTGATGAAGAAGGGTCTGCCCCACACGTGCAGGTGAGCGTCGAAGCCCGCGACACCGTCGATGTGGGTGAGTCCGAGCCCCCAGGCGTTCGCGCGGAACCGGACCTTCGCGATGCGAACCGCGTCGGCGACGAGATCGTCGATCGGTGCGCCGTGCAAGATGTGCCCCAGTGCCCGCTCGACCAGCGATTCGTCGACGGGGTGGTGGCTGGTGTCGAAACCCATGCGATCTCCTGTGCGCGAGGGTACCCGATCGCGGCTGCGCGGTCGGACCGCTGCGTCGAGGATCGCGAGCGAAGGCCCTGCCGGACCCTGTATACTCCGCCGCCGTGAGTGATCGGGTCGTGGTCGTGGTGCCGGGCGCGGAAGGCGGATGGATCGTCCGCGCCTTCGCGCGCGAGTCCGTCGACGCGATTCGAGCGGAGGGCGATGACGGCGTGATCCCCGGCGGCGTGCTGGTGATCGACCGAGAAGTGAAGCCCCTCTCCCGCTGGTTGAGCGATTTCCCGGGGGACGCAATCCTGGTCGGCTGGGACCCACCGAGCGACGAGGAGCGGGCGGCCCTCGACGTCGCAGCGTTCTATCCGCGGCCCGTCAACCTCTCCGGGCTCATCCGGCGGGTGCAGACGCTGCTCGAGGGAGCGGCGCTGCCATCGACGCCGCGTGCTTCCTCGTCTCCGCCATCGTCCGGCATCCACCCGCCGGCGATGACCCTCTCGGCCCCCGAGCCCACGGCGGACGTGACGCTCCAGGACTCCACGCCGCCCGAGCCACTCCCGCCGTCCGAACCGCCGGCGACGGTCGGGAGCTCCGAGGCTCCCTCCGGCGTGCCGGCCCGACCCTCCCTCGGCGCACCGCCCGAACGCGACCGAACCCCCGACCTACCGATCTACCCGGAAGGCGAGGCGCCACCACGGGAGCCGACGGTGCGGTTGACCGCGGACGACGAAGCGGAGGCGCAGGCCGCAGCGGCCGCAGCGGGACCGGCCACGCGTGGCGAGTCCAGCCTCCCGCCTCTCGCGTCCGACGACGACTCATCGGACGACGACGGCGAGCCCAGCATCGAGCGGGTCCACCTCTCCCCGCGCATCGCGAAGCTCCTCGCGGACGCCGATCGTCGACTCTTTCCCAACGAGCCC
This sequence comes from uncultured Sandaracinus sp., assembly GCA_964462035.1. Lineage (GTDB taxonomy): Bacteria > Myxococcota_A > Polyangia > Polyangiales > Houyiibacteriaceae > UBA1660. The sequence goes on from CAYXAP010000010.1 coordinate 123,991, forward strand.
GCGCTCGAGCTCAGCTTCCCCGCAGGCGACGAGCCGCCGGACGCCCTCGTTCCCGACGAGCTGCTCGCCGAGAGCGGCACGCCCCTCGAGCCTCGGGAGGCCGATCCCCTGGAGGCGTTCACCTTCGTCGGTACGCCCGATCTCCTCGACACCGCCTCCGGGAGCGTGTCCGGCGTCCGCGACGACGAGGGGTCCTTCGAGCTGACCCCCCACACGGTGGTGGAGCGTGCCTCCAAGCCTCCCTCCGCGCGGCAGAGCGACCGACCCGGTTCGACGCGCTCGTCCGAGCCGCCCAGCACCACCGGCGCCGTCGACATCACGCGTGCCGGCACCGTTCCCGCGGGGGGCGCCCTGCGGATGGTCTTCGAGCTCGTCCAGCGTCGTCGGCCTTGCCGCATCTTGCTCGAGGTGGCGGGGGGGCCCGACGTGGAGATTCACTTCGAGGGCGACGCCGTCCTCGGCGTCCGGGGCCCACGAGCCCAACGGGCGCTCGCCGAGCTGGTGCGCGCTGGCCGCCTGAACGACCCGCTCCCGGCCGCGGCGGACCGCGATCGAGAGGCGGTCGCGGCAGAAGCGCTCGATGACGCGGTCAACGAGGGGCGCATCGCCGCCTTCGAAAGGGATCGTGCCCTGCGCTTGGCCGCGCACTCGTTGATCGGTGATGCGCTCCTCGCGTCGGAGGCGCGCTACACGGTCAACGCCGCCGAGTCGGGTTCTCGGGAAGCGTCGCCCGTCACCGGCACCCTCACCGCCGTCGCGGTCGAGGAGGCCCGCCGCCGACTCGACCCGGCGACCGCCCTGAGCTGGCTCTCGGTCGGCCGTCGCCACGGCCTCGCCCTCGAGCGCTCCTTCGCCTCGCGGGCGCGCGATCTCGGTCTCGAGCCGGAGGTGGCCGCCCTCTTTCTGCGTTCGGCGGGGCGCCCGCTCGCCGAGCTCCTCGAGGCGCCCCCACTCGCGGGGATGCCGGGTGCGCTCTTCGCGGTCGTCAGCGCGGATCTGGTGCGGCTCGAAGCGCCGCCCAAGGCCGAGGCGGACACCGCGCCGAGCTCGGCCGCGCTCGAAGAGGCCATCGAACGCGCCCACGCGGTCGCGACCGAGGGCTCCTACCAAGCCATTCTCGGCGTGTCCGCTCGTGCGAGCGCTCGTGAGCTCGAGTCCGCCCGACAGGAGTGCCTCGCGGCGATGCAGGGCGATCTGGAGCAGGTCGGCCTCGAGCGGCTCGCACCCGCCCGAGCCCTGGCGATCGACGCCATCGAAGAAGCCTACGAGGTGCTCACGCACCCTCGCTGGCGCCAACTCTACGCGCCGCACTGAGCCGGCGTGGCCAGTCGTTCCGGGCTATCGTCACTCCGTACGCAACCGCTCGAGGACTTCGGCGTCTTCAGGGGTGGAGGTAACGAACATGACCCGAATCCACGTCAGCCTGGCCGCCCGCGACATCGACGCGAGCCGCCGTTTCTACGAGACCCTCTTCGGCACCGCTCCGGTGAAGACCAAGCAGGGGTACGTGAAGTTCTCCGTCGACGACCCGTCGGTGAACCTCTCGCTGGTCCAGAGTGATCGGCCGGGGGAACCGGGGCCGGTGCGGCATTACGGCATCGAGGTCGGCTCGAGCGAAGAGGTCGTCGCCGCCCACGGCCGGATTCGTGCGGCCGGGTTCTCGACGATGAACGAAGAGGGCACGACCTGCTGCTTCGCCGTTCAGGACAAGGTCTGGGCGGTGGACCCCGACGGGAACCGCTGGGAGGTCTTCGTCGTCCTGGAGGACGCCGATGCCTTCGGTGCGGGACCGGCCCTGGAGGGCCTCTCCAAGCCCGACGAAGCCGCACAGGCCGATGCTCCCTGCTGCGGCTGAGGCCAGCGCGACGGACCGGGCCACCGCTCTGCTCGACCCGATCCGCGCCTTCGTCGCCCGTCGCGTCCCCTCGGGCGCGGCGGACGACGTCGTTCAGGAGATCTTCGTCCGCATCGCGCGCTCGGACGCCGAGCCCCGCGACCTGCGCGCCTGGGTCTACACCGTCGCCCGCAGCGCGATCGCCGACCACCATCGAAGCAGCGCCCGACGGGCCTCCCGCGAGCTGCCCGAGGAGGCGCCACCCGAGGCGGCGGAAGACTCGAGCCCCGACACGGGGGTCCGCGCCCGAGAGGTGCTGGGTGCGTGGCTGACGGCGGAGGTCGCCCAGCTGCCCTCTCCCTACGCGGAGACCCTGGCGCTGACCGAGCTGGAGGGGTTGCCCCATGCAACGGTCGCCGAAAGGCTGGGGGTCGCCCGGGGGACGGTGAAGGCTCGGGTGTCGCGCGGGCGTGCGCTGCTTCGCGACCGGCTGACCGAGTGCTGTCGAGTGGCTCTGGACGCCCGGAACCGGGTCGTGGACTGCATCCCGAACGCCTGCGACTGCTAGCCGCAGTCGCGAGAGATACGAGGATGCAAGGCAATCGGCCCAATCGGCCGGGATCCGCCATCGGTGGGCGCAGGAAGACCAGCGCGGGATTCGGCTGGCGAAGCCGATTCAGCCCCCGGCTACCGTTTCCGGGGGCGTTCCGCTATGAGGGGCTGGCCGGCGAGGGGTGCGATTTCGTCCTCCGGCCGGCCCCGCCGCGATGCTCTTCCACAGCCTCGACTACTTCTACTTCCTGGCGCTCGCCCTCGGCGTGTTCTGGGTGCTGTGGCGGCAGCGATGGCTCCGGCTCGCGGTGTTGCTCGGGGCCAGCTGCGTCTTCTACATGGCGTGGCGGCCCGAGTACATCGTCCTCATCGGTGGCTCGACGGTGCTCGACTTCTTCGTCGGTCACCAGATCCACACCACCGAGAACCAACGGAAGCGGAAGGCGTGGCTCGCGCTGAGCCTGCTCGGGAACCTCGGGCTCCTCTTCACCTTCAAGTACTACAACTTCTTCGCGGGCGAGCTCGGCGAGGGGCTGCAGGCGTGGGGCTTCGATGCGTCGGTGCCGCTCCTGGAAGCGGCGCTGCCGGTCGGCATCAGCTTCTACACCTTCCAGACGCTCAGCTACACGATCGACATCTACCGGCGGCGACTGGAGCCGACGAGCTCCTTCATCGAGTTCGCCTGCTTCGTGACCTACTTCCCGCAGCTGGTGGCCGGGCCGATCGTTCGTGCCACCGAGCTGCTGCCGCAGCTGCAGCGCGAGCCGAAGCTGAGCCCGGAGATGGCGAGCAAGGGCCTGTTCCTGATCGCGACCGGCCTCATCAAGAAGGTCGCGATCGCGGACCTGCTGGCGACCAGCCTGGTCGACCGCGTCTTCGAACAGCCCGAGCTCTTCACTGCGACCGAGGTGGTCGTGGCGCTCTACGCGTTCACGATGCAGCTCTACTGCGACTTCTCCGGCTACACCGACGTCGCCCGTGGCTCGGCGATGCTCTTCGGTCTCGAGCTGCCGGAGAACTTCGACCGGCCCTATCAAGCGACGAGCCCCGCGGACTTCTGGCGCCGCTGGCACATGACCCTCAGCCGCTGGCTGCGGGACTATCTCTACTTCCCGCTCGGCGGCAGCCGCGTCGGGCCGGTCCGCGCCTACGTGAACCTCTTCATCACGATGTTCCTCGTCGGCATCTGGCACGGCTGGTGGGCGAACTTCGAGGTCTTCTTCTGGTACGCGCTGCTGCAGGCGATCGCGATGACCGCGCACCGCTTCGCCTTCAAGACCAGCAAGCGCCGCCGCGACGCCGTCGACGAGTGGCCGGTCCGCGCCCTCAAGATCTTCGCCAACCTCCAGTTCGTGGTCTTCTCCCGGATCCTCTTCCGGTCGACCAGCATGGAGAACGCCGAGGCCGTGACCGACCGCCTCTTCAGCCAGACCGCGTCCACGGCCCAGGTCAACCTCACCGTCTGGCTGCTGCTGGCGGCCACGTTCATCGCGCACTATCTGCCCCGCCGGGTGTTCCTGACCTTCGAGCAGACCTTCGTGAAGCTCCCCGCGGTCATGCAGGGCGTGGTCCTCGCGATCGTCGCCATGCTCTTGAGCCTCGTGGCCACTGCAGAAGCGGTCCCCTTCATCTACTTCCAGTTCTGACATGAGCACCGAGCCCCAGACCCCGACCGACGAGCAGAGCACGCAGGACGCGCTGCGCCTGCTCGGCGTGGTAGCGGTGGTGCTCGTCGCGACCGGGCTGCTGACCTATCTGGTCCCGGCCTTCGCGGACATGCGGCCCTGGGTGCCCGGCGAACCAGCGCCGTTGGCCAGCCTCTTCACGCCGGCCGAGGAGCTCTTCGCGTTCGCCGGAACGGGCAACGACGGCGAGGCCGCCAGCGCCGACGTGGAGGAGGAGCTCGGCGCTGCGGTGGCCGCGAACCTCGGTGAGGCCGAAGCAGAACCCGAGCCCTCCGGGCCGCGCGTTCGCGTCGCGCCGAGCGAGTACGAGGGCATCGAGGTCCGCATCGAAGACCCGAGTGGACGCGGGATGACGCCGTTCTACGAAGCGCTGCGCCGGACCGCGCTCGCCGAGGAGGGGGCGCTGACCCGCGTCACGCACTACGGCGACTCCACCATCGCGACGGACCTGGTCACCTCGACGGCGCGCCGCCGACTGCAGCGCCGCTTCGGGGACGGGGGCCACGGCTTCATCCTCATCGCCAAGGGCTACCTGCCGTACCGACACCGCGACATCGTCCATCGCTCGAGCGACGAGTGGAGCCTTCGCGAGATCACCCGCAACCACGATCCGGCGGGACTCTATGGCCTCGGCGGCATCCAGTTCCGCGGCACCCCGGGCGCGAGCGCCAGCTTCTCCACGCCAGAGGACACCCCGGTGGGCACCCAGGTGTCGCGCTTCGAGATCTGGTACCAGCAGCACCGCCGCGGCGGCGACATCCATTACTGGGTCGACGGCGGCAACCGACAGATCGTCCACACCCGACAGGACGTCACCGCCGACGCCGTCGAGCGCATCGACCTCCCGGATGGCGAACATCACCTGCGCGTGCGCTTCGGAGGTCACGGCCAGCCGCGGCTCTACGGTGTGGTGCTCGAACGCGAGGGGCCGGGCGTCGTCTACGATTCGATCGGCTTGGTCGGAGCCCGCGCCGCGCGGCTGCTCAACTACGACCCGGAGCACATCACCGGCCAGCTCGAACGCCGCGGCACCGATCTCCTGGTGCTCGGCTTCGGCGGCAACGAGGCCGGCGACCGGATCCAGCGCGAGCGCTACGAGGAGGACTTCCGTCGGGTGATCCGCCGGATGCGTGCCGGCCGCGAAGACCTCGGCTGTCTCATCTTCGCGCCGCTCGACCAGGCGGAGCGGGACAGCCGCGGTCGCGTTCGGACGATGAGCACGATGCACGACATCGTGGCGGCCCAACGCTCGGCGGCCGAGGCGCACGGCTGCGCCTTCTTCGACACCTGGAGCGCCATGGGCGGGGAGGGCGCGATGGCCGCCTGGTACGCCGCCCGGCCCCGGCTCGCGATGAGTGACTTCCGGCATGCCACGCCCGCCGGCTACGAGGTCATCGGCAACCTCTTCTACAAGGCCCTCCTCGCGGGCTTCGCCGACTACCTCGAAGAGCGCGCGGCCACCGAATGATTCGCGCGATCCCCCCGCTCCTGCTCTTGCTCGTCGCGCCGCTGGCCATCGCGTGGGTCGGCCGTCGCTACCGAGAGCTGCTCGAGGGTGAAGGCCGTCGCATCGCCGTCCTCGGCGCGATGACCTTCGCCCTCGCCGCGGCCCTCGAGATCGGCTTGGGTCGCGTGCTCCGCGCCATCCTCGAGTCGACCGGTGTGCCGGGTGAGCTCGGGTCGGCGGCCCTCATCGGTGTGGCCGTCGCGCTCGCACACGAGCCGCTTCGCGCCGGGACCTACCGACACTTCCTCCCCGCCGAGCCTCGCGAACGACGCCGCACCTCGGCGCTGCTCTTCGGCCTCGGCTACGGCGGCGCCATGGCTGGTCTGGCCTCCCTCGTCCTCCTCACCGGGCTCGCGCTCGAGGCGCTCGGCGGCGACGGCGTCCGCGCGCTCGGCTTCGGCGAGGGGCTCGCCCGCCGCGCCGACATCCGCGCGGCCTTCTCTGGCATCGAACCTTGGCGGCCCTGGCTCGCCGCGCTCGACCAGCTGCTCTGGGCGATCTTCCAGGTCGGTGCCTGCCTCTGGGTGGCTGGCCGTCCGCTCCGCCGGCTGTTCGTCCTGCTCCCGCTCCACGCACTCCTGGTCGGCGCCGTGCTCCATGCCGCGGAGCAGTCGCTCGAATTGGAAACGGCCGCCCATGGGGCGGCCGGTCTCCTGGGGGCGCTCTTGGCGACCCTCGCTTGGCGTTCAGGCGCCGGTCAGGGCGTCTCGGAGCGGAGCTCGGTCACGTAGAGCTTGCCGCGAACCTGCTGGCCGCTCTCGTAGCTGCCGACCCACACGTCGTACTGACCACGGGGCGGGTTGCTGATGGAGACCATCGGGTTGGTGCCGGCGCCGGGGGCGTCGTCGTTGCAGTGCCAGCGACCGCGGGCGTCGTTGATCACGAGGGTGGTGTCGCCGCCAGCGCGGACGAAGAAGCGGAGGAAGTCTCCGGGGTTCGAGTAGTTCACGATGATGTCCGGCTGCCGGGTCAGGTAGCCGGTGCAGCTGGAGCCGTAGCCCATCGTGGAGGCGTTGAGGTTACC
>CAYXAP010000010.1:130602-198707 GCA_964462035.1 uncultured Sandaracinus sp.
TCTCCTTGGGGTCGGGGACGAAGCCGCCCCGGATGTTGTGGCTACCGAAGTTGGCGCTGCTTCCACCGATGGACAGGCCGCTCTGCGCGACCGACTCACCGTGGACACCGATGACGAGCAGGCCTGCGGCTAGCGCGAGAGCCATGTGGAGCTTTCCGATCTTCTTCACTGAGTTCCTCCTCCCAGGAGATGTCTTGTCCCCGACGCGGGTGGCGCCGGGACGGGCGACCCTATCAGAAGATTCAAAGAAATCATCCGCTGTATGAAAAAAAGTCCATAAATACGAAAAATCGCGTCCCCTTTGGGCGGGGCCACGGGCTGGGCTCGGGAGAATTCAGAGAACGCGGTTCGCGACGTTCTCGATCTGCTTCACGATCCCGGCCTCGTCGTGCATGCCGCTCGACCATCCTACCAGGGATGCGAACCAGACTTGCATGAAGATCGAGGCCACCTCGCGAGCGTCCTTGTCGCGGTCGCTGTCCCAGCGACGGTCCTGCGCCCGCTCGCCGGTGATCGCCCCCATCAGGAGCGCGGTGGTCAGCGCGTGAATGGACGCGACGCGCGCAGTCATCCCCTCGCCGGCGGCGATCGCTCGCAGGATCGCGCGAGCGAGCTTCGGGCGGCGAAGGAAGGCGGCGGTCGCGCCCCGATAGAACTCGACCACCCGCTCGGCGGGGGTCTCTCCAGGGGGGATCTCGCTGAACCGGGCGAGGAGACGCTCGGCCTCCTGAGCCATCGCCGCCACCAGGATCTCCTCCTTGGAAGCGAAGCGCTTGTAGACCGTTCCGAGGGCCACCTCGGCCTTGGCCGCGACCTCCCGCAGCCGCACGGCGGCGTACCCGTCGCGCTCGGCGAGCTCGATGGCGGTGTCGATGATTCGTCGGGCTCGCTCGTCCATTCGCGACCCGCGGTCCTAGCACGTTTCCTCCCCGCTGGAATCTTCCAACGGTTCACGGTCGGATTTCGACGGTTCACCCTCTGGCGAAGACGGTTCGCGCAATTCCGTCGACGGTTGGCCGGCGCGGGAGGGCGCCCCGGCTAGGATGGGCGCCAGTTTGGCCCGTCTGTTTCCAGCGCTTTTCGTCCTGGCCCTGGTCGTCGTCTCGACGTCCACCGCCCGAGCGAACCCCGAGCCGCCCTACGCCTACGATGCTCGGGTCGCGGGGATGGGCGGCGCTGCGTCCGCCAGCGTCGACAACGCCGCGGGCCTCTTCCACAACCCGGGGCAGCTCGATCAGATCGAGCGTTTCAGCGTCACCGCGGTGATCACCTCGCTGCTCGTGAACCTGCGTGCCCCCTTCGCGGGGCCCGGGACGGAGCAGGACAGCGGCATCCAGTACGCTCCGCTGATGTTCCTCGGCGGCGTCGGCCGGGTCCACGAGCGGGTGACGGTGGGGCTCGGCGCCTACGTGTACACGGGCTTCGGCGGTGGCTATCGCACGGTCGATTGCATCGGCTACGGAGACTCGGTTCCCTGCGACGACCCGAGCTACGCCGGGGTCATCGAGCCGCCGCAGAACCAAGAGGTGCAGCTCTTCGTCGCCGAGCTGGCGGTGCCAGTCCAGGTGACGATCACCGACTGGCTCAGCATCGGCGTGGCGCTTCGGATGCCCTGGGGTCGGCAGCGGGTGACCGCCACGCAGGAGCTCCCGGACACCAACCCGAACACCTTGGACTTCGGCCGGGCCGACCAGGAGATCAGCGGCTTCGGCATTCCCGGCATCCTCTTCGGCGCCTCCATCCGGCCGGTCGAGGGGCTGAACCTCGCGCTGGTCTACCGGTCGAAGGTCTGGGTCGACATGGATGGCACAACGACCGCCGACAACCCCTTCGATCCGGCCGGTGACCCCTTCGTGATTCCCACGAGCACGCGGTGGTACGTGCCCCACATGCTCCGGCTGGGCGTCGCCTACACCACTTGGCAGGACCGCCTGACGATCAGCGGTGACTTCAAGGTCCAGTTCCATCGCGAAGCCAACGAGAGCCAGATCTTCGAGCTCGACAACCCGGTCGTCCCCGACACGGTCGCTCAGTTCAACTGGCGCAACGCGCTGGTCGGTGCGCTCGGCATCGAGGTCTACGCGACCCCGCGCTTGCCCCTTCGCGTCGGCGCCTCGCTCGCTCGCTCGGCGAGCAACCCGGACACCATGACGCCCTTCACTCCGCCACCGGGGATCCAGTACGGCTTCTACGGCGGCTTCGGGATCGACGTCGATCCGATCGACATCGACCTCGCCGCTGGGTGGGGTGGAGGCAAGCCGTACACTCGGACCGAGACCGGCGCGCTCTGCGGGGACGTCGACGGGCCGAACCGAACGATGGGCCGCGGCCCGAACCGGCAGATCCTCGCCAGCGGCGGCTGCCCGGGCACCTACGACGTGGACTCCTGGTTCATCTCGTTCTCCGCGACCTACCGCATGTAGCTCGGGCCCGCGGTCGGGTGCTGCCCGGTCGCTTGCCCGCGTCTTTTCACCAATTCAGAACGTGTTCTAGCCATGCGCATGATCCGATATCCCTTCCCCACGTTTCCTCGCGGCTGGTTCGCCGTCGCCCTGGGCACCGAGCTCGGCGAAGGGGAGGTGCTCACCCGCAAGGCCTTCGGTGAAGAGGTCGTGCTCTACCGCGACGGCGAGGGCACGGCGCACGTGGTCGAGCCCTACTGTCCACACGTCGGTGCGCACCTCGGCCACGGAGGGACGGTGGTCGAAGGACAGATCCGCTGCCCCTTCCACGGCTACCGCTTCGACTCGAGCGGACAGTGCGCGCACATCCCCGGCGACAACGACAACCCCCAGCCGAAGATCCCCAAGGGCCTGAAGCTCGGGAAGTGGCCCGCCAAGGAGGTCGATGGCGCGATCTTCATCTGGCACGACCCGGCGGGCGCCCAGCCCAGCTTCGACATCCCCAGCTATTACGAGCTCCGCGGCTCGGACGGCTGGTCCGACATGCAGTGGAAGACGTGGGAGGGCCTCCACGCCCACCCGCAGGAGACCAGCGAGAACAGCGTCGACCTCGCGCATTTCGCTACGGTCCACGGCTATGAAGACATGGCCATCGTCGAGCCGTTGAAGGTCGACGGAGCCCTACTCACGATCAGCTACAAGATGAAGCGCGATCTCGCCTCCGTGGGCATGCCCGGCCAGAAGGTCGAGTCGATCTTCCGCGTTCGAGTCCACGGGCTCGGCTACTCGGTCGTCGAGGTCAGCACCCCGACCTTCAACACCGACTTCCGGACCTACGTGCTGTGCACGCCGGTCGACGAGGAGACCGTCATCCTCCGCGGCGGCGGCACGATGGAGCTGCTGCCCGACCCGAACATGAACAAGATGGTCGAGCCGATGTTCTTCCAGGGCTTCTGCCACGACGTCGAACAGGACTTCGACATCTGGCAGAACAAGAAGTACCTGGAGCGTCCGGTGCTCGCGGCGACCGACGGACCCATCGGCCCCTACCGGAAGTACTGCCGCCAGTTCTACGACTGGCCCGCCGCCGAAGCGGCCGAGTAGCGCCACGCCTCGGTCGGCGTCGGAACGCGCGGCGGAAGCTGTTCGGATGCGAGAACCCGAGCAGGTACGAGACGTCGGCCGCTCAGCTCATCCCGACGGCGATCAGGCTGACGATCAGGATCACCGCAGCGACGGCGAGGAAGATCTTCATGCCCTGAGGCATGCCCGGCTCGGGCGGCGCCACCACTCCCCCGGTGGGGCGCGGCACGGTCGGTTGCGCAGGTCGCGGCGCTGGCGCCGGCTCCGGCTCCGGGTGACCGAAGCCGTTCATCAGGATCCAGCGGTTGTGCTGCCGACCCGGGTGCGTGTCGGTCCGGTGCGTCGCGCCGGTCCTCAGATCGAACTTGTTCCCGTCGCCACCGTCGAGCCCGACGCCGAACCAGTCGCCGGGCCCGAAGGCGATGCCGTTGATCGTCCGATCTCCATACATGGCGTGGCCTTCGGTTTCGCGCGAGGGGTACTCGAGCACGTAGACCTGCTGGTCACCGGCGGAGAGCGCGATGCGGGTGCCCTCCGGGTTGCTCGCGACGTGCTTCACCGGTGCGCCCTCGGGGGCGTTGGTGACGTGGCTGATCTCGAGGCCGTCGAGCCGGTGCACCGAGCTGCCGTTGGCGATCAGGAAGAAGCCCGCGCCGTACGCGATGGCCGCCACCGGGCCCGGCACCTGGGCGGTCCCGACCGGGGCGCCCTGCGGGTCGAAGCAGTGGAGGGTCCCTTCGCCGGTGCCGACCAAGAGCTGGCCATCGGCCGCGAACGCGGCGGCCGTCGCGCCGGGCACCGCGTGCTCGATCGGATCGCCACCGACCATGGTGATCACGCCCCCCGGATGGATCGCCCCACACCGACCTTCGGCGTCGTGGACCAGGCCCGTGGCTGGGACGCCGAGCGCCATGGAGCGGACCTCGGTGGCGGTCTCGTGGGACCAGATCGTCAGCTGACCGACCTCGTCGAGGCTGACGATGCTGAGCAGGTTCGAACCCACGCCGACCAGTGGCGCGGCGACTTCTTTTCGCCAGCGCGGCGCCTCGGTGCGGCCATCGTGCACGAGGAGCTCGCGGCCATCGGCGAGGACGATGCTGTGGCCTTCGGGGTCGTAGTCGAAGAGGCTCATGGTCTCCCTTTCGCTCGCACCTTACGCGGGTCGCGGGCGCGACCTTCCTCTCAGCGATCGAGCACGGAGGCGAGCGCCCGGTCGAGCTCGTCACCGGTGTAGGGCTTCGGGAGGAATGCTTCCCGCTTCGGACGCAACCCCTCGGCGAGTGCCTCCCGGCCGAAGCCGCTCGAGACGATCACGGGCAGGTTCGGTAGCTCGGCCCGAAGGCGGTGGAGGACCTCGACGCCGCTCATGCCTGGCATCGACAGATCGAGGAGGATGGCGTCGAAGCGGGTGGGGTCCTCGGCCAACTGCTCCAGCGCGGAAGAGCCGGACTCGGCAGTCTCGACCTCGAGTCCCTTCCGTTTCAGGAGGCGCTTGGCGACCCGTGCGACCAGTGGTTCGTCGTCCACCACGAGAATCCGGGCACCGACCAACGCTCGGGTCGGGCGCTTGGCGAGAGGCTTCGGCACGCCATCGTGGGGAGCGATGGGCAGGAAGATCTCGAACCGTGTGTGGCCTGGGCGCGAGCAGAGGCGGACCGCGCCATCGTGCTGACGGACGATCCCGTGCACCGCGGATAGACCGAGGCCGGTGCCCGACTCCTTGCTCGAGTGGAAGGGCTCGAAGACGCGCTCTCGCTCGTGCTCTTGGATGCCCTCGCCATCGTCGATGACCGCGATGCGGGCGAGCCGGGGAGAGTCGGGGCGGAGGGACGAATGGAGCACGCAGCCGCAGGGCTCGGGCATCCCCTCGACCGAGTCGTAGATCAACTCGATGTGCTTCGCTCCTGCTTCCTTCGCGTTGAGCGCGAGGTTGACCAGGACGCGCTGCAGCTGAGTCGGGTCTGCGTGGACCGTCGGCGGGTCGGGCGCCACGTTGGTGCTCAACGAGGGGCCGCCGACCACGGTCATGCGAAGCAACTCGTTGGCGCCGTGGGCGATGGCGTCCAGGGTGACGCTCTGCTTGGCGACCTGCTCGTGACCGGCGTACGCGAGGAGGTCGCGGCAGATTTCGGACGCCCTCTTCGCGACCTCGATGATCGTGGTCGCAGCGTCCGGGGTCGACTCCGGCTCCGCGAGACAGAGCTCCGCGTTGCCGAGGATCACCATCAGCAGGTTGTTGAAGTCGTGCGCGACTCCGCCGGCGAGCAGGCCCAGGCTCTCCAGTCGCTGGGCGGCTTCGGCCCGGCGGCGCACTCGGTGGAGCTCGCTGACGTCCACCCCGAAGCCGGCGAGCTGGCGCTCTCCGGTGACCGAGTCGGTCACGGCGAACTTGGTGTCGAAGACCTGCCGGGTCGTTCCGTCCGGGGTCGTGAGTTCGCCGGTCCACTGGAGCACCTCTCCTGACGCGAGCACACGGGCGTCCACCTCGTCGAGCGCGGCGGCCGTGTCCGCCGGAAAGAGCTCGGCGTTCCGTCGTCCCACCAGGTCCTTCACGGTGGTGCCCGCGAGCCTTGCGGCCTCACCGTTCGCATACAGGTGCCGGCCGCTGGCGTCCTTCATGAAGAACGCTGCGGGGCAGACGTCCATGAAGCGCATCAGACGCTCCGACTCCTGCGCGTGCGCGTCGAGCTTGGCCGAACGTTCGCTGAGATCGAGGAGCCAGCCGAGCATCTGGACCGCTCGGCCGCTCTCGTCCCGCCGAGCGATTCCTCTCGCGGTCGCCCAGCGATAGCCATCGGCGAAGCGGAAGCGAGCATCGATCGAGTAGACCCCGTCACCGTCGAGGTAGCGCGCGACCGTCCGGTCGTGCCGATCCCGGTCCGCCTCGTGCACCCGCGCTCGGACGTCTCCGTAGATCAGAGGGTCGTCCTCGACCCCGAACGCGCGGCAGAGCGCAGGGGACCAGGTCACTCGATCGTCGTCGACGTCCCACTTCCAGACGCCGAGAGTCGCGCCCTCGAGGAGCTCCCACAGCTCCTCGAAGCTGAACCTGGCGAGCTCACGCTCGCTCGAGCCGGCGCGCCATGCACCGCTCCGATTCCCGCCACCCATGGCGACAGGTTAGCAAATTTCTTACGACAGCTTTGGCGTAATAATCCGTCGACAGCACTCAGGACGTACCACGCACGAAGGGCTCGTACGTGGGGGTCCAAAAGCGCTCCTCGATGTGCGCTGCGAGCACGTCATCGTCAGCCGCGACCTCCTCGAGGCCGTCGTGGCGGGCGACTCCGTCCGCGATCGCCTGGCGGATCACCGCGGCGGCGACTCGCTTCGAGACCGCCTGCAGGTCGTTCATGGGCGGGTAGATCAGGCCCTCGTCCAGGTAGCGCTCCTCCGTGTAGTGGTAGAGCGCCTCGGCGGCGGCCGCGACCATGGCCTCGGTCACCCGTGACGCCTCGGCGAGAATGGCTCCGAAGCCGAGGCCCGGGAAGATGAAGGCGTTGTTGCCCTGACCGATGGGGTGGGTCTCGCCCGCCAGCTCGACCGGATCGAAGGGACTGCCGGTGGCTACGATCGCCTTGCCCTCGGTCCAGCGGAGGATGTCCACCGGCGTGGCTTCGGCCGAGTCGGTCGGGTTCGAGAGGGGGAAGACGATCGGTCGCTCGGTGTTGGCGGCGACCGCACGGACCACCCCCTCGTCGAAGCAGCCCGGCTGGCCGGAGAGTCCGAGCAGGACGGTGGCGCCGCTCTTGGCGATCGTGTCGGTCAGGCCCGGGGCTTCCTCGAGACCCCACTCGGTGAGCACCGAGCGCGGCTGTGCGAAGGGCGCCTTGTACTCGTCCACGCTGCTGCGCCCTTGGACCAGCAAGCCGCGCGAGTCGAGCACGAGGACTCGCCGGAGTGCCTCCTCGCGCTCGGCTCCGTGCGCCACCATACCCTCGACGATCGCACTGGCGACGCCGATACCGCCGGCGCCCGCGCCGTGGACTACGACGGTCTGCTCGGTGATCGGTTCGCCCTTGCGCGCGCACGCCGAGAGGACGCCCGCGAGCGCCACCGCGCCGGTGCCCTGGATGTCGTCGTTGAAGCTCGGGATCCGATCCCGGTAGCGCTCGAGCACACGGAAGGCGACGCCCTTGGCGAGGTCCTCCCACTGCACCACGGCTCGGGGCCAGCGCTTCTCGATCGCGCCGACGAATTTGTCGAGGAACTCGTCGTAGTCCTCGCCGACGAGGCGGCGCTGGCGGACACCCAGGTAGCGGGGGTCGCTGATGAGATCGGTTCGCTCGGTCCCGACGTCGAGCGCCACCGGCATCGTGTGGAACGGGCTGACACCGCCCCCGGCGGTGTAGAGCGCGAGCTTGCCGATCGGGATGGCCAGACCGCCGTAGCCCTGATCGCCGATGCCGAGGATCGCGGACGCGTCGGTCACCACGATCATCCGCACGTCGCCCATCGGGTAGCTGGTGGTCGTCTGGACCGCCCGGTCGATGTTGATCGGCGAGAACGAGAGCCCGCGCGGATTCTGGTAGAGCGCGCTGAAGCCCTGCACCGCCTTGCCGACCGTGGGGGTGTAGACGATCGGGAGCATCTCCTCGAGGTGCTCGACGAGCAGCGCGTAGAAGAGGATCTCCTGCCGCTCCTGCAGGTTGCGCAGGTACTGGTAGCGCTCGATGTCGTCGTGCTGGCGCTTGAAGCCGGTGTAGACCCGCCGCACCTGCTGCTCGAGCGACTCGACCTGCGGGGGCAGCAGCCCATCGAGCTTCAGGGAGATGCGTTCCTCCTGAGTGAACGCGGTGCCCTTGTTGGTCAGGACCAGTCGCAGCAACGCGATCCCATCGAGGTAGACCTCCATGAAACGGCGACCGTCCGGGTCCTTCTTGAGATCGAAGTACGGGGAAAGGGATTGTCTCGGCACGTTCAGCCCTGGTTCTCAGCCGGCGACCTTGGCCAGCCGCTCGCAGATTGCATCGCCCATTCGGCTCGTCGTCGCGTCTCCGCCGAGGTCCGGCGTGAGCACGCCTTCCCAGAGGGTCTCGGCCACCGCCGCTTCGATCACGTCGGCCTCCCGCTGGAGGCCGAAGGCGTAGCGCATCATCATCGCGAGGCTGAGAATGGTCGCCGCGGGGTTCGCCTTCTCCTGGCCGGCGATGTCCGGCGCGGAGCCGTGGATCGGCTCGTAGAGCCCCGGGCCTCCGTCGCCGAGACTCGCGCTCGGGAGCAGGCCCAGGGTGCCGGTGATGGCGGCGCCCTCGTCACTGAGGATGTCACCGAAGAGGTTGGGGGCCACGACCACGTCGAAGGCGCCGGGGTCGGTGACGAGCCGCATCGCCGCCGAGTCGACGAGCTGATGCTCGAGCGTGACGCCCTCGTGGTTCTTCGCCTCGTCGGTGGCGACCTTCCGCCAGAGCCGCATCGACGCGAGCACGTTCGCCTTGTCGATCGACGTCACGCGCTTCTTTCGGAGCTTCGCCAGCTCGAACGCCTTCCGCACGATTCGCCGGACCTCGGGCTCGGTGTAGACCATCGTGTCGAGTGCTCGGTCGTCGCCCTCGACTCGCGGCTCACCGAAGTAGATGCCGCCGGTGAGCTCACGCACGAAGAGCAGGTCCACCGCGCGCATGCGCTCCGCCTTCAGCGGCGAGGCGCCCTCGAGCCCGGCCCAGCCACGGACGGGCCGCAGGTTCGCGTAGAGCCCGAGCTCCTTGCGGAGCTTCAGCAGGCCGGCCTCCGGACGCGGACCGCCGCCATCCCACTTGGGACCACCGACCGCGCCGAGGAGCACGGCGTCCGAGGCGCGGCACGCGTCCAGCGTCTCGGGCGGCAGCGGGTCGCCGGTCTTGTCGATCGCGACACCGCCGATGTGTCCGGTGCGGTAGCCGAAGTGGTGACCGAAGGTCTTCGCGATCGCACGAAGCACCTTCTCGGCTTCGGCGACGATCTCCGGTCCGATGCCGTCACCCGGCAGTAGGGTGATTTGTCCCTTCATTTCTTGCTCCGTTCGACTGGGTCGTTCGCTTGCGCGCGACGGCGCTTTGGGCGGGGGAGTTCGGGTGAATCGACGAGGCCTTGCCGAGGAGAGAGGGGCTGGGTACCAGCCCCTGGAGACAACGTGAAGCGGAGGCCGAACTCGTATCCATCGACCAGCGCTTCGAGGCTGGCCGCGACCACGTTGCGCGACGCGCCGACCGTGCGCCAGCGCCGCTTGCCACGAGCGCACTCGATCAGCACCCGCGTGGTCGCGTCGGTGCCGTCGTGGGTGTCGACGATGCGGACCTTGTAGTCGCTGAGGCGAACTTCCTTCAGCTCCGGGCGAGCGGGGAGGAGCGCCTTCCGGAGGGCGGCGTCGAGGGCGGCGACCGGGCCGCAGCCCTCGCCGGCGGTGTGGCGCGTCTCGCCCTCGATGACGACCTTCACGGTCGCCTCGGCGTAGCCGTCGGCCTCGCCCCGACGTCCCGCGGAGACGTGGTGGTCGATCACCTCGAAGCTCGGTTCGTGGCCGTCCCGGCGCCGCTCGAGCATCAGCGCCACCGAGGCTTCGGCGGCTTCGTAGGCGTAACCGTTCGCTTCCCGTCGCTTGATGAGCTCGAGCACCTCCCGCTCGGAGCCCTCGGCGTCGAGGCCGAGCTCTTCGGCCTTCGCGAGGATGTTCGAGCGGCCGCTCAGCTCGCTGACGACCACGCGGGTCTCGTTGCCGACGGCGCCCGGGTCGATGTGCTCGTAGGCGCGGGGGAAGCGGCGGATCGCCGAGACGTGCACGCCGCCCTTGTGGGCGAAGGCGCTCCGGCCGACGTAGGGGTGGCCGCTCGGCACGCGGAGGCCGGCGAGCTCGGCGGCGAAGCGCGCGAGGTCGCGGAGCTTGGCGAGGCCGCCCTCGGCGAGCACGGGCGTGTCCATCTTCAGCTCCAGGTTGGCGGCGATGGCGATGAGGTCGGCGTTGCCGCAGCGCTCGCCCCAGCCCAGGAGCGTGCCCTGCACGTGGGTCGCGCCGGCGCGGACCGCCTGCAGGCTGCTGGCGACTGCGCAGCCACCGTCGTCGTGGAGGTGCACGCCGACTTCGCCGTGAGCCAGGGCGGCGCGGACGCCCTCCTCGATCTCCCAGGGCATGCGGCCACCGTTGGTGTCGCAGAGCACCAGCACCTCGGCGCCGCCTTCCGCGGCCGCCGCGAGACAGGCGAGGGCGTACCCGCGGTCTTCGAAGAAGCCGTCGAAGAAGTGCTCGGCGTCGTAGACGACCCGCTTGCCCTTGCCGACCAGGAACGCGACCGACTCGGTGATCCGGCCGAGGTTCTCCTCGGGGGCCGTCCGCAGCACGCGCTCGACGTGGCTCTTGGCGGTCTTGCCGAAGATGGTCACGACCCCGGTGCCCGCCTCGACGAGCGAGCGGAGCTGCAGGTCGTCGGCCGCCGGCACACCCGGTCGCGCGGTCGAGCCGAAGGCGGTGAGCGACTCGGCGAAGCCCTGCTCGCGGGCCTCGGCGAAGAAGCGCGCGTCCTTCGGGTTCGATCCGGGGAATCCGCCTTCGACGAAGGTCATGCCGAGCCGGTGGAGCCGCTCGGCCAGGTGCAGCTTGTCGGCCACGCTCAGGTCGAGCCCCTCCTTCTGGGTTCCGTCCCGAAGGGTGGTGTCGTAGAGCGCGACGGAGGTCACGGGCGCGAGCTCTCGTAGGCTTCGGTGGCCTCGGTGAACGTCCGAAGGAAGTCGAGCTCGTCGTGGCCGTTGAGCAAGAGGTGTTTTGCGAAGGGGTCCACGTCGAAGCCGATCTTCGAGCCGTCGGGGAGGGTGACCTCCTGGTTCTGCAGGCTGACGATCACCTCGCCGCTCGGGTCTCGCTCGAGATCCTTCGCCAGCGCCTCGTGGGCGTCGGCCGGGAGCGCGATCGGGAGCAGGCCGTTCTTGAGCGCGTTGTTGCGGAAGATGTCCGCGAAGGAACGCGCGATGACGGCGCGCAGACCCCAGTCGACCAGCGCCCAGGGCGCATGCTCCCGAGAGGAGCCGCAGCCGAAGTCCTCACCGGCGAGGAGCACCTTGGTGGTCTCCGGATCGGCCTGGTTCAGTACGAAGTCGCCCTTGGGCGTCCCATCGGACTCGTAGCGCCAGTCGTTGAAGAGCAGCTTCCCGAGACCGGCCTTGGTGGTCGTGGTCAGGAAGCGCGCGGGGATGATCTGGTCGGTGTCGATCGAGTCGCGCATCAACACCGCGACCTGCGACCGGAACTGGAACGTATTCATCGCAGGAGCTCCCGGGGGTCGGCGACGGCGCCGCGAACGGCGGCGGCGGCGGCGGTCAGCGGCGAGGCGAGGATGGTCCGCCCGCCGGGGCCCTGGCGGCCCTCGAAGTTTCGGTTGGAGGTGCTCACCGCGAGCTGGCCGGGCTCGATCTTGTCGCCGTTCATGGCGATGCACATCGAGCAGCCGGGGTCACGCCACTCGGCGCCGGCGGCGGTGAAGATGTCGTGGAGCCCCTCGGCCTCGGCAGCCTGCTTCACCTGCCGCGAGCCGGGCACGACCAGCACGCGGGTGCCGTCCTTGACCTTGTGCTTCCCGAAGATCCGCGCCGCTTCGCGCAGGTCCTCGATCCGTGCGTTGGTGCACGAGCCGATGAAGACCACGTCGACGTGGGTGCCGAGCAGCGGCTTGCCGGCCTCGAGCTTCATGTAGTCCAGGGCGCGTTCGCGGGCGCGCTTCTCGGCGTCGTCCCGGGCGTCGGCGGGGGAGGGCAGCGGCTCGTCGATGCCCACGCCCATCCCCGGGTTGGTGCCCCAGGTGACCCGCGGCGAGAGCGCGCTCGCGTCGATGGTGATCTCCCGATCGAAGCTCGCGCCCTCGTCGGTGGTCAGTGCCTTCCAGCGCTCGATCGCCTTGGCCCACTCGTCGCCCTTCGGTGCGTGCGCTCGGCCCTCGAGGTAGGCGAAGGTGGTCTCGTCGGGCGCGACCATGCCGGCGCGAGCGCCGGCCTCGATCGACATGTTGCAGAGGGTCATGCGGCCCTCCATCGAGAGCGCCCGGATGGCCTCGCCACGGAACTCGAGCACGCAGCCCTGGCCACCGTTGGCGCCGACCTTCGCGATGAAGGCGAGCACCAGGTCCTTGGCGCTCACGCCCTCGGGGGCCTTGCCTTCGAAGGTGACCGCGAAGGTCTTCGCGCGGCTCTCGAGCAGGGTCTGCGTCGCGAGCACGTGGCCGACCTGGCTGGTGCCGATGCCGAAGGCGAGGGCGCCGAACGCGCCGTGCGTCGAGGTGTGGCTGTCGCCGCAGACGATGGTCATCCCCGGCTGGGTGAGTCCGAGCTCGGGCCCGATGACGTGCACGACCCCCTGCGCCTCGTCACCCATCGCGTGGAGCGGGATGCCGTGCTTGGCGCAGCTGTCGCTGAGCGCCTGCAGCTGCGCCTTCGCGGCGTCGTTGATGACCTGCAGCTGTCCGTTGGTCCGCTTGGTCGGGATGGAGTGGTCCATCGTGGCGACCGTACGGTCCGGGCGGCGGACCTTCAGACCGCGCTCGGCCAGCACGCTGAAGGCCTGCGGCGAGGTCACCTCGTGCACCAGGTGCAGGTCCACGTAGAGCACGTCGCGGTCGTAACCAGCGTCGGCCACCACGTGGTCGGCGTAGACCTTCTCGTAGAGAGTCTTCGGAGAGTCGCTCATCGAAGTTGGAGTCTTTCCTTCAAGCTGCCGCTCGTTCGGCCTCTTGGGCCGCGAGCACTCGGTTGAGGGCGGCGAGGTAGGCCTTCGCGCTCGCCACGAGGACGTCGACGTCGGCGCCGGCGCCGTGGAAGACCTTCTCGGCCTGCGGCGTGCCCTTCGGGCCGCGCACGTTCACGCTCGCTTCGCCCAGGGCGTCCTCGCCACCGGTGACGGAGCGGACGTTGTATTCGAGCAGGTCGAGCTGGACGCCGGCCGCCATCTCGATGGCCTCGAAGACCGCCTCGATGGGACCGTTGCCGATCGCTGCGCAGGTCGGCTCGTCGCCGTCGGCGGTCTTCAGCCGCACGGTGGCGGTCTGCAGGTCGCCGGTGCCGCAGCTCACCTGCAGAGCCACGAGCTGGAAGCGCTCGACCGGGCGGTGCAGCTCGTCCTGCGCGAGGGCGAGGAGATCGGCGTCGGTCATCTGCTTCTTCTTCTCGGCGACCTCCTTGAAGCGCTTGAACGCCTTCTTCATCGCCTCCGGCTCGAGCTGGTAGCCGAGCTCCTCCAGGCGCGCGGCGAAGGCGTGCTTGCCCGAGTGCTTGCCGAGGACCAGCGCGCTCTTCGGCGCGCCGACGGTCTCCGGCTCCATGATCTCGTATGTGCTCTGGTGGCTGAGCATTCCGTGCTGGTGGATGCCGGCCTCGTGGGCGAAGGCGTTCGCGCCGACGATGGCCTTGTTGGCCTGCACCTGGATGCCGGTCACCCGGCTCACGAGCTTGCTGCTCCGCGTGAGCTGCTTGGTGTCGATGCCGTGCTCGAGTTTCAGCGCCGGCTTGCGGGTGTGCAGCGTCATCACGATCTCTTCGAGCGACGCGTTGCCCGCGCGCTCGCCGATGCCGTTGATGGCCACCTCGACCTGGCGTGCGCCCGCCATCACGCCCGCGAGCGAATTCGCCACCGCGAGACCGAGGTCGTCGTGGTTGTGCACGCTGATCACCAGGTCGTCCCGGTCGCCGACCACGCGCTCCTTGATGGTCGCGATGCGCGAGCCGATCTCGTGGGGCATCAGGTAGCCGACCGTGTCCGGCACGTTGAGGGTGGTCGCGCCCGCCTCGACGGCGACGGCGAACGCCTCGCAGAGGAAGTCGAGCTCGGTCCGGCCCGCGTCCTCGGCGCTGAACTCGACGTCCGCACAGAGGCTCACCGCGTACGTCACCATCGCCTCGATCTGGGCGAGCACCTCGGCCTTGCTGAGCTTCAGCTTGTGCTCTCGGTGGATCGGCGAGGTCGCCAGGAAGGTGTGGATCCGCGGGCGCGCGGCGCCCTGGATGGCCTCCCAGCACTTGTCGAGGTCGCCCTCGACCGCGCGGGCGAGCCCGCAGATCACGGGCGGGGGCTTCTCGCCGCGCTTCTGCTGACCGACCGTCAGGGCGATCTGCTTCACGGCCGCCAGGTCGTCCGGCGACGCCGCCGGAAAACCCGCCTCGATGATGTCCACGCCGAGCTTGCCGAGCGCTCGGGCGACCTCGAGCTTCTCGTCGCTCGTCATGGTCGCGCCGGGCGACTGCTCCCCATCACGAAGGGTCGTATCGAAGATGCGTACGTAGTTCGGATCGTTCCAGTCGCTCATGGGTCTACTCTTCCGGGGCTACGATCGGGTCCACGAAGGGCATCATCGAGCGGAGCTGCTCGCCGACCTTCTCGAGCTGGAGGTTGCGTTCGCGCTGGCGGGCGGCCTTCATCTGCGGGCGGCCGGCCTCGTCTTCGGCGATCCACTCCTTGGCGAAGGTGCCGTCCTCGATCTTCGCGAGGACCTCCTTCATCGCCGCCTTGCTCGCGTCGCCGATCACCTTCGGGCCGGAGACGTAGTCGCCGCGCTCGGCCGTGTCGCTGATCGAGTAGCGCATGTAGCTCAGGCCACCGCGGTACATCAGGTCGACGATGAGCTTCAGCTCGTGGAGGCATTCGAAGTAGGCGACCTCCGGCTGGTAGCCGGCCTCGACCAGGGTCTCGAAGCCGGCCTTCACCAGCTCGGAGACTCCGCCGCAGAGCACGGCCTGCTCGCCGAAGAGATCCGTCTTGGTCTCCTCCGGGAAGGTGGTGTCGAGCACGCCCGCGCGGGCCGAGCCGATGGCGGCCGCGTAGGAGAGGGCGTTCGCGTCGGCCTCGCCGGTCGCGTCCTGGTGCACCGCGAGCAGGGCCGGCACGCCGCCGCCCTCTTGGTAGGTTTCGCGGACCCGATGCCCCGGACCCTTCGGTGCCACCATCGAGACGTCCACACCGGCCGGCGGCTGGATGCGTTCGTAGTGGATGTTGAAGCCGTGGGCGAACATCAAGGTGTCGCCGTCCTTCAGCCCCGGAGCGATGTGCTCCTCGAAGATCGCGCGCTGCGCGGTGTCCGGTGCGAGCACCATCACCACGTCGGCCTCGGCGGCGGCGTCACGGACCGACTTCACCGTGAGTCCGGCGGCTTCGGCTTTCGCCTTGCTGCTGCTTCCCTCGCGTAGGCCGACGCGGACGTCCACCCCGCTCTCCTTGAGGTTCAGCGCGTGCGCGTGCCCCTGGGAGCCGTAGCCGATGATGGCCACCTTCTTCTTCTTGATGCGCCCCGTGTCGGCGTCCTTCTCGTATCGGATGCGTGCCATGAAAGTTCTCGTTCTCGGTCTCGGGTAAAAGGTGGGCCGTCACCCCGAGAGCGAGCTCGGGGCGCGAAGTGTGTTCAGGGTGTGGGGCTCAGGCGGCGTGGGCGCTGGAGCCCTTGCAGGGCTCGGCAGCGCGAAGCTGCGGTCGCTCGGCGTCGCGGCTCATCGCCACGGCGCCGGTCTGCGCGACCTCGAGGATGCCGAAGGGCGCGAGCACCGCGAGGAAGCGGTCGATGACGTCGACGGCGCCGGTCAGCTCGGTCACCAGCGAATCGGGGCTGAGATCCAGCGTCCGTGCGCCGAAGACCTCGAGGATCTGCAGGACCTCGGGGCGCCGATCGGCATCGACGCCGACCTTCACCAGGCAGAGGACGTGCTCGACGGTCGCCGAGTCGGTGACCTCGTCCACGCGGAGGACGTCCACGAGCTTGTAGAGGTTGGCCTCGATGCGGCGCGCTTCGGAGGCGCCCGCCATGCACACGATGGTCATGCGCGAGACACCCTTCTCGTGGGTGCGAGCGACGTTGAGCGAGTCGATGTTGTAGGCCCGCCGGCGGAAGAGGCTCGCCACACGGTTGAGCACACCCGGCTCGTCTTCCACGTGGACCACGAAGGTTCGGCGTTGTTTGGTCTCGGTCATCGGGCTCTCTTCAGTCCTTGTCGGTCTTGGTCATCGCGGGAGGCGCGACGGAGTCGTGGGGGTCGGTGGCAGGGCTCAAGCGCGGGCGACGGATCATCTCGTCGAGCCGCTTGCCGCTCGGCACCATGGGGTAGACGACCTCTTCGGGCTCCACCCGGAAGTCGATGAGCACCGTGTGGCTAACGCTGCGGGCGTGCTGCACGGCGGCCTCGACCTCGGAGCGCTTGGTGACGCGGATCCCCTCGAGGCCATGGGCCTGGGCCAGCATCACGAAGTCCGGGGCGCCGATCGGCGTGGCCACGTAGCGCTTCTCGTAGAAGAGCTCCTGCCACTGGCGGACCATGCCGAGGAAGCCGTTGTTCACGATGGCGATGTTGAGGTTCAGGTTCTCCTGCGCGCAGACGCTCAGCTCGCACGCGGTCATCTGGAAGCCACCGTCGCCGGCGATGACCCAGGTCTCGTCGTTCGGTCGCGCGAAGCGGGCGCCGATGGCGGCGGGGAGGGCGAAGCCCATCGTCCCGAGGCCGCCGCTGGTCAGCAGCGAGCGCGGCCGCTCGTGCTTGTAGTACTGCGCCTCCCACATCTGGTGCTGGCCGACGTCGGTCACGACCGTGGCCTTGCCCTCGGTGAGCCGGTAGAGGTCCCCGATGACGTGGGCGGCGTAGAGGTGTCCTTCGCCGCTGTGGGTCTGGATGTCGCGCTCGGCCGACTCGCTGCGGATCGACCCGATGTGGTCCACCCAGGCCTTGCGCTTCCGCTCCTTCACGGCGGGCAGCAGCGAGCCGAGCACCTCGCGCACGTCGCCGACGATGGGGACGTCCGCCTTCACGTTCTTGTCGATCTCCGCGGGGTCGAGCTCGACGTGGATCTTCTTGGCCCCGGGGGCGTAGCTCTCGAGCTTGCCGGTCACGCGGTCGTCGAAGCGCATGCCGAGGGCGATCAGCAGGTCCGCTTCCTGGATGGCCTGGTTCACCCAGGCCTCGCCGTGCATGCCCATCATGCCCAGCGCCCGCTCGTGGCTGGCGGGGAAGCCCCCGAGCCCGAGGAGCGTCTGCGCGACCGGGATGTCGGTCTTGCGGACGAACTCGAGGAGCAGGCCGGTGGCCTGGCCCTTGATGATGCCGTGACCCGCGAGGATGACCGGGCGCTCGGCGGCGTCGATGAGCTCGCGGGCCTTCTCGAGCTCACTGCGCAGCGGAGTGTGCTCGGGGCGGTAGCCGCGGAGCTTCACCGGCTCGTCGCTCCACTCGAAGGTGGCGGACTTCTGCTGGGCGTCCTTGGTCACGTCGACGACGACGGGGCCGGGGCGACCGGAGCGCGCGACGTAGAAGGCTTCCTTGAGGACTCGCGCGAGGTCCTTCGGATCCGTCACCAGGTAGTTGTGCTTGGTGATCGGGATGGTGACGCCCTGGATGTCCGTCTCCTGGAAGGCGTCGGTGCCGATGAAGGGCGAGGGAACCTGGCCCGTGATGCAGACCATCGGGATGGAGTCGAGCATCGCGGTGGCGATGCCGGTCACCAGGTTGGTCGCGCCGGGCCCGGAGGTGGCGATGCAGACGCCGACGCCACCGGAGGCGCGTGCGTACCCATCGGCCATGTGGGACGCGCCCTGTTCGTGTCGGGTCAGGACGTGATGGATCGGGTAGCGAGCCATCGCGTCGTAGGCGGGCATGATCGCACCGCCGGGATAACCGAAGACGGTGTCCACCCCCTCGCGTACGAGGACCTCCCAGAGGATCTCGGCGCCCGTGAGGGTCGTGCCGGATGCGTGGAGCTCCGGGTGGGGCTCCTTCTTGGAGGGGGAAGCAGGAGAAGCGGTGGTCGTGGTCTGGGTCATCGAGCTCGGTCAGGCGCGGACGACTGAGGGTGGGCGTGGTGGATCAGCGCTCGCTCAGAACATCTTCTCGGCGAAGCGGTGACCCAGCCGTTCCTCGCGGCAGCGGCGCAGGACCTCGTGGCAGTTGGGCAGCGGCGGCGCGGTGCGGTCGGCGGAGTTGTTCGGGGTCGGGCGGGTCTCTTCGGTCTTCTTCATGGGTCTGGCTTTCGTTTCGGGGTCGATTGGAGGAGCGGTCGAGATGACAGGGCAGACACGACCGAGCCCCGCCACCGGGTGCGGTGTGCGGGGCTCGAAGCGTCTGCTCTGCTGGTTGGCTAGAGCGCGCCCGTCCCCGCGCGTCCAATGAGTAGGACGAGGAGGAGGAGCAGGCCTACGATGAGCTCGAGGTCGACGGACCCGATCGCCGCTGGCTTGGCCAGAGCGCGGGTCTCGTTGCGGTGCGTGAGCCTCATCACGGAACTCAGACTGAAGGGAGTTACGCGGCGCGTCAACAAAGAATCTCACCCGCGATGCATTTTGGTATGCGGATGTGTCACGGTCGATTGGATGGCATGGGACCGCGTTTTCCTAACGTATCGACGCTCGGTGTCGCTCATGAGGCTCAGAATTAAGTCGCGCACCGCGTCACGGGGCCTCCACCGCCGAGCCGTTCGGTCCCTCGTGGCTCGTCGAGGGCGCCTTCGGTCGGCCCGAACGACCGAAAAAAATCCGCCGAGGCATGCTCGAAGGGAGTCCGAAGAGCGAACTCGACTCTCGATGACCGCTCTTCGGGCCTGCGACGAGGCCGGGTCCGGCACCGCCTTCCACGGCGGCCCCGCCCGATTTCTCGAAGAAAGTGCTCATTGGCCGCTTCAGTGGACGGAAAGAAGCTCTTCGTGCTCTCGATGGATTCCACGGAAAGCGAATTCCGATGCACTCTTGGTTGACAGGTCTGGGGGCGCCGACTAAGAACGCGCCTCCTTGCAACCAAGGATCGGGGCGTAGCGCAGTTTGGTAGCGCGCACGGTTCGGGACCGTGAGGTCGGAGGTTCAAATCCTCTCGCCCCGACCATCCCTCTTTCGGCGGCCGCCTGGAAGTGGGACCATCCCACTCGGAGGAACCCATGGCCAAACCGCTCCCGCCAGTGAAGGTACTGGTCGTCGATGACGACGAGGCCATCTGCGAGTTCATGGAGACCTTCCTCGAGAAGGATGGTTTCGAGGTCCGCACCCTGCAGGACCCCACCAAAGCTCCAGATGCCGTAAAGAAGGAGGGCTACCATTTGGTGGTCCTCGACCTGATGATGCCCGGAATGGACGGGGTCGAGACCCTGGAGAGGATCCGAAAGGTCGACTCCGACGTCGCCGTCGTGATCTTCACCGCCCATCCGAGCCTCGAGACCGCCGTCCAGTCGATGAAGCTCGACGCGGTCGATTACCTCAAGAAGCCGTTCAACCCGGACGAGTTCCGCGAGGTCGTCGACCGAGTGATGCGGAAGAAGGGGCTGCTCCGCACGCCGGAGGAGAACCTGCACCGGGTCATCGGCGAGACGATCCGCGGCCTCCGCAAGGACCGTGGCCTCACGCTCAAGCAGATGGCGCGCCGCACCGGCCTCTCGGTCTCGCTGCTCAGCCAGATCGAGCGTGCCGAGTCGAGCGCGTCGATCAGCTCGCTCTTCAAGATCGCGACGGCGCTCGACGTCCGCATCCAGGACCTCTTCGGCGAGTACTGAGCCCGGAGCGCATCTCGACACCCCTCGCCGCCGCTTCGCAGCCTCAGCACGCCATGCGCAGCCATCCCCTCACGCTCGAAGATGCTCCTGCATTTCCTCGGTTCGTGGACGCTACGCCTGACGCACCGAGTCCACGAATCGATTGGCGATGCGCGTCGAGACGCGCTCCCGTGCGGCTCGCGTACGCCGCTCTCGCGCTGCTCCTGACGGCAGGGGTCGTCGAGGCTCAGGCGCCGCACGTGGCGGTCGTGCCCGTCCCGGGCGCGAACGTCACGGCAGAGGTCGGCCAGCCGATCCTCCAGGCGGTGACCGGGGCGCTGAGCACCGCTGCGCCCTCGACCCGCTTCCAGATCGCCGGGGACGAGGCGCTGGTCGCCGCCCTCGCCGAATGTGCCGACGCCCCATGTCGGGGTCAGCTCGTCGGTGGGACCGGCGGCTACGCCGTCATCCTGGTGCACATGGCCCGGCCGACCCCGAACGGCGTGGTCGAGCTCCGGCTCGAGCCGGTCTCGGTCACCGGCGAGCCGCTCGCCGAGGCGTCGGCGATTCAGCTCCCGGCCGCGACCCTCTCCAGCCCCGCCGCTGCCCAGGCCGTGCTCGGCGCCATCGTCACTCCGGTCACGAGCGCGCTTCCGGCGGCCCCGCCCGTGGCTCCGGCGACCGCCCGCGTCCTCGTCGCGGTCAACGCCGAGGGGGCCGAGGTCGTCATCGACGGTGAGTCCGTGGGTCAGGCGCCCATCGCGCCGGTCGAGCTCACCATCGGGACCCACACGCTGGCGATTCGTGGGACCGGCTGGGAGACCTACTCGCGCTCCATCGAGGTCCCGGCCGAGGGCCTGCGGGTCGACGCCTTCCTCGATCCCACCGCGGACCAGGCGGCCCAGCTCGCCTCCGAGGACGCGCGAGAGTCCGAGGGCTTCGGCGGCGGCGAGGGCGAGTGGTACCAACAGTGGTGGATCTGGGCCGCCGTCGGCGGTGGGGCCGTCGTGCTGACCGTGTTGATCACCGCGATCGCTCTCGCGGCCGGCGGTAGCGACCCCGAGCAAGAGGGCTTCCCGGTCCCGCCCATCCCGACGGGGGGCATGTGATGCGTCGCTGGTTCCCCCTGCTCGCGCTCTCGCTGCTCTCCTGCGGCGATGGCCAGACCTTCGACACCTTCATGGTCCGCGCACGCGCCCCGAGCGGCATGGATGGCGCTGGCGTCGCCATCGTACCCGGCGCGGTCGACCGCATCGACGTGGTCATCGACCCCGCGGACAACGTCTCCTTCGACGCGGTGAACTACCCGCCTTTCGAAGACGGGGACGTGAACGTCCGGATCTCGCCGGCCGGCGAGTACGTGCTCTCGCTCCAGGCCGCGTGGATCGAGCGGAACATGGAGATGACCGACACGACCTGGATCATCGACATCCCGATGTACGTCGACGGCACTCAAGAGTTGCCGCTCACCGGCGACCCGACCATCCGGGTCTTCTTCGTCCAATTCGGCGCGCTCGGCGAAGACAACATCGGAGAGGCGTCCCGCGGTCTCCCCTGGCCGCCCGAGGCCGGGTCCACGCTGACCATTCCGCTGACCTGTCGCATCGGCTACGAGACGGAGTGTCAGACGCCGACCCCATGAGGGTGGCGCTCCTCTCTGGGCTCCTCTGCCTCGGCGCGTGCGCGCCGAAGACCTACACCGTCGCGCGGACGATCGACGGGCAGCGAGAGGTGGGCACCTTCGTGTCGCCCTTCGCCTACGAGCACTTCGTGCGCGCCGAGCTCGCCGCCGGTGAGGAGGACGGGGAAGCGGTCGAGCTCTACGAGCTCGCGCGCGCGGGCGCGGCCGACGACGCCTACGTCGCCTCTCGGCAGGCGGAGGCCGAGATCCGTTTGGGGCGGCTCGACGCCGCGGAGCGGACGCTCGCGGAGGCCGAGGCCCTCGAGCCCGACACCGAAGAGCTCTGGCTCGCCACCGCCGATCTCCGGCTCGCCAGGGACGACGGGGAGGGGGCCATGGAGGCGCTGGTGCGAGCGGCGCGACTCGACCCGAGCTCGCCCACGCCCGTGCTGCGGATCGCCGAGCGTCTCGCGGAAGACGGCGCGGCGCAGCGAGCGCTCGCGCTGCTCGCCGAGGGACCGCAGAACCACCCGGCCGTGCTCCGCGCTCAGTTCGCGCTCGCGCTCGAGCGGCGGGACGCGGGCCGCGCGGCGAGCGCTGCGGAGCGGCTCGCAGCCCGCGTGCCGCTGATGGTGAGCGAGCTCGTTCGCGCCGCGCGAGCGGCGTTGGACGCCGAACGGCCTGCGCTCGCGGCCCGGCTGCTCGCTAGCCCAGCGCTGGATCGCGAGCCGGGCGTGCCGACGCTCCGGATCGAGACACTCCTCGCTCTCGGGGAGATGGAGGCCGCCGAGGCCTTGCTGCTCTCGACGTCGCCCGATGCTCTCGGCGGGCGTGGCGAAGCGGCCCGCCTGCTCCTCGCCCTCGGTCGCCCCGAGATGGCGCGGGACATGGCCGCAGTCGGTCTCTCCGACGCCGAGCCGGGCGCCGCGACGGCGCTCGGCGACGCCTTGCTCGAGCTCGAAGGTCCCGGACCGGCGGCCGGGGCGTTCGCGGAAGCTCGAGGCATCGCCGAGCCCCGCTCCAGAGCCCGTGAAGGGCTCGCCGAGGCGCTCGCTGCGAGCGGTCGCCCCGCGCTGGGGGCGGAGATCACAGGCCCCGTGCGCTGAGCGACTTCGTTTCGGTCTTGCGGCGGTCGGGATGAGAGCGCCATCTCCTGGTTTTCAGTGGTGCGGTCATATTTTTGTGAAGGTACAATGGCCCGGTGGGACGCTTCCTGGCGCTCGTGCTCCTCTCAGCCTGCACGAGCGGGCTGGAGCCGATGCCCGCGAGGGAGGGGGATGCTGAACCCCCCGCCCTCGATGCTGGTCCCTCCTTGGTCGACGCACCCGTGCTCTCCGCTCCTCCCGACCGCACCAGTCTGGCGGATCCGGGGATCCTCGAGCGGGCCGCCATGCAGATGGCCGACCCGTTCACTCAGCGAGTGGCCGACCGGCTCGTGAGCGAGATTTCGCAGGAGACACTGGAGCGCTTCGGGGAGCTCGATTGGGAGGCGGCCGACGATCGGGTCTTCACCTTGCCCGAGGTTCAGGAGGTGATGTGGGTCGTCGCCTACGAGATCGATGTGGCCTATCCACCGGAGGGCTTCCCGTACGTCACTGCGGCCTGCGCCGACCAGATGTCGGAGCTCTTCCCCGTCATTCGAGGTGCGCTCAGGTCACTGCGTGATGCTGGCGCGCTGGGGCTCGCGCTCGCGTGGACGTGCTACGGCGCGCTGGTTCCTGGGCCACAGTTCCTGCCAGCCGTCGGTCTTTGCGCGGCTGGCTTGGCCATCCTCGCTTTGGCCTCGCTACCCGACCTCACGGAGGCAGTCGGTGGCGTCCAAGACCAACTCTCGCGGCTCACGAGTGTTTGCCAGGCATCATGTGGCACTCGAGGCGAGGAATGCTGTGCGCACGGCGAGGCCTGCTTCGGCACCGGCTACTGCGATACCAGCATTGGCCTGTGTTGTGGCGGCGTAGCGTGCGAGCTGGGCGACACCACGGTCTCCTGCGGCGGCGACTGCACTTGTGTGTGTGTCGACGCGACCTCCCTGGGCGAGTGCCCCAACCACGAGTGGTCGTGCTCCTGACGCCGGTGGGCCGGAGCGCTGGCGACTGGGCTGCGCGGTAGCGAGCGCGACGACGTGCAGGAGCCTGTTTCCGAATCGCGACCTCGACCTCTCCGCCTTCGTCGATGAACGGGGTTCGAACGGCGTTGTGCCCTTGGGTGACTCCAGGCTACGCTGGACGCTTGGTGGGGTCGGTGACAGACGGGGGAAGACGGAGAGGGCTCGTGCCTTCGTCCCTCCTGCTCGCCATCCTCGTCACGTTCGGCTGCGCGAAGGGCTCGAGCAGCACGTCGGATGCCGGCCGCCCGGACAGCGGCGCGGACGGCGGAGTGGCTGACGCCGGGGTCCCGGACGCCGAGGTCCCGGACGTCGATGGAAGCGTCGACGGCGGGACCGTGGATGGCGGGATCGAGCCTCCAGCCCGCGGGACCACCGTCGTCGTGACCGGCGGAGGCGACGTCTTGGAGTCCGCCTCCTACCGCCTTCGCGTCTCCGCGGGCGCCCCACAGCCGATGGGGAGTCGCACCGACGGCGTCTACCGGCTGCGCCTCGGCCCCCAAACCCAACCCGATTAGTCGTCGAGGATCCGATGAAGAGAAGAACCGCCATCCACCTCGTCTCGTTGACGTCCCTGGCTCTCGGACTGTGCTTCGTGGATGCGACCGCGGAAGCGCAGGGGAGCGCGCCCGCCCAGGTGCCGATGCAGGGGTACCTCACGGACATGGACGACGCGCCGATCGACGGTTCGGTCACGTTGACCATCGGTCTCTACGACAGCGACGTCGCGCCGACCGCGCTCTACTCGGAGAGTCAGTCGGTGCTGGTGGATCGCGGGTCGTTCACCGTCTACGTGGGGGAGGGCGACACGGGCGGCGGCGACCCCTTGGACCTCGTGATGTTCAACGACTACTCGAACCTCTGGGTGGGGATCGCCATCGATGGCGGCACGGAGATGCCGCGCTTCCAGTTGGCGACCACTCCCTTCGCTGGGTTCGCTCAGTACGCCAACGTCGCGACCAACGCGACGAGCCTCGGCGGGAACCCGGCGGCGGATTACGCACTCACCACGGACACTCAGCGCCCCATTTCCGGGAGCTGCCCGGCTGGCCAAGCCATCCGCTCGATCGCTTCCGACGGCACGGTCACCTGCGAGTCGAGCGGAACGTACGCCGCGGGTACGGGGTTGACGCTCTCTTCGGGAACGTTCTCGGTCGACACGGCTGCGATTCAGCGCCGGGTCGCGAGCTCGTGCAGTGGTGGCCAGGCCATCGCCGCCATCGGCGCGGACGGCAGCGTCACCTGCGTCGCGGATGCCGACACGGACACGACGTACTCGGCCGGCACGGGTCTGACCCTCAGCTCGACGACGTTCTCCGTCGACAGCGCGGTCGTCCAGAGCCGCGTCACGGGGACCTGCGGGACGACCGGTGAGTTCATCACCGGGATTTCGTCCGGGGGCACCGTCACGTGCCAGAACGTCTTCGGCACCACCAACGCTGCGGTCCACTACGGCAACGCCGGCCGCACCGGCCAGGCCAGCCTCTGGGGGCCGGCCACCCTTCCGGGCGCTGCCAGCAACTCGACCGCGAACGGCGTGTGGATCGAGGGCGGAACGGGCGAGAGCGGTGGCTTCTTCGCCAACGGCGACACCGCGGCGATCTGGAGCCCGGGCGACACGACCGTCGAGCTCGACGACACTGCCAACACCCGGATCAGCGGGACCCTCCTGGCGATT
Source organism: uncultured Sandaracinus sp. (assembly GCA_964462035.1). Classification (GTDB taxonomy): domain Bacteria; phylum Myxococcota_A; class Polyangia; order Polyangiales; family Houyiibacteriaceae; genus UBA1660. Next base: position 155,929 of record CAYXAP010000010.1, read on the forward strand.
CACGACGAGGACGGGATCAGTGGAACGCCGGACACGTCGCGCCCAGAGTTCGTGTTCTCGTCGTTCGACACGCGACGCTTCGCCGTCTCGAACGGCGCCTACCTCTCGTCGGGCGGTGTGTGGACCAACACGTCCGATCGAAAGGTGAAGTTCGCCGTCACGACGGTGGACCGGCAGGCGGTCCTCGAGCGGCTCGCGTCCGTCGAGGTCAGCGAGTGGAGCTACCTCGTCGAAGGCGAAGGCGTACGCCACATGGGCCCGATGGCTCAGGACTTCTACGCGGCCTTCGAGCTCGGCTACGACGAGCGCTCCATCCCCACCGTGGACGCCGATGGCGTTGCGCTGGTGGCCATCCAGGCGCTGCACGAGCGCAACGCGGCACTGGTGGACGAGAACGCTCGACTCAGTCGCGAAGTCGAGGAGCTCGACGAACGCTTGCGTCGTCTCGAGGCGCTCTTCGCCGACGCGCGGTGAACGCTCCGTCGTGAGCGAGGCAGACCAACCCGCAGCCCTCCGCTTTGCGAAGCGATGGGGGCTCCCGCTCGCGGTCATCGCGCTCCTTGCGGTGAGTCAGCTCCAGCTCCGCGGAGAGATCGCAGAACTCCGCGGGGAGGTGGCGCGTCTTCGCGACGCGTCCCGTGCGGAAGCCGCCGCGCCGGCGCCCTCATCTGGGTCCCCGCCACCGCAAGAGGCTCCGAGTGGCGCCCCGTGGGAGTGCGGTGGAGTGATCCCCCGGGAAGAAGTCCTGCGGGTGGTCGGCCAGCACGGCCCGGCGGTTTTCGAGTGCCACCAGGCCCACGGCGAAGCCGGCGAGCCCATCGTTCTCGAGCTCCTCTTGAAAGTGCTGCCCGACGGGACCGTCGAGACGGTCCACATCCCGGGTCGAGCGCGGACCCCCCTGACCGAGTGCGCTGCGCTCGCGGCGCAGGGCTGGACGTTCGCGCCGAGGGACGACGATGGCTGCGCGACCGTGGCCGTCCCGTTCTCGTTGGGCGCCCGGTAGGGGCGGGCTAGCTCTCTGGCTCGTCCGCGGAGGGATTCGCCTCGGGTGGCTTCTCGGAGGCGTCTTCCGCGGCTTCCTCCGGTGGGCCGTCGGACGCGCCATCACTCGCTCCCTCGCTGCCGGAGCTCTCCGCGCTCACCGCGACGCCCTCGCGCGTCGCGCGGAAGGTGAGCACTCCGAGCACCAGCACGGCCAGGAGCAGCACCGACCAGACCGCGATCTGCGCGGTCGTGAACCGCGGCGCGACCGGCGGTGGCCGCCACGCGGGGTTGTCGGTCGTGGCCCCGAGCTCTGCGTCGACCACCTCGGTGGCCAGCACCAGGCCGAGCACGTGGCTCACCTCGTACTCCGCGCGGGGCACGTCGGCGCCAATGAGCACCTCGTAGCGTCCGTCGGGCGCCAGCAGGTAGAGCGCCGGCGCGAAGGTCACGCCCTCGGCCTCCAGCTCGAGCGGTGCGTCGTTTCCGTTCTCGACCACCAGCTCGACGCTTCCGCGCCCCAGCGCCAGGGGCACCTCGATCGGCGCAGCGGCTCCCGGGTCCCGGTGCAGCGCTCCAGTGGTGCCCTCACCGAAGTCCGGCACCATGGGCTCGCTCGCGTCGACCAGTCGCGCGGTGTAGTCGCGCTGAACGAAGCCGGCCTCCGTCTGCAGCCGCACGCGGGCGAGCGCGAGCTCGCCACCGGCGTAGCTCAGCACGTAGCGACTTCGGCCGTCCTCGAGCTCCTCCCGCTCCACGTCGAGGGGAACCACGATCTCCTGTGGCCCGGGCGCGCGGACATAAGGCCACTGCCGTCCTTCGCCGTCGACGACGCGCAGATCGGCGAGCGCGTGCTCGCTCCGCGCCAGCAGCCCGGCGTCGGCCAAGAGGCGGCTGACGCCTTCGCGCGCGCCGTTCACCACGAGCGGCGCCACGCTTCGGAACTGGCCGCGGTCGACTGGCTGGCCGGGACGCAGCAGCGCACCGAGCGCTGGACCGTCGTCGAAGGCAGGGTTCGGCGCCGAGGGACCGAGGGTCGCCTGCGGCACGTTTCCTCGGGCGATCCGCTCACCGATGGTCGTTCCCGCGAAGCGCTGGGTGTCGTAGCTCGGCGCCGCGGCCCGACCTCCGCCGAAGAGGAGCGTCTGGCCGTCCCGGCAGGCGAAGAAGAGAGCGGGGCGCTGCGTCACCGCGGTGACGGCGAGCGACTCGAGCGGTGGGCTGTCGCCGTTCTTCAGCTCGACGCGGATCGTGTCGCCGCGGGCACGACTCAGGGACACCGAGAGGCCCTCCGCGCCCGCGCGCTCCGCCCGGAAGATCGTCCCGCTGCCCACCGCTTCCGGATCGCGGCCCTCGCGGCGATCGAAGACCCGGACGTCCCGAGAGAAGAAGGGGGTGTCGGTGGCGAAGAGGAGCTGGGAGGGGACGATGCCGGAAGGGCGCGCGAGCTCGACGACCGTGGAGCCGTCTTTCTCGACCTGGGAGACGATCTCGAGCGGGAGCGTGAGCACGGTGCCGCGGTCCGCCATCGGTCCGGCGACGAGCCGGAGCACCGGGCCGAGGTCCTCGGTGCCCTCGCCCTCGAGGCGCAGGACGTAGACCTTGCCGGGCGCAGGATCGGGGAGCGCGACGTCTAGCCGTTGCCGCACCGGGCTCGACAAGCGGAAGACCGAGCCCTCGGCGAGCGTCGAACCCTCCGGCGTCGTCAGCGTGGTCGCCCGAACGAACTCGGGCACCTCGGACTCGAGGCTCAGCGTCCACGCGGCGCCCTCGGGCAACTCGGCGTCGGGCAGCTGGAAGGTGAGCTCCTCCCGCAGGCGGTCGTCGTCGGTCGAGCGCTCGACGGCCGTCGGCGTGAGGGTCATCGACGCGGGCGGACCGCCGGTCGGCCATCGGACGGCGGCCCGGTCGAGGAGCGTGGCCACCTCGCGGCCATCGGCCTCGACCACCCGCAGGTCGGAGAGGTCCGGCCGGGTGTCGCGGAGCACCTCTTCGGTGAGGGGTAGCTGACAGATGCCCGTCTGCGAGGGCGCTTCGATGGGTGCCAAGCGGGGGAAGAGCGGAGCCACATCGGCGTCCTGCGCGTGGGCGATGGGCGCGAGGGCGGCGAGCGCGACGGCAACGGGAGCCAGCGTGCGGAGAGCGGTCATGAGGGAGCCTCGGTGGCCGGCGCGGCCGTTTCGGGCTCGTCGCGGAAGACGAACCGCTTGTAGACCAGCGAGATCACGATGAGCGTCAGCGCGAGACCGACCAAGGAGGCGACGCGGTAGAGGTCTTCGAGATTCCCGAGGTCGTAGAGGAAGACCTTCAGACAGGTCAGCAGCAGGAGCACCAGGCTCGCGTAGCGCAGCCCCTTCGAGTGGCGCAGCAGCCCGCCCGCGAGCAGCGCGACCGCGTAGAGCGCCCACACGATCGAGGTCGTGAGATCGCGGGCCGGCATGCGCTCGGTCGGGATCGTGAGGTTCGGGCCGGTCGCGAAGAAGTCGAAGACCATCAGGTTGGCCCACACGAAGACGAAGATGATGGCCATCGCGCCGAAGCTCGGGGCGATCAACGCGCGCGCCGGGGTTCCCTTTCCGCCGGGACCGGGCTCCCAAGGTCGCCGGCGTGGACCTTCCAGGGGCTTCATCAGGACGTGGGCCGCGAGCAGCGCCACCGCCGGCACCAGGTAGGTGTAGGAGATCCAGTTGAGCACCCGCCAAGCGCTGCGCAGGTGGTAGTCGAGCACGTAGGGGTTCAGGACCAATCGGATGAACACGAGGGTCGCGAGACCGGCCGCGGTGTACTTCAGCCCCGGGTGGTCGTAGCGCCGCCAGAGCGCCACGAAGACCACCACCTGCAGCGCCCAGCCGATGGTGATCCACTGGTTCTCCAGCTGCATCGGGATCGCGACCGTGACGAGCGCGGCGGCGGCGCCGATGAGCCAGATGCGCGCCGAGAGTGCGCTCGCCTCCGGGAGCGCGCGGCGGCGCAGCGCGAACGCGGCGACGAGGTAGAGCGCCGCGAGCCCCACCGGGAGGAGCCCCTGACTCTCGGCGCCGACGACCTCCAGGTAGACGACACGGAGCGGCAGAAGGAAGAAGAACGCGCTCGCGCCTGCGGCGCGCCAAGACCAGCGATTGCTCGCCAGGCGCGGGAACGCGAAGGGCGCCGCGACGAGCAGCACCACCTTCATCGCCATCGCCGCGAAGAGGAGCCACTGGCCGCTCTCGGTGACGGCCGTCAGGTAGAGGTCACCCAGGGCCGTGAGCAGGCTCGCGAGAACCAACCAGCCGCCCAGTCCCGAACGGGCGGCGGCGAAGACCACCCCCAGCAACGCGAGCCAGCCCGCCGCGTAGAGCATCGCGAGTGGATGGGCAGTACGCCGATCGACCAGCGCGATCGCGATGATGAACGCGAGCGACACCAGGGCCGCGCCATGATCGCCGGTGCGCTTGGCCTTCTCGGCCGAGGGGAGGATCCCGGCGAGCTGGGCCGCGAACGCCGCGAGCAGGAGCAGCCCGAGGGTGATGGTCGGCTCCGGGAGCGCGCGGGGATCACCCGAGCGAGCCACGAAGATCAGACCGAGCCCCAACCCCGCGAGGCCGAGCGCGGCGGCTTGAAGCCAGCGCCACTCCTCGCTGCGCGCGCTGATCCGGCAGAGCACCACCGGTGCCAGGGCCAAGAGCGTGGCCGCCCCGCCGGTGGCTTCGACGGGCGCGGCGAGGGCCACGAAGCCGAGCGCGAGCGCGCCGAGCGCCGCGGCGATGGACCCGTGGATGCCGCGGGCGCGCCCCTCGGCGTTGCCGAGCTCCGTCGGCAAGTGGAAGGCCAGCGCGACGCCGAGGGCGATCCCGGCGAGCGCGAGCGCGGTGGAGAAATCCGGGGTGTGATCGGTCAGCGTGCCGACGAGCGAGGCCTGGAGCACGAGCGCCACGGCGAGCGCGAACGCGCCCATCCCTTCGCGGCGGGCCATCACCGCTGCGCCAACCGCCAGCAGGAGCGACTGCGCTCCAGTGATGCCGAGGTGCGCACTGAGGTCCGAGGTGAACCCGAGGCCGAGCCCGATCAGACAGGGCGCCAAGAGCGCCAGTCCGCGCACCCATCGCCACAGGGCCTTCGCGAGCGGGCTCTCCTCGTCGTCGTCCTGGCGCACGGGCGCGAAGGCGAAGACGGCCGCGAAGAGCACGAGGACGAGTGCACCGATCCACCGGCGCGGGTCGTCCATCCGAAGGCCGATCCAACCGATCTCGTAGAAGAGGGTCGCGAGGAGCGCTGCAGCCGCGAGCCAGGGCCAGCGCTTTCGGATCGCTACCCAGAGGATGGCGAGGTCGAGCACCAGCAGGTAGCCGAAGAGCGGCAGCGGATGGTCGCTACCGGTCGAGAGCGCCAGCGGGGTGATGAAGCCTCCGCACAGGCCGAGGATCGCGATCGGCATGGAGCTGCGGCGCATCGAGATCACGACGCACGCCGCGGTCACGGCGACCATGAGCACGGTCGCGACCGAGGTCGGGTAGAGGTCGTAGAGCCCACGACCGGCCCACGACGCGGTGTAGAGCACGGCGATGCTGGCGCCGCCGACCCAGCCGGCCGCGATCGTGTACTTCGGTCGCAGCTTGAGCTCGGCGAGGGCGAGTCCCACCACGCCCACGAGCATCCCGATCGCGAAGCGGAAGGGCGGCGCGATCAGGCCGTGGTCCATCGAGTACTTGAAGAAGTAGAGACCGGCGACGACGAGCACGATGCCGCCGAGGGCGGCTGCGCCACGGACACCGATCCACTCTTCCCAGGCGATCGGCTCCTTGGGCGGTGGCCCAGGCGGCGGCCCTCCAGGGTCCGCGGGAGCCGGCGGCTCGGCGGGCGGCGTCGGGGGTGCCGCTTCGTCGTCGGTCGCGGGCGCGGGTTGCGCGTCGGCTGGGGTGGACGGTTGCGGCGCCCAGCGCGAAGGAGCTTCGGCGGGTGCGGTGGGCTCGACCGGCGCTTGGCCTTCGGCCGCTGGCTGGGCTTCGAGGGGACGCTCGACGGGCGCCTCTTCGGCCGGAGGTTCGGCCTCGAAGGCTGCGGGCTCGGCCGGAGCCTCGGCTTGGGCCGCTGCGGTTTCGACCGGTGCGCTGATCGGCGCCAGGGCGTTCGGTGCGGCTGCTTCGACCGGCCCAGCCGGGGCCGTTGCGATCGGCGCTTGCGCTTGCGGACCCGCCTCGAGCGACTCGAGCCGGCGATGGAGCCGCAGGGTCTGGTCTCCCAGTGAACGCAGCCCGTCTTCATGGTGGGAGAGCTGTCGCCGGAGCTCGCGAATGCGGCCAGCTTGCACCGCGACGGCCACGATCAACGCAACGGGTGAGAAGCACGCGACGGTGCCGATCACCAGGTAGAAGGCCTCCTCCAAGGCCCACAGCATGGCGGGCGTCTGGCCCCCGGTAAAGCGCGGCGGTCGCTAGCCGCGTGGCAGCGAGAGCACGAATATCGTTCCGGTCCCCGTGTCGGGGTCGCGGACCTCGATCTCGCCGCCGTGCGCCCGGGCCGCGAGCCTCACGAAGGTCAGCCCCAGCCCGTAGTTGCGGCTGGCGAGCTCCCGGCCGCCGGGCTCGAAGAGGATGGCCCGCGCCGACTGGGGGATGCCTGGTCCGTCGTCCTCGACCCGGACCATCACGTGGGTCTGAGTGCACTCGACGGCCACCGCGACCCGGCCTTCGGGCGGCGCGTGTCGGATCGCGTTGTCCAGCAGGTTGTCGATCGCTCGCCGCACCAGATCGCGGTCGATGGGCGCCTGAATGCTCTCGTCGGGGATGTCGACCTCGAGCGCGATGCTCGCCTGTCGGGCCAGGGGCTCGATCTCGCCGACGGCGGTCGTCGCCAGCTCCGCCACGTCCATCTCCTGACGGCTGATCGGCACCAGGCCGGTGCGCATCGCGCTCAGGTCCAGCAGCCCGATCACCATCCGGTCCAGCCGCTGGCTGGCGCGGAGCGCGTCGCCGACCATCGCCAGCGTCTCGTCGCCCAGGCCCTGTTTGGTCAGCTCCTTCAGCGACACCTGGAGCACGCTCAGCGGGCTCTTCAGATCGTGGACGAGCAGCCGAGTCAGGGTCTCCCGCATCTGATCCATCGCGACCTCGGCCGAGCAGTCCTCGATGTAGAGGACCCCGTAGGGCTCGCCGTCGGCCTCGAAGGAGCGGAGCCGGATCCGGACGTCGCGCGGCTGAGGGATGAAGGGGAAGTCGAACTGGAAGTCGAGGTCCACGTTCAGGGGCTGTTGGCCCAGGAGATCGAAGTGCTTCACCAGGCTGGATACCCGCATGCACGGTGCGACCTCCTGGAAGAAGCGGCGGCCGATCACGTTCACCCGATTCCGCTGGGCCAGCTGCTCCTCGTAGCGGTTGTAGAAGACGACCTCGGTCTCGGCGTTCAGTACGATCACCCCGAGCGGCAGCTCGTCCATGAGCGCCTTCAAGACGTCGAGTTCGCGCGAGCCATCCCCCATCTGGCGAGGGACCATACCCGAGATCGCCCTGGCGACGCGATAGGGCGACGGGCTCCGCGCGGCCGCGGCGAGATAGTGCTCACGACCCGTCTCCAAAGGGGCATGACGACGGTTGCAACCCGCGGCCGGACCCCTCTATCATCCGGCCCGCTGCGCCGACGTTTCGTCTGGCGCCCCATTCCGGAGTTCAAAGAGCCCATGAGCGAGAGCGACGTCTCCAAGTACCTCGACACCTTCCCGAACTGGCTTCGCAATCTCGGCCACGATGCCGAGGAGCTGTCCGAGATCTTGAACGAAGAGAGCGTCGCCGGCGACGCCCGCGAGACCATCGCGGGAGGGCTGAACTACCTCTTCAAGTCCCTGGACCTGATCCCGGACGGCATCGACGACATCGGCTACCTCGACGACGCCTTCGTCCTCCGGGTCGCGGCCGAGCTCGCCTCCCATCAGGACACCGGCGAGGCCAACGCCGACATGCTCAAGACGATCTCTCGTCTCTCGGACGACGCGATGGTCATCAAGGAGTTCCTGGGGTCGGACTACGGCCGCCTCGAGGCCTACGTCCGCGGGCTCCGCAACGGCGCCGCCCGCGGACGCTCGGTCGACGACATCCTCCGCGACGCCGACGTCCGGAAGGCCCTGCTCTCCGACGTGGTCGGCTTCGCCAAGAGCTACGAGTCGCCTGCGTTCGGCCGCGAGGAGAAGAACTTGATCAAGCTCAAGGCCTTCTTCGACGCCAAGCTCCCGCAGTAGCGGGCGTTTTCCCGGCCACCGGGCCAATTGACTCTCTGGCTCCGGCCCCCTATCCCCAGGCCAGCGGCACTGCCGCATTCGCGGCCGGCAGCGGCCGCCACAACCTAGCGACTTACCCGAGGATTCGATGAGCTCCATCGCGATGACGCTCGTGCTCGTGGGCACGCTCTCCTTCTTCTCCTGGTCCGTCTTCCGACGCTACCGCCAGATGAAGATCGGCGTGCCCGACGCACGCTTCGAGTGGACCCCCAGCCAGGTGTTCGCCCGGACCAGGAAGGTCATGCTGACCGCGCTCGGCCAGGAGAAGATGGTCAAGAAGACCGCCTACTCCGTCGCCGGCCTCTCGCACGTCCTGATCTTCGCGGCCTTCAACGTCCTGCTGCTGAACTCCGTTCTCCTGTGGGGCCGTGGGTTCGACTACGACTGGACGATGTTCGGCCTCCTCGACGAGGGCCACATCGTCGGCAAGCTCTACTCGCTGGTGAAGGAGCTGGCCGTGGCGGGCGCCATGCTCGGCGCGGTCGCGTTCTGGTACCTGCGCCTGGTCAAGAAGGGCAAGGACAGCGCCGACCCCGAAGAGGTCGAGGACAAGCCGCGGATGACCCTCGGCTTCGAAGCGAACCTCATCCTCGGGATCATCTTCACGATGATGGTCTCCGACTTCCTCTACGTCGGAGGCTACGACGCCCTGCACTGGCAGGTGACCGGCACCGAACCGCACTGGAAGTGGTGGGCTCCCTTCGGCAGCGCGCTCGGCACCATGTTCTATGGGATGGGCCGGCCGACGGTCGTGATCCTCGAGCACGTCGGCTTCTGGTGGCACGCCTCCTGGGTCCTGCTCTTCCTGAACATCCTCCCCTACTCGAAGCACTTCCACATCCTCACGGTCATGCCGAACGTCTTCGCGTACGACATGCGGCCGAACGCGCTGCCGATGATCGACGTGGAGGCGAAGCTCGAGGCAGAGGAGCCCCCCGGCATCCGCACGGTCGCGGACCTGACCTACAAGCACATCCTCGACCTCTACACCTGCACCGAGTGCGGCCGCTGCTCCGACAACTGCCCGGCCTACATCACGGACAAGAAGCTCTCGCCCAAGCATCTCACGCTGGCGATCCGTGACCACCTCTACGCGTCCGAGGACAAGCAGTTCGGGCCGACCGACGGCGTCGCGAACCCGAACGGCGAGGGGCCCGAGGACGTTCCCGAAGGCGAGGAGCTCCACACGTTCCCGCACCCGCCGGAGAACGCCTACTTCCTCGTGGACGAGCCTGGCGTGGACCTGGTGCCGAACGTGTTGCATCCGGACGTCATCTGGAGCTGCACCTCCTGCCGCGCCTGCGAGGAGCAGTGCCCGGTGATGATCTCTTATGTCGACAAGATCATCGGCATGCGCCGTGACCTCGTGATGGACAAGGCCGAGTTCCCGCCCGACCTGACCCGCGCGCTCAACGGCATCGAGACCAACGGCAACCCCTGGAACCAGTCGCAGATGGACCGGGCCGAGTGGACCAAGGGCCTCGACGTCCCGCTCCTCGCCGACAACCCCGGCGCCGACGTCCTCTACTGGGTCGGCTGCGCCGCGAGCTACGACGACCGTGCGCAGAAGGTCGCGCGTTCGACCGCGCTGCTCCTCCAGGAAGCCGGCGTCGACTTCGCCATCCTCGGCACCGAGGAGACCTGCACCGGCGACCCGGCGCGCCGCATCGGCAACGAATTCCTCTTCCAGATGATGGCGGAGTCGAACGTCGAGACCCTCGCCGGCTACGAGGTCGAGAAGAAGACGATCATCACCGCCTGCCCGCACTGCTTCAACACGTTGCTCAACGAGTATCCGGACTTCGGCGGCCACTACGACGTGGTCCACCACTCCGACTTCCTCAACGGGCTGCTGCAGGCCGGCAAGCTCACGCCCACCCGGCCGGTTCAGGCGAAGGTCGTCTATCACGACAGCTGCTACCTCGGCCGCTACAACAAGATCTACGACTCCCCCCGCCAGGTGCTCGAGGCCATCGAGGGCGTCGTCCTCGAAGAGGTCGACTACTGGCAGAAGGAGCAGGGCCTCTGCTGCGGAGCCGGTGGCGCGCAGTACTTCATGGAGGAGACCGGCGGCACGCGCGTGAACAAGAAGCGCACGCTGCAGCTCCTCGAGACCCGCGCCGACACCATCGCGAGCGCTTGCCCGTTCTGCTCGACCATGCTGACCGACGGTCTGAAGGGCGAGGACAAGGACGAGGAGATCCGGCAGCTCGACATCGCCGAGCTCCTCGCCGAGGCCGTGGGCGTCGGCATCCCGAAGGAAGTCCCGGAAGCCGCCGAGTAGGGCGGTGGGCCTTCTCTTCGCGCTCCAAACCGCAACCCCCCACGAAGCCGAGCTTCCGGGGGGTTACGGCTGGGCGCTGCTCCAGGCAGCGATCTCGCTGCTCGGGGTCTGCATCCTCGCGTGGCTCGTGCTGCGCTGGGCCTCGCGTCGCGGCTTCGGCGTCGGCAAGCGCGGCACCCGCATGGAGGTGCTCGAGCGGCTACCGCTCGACCCGCGCCGCTCGCTCCACCTGGTCCGCGTCGGCGAGAAGGTGCTGGTCATCGGCACCGGCGACGGTGCCCCCACCGTGCTCAGCGAGATGGCGCTCGACGAGCTGCCGGAGCTCGAGGAGCCCGAGAAGAAGAGCTTCGCCGAGGTCCTCGGGCGAATGCGTGCGCGCAAGGATGAGTGAGCTCCGACTCCTGCTGTTCGTCGACGCCGTTCCGCTCCACCCGACCTCAGCGCAGGTCGTAGCGCTTCATCTTGTTGTAGAGCGTCTGCCGCGCGACCCCGAGCGCACGCGCGGCCTTGGCCACGTTCCCGCTGCACGCCTCGAGCGCCATCTCGACCGCGCGCCGTTCGACCTCTTCGAGCGGGCGGATGTCCGTCGGCTGCAGCGCTCGCTGTACCGCGCCCTCGACCATCGGTGGAGCGGGGAAGCTCGACGCGCGAAGCGCGCGGCGAATGGTCGCGGGCGTCTCGCGCCAGACCTGCGTGTCGGGCGGCATGAGCGCGACCACGCCCTCGACGAGGTTCGAGAGCTCGCGCACGTTGCCCGGCCAGTCGTAGCGTTCCAAATCGTTCATGACCTCGGGGGCGACCTGAAGTGGCGGTCGGCCGGTGCGTTCGCCGTGGCGCGCGAGGTAGCGCTCCACCAGCAGCCGAACGTCGCCTTTCCGATGTCGCAGCGGTGGCAGCTTGAGGTGCACGACCCGGAGCCGATAGAAGAGGTCGAGGCGGAACGCGCCGTCCTCGACGGCCTGCTCGAGGTCGCGGTGCGTCGTCGCGATGATCCGGGCGCGCACCGGGATCTCGCGAGTGCCGCCCAGGCGCTGCACCACGCGCTCCTGCAGCACGCGCAGCATCTTCGCCTGCATCTCGTAGGGCATGTCGCCGATCTCGTCGAGGAGCACCGTGCCTCGGTCGGCGAGCTCGAAGCGGCCGGCGTGACCGCGGGCTCGAGCGCCGGTGAACGCCCCGCGTTCGTAGCCGAAGAGCTCGCTCTCGAGCAGCTCGCGCGGGATCGCGGCCACGTTGAGCCCGACGAAGGGCTGATGCGATCGCGGCGACGCGTTGTGGACGGCCTGCGCGAGCAGCTCCTTGCCGGTGCCGCTCTCGCCGGTGATCAGCACGGGCGCGTCCGTCGCGGCCACCCGGCGCGCGTCGGCGAGTGCGTCCATGAAGGAAGGATCGCGCCCGACCAGGTCTTCGAAGGTGAAGCGCGCAGCGGTTCCGACGAGCTTCTGTGCCAGCCGCTGCGCACTCTGCAGCTCACGGAGCGTGGCGACCACGCCACCGGGGTAGCGCTTCGAGCGGACGAGCACCTCGACCCGAGGCAGCGGGACCGCGTCGTCTTCGACACCGCGTTCGATCGCCTCCGCGAGCGCCCGAAGCCCCTTGATGTCGCGCAGGCGCGTGTCGGAAGGGCCCGTCTCGATGCCGAGCAACGCTCGCGCGGCTGCGTTCGTGGTCCGCACGTGCCCTTCCTCGTCGAGGGTCACGACGCCTTCGCGGATCGCCTCGAGGGTGGCGGCATCGCGTGCCGCGGCTTCTCGAACGGCGGCGGCGTGTCGCGCGCGGATATAGGCAGCTTCGACCACCGATACGAACACCTGGAGCCGTTCGGTGTCGTCCGAGCCCACGCGGGCCTTCGAGGCGAGGCGGCGGACGGCGATGGCCATCGGTCGACGTTCGCCGAGCGGGATGACGATGCTGGTGCCATCGCCGTCGTCAGCGGTGCGCGGTGAGCCCGCCTCGGTCGCCGCGCGCGCGGCGGCAGCCACCTGGCGCGGGTCGGGTAGCGGCGGCCCACAGCGGTCGACGGGGACCGTTTCTTCGCCGCTCAGATCGTAGAGCGCGCAGGTCACGCCGCCGAGCTCGAGCGCCAGCGAGGCCACACTGCTGTCGAGCTCCTCCTCCGTGTCGAGCAGGAAGACCTTTCGGCAGACCGCCACGAGCTGCCCGAGCCGCTCGCGGTCGACCACCAGCTGCTCGAGCGACGCGATCAGCTGCTCTTGCGTCTCGCCGACGCCCTCGAGCGCGTCGACGAGCTGTGCGTCGATGGCGCTCGTATCCCCGCCGCTCGAGCGAACCTCGGCCGCGGCGGCCAGCAAGTCCTGCACGCGTGCGCGATCGCGTCGAACGCCCTCGATGTGCTTTTCGAGATTCTCGTCGACCAGCCGATCGATCGCGCGGCGTCCGTAGCGTCGGAAGGCGCGCCGTAGCCGCTCGAGGTCGTTGACCGACCCGGCGCGATGCAGGAGCGGGTGGGCTCGCGCCAACCACTGCGCGGCGCGCTGCCGCGCTTCGACGTCCTTCGGGTCGGCGTTGGCCACCTCGACGTCCGCCATCGTCAGGTAGCAGCGGCCGAGCTCGCCGACGGCGCCGAGGCGCAGCAGCCGCCACGCCGCGGTGCTCAGCTCCGAGTGTGCGGACTCGACGTCGGGCGGTTCGTGCTCGAGGAGCGCGATGGCGCGCAGCCGACGGGCGCGGGCGCCGATGACGCCGCGCTTGGGCACGTCCGCCAGGATCGGGATCGGGTCCGGGAGGAAGCGAGCCCGCACGAGGAGCGCAAAGGGGTGGTCCCCCGCCGCTTCGAGCCGCTCCTCGGCTTCGTGCCGGCGGGAGAGCTCGAGGAGCGCATCGGCGCCGAGCGCGTGGCCCAGCGGCGTGCCCGCCCGAGCAGCAGCGACCTCGGCGCGAGCAGGATCACCCTCGGCGAGCGCCACCCAGGCGATTGCCTCGTCGGCCTCGCTCCCGCCGGCCGAGCGCGCTTCGGCGAGCTCGTTCGCGGACGTCTCCTTGTCGCCGATGAGGGCGGCGATCACGGCTCGGGTCGCGGGCGAGTCCGCCTTGCTCACGAGAGCGTTGAGCGGCTTCGTCTCGAGGAGGACGTCGTCGATGGTGATCGACGCCATGAAGCCTAGCGTCCGAGCTCCGGGAGCCTGGACTTCAGGCGCACGTGGTTACCCGAGGGGTCGATCGCAACGTACTCGAAGACGCCCTCGGCCACGAGGCTGGGTCCGGGGGCATCGGGGTCGACTTCCGTCGCCTCGTCCCAGAGGGCCTCCATCATCTCCATCGGAACGGCGATGCTGGCTCGGACCTTCTCGTTCGGGTCGGGCACGTAGCCCTCGACCGCTTCGAGCACGATCTGGGTGCCGCCGCGTTCCAGTGTGGCCCCCTTGTCATCTCGACTTCGAGGTTTGAACCCCAGCTTGGCGTAGAAGGGCAACGCGGCCTCGACATCGCCGACCTGGAGAAATATGAGCTCGACCGAATGAACCACGGAGTGCGACTCACCTGCTGGGGGAGGGGGATGAGCCTTGGACGAGTGTGCCGAAACTTCTGTCAAAGATCGAGACTTTACTCACAGTGGCGTCACAATTTTGGGCGACCATTCGCGTGGATTCTTAGGGTCACGACATGCCCCATCCCAAGGACCGAAACGAAACTGCCCCCAAAGGGGATAGCAAGCAGCAGACGCCCGATTGGGCCGAGGGATTGGTTCGCTTCCTCGATGATGGGATACGGGTTCCCTTCACGAACTTCCGTTTCGGCTTTGACGCGCTTCTCGGGCTCCTGCCGGTCGCCGGTGATGCCGCGACGGGGATGACCTCGGTCGCGATTCTCGGGCTCGGTCTCAAACAGGGAGTACCCACGATCATCCTTCTCCGGATGGTGGGGAACATCGCGGTGGACGTGCTGCTCGGGATGATCCCCGTCCTCGGCGACGCCTTCGACCTCGTGTTCAAGAGCAATCGGCGGAACCTGGATCTCATCGAGCGATTCCGTGATGAGGACGCCGAGGCCAGCGCCGCCGACTACGCCATCGTGGGCGTGGGGGTCTTCCTGGCGATCGCCATGGTGGCGCTGCCCTTCGTGCTCTTCTACGTGCTCGGTCATGCCCTCGTTCGCGCCTTCGGGGGTTGAGCTGTGAATCAAACGGGCCCCATGGCAGTCTGAGGGGCGATGCGCGCGCTTCTCGCCTCCTTCGCCGTCTGCGTCGCCCTGAGCGCGGCGACGGGCTACGCCCAGAACGCGAACGACCGCGCCCGCACCCTCTTCACGGAGGGGACCAGTGCGTACCAAGCGGGTGACTTCGGTGCGGCCGCCGCCAAGTTCGAGGAGGCCTACCGGCTGACACGCTCGCCCGAGCTCGCGTTCAACGTCGGCCGCGCCTACGAGCGGATGAGCGAGTACGACAAGGCGATCCGCTTCTTCCGCATCTACCTCCGCCGCGGCGACGTGAGCGACGAGGTGAAGACGGACATCCAGGCACGCATCGAGGCGCTCCAGCAGGCCAAGCGCCGCCAGCGAGACCAGGTCTTCACCCTGCCGCCGAGCGATGACGCGCTGGTGCAGGAGGCGCGCACCTTCTTCCAGCGCGGCGTCGCCATGTTCCGGCGGCGCCAGTATCAGGCCGCGATGCAGGCCTTCACCGCGGCCCATCGCTTCGCCCCGCTGCCCGAGATCTTCTTCAACATGGCGGTCACTGCCGAGAAGATGGGCAACATCCGGGACGCCATGGACTACTACCGCGAGTACCTGCGGCTGAGACCCCGGGCCGCCGACCGTGGCCACGTCGAGCGCGAGATCGAGCGCCTCCGCGCCAGCCGGTGACACCGACCCGTCTCATTTGACGCGCTCCCGTCCCCTCGTTAGACCAAACGCTCGGGGGACCTAGGAGAACACGATGGCCATCAAGGACTTCCTCACGAAGAAGAGCTTCGAGCTGATGCAGGACCCCCGGGTCATGAAGGTCATGCAGGACGAGCGGATGATGAAGGCCATGATGGGCGCCATCCGGCTCCGTGGCCGGCTCCAGGACGAGATCGACGGCGGCATCGACAAGGTCGCCGAGTCGCTGAACCTGGCCACCAAGAAGGAGCTGCGCGAGATGAAGCGCAGCCTCCGACGCATGGAAGTCGAGCTCGAGCGCGCTCAGCGTCGCGACTGAGCCCGCGCTCAGCCCCCGTCGCGGAAGGCCTCGACATCGGCGATCGATTCCGGCCCGAAGGCGAAGCTCGGCTCCGAGCCCCCGCCCGCCCCCGCGATCAGCGTGTCGATGAACGATGGCCCTTCGTAGGTCCAGTACATGACGCCGTCGGCGTTCGAGGTGTGACCCGGATGCTCGGCGTCCTCGTGCGGGGCGGCCATGGGGATGGGGTTGTTCACCAGCCCGATCACGTGGCCCGCCTCGTGGGTCCAGACCGCGGCCTCGGCCTCGCGGCACACCTGGTCGCGGGTCAGCGGTAGGGCGCCGCTGCAGGCTCCGTCGATGGTGTCGGCGAAGATGGCGAGGTACCGGTTGCCCCACGCGATACCGAGGATGGTACCGCCCGACTCGCTCACGTAGCGGCCGGTCAGCCAGAGCGTGTGGAAGACCGCCGCGTCGGCGGGACCGATCTCGTCGAAGGTCTCGAGCGCCAGTGCCTCCACGTCCGCGAAGGTCCACTCCTCGAGCGCTCGGCTCGCGGGGATGGTGTCGTCCACCTGGATCGAGATTCCGCCGGGCTTGTCCAGCAGCGGCTCCAGCGCGCCGACCATGAGTGGGCCGACGCCGTCGCGAGGCGCGACGCCTTCCACGAGGTCGAGCTCGACGACCAACGACGGGTGGGCGCCCCGGATGTAGGCCGCCGGTGTGCTGCGGGGTAGTGGCGTGACCGATCCGTCCACGCCGCCACCATCTCGCTCACCTCCGAGGTCGGGGGCAGCTGCGTCGGTTTCCGGTCGGTCGCTCGTGGTCGTGTCGTCCGAGTCGCCGCACCCGAGGGCGAGGACGAGAGAGAGGAACGCGAGCCGTGTCATGCGCTCAGCGTAGCAGTGCGCGTGCGCGCCCCAACAGCCTGAGCGCCTCTTGCTCGTCGCCAGCAGCGAATGCCTTCCAAGCCCCGGCTCGGTCCGCCTGACCCAGCGCGTCTCCTGCGCCCTTCTCGCCGATGGCGCGCGCGCGCTCGAGCGCCTGGGCGCGTCGCGTGACGTCGCGAAGTGCGCGACCCAGCCGAAGCCAGCCCCGCCGAGCGCGTGGCGGAAGCTCCAAGAGTCGGTCGACGATCGCGTGGCCGGCCTCGGGGTCCGCGCGGACGGCGATGGCGGCCGCCGCGAGATAGGGCTCCGACGCGGTCGGGATCTCCACCGCGATGGCTGCGAGCTCCCGCGAGGCACGCCTCAGCGCTTCGAGGCCCTCGGACGCGGCCGCGACCACGGCGAGGGCCGCGCCGCGGGCCCCCCCCTCGACGACCGCGCCACGCTCGAGCGCGGCACGCGCCGCGCGTACTCCGTCGTCGAGACCAGGCACGGCGCCCGGGGTCGGGGCGTCGCCCGCGTCGAGGGCGGCCCGCGCGTCGAGCCAACCGATCGCCGTCGCCGCCTCGACGGGCGGCAGGTGGGTCGCGAAGAGCGTGCGGAGCCGATCGAGCTCGATCGCGGTCGGCGTCGCGCGCTCACCGTGGGCGGCCGCGATGGCAAGGGCCTGTGCTCGCGTCGGGCCATCGGCGAGCTCGTGGAGAACGTCGAGTGCCGCCACCCGCGCGTAACGCCCTCCGCGTTGGAGGTCCGCGCGTGCCTTGCCGAGCCGCGCGCTCGTCCCTCGCTCTCCGGTGTCGAAGCCCTCGGGGGCGTCGCCGAGCCAGGTCAGGCGATCCCGAACGGCGCTGGCGATCTCGGGCTGGCGGGGCGCGCGCTCGGCCAACCGGAGTGCGGCCCGGAGCTCGGCCCGCCCATCGGCGCCACGCAGCCGGCCGAGGAGATAGTGCGCCCGAGCGTCATCCGGGCGTCGAGCCGTCTCGACCTCGGCGAGCTTCAGCGCGTGTGGCATCGACACGGAGCGCAGCGCGAGGCAGCGCTGGCTGACCGACGCGAAGTGGTCGCCGCCGCCCTGCACTCGCCAGCGCGCGATCATCCCATCGAGGCCGCGCCGGTCGCCGAGCGCGATCGCGCAGTCGAGGCCGAGGAGGATCGCTCGAGCCCGCTCCGAGGCCGAGACCCGATCGACGACGGTGCGAAAGGCGCGGAGGCCGGCACGGGGGCCGGCGGCTCGCATCGTCGCCTCGGCGGCAGCGACCGAGAGCCTGTCGAACACGCTCATCGGCGGGTCAGCCGTTTCGCTCCGTGACCAACCCGATGCGCGGCAGGCGCTCGATGCTGTGTTCGATGCGCTCGAGCTCGGCCGAGGCCCGGTCGAGGGTGCGTCGCAGCGCCGACACCGGCGACTCCGGCGGCAGGTTGCCCAGCGGGCCAGTCACGTGCTCGCGCAACCCGGCGAGGAGCCGATCGCGCTCGGCCACCTGCAGCGCGCGCACCTCTTCGGCGTTCGAGGGCACGAAGTCCTGCAGCTGTTGCTCCACATGCCGCGACCAGGCGATGAGGTTCACCATTCGACGCTGCAGGAGCTGCGGATCGTCGAGTCGCTTGGAGGCGAACTCCTGCTCCGATGCCGTCTCCGAGAGCGCTTGCGCCTCGTTGTAGACCCGCTTCCAGCGTGCGGCGTCGCCGTCGTCCCACGCGGCCTGTCCGCGCTCCTCGACGTCCCGGATGCGCGCCTCCCAGCCCTCGGTGTCCATCCCGAGCATCGGCCCCTCGGCGCGGTACACGACCCGCCGCAGGTGATCGAGGATCCCGGCGAAGCGATGCATGGGCGGGCTGAGCCCCTCGCCGCTCCCGTCGCGGAACTCCTCCACCAGCCGGTTCAGCCGCGCGGAGAGCGCGGCAGCCTTGGCGGGGTCGGTGCCGAGCACTTCGCGCAGACCCGTGGCCAGCGGCTCGAGCTCCCGGCGATAGGCGGTGGCCTCGTGGCCCCAGAGTCCTCGGGCGATCGACTCCGCCTCTCCGAGCAGCCCCTCGATCGCCTCGGCCGAGCTCGGTACCTCGAGCTGAGCGGGTTCGATCTCCGCCCACAGCTCCTGACCGGCGACGACCGCGCGCGCCTCGAGGCGCATCGCGTCGTCGCAGCCGAGCTTCAGCTCGACCGGCGTGCCGACCTCGACGTCCGGTCCGACGGTCAGCACCAGGGTCTTGATCGGCAAGCGGTTCTGCAGGAGCCGGAGCACGACGGCTCCGCTCTTGTCCGCCGTGTAGAAGCGGTGCTCCGCCTCCGCGGGCAGCCCGGTACCTCGGGCGATCAACACCTTCCGCTCGCGGCGGCCGGCCTTGAGCACCTCCACGGAGATGTCCTTGGCGACCACGGTCGGCTTGCTCAGTGCGCTCGCGCGCGGTTTCAGGTCGCCGCGGTAGAGCGCGAAGGGCAGCTCCGCGAGCGCTTGGTCGTTCGCGCCCAGGAGCTGGAGCCGCACCCGCTGCTCGGCCTCCTCGCCGAGCGGCACCTCGATGCGCTTCTTCTCCGAGGGGATCTCGCTCAAGGGCTCGACCACGAGCGGCCCGTCGGCGTCGGCGATCGCGACGGCGACCGTTCCGTCCGGCGCCTCCTCGACTTCGAGGGCCAACTTCGCCGCGGCGGTCTGCGAGACGAAGGGCGAGCGGAAGAGCACGCGTGCGGCCGGCTCGCCATCCTTGCCCAGCCGGAGCCCACCGAGCTGCGCGGCATGAACGGCCGCCCCGAGCGCCACGCAGGTGTCGACCTCGTCCTGCAGGGGCGCCTCGATCCCGGCCGGCTGGCAGAGCGTCTCGGTGACCGCCCGGACCACCGCGGGCACGCGGGTAGAGCCACCGACGAGCACCACGTGGTCGATGTCTGCGGGTCCGACCGACGCGGACTCCTTGCTCTGCGCCAGCGCGCGCTCGCAGCACGTCAGCGTGGTCTGGACCAGGTCGGCGATGGCCGCCTCGTACTCGCTGCGGCCGATCTCGCCCTCGAAGGTCATGAGCTCGCCGCCCTTGTCCTCCCAGAAGTCGACCTTCGCGACGGGCAGCACGTCCCGAGTGCTGAGCGACTCCTTCACCTCCTGCGCGAGGTGGACGAGCTGCTGGAAGGTCTCGGCGTCCTTCTCGTTCGACTGGACGTCGAGGTCGAGGTCGTAGCCGGTCTTCACCAGTCGCTGGCGGATCTGCTCGGCGAAGCGACGGTCGAAGTCGTCGCCGCCGAGGTAGTTGTCCCCGTCGAGGGCGAGCACCTGGTACTCGCCGCCGAGGCACCGGAGGATCGACACGTCGAAGGTGCCGCCGCCGAGGTCGTAGACGAGGAAGGTCCCGTCGCCGAGTCCCTCCTTCCACGTGTGATAGATGGCGGCCGCCGTCGGCTCCTGGAGCACGCCCAGCATCTCCAGCTCGGCGAGCTCTCCGGCCTTGCGGGTCGCCTCGACTTGCGGCGCGTCGAAGTACGCGGGCACCGTCACCACGGCGCGGTCCACGCGCACCTCGATGTCGTCGGGCGCGCCGCCTTGCAGGTGCTCGCGCATCGCGCGGCGGAGCTCGCCGAGGATCTTGCTCGAGATCTGCTCCGGGGTGAGCTCGAGCGGGCCGACCTTCACCGTCCCCGGCTGGCCCATTCGCCGCTTGATCGACTCCACGGGCGGCGGCTCCTTGCCGCGCCGATTTCGCGCCGGGCGGCCGATCAGGAGCGACTCCTTCTTCGGGTCCCACGCGACCGCCGAGGGCATGGTCTTGCGACCGAAGCGGTCGGCATAGACCAGCAGATCGCGCTCGGAGGGGTCGAGGATGGCGATCTCGGAGTTGGTGGTCCCGAGGTCGATGCCCACGGGTCGGTCGACGAACATCTTCATGTGATCACTTCTACGGGTCGGGGGTGCGGGAGCTTCCAGCGCGGAGGCCGGTGGCGAGGATCGGATCCTCGTCGAGAGAGAGGTCGGCGAGCTCGACGTCGGCCACGCCGACGAGCTCGACCAGCGGAGGCAACGCGACGAGCTCGTCCAGCGCGGGCGGCTCGGCCGGACCGGCGATGAGCGGCCGCGGTGGGCGCCCCGGTGGCTCTCGGCTCTCCGGGTGGGCCTGCAGCGCCAGATCGAGCCGGCGGCGCGGGTGCATCGTGAGCGCCTCCCAGGCCTCTCGGATCCGTGCGCGCTCGTGCTCGTCGTCGGTGTCCTCTGCGAGCTCGCGGAGCTTGGCGGTGATCGCTTTCGGCCCCGCCGTCGGGTCGAGGTCGTACGCCTCGTAGGGGTTCTCGTCGCTCATGCCTTCTCCTTGGCGATGGCGGCCTCGGCTTGGTCCAGGCGGGGGAGCTTCTCCGGCCAGAGCGAACGCGCTCGCTCGACGTCGGCGCGCGCGCGCTGGGCATGGGCGCGTCGGCCCACGAGCGGGGCCTGCTCGAGCGTGCGGAGCGCGCGCTCGGAGAGGAGGTCCGCGAGCACCAACCGGCCGTTCCGGTGAGTGTCGCAGACACGGACCGCGAGCTCGGCGGCGTCGAGCTGGCGCTCGAAGCGCGGCTCGAGCTCGGCGCGGAAGACCATGAACTGCGCGACCCGGCTCGCGTAGGAGATCTCGCGGGGCTCCACCGCGATCCGAGCGGCGAAGCCGTCGAGCAGTGGTCGGGCGACCTCGTTGAGCCGACGGAGGGACACGAACTTCTTGGCCTTGTAGAGCTCCCAGCCGATCGTGAGCGCGCGGTCGACGAAGAAGCGCTCGACCTGCGGTGGCTTCCCTGCCCAGCGCCACAGGTGGACCACTCGCTCGAGCGTGGTCACGTGCTCGACGTCGGCCTCCCGGCCCTCCGCGTCGTCGAGGAGCTCGCCGATGGGGTCGAGGGCGGCATCGAGGATCCGCACCCGCGCCCGCTCGGCCCGCCGACCCAGCGCTTCGCGTGCGGCGTCGTCCAGGCCCGCGCGTGCGGCGATCGAGGTCGTGTCGGCCAGCACCATCAGCGCCACGGAAGTGAGCGCGCTCCGCTCGGCCGCGCCGCGCTCCGCGCCGCCCACCAGTCGATCCCAGGCCTGCCAGGCCGCCTCGCTCGCCCAACGCGCCTTCGCGTCACGGTCGAGCCCTTCCGGTGCCACCCCGTCGGCGAGCTCACGGAGGTAGGCCGGGCTCTGGCCGAGGGCGGCCCACGCCGCCAGGGTCGTCCGCCAGTCGTCGGCGCTCCCACGGAGCCGGGCCAACCGCTCGTGATAGAGCGCGAGGTGGTGCAGGAGCACGGGGCGACGGTCGGCCAGCCGCTCGAGCCGCACGAGCGCTCGCAGCGCGCTGGGGTCACCTTCGTCGGCGAGAGCGGCGGCGCGCTCACCCTCCGGTGTCTCGCGGAGCAGCGCGATCATCCCGGCGGCCCGGGGGTGCGGGGGCGGCGCGTCGAGCCCCTCGGCCGCCCAGAGCCGCTCGAGCCGTCGCCGGTCCGTGAGCCGCTGGTAGAGCGCCTCGTCCTCCGCGCGCCACTGGGCCGCGGTCATCGCCGCCCTCGGGGCTCGCGGCGCTCGAGCTGCTGGGGTGCGCGCATGGGGGCGCCAGGGTTTCAGCGCTCGCGCCAGCGGTCAACGGCGACGCCAGCGGAGGATCTGATAGGCGTCCGTGGGGTGGTCGTCGTCCCCCGTGGTCCACGGGCCCAGCCGGAGCACCCCATCGTCGTCGGCGCCCGAGGCGGGATCGCGCTCGAAGGCAGGCGTCGCCTGCTCGAACGCCTCCCCGATCGCGGGCCCCTCGGCGCGCAGCGGGGAACAGACCACGAGCTGGAGCAGCCCACCGGGGCGCACGAGGTTGGCGGCCTGCGCCAGGATCTCGCGCTGGGTGTCCGTGACCGAGTCGATGTCGCTCGGGGAGAGCCGCCACGCCAGCTCCGGTCGACGGCCGAGGGTACCCAGGCCGGTGCAGGGGGCGTCGACCAGCACTCGATCGAAGTCCGGCGCCAGTCCACCGACCCCGACCCGGAGATCCACCGGCAGCACTTCGAGCGTGCCGCCAGTCTCGCCGAGCCGCTGGTGGCGGGCTTCGAGCTGGTCGAGCCGAGCCTCGTGCAGCTCGAGAGCCACGACGCTGCCATCGGCTCCGACCTGGTCGAGGAGCGCGAGGGTCTTGCCGCCGCGGCCCGCGCACGTGTCGGCGATGCGCTCGCCGGGCTGGGCGCCGAGGGCGTCGGCGGCGAGCTGGCTGCCGAGCTCCTGGACGATGAACGCGCCCTCGTCGAACCCGGGCAGCGCCCGTGGGTCGCCCGCGTTCGTGATCCGGAGCGAGTGCTCTCCCACCGCTCGAACGGTGGCGTCGGGGCGAGCTTCGGCGATCCGATCGGCGAGCGGCGCGGTCAGGTCTCGGACCCGGAGATCGATCGGCGGCGGCAGCTCCCGGGGCTGAGTCAGCGCGTGGGTGCGCTCCGTCCCGAGCGACTCCAGCAACGCCTCTTCGATCCACGCGGGGACCTCGACGCGCGTCGGAGGGGCCGCGTCCTCGGGGCGCCGGACCTTGCGGAGCACCGCGTTGGCGAGTCGGGCCAGCTTCTCGCCACGCATGGCGCGCACCACCTCGACCGCCTCGTGGACGGCGGCTCGGGGCGGGATCCGCGGCAGGTGACGGAGCTGGAACGCCGCGACCCTGAGCGCCGCGCGAGTCCAGCCATCGAGTCGCTCCGGATCGCGGAGGAAAGCGTCGAGCACCTCGTCCAGGCTGCGTTGGGAGCGGAGCGTGCCGTAGACGATCGCGGTCGCGAGCGACGCGTCGCGGCGATCGAGCCCGGCGCGGCGAATCTCCGCGTCGAGGGTTGGCGTCGCCCAGGCTGCGTCTCGGGCGACGCGCTGGAGGACGGCGGTCGCCACGCCGCGCGCCGTGGGGGGCGGTTGGCGCTTCACTCCTCGGCCTCCACCGGCGCGGGGCCATCGCGGCCGAAGGCCCGGGTGAGGTCGTTCTTCACGGCGAGGAGCGTGAGCGCGATGAGCAATATGAGCCCGGCGAGCGCCGCCCTCGAGCGAAGCTTCGCCGGGACCTTCCGGCGGGTGACGAGCTCGATGAGATAGAAGAGCAAGTGGCCGCCGTCGAGCAATGGGATCGGCAGCATGTTCAGGACCGCCAGGTTCACGCTGATGAAGGCCATCAGCACCAGGTAGTTGGTCGCGCCCTCGCGCGCGGCGTCGCCGGCGGCGTCGAAGATCGTCAGCGGACCACCGAGGCTGTCGACGGAGAGCTCGCCCTGGAGCAGCCGCACCACGGAGTAGAAGGTCAGCGAGAGCATCTCGCCCGTTCGCTCGAGCGCTCGCGTCGCGGCGTGGACGACCCGGTTGGGGGTCTCGACCAGCGGCTCGCTCCGCGCCGGGAGCCAGGGCCGCAACCCCACCCGGATGCGTTCGTAGGGCAGCCCCGCCTCGGTCACGCCCCGGTCCCGCGGCAGGCGGAGCTCGCCACGATGGAGCTTCCCATCGCGGCGCCAGGTCAGCTCGTGAGTCTGCTCGGGCTCGGCCTCGAGCGCGGCGAGGTAGCCGGCCCAGATCCGCAAGGGGCGCCCATCGAGGCTCACCAGTCGGTCCCCGGGGCGGATGCCGAGGCGCGCCTCCGCCGAACCGGTGATGACTTCGCGGACGTAGAGCTCACAGGGCTCCAGGCCGGCGCGGAGGGGGAGGGCACCCGCGCCCGAGGGCGCCCGCACGTTCGCGACACGCGGTCGGTGGACCTCGAGATGGGCCAGGTTGCCGAGCTCGATCCGTTCGCCGCGCAGGTAGGTCAATGGGACGGCCCCTCGGCGGCCCTCGAGCGCCTTCACGAGATCGATCCAGCGGTCGACGGGCTCGCCATCCACCGCGACGATTCGATCGAAGGCGCGCAGGCCCGCCTGATATGCGGCGGACCCGTGGTGGACGCCGACGACCGCGAGCCGATGGTAGGGGTCGATGCCCAGCCGGCCGACCTCCTCGCTGCGGCCGAGCTCGAGTGCGCGATGGGTGGCTGCCGGGGTGAGCACGAGCTCGTGAGTGGCGCCCTCACGCTCTACGGTGAGCTCTAGGGGTTGATGGGGGCTGGCGCGAACCAGGCGGCGGAGCTCGTCGAAGGTCTCGATGCTGTCGCCGTCGACGGCGAGCACGCGGTCGCCGGGGAGGAGGACCCCATCGGCGGGCCGATCGGGGAAGACGGTCCCCACGGTGGCCGGCGTCTGTAGACCATCGCCGAGGTGGACCAGGAAGAAGAGCAGGAGCGGAAAGAGCAGGTTCATCGCCGGTCCGGCGGCGACGATGAGCACTCGCCGCCACACCGGCTGGGCGCCCAGGCTCTGCTCCTTCTCCGAGTCGCGGACCACGTCCTGGGGCGTGTCGCCGAGCAGCTTCACGTACCCACCGAGCGGGATGGCCGCGAGGACGTATTCGGTGCCGCTGGCCGTGAATCCCGCGATCCGAGGGCCGAAGCCCACGCTGAAGCGCAAGACCTTCACGCCGAAGGCCTTGGCGAGCACGAAGTGCCCGAGCTCGTGGACGAAGACCAGCGCGCCCACGAGGACGACGAAATAGACCACGTCCACGGCTGCCCGACCGTAGCCGGCTCCGGGACGAGAGCAAACCCGCATCGGGAGCGCGGGCTTCGGTGATCCGTCGAGGCGGCCTTCGGCGAGGGGTGGTCGCGGGCCGTCGATTCGCCGACGTGGCGACGAGACGGTCGTCGCTGCGCCGGCGCGTGCCTGAAACCGGTTCATCGGTCAGCTTGAATGGATGACCGGCACCCCCGTCCGTGTCGCCCGTGACGCGAGCCGTTCCCGAGCGTACTGGGAGCTCTGCCGGGCGCTGGGCGCGAGCGAGGCCGCGCGTCTTTGGCCGGATGCGCTCGCCGATCTCCAGGCGATGCAGCCGGAGCTCTCGACGCTCACGGAGGTCGAGGTGCTGCGTGAGCGGGGAGAGGCCGCCTACCGCGAGTCGGCTCGGGAGCACGCTCGGATTCGCCTTCGGTCGAGCGGGCGAGGTCGCCGGCGCGCGCTGACGATGATGGCGTTCGGTGCGGTCCAGCTCGCGCTCGCTCCCTTCGTGCACATGACGCTCTATCTCACCGTCACCGGGCTCCTCACGCTGGTTCCCGGAGCGTTCCTCTTTGCGTCTCGGTGGCGGAAAGAGGAGATCCGGGTGGGGGAGGGGGGGCTGGCGGTCCTTTCCGGTGGGCGAGTCGTGGACGAGATCCCCAAGGACGAGATCGCCTACGTCGAGGTCCGCAGCGTCCACGACGAACAGCTCGTCCACGAGATCGGACTCGGGCTCCGCTTCGCGATGCGGGACAAGGGCTTCGCCGCCAGCTGGGTGTGCGTCTACACCAAGGGCGGCGACCTCGTTCCGCTGGGTCGGCCGATCGA
The DNA here is from genome assembly GCA_964462035.1 of uncultured Sandaracinus sp. Classification (GTDB taxonomy): domain Bacteria; phylum Myxococcota_A; class Polyangia; order Polyangiales; family Houyiibacteriaceae; genus UBA1660. The sequence continues at coordinate 181,792 of CAYXAP010000010.1, forward strand.
CGAAGCGGCCGCCATTTCGCTCTGTGCCTCCATCGAAGACGAGCTGGGCCTGCTCCCGGATCCCGTCCTTCGGCTGCCTCGTGCCCGCGTGGCCATCGACGACGAGGTCGCCGCCATTCCCGAGGTGGCCGCCCCCCCTCGGCGATCGGCGCCCGAGGCGGAAGAGACCGCCACCTGACCGTCCTGGGGGCAGACCCTCGTCGGGGGCAGACGGCGTTGCCGTCGTGACGGCCTCCGTGCTAGCGTCCGGCGCCCATGGCAGGTAGCAGTGAGCTATCCACGACGCTCGCGGATGGAACGGAGCTGCACCTTCGGGTCTCGGGTGACGGAAACGTCGAGCGGCTCTCGAAGGCCGCGCTCGATGCCGCCGCTGGCGCGGTGGCAGACGCCCGTGAGCGTAAGGAAAAGAACGAGGACGATCTCGGTGCCGAGACCGGTATCGTCGGGTCGAGCGCGCCCATGCTCGAGCTCTTTCGGATGCTCGAGCGGATCCGCAGCTCGAACGCGACCGTGCTGGTCACGGGCGAGAACGGGACCGGCAAGGAGCTGGTCGCCCGCTCCATCCATCGAATGAGCCGGCGCGCGGACAAGCGCTTCGTCGCCACGAACTGCTCCGCGTTCAACGACAACCTCCTCGAGAGCGAGCTCTTCGGCCACCGCCGCGGCGCCTTCACCGGTGCGGTCAGCGACAAGCCCGGGCTCTTTCAGGTCGCCGACGGCGGCACCTTCTTCCTCGACGAGGTCGGGGACATGTCCCCGGCGCTCCAGGTCAAGCTCCTCCGGGTGCTCCAGGAGGGGGTCTTCCTTCCGGTTGGCGCCACCGAGCAGAAGAAGGTCGACGTCCGCATCATCGCAGCGACCAACCGCGACCTGCAGGCGATGGTCCGCGACAGCAGCTTCCGCGAGGATCTCTACTACCGCCTGCACGTGGTCGCCCTCCGTGTGCCGCCCCTGCGTGAGCGCCGTGAGGACATCCCTCAGCTCGTCGACCATTTCCTCGCTCGCTTGGGCGAGCGGGACGGCCACGAGAAGGCGCTCAGCCGGGACGCGATGGACCGGCTGATGACCCACAAGTGGCCGGGCAACGTGCGCGAGCTCGAGAACGAGATCGAGCGGCTCTGGGTCTTGAGCGGTGACGACAAGCTCATCGGTGAGGAACACCTCACGCCGAGCATCGGTCGGGGCGGCAACCCCTCGGTTCGTCCGAGCACCCCGCCGCAGGGTGACGACACGGTGACCATCTCGGGGACTCGCCTGCCGGAGGCGGTGGAGCAGCTCGAGCGGCAGATGATCGCCGAGGGCCTTCGCAAGTCGAAGGGCAACAAGACTCGCGCCGCCGAGGCGCTGGGCATCAGCCGACGCAACCTGATCCGCAAGGTCCAGTCCTACGGGCTGGAGGACGCCGGAAAGAAGAGCTGACGTGGAGGGCTTCGGTTGGGCCGCCGAGTGACGAAACCGCTCGTCCTGGTCGCCGAGCAGGACCCCTTCCAGCTCGAGCTCTTCCAGGAAGCGTGCGAGGCCGCGGGCTTCGAGGTCGTCGCCGCGCTCGACGGGCAGCGGGTGCTCGCGCAGATCGCACGTCATCCGCCGTCCATCGTGTTGATGAGCGACGAGATCCAGGACCCTGGCGGGTCCGAGGTCGCCGCGATCCTCCGGTCCGACGAAGAGCTGGGCACCCTACCGATCGTGGCGATCGGTCCCGGCATCCCGGGTTCCGACATCCACATCGAGCGCCCCGTCCGCGTGGAGCGACTCCAGAGCGTGTTGTGGCGTTCGCTGCGCCGCGCGCGCGATACCCGTCGCCGCATCCGGGCGGAGAGCGCTCCACGGCTATCGCTCGAGCTGGATTCGGCGACCGGCGCTGGCACTCGTGGGCAGATGGAGATCACGCTCCACCACGAGCTGCTGATCGCCGCGCGCTTTCGTCGGCCGCTCGGGTTGATGCGTGTGCGCGTCACCGACGCCGACTCGGTGCCGCGGGTGGCCCACCGCATGATGCAGGTGCTTCGCAACTCGGATCTGGTGTTCCGGCTCTCGAATCTCGAGCTCGTGGCGGTCCTGCCGGAGACGGAGGCTCACGAGGGCTCGGTCGCTCGCGAACGACTCCGCGAGGGGCTGGAGAGCGACGAGCGAGTCGACTGGGTCGGGGTCGCGTCGACCGAGCACGGCCACGACGCGAACGCGCTGCTGGCCGAGGCGCTCCGCGAAGGCACCGGCTGAGCGCGTACTGCTCAGCGGCAGCGGCCGCCGTAGCGGTCCACGATCGTGCGCACTTCCGGGATGCTCGGATCGTCCGGGTAGCGCTGGCAGAAGCGCTCATAGCTCTTCACCGCCTCGGAGCGGTGGCCGGCGCGAAGCTGGCAGTCCGCGCGCAGGCGGAGGACCGCAGCGCTCGAGCCGAAGCCCTCGAGCCGCTGGAGGCAGCCTTCACCGTCGCCGGCGCGTAGCGCGGCGCGTGCCGCCTGGAGCGGAGTCTGCGCCGTCGGCGTCTCCTCGGGGGCGACTTCGCTCGTGGCGGTATCGGTTGCGCGCGCTCGACGACGTCGCCGCCGGGTGGAGCTCGGCTCGGGCTCCGGGTCGCCCTCGGCCACCGGAGGTTCCGGCGCAATGGGCAGCTCGTCGACGGCTTCGCGATCGTCGCTCTCGGCTTCGGTGTTCTCGGCCACGACGGGCTGGGCAGGGGCCTCGGCCGTGTGCGGCTCTCCATGCAGCGCAGGGCCCTCGCCCTCGGGCGAGTCGCTCAGGTAGTGGAGGAGCAGGATCACCACGAGGGCGGTCAGAGCCCCCGCGAAGAGCGCGGCGACGAGAAGCCACGTGCGACGGTTCGCGAGAGGGAGCTGGGGGAGGGTGCCGCTCATCGGCGACGGCCCCGTCGTGCTCGTGGGCGAGGGGCCGGTGGTGCTCGCGGGCGAGCCGTTCGCGTCCGGTGACGGCGTGACCTTCCCGGGGCGAGCCCCCATCGTCGGGTTGTTCGAGGGGCGCGCGGCCTTCTTCACCGCGGGCGTGGGCACCGGGGCCGGCTCCTCGAGGGCGCTGAAGGTGCCCGGCCTCAGGTCGGCGGAGCTCTCGGCGTCACTCAGGCCGATGGGGTCGGCGCCACCGAGCGCCTTCGTCCGCATCCCACGCTTGGAAGGCCCCGCGCTCGGGAGTGGCTGCGCGGCGTCGACCCACGCTTCGGCGAGCTCGTGGGCGGAGCCATAGCGGGCGTCACGAGCACGCGCCATGGCTCGGCTGACGACCGCGAGGGTCTCGTCGTCGAGCTCCGGCCGGTACACGCGGAGCGGAGTGACCTTCCCGTGGAGGATCGCGACGATCATGTCGCTCGGGCTCACCGCCACGAAGGGAGGCTGCCCTGCGAGCGCCTCGTAGAGGATCACGCCCATGGCGTAGACGTCGACCCGCGCGTCGAGGTCGTGGTCCGCAGCGAGCTGCTCGGGCGCCATGTACCGAGGGGTGCCGAGCACCTGACCGGTGCGCGTGAGGCGCTCGAAGCCCACCGCCTTGCTGATCCCGAAGTCCAGGATCTTCACCTGGGTCTCGGGCCCGCGTTCGGTCTTCGCGTGCGCGAGGAAGATGTTGTCGGGCTTCAGATCCCGATGCACCACGCCCGCCTGATGAGCGGCGTGGAGCCCTGCAGCGACCCCGGTCATGATCGGCGTCAGCTGCTCCGGGTCCAGGCGCTGTTGCTCGCGCATCAGCTCGCCGAGGGTCTGGCCCTCGAGTAGCTCCATCACCAGGAAGAGGCGGCCGTCGGCGAGCTTGCCGTAGGTCTCGATGCCGACGATGGCCGGGTTGTCCAGCCGGTCGAGGAGCTCGCCCTCCCGACGTAGACGGGCGATCGCCTCTTCGTCGTTGGCGATCTCCGGTCGGAGCAGCTTCAGCGCGAAGGTCTGCTGCGTCGCGATGTCGACCACCCGGAAGACGCGGGCCATGCCGCCGCTGCCGAGCTCGCTGTCGATGCGGAAGCGGCCGGCGATGACGTCGCCGATCTGGGCCGCTCCCTGCGCGAAGGGTCCGCTCGGCTCGGCTCCTGCTCGTCCTCCGCTCATCCGCGGAGGGCATTCTCCGGTGGCGGACGGAAACTTTCAATCAGAAGCGGGGTTTGGGCCCGGCGGGCCAGAGCGAGAGGTCAGAAGATCGCGGTGGCGAGCCGGATGAGCCAGACCACCGTCGAGCTGGCGGCGAGCAGGACGACCACCTTCTCGAAGTGCAGTCGCTCGAGCGTGTCCATGACCGGGAGCCCGCGCACCATGCCCCACCCCGCGATGGGGATGGTGAAGAAGGTGACCAGGAAGAGGGCCACGCCGAAGGGGTTGGCGGCGGCCGCGTCGACCACTTCGAAGCGAACCATGTGAGAGAAGCAGGTCGTCAGCCCGCAACCGGGGCAGGGCAGGCCAGTCGCCGCGAGGAAGCCGCAGGGCGGGAGCCCGAGTTGGGTGTGGGTCCCGTGGCCGGCCGGATCCGGGTTCAGCGTGGTCGCGGTGATCACCACCGCCAGCGGCAGGCCGAAGAGGATCAACCAGACCAGGCGCGAGCCCAGATGGCCTCGGGCCGCGGCCGGGGCGTTCGCGGTGGGCGCGGCCGGAGGCAACATGGGCTCCAAAATGACCGGCGACCGTGGCACCCGTCAACCAGAGGGCTCGACCCAGTCGTCGGCCCGCGCCGCCTCTCCGTCGTGGACGCGGACGCACGGGATGGTGCAGTTCAGAGGCTCGATGGCCTCGGCGACCTCGGGGCCCACGGGCGTGGGGCCGGCGCCGGTGTGGGCCCGCCAATCGGCGTAGTGGGCGTGGAGGCACTTCACCCCTCCGCGGCTCCCCGCGACTCCGCCACGAGGCTTGAGCGTGGCGTCGGCGGGCACGAGTGCGTCACGCTCCGCGGCGTAGCGGGCGTGGGCGGCGTCGAGCGCCTCGCCGAAGGCGGCGTCTTCTCGCGCGCGGCGATCGAACTCGCGGACCCCACCGGCGGCTTCGAGGCGCGCGATCCGCTTGTGGGCCAGCGGGCAGGTCAGCCAGTGCCGCGTGGGGAAGGGCTCGCCGCTGTCCAGCAGCGGAGGCACCGAGACCACGATGGGCAGCCCGAGCGCGCAGCGCGACGCCACCCTCGACGCCGCACGGAGCGGGCGCTCGATCTGCGCCTCCACGATCGCCGGGTCGTCGCTCGAGTCCATCGGTTGGGTGCTACGAGCCGCCCCGAGCCGCCGCAACTCGATCGGCGTCAGGGCCCTCGGTCGTCGTGGCGAGGATCGGGACCCGCCCTGGCTCCTCGAGCGCGACGTTCAGTCTTCCGGCTGGGTGCCGATCAGGAAGCCGGCGAGCACCTCGGACGCGTCCATCAGGCCGTCGGGGCCGTGCAGCTCGAGGTGGAGGTGGGGCGCTGACCGGCGCATGCCGGTGCGACCGACCGTCCCGATCCGTTCGCCCCGACGAACCTCCTGACCGTGGTGCACCTCGACGTCTTCGAGGTGCATGTAGCAGGAGCGGAGCCAGTCGGGCGTGTCTTCGCCCTCACCGGCCGGGTGGTGGAGGATGCAGACATAGCGCCCGCCTGCGCCGAGGTCGTCGCGCGGGACCTCTTCGATCTCTTCGGGGCTCATGCGCTCGCTGTTCCGGTGACCGGGGAGGTCGACGCCGGCGAAGTTCACTCGGCCGGCCGCGACCGCACGGACCGGCTCGCCGAGGACCGATTCCACGTCCACGCCTCGGTGGCTCCGTTCGCCGCCGTCTCGCTCGGCGCCGATCCAGCTCGAGATCACCCGTGGCTGTCCATCGAGCGGCGAGCCCCAACGCTCCCCGAGTCGCTCGAGCACCGGCGGGTCGCCGAGAGCGCCGTAGTACTGGAGCATCCGTCGACGGTCGGTGAGGATCCGGTCCTCCGAGCGATCGGTACGGACCCGGTCACCCCACACGAAGTGCGAGACGTAGTGGCGGTGCGGCTCCTGATCGAAGCCCGTGTCGATCGAGTGGTGCTGCTCCTTCCAGGCGCTCAGCAGACCGGCCGCGAAGTAGAGATTCTCCTCGGCCCGCTGCAGTCGTGGGCCGCTGAAGGGGAAGCGATCGAGCGTCATGCTCCGCTCCATCCAGCCGCCCTCGGGGTCGCGCACCTGATAGGTGTACGTGCCCCGACGGAGGTCGCTCCAGTACATCCGCGAGTCGATCAGGGTCAGGCCGAGTCCGCCCATCCCTTCGGCGTCTGGTCGGCAGCGCCCCATCCGATGGGCGAGCGCGGCGACCAGGAAGGGGTCGACGTCGAAGCTCTCGGCGTGGCTCAGCATGTAGCTCGTGTAGCGCTCCGGGCGGTCCGGAGGCATCCATCCACAGAGCTGGCGCAGCGCGCGGGCGAAGCGCTCCGGCTCGACCTGGTCCGGCGATCGCGGCTCCGCCGGCCAGTCCTCGGGGCGGACGATGTCGCGGGCCCGGTAGTTGATCGTGATGCCGGGTCGGCGTCGCCGCCGCCACGGCGCGTTGTCCGCGAACGCCACCGCCACGAAGCTCATCGCGATCACGGTTGCGAGGATGGCAGGAGCCCGGCGCACCACTCGACCCTATCGATCCGCGATCCTGCGTCAAGAAGCCCGGGCACCAGCGCGTCCGACCCGTGCGCTTTTGTCTTTCCGACCGAGCCGGTCGTTCGTCTAGCCTCCCGCCGATGGCCGCCCCCGACCAAGCGACCCCTCGCAGGCCCTGGGCGGCGGACGTGGCCGACGTCGCGCGGGAGCTGGACGTGGATCTCGCGTCCGGTCTGGGCCCCGCAGAGGCCGAGCGCCGCCTGGAGACCCACGGTCCGAACGAGCTCCGGCGCATCGAGCCGCGCTCCGCGTTCTCCATCCTCGTGGCCCAGCTGAAGAGCGCGGTGGTGTGGCTCCTCCTCGTGGCCGCGGGGCTCTCCCTCGCGTTCCAGGACGTCCTCGAGGCCGTCGCCATCGTCGGTGTCGTCGCCGTGAACACCCTCCTCGGGTTCGTGACCGAGCTCCGCGCTTCCCGATCCATGGAGGCGCTTCGAGAGCTGGGCGCCGCTCGGGCTCTCGTCCGACGAGGAGGTGCGCCGGTCGCCGTCGACGCGTCCGGCGTGGTCCCCGGCGACCTCGTGATCCTCGAGGCTGGCGACGTCGTCACCGCCGATCTCCGGATCGTGGAGAGCGCGGCGCTCGCGGCGGACGAATCCGCGCTCACCGGTGAGTCGGCGCCCGTCGACAAGCAGGTCGCGCCCGTCGAAACAAGCGCCGTTCTGGCGGAGCGAGCGTCGATGCTCTTCAAGGGAACCACCGTGGTTCGGGGGAGCGGCGAAGCGGTGGCGGTCGCCACTGGCGCCGGCACCGAGCTCGGGCACATCGGTGAGCTCGTCGCGGAGGCCGCGTCGGCGGACACGCCACTCGAGCGGCGGATCGAACGGCTCGGCCGCCAGCTGATGATCGTGAGCCTGGCGCTCGCCGCCGTGGTCGCGGGGCTCGGAGCCCTGCGAGGTCAGGAGTTGCTCTTGATGGTCGAGTCCGCCATCGCGCTCGCGGTGGCCACGGTGCCGGAGGGTCTCCCGGTGGTCGCGACGTTGGCGCTGGCGCGTGGGATGTGGCGGCTCGCGCGCCATCGGGTGCTCGTCGAGAATCTCGGGGCCGTCGAGACGCTCGGCTCGACGAGCATCGTCATCACCGACAAGACCGGAACGCTCACCGAGAACCGCATGCACGTGGCGGCCTTCGTGCTCGCTGGCGAGCGCGTGGTGGTCGCGGAGCCGCCCACCGAGCGGAGCGCGCCGTTGGCTCGAGCGCTCCGGGTCGCGGTCTCGAGCAGCGCCGACGAGGCCGCTCATGGGGTGGGCGAGCCGATGGACGTCGCGATGGTCACGGCCGCGTCGGCGCTCGGCGTCGACCGCGAGGCGGCGCTCCGCGAGCGTCCGCGCGTCGGCGAGGTGGCCTTCGATCCGACCGTGAAGATGAGCGCGTCCGAGCATGCTCACGAGGGCGGCGTGTGGATTGCGGTCAAGGGCGCGCCGGAGGCGGTGCTGGAAGCGAGCACCCAGGTGTTCGGGCCGGACGGCCTCCGCCCGCTGAACGACGCGGAGCGCACGCGTTGGCTCGAGTGGAACCGCGACGAGGCGGCGAAGGGCCACCGGCTCCTGGCGCTGGCCGAGGGCCGGGCCGCCGACCTTCCGACCGCCGCCGCCGAGCCCTTCCGCGACTTGGTCCTGGTCGCGCTCGTCGCGCTGATGGACCCCGCTCGGGAGACGGTCGCGCCGGCCATCCACCGAGCCCGAAGCGCCGGCGTTCGCTTCGTGATGGCGACGGGCGATCAGGCACCGACCGCGACCGCCATCGCGAAGGCCGTCGGGCTCGCCGACGCTCCGCGGGCCATCGAGGGGTGGGCTCTCACCGACCTCGGCGACGACCCACCGGCGGATGCCGAGCGCGATGTCCTCGAGGCCGACGTCGTGGCGCGGGCCGCACCGGAGCACAAGCTGCGCCTCCTCCGCCTCCATCAGCGGCGCGGAGCCGTGGTCGCCATGCTCGGCGACGGCGTGAACGACGCCCCGGCGCTCGAGCAGGCGGACATCGGCGTGGCGATGGGCAAGCGCGGCACCGCGGTCGCGCGCCAGTCGGCCGACATGGTGCTCCAGGACGACGACATCGGGAGCGTCGTGGTCGCCGTCGAAGAGGGGCGGGTGATCTTCGACAACCTCCGCGCGTTCGTCGTGTATCTCCTCGGCTGCAATCTCAGCGAGCTCCTGGTGATCGGCCTCGCCGCCGCGATGGCGTTCCCCTTGCCGCTGCTGCCGATGCAGATCCTCTACCTGAACCTCGTGACCGACGTCTTCCCCGCCGCAGCGCTCGGAGTGGGACAGGGGAACGGCAACGAGATGGCTCGGCCGCCACGTTCGGTCGGCGAGCCCTTCCTCACCCGTCGGCACTGGGGGGCGATCCTCGGCCACGGCCTGGTTCTCTCGGCGGCGGTCCTCGCGGTGTTTCTCGAGGTCCACCGTGAGTCGGCGCTCCCGGAGGCCACCTCGGCGGCCTTCGCCACGCTCGGCCTCGCTCAGGTGTGGCACGTCTTCGACATGGCGGGTTCGCAAGCCCCACGGATCCTCAATGGCGTCACGCGAAACCGCTGGGTCTGGGGAGCGGTGCTGCTCTGCCTCCTGCTGATGGGTGCGGGGCTCTTCGCGCCTGGCCTCTCCCACGTGCTCGGGGTGGTCCCGATGAGCGGCGTGACCCTCGTCCTCGTGTTGGCGGGGAGCCTTGCGCCCGTGGTGGTCATCCAGCTCGGCCAGCTGGTGCTCGGCCGCCTTCGACCGAAGGCGTAGCTCAGCGCACGCCGGCGCCGCGGCGACGGGCGAGGAGGAGCAGGAGCACGATGGCGGCGCCGAAGGCGGCCGACGGGTCGGGCTCGCCACCGGTGCGGCACGCACAGCCGCCAGCCATCGGCGGTGCGCCAGGCTCCGGAGTGGGCTCGGCCTCGGGCGCAGGGTCGGCCGGCGGTGCCTCCGGCTCGGTCGGCTCGCAGAGACCGGCGACACAGACCGAGCCCATGCCGCAGTCGGCGTCCTCGTCGACCGTGCCGTCGCAGTCCTCGTCGGTGCCGTCGCAGACGTCGAGCCCGGCGGCGGCGACACCGCCCTCGCACGCACCCCACGCGCCGCGAACGCAGACCTGCGAGCCCTCGAGGCACGCGCCGATGGCGCTGCCGCACGCCCGACGGGCGCCGTCCTCGCAGCTGCAGCCGGGGTCGATCACGCCGTCACAGTCGTCGTCGATGCCGTTGCAGGCTTCACCGGCGCCAGGGAAGGTCGCCGGGGCCATGTCGTCGCAGTCCACGCGGGTGGCCGTGAGCTCTCCCGGCACCTCGGGGTCCGTGCCGCAGGTCGTGTAGCCATCGCGATCGACGTCGAAGCCCTCGTCGACGCCCCCGTCGCAGTCGTTGTCCCAGCCGTCGCACTCCTCTTCGGTGATCGAGCGGGCGATGGAGTCGAGAACGCGGCTGAGCTCGGTCAGGTCGTTGGCCTGCTGGTAGCAGTGGTTCGCCGCCATCGGGTCACCGAGAGTGGCGTCGCAGCCGGGGAGGGCGGTGCCCCCAGCGACTGCCGCGCGGTTCAGCGTGAGCGAGTCGACGCCAGCGCCGAAGCCGACCACGTGCACGGTGAGGCCCAGGTCGCGGAGCCGCTCGACGCTGGAGACCGGCGTGAAGCGCGTCGACGCCTCGTAGGGGTCGCACCACTGCCAGCCGTCCGTGATGAGCACGACGTGCGAGTCGACCTCCGGGTCGAGCATCGGCGCGTAGCTGGCGATCACGTCGAGGGTCTGGGCCATCGGCGTGTAGTTGCCGCCGCTGGGCGGCGGCTCGCCGAGGCCCCCCATCAGATCGCTCGCCCGGTTGTCGCCCACGTCGATCGTGACGGCGCCGGGCTCGCAGCGATCCGGGAAGGGGAAGACCTGCAGCCCCATGTGGACCGAGCTCTCGAAGTCTTCGGCGACCGTCCCGAGGGCGGTCCGCGCCGCGTCCCACTTCGACCCGCCGCTCGGCAGCCCATCGAGCATGCTGGACGACTTGTCCATCACGAAGAGGACCCGCGGCGCGGAGCAGCGGGGCTGCGCGAGGGCCGGGGTCGCGGCGGCGAGTGCGAAGAGGAGGATGGTGAAACGGAGCATGTCGCCACCTACTGCATCCCACATGCCACCACAGTGTGGTCGCGAAATTGCTGAAGAAACCTCGCAGTGGGGCCTGGCGGCCGCCGGCGGGTGGCGGATCGATCCGCCAGGGCCCTGGAACGAGGGACCCCAGCGAGCGTGTGAATCCTCAGAGCCGGATGCGGTCTTCGATCTCTTCCCAGAACTCGGAGTCGCCGACGAGCTCCACCACCGTCAGAGCCTCGGCCGCGGCCCGACCCGGAGCGAGGTCGTATGTCTCGCGGTAGTGCTCGGCGACCGCTCGGCCGACCGCGAGCCGGGTGGCCAGCTCGGCGCGGCACACGTCCCACGAGCCGGTCTGCGCGAAGTCGAGCCCCCACACCTCGTCGGCGATCCAGTCGGCGAAGACCTCGTCCTCGCCGCGGTCGTCGCCGTCACGCGCTTCCGCGCGGTCGAAGGCCTCCGCCCAGGGACGGCCCGGACCACGGTAGCGATGCTCCGGATCGAGAAGCGCGCGGACCATCTCGCCGAAGGTCGAGATCGCCACTCCGAAGCTGGTGCCGTCGGTGGCGTCGATGAAGTCCTCTGCCTCCCGCTCCCAGCTCGACCCCTTGAGCTTGGGGAAGGGATCGGCATCGAGCACGGCCTCTGGGGACTGGCCGGCGGCCAGCGCGTCGAGGAACTCCGTCTCCACCTCGAGCCACGTGTCGAAGGAGACCTTCTTCTTCCCACGCTCGAGGCGCACCTTGTTCACCCGGCGATCGGCCTTGGGCCGCCCGGCTGCGTTGACCAGCGAGGGCAGGGCGGCCTCCGCCGTGAGCTGGGGCCGCTCCCCCATCGTGCGGCAGGAGCACCGATGGTGGGTGGTGATGCGTCCGCCCTCGGGGGTGGCGACCAGCCCTAGCGGGAAACGCCGGCAGCCGTCTGGCTTTGCCTCCGGGCCGTCTTCCGAGTGAATGCGGCAGTAGAGGTTGGGGAGCAGGAAATGGCACCCGCCGTCCGGCTCGGTGAAGAGCATGCGGTCTTCGAAGTCCTCGTCCCAGCCGGCACCATCCGGATCTCGGCGCCGGATCTGGACCAGCTCCTTCTTCGTCAGCGGGCCCAGCCCGTGGATGTCGGTGCAGCAGAGACCGTCACCGAAGCAGGTGTAGCGCGCCCCTGGACGCACGGTGAGGGGGCGGACCTGCGTCCGTTTCTTCTTCGCCATTGGACCTTCTGTGTACGAGAGGTGTCTTTACGAGGCGGTTTCGGATAGCATGTTCGGACGATGGCGGGTCCCTCCCCCCTGCTGGGATACAACACGAACGTCCGACACAAGGGGAAGCTGTACCACATCCAGACTGAGGATTCGGGGGTTCGGCATCCTCACATCATCACGCATCTCTTTGCGGATGGTGGTCGGATCGTCGCGTCCAAGAAGACGACGTACGCCGAGCTCGTCGGCGCCGAAGACTTGCGCGATCGCGTGAAGCAGATGATGCGCGACCAGCACAAGGCGATGTTCATCGCCCTGCGGGATGGCCACTACGACGAGGACGCGCCCGAGCCCACACGCGAGGTTCCGGTCGAGCCGCTCGACGTGGACGCGCTCGAAGCCGCTGCCGCCCGCTTGGCGTCACCCGTCGCCGCGCCCGCGTCGCCGGCGCCCCAGTCTCCCGGCCGTTACCAGACCACGCGTTCCGCCCGGCCACCGGCGCCTGCGGCGTCGAGTGGGTCCAAGCCGCCGGAGTCGATCTTCGGTGGCGACCTGCTCAGCGAGAAGTCGCTCGACGAGGTCATTCTCAGCTACCTGGCTGAGGACCTCGACGAAGAAGACGGCTGAGCGCTCTTCACGCTGGTCCCGTCGTCTCCGTCGCACGTACGACGGCGTCAGGAAACTGACGAGGGGCTAACGCGCACATGTGACGCGCTGTACGTCGAGTCGCGTAAGTGGCTGTGATGGTTGTATAAATAGCCGCATCGCCCGAGTAGGCACGCCCTTTGCTCCTACGTTCTGACGACCCGGTCCGGTGTGGCCGGCGCGAAGGCGACCCGCCCCCCGGGGATGCCTCGTGGACCCGTACGCGCGGAGCCCCAACCGAGCTCCCTGGAGACGTTCATGCGAAAACTGCTTTCCTTCTTCTCACTCGCCCTGGCCCTCGCCGCCTGCAATCAGACGCAGCCCGCGGTCAACCAGGTGCAGCCCAATGCGCTGGACAAGTCGGTGCTGCTCGACAGCGAGTGGTACTTCCTGCAGACGGTCATCGACTCGCCCTACAGCGCGCCGTACACCTTCGTCGGCGAGCAGGGCACGACCGAGAAGATCGAGTTCGAGATCCAGGAGGATCTCCTGATCGTCCGGCGCGCCTACGAGCACATCGCCGGGGCCGAGCCGGAGGGCATCGCGGGTGCGACCGAGGACGGCGCTGCGATCGCGATGTACCGGATCGAGAGCCACTTCGACATCCGCCGCGGCTACAACCCGCTGACGGGCGAAGAGAACAACGTGATCATGGAGAACACGACCGACCGCCCCTGGTACGACCGGGACTACATGCGGGTCGACTGGTCGGAGAACCTGATCACGAACAACGACTTCCTCGTCGCTGCTCGGCTCTTCGACGGCATCCAGTCGGAGTCGGTCAGCTACTTCGTCGAGCCCGGTACCGGGCACCCGCACGAGCCGAAGTTCGTCCGCGACGACAACGACACGGTCCACTACATCGACATCGTCAACAAGATGTTCGTGAAGCCGACCGAGATCGAGCTCGAGGGCTTCGGCTCCATCCCGACGTGCTTCCTGATCTCCCAGGGGCACCTCGACTGCGCGCCCGGCGAGATCACCGTCCGTAACTCCTTCCTTCGCGTGGACCCGTCCCGGGACTACGAGCCGCAGGTCTACACCGGCGATCGCATGGAGCGCTTTGGCTACTTCGTGACCGAGCGCGCCGGCTACGACGAGGAGTACGGCCCGGTCGAGGCCGACCGTTATCGCTTCGTGAACCGCCACAACCTCTGGATGGAGAGCCACCGCAAGGACGCCGAGGGCAACCTCGTGCGTTGCACCGAGGCCACCGCCGACGTGTGTGGTGGCGGCGGCTCCGTCTGTGACACCGCCTGGGGCGTCGCCACCCGCGAGCGCGCGGAAGACGGCTCCTTCCTCGGCGCCTGCACCATCCCCTACCGCGAGCGTGAGGTGCGGCCCATCGCCTACCACCTGAGCTCCAACTTCCCCGAGGACCTGCTCACGGACGTCCAGAGCGTGGCCAATGGTTGGAACGAGGCCTTCGTCGAGACCGTCTCCTCTCTCCGTGAGAACGAGTGCCTCGCCGAGGGTGGTGACGCCGCGGCCTGCGCCGGCGAGCGTACCCGCGAGGACCACCAGACGATGTTCACCCTCTGCTCGAACCCGGTCACCGAGGCGGACCACCCCGCTTGCGGCGCGCCCGGTACCTCCGCGCAGATCGGCGACCTCCGCTACTCGCTCATCGGCTGGGTTGCCGAGCCGCACGCCAGCAGCCCGCTCGGCTACGGCCCGTCATCGGCCGACCCCGAGACCGGCGAGATCATCATGGGCAACGCGTTCATGTACGGTGCTGCGGTCGAGACCCTCCAGAGCTTCGCGCGTGACATCATCGCGCTGCTCAACGACGACGTGAGCGAGACCGACATCTCCAGCGGCGACGTCGTGGAGTCCTGGGTTCGCGAGAACACCGAGCCCGGCTCCCTGGAGACGGGCCGTCCGGCCGACGACCACGTCACGACCATCGACGGATTCAACGTCCACGAGATCGAAGAAGCGATGGACTTCTCCTGGGCCGAGGGGCTGAGCGGGATCGACAGCGCCGCGCAGCGTCCGGGCTCGCCGGCCGAGCTGATCGCTCGGGTCGAGGAGGTCCGCCGGCAGCTGCTTCGCAACGGCGCCTTCGGCAACGGAAGCGAGATCGGCCAGGCCCGGCTCCAGAACCTGGTCGGCACCGACGTCGAGCGGCTGCTCACCGGCTCGGAGATGCGGCTCGCTGCCGGCATCGACCCGCAGTTCGACAACGAGAGCGAGGGTGTCCTCGAGGCGGCCAGCCCGATCCGAGGGATGAGCCTTCGCCGCCTCGAGGCCATGAACCGGGTCCACGACCGGATGCACGTCGAGGGGCACTGCACGCTCCACGCGGACTTCGCCGACGAGGGCCTGCTCGGGCTCGCGCGCGCCATCCAGCGCGCCATCGCCTCTGGCGACGGCACCATGGAGTGGTACGGCGAGACCTACCAGGTCCAGCAGGACGACGGCACCATCGACTACGACCTGGTTCGCGACATGCTCCGCCACCCGATGTTCCACGGCGTGACGGCCCACGAGATCGGCCACACGGTCGGCCTCCGTCACAACTTCAGCGGCTCCTACGACGCGCTGAACTACGCGCCCCGCTACTGGGAGCTCCGCAACGACGGTGACATGCGCCCGCGTGCGTACGACCCGCTCAGTGAGGCCGAGATCGACGGTCGCATCCGCGAGTACGAGTACTCGACGGTCATGGACTACGGGAACAACTTCGTCGTCACCGACGCGCACGGCCTGGGCCACTACGACCGCGCCGCCATCAAGATGGGCTACGGCGACATGGTCGAGGTCTTCGCGAACGCCACCGAGCCCGGTGACGTGAACTGGTGGAACTTCATCCAGCGCGCCGGGTGGCCGATCCCGCTCAAGCTGGAAGCCTTCACCGGCGCCGACGTGACCGCGTACGAGTACACCGACTGGCCCGAGGTCGTCGGTAGCATCGAGCAGATGCAGGAGCGCGCGGACGTGCCCTACGAGAGCCTGCAGCCCGACTCCTTCCTGGCGTCCCAGGGCATCAGTGACGCGCTCGCCGATCCGATGGGTCGCCCGTCCGTGCCGTACCTCTTCTGCAGCGACGAGCAGCGGGACCTCGGTCCGGACTGCTACCTCTATGACGCTGGCGCGGACCCCTACGAGACGGTCAACAGCGTCATCGACAACTACTGGAACTACTACATCTTCAACGCCTTCCGGCGTGGTCGACTGGGCTTCGACACCCAGTCGTACGCGAACCGGATCCACGGCCGCTACTTCAACAAGCTGAAGTACGCCAACCAGATCTACTCGCTCTACCGCCCGATCTTCGAAGACATCTTCGGCAACGACCCCAGCTTCGCCACCTTCTGGACCCGTCCGGACGGCATGGGCGCCTACACGGCTGCGGTCGGCTCCATCTTCGAGCTCTTCACCCGCGTCGTCACCGTTCCGGAGCCGGGCCAGTACTCGGACGGGACCCGTGGTGATGGCACCGCTGCGCTGCTGCCCGGCGGCGGCACCTTCAGCCCGCGCGTCAGCGCGTTCGACGGTCGCGCGCTCGAGACCACCTGGGACTTCGACGCCGGCTACTTCTGGTTCGATCAGCTCGATCGCGCTGGCTACTACTACGACAAGGCGCTCGCGCTGATGGTCATGGTGGACCCGCAGACCAACTTCCTCGGGCGGGACACCGCCGCGGACGTGCGTCGCTACCAGATCAGCTTCTACAGCTCCTTCGGACCCGCGGTCACCGGCTTCTTCCGGGGCCTGCTCTCCTCCGACTGGAACACGGTCGCTCCGCGCCTCCAGGAGGGCGAGCTCATCTACCCGACGGCCGTCGAGCTGCGTGACGGTTCGATGGGTGGCACGCCCCTCGACCCGAACGCGAGCTTCTCCATCCAGCTCTTCGCCGCCACCTACGGCATGGCGATGATCCCCGAGACCTTCGACCGCACCTACTTCCAGCAGTCCCGCATCTGGGTCGCGGAAGGTGCCGAGGCGATCGGAGTCACCGGGCCCACCGTCGAGTTCACCGACCCGGCGACCGGCCTCACCTACTACGCGGCCTCCTTCGAGGACGCGACCACCGGCGACGAGCTCGGGCCCGCGGCGCGGATGATCATCCACGCCCAGCAGCTCGAGGCCAACGGCGCCGACGCCGAGCTCGCTCAGTACATGGACAACCTCAACCTGGTGCGTCGCCTGAGCTGGCTCTTCGACTTCGGTCACTGATCGGGGCTTCGCCTCGCCTGCGACCGGGAACCAACCAACCAACGACCGGGACCGCTTCGTCCCTCCCCAACCCAACCCTTGCGCCTAACCAGGCACAGCGTTGCGGTTCCGGTCACTGCGGCGGCTTCGAGCTCAGCTCGGAGCCGCCGCTTTTTTCTTGGGGGGCTTTTGAAAAAGCCCCCGGCTCGTCGCGAGTGAATCGCTCCTCGCCTCCCCAAAAACCTGAAGAGCTCGCGGCGGAGCCGCTCGGTGCGTCGTCGCGCTGCGCGCTCCTCCTCC
>CAYXAP010000011.1:0-71872 GCA_964462035.1 uncultured Sandaracinus sp.
GGGCTTAACTGCTTAAGAGCGTCCCTGGGCTTAACTGCTTAAGAGCGTCCCTGGGGTGGAGGCTCCTGGCGTGGGGTGGGGAGGCTCAGGCGGAAGCGAGGGCGTCGACCAGGCGGTCGATGTCTTCCTTGCTGTGCTTCTCGGTGACCGCGACGAGGAAGTCGTGGTCCCAGTCGGCGCTGAACCGGCCGAGGTCGACGCCGGCGAGGATCCCCTGCGCGGCGAGGGCCGCGAGCATCGGGCCGGCCCTGCCGCCCTTGCGGCGCACGACGAGCTCGTTGAAGGTCGGCGCGCCGTAGGGGAGCTCGAAGCCGTCGAGCTCCTTCAGCTTGCTCTCGAGGTAGGCCGCGGCGCGGAGGCAGGTCTCGCCGGCCTGCTCGAAGCCGCTGCGGCCGAGCATCGCGGTCCGGATGGCGAAGGCCAGCGCGATGAGGCCGTGGTTGGTGCAGATGTTCGAGGTCGCGCGGTCGCGGCGGATGTGCTGCTCGCGGGTCGAGAGCGTCAGCACGAAACAGCGCTTGCCCGTCTCGTCTACGGTCTCGCCGACCAGGCGGCCGGGCATCTGCCGCACGAACTTCTGACGGCAGGCGAAGAGACCCACGCCCGGGCCACCGAACTGCGGGGGCACGGCGAGGGCCTGCCCTTCGCCGACGCAGATGTCGGCGCCGGCCGTGCCGGGGGCCTGGAGCATCGAGAGCGCGTAGGGCTCGGAGGTCTGGGTGACGAGCAGGCCGCCCGCGCCGTGGATCGCAGCGCCGAGCGCCTCGAGGTCTTCCACGCAGCCGAAGAAGTTCGGGTAGCCGACGACGAGCGCGGCGGGCTGGCTGGCGAGCGCGTCCTTCACGCTGTCGAGGTCGGTGCGGCCGTCCTCGGTGATGCCGGTCACGACCATGTCGGGCTCGTCGTCGAGGCCCTTGAGGTAGGTGCGCACGGTGTCGATGGCGTGGGGGTGAAGCGCGCCGCTCAGGATGATCTTGCTGCGCTTCCCCTTGGACACGCGGCGAGCCATGAGCACGGCTTCGGCGGTGGCGCTCGCGGCGTCGTACATGGAAGCGTTGGCGACCTCCATGTCGAAGAGCTCGCAGACCATGGTCTGGAACTCGTAGATCGCCTGCAGTGTGCCTTGCGAGACCTCGCCCTGGTAGGGCGTGTAGGCCGTGTAGAATTCGCTGCGGAGCAGGAGCTGGTCGACCGCCGGCGGGATGTGGTGGTCGTACATTCCGGCGCCGAGGAAGCTGAGGTCCTTGGCGGCCTCGTTCCGGTCCGCGAGTCGCTCCAGGTGCGCCATGAGTGCGGCCTCGTCGAGCGCGGGCTCCAGATCGAGGGGCTTGGAGCGCAGCGGCTCGGGGATGGGCTCGAAGAGCGCGTCGATCGAGGAGACTCCGATCGCCGCGAGCATCTCTCGGACTTCCGCTTCGGTGTGGGGCAGATACCGCATGGTGCCCGGACCTTTCGTTCAAACGGCCTCGGGGGCCAGTCGAGACCGCGACGTCACTCACGGGACGCCGCGACTCCCATCACTCGAGCTTGCCGACGTAGTCCTCGTAGGCGACCGCCTCCATGAGGCGATCGAGCTCCTTCGGATCGTTCGGCTTGATGACGACCATCCACCCCTGTCCGTAGGGGCCCTCGTTGACCAGCTCGGGGCTGTCCTCGAGCTCGTCGTTGACCTCGACCACCTCACCGCTGACCGGTGCGTAGAGGTCGGAGACGGTCTTCACCGACTCGATGCCGCCGAACTGCTCCTGCGCCTGCACGTCGGCGCCGACATCGGGGAGGTCCACGAGAGTCACGTCGCCGAGCTGCTCGACGGCGTAGGAGGTCACGCCCACGCGGATGAGGCCGTCCTCGTCCATCGCCCACTCGTGGTCCTTCGTGTAGCGCCGGTCGCCGGGGTAAGTCGCCATGCCAGTGTCCTCTACTTCTCTCTCTTGTAGAACGGGGTCTTCACCACGCATGCGTCGATGCGCTTGCCACGGATCTCGATCTGGAGCGGCGTGCCCACCTTGGCGAGCCGCTTCGGGACGTATCCGAGACCGATGTTCTTGCCGAGCGTCGGCGCCGGCGACCCGCTGGTCACCTCGCCCACGGCCTCACCGGACTCGGGGTCCAGGATGGGGTAGCCGTGCCGGCCGATGCCGCGACCGGTCATCTCGAAACCGACGAGCTTCCGGTCGAAGCCGTCCTTCTTGATCTTCTCGAGCGCGGCCTTGCCGAGGAAGTCGGCGCCATCGAGCTTCACGACCCAGCCGAGGCCGGCCTCGTAGGGGTGCGTGCTCTCGTCGATGTCGTTGCCGTAGAGCGCGAGCTTCGCCTCGAGCCGGAGCGTGTCCCGGGCGCCGAGCCCAACCGGCTGCAGGCCGTGGCTTTCGCCGGCCTTCATCAGCCCATCCCAGACGGCCTTGGCGTTCGACACTGGCACGAAGAGCTCGAAGCCGTCCTCGCCGGTGTAGCCCGTTCGGGCGATGATCACCGAGGCACCGAGGAGCTCGCCTTCCGCCACCCGGAAGAAGCCCAGGTCGGTGAAGGCCGTGCCCCCGGCCTCGCCCATGATGGTCTCGGCCTTCGGACCCTGGAGCGCGAGGAGCGCGTAATCGTCCGAGGCGTCCTTGAAGTGGACCCGGCCCTGCCGCTCGGGGTCGCCGGCGTGCTGCGCCACGTGCGCCGCGATCTTGGCGCGGTTGCTGGCGTTGCAGACGATCATCACCCGCTCCGGCGCGAGCCGGTACACGATCAGGTCGTCGAGAATGGTGCCCTTCTCGTTGCAGCAGACGGTGTAGAGCGCCTGACCGTCGACGAGCTTGGAGACATCGTTGCTCACCAGCGAGTCCGCGAGCCCGATGGCGTGCGGCCCTTCGAGGAAGAGCTCCCCCATGTGGGATACGTCGAAGAGGCCGGCCGCTTCGCGCACGGCGGCGTGCTCCTGCTTGATGCCGGCGTATTGGATCGGCATCGAGTAGCCCGCGAAGGGCATCATTCGTGCACCGAGCTCCCGATGAGTCGCGGTCAACGGGGTCTCGAGCAGGTGTGTGTCGGTGGGAGCGCTCACGGTGTGCGCGCTGCACATACCGCAGTCCGGGGCTGCCTTTCAAGGCTCGATGAGCGCCATCCGAAAGGTGTCGAAAAACACGGTGGGTGAATGCGGCTCATGTGAGCCCATGTGGGTGCGCAAGGGGCGCACGGCAGCGAAAACCCCTGGAAATCCGGGGATGACGCACCGCGTCCCCACGAATCACACAAGTTATCCACACCCTGTGGGAAAGCTCTGGCGCATCTGGCCGCAGAAAGTCGCCGCATCCGCGCAACCGGCCCGCGCTTGCTCCGAGAAGGCACGCTCGGAGGCTCGGAATGCAAGACGTCCTGTTGCTCGGATACGAGGGAAAAACACTGCGTGAGTTCACCTTGGGCGATCGCCCGCTCGATGTCGGTCGATCTCGGCACTGCGCCATCGTGGTCCACGACCCGGAGCTCGCCGAGCGCGCGTTCCTGATCGAGCGCACCCCGGATGGCGTGCGGGCCACCGACCTGGCGCGGCGTGAGACCCGCCCACTCGGGGTCGGGGTGTCGCTCTCGCTCGGTCGGCATCACCACCTTCGGCGGGTGCAGAGCGAGCAGGCGCCGGCTCCCTCACCGAGCCGAACGGAGCCGATGACCACCATGGTCGCGCCCGCGCGGCCACTCGCGGTGGTGATCGGTCATGGCTCGGAGACCCGGCACGTTCGCCTCGATGGTCGGCCGATCACGCTGGGCTCGGACAGCCGGCGCAACGACATCACCCTCTACGACCGCACGATCAGCGGGTGCCACTGTCGGCTCGAGCCGCTCGACGGGCGGGTGTTGGTGCGTGACCTCGACAGCCGCAACGGCACGTGGATCTCGGGGCGGCGCGTGCACGCCGTGGAGGTGGGGCCGGGGGCGACCGTTCGCATCGGTCGAACGGACTTGCGGATCGTGGCGCCCGAGCCGGAGCACTCGCCGCTGGTCGTCGAGTCCGAGCCGATGCAGCGCGTGATGGACGAGGTGCGTCGTGTCGCGCGCGTGCCTCGCTACTGCGTGCTGGTGACCGGTGAGAGCGGCGCCGGCAAGGAAGGCGTAGCGCGCTCGCTGCATCGGCTGGGGCCGCGTTCGGACGGACCCTTCGTGGCATACAACGGCGCCGGCTTCTCGGACCAGCTGGTCGCGAGCCAGCTCTTCGGCCACGAGCGCGGCGCGTTCACGGGCGCGGAGGCGGCGCACCGTGGTGCCTTCGAGCAGGCCGAGGGCGGGACGCTCTTCCTCGACGAGGTCGGCGAGCTGCCGTTGACCACGCAGGCGCGGCTGCTGCGGGTGCTCGAGACCTGGGAGGTGCGACGGCTGGGCTCCGAGAAGGTCCGGAAGGTGGACCTGCGGCTGGTGACCGCGACCAACCGCGACCTGCGCAAAGAAGTGAGCGCGGGGCGCTTTCGGGAGGATCTGCACTACCGGCTGATGCAGTTCCTGATCGTGGTGCCGCCGCTCCGGGATCGCATCGCGGACATCGCGCCCTTGGCGCGTCGTTTCCTGGGCGAGGTGGCGCTCGACCTCGGGGCGCCGAAGGTGCTCACGGCGGACGCGCTCGAACGGCTCGAGCGGCACGACTTCCGCGGGAACGTGCGGGAGCTTCGCAACCTGGTGATTCAGGCGGCGGTGTGGTCGGCGACCGATCGGGTGACCCGCGCGGACGTGGTGCGGGCGATCGAGCGGACGAGCGGCGTCGTGCGGATGGAGGACCACGCGTCCTCGTCCATCGTCTCGGTGGTCGAGCGGCACCAGGGGAACCTGTCGGCGGCGGCGCGGGCGCTCGGGATCCCTCGCTCGACGCTGCGGGACCGGCTCAAGCGGGCGGGGCAGAAGTAGCGCTTCGATAAGTGCTCATCGAAGCGAGAATCGGGCCCTTGCGGAGTGTTTGCATTTTCCGCTGGGAGAGCCCTGTATTTGCGGGGGATTGGGAGGGGGGGAGTGTCCCCGAAGGTCACCAGTGGTCGAGGGTCTCTCGGAGGCGGCGGCGGCGCATGGCGAGGAGATCCTTGGCGACGCCGAGGGCGCGGCCGGGGCGTGCGGTCTTGCTGACGCCGGCGAGCCTGGGGCGGCAAGGGACGGTGACGGTGCGGGTGCGCAGATCGGCGGCGCCGGCGCGGATGGGGAGCTCGAAGTTCAGGAAGAACGTGTTGGGTGCGAGCTGCTCGGGGTCGAAGAGGGTGCGGCGGATCAGATAGGGCCCGTCGGAGCGCATCCGCACGCCGTGGACGGCGCGGATGAGGGTGCGGACGCCCCAGCTCAGCACCTTGCGGAGGGCACCGTCGTCACGCTGGTCGTAGACGGAGAGCACGAGGTCGGCGGTCGGCCCATCGTCGCGCGCGGCGAGGAGGGTGCCTACGGCCTCCGGTGGAATCTGACCGTCCGCGGGGAGGAAGGTGAACCAGTCGCTGCGCGCGGCGGTGGCGGCGGTCTTCAGGCCGGCGCCCATGCCCCGGTTCGCGCGGTGGCGGATGACTCGGCCCGGTCGTCCTTCGAGACAGCGGGCGGCGACGGCTGCGGTGTCGTCGCTCGAGCCGTCGTCGATGACGATGACCTCGGCGCCCGGCACCACCCGGTCCAGGTACGCGAAGAGCTCGGCGAGCACCGAGGGCAGGTTCTCTTCCTCGTCGTAGGCGAGGATGGCGACGGTGAGCGGCGGCATCACTCGTCAGCGGGCCGCATGCGCAAGAGCTTCGCCGGCACACCGGCGACCACGGCGTACGCAGGCACGTCTTCGGTGACCACGGCCCCGGCGCCGACCTGTGCACCGCGGCCGACGGTGACGCCCGGTAGCAGGATGGCGCCGACCCCGAGGTCCGCGTCGTCCTCCACGACGATGGGCGCGGTCGTGATCGGCGCATGCAGGATGGGCGTCGCGCGACCGGCTTCGGTGTGGGTGCTGGTCAGCATCTTCACGCTGGGGCCGACGCCCACGTTGCGGCCGATGTCGATGCCGCCGGCGGAGTGGAAGAAGCACTGCTGGCCGATCCAGGTCCCGTCGCCGATGCGCATCTCGTTGTGGTGGTAGCCCTTGAGGATCGTCTGGTGACCCACGTAGACCCCGGCGCCCAGGTGGACCCGGTCGGGGTGGAAGATCAGGACGCCCTCCTCGAGCACCGTGCCCTCGCCGAGCGAGCCGAGATCCTCGGGGCGGAAACGACCCGTTCCATGGCTCTTGCGCGCCACGGTGGTCATGGCTCCACCGTACCAGACGCCGTTTCCGCCAGCTCGCGCTCGTCGTCCACGCCCTCGTCGTCCACGCCCCGCATCCGCCCCTGGAGCAGGGCGACGCCGCCGATGACCGCGGTGAGCAGGGTGGTCGCGAGCACGCCGAGCGCCGCGGCGGTGGCGTCGGCTTCCGCCACGCCGACCATCCCGAAGAGCACGACGAAGCTGGCCTCGCGCGCGCCGAGACCGGCGATGGTGGGCAGGTAGATCGAGACCAACCCCACGGGCACCAGCACCAGGCTTGCGGTGAGGGGCACGCTCGGGTCGAGGTCGGCGACGAAGAGGTGGCCACCGACCGCGACGAGCCCCTGGGTGACGAGGCTCAGCGCCAGCACCGCGACGACGAGCGCGGGTCGCTCCAGCGTTGGCGCGCCACGGGCGACCTCGCCGAGCTTCCCGGGCAGGCGCCCACCGAAGAAGCGGATGATGGCGGGGGCCGAGGCCGCGCCCAGCGCGGCCACGAAGCCGAGGAGCCCGAGCCAGCGGCTGCCGGCGAGCTCCTCGATCGGGTGGATGAGCAGCACGAGCCCGGCAAGCAGCATCAGCCCCGCGAGCCCGAAGACGCGCTCGAGGATCACCACGAGGTAGCCGCTCGCGGCGCCGGGGAACGCGCGGCGGGTGATGTGGCCGCGGAGGAGATCGCCGCCGACGTTCGCCGGGATGAAGGTGTTGAAGAAGATGCCGACGAAGTAGAGGCGCACCATCCGCAGGAAGGGCGGCAGGGTCACGGCGCCGTAGGCCTTCATCAGCACCCGCCAGCGAAAGGCGCCGATGCAGAGGTTCACGCACGCGAGGGCGGTGGCCCAGCCGAGCGTGCTCAGGTGGATGCGTCGGACCGCGTCCTTCAGGTCGTCCCACGGGACATCGGCGAGCCAGTACCAGAGCCCGAGCGTGAGCGCGGTGACGCCCACCCGCAGAAGGACGGAGCGCCACGCGGGTTTGGCGGGTTTCGCCGCCGTCGGGTCGGGCTCGGTCACGGCGGCGGTCGTAGCCCGCAAATGCGCGACCCGCTAGCGGGTCGTTCGAGCTGGGCTACTGCAGCGAGACGCGCTTGCGCGTGGTCTGACCGGGCTCGATGGTCACCGGGATGTTCCGGGTGACGCCGAGCTCCGGGTTGGAGCAGGTCACGCGGTGGCGACCCGAAGGCAGGGTGTGGTTCACGATCGGGGTCTGACCGAGGCTGCGGCCGCCGATGGTGACGTTGCACCAGGGACGCGCGTCGAAGGTCAGCTGGCCGGGGCCACCCGCGGGCTCCGGCGTCTCCATGGTCTGTCGGCGCATGCCGCCACCGGCGTTCCGCCGTCGACGCTCGAGCTCCACCGGCAGCTCGACCTCGCGGCCGCCAGGCAGGTCGATCTCGCGCACCACGGCCTCGTAGCCCTCGCGTTCCACCCGGACCTCGGTTTCGCCGCTCGGCAGACGGATCTCGTAGGGGCTGCCGCTCTCGTAGCTCTCGCCGCCGATGGTGACGGTCGCGTCGTCCGGGTCGGTCGTGACCGTCAGCCAGGTCTCGTTGTCGCCGAGCGGCGTGCGCTCGAGCGTGGCGGTCACCTCGGAGACGTCGCCGGCCTGGAGCAGGACCTCTTCGGAGTGCGTCTCGTAGCCGTCGAGGGTGATCGCGATGCGGTGCGCCACGCCCGGCTCGAGCTCGGGCACGGTGAGCGGAGTGGTCCCCTCGATCGGAGATCCGTCGACCAGGACGGTCGCCCCCGCAGGCGTCGTGTTCACCCGAACCACGCCGAAGGAGCTGGCCGTGGGTCGCTGGAGCTCGGCCTCGATGGTGCCGGCGGTCGACGCCTGGGTGAGCTCCACCTGCGACGCGAAGGGCGCGAAGCCGTCCGCCGTGAGCCGCACGCTGTAGGTGCCGAGCGGCAGGTCGCTGAGCGTGGCCGGGGTCCGCTCCGGTCGCCGGCTCCCGTCGATGTAGATCGCTGCGCCGGGCGGATCGGTGCTGATGGCGATGGAACCGGGGCCGGTCGGCGCGGGCTCGGGCCAGAGCATGTAGGTCGCCGCCGCACCCGCGGCGCCGAGGCCGAGCAGGAGCAGCAAGAGCACCCAGGGGGTCTTCGAAGCGGGTTTGGCCCGGACCTGGGATACGCCGCTGAGGCTGAGCCCCATGCTGCTGATGGCGGCGAGGTCTTCCGTCTCTTCCGACGCGAGGACCTCGGCGAGCTGCCGACCCTCCTGCAGCATCTGCTTCTGCTGCGCGAGCTTGTCGTCGAAGAGGTCCTGCATCCACTCGCCGAGGCTCAGCGCGCTCACGGCCAGCCGCTCGTCGCGGATGTAGCTCTCGAGGTCCGCGAGCATCTCGCGGGCGTCGGGATAGCGCTGGTCGCGGTCGACCGTCAGCGCACGCAGGATGATCGCCTCGAGACGAGGGGAGAGGTTCGGGTTGATGTCGCGCGGCTGCGGATAGTTGCCACCGACGATGCGCTGGAGCGTCTCCTGCTCATTGGCGCCCTTGAAGAGGCGCTTGCCGGTGCAGAGCTCGAAGAGCATCACGCCGAGCGAGAAGAGATCGCTCCGCGAGTCCAGCGGCAGGCCCTGGGCCTGCTCCGGGCTCATGTAGGGGACCTTGCCCTTGAGCTGTCCCTCTTCTTCTTCGTTGGCCGAGCGCGCCTTGGCGATGCCGAAGTCGACGACCTTCACGTCACCGGTGAAGGTGACGAGCACGTTCTGCGGGCTGATGTCCCGGTGGACGATCTCGAGCGGCTCGCCATCGAGGTCGCGTCGGTCGTGTGCGTAGGCCAAGCCTTTGCAGCAGCCCATGACGATCGCGAGCGTGTGCTCCAGCGGGAAGGAGCGGACCGACTTCTGCCGCATCTGGCGGACGATGGAGCGCAGGTCCTCGCCGTGGACGTGCTCCATGGCGATGAAGTAGTCGCCCTCGGCGACACCCACGTCGTACACCTGCGCGATGTTCGGGTGGGTGAGGGTCGCGGCGATGCGAGCCTCGGCCAGCAGCATCTCGACGAAGGTCTCGTCCACCGCGAGATGCGGGAGGACACGCTTGACGACGATCAGCTTCTCGAAGCCGGCGACCGACTTCTGGAGCGCCAGATACAGCTCGGCCATGCCGCCCACGGCGAGTCGCCGGAGCAGGGTGTATTTGCCGAAACGTCTCGGGAGCTCTTCGATGCCCTCGATCGGCTTTTCTTTTCTGGTTGCCGCCTCGCCGGCCAATGGTTCCCTCGCGCCGGAGCATTCCCCGCGGCAAGCGAGGTGTCAATCCCACGGCGAGTGTGAGTGTGTGAGATCACTCGTGTTTCAGCCCCGTTTCAGAGCGTGGTTCTCTATCGAGCGCGATCGTCCGGGTCTGCCAGGTGCTCTCGCAGGTACGCGATCCACTCCGGCGCACGCTCGGCGACCGCCCGCCCACACCGGATCAGTCCGGATCGGACGGCTTCTCGGTCCCCCGGCACGATCCGCAATCGCTCTCGGTGCCCGAGCGCGCGCTCGAGTCGGTCGAGGATCACGTCGACCGATTCGTGCCCGTCGAGTCCGTAGGTGCGAAGGCGCCCGAGCAGCGCGCGCATTCGCTCCTCGCCCTCGTCATGGCGAAAGCGGAGCTCCGGGCAGAGGGTCTCGCCCACGGCCAGCGCCGACTCGTAGAGCGAACCCACGTGGCCGCCGTGCTCGCGATCCCGACCGAGGAGCCAACCGTCGAGAAGCAGCTCGGCCCCGACGTGGCTCACGGCGAGCGACGTTCCGCGGCGGACGCCCGCCGACTCGAGGTCGCGGCGCGTCTCCTCCATCAGCGCGGTGAACACCGGCGAGCTGTGGAAGACGCCATCGGTCTCGTGGTGGAGCGCGACCCCTTCGGCGGTCTCGTCGTGAGTCACCTCGACGATGCGGGCGCGCGCCATGCCGGTGAAGTCGGGGATCATCGAGCCGAAGGCGTAGGCCGCGGCGTCGTCACCGGTGCCGCGTCGCCAGCTCGCGACGAAGACGTGGCCCAGGAAGTTCATGCGCGTCGATCCTTCACGAACCTCGGGTCGCGTCGGCGAGCCACTCCGTGACGCGTCGAATGCCGTCCGGTGCGATCACCGAGGCCGCATCGGTGCGCCAATCGATGCCCGGCTCCGAGCGAAACCAGGTCCGTTGGCGGCGGGCGTAGGTGCGCGTGACCTTCCGGATCTTCTGCCGGGTGTCCTCCATGGGCACGCCCTCGCGGAGGTGCGCGACGATTTGCGCATAGCCCACCGAGCCGAAGGCGCGGGCCTCCGCGGGCCAGCGTGCGAGGAGCGCCCGCACCTCGTCGACCCAGCCGTGCTCGAGCATGGCATCGAGGCGCGTCTCGATGGCGTCGTCCAGCGCGTCGCGCTCGCGGTCGAGCACGATGAAGAGGTTCGGGTAGCGTGGCGCGCCGAGCGCATGGTCCCGTTGGAGCTCGCCCAGCGGGCGACCGGTCTGCTCGAAGACCTCGAGCGCCCGCACGATCCGCAGCGCGTCGTTCGGGTGGATGCGCTCGGCGGCGATCGGGTCGATGGTGGTCAGCCGGTCGTGGAGCGCCGGGGCGCCCCTCGCCTCGGCCTCGGCTTCGAGCGCGCCGCGGATCGCGGGGTCGGGGAGCGGCACGTCGACCAGGCCGCGCACGAACGCGCGGATCCACAACCCGGTGCCGCCGACGACGATCGGCTGCTTCCCGCGCGCCGCGATGTCCGCGATGGCGGCGTCCGCGAGACCCGCGAAGCCCATCGCGTCGATGGACTCGTCCGGATCGAGGCAGTCGATGAGGTGGTGGGCCACGCCGCCGAGCTCGGCCGCGGTGGGCTTGGCGGACCCGATGTCGAAGCCGCGGTAGACCTGCACGCTGTCCGCGCCGACGAGCTCACCATCGAAGCGCCGCGCGAGCTCGAGGGCCACACCCGTCTTCCCGCTCGCGGTGGGCCCGGCGATCACGATCAGCCGGGTCAACGGTCGAGGTCTTCCAGGGGCAGGGCTCGGCCGACGCGTTCGCGAGAGGGCAGGGGGAGCTCGAGGAACGCCGCCCAGACCTGCGCCGGGTCGCGGCCGGCGTCGGTCTGCGCGGCGGCGGCGCCGAACGCTTCGGCGACGACCCTGGCGCCTTCGTTCGGCCGTTCGAGGGCGACCTGCGCGAGTACGTCGGCGGGCACTTCGGGGATCGCGAAACGGGGTGCGGCGTGGATGGCGACCGCGTCGTCGCCGAGCGCGCGAAGGTCGAAGCCGAGCTCGCCCATCGTCGCGAGCAGGGCGTCGCTCGGGTCACTGACGGCGAGCCGGGTGGGGAAGAGGAGCCGCCGGCGCGGGATCGGCTCGCTGGCCAGGACCACCTTCGCGTGCGCCGTCCACAACGTCGCGGGCGCGACCACGTGGAGCGACCCATCGAGCTCGCCGAGCACGAGCCCGTTGCTCAATGCGCCGAGTGGTCCAGCCATGGGCTCGGGCTCGGGCGCGTCCAGCGGCTCCATCGCGTCACTCGCTCGCTCGCGCAGCGCGGCGGCGAACGCCTGCTCGGTGACGCTCTCCTTCGGACGCTCGCTCGGCAGCACCGGCTTCGGGTCCTTCCGTGGGGTGGTCGGCCCGGGCTTCAGCCGCCGGCTCCAGAACGAGCCATCGCGGGGGAGGGCGGCGAGCGGTCCGTCGTCTCGCGCTCGGGTCGAGGCTCGCGCCGCGCTCCCGCGGATGGTGGTGCCGTCGTCGTCCGACCAGCGTTGGGTGCCGAGCGCCTCGGTGACGATCCGGGTCACCGAATCCGTGACCCGTCGGACGTCGGCGAAGCGGACCTCGGTCTTCTGCGGATGGGCGTTCACGTCCACCTCGCCGGGGTCCAGCTCGACGAAGATCACACCGCTCGGATAGCGGCCCTTGCCGAGCGCGTCGCCATGGGCGAAGGCGATCGCTCGCGCCAACCCACGGTCGATCACCGGTCGGCCGTTCACGAAGAGGTAGAGCTCCTTCATTCCGCGCCGGGCCTGCTCGGGCGGTCCGAGCCCACCCTCGACCCGTACACCCTCGTGTTCGCCTGCGATCGGCCGCAGCGGCTGCTTGTCGAGGATCGCCCGAGCGCGGGCGTAGCGGCTCGACGCCGGCATCAGGTCCCGGAGCGTTCGACCGTCGTGGCGCAGCTCGAAGCGCACCTTCGGATGGGCCATCGCCGCTCGCTCGACCACGTCGGCCACGTGGAGCCGCTCGGTCTGGCGGGCTCGCAGGAACTTTCGGCGCGCGGGGACGTTGAAGAAGAGATCGCGGATGTCGATCGTCGTCCCAGGTGGACAGCCGGCGTCCCGGACATCCGGCGGGCTCCCACCCTCGATACGAACGCGGGTGCCGGCGACGTCCTCTCGGCGTCGGGTCGTGAGCTCGAAGCGAGACACGCTCGCGATCGAGGGGAGGGCCTCCCCGCGGAACCCCAGGGTGCCGAGCGCGCTGAGATCCTCGAAGCGCCGGAGCTTGCTGGTCGCGTGGCGGCGAATCGCCAGCGTGGCGTCTTCGCGCGTCATGCCTTCGCCGTCGTCGATGACCTGGATCCGGTCCTTTCCCCCGTTGTCGATGGCGACTCGGATGGTCGTTGCCCCCGCGTCGAGGGCGTTCTCGACCAGCTCCTTCACGACGCTCGCCGGCCGTTCGACCACCTCGCCGGCGGCGATTTGGTCCACCAGCGCATCATCGAGGAGCTGCACCTGGCCCACGGCGACCTCAGTACCGGAGCCGGTGGGGCCGGGCAAGGGTCGTCGAGTGAGTCGTAGGTGCGGAAGGGCCCGGATTGACACCGGAAACGCGTGCCGCCGGTCGGCGTCATCGCGTTGACCACTCGCGCCGGCTGCTGCTACCTTCCTGGGGCACCGACCCTCTTACTTTTCGGCGCTCTTCGGAGGGCGTCACCCAAGGTCGGCGGCCCTCGAATGGACCAACCCCGCGGCACCGTGCACGGACACCCCCGATGAAGAAGGTTTGCCCGGTTTGCAAGACCGAGTACGGCGGTGGCGAGGTCTTCTGCCCCGTCGACGCGGCCCGTTTGGTCACGCCCTCGCAGATGGGTCAGCCGCCGAGCGACAGTGACGATCCGCTCGTCGGTCAGAGCTTCGACAAGTACGAGGTGATCCGTCGCATCGGCGAGGGCGGGATGGGCCTCGTCTTCGAGGCCCAGCACACCGTCATCGAGAAGCAGGTCGCGATGAAGGTCCTCCGCGAGGACTTCAGCAAGCGGCCCGAGGTCGTCGAGCGCTTCCGCCAGGAGGCGAAGAGCGCGTCGCGCATCGGTCACCAGAACATCGTCGACATCTCCGACTTCGGCACCACGCCGCTCGGTCAGAGCTACTTCGTCATGGAGTTCCTCGAGGGCGAGGACTTGGCGAACGTGCTCGCCCGCGAGGGCACCGTGGGGATGGAGCGCTCGCTCCACATCCTCATCCAATGCTGTCAGGCGCTCGGCGCGGCCCACGACAAGGGCATCGTCCACCGCGACATGAAGCCCGAGAACATCTTCCTGACGGCTCGCGGCGGCGACCCGGACTTCGTGAAAATCGTCGATTTCGGCATCGCGAAGATGAGCGACATCGAGACGCCCGGCGAGCCGGGCCGGAAGCTCACCAAGACCGGGATGATCTTCGGGACGCCCGAGTACATGTCGCCGGAGCAAGCGGCCGGGAAGCCGCTCGATCACCGCGTCGACGTCTATGCCCTGGGCGTGATCCTCTTCGAGCTCGCCACCGGCCGGGTCCCTTTCGTGGGCGACTCGTTCATGGGCATCCTCACGCAGCACATGTTCGAGGAGCCGCCGTCGCTGCGCGAGGTGAACCCGCAGGTGAAGATCACCTCGGAACTCGAGCTGGTGATCTCTCGGGCGCTCGCGAAGGACCCGGACGCTCGCTACCAGACCATGAAGGATCTGGAGGACGCGCTCGTGGAGGCCGGCCAGGGGCGACTGACCCAGGCCACCCTTCACGGTTACGGCGAGCCCGTGAAGGCTCGGCCGCGACCGCTGCGCATGGTCGACCCGACCAGCGCGACCGACGAGCTGCCGGCGACCAAGGGTGGCCGTGGGGGGTTGATCGCGGCGCTGGTCGCGCTCTTCGTGGTCGGCGGCGCCGGCGCCGCGTGGTGGTTCACCCAACGCGGCGAAGCCAGCCCGGTGGCGGAGGTCGATCCGGTCACGCCCGAGCCGGTCGAGGCCGACTCTCCGCCCATCGAGCCGGATGGCGAAGGCGACGAGCCCGACGAGCCCGACGAAGGTCCGGCGACCGGCGGCGCCGAGCCGCCCACCCACGTGCCGGTCACCATCGAGACCCGCCCCGGGGATGGCGCCGAGGTCACGGTCGATGGGCACACCGAGCTCACCTGCGACTCCACGCCCTGCACCATCGACGCTCCGGTCGGTGAGACCCTGGTCTTCAACGCGCGCCTCGGGCGCTCGACGGGCTCCCTCGAGCTCGAGCCGAGCGAGGCGACGACGGTACAGATCGCGCTGGTTCCTCAGCGCACTCGTGGCCGACGGCGTGGCATGACCACGACCACCACGATGATGACGACGACGATGCGCTCCGGGGATCTGAAGATCCCGTCGATCTTCCAAGAGTGATCCCCGCCAAGACCTTCCACGATTTGCAGTGGGGCCGCCTCGTCGAGGCGGTCGCGTCGCGCTGTCGTGGTCCGCTCGCGCAGCGACTCGACGTGCCGCTCGCTTCGAGCGTCGAAGGCGCTCGCACCGCGCTCGCCGAGACCGGCGAGGTGATGGCGCTCCTCGCCGACGACGAGACCGTGCCGCTCGACGGACACCGCGAGCTCGGGATCGAGCTGGACCGGGTGTCGCGTGGCGGAGCGCTCACGGCGCCGACCCTCCGCGACGTGATGAGGGTGCTGGGCGCGGCGCGTTCGCTCCGGCTCTTCCTCGGCCGCCGCAAGGAGTCGATGCCGGCGATGCACGCGGCCTGCGCGATCGACCCGAGCCTGGACGTGCTCCACGACGAGCTCGCGGCGGCGATCGAGAGCGACGGCACGCTCGCGGATCACGCGTCGGCCGAGCTCCGCCGGCTTCGCACGGAGACCGCCAACCTCCGCGCCAGGATCGTGCGGCGGCTCGAGACGATGCTCCACGAGCACGCGGACATCCTGCAGGACGGCTTCCACACGCTTCGTGAGGGGCGCTACGTGGTGCCGGTGCGCCGCGACGCACACGAGAAGCTCGAGGGCATCGTCCATGGCACCAGCGCGAGCGGCGCGACCGTCTTCGTGGAGCCACGGGCGCTCGTCGGTCAGGGCAACCGTCTGAAGATGGCCCAGGCGGAGCTCCAGGCCGAAGAGCAGCGGATCCTGGTCGAGCTCACCGAGCTGGTGCGCGAACGGCTCGCGTCACTACGCGCAGCGGTGGCGGCGCTCGACCACGCCGATCTGCGTCAAGCGATGGCGAGGCTGGGCGTCGACACGAACGGCGTGATCGTCACAGTCCCCGACGAGCCGAGGGTGGACCTCGCCGCGGCGCGCCACCCGGTGCTCCTGCTCGACGGAGTCGATGTCGTGCCCGGCGACCTGCACCTCGCGGGTGGCCGCGGGATGGTGCTGAGCGGACCCAACGCCGGCGGCAAGACGGTCGCGCTCAAAGCGCTCGGCGTCGCCGCGCTCGCGACCCGAGCCGGAATCCCTTTCCCCGCGGACCCGGGGAGCGCCTGCGGCTTCTTCGAGCCGATCCTCACCGACGTCGGCGACGAGCAGTCGCTGACGCAGAACCTCTCCACCTTCTCTGCGCACGTGACCAACCTGAAGCGCGTGCTCGACGGCGCGGGGCCGCGTGCGCTCGTGCTCCTCGACGAGCTCGCGGGCGGCACCGACCCGGTGGAGGGCGCGGCGCTCGCCGGCGCCGTGCTGGCGGCGATGCTCGACCGGGGCGCCGCCGTGGCCACGACCACCCACTACGCGCCCGTGAAAGCGATGGCCGCGACCGACGAGCGGCTGCGCAACGTCGCCGTGGGCTTCGACGTATCGGCGATGCAGCCGACCTTCGAGCTGCACGCGGGGATCCCCGGGGCCTCGAGCGCGCTCGCCGTCGCGCGCCGCTTTGGCATCCCCGACGCGGTGATCGAAGACGCCGAGCAACGTTTGCCCGATCGCGGTCACGCCTTCGAGCAGCTGCTGGCCGCCCTCGAAGCGGAGCGCGACGCGCTCGCCAAGCGGGTGCAGGAGCTCGCGGTGCGCGAGGCGTCGATCGCCAAGGGCGAGGCCTCGCTCGAGGCGCAGCGCGAGAAGCTGAAGGAAGAGAAGCAGAAGGTCCTCGACGACGAAGCCCGCGAGCTGCGCCGCGAGATTCGCTCGACCCGCAAGGCGCTCAAGACCGCGCGCACCGAGCTCCGCGCGCAGGCCGAAGCCGACAAGATCGCCGAGGCCCGCGGCCTACTCGACGAAGCGCAGGAGGTCGAGAAGGGCGCGCCGAAAGCGAAGCTCGTCATCGACGACGAGGGTCGCGCGCGGCTCAGCGAGGTGCGCGTCGGCGACCGGGTGTACGTGCCGCACATGCGCGCGGAGGCCGAGGTCCTCGAGGTGAAGGAAGAGAAGGACGACGTGAAGGTCCGACTCGCCGCCGGCGCGCTCAAGCTCTGGGCCGAGCTCTCGAAGCTCCGCGCCGCCGACGCCCCCAAGGCGCCTGCGGGTCGTAAGCCGCCAGTCCCCGAGCCAGAGCCGCAACGCGCGGTGCAGACCAGCGACAACACTCTCGACATTCGCGGCATGCGCGTGGACGACGCGATCGCCATGACCGAGAGCTTTCTCGACCGGATGTACGGCGCCGACGAGCCCGCCGCGTACATCCTCCACGGCATCGGCTCGGGCGCGCTCCGCGATGCTGTTCGCGAACGCCTCGAACGCGACCAGAGCTACGTCGCGAGCTTCCGCAAGGGCACCCGCGAAGAGGGCGGCGACCGCCTCACGGTCGTGGAGCTGCGCTGACGCTCAGTAGTCGAGGCGCTCGTAGGGGTCGTTGCGCATGGCCCCTGCGGGCTCGGATTCCATCTCGGCCATCGCTGTCGTCATCGTTCCGCGCCGAACCCGGCGACGGCGGCGCGTGGTCTCGACCGGATCGGGCGGCAGCTCGGTGAGGATGATCGTGCGCTCCTGGCCGGCGGCCAGGACGGTCTCCACGGTCTCGTAGCCGTCGAGCTCGAGGGTGACCTCGAGATCCTCGCCGGGGACGAGATCGCGAGCGAAGGGCGTGGTGCCGGCGACGTCACCGTCGACGACGACGTCCGCGCCGGGAGGAGCGGTCTCCAGGAGTGACGCGATCGGGTCCGGCGGCGGCTCCTCCTCTTCCGGAGTCGTCGGCGCCAAGGGCGGGCCCGCGGCCTCCGCCGGTGCGGGCGGATTGTCGTCGCTCAACACCCACGCGGCGACGCCGACGGAGAGCAGCAGGACGACGGCGGCCGCGGCGATCGCGAGCTTCGGCGGGCCGCCGCGCGAACGACCGAAGACGCCGGTGTGCGCGCTCTTGAAGGCCTCGATGTCCTTCACGCACGCCTCGAGCCCCTTGGTGAAGGCCTTCGCGTCCTGGAAGCGCTTCGCCGGGTCCTTCTCGAGCGCCTTGAGCACCGCCTTGTTGAGCGACGCCGAGATGGGCCGGGTCGGCGCGACCTTGATCGGCGGCTCGGGCTTGTCGCGGATGTGCTTGGCCATCACGACGACGGCTTCTTCGTCCTGGAAGGGAGGCACCCCCGTCAGGAGCTGATAGAGGAGCACCCCGACGCTGTAGAGGTCGCTGCGTGGATCGAGCGATTTCCCCTGTGCCTGCTCGGGGGACATGTAGCGCGGCGTGCCGAAGACGGTGCCGGCCTGCGTCTCGAGCTGGTCGAACTGGTTCTCGCCCTCGAAGACCTTGGCGATGCCGAAGTCGAGCACCTTCACCACGGGCTCGGCGTGGCCGTCGACGCCCGCGAGCATGATGTTGTCGGGCTTGAGATCGCGGTGGACGATGCCCTTGCTGTGCGCTTCGTGGAGCGAGCGCAGCACCTGCTGGACCACCCGGATGGCGAGGATCGGGTCGAGGCAGCCCTCGCGGCTGAGTCGCTTGGTGAGGGTCTCGCCCTCGAGGAGCTCCATCGCCAAGAAGAGCGTGCCGTCGGAGGTCTGGCCGAAGTCGAAGACCCGCACGGTGTTGCCGTGCTGGAGCAGGCTCATGGCCTTCGCCTCGCGGTGGAAGCGCGTGACGGTGTCCGGATCCCAGCTCGCTTCCTCCTTGAGGAGCTTGAGCGCGACCGGGCGGTCGAGGCCCACCTGGCGGGCTCGATACACGCTTCCCATGCCCCCCGAGCCGATGAGGGACTTCACCTCGAAGCGGTCCGCGACGACCCGCCCGATGTTCGCATCGAGGTTCTTGGCGCCGATGCTCATGGCTCGACGACCCTGGTGCCTGCACCCGGCAGCATTTCTGGGCGGAAGATATCACCCCCGCTCAGTGACCGCAGCGCTCAGCTCGCGAAACCGCCTTTCAGGGGCGACGAGCGTCGCAGTAGGTGGGCCAGAAACGCCCGTCGGCTTGGCTCACCATGCTGGGACGGCAGACCATCCCCGCGCCGCACTGCTCGGTCGTACAGCAGGCGCCGGTGGGGGAGCCGTCGAAGTTGCACGACGCGAAGGCGTCGTTGGTGCTGCCGGCCAGGTAGTAGGAGCACCCACCCCCGCTGCAGTCGCCGTCGACGGCGCAGGCCTGATCGTCGCTGCAGGTCCCGCAGACCCCGAAGACGCACTGGCAGTCGCCGAAGGCGCACTGGCTGTCTTCCTCGCAGAACTGACCCGCCTCGCGGGCGCCGGGCACACAGGCGGTGACGATCTCGCCGTCCTCGCGGTTGATGAGCGAGCAGGCCGACCCGCCGGGGCAGTCGTTCGGTCGCCGGCAGGGCCCGATGCAGATGTTGGACTGACAGAGGCCAGAGCGGCACTCGCCGTCGCTGCTGCAGCTCTGGCCGGCGTTGGCGCTGCCGAGGGTGGTTCGCCCGTGGAGGGCCGGCTCGAAGCTGGTGGGCACGCAGGCTCGGGTACCGGTGCCGGCGTCCCAGCAGAACTCGCCGAGGGCACAGTCGTTGTCGGAGCAGCAGGCGTCGATGCAGATCTTCGGCTCCGAGCGGGCGATGCCCAGGACCTCGGGGAGGGCGCAGACCTGGCTCGAGCACTCGTCGTTCTGAATGCAGCTCTCGCCGTTGCCCTTTCGCGGCTCGCAGTCGCCCGTGGTCGAGGAGCAGAAGACGTCGCCGGGGCGCCCGTCGCAGATCTCGGGGGTGCAGTCCACGGTCACGCACGTGCCATCCGGGCCGCAGATCGTGGGCGGGAGGCATTGCTCGCCCCGCGGTGCGCGGCAGTCGTTCGGGATGCAGCCGAGGCCGCTCTCGCAGAAGGGAGCACCGACCACGTCGGCGCAGAGCGAGTCGCGCGGGGCGGCCACGGCGCCGGCCGGCGGCTCACCCGGCGGCACCGCGAAGCCATCGCAGTCGCGGTCGATCGAGTCGCAGAGCTCCGGCGCGGCGGGGTTCACCTCCGCGAGAGTGTCGTTGCAATCGATGTTGTTCTCATCGAGGCGGCACATGCCGTCCGGGTCCACGCAGTCGGTGGTGCCGCAGGTGGTGAACCCATCGCCGTCGCGGTCGAGGCCTTCGTCGATGAAGCCGTCGCAGTCGTCGTCGCGGGCGTCGCAGCGCTCCATGCGCTCCGCGAGATCCTCGTCGGTCGCGCCATCACAGTCGTTGTCGAGGCCGTCGCAGACCTCCTGGCCGATCTCGCAGGAGAGCTCGATGCAGTAGCCGAGGTCGTCACCGTCGACCCCGCAGATCTCGTTGTCCTCGCATCCCGCACGCGAGCCCGGGGGATCGCACCGTCGCCGCGAGGGAGGCTCGACGATCACCGAGCAGGCCACGCCGAGGAGTAGGCCGAAGAGCAGCACCCGCGTGAACGGCGACGGCATCAGAAGGTCCCCTCGACCACGAGGCTCGCGGCGTCGGGACCGATCCGGATCCGAGCGGAGGTGTCCTCGACCTCGCGCTCGAAGGTGCGCACCCGGAGCAGGTAGAGCAGCAGTGCGCCGATCTCCGTCGCCAAACCGGCGGCCATCAGCAGGTCGGCGCTCAGCGCCAGCCGGTCGGCGCGGTCCATCACCGAGGCTTGCTCGTTTCGGTCCGCCTCGTCGCGAAGGATGATGTCGGCGGCCTGGTTCTGCTTGGCCCACGCGACGCCGCCGAGCGCTCCTCCGACCGCGAGGAGCCCAGCACCCGCGGCGAGTGTCGCCCAGAAGGGCATGTCCGCGACCCCGCGCTCCCGCACGATCACCGTCGGGGTGAGTTGCCGAAGCTCGGGCGGCTCCTCGGCCTGCCGGAGCGCGAGCCACTCCTGGGCCCCACGGACGCGCCGGAGGGTCGACTCGGCCCGCTCGCGCTCCTCGACCATGTCCTCGGGGAGCAGCTCCAGGTAGCGCTCCCCGTAGGCGACGGCCTTGTCGAGGTCGCCGAGCAGCTCGTAGATGCGGGCCAGGTTGAAGATGAGCGTGGTCGAGCTCGGGTCGAGTTGCAGCGCTCGCTCCAAATCGACCGAGGCCTCTTGATAGCGGCCGGCTTCGTAGTGGGCTCGGCCGCTCTCGAAGAACTGGATCGCCTCCGGCGGGGGTTCGTGCGTGTCCTCCTGGGCCGCCGCGTGGGTGGCCAGGAGCGAGGCGACGCAAGTCAACGAAAGTGTGAGCCGGAGGATCACGTTCGCACCATAACCGACCCTCGCTGACCCTGGATAGTCCGATGGGGGCGGTCGGGGGATTCGAGTGCAGTTCTCGCGACTTGGCGTACCATGGCGCGCTCGTGACCCGCCTGTCCGCCATCGGTCGTGCCGGAGCCCTCGCGCTCGGGCTGCTCGCGTGCCTCGGCACGTCCACCGCGGATGCCCAGTGGGTGCCCCTCGACCAGCAGGTCGAAGCGCCGGCGTCGGACCTCGTCGCGGCGGACGGAGCCTGGGGGGCGGCGCTGAACCCCTCGGCGTTGGCGTTCCTGGAGTCCTGGGAGATCGCGGTGCTCCATCGCGAGGCCATCGCCGAGGGCGGCCGCGGAGACGCGGTCTACGGAGCGACCAAGCTGCCCTTCCGCCTGGCCTTGGGCGGCGGCGTCGAATGGCGCCACGGCAACGGGCCTCGCGGCGGTCGCGCCTCGCTCGCGCTCGCCTGGGCCAAGAGCACCAAGCTCGCCCTGGGGGGAGCGCTCCGCTGGGTGGCCGCCGAGCGCTCGCTGGGCCGGACGGGCGAGACGGACCTCGCGCAGCGCGTCGGTCTCGATCTCTCGGCGACCTGGCGACCGAGCTCGATACTCGGCGCGTCGCTGGTCCTGGAGGATCTGCTCGGGCCCGCAGGCTTGGTGCGCAGCGATCAGAAGGTGCCCTTTCGCGCGATCCTGGCCGGCCAGCTCCGGCCCTTCATGGACGATCGCCTCATCGTCGAGCTCGCGGCCGCCGTCGACACCACGGGCGCGGTCGGTGTGCGCGGCGCGCTCTCGCTTCGCGTCGACCGGCTGGGCCGAGTGAGCGTCGTCGGCGAGATGCGCGATCTCGAGTCGAGCCCGGACTATCGGGTGCTCGGCGCCCTCGCGCTGGACTTCGGTCGCGGCGTCCGAGTCGAAGGGGGCGCCGCGACGGGCTCCGGCGGTCACTGGTTCGCGGGTGGGCGAGTCCGAGGCGCGGAGCGCGCGACCGGCATCCACGTCGCCGAGCACGTCGACGACCTCGAGATCCGCGGCAGCATGAGCGCGCGACGGATCCTGGCGCTCGTCCATCGGCTCGAGCAGGACCGGGTCGATCCGCGGGTGGTCGGCGTGTTGCTCCGGCTCCGCGACACCGACATGGCGATGGCCTACGCGCAGGAGGTCCGCGAAGCGATCGCCGCGCTCGAGGAAGCCGACAAGCCGGTGGTCTGTCACCTCGACGCGGGCGGCGGCAGCGAGCTCTACGCCTGTGGGCCGGCACGGGAGACGCTCGTCGATCCGGCCGGCGGCGTGCGTCTGCTCGGGCCGAACATCCACGTGATGCTCTACGGCGACGCGCTCGCGAACCTCGGTGTTCGCACCGACTTCGTGCGCATCGGTCGCTTCAAGAGCGCGGTCGAGTCGTACACCCGCGGGACCATGAGCGACCCGGCGCGGCGGCAGCGCGACGCGTTCCTCGACGACGTGCAGGCGCGCTTCGTCCAAGACCTCGCTCGCGATCGCGAGGTCTCGATCGAGCGGGTGCGCCAGTGGATCGACGACGGGCCCTACGCGGCGGGCGAGGCGACCGAAGCCGAGCTGCTGCACGGCACCGCCGACGAACGCGCGATGACCCCGCGCCTCACGGAGATCTTCGGAACGTCCACGCTCCGCAAGCCGCGTGCTCGCGTCCAGGAGAACATGGGCGTCCCGCCGCGCGTGGGCGTGGTGGTGGTCGACGGCTCGATCGTCGATGGAGACAACGTCGACCTGCCGATCGTGAACATCCACCGGACCGGCAGTCGGACGCTGGTGCGCACCGTCGAGGCGATGACGGCCGACCCGTCGATCCGCGCGATCGTGGTCCGGGTCGACAGCCCCGGCGGCAGCGCGCTCGCCTCTGACCAGATCTGGCGGGCGCTGCGGCGGGCCGCGGCGCACAAGCCGGTCATCGCGTCGATGGGCTCGGTCGCCGCCAGCGGTGGCTACTATGTCGCGAGCGCCTGCGACGAGATCTATGCCACGCCGACCACCGTCACCGGGTCGATCGGGATCTTCTTCGGCAAGGGGGACTTCTCGCCCCTCGCCGAGCGACTCGGGGTTCACGTCGAGCCGCTCGGTCGCGGCCGTCGCGCCGGCGCGGAGTCGCTCTGGCGTCCGTTCACGGCCGACGAACGGTCGGTGCTCGCCGACAAGATCCGCCTCTGGTATCGCCTCTTCCTCCGGCGGGTCGCCGCGGGCCGGGAGCTCCCGGTGGAGCGCATCCACGAGCTCGGTCAGGGGCGCATCTGGAGCGGTGACGCCGCTCAGTCGCTCGGGCTGGTCGACCACCTCGGCGGTTTCGCCGCGGCCCTGGCGCGCGCGCGGCGTCTCGCTCACCTGCCGGCCGACTCCGACGTGGTGATGGCGCCCGGCCGTCCGAGCACCCTGCTCGAGTACCTGCTCGGGTCGGTGACTCCGGACGCCTCCGCGCCCGCGGACGCCGAGGCCGCCGCATCCATCGCCCCCGCCCTGGTGCAGGGCGCCGAGATGGCGGTCTCGATGGGGGGCGACGGCACGGTGCCGATGGCCCTGATGCCGGCCACCATCGACGTCCGCTGAGCGTCGCTCGCTTCGTTCCTGCCCGAGACTGCCGCGTCCTCCAACATGCGAACTGCGTTTTTGGGCCCGCCCTTGCTAGGATCACCCCCGTGACTTCGAGATCGCTTCTGGTCGCGCTCTGTGCGCTCGCGTCCATCTTCGGGTGCAAGGGAGGTGGCGACGGCGCCACGATCGACCCGCTCGCGCCCGTGACGGTGCGGGTGAACGAGACCCTGCGGGTGCCGCTGAGCGCCGACGGCGGTGGCGGTGCCTTCTTCACCGTGGGGCCCTTCGACCTGGCCGGCGCGCGGATCATGGTCTCGGGGACGGCGGCCGCGGGCGGCGAGCTCCGCTGGACGCCGCTCGCGAGCCACGTCGGTAGCCACTCGATTCCCATTCAGCTGGTCGACGGCGGCGACGTGCTCGACGAGACCTCGCTGAGCGTCACGGTCGAGCCGGCCG
Source organism: uncultured Sandaracinus sp. (assembly GCA_964462035.1). Lineage (GTDB taxonomy): Bacteria > Myxococcota_A > Polyangia > Polyangiales > Houyiibacteriaceae > UBA1660. The sequence goes on from CAYXAP010000011.1 coordinate 23,952, forward strand.
CCGACTCGGCGCCCGTGTTCCTCCGCCCCGGCGCCGGTGGCACCTTCGACCTGACCGAAGACCCGATGGTGGCCTTCGACATCGAGGTGCGCGACGACGACTCGGCGACCGTGCAGATTCGCGAGAACGGCGACCTCCCGGAGGGGGCCTTCATCGTCGACGTCGACGACAAGCGCGCCCGCTTCGAGTGGGAGCCCACCGCCGACCAGATCGCCGCTTCCGAGCGCTGGACGATCCCCATCGCGGCCGACGACGGCGACCACGACCCCACCGAGCTCGACTACATCGCGGTCCTCCGGGGTGAGGCGAAGCCCGGATGCCCGGGCGACCCGCCCGCGGTCGCGATCCTCTCGCCGACGATGGGCGGGCGAGTCGCGAGCATGGGCGGCTACCCGGTGACCGCCTCGGTCAGCGACGACATGGGGCTGCGTGATCCGCCGCTGCTCCTCTACACCACGACGGCACCGGACGATCCGTCCGACCCGGACGTGACGATCTTCGAGCAGCTCGTGATGTCGCCGTCCGGCTCCGATTGGACCGCCCGGATCCCATCGCTCGACCTCGGCGATGGTGATGAGGCCACCTTCTACGTTCTCGTGACCGCGACCGACAACGACGACTCGAGCGGCGCCAGCTGCGACCACCGAACGGACTCGGCGCTGCTCTCGTTCATCGCCACGGGCGGCGGGGGCGGCGGCGCGCTCGCGACCTGCGAGTCGTGCAGCGCCACCGCCGACTGCACGGCCGGGCTCTGCGCCAGCGCCGGCAGCGGCGGCCGCTGCGTGCCGGGCTGCTCGGGCGATGGCGTCTGCTCCATGGGCGAGTGCGGTCCGACGGTCACCGTCGAAGGCTCGGTGCTCGCTGGCTGCGGCCCGATCGAAGACGTCTGCGGTGGCGGCGCGTGCGTCGAGGATTCGCGGGAGGACGACGACACCATCGCGACGGCGACCCCGTACTCCAGCCCGATCAGGGATGGGCAGATCTGCGCGAACGACCCGGACCTCTTCGCCATCAGCGTGGGCGCAGGCCAGCGGGTGACGGTGACGCTCGACGGCTTCGTGCATGCGGACGGCGACCTCGACCTCCAGCTCCTCGACGAAGACGGAACCATCCTCGATTCGAGCGCGTCCACGGCGAACACGGAGGTGGCGGAGCACTGCTTCGCGGCCGCCACGACGGCCTACGCGAAGGTCATCGGCTACCTCGGCGACGAGAACTCCTACGAGCTCGGCGCCAGCACGGCTGACGACCCGGCGATGTGCTGCATGGACGACCCGAACGAGGACAACGACACCGCAGCGACCGGCAGCGCGTTGAGCGTGGTCGGTGGGACCGGCGCCTTCGACGGAACCATCTGCCCGAGCGACGACGACTGGTACACGTTCAACGTGAGCGGTGCGAACCGCGCCGAGGTCCTCTTGCTCATCGACGACAGCACGCAGGATCTCGACCTCGAGCTCCGTGGGCCGAGCGGCACGCTCATCGCGAGCTCGCGCGGCGTGACCGACACGGAAGAGATCGACGCACTGCTCACCGCGAGCGGGACCTACAGCATCGGCGTGCTCGGCTTCCTCCAGGACAGCAGCGACTACATCGGTGAGCTGACGCTCACGGCCGAGAGCGGATGCTCCGGCGACGACGACTGCCCCATCGACGAGATCTGTGACGGCGGGAGCTGCATCGACCGCAGCTGCACCTTCGGGGACAGCTGCCCGGACGGCCCTTGCCCGAACCCCGGGCCCGGGATCGCCAGCGAGTGCGGTTCGAGCTGCAGCGTGAACTCGGACTGTCGCAGCAGCGAGGCGTGCAAGTGGCTCCCCGAAGGCCGCTACTGCGGTCGTCGCGGGAGCGGCGCGAACGGCGACGCCTGCGCCGACTTCACGGACTGCGGCGGACAGCGCGGTTGCGTCGACTGGCCGGGCGGGACCTGTGCCCGGACCGGGTGCAGCACGAACTCGGACTGCGAGTCCGGCACGTTCTGCATCTCCATCGACTTCGAGCAGCCCGTGTGCGCGCGGGACTGCTCGTCGGGCTACATCTGCCGCAGTGGCTATCGCTGCGCGGTCCAGGACGATCAGGGCGGGAGCTCGCGGCGCGTATGCGTGCCCTCCTGATCGCGAGCCTACTCGCTGGGCTCGGCTGCGGTGACGACGGCGGCGGTCCGCCGGAGGTGGTTCGGGTGCACCCGCGAATCGTCGGGGTCCGAAGCAGCGAGCCGCAGCTGCCGGGGACGGCGCTGGTGCTGACCGTGGCCAACCGGGACGCGCTGGTCGCGGCGCCTCGGCTCGCGCTCGAGACGGAAGGCGAGACCTTCGATCTCGTGCCCCGCGACCCGAGCGCCGACGCGGTGTGGGGCTACGAGCTCACCGCGGCGATCTTCGAGTCGGTCGGGGAGGGCCGGCACGCGGTCACGCTGACCCTCGTCGGTGAGACGCCACAAGGCGCGCCGTTGCGCAGCGACCCCTTCGACTACGAGCTCGATCTGGCGACCGCTCTGTCGTTCGGGATCGACGGCGCCCCGAGCGGGTCGGTCTTCCGGAACGAGCCTGCGGTGCTGAGCGGTAGTGGCTTCCTCGAGCCGGCCGAGGGGTCGATGGTCGCGCGCTTCGCGGGCGACTTCACTCCGGAGGGAGGCTCGGCGGCGGCGGTCTCGGCCGAGCTGACCGTCACGCAGGCGGAGCCAGGCGACCGCAGCCGTGGCTTGGTCGTGCTGGGGACCGAGCTGGGCGGATCGATGCCGGGAACCTTCGAGGGGACCGTGACGCTCGAGGCGACCCTCGCGGGTCGGGTCCCGATGACGACCGAGCCCTTCGCCACCACGCTCCGCTTCCAGCCTCCGGCCATCTTCGCGCTGGAGCCCGCGGCCGCACCCCTCGAGCATCTCGTGCTCGTGCGCGGTGGGGGCTTCCTCGGAGGGTCCGACGAGCTCACGCTGGTGCAGCTCGTGGGGACCTTCACCGATCCGGTCGGTGGCACCCAGGCGGTCGACGAGGAGCTGGTGCTCGAGTGGCGCGACGGCGAGACGCTGACTTGGGTCCTCGAGGCGGAGCCGGTCGGCCAACGACTGATCGCCACGCTCTTCGGCGACTCGGAGGGCAGCTTCGACGGAACGATGACGCCGGTGACGCTCGCCGGAGACACCGAGCTCAGTGGCGCGCCCGCGCCGGTGACGCTGACCCTCGCGCCGATCACGCAGGTGGTCTGGGTGCGTTTCCTCCCCGGCTTCTACGAGAGCCTGCCGCGCTTCGGCCTCGCCGCGGCCGCTGGCGACCTGGAGGAGCGCGTCGCCGAGCGCATCGAGAGCATCTTCGCACCCTGGCGCGTGGAGGTGCGCCTCGAGCGGCCGACCGACGTGTCGCCGGCGGGCTACGCGACCGTGGAGCTCGGCGGTCCGGACCCCAACGGCCTGGGGCTCTTCGGTTACGACAACACGCCGGGCAAGGACGTGGGCAACCTCCGCCTCTTCGACGCGATCGGGGGCGCGAACGCCGAGACGCAGGAAGACGGATTCCCTGGCTACGGCGGGGTCTTCGTCGAGTCGATGCTGATGTGGTCGTCGCACCCGGAGATTCCGACCGGCGACGTGGGGCCGGACCCGGATCCGCTCTTCGACGAGATCTTCGACCCGGTCCGCGACGAGCCCGCCACCTCGGCGGAGGTCGCCGGCAGCGGCCCACGCGCCGCGGTCGTGGCGCGTGCCGTGAATGCGCTGGCCTCGGCCATCGGAGAGACCACGGCCCACGAGCTCGGGCACAGCTTCGGGCTCGCCGCACCCTTCGGGGCGTCGACGGTCTTCCACAACGCGGGCGACCGGGAGGGTTGCCTGATGGACTCCGGCAGCGCGCGGCCCTTCGGCGAGCGCGCAGCGCAGTCGGGGTTTGCCACCAGCCAGGTCTGCGGTGAGTCCGCCACGTACCTGGACGGGATCCTCGGCGAGCCGTGAGTGCGTGTGCTCCGAGCGCGGGCGTGTGCAAAGGGCACGGGATGCGCGTCACGCTCCTGGCTCTCATCGCTCTGCTCGCCGCCTGCGAGCAAGAGGCGCCCGAGGTCGTGCCGCCGGCGTCGCCGGTGGATCACGGCGAGGCGCCGGACCCGGCGAGCGACCCGCTCGGCGCGCGCATCCACGCCATCGGCCTCGAGCGCGTAGAGCGCTACGAGCCGAGCGAGGTGATCCATCGCGGGAGCCTCCGGCACGGACAGGCCCGCGCCCACCCGGAGGTCATGCTCGGGACCTACTGCTACGTGGTCGTCGGTGTCAGCGACGAGGCGCTCACCGAGCTCTCGCTGACGGTGCTCGACCCGGGCGGTGCACCGCTACTCCAGAGCCCGGGCCGCGGGCGGGAGGTGACGGTGGGTCTCCGGGACGCGCTCTGTCCAGTGGAGCCGGGCGTCTACAAGATCCGGGCGCGTTCCTACGCCGGCGAGGGCGAGTACGCGATCCGGCTGTACCGTCAGCAGGCCATGTAGGAAGCCGCTTCGCCGCCGATCAGCGCACCATCGGGTTCTGGAAGTCGATGGTCATGTCGAGCACGAGCACGTCGCGCTCCGGCGCCAGCTCGGCCGGGAGCGGCTCGAAGGGCGCAACGGCGCGGATGGCGCGTAGCGCCTCTGCGTCGAAGTCCTGGAAGCCACTCGATCGCTTCCGCCGCGGGGGGCCGGCGAGTGAGCCGTCGCGCCGCACGCGCAGGCTGACCACCGTCAGCCCCTGGTCCATCGCGAGCGCTCGTTCCTCCGGGAAGCTCAGCACTCGCTCCACGCGTCGGCGCTGGTCGGTGTACCAGCGGATGTAGCGAGGGTCGCCGGTGTCGAGGGCGCCGTGGCGCCCCGACCCCGGGCCGTGCGGGCGCGCCCGGCCACCTTCGCCTTCGCCGCCACCGGAGCCTGGTGCGCCGCCGCCGCCGACGCCGCCGTTTCCGATGCCCGGGCGTGGTCCGCGCCGCTGGCTCGAGTCCACGACCGATTGCAGCAGCTGGGCTGCGAGCAGCTCCGCGTCGCGGTCGTCGCGAACACGGCCGGTCCGCTCGGCCGTGGTCGTCGCGGGCCCGCGGTCCACCGAGGGGCGCGCGAACGCCGAGTCTGCGGCTTCCCGTTCCGCGTCCCCGCGGCCACCGACGATGCCTCGCGCCGGTGCCTCGCGCTCCGCGCCGGCGCGAGCCGAACGCTGGTTGGCCGCACCGGAGTCGCCGCGGGTGCTCGGGCCTCGGCCGCCGCTGCGCCCGAGCGCACCCGCGCGGTCGCTCGGGTCGCCGAGCACCGCGCCGCCGGGCGAGAGGCGCGCGCCGTCCATGGCGTCGCGCGAGTCGAGGGGCCGGCGCTCACGATGCGGGCCGTCTCCGCTCGCCAAGAACGGGGCGTCCGCGGGGTTTGGCGACGCGCGCCGCATGTTCTCCCATGCGGCGCGGTCGGCCGCGGTGCGGATGCGCTGGGTCTGCGCGACGCCGATGGCGTTGAGCGGACTGTCCTGCAGGTTCACCGGGTGCGCCCGATCCACCAGCAGCGTGAACTCGACCGCGCCGCTCTCGTCACCACCCTCGCCACGGTTCTCGCCGCTGACGTTCTGCGCCGAGCGCGGCCCGCCGGTCACCGTCGGTAGGGCCTCGCTCGTGTGTCGCCCGGACGGCGACTGGCCCGCGAACGCGCTGGCCGGGAGCTCGATCAATCGCTGCCGGTCGAGGTCGTTCGCCGAGGCCGACGACACGGGCAACGACTGGAGCCAGGCGTAGATCACCACGTGGGTCGCGACGGACGCGAGCGCGCCCAGGAGAGCCGAGCGCAGACTGGTGTGGCGGGGGTTCACCGGGTTCTCAGTGTAGCGACCTCGACTCCGAGGGCCACGCCCGAGGCTCGGGGCGGCGTGCTTTTGCCCCGAGATCACGAGCTTTTCAGCGAAATCGGTCCTGCATGGAAGGGGCACATGCTCATTGGCGTTCGCCTGCTAAGGTGCGCGCGCCTCATGGGGACTTTTCTCTACATTCCGTGGTTCAAGCTCGATGCCTGGGACGTGGCGCTGCCGGCGCTCCTGGGGATCGTGGCTTTCGCCTGCCTCGTCGCGATGATCGTGCCCAAGTGGCGCCAGCAGGCGATGAGCACCTTGCTCGTCGGCCTGGGGGTCGGCGGCGTGGCCTATCTGATGGGCTTCGAAGAGGTGCCCATCCAGCCCTTCGGGATCCTGGTCGCCACCGGCGTGCTCCTCGGCGCGCGCCTCAGCGAGTGGTACGCGAAGCGCGAGGGCATCGACCCAGGCTGGCTCGCCGACTTCGTCACGCACGTGATCGTGATCGGCTTCGTCGCTTGCTACATCCTCAACGGCGTCTTCTACGAGACCGACACTCTGATCGAGATCCTCAAGGATCCCCGACTGCTCTTCCAGCGCTGGCTCGGTCTCTCGAGCTACGGCGGCTTCTTCGGCGCGATGTTCGGCCTCTGGGTCTGGAAGAAGCGACGCAAGATGCCGACGCTGCCTCTCGCGGACGCGGTCTGCTTCGGCTTCCCGCTCGGCTGGTTCTTCGGTCGGATGGGCTGCTTCGTGGTGCACGACCACCCGGGCAGCGAGACCACCTTCTTCCTCGGCGTCGACAACTACTACGAGGCCGGCATCGTCCGGCACGACCTCGGGCTCTACGAGGTCTTCATCGCTGGAGCGATGATGCTTCTCTTCCTGGCCATCTACTTCAAGTGGCCGGACAAGGAGAAGCGCCCGATGGGCCTGTGGTGTGCGCTCATGCCGCTCATCTACGCTCCGATTCGCTTCTTCCTCGACTACCTCCGCGCGACGGACCTCGAGTCGAGCGACGTGCGCTACTCCGGTCTCACCCCCGGCCAGTACGCCTCGATCGCGATGTTCATCGTCGCGGCCGTGATGCTTCGCCGCGTGATGAAGAAGCCCGAGTGGACCATCCCCGACGAGATGGCCTTCGACCCCGACGCCAAGCCCATCGAGGACGACGACGAGGACGACGACGAAGAGAAGGCGCCGAAGCGCAAGACGGGCAAGAAGCCCTCGAAGACGAGCGGCAAGGTCCGCCGCCGCAAGAAGGCCTAGCAGCTCCTCAGAGAACGCGGAGTCGGTCGAACGCCAGCTGGCGCGCGATGGCGTCGGCGTTGCCTCCGTCCGCCGACTGCTCGAGCACCTCGGCCGTCGTGGTCTCGAGTGCGTCGAAGAGCGGCGTGCGATCGGCGAGCCCCATCACCGCGGCCCCGATACCGTCCATCACGGCACCCGCGCTCCCGAGCGCGTCCGGGACGTGGAGGATGCCGCGCAGGTGCAGTCGGTTGCCCACGGTGTCGTTGGTGACGACGCCGTTGGCCGCGCCGCAGAGCACCCGGGCTTTCAGCGTCTCGACGCTCTCCTCGTCGATGACGCCACCGAGCGCCGCCGGGACCAACGCGTCCGCGGTCACGCCGAGCAACGTCTCCGGCGGGACGACCTCGGCCCCGAGCGCTGCCACGGCTGCGGCGCGCTCCGCGTCGACGTCCGCGACAACCAGCGAGCAGCCCGCGTCGAGGAGCACCCGAGCGACCGCCGCGCCGATGGCACCGCAGCCTTGGATCGCGACCCGGCGACCCTCGAGCCCGCCGCGATCGAGCCGCCGGAACGCGACCGTCAGGCAGCGGCGGATGCTCTCGCCCACCGCGACCGTCAGGTCGGCTTCGTTGGTGTGCACGTAGCTCGTCTCCGAGGCCGCCTCGGCGAGGTCCGCCGCGGTGGTCCCGAAGTCTCCGGCGGCGTGGTAGCGGCCGCCGAGCTCCTCGATGTAGCGACCGAGCGCGCGGAAAGCGGCCGGTCGATCCATCGCCGGGTGGTCGAGGACCACGGTCTTGCCGCCACCGGCGGCGAGCCCGGCGAGCGCGCACTTGATGGTCATCCCGCGAGCGAGCCCGGCGACCTCGGCCGCGGCCTCCTCCACGGAACCGTAGGCGCGCGTCCGGATGCCGCCAGCGGCGGGACCGGCTCGGAGGTCGTCGATGCAGAGGATCGCGCGCAGTCCGCTCCGGCGGTCGCTCAGAAAGAGGAAGCGGTCACGGTCGAGGTCGAAGGGGAAGGGCGCGTCCATGAGGTGCCCTTGCCTCGGCTGGCCCGCGTCGGTCAAGCTGCGGCGTGGTGTGGACGAGGCGGTGGGCCCCCGTGGTGGTGGCGTTGGTGCTGGGTGGCTGCGGCGACGTGGGCCCGAGCTCGCTCGCGGACCCCGAGGGATCGGTGGCGGTCGTGCCGCGCACCGAGCTCGACGCGGGGCCGACCCCGAACGACGCCAGCGTCGTCGAGCCTGCCATCACCATCACCGACCCGATGGATGGGGCCACCTTCGCCCGCTCGGGCATCGACATGGGCGACTGGGTGGCCTTCGTGGACGTCGAGGTCGGTGTCGCCGGCGTCGAGACCCTGGAGCTGCAGGTCGACGGAGACGCGCGGGCCCGGATCGATGCACCGGTGGCCACCGAGTCGGTGACCCTCACGCTCCGGGGCAACGGCACGCGGACGATCACTGCCGTCGGCCTCGACGGCGCGGGCCTCGAGCGAGCGCGCGACCAGATCACGGTCGAGGTCACGCCGCCGGACGACGGGTCCTGCCACGCGATGCTGGACGCCCTCGAGCTCGATTGGGAGCCCTCGGGCCCTCAGCAGGGCATCGCCGACCCCGTCTACGTCGAGCCCTACTTCGGTTCGGTGGCGTTCCGCTACGTGAGCCGGGACTCGCCGACGCGGCTGCTGATGGACTGCGAGCTCGCGCCGCGTCTCCATCACCTCTCGATGGTGCTCGAGGAGCTGGGCATCGACGAGGCGATTCACATCGGTATCTACAACTACCGATGCATCGGCGGTGGGGACCCGGACTCCGGCACCTGCACCCCGAGCCAGCACGCCTATGCGCGCGCGATCGATCTCTGGGGCTTCGGCCTCGCGGGAAGCGACACCGAGTACGTCCTGGAGCGCGACTGGATCATCACGGGTGGGGCGACTTGCCCGGGCACGGCGACGGACGAAGCCGATCGGGTCCTGCACGAGATCGGCTGTCGGATGTACGAGGAGGGGATCTTCGAGACCATCCTGACGCCGAACTACAACGACGCGCACCGGAACCACTTCCACGTCGACATGACCGAAGGGCGGATGTTCATCGAGACCAGTGTGGCCGGCGTCGATCCCGACGTCCCCGGCCTCGGGCACTGAGCGGGGAGTCGGAGTCGGTCGTCGGTAGTCGGTAGTCGGAGTCGGTAGTCGGTAGTCGGTAGTCGGTTCCCCGGAGTCGGGCGGGCCCGAGTGCCGCGGCGGGGGAAGACAATGGTGCGGCTCTCTGCTACATCGGCGCACCATGACGGAGATCATCGGAGTCTCGGGCCGCGAGATCTTGGATTCGCGCGGCAATCCCACGGTCGAGGTGGAGGTGTCCCTCGCCACCGGTCACATCGGTCGGGCGGCAGTGCCCTCCGGCGCGTCGACCGGTGAGCACGAGGCGCACGAGCTTCGGGACGGGGATGCCTCGCGCTACCTGGGCAAGGGCGTGCAGAAGGCGGTGGCCAACGTCGCCGAGAAGATCGCCCCCGAGATCCTCGGGATGGACGCTTTCGACCAGCAGAGCGTGGACCTCGCGATGCTCACGGCCGACGGGACGCCCAACAAGGCCAACTTCGGAGCGAACGCGATTCTCGGCGTGTCGATGGCGACCGCTCGAGCCGCCGCCACCGCCCAGGGGATGCCGCTCTATCGTTACCTCGGCGGGGCCATCGCTCGGCTCCTGCCGGCGCCCATGATGAACATCATCAACGGGGGTGCCCACGCGGACAACGGGCTCGACATCCAGGAGTTCATGATCGTCCCGGTGGGCTTCGAGACCTTCCGCGACGCGCTCCGTGCCGGCGCCGAGACCTTTCACCACCTCAAGAAGCTCCTGTCCGAGGATGGGCTGGCGACCAGCGTCGGCGATGAGGGCGGATTCGCCCCGACGCTCGCCAAGAACGAGGACGCGCTCGCCTACGCTGCGCGCGCGGTCGAGGCGGCTGGCTACGACCTCGGCGACCAGATCGTGCTCGCGCTCGATTGCGCCATGAGCGAGGTCTACGACAAGAAGGCCAACAAGTACCGCTTCGATGGGCAGGACCTCGGGGTCGACGAGCTCATCGAGACCTTCGCCGGCTACTGCGAGCGCTACCCGATCGCATCCATCGAGGATGGCTGCGCCGAGAACGACTGGGACGGCTGGCGCGCGCTCACCGAGCGCCTCGGCGAAGAGGTGCAGCTCGTCGGTGACGACCTCTTCGTCACCAACGTCCAGCGGCTCCGCCACGGCGTCGACCAGATGGTGGCCAACGCGGTGCTGGTGAAGGTGAACCAGATCGGGACCCTGACCGAGACCCTGGACACCATCCGCCTCGCGGACCTCCACGGCTACTCCTCGATCATCAGCCACCGCAGCGGCGAGACCGAAGACCCCTTCATCGCCGACCTCGCGGTGGCGACGGCGGTGGGCCAGATCAAGACCGGCTCCGCCTCGCGCTCCGAGCGCATCGCCAAGTACAACCAGCTCCTCCGCATCGAGGAGGAGCTCGGCGACGGCGCCGTCTACGCCAAGGCCGCGACCTTCGCGGCCTGAGCGCTCCCGGGCGGGCTAGGACGCCTTCTTGTCGAAGAAGGAGGCGTCGTACTGGCCGGCCCGGAACGATTCGTCGTTCAGGATCGAGCGGAGACGTTCGCAGTTCGTCGGGTAGGGCGCCACGACGCTGCCCGCGAGCATGCGGTCGAGGGTGAGCGCCGCCTGGTGCCGAATCGGCGCGTAGGCGGTGACCTTTGCCAGCCGCGGGAAGTCGTCCGGCGGGATGCAGAAGCCCTCCGTGACGCTCTGTTCCACCCGAACGCTCCGCTGAGGCGCAGCGGGGAAGCGCATCGAGGTCGCGGTCGCGTTCGGGTCCGCCTCGCCGGTGGCCATCAGCTGCGCGCTGATCGCATGGCCGGAGGGCTGGAGCGCTAGGACCTCGTCCGGCATCGGGACCCCGGCTGCGAGCTGCATCTCGAGGCCCACCAGGTCGAGGCCGGTGACCATCTCCGCGGCCGTCAGCAGCGCGGGGAGACCCAGGTCGGCGTGGCTGACGTAGAGCCGGCCCGCTTCGTCGACGAGCAGACCGACGCGGAGGAGCCCCGCGCTGGTGACCTGCTTGGCGATGCGGAGGGCCAGGTCGAAGGCCATCTCCTGGATCGCCTGGCCGTCGGTGCGGAAGACGAAGGCCGTGGAGGGACACTCCTCGATCAGGCTGCGGCCCTCGTCGAAGAGCGTCTCCTCACGGTCGCAGATGGGCGCGACCTCGCCCTCGGCGTCGATCGCGACCAGCAGCTCCACCGCGCGAGCCCGCGGGAGCCAGGCCTCGAGGGCGAGCGGCCCCTGGTCCTCGAGCTTCTCGAAGGCGGCGGGCAGATCGTCTTCGTCGCGGACGATGGTCCAGGACGGGTCGTCGCCATCCTCGGCCGGTCCGAGCACGACCGGATAGCCGATCTCCTCGGCGACCAGCGAGGCCTGGGCGAGGGTCTCGACCGCACCCTCGGAGCCGGGGATCACGCGACCCCCAACCTCTTCGACCAGCGCTCGGAAGGCGGTCCGGTCCGTGAGCGCGGCGGCCGCGTCGGCGTCCTGGCCGACGAAGGGCAGCCCCTGCTGCTCCAGCGCGCGGGCGATGGCGTCGCGCTGGCGGTGGCGGCCGAAGCCCGGGTGCACCGCGTCGATCTCGTGCTCCACCGCGCGCGCCACGAGCTGCTCCACGTCGAGCATCCCTTCGCTCACGTCGACCTCGAGCGAGATGTCGCAGGCTTCGATGTGCAGGCCGCTGCCCTCGGGGGCCCGGAGCGCGACCGCGGTGATTCCGAGTCGCTTGCAGGTGCGGGCGACGCGGATGGCCGCCTGGCCGCGACGGACGATGAAGATTCGGCTGAACACGGCGGAGCCATAGCACGCGGTGGCGGTTGCGTCCCTGTGAGCGAGAGCGCATCACGGCGGGGTGCCGGTCTTCGTGAGCAGCCGTGGCGTTCGCAGCCGTCCCTTCGCGAACCGAGTGATCGCCGAGCGTGCCGAGCGGATGCTCCGAGCGATGAAGATGGAAGGCGCCGAGCTCTCCGTCCTCCTCTGCGACGACGACACCATCCACGAGCTCAACCGCGACTACCGGGGGAAGGACCAGCCGACCGACGTGCTGGCGTTCGCCATGCAGGAGGGGGAGGGCGGCCCGCTCCACCCGGAAATCCTGGGGGACGTGGTGATCTCGATCGATACGACCCGCCGGCAGGCGAACGAACGAGGCATCGCGATCGTCGCCGAAGCGACTTTCTTGCTCGCCCACGGACTTTTGCACCTCTTGGGGTACGACCATCAAACCGACCAAGAGCTGCGGGTGATGATGGCCCTGACCGATGGGCTGTGTGCCGCGGCTCGCGGGCGGCGAGTTGTGGACAACTCTCCGCAGTCCTCTGGGCGATAGTCCCGCGCCCTTCTTCAAGGCTTTGTAATTCAATGGCTTTTGGCCACTGTGGTCCGCCGCCCGGGGGCTCGGCACCCCTGGGGATGAAATGGTGGAAACGCTGACGCTGGGCGCCACAGCCGGCCCGCTTCGGGGGGCGGCCACTGCCCTTGCCACCCAGCTCACCATCCGACCGCCCCTGATTTTTCGGGGAAAACGCTGGATTTAGGCCTTGTCAGGGGTCGGGGTGCATGTCTAGATGCGCTGGCCTAGCGCCGAGAAACGGCGTTTCGCCCGATAGGGCAAGGGCTTTACGAGATTTCCTCGAGCCCGAGGGCAACAAGAAAGTATCCGACTGGAGGGAGCGATGGCGACTGGCAAGCGAATGACCAAGGCTCAGATCATGAGCGAGCTTTCCGACAAGACCGGCCTCACCAAGCGTGAGGTTCAGGCGGTCTTCGAGGGGCTGCGTGAGCTCATCAAGCAGCAGCTCGGCAAGCGGGGCCCCGGGGAGTTCGTTCTCCCGGATCTCGTGAAGCTCAAGCTCAAGAGTGTCCCGGCGCAGAAGAACAAGAAGTTCCGCAACCCGGGGACCGGTGAGGTCTTCTACAAGGACGTGAAGGCCACCAAGAAGCTTCGGGCGACCCCGCTCAAGAAGCTCAAGGACCTGGTCATCTGAACTGTTCGTGGACGGCCCACGGGCCGTCTCGGACTCGCGCGTCGGGCGCTCACCCTCTGGTGAGCGCCCTTCGTGCGTTTTGGGGGGCGGACCGAATGCCGATTTCCTTTCGGATTTCGAGCGGTCAGCCTCCTTGGCCGGAAAGGGGACACTCGGCCGGGGCCGAGTCCTGATAGAATCTGGGAGTGCTGACCCCGCACAAGGGCGGCCCCGAAGAGACCGCGCGGCATCGCGTCGGTGCGGTCGTCGGCGGGAAGTACCGCATCAAACGCCTGCTCGGTCATGGGGGCATGGGCTCGGTCTACAAGGCGGAGAACACGACCATCGGCCGGACCGTGGCGGTGAAGATCCTCCACCCGCACCTCGCGGACGACGGCGTCACGCTCGCGCGCTTCCAGCGCGAAGCGCGAGCAGCCGCCGGCATCGAGCACCCGCACGTCGTCGACGTGCTCGACATGGGCCTCGACAAGGGCGGCGCCCCCTTCATCGTGATGGAATACGTGCGGGGCAAGAGCGCCGCTCGAATCCTGCGCGAGGTCGAGCAGTGGGACATCCGCCGGGCTTGCTACGTGGTCGGCCAGGTACTCGACGCCCTGCACGCCGTGCACCTACGCGGGATCGTCCACCGCGACCTGAAGCCGGAGAACGTCCTGGTCACGACGGTCGAGGGCCGCCCCGACTACGTGAAGCTCTTCGACTTCGGCGTCGCCACGTTCATGGAGAGCGCTCAGAGCGCGACCCACGAGCTCACCCCGACGGGCCGAGCCATGGGCACCCCCTACTACGCGAGCCCAGAGCAGCTGGGTGGGCTCAGCCGCCGCGACCCCCGCATCGACGTCTACGCCGTCGGGGTGGTGCTCTACGAGCTCCTCTGCGGTTGCCGGCCTTTCAACGCCGAGGCGTTCGTCGAGCTCTGCCGCCAAGTGCTCGAGGACGAGCCGCCGCCCATGCGGGTCTTCCGCCGGGACGTTCCCGCGGAGCTCGAGGCGCTGGTCTTCCAGGCCATGAACAAACGCCTCGAGGACCGGATTCAGAACGCGCGCGCGTTCCACGAGGCGCTCGTCCCCTTCGGCGCGGAGCCGCCGCCCGAGGAGCTCGATGACCCCACGGACACGTTCACCATCGACCTGCGAGACCTGCGGATGCGGGAGCGCGAGTCCGACGTCTCGCGCCGCCGGACCGCGACCAGCCGGGCACCCGACGTGCGGGGGCTGGTGGTCCAGGAGGCTCAGGGGGTGGTTCGACAGCGCTCCGCGAAGGAGCTGGTCGTCCTCCTCGACCGAGCCGTGTCCGGCGAAGCGCAAGCCGAGGAGTGGTACCCGGAGTCGGTCCTCGGCGTGCTCGAGGCCGGTGACGAGGCCTTCGGATCCGATGACCGGCGCTTGCTGGCGGAGGTGGGCCGAGCCGTAGCGAGGCGGCTCCAGCAGGAGGGCGTCATCTCCACGGACGCCACCCCCGAGCTGCTCTTCGCCCGCGTCGGCGAGCTCTGGTCGCGATGCTTTGCCGACGGATCGCCGCAGGTGAAGGAGCTGGGGCTCGGCTACGGGCTCTTCGAGGTTCAGGCCCACCCGCGGCCGCGGCTCTCCCGGGCGGTGGTCATGATGGGGCTCCTGGACGAGGCCATCTCCCTGGTCGGAGGGCGCCGCTGCGAGGTTCGCCTCGCCAAAGCCGAGGCCCTGGGCGACTCGGTCGACCTCTACGAGGCCAGCTGGAGCGCCAGCTGACGAAGTGGGCTGGCACTGCTCGGATGTGCCGGTAAGGGGCAGTCGGGGTAGGCTGTGGCGGTGACGCACCCACTCCTCCGCGGGAAGGACGTCCTCGACGTTCCCGTCCTCGTGTTGAACCGCGGGTACCAGCCGGTCCGTATCACCTCGGCGCGCCACGCCTTCTCGCTGCTCTACGGCGACAGGGCACAGGCTCTCGACCGCGACTACGAGCCCCATGACTTCGAGAGGTGGGCTGCGCGCGATCCAGAGGAGGGGGAGCTCACTCTTCGTACCGTCAGCGGAGCGCTCGAAGTGCCCCGGCTCTTGCTCCTTCGGGTCTATGACCGGGTGCCCCGGACCCCACTGCGCCTGAGCCGGCGGAACGTCTTCGTGCGCGACGGCCACCAGTGTGTCTACTGTGGCAAGACGTCGGACCTGACCATCGACCACGTGCTACCGAGGAGCCGAGGCGGCGGGTCGTCCTGGGAGAATCTCGTGAGCTGCTGCCGGGACTGCAACCTCGAGAAGGGGCACCGCACTCCGGAAGAGGCGGACATGCCCATGCGTCAGCGCCCGGTTCGTCCGACCTGGACCGTCGTGATCCAGCTCACCGGCGTGAAGAATCCGTTGCCGGACTGGGAGCCCTTCCTCCAAGCCACCGGCTGAACGCCCACGCGACGGCTCGACAGAAGCGCCCGAGCGGGGTACCCGCCATGCGATGACCGACGAGGTCGATCTCGAGCTCTTCCGTGAGCCCGCCCCCGAGGGCGAGGGGCCCACGGCTCCGCGCCTGATGGTGATCGGCGGCGCCAAGGGCGGAACGGGCAAGTCCCTGCTGGCTGCGAACCTGGCCATCTACCTGGCCAGCCTCGGCCGGCGGGTGGTGGCGGTGGATGCCGACCGCATCGGCGCGAACCTCCACGGCTTCCTCGGCGTACCGCACCCTGCGGGTGTCGCGACGTACACGCCGCCGCTGCCCTCCTTCGCCAGTCCCGGGGACGACGGGGAGGTGCAGGAGACGCTCCCCTTCGAAGAGGTCGAGGACACCGACACCGACTCCGACTTCCCTCTGCCCGAGCTCTCGGGGCCCGCGTCCGGGACCAACCCGCCAGCGCCTGGGGTACCCGGCGTGGTGGACACCGGCGTGCGGGGGCTTCGGCTCCTCCACGCGGGCTTGGACGAGCCGGCGCGCGGTGAATCGACCCGTCGGCGTCGGCGCGACCTGGCGGACCGGCTTTCCAAGATGGACGCCGACTGGATCGTCATCGACATCGGCGCTGGCCTGGACCACAGCCTGCTCGACCTCTGGTTGGACGCGGACGTGCACCTCTTCGCCACGCTCCCCGAGCCAACGGCGGTCGAGGGAACCTACCGCTTCGTGCGCGCCACCTTCCTCCGCCGTCTGCGCCGGCTCGTGGAGGAGGCCATGGCCGCCAGCGACGACGCCGCCATCGCCGAGGCCGGTGCCTCGCTCCTCGAGCGGCTCGAGCAGGAGGGCCGAGCGCTTCCGCCGCTGGACCTGCTCCGCAAGCTCCGCGCGGAAGCGCACCCGCTCGCCGATCAGGTCGAGCGCGCGATGGAGGAGCACGACACCTTCTTCGTCGTGAACCAGACCCGCCTACGGGCGGACCTGGAGCTCGGCGAGCGGATGGCGAGCGCGGCGCGTCGCCGGCTCGGCGTGCGCCTCGAGTACCTCGGCTACGTCGATTTCGACGACACCGTCTGGAACTGTCTCCGCACCGGCCGGCCGCTGCTGATCGAGAGCCCCGGCACGAAGGCCAGCCGCAGCGTGGAGAAGATCGCCCGGCGGCTCCTCTCGCTGGCAGCTGGGAAGTACCGCTTCGCGCCGCAACCCACCGTGCCGCTCGCGACCCATCACGACCTCCTCGAGATCGACCGCGGCGCCACCGACGAAGAGGTGCGCCGAGCCGCCAAGCGCGCCCGCGAGATCTACGCACCGGGTTCGCTCGCCTGCGTCGGCCTCTTCGACGAGCTGGGGCTCGAGCGGCTTCGTGCCCGCCTCGAGGAGGCGCACGACGTGCTGCTCGATCCGGCTCGCCGCCGGCCCTACGAGCTCAGCGTCTTTCCCCCGGAGCCCGCCCAGGCGAGCGCCCGCGAAGAGGAAGCGGACGAGGGGCCGCGCCCACCGCCGCCGGTCATCACTCCGGAGACCGTCTTCACCGGCGCGCTCCTCCGCGCGGTCCGGCTCTCCAAGGGCGTTCGTCTCAAGGAGATCAGCCAGAAGACGAAGATCGGAGTGTCCTTCCTCCAGGCCATCGAGGGTGAGCAGGTGCGTCACCTGCCCGCGCAGGTCTACATCCGGGGCTTCGTCACCGAGGTGGCCAAGTTCCTCGGGCTGGATCCCGAGCACGTCAGCCGAACTTACGTGCGCCGGCTCGAGAAGAACCACCCGGAGCGAGCCGGGGCCGAAGGCTGATGGCGGTGCTGGTCCTGGCCAGCGCCTCCCCTCGGCGCGCCGAGCTGATCCGCCGCCTCGACCCGGAGGGGGACGGGCTGAGCCTGCGCATTCGGCCGGCCGACATCGACGAGACACCAGCTCCGGACGAGCCGAGCGCGGCCTACGTGGCCCGCATGGCCCGAACCAAGGCGACCGCCGTGCAGGATGGCGATGCGCCGGTCCTCGGCGCCGACACCGTGGTGGTGCTCGACGGAGCCATCCTCGCGAAGCCGGCCGACGCGGCCGAGAACCAGGCGATGATCGAGCGGCTCGCGGGCCGCACCCACCAGGTCACGACCGCCGTCGCACTCGCCCGAGGCGGTGAGCTCCTCCAGGAGCTCGCGGTCACCACCGACGTCCGCTTCCGCACCCTCGGCGAGGGCGAGGCCCGGCGCTATGCGGCTACCGGCGAGGGGCTCGACAAGGCCGGCGGCTACGGCATCCAGGGCCTGGGCGCCGCTCTCGTCTCGGCCATTCAGGGCAGCTACACCAACGTGGTGGGACTGCCTCTCGCCGAGACGCTCGAGTTGCTGAGGCGCTGGGAGGTGCTGCCGTGAGTGTCACCGAGGGGCTGGCGGCAGTGCGCGCTCGCATCGACCGGGCCGTGACCGCGGCGGGCCGGGAGCCGGGCTCCGTGCGGCTCGTGGCCGTGTCCAAGCGTCATCCCCCGGACGCAATCCGGGAGGCCCACGCTGCCGGCCAGCGCGTCTTCGGTGAGAGCTACGCGCAAGAGCTCGAGACCAAGGCCACCGCGCTCGCCGACCTCGACCTCGAGTGGCGCTTCATCGGTCACCTCCAGCGCAACAAGGCCAAGGTGGTGGTCGCCGCGGGCGCGGGCGTGGACAGCGTGGACTCGCCGCGCCTCGCGACGGCGCTGCACAAGCGCGCGAGCGGGGAGGGCGTGGTGCTCGGCGTGCGCATCCAGGTCAACGTCGCCGGCGAAGCGCAGAAGTCGGGCGTCGCCACCGAGGCGCTCGGCGAGCTCGTCGAGCACGTGCGAGGCCTCGATGCGCTTCGACTCGAGGGGCTGATGACCATCCCACCCGACGGCGACCCCGAGGATGCCCGCCCGCACTTCCGGGCGCTCGCCGTGTTGGCCGATCGCTACGAGCTTCCGGTCCGCTCGATGGGGATGAGCGGTGACCTCGAGGTGGCCATCGCCGAGGGCGCGACGGAAGTGCGCGTCGGCACCGCCGTGTTCGGTCAGCGCCCGCGTTAGCTCGCTCTCAGTCGAACTCGCCGGCGAGGGTGCGCGAGGTCATCTCGCCGAGCTCGCGGCTGCGCCTGGCGGCGGCGTCGACCGCGTCGATCAGCGTGGTCCGAAGTCCGCCGGCCTCGAGCGTGTGCAGGCCGGAGATCGTGGTGCCGCCCGGGCTGCAGACCATGTCCTTGAGCCGACCAGGGTGCTCTCCGGTCTCGATCAGGAGCTTGGCGGCGCCGAGCACCGTCTGCGCGGCGAGCGTCTGTGCCGTCCTTCGGTGCAGACCCACCTTCACGCCGGCGTCTGCCATCGCCTCGATGATCACGAAGATGAACGCGGGGCCCGACCCGCTGAGGCCGGTCACGGCGTCCATGAGCGACTCGTCGAGCACCTCCACGATTCCGACGCTCTCGAAGAGCCGGCGGGCGAGCGCCACGTCGGCCTCGGTCGCGTGTGTACCCGGCGCGACGGCCGTCGCTCCGTGGCGCACGAGCGCGGGCGTGTTGGGCATGGTCCGGATGACCCGCGTGCCCGGGCTGAGCCTCGCCTCGATGGCGTGGTTGGTGACGCCGGCGGCGATGGAGATGAGTAGGGTCTCCGGTCGCAGCGACTGTCGCAGCTCGGGCAACATCCGACCGAAGACCTGGGGCTTGGTGGCCAGGATGATGACATCGGCCTGCGCAGCGACCTCTGCGTTCGAGGCGACCGTCGTGATGCCGAGCTCTTGGGTGACCTCGGCGCGGCGCGGCTCTCGAGGCTCGCTGGCGATCAGCTGCTCCGGGGTGCAGAGCCCCGCGTGGAGGAGGCCGCGGGCGATGGTGGTGGCCATGGTGCCGGCTCCGATGAAGCCGATGGTGCCGATGTCGTCGCTCATGCCGCTCCATAGCACGGGCGGACGGCGGCTGGCGCGTGGGCCCCGCTCGTTCCATTCCCCTCTGGGTGGAGGCGCACGAACGAACGCGGTCCGCGATCGAGCGGTGGCGACGGAGCGAGGCCGAGGCCCGCGTGGCCGGTTGGGGCGAGCTCGACGAAGGTGAGCCCTCGCCGTCGCCAGCGTGGCCGACCCTACGGGCCGAGACCTTCGTCGAAGCGGAGCTCGCACCGGACGAGCGGGGCGCAGCCGCCGCTCACCTCGCGCGCGCGGTCTTCGAGCGGGCCACCGCCGCCTTTCGAGACGATCGGCGCGACGAAGGGGCCACGCTGGTCGCGCTCGAGCGGGACCGCGTGCCCGCGGCCGGCGCCGCGGCCTTCCTCTTGGATCCGCTCCGCGCCCGGTTCGCCGCTCGGGCGCTCGAGCCGGTGGGCCGTTCGCTCGCCGTCCGCGCCGAGGAGGCGTCCCGACTCGGCGTCGAGAAGGCGGGGCGCTGGCTTCGGGCGGTGGAGGGGCCGCCGCACCCAGATGGCGGCCCGGGCCGGGAGCGTCGGCGTGAGCTCGCCGAGGGCGTGCTGCGGGACAGCCAGGGCGCGCTCGACACCGTCCGTGAGCGCTTTGGCGTCGCGGAGCTCTGGCAGTGGCCGCTGGCGTTGCACGGCGACCGAGGTCTCTTCCGACCGGAGCGGCGCTTCCAGCGCATCGCGGCCGATCTCGAGGGCTGGGGCCTCCGCTCCGTTCTCGCGGCGCACGTGAGCGTCGCGAGCGAACGACCAGGGGTCCGAGCGCGTATCGCAGCGCGTCGGGTGCCGGAACGGATCCGGCTCGCCGGTCCATCCGTCGATGGTGTCCTGGGCGAGTGGCTGGCCGCCGTGGGGCTCGGTCGCGCGCTCGCCCTCGCGCTCGTCTCACCGGCTGTTCCGCCCCCTTTGCGACGGCCGGTGGCGGAGACCGTCAGTCGCTCGCTCGGTGTGCTCGTAGCGCAGGTGGCGACCGGACCGCTGACCTTGCGCAAGCGGGGCCTGACCCGCGCCGAGTCGCGGGCGGCGGCATCGGTCGGTGCCGCACTGACGCTTCTGCGCGCGCGGCTCGACGCCGCGGCCGTGCTCGCCGAGGGAGCCCCACTCGAGGGCCGCGCGGGGCTGGTGGCGAGGGCCACCGGCACCGGCGCAGACCCCGGCGCGGCCTTTCTGCTGGCGACCAGCGCCGCCAGCCCGCGCTTCCGGGCGAGCATCACCGGGTTGTCGCTCTACGCGGCGCTCCGAGAGCGTTTCGACGAGGACTTCTTCCGGAACCCGCGGGCCGCCGAGCCCATCCGGGGTGCCGCCGCGCGTGGGGGCGCGCTCTCGGCGGAGGCCTTCCTCGAGGAGGTCGACGGCTCGCTCGACGGGGTCGTCGACCGACTCTCGGAGCTGGCCGAGCTCGCCCTCACGTGAGCCCGGCGATCCAGTTTCGGATCGCACTTTCGGCCCATTGTACTAAGTTGGCGACATGGTCGATGGTGCAGTCTTTGCGGCGCGTCGCCGCCGTCTTCTCGAGCTGGTGGGTGATGGGGGAGCCGCGATCTTCCCCGCCGCGCCGGTGCGGATCCGGAACAACGACGTCGAGCACGCGTACCGCCAGGACAGCGACCTCTACTACCTGACCGGCTTCGAGGAGCCGCACTCGGTGCTCGTCCTCACCAACGCGCACGCCGAGCATCGGAGCGTGCTCTTCGTCCAGCCACGGGACCCGGCCCGGGAGATCTGGGACGGTCCGCGCCTCGGTACCGATGGCGCCGTAGCGGAGCTCGGCGTCGACGCCGCCTTCCCCATCGCCGAGCTCGCCGAGCGACTGCCGGCGTATCTGGAAGGCGTCGAGTCCCTCCACTACCCGGTCGGCGAGGGCCACCCCTTCGACGGAAAGCTCTACGCGGCCGTCCGCGCCGCCCGGCAGCGGGGGCGGCGTTCGGGCCGCGCCTTCCCGACGACCTTCGTCGCTCCGCTCCACGGCGTTCACGAGATGCGTCTGAAGAAGGACGACGCCGAGCTGGACGCGATGCGAGCAGCAGCGGCCGTCACCGCCGAAGCCCACCGTCGCGCCATGGTCGTGGCCCGCCCGGGCATGCACGAGTACGAGGTGCAGGCGGAGATGGACCGCATCTTCCGTGCCTCCGGCTGCGAGCGCACCGCTTACGACAGCATCGTCGGCTCCGGGCCGAACGCGACCATCCTCCACTACCGCTCCAACCGCCGGCTGATGGAGGAGGGGGACCTGCTCCTGATCGATGCCGGCTGCGAGTTGGACTACTACGCGAGCGACGTCACCCGTACCTTCCCGGTGAGCGGGCGCTTCAGCGAGCCTCAGCGCGTGCTCTACCAGCTCTGCCTCGACTCCCAGCTCGCGGCCATCGAGGCCACCGAGCCCGGCGCGACGCTCGACACCATCCATGAAGCGGCGGCCCGCGTCATCGGCGCTGGGCTCCTGGAGCTCGGCCTGGTTCAGGGCACCCTCGACGAGGTGATGGAGGACCAGCGCTACAAGGACTTCTTCATGCACAAGACGTCGCACTGGATCGGCATGGACGTGCATGACGTCGGCGCCTACTTCGCGGATGGAAAGCCGCGCCCGCTCGAGCCCGGGATGGTCCTGACCATCGAGCCGGGGATCTACGTGGCGACGGACGCCGAGGTGGAGGAGAAGTGGCGGGGCATCGGCATCCGGATCGAGGACGACCTCCTCGTGACCGAGGCCGGCCACGAGAACCTCACGCGAGCGATTCCCAAGACGATCGCCGAGATCGAGTCGCTCATGGGCGAGCGGCGCGCGGCCTAGAGACGCGCTCTACCAGGTCATCTCGATCGCGTTGCGAACGCTCTCGCCATCGGCCGCGCACGCGACGATCCGAGACTGGGCGTTCGCCACGCCCGCGCGCTCGAAGACGTGCTCGCACACACCCGAGAGGAGGGCGAGGAACGCCTCCGACACGTCGGCCTCTTCGAGGTCGAGGCACCACCGTCGGGCTTCGAGCCTATGCGGCCGGAGCCGCCCCGCCGTGAGGTAGGCGGCGTAGAACGTGCCGAGCCGCTTGATGATGGTCTCCGTCGGCGCGCCCTCCAGCAGCCGGCGGTGGGTGCCCATGCGCTCGCTACCAGTGGCTCGTCGACCGTACTCGCGGATCCGCTCGAGCCCGCCCCCGAAGCGATCGAGGAGCGCATCCAAGAAGGTCTCCAACACCGAGAACGGAAGCCGCGCGATGCTGAGCAGCTGCACCGGCCACTCCTTGCGGAGCTCGGCGTGTGATTCGATCAACGCCCGGGTGCTCCCGCGACCGTGGACCTCGTCCACGGCGACCTCGATTGCGAGCAGCAGGCTCGCCTTTACATGGCTGTCCACCGAGGTGACGCGAGCCGTCGCGGGTGACCAGGCCGGTGACGTCTCCGCCACGGCTCCGGGCTCGATGCTCGCGCGCTTGGCCGGTGGTCGGATGCTCTCGAAGGGGTCCCTGGCGTAGTCGTCCGACCGAGCGACGAAGCGCGCCGGCGCGACCGCCGGGCTCACCGGCGGGGTGACGGACGAGCGAACGGGGACTTCTTCGGTGATCGGGCGACCGAGCTCCGCCAGCCGATCGGCGCGCAGGTCGGAGTCCATTCGCGCGGTCGGCGCATCGCCGGAGGGAGGCGGGCGCATCGTCCCCGGTGAGTGGAGGGCCACCGCCCCGAAAGGTCGCAGCGCCGCGTGCATCGAGTGGGCGTCCGGGTACCGTTCGTCCCGGTCGTTCGCCATCGCCTTGTCGATGACCGCGGCGAGGCCGGGCGCGACATTCGGTGCGACCTCGAGCAGGGGCTTGCGCCGCCCGCTGAGGATGGCCTGGAGGAGCGCGTGGTAGTTCCCTCCATGGAAGGGCAGCTCGCCAGCGAGACACTCGTAGAGGATCACGCCGATCGCATAGATGTCGACGCGGTGGTCGAGGTCCTTTCGGCCCTGCGCCTGCTCTGACGACATGTAGTGTGGGGTGCCCATCATGGCGCCGGTGCGCGTGAGTCCCTCGGTATCGGCGCCGGCCACACCCCGGACCTTGGAGATGCCGAAGTCGAGCACCTTCACGAAGTCCCGCCGGCCGCCTTGGCGGCAGAGGAAGACGTTGTCCGGCTTCAAGTCTCGGTGGATCACGCCCCGGCCGTGGACGGCTTCGAGCGCCGAGAGCATCTCTCCGGCGATGCGTGCAGCGCGACGAGGGTCGAGCCGCCCCGCGCGTCGCAAGCGATCTGCGAGGCTCTCACCGACCAGCAGCTCCATCGCGAGGTAGGGCGCGCCGTCCTCGGCGAAGCCGAGGTCGAGCACGTCGACGATGTGATCGTGGCCGATGGTTCCGGCCGCCCGAGCCTCTCGTTGGAAGCGACGGACTGCGCTCTCGTCCTTGGCCAGCTCCGGGTGCAGCCGCTTGATCGCGACCTTCCGACCGAGGTGCAGGTGCTTGGCCTCGTAGACGGCGCCCATGCCGCCTTCGCCGAGCAGGCCGAGGATCTCGTAGCGACCGGCCACCACCCGTCCGGTCAGTGCCGGGCCCGCGTGGAGTGGCTGGCCCGAGTTCGGGCAATGCGACCAGCTGTCGGGGTGATCGACTCCACAATGCGGGCAGGTGATCGAGGCGGACTCACCGGCCTTTGCCATTCTCTCCACCATGCCCAAGGGCATGCAGGATCCCCGACGGCGCGCGGTCCCGTCAATGGTCCGCGACGGAAAGATGAACGCCCACTGGGCCGATCCGCACGATCGCTGCGGGGCGCTGCCGACAGTTGGCCCGATTCCCCGACGATGCGAGCCACCCATTGCAGGCATGGTGTCTGCACTGGAGTCCCACGATGCCCCTGCACTCGTCGTATCGAATCGCTGGCTTCACCCTCGTCGTGGGTGTGTTCGGGCTGGCCAGCGGCGTTCATGCGCAGACGGTGGCGGACATCGCGGCCCGTGGCGCCTGCTCGACTGCGGGCCTCGAGGGCATCAGCCGCCAGCTCGCGGATTCACAGACCTGCATGCGGCCGGGCCAGTTCGTCCGTTTCGCGCCGCACCCGCGGATCTCGCTGAGCTCCAGCCGCGTGCATCCGTACCTGCAAGCGAGCGCGCGCGACGCGATTCATCGAGTCGCCGATGGCGGGACGAGCCTGACGATCAACAGCGCGTTTCGGACGCTCGCCGATCAGTACGTGCTCTATCACTCGGGGGGCTGCGGGCTCGCCGCGACCCCGGGGAGCAGCAACCACCAATCCGGCCGTGCGGTCGACGTCGGCAGCTACTCGAGCGTTCGCGGCGCGCTCGAGCGCGCGGGGTGCGCGTGGCTCGGTTCCCGGGACCCCGTCCACTTCGACTGTCCCGGCAGCGACCTGCGCTCCGACGCGGTTCTGACGTTTCAGCGGCTGTGGAACGCGAACAACCCGAGCGACCGCATCGCGGAGGATGGCGCGTACGGACCGCAGACCGAGTCCCGGCTCGGTCGAACGCCTGCCTCCGGCTTCGCCACCGACCTCTGTGCGCCCAGCTGCGAAGCGCACTGCGAGGGCGACACCATCGTGGACGCAGAGTGTGGCCGTGGGGACTGCGGTGCATTCGGCGCGACCTGCGCGGACGACTCGCTCGGCGTGCGCTGCGTGAGCGTCTTCTGTCCGGCCACCGGTGAAGTGGACGTCTGCCTCGACGGAAGTCAGCGCGCGCACTGCTCGGACGGCGCGCTGGGCGAACCCGCCGAGTGCGCCGCCGGGACGACGTGCGTCGGCGAGGGCGAGTGCATGACCGAGTCCATGCCCGCCGTGGACATGGGGCCCGTGGGTGACGCGGGCATCGGACCCGCGGACGACGGCTCGGCGCGCGACGCGACGGTCGGCGCCGACGCCGGAACGGCGGGGGCCGGCTTCGACGAGGCCGCCGGCGGGTGTAGCTGTCGCGCCAGCGGTGCGCCGACGGACGGCCTCTGGGTGTTCTCGGCGCTCGGCCTGGTGGCGGTCAGGCGCCGGCGGCGTCGTCGCCCGTAGCGTCGCTTCCGCCGTCGTAGCGCGTCATCTGCCCCGACTTGTAGCGCTTCCAGTACTCGTCGAACGCGCCCTTCACCTTCCCGCTGAGGAAGTACATCCCGAGGATGTTGGGGAAGGCCATGCCGAGGATCATCAGGTCGCTGAAGCCGATGACGCTGCCGAGCTCGAGCACGGCTCCGCCCACGGCGAAGAAGAGGAAGATGATCTTGTAGGCGAGCGACGAGCCGGTGCCGAAGAGGAACGTCCAACAGCGCTCGCCGTAGTAGCTCCAGCTGATCATCGTCGAGAACGCGAACATGAAGACCGCGAAGGTCAGCACGTACTTGAAGCCGGGGATGACGGTGTCGAAGGCGGCGCTCGTCATCTCGACGCCCGCGTCGGGGCCGTCGTAGACGCCGGTGATGACCACGACGAGGCCGGTCATCGTGCACACGACGATGGTGTCGATGAAGGGCTCGAGGAGCGCCACGATGCCCTCGCGCACGGGCTCGTCGGTCGCCGCGGCGGAGTGGGCGATGGACGCGGAGCCGACACCGGCCTCGTTCGAGAAGGCCGCGCGCTGGAAGCCGAGCACCAGCACGCCGAGGAAGCCGCCGCCCACGGCGCGCGGCTTGAAGGCTTCGCCGAAGATCTTGCCGAAGGCGGCCGGGATCTCCGGGATGTTGGCGAGGATGACGGCGAGCCCGGCGAGAACGTAGACCGCGCACATGACCGGAACGATCAGGCCGGCGACCTTTCCGATGCGCTTGATGCCGCCGATGATCACCACACCGACCATGGTCGCGAGCACGAGACCGTAGACGAACGCGCCGACGCCGTTGTCCATGAAAGGCAGGACGCCCGCGACCTGCGCGTAGGACTGGTTCGACTGGAACATGTTGCCGCCGCCGAAGCTGCCGCCGATGCACATGATGGCGAAGGCGATGGCGAGGAACTTCCCGAGGCGGCTGAAGCCCATTTGCTCG
Source organism: uncultured Sandaracinus sp. (assembly GCA_964462035.1). Lineage (GTDB taxonomy): Bacteria > Myxococcota_A > Polyangia > Polyangiales > Houyiibacteriaceae > UBA1660. The sequence goes on from CAYXAP010000011.1 coordinate 50,278, forward strand.
AGGCCCGCGCTCAGGTAGCGCATCGGGCCACCGGAGACGTTCCCCTTCTCGTCGGTCTGCCGGTAGAGCTGGCCGAGGGTGCACTCGCTGAACTTCGAGCACATGCCGAAGAACGCGGCGACCACCATCCAGAAGACCGCACCGGGGCCGCCGGCGCCGACGGCGATGGCTACGCCAGCGATGTTCCCCAGCCCGACCGTTGCGCTCAATGCCGACGAGAGCGCCTGGAAGTGGCTCACCTCGCCTTCGTCGTCGGGGTTGTCGTAGACGCCACGCGTGACCTGGATGGCGTGGCCGAAGGCGCGCAGGTTCGGGAAGCCATAGCGGAAGGTGAAGAAGAGCGCCCCGAGCACGAGCCAGAGGACGATGAAGGGCATCTTCACGTCCGTGGCCTCGAGGTAGACGTGGAAGGTCGCGACCGGGCCGGCGGCCTCGGTCAGCTGGTCGACCTCGGTGAACGGGGCCTGGCGCGCCTCGACGAGGCGGGCACCGGCGCGCTCGCCGACCATCTTCTTCAGGGTGTCCTCGTCGGCGTCGTTGACGAGGTTGAGCATCACCGCCTGCTCGGCGGGGGTGGCCGTGTAGTCGGGGGCTTCGTCGATCGAGCCGGGCCGCCGAGCGCCATCCCAGGCCCAGACGTCCAAGAAGAACACGCCGGCCATCGGGCCCACCACGTACTCGCCGAAGGCCCCGTCGAACTTCGAGAGCGCCTTCTCGAAGCGGCTGAGCTCTTCTTCGGGCTCTTCGGCGCTGGCCGTGGCTTCGGTCGCCTCGCCTTCGGCCTCCGCCGGCGGGTCTTCGTCCTGCGCGTGAGCTGGGTTCGCGGGCGCGGCGAGTGCGAGGAGGAGGAGAGAGGCGAGGGCGGTCGTGCGGTTCATCGTCAAAAACGGGTCGAAATCACGGGCAGGGAGGCCGCGACGGGCCCCCCGGCAGTCGGCGCGGACCATCGCACAAAGGCTCCCCCCGTCAAAGGGAGGTCCGGTGACCGGACCTCAGTGACCGGACTGGGTGCCGGAGGGGCGGGCGATGGCGTGGCTCATGGTCTCGGTGTTCCGCGCGATGCCCACCGAGCCGTCCGGCGCGACGAGGATCAAGCCGCCTTCGCCGGCGACGCGCTCGCCGAACGAGCGGATGGCCAGGTCCGCGCTCGCGCCGGCGTCCATTTGACGGAGGCGCTCGCAGGCGTCCCGGGCCAGGGCGACGCGAAGGATGGCTTCGCCGATCCCGGTGCACGAGCACGCTCCGCTCACGTCGTCGGCCCAGGTGCCGGCGCCGATGATGGGCGTGTCCCCGACCCGGCCGACCCGCTTGCCGACCGTGCCGCCCGTGCTCGTGGCGGCCGCGACGTGCCCCCGCCCGTCGGACACGACCGCGCCGACCGTGCCGCCCGCCCAGCCCTCGCCGACGCGACCACCTCGCCAGCGCTCGAGCCGCTCTCTCGCGCTCTCGGTCACCATCGCGTCCGTGGTCGAGCGCTCGAACCCGGCAGCCTCGGCGAAGAGGGCGGCGCCCTCGGCCGCGAGCATCACGTGGCGACCGTCGTCCAACACTGCCCGAGCGACCCGAATCGGGTGCAGGAAGGGCGGGAGACAGCAGATGGCCCCCGCGCGCAGACTCGCGCCTTCCATGAGGGATGCGTCGAGCTCGAGGGTGCCGGCCTCGGTGAGCGATCCGCCGGTTCCCGCGTTGTAGAGGGGGTCCGCCTCCATCACTTCGACGGTTCGCTGGGCGGCGTCGAGTGCCGAGCCGCCGGCCTGCAGCACCGCGAGCCCGGCCTCCGCCGCCGCGGCGACTCCGGCGACGTGCGCGTCGAGACGTTCTTTCGGAACGCGCCCGGCGCCCCCGTGGGCGACCACGACCGGCTCGCTCATTCGCTTCGGGTCCGCAGCGAGCGGAGGATGCGCGGGATGCTCTCCTCGAGGGGGTCGTGGAGGATGACGCGGGCCTCTTCGGCGTCGTCGTGGAAGATGCGTCCGAAGACCCGCTCCAGCGAACGCTTCGGCCGTTCGAGCATCAGCTCGGTCTCGCCCTGGAAACGCCGTTCACTTCCGTCGTCGCCGCCGAAGCGGAGCTCGTAGATGAGCCGGCCGCCCTGGACGATGCGGAAGGCGAGGGTGCCAGTGACGCGCCGCCGAGTGGCCAGGCCCTCGGCGTCGATGGTGCCTTCGATGTCGGCGACCCGGCTGAGAACGCGACGCAGGGGGAAGAAGCCGCGGAGCTCGAGTTGCAGCGGGTGCTCCTCTCCGGGATCGGAGAGGCGGTGGAAGGTTCCGCTGAGAGTCTGCGAGAAGCTGACGCCGAGCCGCATGCGGGAAGGAATATCATGCTCGCGCCCGGGTACAGCGGCCATTAAACGCTAGCGAAACCTCCTCGAAACATTCGGCAGCTATCCCCCCCACGTCGCCAAGCGGCGGCCGGGAGGCCAGCACGGATGAAGAAGGTCGAAGCGATCATCAAGCCGTTCAAGCTCGACGAGGTCAAAGATGCCCTCGGCGAGGTCGGCGTGAAGGGCATGACGGTGACCGAGGTCAAAGGCTTCGGTCGAACCGGCGGTAAGCGCGAGGTCTATCGCGGGTCCGCCTACGTCGTGGACTTCGTCCCAAAGGTGAAGGTCGAGGTGGTCGTGGCCGAGAGCCTGGTCGCCGACGTCCTCGAGGCCATCGAGAAGGCCGCGAAGACGGGCCGCATCGGCGACGGAAAGATCTTCGTCTCGCCGGTCGAGGAAGCCATCCGGATCCGGACGGGCGAGCGCGGCGAAGAAGCCATCTGAGCTGACGCCGCACGGAGGCCGCGGAGCCTCCCGCCCCCACCGCGGGCAAACCCCTCCGTATTCGAACCGAACCCCACAACCGACGCGGGCCATCTCGGCTCGCTCTCACGAAAGTACCGGAGAGAGATGACTACGAAAACCGCAAAGGACGTTCTCGAGTTCGCCAAGTCGAAGGGAGCCGTCATGCTCGACCTTCGCTTCATCGACCTGCCGGGCGTCTGGCAGCACACCTCGGTTCCGATCCACCGCCTCGACGAGGATGCCTTCGAGGACGGCTTCGGTTTCGATGGTTCGTCGATTCGCGGATACCAGCCGATCAATGCGTCGGACATGTTGATCATCCCCGATCCGACGACGGCCCAGATGGACCCGTTCACGAAGCACCCGACCCTGGTGCTGACCTGCGACATCGTCGACCCGATCACCCGCGAGCCCTATGGCCGTGACCCGCGCTACATCGCGCGAAAGGCCGAGGCCTACCTGAAGCAGACCGGTCTCGCCGATACGGCCTACTTCGGCCCCGAGGCCGAGTTCTTCGTCTTCGACGACGTCCGCTACGGCTCGCAGCCGAACGCCTCGTTCTACCAGGTCGATTCGGTCGAGGGCATCTGGAACACCGGCGCCGACGAAGCGCCCAACCTCGGCTACAAGGTCGCACACAAGGGCGGCTACTTCCCGGTCATGCCGACCGACACGCTCATGGACCTGCGGACCGACATCTCGCAGATGCTCATGGCGCTCGGCATCGAGGTCGAGGTCAGCCACCACGAGGTCGCCACCGCTGGCCAGTGCGAGATCGACTTCCGCTTCAACTCGATGCTGGCGTGCGCCGACCAGCTGATGTGGTTCAAGTACGTCGTGAAGAACGCCGCTCGTCAGGCCGGCAAGGTCGCGACGTTCATGCCGAAGCCGATGTACGACGACAACGGCAGCGGCATGCACTGCCACATGTCGCTCTGGAGCGAGGGCAACCCGCTCTTCGCCGGTGACGGGTACGCTGGCCTCAGCGAGATGGGTCTCCACTACATCGGTGGCATCCTGAAGCACGCGCGAGCGCTGACCGCGTTCACCAACCCGACGATCAACAGCTACCGTCGGCTCGTTCCGGGCTTCGAAGCGCCCGTGAACCTCGCCTACAGCTCGCGTAACCGCTCGGCCTCCATCCGGATCCCGACCTACTCGAGCTCGCCGAAGGCCAAGCGCATCGAGGCGCGCTTCCCGGACTCGTCCGGCAACCCGTACCTCGCCTTCAGCGCCATGCTCATGGCCGGCCTCGACGGTGTGCAGAACAAGATCGACCCGGGCGACCCCTTCGACAAGGACCTCTACTCCCTCAGCCCCGAGGAGCTCTCGCACATCCCGACCGTGCCGGGTGCCCTCGACGAGTCCCTCGCGTGTCTGGAGGAGGACCACGAGTTCCTCCTCCAGGGCGATGTCTTCACCAAGGACATCATCGGTGAGTGGATCAGCTACAAGAAGGAGAACGAGTTCGACAAGTTCCGGCTGCGCCCGACGCCGCTGGAGTACGAGCTCTACTTCGACATCTAGTCCCTAGGGGAGGGGTCTTCGAAAGACCCCTCCGCTTCGCTCCGGCGGAGCCGGAGACTCGCTCCTCCCCAAACGGGCGCGCCTTTGGCGCGCCTGTTTGGTTTCATGCAGGACTGGCGGGTCGACGGCGGGGCCGGAGACTCGCTCCCTCCCAAACGGGCGCGCCTTTGGCGCGCCTGTTTGGCGTTCTGGGGGCCGGTTCTCGGGGCGGGCTCCCAATCCGCGGCCTCGCTCACCCAGCTGCGTGAAAGCGTCGTTGACGCCGGTCGGCCTGCTCCTATAGCATCAGCGGGCAATTTCCGAGTGCTTTTGGGGCCTTTCGCCCCAGGCGCGCGGACCTCCCCACGTCTACACAGACGACGAGCTCACGCCGGACCGACGACACACGTGGATCTCCAACGGCTGACCGCGCAGACCCTCCGCCTTCTCCCTCGAAAGCGTCTCAGCCGCACGATGGGCCGGCTCGCCGGCTTGCGTGCCGGCCCCGTCGCGCGTCGGGCAATCGATGCCTTCGTGAAGGCCTACGATGTCGATCTCAGCGACGCGATCGTCCCCCATGGGGGCTATCGAACGTTCGACGAGTTCTTCACCCGCCGTCTGGTCGACGGCGCCCGAGCGGTCGACCCCGATCCCGGCGCCGTGCTCAGCCCCGCGGACGGGCGGGTCGAGGATCTCGGACCCATCGACCCCGCGGCCACCGTGATGGTGAAGGGGAAGCGCTACGAGGTCGCCGACCTGGTGGGCGACCCCGTGGCCGCCGAGCGATACCGCGGCGGCACCTTCTTCATCGTCTATCTCTCCCCGCGGGACTACCACCGAGTCCATGCGCCAGTCTCCGGGGACATCGCTCGGGTCCGCTACGTCCCCGGCACCCTCTATCCCGTGAACTCGATCGGGCTCACCCACGTGCCCCAGCTCTTCGCGCGGAACGAGCGAATGGCCATCGTGCAGGACTCGCCAACCCACGGCGAGGTCACGACGGTGATGGTGGGCGCCATCGGCGTCGGGCGGATCGGGCTGAGCTTCGACGACGTGGAGTCGAACGTCGGGCACACGCCCGGCACGCGAGATTATGGCGGTGACGGGCCGCCGATGGCCCGAGCCGAAGAGCTCGGCGTGTTCCATCTGGGATCGACCGCCATCGTCTTCGTCGGGCCGGATTCGCCGCTCGACCTCGTGATTCAGCCGGGTGAACACGTCCGCGTCGGTCAGGCGGTGGCCCGCTCGGGGGAGAGGCGTTGAGCGACGAAGACGACGTCGCCGTCCCGCGCAAGCGCAAGACCAAGCGTCGGGCGCTGCGGGTGCCCGTCGACGACGTCCCGCGCCGGAGCGCCGTCAGCGAGCTGCCGGCGGCCACACCTGCTGCCGAAGCGGCGGGCAAGGCCGCGCTCGAGATCCCGCCTGCGCCGGCCCCGAAGAAGGCGGTCTCTTCCATGCCGCCCCCGCGCTCGTCCTATCCACCGCCGCCAGCGGACGGAAAGGTCGTGATGCGTGACTCGGTGCGCATCACGAGTAACAGCGCCGCCGACGAGGCGGACATGCTCGACCCGTTCGCGGACATGCCGGACGCCGACATCGATCCGGAGCCGCTTGCCCCCGAGTCGACGCAGGTCTTGGGCGACGACGACCTCGAGACTTTGGACGCGGCCAGTCAGCAGGAGCCCGACGAGGACGACGAGCCCGCGTCGGTCGAGGTCAGCATCGACGAGCTCGACGAGGCCGAAGCCGAGGCGATCGAGGCCGCCGCGAAGGAAGCCGCCGCAAAGCCCAAGTCCTCGCCGCCGCCCCCACCGGCTGCGGACGATATCTCGCCGACCGACACCGTGCCGGGGATCTCGCTCGAGGAGCTCGGTCAGGTCGTCGACGAGGTCGGCGTGGTCGACGAGGCCGATGACGACGAGCCGGAGCTGACCGTCACGGAGAGCGACGAGCTCGATGTCGACCTCGACGACGAGGACGAGGACCTCGAGGAGCTCGACGACGACGAGCTGGAAGATGCGGGGCCGCCGCCCCCTGCGCCTCCGGAGGAGGCCAAGAAGCCTGCTCAGAAGGCGCCGCCCGCCCCACCCGCCGAAGGGAAGACACCCCCCCCGCCGGAGAAGGCGCCACCGGCTCCGCCGGAGGAGGCGAAGGCGAAGAAGCCGGCGCCCGAGCCGCCAGCCGCCGCCAAGAAGAAGAAGCGCCGCAAGCCATGGTTCGAGGGCTTTTTCAGCGACGACTACCTGCGGACCGTGCGACCGCCGACTCCGAAGGAGGTCGCCAGGGAGTGCGACTTCATCCTCGGTCAGCTCGGGCTCCCGCGTGGCTCGACCATCCTGGACGTTGGCTGCGGCCTCGGGCTGCATGCCATCGAGCTCACACGTCGGGGCTACCTCGTGGTCGGTTTGGACCTGAGTCTACCGATGCTGAGCCGCGCCGGCGACGAAGCCCAGGACGAAGGGCTGCGGATCAACTTCCTCCACGGCGATATGCGTCAGATGACCTTCGAGGGTCAGTTCGACGCCGTGCTCTGCTGGGGAACGACCTTCGGCTACTTCGACGACGACGGGAACAAGGAAGTCGTGCAGCGCCTGCTCGAGGCGCTCAAGCCCGGCGGCTTGCTCCTGCTCGACATCGTCAACCGTGATCACGTGCTCCGCGAGCAGCCCAACCTCATCTGGTTCGAGGGCGACGGGTGCGTGTGCATGGAGGAGTCGCGCTTCGACTACCTCCGGTCGCGCCTGCACGTGAAGCGCACGGTCATCCTCGATGACGGTCGTCAGCGCGAGAACACCTACTCGCTCCGCCTCTACGCACCGCACGAGATTGGTCAGCTCCTCCACCAGAAGGGTTTCCGCGTCACGTCGATCAGCGGGATGAAGGCGACCCCGGGCGTGTTCTTCGGCGCGACCTCGCCGGAGCTCATCATCCTCGCCGAGCGCCGACCGGATCCGGCGGTGCGCAACACCGCCAAGATCCCCGTCCAGCCGGACGACCTGCCGAGCGACGTGTCCGCCGAGACGAAGCCAGGCACCGAGCCTGCGCCGCCCGAAGGGGATGTGAAGAGCGAGCCGCCCCCCGCGCCCGAGGGCGAGGCGACCGAGCCGAAGGCGAAGGAGTCGCCGCCCGCGGCAGACGAGCCGAAGGCGAAGGAGCCACCGCCGCCGCCCGCGGCAGACGAGCCGAAGGTGAAGGAGCCACCGCCGCCGCCCGCGTCGGACGAGCCGAAGGCGAAGGAGCCGCCGCCGCCACCCGCGGCGGACGAGCCGAAGGCGAAGGAGCCGCCGCCGCCACCCGCGGCGAAGCCAGTCGCCGACGAGGCCGAAGCCGAGTCGACTGACGAAGCCGACGCGGACTCCGAGCCCGAAGAGCCGAAGGAGTAGGGCGGCTCAGAAGAGCGGGTCGATGGCGGTGCCGTCCATCGACCATCGGATCTCGCAAGGGAGCGCGAGGAAGGGTCCACCCGCGACGGCGTGGCTCGCGGTGCAGTCGCTCCCCGCCGCGGTCGTGATCCGGATGACCGTTTCGCCAGTCGGGTTCTCCTCACCGACTCCGTCGATGGCGATCATCTCTTCCTGGACGAAGGTGCACCCTTCGTACGCGGGGTAGGTGCCACCACCCGTGAACACGTAGCGCTCGTCGTCTTCCACCACGCCGTAGGTGATCGGCGCTTGTGGAACTCGCCAGACCGCCAGATCGAGATCCCGCCGCAACTCGGCCCGCATCTCGAGGGTGTCGGTCGCGGGGAACGCGCTACTGCCGCACTCGTTCACCTCGAGTCGGCCCTCGAACTCGTAGGTGCCGACGACCTCGCCAGGCACGTCTTCGGGAACGCAGGCGAGGTCGGTCGCTGCGGCGATCAGAACGAGGAAGAGGAGACCGGAGCCGAGGGTGCGCATGGAGCCACCCTCGGGCGCCCGGCCCGCCCGGTCAAAAAAGGAGCGAGCGGCGCCGCCTCACTCGGCGGCGACGTCCGTCCGGGTCATGGTGAAGGCTTCGTCGCCAGCGCTCGCGGCGAACTGTAGCCGGCCCTCGTCCACGCCGTTCTCGGTGAGGAAGCCCTTGGTCGCCTCGACTCGAGCCTGGGCCTCGGCCTCGCTGCGCGCCGCGATCTCGATCTTCAGCGTGAGCCCGGGGTTGCGCCGCATGAGAACGATGAGGGTACCCAGCAGCTGCCGGGTCTCACCACGCATCCGGCCACGGTTTCGGAACCGAACCGGCTGAGCGAAGGTCACCGTCTGCGCTTCGAGCGCCACGAGGGCGTCGCCATCCGGGCAGCCGTCGTCGTCGGCACGCCCGTTCAGGGTCTCGGCGCGCTCGGGGCAGCGGTCCATGTCGTTGGCGATTCCATCGCCGTCGTCGTCCGGCTCCGGGCAGCCGTCCTCGTCATTGATGCCGTTCATGATCTCGGCCTGGTCGGGACACTCGTCGCCGTCGTCCGGGATCCCGTCGCCGTCGAAGTCCTCTTCGGGGCAGCCATCCTCGTCGCCGAACCCGTCCGGGTCCTCCGCCTCGTTCGGGCACTGGTCGTTGACATCGTCGATGCCGTCGCGGTCGGTGTCGTTGTCGGGACAGCCGTCCTCGTCACGGTCTCCGTCCATGTCCTCCGGGTCGTTCGGGCAGGAGTCGAAGCCGTCGCGGACGCCGTCGCCGTCGTTGTCCTCGTCCGGGCAGCCGTCTTCGTCCTCGAAGCCGTCCATGTCCTCGGCCTGAGTCGGACAGGGGTCGTCGCCGTCGAGCATGCCGTCCTGGTCGTTGTCCTCTTCCGGACAGCCGTCCTGGTCCTCGAAGTCGTCCATGTCCTCGGCTTCGGTGGGACAGGCGTCATCGGTATCCTCGATGCCGTCGCCGTCGCGGTCGCCGCGCTGCGGGGCGTAGCTCATGCCGGCGAGCACGCGGGCGGTCGGCACACCGACGCCGGAGATGATGCCGGCGCCGCCACCGAGGCTGAAGGTGAGGTCGCCAGAACGGAGCCGGCCACCGATGCGGGCCTCGAGCGGGTTCTGGTCGAGCTCGGCGCTCAGACCGAAGGAGCCGTCCACCTCGCCGAAGACCATGATCAGCGGCGTGACCTCGTAACCGACGGCCGCCCGGTAGGTGAGCTGGGAGCCGGCGGCGGTAGACAGGAAGGTCCGCTCGGGCCGATAGAAGCCGCCGATGTTGGCGGCAATGTGCAGGCCGTCCTGGACGAACTGCACGATCGCGTTGCCGCCGACGCGAACACTCTCGTCGCCGATGAAGGAGTCCTCGGCCATGATGTTCGCGATCGGGGCGGTGCCGTAGAGCGACGCGCCGATGAAGATGCCTTCGCCCTCGCCGTACAGGCGGGCCTTCACGCTCAGGGTCGGGTCACCGATGGCGAAGTTCGTGCCACCCTCCACCAATGTCGTCGGCATGCCGTCGTAGGTGAGGGCGAGCGGGTCGCCGCCCATCAAGGAGAGGGGGAGCACCAGACCGACCTGGATGCGGTCGGAGATGATGATCGACCCCATCAGGTTGAAGTTGATGCTGTAGTTCACCAGGTTCGTCTGCCGGTCCTCGACCGTGCAGTCGTCCTGGTCCGCGCCGGTGCAGCTGGCGCCATAGACCGAGAACGAGCGGTGCCCGAAGTCGATCATCAGGCCCCCGCCAGGCACCAGGTGCCCGCTCAGATTGGCTCCCTCGGTGGCGAAGTAGTTGTTCGGACCGACCGCTGGTGTGAAGCGGTTGACCGAGAAACGATCGTTCGGGATCTCGTCCTGGGCCTCCGCGGAGACCGAGAGGGCGAGACTCGCGAGGGCGATCGTGAGTGTGCGACAGAGCAGAGCGTGGCGGCGCATGGTCCTCCCCGGAGCCTTTCCACCTGAAAAGGGTGTGGTCCGTGAGGGTAACGAAATGTGCCTCCCGGTTCAACGGAGAACGGTTTTTTCTTCTCAGATGGAAAATTGGCGCCCCCCGGCAAGGGGAGCGCGAATCACCGAATCTGGAAGTCGCAGGAGAACGTCACCTCGGTAGCGACGGGGTTTCCGTCCGGTCCGAGGGGGGGCGTCCACCGTTTTCCGCGGAGGCAGCGCATGCAGGTCTGGCCGAATCCCTGCCCACGGATCGACTCCGAGGCGATCCGAACCCGTGCGAACGATCCATCGGGCATCACCCGACCCCGGACCCGGCTGACCCCTTCGAGGCCCTGATTTCGGGCCGATTCCGGGTAGTTGCTCTGCAGGCAGCTCGTGATGTCGCTGGTGTCGGGGGGGGCGGGACGCCGGCTCAGATCGGCCAGCGGCAGCACTCGAGGACCGCTTCCTGCACCCGTTCCGCCGCCTCCGGTTCCACCCGGCACCCCGTCGGGGCTCCCCGTGCGGCGCCTGGGTGGCGGGCCGATCGGACCCTCGCGATCGGATCCGTCGCCTTGGACGACGGTGAAGCTCGAGTCGCCCGTACCGGTGAGGACGGTGCCGCTCAAGTCGAGTGGCTCGGGCGGCGGTGGCTCTTCCGCCTCTGGCGGTGGCTCCGGGGCGGGGTCGTTCGGCTCCCGGGCACGGACGACCTCCGGCTCGGGTTCCGGCTCGGGCTCCGGCTCCTCGACCTCGGGCTCCGGCTCTTCCTCTTCGACCTCGGGCTCCAGCTCTTCGGGCTCGTCGTCCTCGGGGATCGACGTCTCGATGGTGAACTCGGTCGGAGGTGGTGGCGCGATGGCCAGCGACTCGACGTCGATCCAGCCGAGACCGGTGGTGATCCCGAAGTGGACGCCGATCGAGAAGACGGCTGCGATGGCGAATACCAACCATCGCTCTCGATCGTCCTCTTCGAGCATCGTCTCCTGTCGCCGGGTCACGACCCGCACCGTTACTCGGCGCCTCCACCTTCCAGGTCCGCTTCGCGGACGTTGATGGCGAACTTCGTCACCTGGAGACGACGAAGGAGGTCGATGATCTGAACCACGCGCGCGTGGCGGATGCGGCCGTCGGCGGCGAGGATGGCGCGAACCTCGGGGTCCTCGGCGTGCGCCGCGCGGACCTCGCGCTCGAGCTCCTGCAGGCTCACTGGGTCGCGGTCGAGGAAGAGGTCGCCGTCTTCGTCGATGGTGATGCCGAGCGTACGGGGAGCAGCCGGCGGGGTCTCCGAAGTCTCCGCGTTCGGGAGCTCGACCGGTAGGGTCTTCGAGACGATGGCGGTCGCGGTGACCATCAGGATGATCAGGAGCACGAGCACCACGTCCACCAACGGCGTGACGTTGATGTCCGTGATCAGATCGTCGTCGTCGTCTCCGAGGGAGCCGCCAGCCATCAGTCGTTGCCCTTCGAGTCCTTCAAGGTGGCCAGGATGTCGTGGCCGAGCGCATCGGACCACGCGAGGCGACCCTTGATGACGCGCTGGAAGTAGTTGTAGGCGGCGACCGCGGGGAGGGCGACGAGCAGCCCGATGGCGGTCGCCACGAGCGCTTCGCCGACCTCGGCCATCAGCCCTTCGGAGACCTGACCCTGGCTCTCGTGGAGCGCCTGGAAGGCCCGGATGATGCCGATGACGGTGCCGAGCAGCCCGACGAAGGGCGCGTTGTTGCCGACCGTTCCGATGAACGCGAGGTTGCGTTCCATCCGGGTCTTGGCGATCACCTTCGCTCCCCGAAGCCGTTCTTCGGCCGCTTCGGCGTTACCCATGGAGGCCCCGGCCAAGCCCGCCCGTGCGATGGACGCCTCGAAGGAGGGAGACACCGCGAGGAGCTTCTCCGCGCCCTCGAGGTCGCCCTCGTCGAGCTTCTTTCGGAGGGCCTCCTGGAGGATCTGCCCGTTGGTGCGGGTCTTCCAGAGGTACCAAGCGCGCTCGAGGATGATCGCCAGGATGATCACGGAGAGCAGGACGAGCAGCCACATCACCCAGCCTGCGCCGAGCATGGCGAACGCGGTCAGTCGCTCTTGGATGTTCATTCGCGGGTTCTCTCTCTAGAAAAGTAGGTCGTCCGCCGCGGCGGACCGTAAAGGGGTGGGGTGAGGACCGTTTAGCAGCCCAGTGCGCGATTGCACATCGGACGTTGCATGGCTTGTTTCATGGGGTCTTCGGTCGATCCGGCCCGTCGTCGAGGGCCTCGCGGACGACCACCGTGGCGTAACGTCCGGAGGGCAGGGAAAATGTCACCCGAACGTCGTCCCCATCGCGGCTGGCTTCCAACCCCAGCGGTCGCACGAAGGTCGCCCGGCGGGTCCCGCGACCGAGCTTGCCCATCCGCGCCATCGAGGCGTCGTCGACGGACCACGCGGCGGCGGCGGCCCGCTCCATGGCCAGCGCGTCGCCGTTCGCCCAGCGCACGTCGCTGCCGGGGAGCGGCGCGGTCGGGGTCACTTCGGCCGCGTCGAGTCGGCTCTGCGGGTCGTCGTCCTCGACGGCGTCGAAGAGCCCACCGCGCTGAGTCTGGAGCACGTCGCCGTCGATCACGGTGGTGAGCGTCCGGTCCCGTACCCGCTGCGCCACGACGGAGTTGAACACCGCCGCCTGGAGCGCCGACACCAGGAAGCGCTTCTGCACGCGGTCCCTGGGCGCGCGCCCGCCGTCGACCAGCCAGGCCTTCGCCCGTTCGAGGTTGTCTCGGCCGAAGCGCTGCTCGCCGAAGTAGCCCGGGACGACGTCGATCTCGCCGAAGGCCGCGACGAGCGCGTCTGGGTCCGCGACCTCCCGCACCCTCAACTCGAAGCGGTTGCCGCGGAGGTGGCCGGTCTTGAGCTTCTTCTCGTGCGGGACGACTTCGAGGATGGTCACGCCCTCGACGTCGGCCGCAGTCACGGCCTCGGGGGTCGGGCCGTGCAGGCTGAGCCACTGCGTGGTGACTGCGTGCCGGTCCTTCATGCCCGCCCAACCGGCGCTCTTGAAGGGCGCGTCCACCGCTCGGCAGAGGCGCTTGACCGCCTCGGGCGTCGTGAGGTCGACCTTCCGAATCTTCACGAAGACGTGCTCGCCGAAGCCGGAAGGCTCGTAGGCGGGGATCTCCTCGACCCGGAAGTCGTCGGGCCGACTCTTCAGGACGCCGGCATGGAGGGGGCCGCGTCGCCAGCGCGGAGGGTTGGTGGCGTCCGTGAGGTCCACGGTGCTCGGCTTGGGGCGTCGGCCTCGCGGAGGCAAGCGGAGGCGTCAACTTCAATCCCTGCTGCCATCGCGGGACATGCCCCTCGAATTTCGTGGACGTGAGGGCGCGCTCCCCGGTACTTAGAACAGGGGGCCTTCCCGGGTGACGCAAGCCACAAAGGCGCGGGTACACCGCGAGTCCGTCCGTCTTCTTCAGGCGGGGGTATCTGGCCGCGTCTTCCCTGGTGCGGCCGCGTGCGTGGCGTTTCGCTTTCGGCGAAACTGGGTCTTCGTCGAGGCCGTCGGCGGGCTGCTCGAAGCCAACGGCGCCGCCGTGAAGCCCGAGACCATCTACGACCTCGCGAGTCTCACCAAGAGCTTCGTCGCGACGGCCGCGCTGCGAATGGTCGAGGCCGGCAAGCTGGATCTGTCGTCGCGGGCCGACGAGGAGCTGAGCGACCTTCGCGGCCACGTCGCCGAGGGCGCGACGCTCGAGAACCTACTCTCCCATCGAGCCGGCCTCGACGCCTGGGGCGGCCTCTATCTCGACGTCCCGCCCGAGCTCGGAGCCGGCGCTGCCCGCCGGTGGATGCTCGGTGAGGCCGGCCGACGCACCCACGATGAGCCCGATGGGGCCTGCGTCTACAGTGACCTCGGCTATATGCTCGCCGGCGAGATGATCGCCCGGGCCCACGGCGACTCGCTCGCCGCCGCGGTCCGCCACTACGTCACCGAGCCGCTCGGGGTCGCCGACCAGATCCAGTACGTCGGCGCGCTGGCGAGCCACGAGCGCGCCAACATCGCGCGCGTCGCCGCGCCGACCGAACGCTGCGAGTGGCGTGGGCGGATCGTGCGCGGGGAGGTCCACGACGAGAATTGCGCCGCGCTCGGTGGCGTCTCCGGTCACGCTGGGCTCTTCGGCATCGCTCGTGCGGTCGCGCGCTTCGGCGCGACCCTCCTCGACGTCTCCGCAGGCCGCTCCGACTTCTTGCCCGCGTCGGCGCTCGAGCTGGCGCTCGCGGAGCGACCAGGCGGGGTCCGCTACCGGATGGGCTTCGACACCAAGGTCGGCAACGACTCGGCGATGGGCAAGCGCACCTCGGCCGGGACCTTCGGGCACCTGGGCTTCACGGGGACCTCGCTGCTCTGCGACCCGGAGCGCGAGCTCGTCGTGGTGCTGCTCTCGAACCGCGTGCACCCCAGCCGCGCCAACGAGAAGATCCGGGCCTTCCGCCCGGCCTTTCACGACGGCGTGGTCGCGGCGTTCGACGGCTGATCGTCGTCGTCGTCGCTCGGCTGCACCAAGCGGTGCGCCAACCCCGCGTACGCCGCGGTCGATGTCGCGTTCGCGGCGGCGCGCGCGATCGCTCGTCGGTCACCGATGAGCACCGCGAGCTTCTTCGCGCGCGTGAGCGCCGTGTAGAGCAGCGGTCGGGTGAGCATCACGTGGTGCGCGCCGTGGAGGACGAGCACCACCGCCGGGAACTCGCTGCCCTGGACCTTGTGCACGGTGGTCGCATACGCGAGCACGAGCTGGTCGAGATCCTTCACCGCGTACTGGATCTCCCGACCGTCGATCATCACGTAGGTGATCCCGCCCTCGACTCGCCGGACCACGCCGAGGTCGCCGTTGAAGACGTCCTTGTCGTAGTCGTTGCGTAGCTGCATGACCTTGTCGCCGACGCTCAGAGCTCCCGGCTTGGACGGTTTGGCTTCTGCGTTGAGCGTCCGCTGCATCATGGCGTTGAGCGCTTCGGTGCCGAAGCCGCCGCGCCGCATCGGCGCGAGCACCTGCACGTCCGCCGTGGGGTCGAAGCCGTAGCGCTTCACGATGCGCTGGAGGACCTGGCGGAGCCGCTCGTGCGCCTCCTCCGGGTTGCGGGCGCGAACGAAGAAGACATCGCCGTCGCCGGTCGGTTCGCCGGTCGGACTCGGCTCCGGCGCCTTGCCCTGGAGGATCGCGTGCGCTCCGCGGACGATGGCGCTCTTCTGCGCCTGGCGGAAGACCCGGGTCAGGCGGACCACCTCCGCGATCTCGGTTCGTAGGATCTCCCGCAGCACCGGGCCCGGTCCGACCGGCGGCAGCTGGTCGACGTCGCCGACCAGGATCAACCGGGCCGAGGGCGCCACCGCGTCGACCAGCGAGCTCGCGAGCTGCACGTCGAGCATGGAGGCCTCGTCGACCAACACGACCTCGGCGTCGAGCGGTGCCTCACGGTTGCGCTCGAACCCACCGGTCCGCGGGTTCCACTGCAGCAGCCGGTGCACCGTCTTCGCTTCGGCGCCCGTCGCCTCCGTGAGGCGCTTGGCCGCGCGTCCGGTAGGCGCGGCCAAGACGATTCGCCGTTCGAGCGCGTGTTGCGCGTCCACGATGGCTTTGACCGTCGTGGTCTTTCCCGTGCCGGGGCCGCCGGTCAGCACCATCAGGCCGTGCGAGACGCTCGTGGCGACGGCGCGCTCCTGCTCGTCGCTCAGCTCCGTGTCACCGATCGCTCGCCGCACCGCGCCCTCGGCGTGGGCCGGGATGGCCCGGGGGCGCGAGAGCACGCGGAGTCGCTGCGCGAGGCGCCGTTCGGCTCGAAGGAGCGGTGGCGCGTAGACCGCTTCCAGGTCGTCGACCTCGTCGAGGATCACCACGCCGCGGCCGGCTAGCGTGTCCACCGCCTCGCTCACCCGCTCGGCGGGCACGTCGAGCTGACGGGCTTCGTCGATGATGACGGAGCGTGGCAGGTAGGTGTGGCCCGAGTCGGCGCCGCGGCCGAGCACGTGCAGTGCGACCCCGGCGGCGCGTCGCGGATCGTCGTCGGGAATGCCGACCGCGCGACCGATGGCGTCGGCCGTACGGAAACCGATCCCGCGCACCTCTTCTGCGACCAGGTAGGGGTCGTCGCGCACGATGCGCGCCGCGTCGTCGCCGAAGCGCTGGATGATCTTTCGCGCCATCGCCGGCCCCAGCCCGAGCCCATGCAGGAACGCCAGCCGCTCCGCTTCCTCGCGTCGGATCTTCACGGCTTCGCTGATGCTGGCGGCGCGCTGCTTGCCGATGCCGTTGACCTCCCGGAGCCTGCCCGACTCCGTCGCGATGATGTCGAGGGTGCGGTCGCCGAACTTCTTCACCAGCCGCTTCGCGAGCGCGCGTCCGATGCCTGGGATCATGCCGCTTCCGAGGAAGCGCTCGATGCCGCTCGCGGTCGATGGGATCACCGGGGTGAAGGTGCGCACCCGGAAGCGGTCACCGTACTTTGCGTGCCGCGACTGGCGGCCGTGCATCCGGAGGGTCTCACCGGGCGCGACCTCGCCGAGATCGCCCACGGCGGTCATCGGCTCGGTCTTGCCGCCAGCGCGGTGGATGGAGACCTGCGCGACCGTGAAGCGCCCATCGGCGCTCCGGTAGCTCACGTCCTCGACCGTCCCTTCGAGGATCTCCTCGCCGAGTCTGGCTGGGGCCTCTGGCCTCACGGGGCGGGTGCCGTCCCCGGTGTGCATGGGCCGACCTCGAAGGCGTCCAGATCGCCCTTTCGCACGGTGGCCACCCGAACGAGGCACTCGCCGCCATCGGTCTCGAGCGCGGGGGCGCTGGAGAGTCGCCGGCCCTCGGCGTCGCGCAGGTAGATCGCTTCGCCCGCGTTGGAGAGTCCGGCGGACGCGAGCGAGGTCCCGACCCGGATCAACGGAACACCGGGTGGCACCGGCACGTCGGCGTCGTCGTCCGGGTCGAAGGCGTCGGCGACGAGGAGCGCGCGAGCGCCGGGGGGGATGGTCTGAGCAGTCTCGATCACGTCGCCGATCCGGTCGGGCCGGTCCGCGAGGGCGAGGCCCGCCACGGGGACCGGCGCGGGGCCGAAGTTTAGCACCTCGACATACTCCTGACGGGGCTCCGCGCCCAGTGGGTTCGCCCGAACCTCGGCGATCGTGACCGGCAGCAGCCCCTCCGGCACGGCGAGCGAGAGCCGCTCCACGTGGCTCGCTCCGCTCAGCCCGATGAGGAGGAGCTCGGCCTCGAAGCGCGAACCCGCGACCAGCGGCTCGAGGCGGAGTTGCACCTCGCCCCGGTTGGCGACTCCGCGGTCGCGCACCGACGCGCCGGAGAGGAACGCCCGAACCGGGTGGGCGAGCTGGACACGAATCGTCGCCGAGCGGTCGTCTGCGAGCACGCAGGCAGGTCCGGCCTGGACCTCGTCGAGTTGGCACGTGGTCTCGAGGAACGCGACCGGCTGCTGCGGCTCGTCCCCCGTGTGGACGATCGCCTGCCACGGTCCGACCGGTGCGCCGGAGCGGTCCACGAGCCCTTCGCCGACCTCGATGCGGTAGGTGGCGCTCGGCCGCAGCTCGCCGCCCGGGAGGAACGCTCGGCAGTCGCCGCCGGGCCAGCCGACCTCCTCGCAGGCGATCGGCTGGAGCTGGCCACGGACCGGTCCATCGGCGCCCACGAGTGCGATGTCCTCGCCCTGGACCAGGTCGTCGAAGCGAATGGCGACCAGCGGAAGGTCCGTCGGCACCCCGGCGGTCCCGTCCGCGGGCCAGCTGTGCGTGACGCTCGCGCCGGCCGCCACCGACGCCACGCGCAGGTGTACGGCAAAGGGACCGTCGAGCGGACGCTCGTCGGCGTCGCGGGCCCAGCCGGCGACGCCCAGCGTGTAGGTCCGGCCGGGCACGAGGCGAGGCGGCACCAACACGCTCCCCATCGTCTCTAGCGGGAGCGTCTGGTCCCGGTGCCGCACGAGGAGCGGTGCGCGCCGCAGATCATCGAGGATGGTCTCCAGATCGATCGACCCCTCGAAGAGAAAGAGCCAGGGCTCGTCCGCGTCGACGGGGGCGGTGGTGTGCACCTCGAGCAGCGGCTGACGGGGGAGGGCGTCTAGTGGCCAGGCGCGCCCATCGTGATCGGCGGCGGTCACGGCCACCACCCGGGGCAGGGGCGCGGGTAGGTCGGGGCGGTCGGCCGGCGGACCTCCATCCGGTCCGTCGATCGCGACGGGGTCGAGGCAGCTGGCGAGGAGACAGAGGGCGAGGGCGAGGCGGCGCGACATGGGCGCCTTCTCGTCGCGAGGGCGCGCCGGTTTCCTCGCGAGCCCATTCGAGTCGAACGACGGCTACTCGGTATCTTCGGTTGGGGCCGGGTCAGGCGGCTCCGGCGCCATCGTGCTCGACGAGCGCGCGCGGTTTCGGGCGCGGCTCTGCATCGCGCCCTGGGCAAAGCTGATGAGCAGCCGAGCCTGCCCGAAGCTCAGCCGATGTTCGATGGTCACGTGGCGGCCGTCGGCCGCGAGCTCGAGCCCGCGCACGTAGCCTCCGACCAGGAGCGCGCGCGAGTAGCGGTCCCGCTGACCCTCCCAGTAGGTGAGGGCGGCGGCGGCGGTGGCCTCGTCCTCGTAGCGGGCGCGGCCCTTCAGTACCGCCTTGTCTGGTTCCTCGGAGACCGCGATGCGCAGACGCTCCGGGATGTGCTGGATGCGGCCGCGGACGAAGTTTCGCGCGCCTTCCACCTCGACGCTGAACGCTTCCTCGGGGCCCATCGAGAGGAGCGCGTCCGGTCCACTCACTCGCTCGACCTCGTCCTCGCCCTCTTCTTCGCCGGCTTGCTCGCGCGCGAGGGCGATGGCGAGGATCGTCGGCAGGTCCTGCGGGCGAGCGATCACGAAGTGGCGCGGACCGACGATGGCGACGACGCGCTCGGTCGCGTCCTCGTTCGGCCAGGGAGCGACCGGCACCCCGTGGCGCTGGGTCCAGGTGGCTTCCACCCCTCGTGCCGCGGCGAAGCGCGCGACGACGTCGCGGACGTACTGCTGGCCCTCGTCGGGGTGTGCGTGGCGGCCCGCGAGGACCATCTGCGAACGCTGCAGGTTCGGCGAGGCGATGAGCAGCCGGTCGAGGTCGTCGATCGGGTCGATGCCGGAACCGTCGAGTAGCAACTGCCAGTCGGGGATGGCGGCCATCAGCCGGCGGATGTCGTCGTTGAGCGCGGAGCTCCGCACCCTGGCCATGTCGATCCGGATCGCGATCTGCGCGCCCGCCGGGAGCGTCGAGTCCTCGTCGCCTTCGCCCGACGTCTCCGCGACCAGGGGCGCCCCCCCGTCCGGCGGTCCGGCGTCTGGCACTCCCGCGTCGGGCGGCCCGGCGTCGGGTCGCGGTGGTCCGGCGTCCGGAACGTCGGCCTCGCTCGCCTCGCCTTCGCCGTCCGGCGAGTCCTCGCCCGCTTCGGCGGAGGGCTCGGTCGGCGGAGTGGGTTGGGCCGGCGCCGCCTCCATGGCGTCGGTCATGCCCAGCTCGATCTGGGTGGGCATCTCGAACTCGAAGTCGAGCTCGGGGACCGTCCCATAGGTCACGATCACCCAGTAGATCAGGGCGTGGATCGCGAGCGAGGTGAGGGTGGCCCCCGCGGTGCCGACGCGGGGGTCGGGCGGGCTCTTCATCCAGTTCCCTCGGCGCTCGTGGGCCATCGGCTGGTTTGACGGTGCCCGGGAGCCATGGAATCACGCACCGTCACCGTGGAGAACCGAACGCGAACCCTGCTCCTGGCCGTCCCGCTGGCCCTCTCATTCGCCTGTGGCGCCGACGAAGGCGCCGAAGAGGCCGAGCCGCCGCCCGAGGCGAACTCGGCCCCCAGCGACGAGGGAGAAGCCGACCCCAGCGCTGAAGACGAGCCCGAGGAGCCTCCCGAGCCCACCGGTCCGCCCAAGCGGATCTTCGCCAAGCGTTTCGTCGTCCCGGTGCGGGCGGCGCCCGATCGTGACGCGGATCGCATCGGGTATCTGAGAGGTGGCGCGGTGCTCATGGCCAAGACCGCCGAACCGGTGGGCAACGAACGCTGCCGCGGTGGCTGGTACGAGCTTACGACCGGGGGCTACGTCTGCAATGGGCGCATGGTGATCGCCTTCGATGGTGAGCGACTCCCGCAGGTTCGGGGGCGTCAGCCGAACCGCGAGGATCCGCTCCCCTACGAGTACGGGTTCGTGCGCAGCCGTGTGCCCCAGTACCGCAACCTCCCCAGCGATGAGGAGGCGGCGGAGTACGAGGGCTACCGGATCCCAGGTGCCGCGCAGGCGGCCGAGGAGGGTGAGGAAGGCTCGATGGAGGCCTCTCCCATGGACGGCGTGGCGATGGTGAGCGCCATGGCGACCACGATGTCGGGCGCGACCATGGCTCCCTCGGCGATGGAGAGCCTGATGGAGGCGACCCCGATGGGCGCCGCGGCGATGGGCATGGCGCCGACCATGGCGCCCACGATGGCCGCGAATCCGGCGGACGAGGCTCCGAGCGCGCCGGACGAGGCGCCCGGCGGCAATGCCGAGGTGGACGAGGAAGAGGACGAAGGCCCGACGCTGGCCAGCCTGCAGGGCGAGGAGGACACGATCCTCATGCGCTGGCTGATGCGTGGCTTCTACGTGAGCCTCGACCGCGACTTCCGCCGCGGCGGCCGACGCTACTGGCGCACCCAGGCCAATGGCTTCGTCCCCTACCGCGCGGTCATGACGCGCAGCGGGAGCGAGTTCCAGGGCGTCGCGCTGACCGAAGAGGTCACGTTGCCCTACGCCTGGACGCTCTCGAGCCGCGACGCCTACTACACCCGCGCCGACAACGGTCGCTTCCGCCGCGGACGCACCGCCGACTACCACCACGGCTTCGCCGTGCGCGAAGAGGTCGAGGACGGACGCTACACCTACTTGCGCGAGACCATCGAGGGCGACGAGGGCGAAGAGCCGACCCACCGTTGGTTCCGATCGCGGGACGTACGGGTCGCCCGAGTCGTCGAGCCGCCGAGCGACATCGGTCCGGACGACAAGTGGATCGACGTGAACCTCGCCGAGCAGACGCTCGTGCTCTACGACGGTCGCACGCCGGTCTACACGACGCTGATCTCCAGCGGCCTACCGGACCGTCGCAATCTCCCGGAGCGCGACTTCGAGACCCTCGCCGGCCTCTTCCGGGTGAAGTCGAAGCACCTGACCGACACGATGGACGGTGACACCGCCGTCGACGGTCCATACTCGGTCGACGACGTGCCCTACGTCATGTACTTCGAGCTCGCCTACGCGCTGCACTCCGCGTTCTGGCACAACCGCTTCGGTCGACCGAAGAGCCACGGGTGTGTGAACCTCGCGCCGCTGGACGCCCGTCACGTCTTCAACTGGGCGGAGCCCCCGCTCCCCGAGGGCTGGCACAGCGCGTACCCGACCGAAGAGGTCCCCGGCACCTGGATCTGGGTCCACGGCGAGACCATCGGCCACACCGAGTAGGGCGCGTCGACGAACGGCCCCGTCGACG
>CAYXAP010000011.1:71972-126516 GCA_964462035.1 uncultured Sandaracinus sp.
TTGTTCTTTTGCTTTCGAGCCATCCCGCCGGGCTGGCTCGGGCTCCGCTGCCGAAAGCGAAAGAACGAAAGAGCGTCCCCCACGAAGCGCGCGGCAGCAGCCCCGCGTCGACGTCCGCGTAGCCCAACGCGCGCGTCAGCGTCCCCAGAACGAGAAACGGCCGCAGCTCGTCGAGCCGCGGCCGTTTCAGCAGACTGCTGCCGCCGACTACCCCGGGTAGTATTCGTTCCCCAGGTGCGTGATCAGCTCTTCGCCGGTCATCCACCGGAGCGTGTTCTTGAGCTTCACGAGCTGCACGAAGAGGTTGTGCTCCGGGTACACCTCGGGCGCGTGGGCCGGGCTCTTGTAGTAGAAGCTCAGCCACTCCTGGATGCCGCTCATGCCCGCGCGCTGCGCGAGGTCCGTGAAGAGCGCCAGGTCGAGGACCAGCGGGGCGGCGAGGATCGAGTCCCGGCAGAGGAAGTCGATCTTGATCTGCATCGGATAACCGAGCCATCCGAAGATGTCGATGTTGTCCCAGCCCTCCTTCTGGTCGCCGCGGGGCGGGTAATAGTTGATGCGGACCTTGTGGTACATGTCGCCGTAGAGGTCGGGCTGAAGATGCGGCTGGAGGATCGTCTCGAGCACGCCGAGCTTGCTGACCTCCTTGGACTTGAAGCTCTCCGGATCCTCGAGGACCTCGCCGTCGCGGTTGCCGAGGATGTTCGTCGAGAACCAGCCACGGACACCCAGCGCGCGCGCCCGCAGGCCAGGGGCGAGGATGGTCTTCATGAGGGTCTGGCCCGTCTTGAAGTCCTTGCCGCTCACGGGCGTCTGCGTCTCTCGCGAGAGCTCCACGATCGCCGGCAGGTCCTCGGTCAGGTTCGGCGCGCCGTTCGCGTAACCGACCCGCTCCTTGAGGCAGGCGTAGGCGTAGATCTGTGAGGGGCTGATCGCCGGGTCGCTGTTCCGCAGGCCCTCTTCGAACGCTGCCAGCGACTTGTGGCAGTCCGTGGGCTCGCGGTGGACCTCGGTGCTGCCGCACCAGACGGCCACGCAGCGATCGAGACCGTGCTTCTCCTTGAAGTCGCGGATGTCCTGCCGGACGGCCTCGGCGAGCTCCATCTTGTTGTCGCCGGTCTTCACGTGCTCGCCGCGAAGGCGCTTGACGAACTCGGGGAAGAAGACGGCCTTCATCGGCTCGATGGCGGCCAGCTCGTCGGCGATCGCGTCGAGGTGCTTCTCGGAGAGGACGTCGGCCTCACGGGCGGCCTCGAGGGCGTTGGCGGGGAAGAGGTCCCAGCCGCCGAAGACCAGATCGTCCAGGCTGGGGAGGCCGACGAGATCGCGGATCAGCGGCGACTTCTCCTCCGTGCGCTTGCCCAGACGGATGGTCCCCATCTGAGTGAGCGAGCCGAAGGGCTTGGCGATCCCCTTTCGAGCCAGCAGGCACCCCGCGATGAACGTGGTCCCGACGGCGCCCATCCCGGGCAGGAGGACGCCGAGCTTTCCCTTGGCGGGCTCGATCGTCGCGGGCTTCTGCATGTCGTTCTCTCTCTCTTTCGGCCGCTCGAAGCGGCGGCGAGCGGTAGCATTCACCTCCCCCCACGGCAAACGCCGAGGAGCAATCCCCGGGCCAGTCAGCGCGCTCGTGCGACAGAGCACGCCATTCGTTGCAGCGAAACCCGCCAATCGCAGCAGGAAAGCTGCGGCACCGCCGGAAACGCGCTATGGGTCGACCCGCGCGGCATGCGTCGTGCTTGGGTGTGATTGTGTGATCGGCCGTTTCCGGCCCCCGGGACGGTCGATTGGTGCCAGAACGATGGAATTATCGCGGTTTTTTGCTCGATCTCGCGTCACGGCGTGTCTGAACGCCCGACACGACACCGTGCCTCAGATTCACGGGTGTGAATCCATGGTGACGGTTGGAGCACATGCAACGGCCCATCGCCGCCGACTTGGATGAAGAGAGCAGCATGACGACGAGAGACAGCACAGTGGTTCCCGCGCCCCGGCGCGCCGACGTCCGCGCCCTGCCTGGGACGCGCGCCCTGATCCTCGCCGCCGGCAAGGGCTCCCGCCTCGTGGCGGGCCGCCCCTATCCGAAGCCGCTCGAGACCGTCGCTGGGGTTCCGCTCATCGTCCGCGTGATCCGTGGCCTCCGCGCCGCTGGCGTTCGCGAGGTCGGTGTGGTCATCGGCCACCTCGGCGATGTCCTCCGCGAGGAGCTGCAGAGCTGGGACCTCGGGGTGACCCTCTCGTTCTTCGAGAACGACGAGGTCGACAAGCCCAACGGCACCTCGGTGCTCAAGGCGGCCGAGTTCGTGACCGGTCCGACGTACCTCCTGATGAGCGACCACCTCTGGAACCCCGATCTGGTTCGTGCGGTCGGTGCATTCCGCCTCGGGGCCGACGAGGCCGTGCTCGGCGTCGACTTCGACATCCCCCGCTGCTTCGATCTGCCCGACGCCACCAAGGTTCGCATCGAGGGCGATCGCGTCGTCGCGATCGACAAGCAGCTCGAGGACTACGACTGCCTCGACACCGGCGTCTTCCGGATCACCCCCGCGCTCATCGATGCCCTCCGCGACGCCGATGGCCCCGAGGGTTGCTCTCTCTCGCAGGGTGTCGCGACGCTCGCCGCCGATGGCCGCATGAAGGTCGTCGACGTCGGCGCCGCGCGCTGGATCGACGTCGACACCCCGGACGCCCACCAGGAAGCCGAGCGCCTCATCGACGCCTACGGCGAGACGCTGGCGCCCGCCGCAGCCCGCGTCGCGGTCGGCTGAACCCTCAGGGCAGCGCGGCTTCGACGGTCGCGTAGGGCTGGGCGCCCTGGACCATCGTGGTCCCGACGAAGCTCGCGGGGGTCCCGCTGCCCGGCGGCCGCGGCGGCAGCCATGTCTCGGCTCGGACCGCCGGCTCGTGCGTCCCACCCTCGAGGTCCCGAGCGGAGCGGGCGACGTCGACGCCGGGGACCTGCGCGGCGCAGCGCTCGAGCTCGGGCCGGTGGGGCTTCCCGCGTTCAGATCAGCTCGGGCACACACCTGCCCTCGCGGCAGATCAGCGGAGAGCAGCAGTCGGCGCTGGTGCGACAGTCGGCGCAGACCCCGTCGACGCACGCCTGAACGCTGGGGCAATCGCCGCACATGCTGCAGGTGGTCGGGATGTCACAGTCGTCACCCGCCTCGAGGATCGCCGTGTCGTAGTGGATGTCGATCGAGCCGGCGGCGGAGAGCCGGCGCACGAAGGCCGCACCGAAGATCTCGACGTCGCCGGCGGTGACCAGCTCGGCGCGCGGCGCGTAGAGGTTGCCGGCGAAGGTGGTTGAGGCGGAGAGGTTCACGGTGCCGTTGCCACCGACGTAGAGCCTCGCTCGTGCCGGAGCGTCTGCGGTCCCGACCGAGAACTCCCCGGCGCCGGTCACGTCGCCGGCCACGAAGACGTCGACCTCGGCGTCGCCTTCCGGGATGACTTCGAAGGTGTCGTTCGCCGTGACCGTGCCACCGATGAAGAGAGCGACCCGGCCGCTGACGCGAATGGTCAACGGCGCCGTGGCCGCCACCGAGTCGAGGTAGAAGCGACCGCAGGGCAGCTCGAGGGTGGTCTCGGTGCTGACGTTGGCGAGCGCGTCCGGAGCGAGGGCGATCGCGTCGTTGTCGTTCGTGGTTGCATAGCCGGCGACGAAGGACGCGACATCCACGATGGCATCCTCGCCGCAGGCGCAGGGCTCGGCGACGGTGACCGGACCGGTCGCCTCGCCGCCGGTGGTCAACGAGTCGACGACCACCGCGTCGCCATCCGGCACGGTGAGCACACCGCCGACGGTCAGCGAATCCAGATCGACGCCACCGCCGACCCAGGCGTCCGCGTCCACCGCGACGTCGTTGCCGGCCAAGCGACCCGCGAGGTGCAGCTCCGAGCCGATCCGGAGCTCGTCGCTGACGGTCCAGCCCGTGCGGCCGGCGGACCAGAGCGAGCCTCCGATGTCCCAGGGCGCAGTGGCGTTGCCACCGCCATTGGTCCCGACCGACCCGCCATCGCCGCCGGGCGGCATGTAGGGGCCCATGTCGGAGTCGAAGGAGTCGGTGCGAAGCTCGTGGCTGGTGACCAGCCCCTCGCACGTGCAGAGCGCGTAGCGAAAGGAGCGTTCGGCGATACGCCCGGCGCAGTCCGTCTCGGTGGACGAATCGTCCCCGACGATGATCAACGGCCCCTCGCCGTCACAGAAGTCCCCCATCGACTCGCCCCCGTCGTCCGGGCTCGCGTCGACGCTCGCCGCGTCCAGTGGAATGCTCATGTCGATTTCCGGCGCGTCGGTGACGTCGGTGGCTCCGTCGGTGGAGTCGTCACCGCAGCTGCAGGCGGAAAGAAGGACCATCGTCAGGGTCCAGGTCGGTCGGGCGAGTCGCATCGTTCTCCTCTCGAAAGGGTTCGCGGGAGGAGAGGCGAACCGAGTTCAGATCGGGTCAAACTCCGCTTCCCGAAGTCCAAGACGAGAAAAGGCGCGCCCCGAAGGACGCGCCTCTTCATGCGACGTCGGACCGGCTCAGCGCAGGGCGCGGAGCAGCGCGCGGCCGCCGCCGCCCGCCTTGCGAGCGACCTGGTCGGGCACGTTGCGGGTCGCCTGGGCGAAGGCCGAACGCTCGGAGGCCGAGGGGCGGTGAACCTGGATGCCGTAGCGCTCGAGGTTCCGGATGAGGATGGGATCCATCCGGCGCACGCTCTGGCGTCCCTGGGTCACGAGGTTCCGCGGCACGTTCGTCAGCTTGCTCTTGATGTCGTCGGGCAGGCCGTCGAACCAGCGCTTCGAGTACACGATGATGCCCGGCTGATAGCTGTGCTCGCTCAGGTTCAGGTGGTGGGCGGCCTGGTACCAGCTCGTCGCGAAGGCGAAGAGCGGTGTGTTGTCGAAGCCGTCCACCGCGCCCGTCTGGAGGCTGGTGAGCACGTTGGTCACGTCGATCGGGACCGGTGTGGCTCCGAGCCCGCGATAGGTCTGCAGATGGACCAGCGCCTCCTGCGAGCGCATCCGCAGGCCGCGCAGATCGGCCGGCGCGCGGATCTCCTTCTCTCGGGTGAACCAGGAGCGGAAGCCGTTCTCGGCCCAGAAGCCGAACTTGAAGCCGCGGGCCTCGACGGCCGACGAGACCTGCTGGATCACCGCGTCCTTGTCGAGGGCGCGGTCCGCTTCGGCGGTCGAGCTGAAGAGGTAGGGGGCCTCGATGACGTTGAGCTCGGGCACCAGGCTGCCCAGGGCGGCGGTCGAGCCACCGAAGACCTGGATGCCGCCCTGCGACGTCCGGCGAACGAGCGCCTTCTCACCACCGAGCGAGCCGCCCATGAACATCTTCACGCGGACCCGGCCGTTCGTCTCTTCGGTCAGGTACCGCTTGAACTGCCGCAGCTGCTTCTCCCAAGGCGTGCCCTCGGGTGCGACGGTGGCGACCTTGACGTCGATCGTCTCCTGCGCCCCCGCGTCGCCGCCGGTGGCCAGAACGGCCGTCGTACAAAGGACGGCGCTCATCGCCGTCAGGATCGCAATTCGCTTTCTCATATCACTCCACCCATCTGCGCTGTTCGTTTCGAGGCCCCGGGAACGAAAGGACCGCGCTCGGCCCCTTCGACGCCCAGGGCGCCCGCGTATTCATCGAAGGTCCTGGCCGCTCACTCGAAGAGGGTCGGGGCCTGTTCCTGGAGGAGTCGCGCCTTGCGGACCTCGCAGCGGTTCTCCGGGCCCAGCTCGGGACCGGCGGACATCGGGTCGCCGTTGAGCACGAAGTTGATGTGCTCGTCGAAGACGGCGCGGTCCTGGGCCTTCACGGCGTAGTCCTGGGCCATCAGCACGTGCGTGCCGAAGTAGTTGGGCTCGCGGGAGAGCGAGGCCTCGAAGTGGGTCTTGCTGCGCTCGAGATCGCCGCCGGCGAAGCTGGGCGCGCGGCCGAAGAACACGCCGAAGTAGCGGTCCGGACCCCAGTGGAAGTAGTCGCGATCGTTCTCGAGGCAGTGCGCCATGACCGCCCGGATCTCGTCCTTGTAGGAGAGGAGGGTGGCGAAGCTGTCGGCGCTCGCCCACTTGCCGAGGTTGCTGGCGCGCCAGTACAGGGCCGGGACGGCGGACTCGCCGAGGACCTCGAGGGCCTGGTCGACGCGGCTACCGTTCTGCATCCGCTCCTTGAACTCCGGCGACAGCGACATGAGCCCACGCTCGGCGGCCTGCGTGCCCGCCTGGAAGTTCTCCATCATCGCTTCCTGCTTCGCCTCGTCGAAGCGGTCGTGGCAGTCGGCCATGAAGTAGTGGGCGCGCGAGAGCTTCACCCAGGTGTCGTAGTCCTCGGGGTTGCTCTGGGTGACCGCGGTGTAGCCGTCGATCGCCTCTTGCAGGCGGGCGGTGTCGTCGCGCTCGGCCCAAGCGGCATCAGCCTGCTGGAGCGCGGACTGCGCCTCCTCGGCGGACACGGCGGGTGTGTCCTGGTTGGCCGTGGTGTCGTCCTCCCACGCGGCCTCTCGGGTGCCGCCGCAGGCGCCGAGCGCCAGCACCAGCGCGATCGCGAGCGCTCGCGTTCCACCGAGCATTGATTCCGAAGTCGTTCCCATCAGCACGCACCTCCATCCCGACCGGCACGGTCGGGCCCTCGGGCGCCCCTGCGCCAGAGTGAGGAAGGTCGATACCATCCGCGATTTTCCCCTGTCAACGCGGGGTGACACGGTTGTCGGAAGCGTTCGCACGATGGGCGCGGCCCGCGGGCTCTCGCGTTTACAAGCGACCGTGCTCGGCGTAGGGTCTCGCTCGTGACCGAGCCCATCGACGCGGCCACCCTCGAGGAGTACCTCGCCGCGGGTGGATGGCGGATGAAGCGGATCGCCGCCCAGACCTGGCGGGGCCGCTTCAAGACGGCGCGCACCGGCCGGAAATTCCCCGTTCTGGTGCACCAGGACGTGGAGGAGGGCTTCCTCACCTGCGCGATCGTGCCCCTCGTGCGTACCCCCGAAGAGGGTGGTTATGCGCATGCCCTCTACACGCGGCTGCTCGAGCTGAACCAGGTCTTCTTCATGGCGAAGCTCTCCATCGACGACGACCTCGACGTGGTGCTCTCGGTGGAATACCCGATCGACGATCTGGACCAGTCGGAGCTGCTGGACGCGCTACAGGCGCTCTCCTACTACGCAGACGTTCACCACGACGAGCTTCAGCGCATCGTCGACGACGGCAGCTGAGCGGCCATCCGAGCGGGGTCTGGTCGACGGCTCACCTGGGTGCTTGCCGTGGTGCCGGGGGCATGGTACGAGCTGGGTGTCTTCATGGCTCCCAACCTAGAGGGCAGGCATCGCGCCTGCCTTTTTTCGTCTGGGGTTGGGTAGCGATTCCGCGTCGTTAGCCCTTTTGGTCGACCGGTTGGCTGCCTCGAGGACCGGCTCCGAAAGGTGCCGTGAGCCGCTCCCGTTCGTTCGCTCCAATTTCACTCGCCACCAATGTCCGCCGTACAGAAGAAAGTCACCGAGCTCGCCGAGCCGATCTGCGCCGCCCATGGCGTCGAGTTGGTCGAGGTGCGGGCGCTGCGCGGCAAGGGCCGCAGCGGGACGACCTTCCAGGTGGTGATCGATCGGGAGCGACCGGCATCGGACCCGACTCCAGGCTCGGGCGTCATGCTCGAGCACTGCACGGCCGTGAGCCGCGATCTGAGTACGGCGCTCGACCTCCACGAGGACGAGATGCCCAACAAGTACAACCTCGAAGTCTCGAGCCCCGGGCTCGAGCGACCGCTCACGAAGCCCGAACACTTCGTTCGTTTCGCGGGGCGCGAGGTGCAGCTCAAGACCCACCAGCCCGTCGGCTCACGCCGGAAGTTCAAGGGGCAGCTCTTGGGGGTCGAAGGCGAGGCCGCCCTGGTCGAACAGGACGGCAAACCCATCAAGATTCCGTTCGAGGCGATCGCCCGAGCCACGCTCGTGCATCGATTCGACAAGGCAAAGCACGCGTAGAGAAGGGGACCAGGAACCCATGGCACAGCAGCCCTCGCTCACCGTAGTCATCGAGCAGGTCAGTCAGGACAAGGGCATCGAGCCCAAGGTTCTGGTGGAGGCCATCGAAGCCGCCATCATGACCGCCGCGAAGCGTCAGTTCGGCGTCGATCGCGAGCTCGAGGCCGACTACAACTCCGAGACCGGCGCCGTCGACCTCAAGATGTACATGACGGTCGTGGAAGAGGTGGAGAACCCCGAGCGGGAGATCTCCATCGCGGACGCCCAGCGTCACGGGCTCGACGATCCGGAGAACCCGCTCGCCGAAGGCGACGAGTTGGGCTTTCAGATCTTCTACCTCTCGTCCGACGCCGAGGAAGCCCGCAAGCAGGACCGTCAGTTCGGCGATCTGCTGGGCATTCAGCAGGCCCGGCAGGGCTTCGGCCGCATCGCCGCGCAGACCGCCAAGCAGGTCATCATCCAGCGCGTCCGCGACGCCGAGCGCGAGCGGATCTTCCGCGAGTTCAAGAGCCGCCGTGGCGAGATCATCAGCGGCACCGTCCGCCGTTTCGAGCGTGGCTCGAACCTGATCGTCGAGCTCGATCGCAGCGGCGAGGGCGGCCGGACCGTCGAGGCCGTGCTCCCGCCCCGCGAGCAGACGCCGCGCGAGTCCTACCGGCCCGGCGATCGCATCGTCGCGCTCCTGAAGGACATCGATCGCGAGGCCCGTGGCCCGCAGATCATCCTCTCGCGCGCCGACGTGCAGCTCCTCGTGAAGCTCTTCGAGATGGAGGTCCCGGAGATGTACGAGGGCATCGTGCGCATCGTCGCCGCTGCCCGTGAGCCCGGCGCTCGCTCGAAGATCGCGGTGTCCAGCCGTGACAGCGACGTCGATCCGGTCGGCGCCTGCGTCGGCATGAAGGGCTCGCGCGTCCAGGCCGTCGTCCAGGAGCTCCGCGGCGAGAAGATCGACATCGTGCCCTTCGATCGCGATCCCGCTCGCTTCGTCTGCAACGCCATCGCTCCGGCCGAGGTCGTTCGCGTCGTCATCGACGAGGCGAACGCCACGATGGAGCTGGTCGTTCCGGACTCGAAGCTCAGCCTGGCCATCGGCCGTCGCGGTCAGAACGTCCGCCTGGCCTCGCAGCTGACCCACTGGAAGCTCGACATCGTCAGCGAGTCGCGCTTCCAGCAGATGGAGGAGGAGGCGATGTCCGTCCTCGCCCGGGTCGACAAGGACGACGAGATCGCTCGCAGCCTCTACAAGATGGGCTTCCGGACGCTCGACGAGGTGGCCGATGCGCCGACCGAGGAGCTGCTGACGGTGGAAGGCATCGACGAGAGCAACGTCGAGGCGATCCGCAAGCAGGCTCAGGTGGGCACCGAAGCCGTGCGCCAGGAGGCCATCAAGGCGACCACCGAGCGTCCCGAGAACCCGTCGGAGCACGAGAAGCTCCTGCTGGTGAAGGGCGTCAACGACCGGGTGGCCGAGATGCTCGAGAAGGGCGGCTACGGCTCGCTCAAGTCGATCGCCACCGAAGAGGACATCGATCGGTTCGCCATCAAGAGCGGCTTGGGCGCGTCCCGTGCCCAGGACGTCCGCGACGCCGTCCGCGCGTTCCTGAAGAACGAGTGGCCGGCCATCGAGGCCGGCGTCGAGAAGGCGATCGCCGCCGACCGTGAGCGCGCCGCCAAGGAAGCTGCCGAGGAGGAGGCCCGCGAGGCCGCCGAGGCAGCTGCCAAGGCCGCCGCGGAGGCGGACGCCGGCGAAGGTGAGGGCGAGCCCTCCGCCGAGGCTCCGAGCCCGGGAGGCGCGGGGTGATCGCGATGGCTCGGACGAAGACCGCAGAGCGCACGTGCGCCGGGTGCCGCGAGCAGCGGCCCCGGGAGGAGCTCGTGCGTCTCGCGGTCGTGCCCGAGCCGCCCTTCGTGGTCGCGGACGCGCGAGGTCAGCTCGGTGGCCGCGGCGTGTGGATCCACGCCGACACGAACTGTTTGCAGACGGCTGCTCGGAAGGGCGGGATCGCCCGCTCCCTTCGGCAGCCGGTGAGCCTCGATCCGACGGTCATCGCCGACGGGATCGTGGCTCAGCTGGAGCGGCGCCTCGAGGGGCTGCTGCTCGGTGCGCACCGCGCCCGTAAGGTCGCGGTTGGGACGGATTCGGTACGCGAGAGCCTCGCGGAAGGTCGAATCCGGCTCCTCTGCGTGGCCGATGATGCCGCCGGTCGTCGAGACGAGCTGATGGCTTCGGCCGAGCGTCTCGGCAAGGCGTGCGTGGTCCTGGGAACGAAGGTCGACGTAGGTCGGCTCTTCGGCCGGGACGAGGTCGCCGTGCTGGCGATTGAAGATGGTGGGATCGCGGAGGAGGTGCGCCGCGCGTCGGCTCACCTCGCCGGGTTGCGCCCTGCGGGTACGTTCCCGCATAAGGAGCCCGTCGAAGGGGCGGAAGGCGCGACGTCTCCGCACCCCCGACAGGTGGAATCTGTGGTGGAGGACCGGAAGCCAGAATGAGTAAGGTTCGGGTATATGAGGTCGCACGCGAGCTCGGTGTCGAGAATCGCGAGCTGATCCAGCGCATCGCCGCGTTGGGCATCCAGGTGCGCAATCACATGAGCGTGCTGGAGACCGCCGAAGTGGAGCGGGTCAAGCGCGCGCTCCAGAAGGATCGCGAGCGCGATACGGTGGAAACACAGATCCGTCCGACCGTCACCCGTCGTCGGGTGCGGCGGAAGAAGAAGACCGAGGAGGCGCCGGAAGAGCAGGCAGCTGCCGCCGTCGACGAGGAGGTCGCCGCTGCGCGGCCCCCGCAGCGTCGCCGCGCCGCAGAGCCGGCCCCCGAGGTCGCCCCGGAGCCGACGAAGGCGCCCGAGCCCGTCGAGGCGAAGGCTGCGCCGGAACCGGAACCGGAGCCGGCCCCCGAGCCGACGCCGGAGCCGGAGCCGGTCGAGGCCAAGGCCAAGGCCGAGCCGGCGCCCGAGCCGGAGGCTGCCCCGGAGCCCGAGCCCACGCCGGAGCCCGAGCCCGTGGAGGCGAAGGCCGAGCCCGAGCCCGAGCGGAAGGTCGAGGAGCCGGAGGAACGCGACCCGAGTCAGGGCGCGGGCCAGCTCGTCCGCGAGAAGGTCTCCACCAAGATCGAGCCCGCCGCGAAGCGGGTGCCGAAGCCGCCGCCCGCGACGGAGCCCCCGCCGCCCGCGGAACGCTTCGACCACGCGCCGCTTCCCCCCGGTGTCGTCTCGCGCGGTGGCGCGTCCGCCCCGAGCGCTGGCGCGCGCCTCACGGAGGAGGACCGCAAGCGCATCGTCGAGCAGCACCGTCAGAATCGGCCGCCGCCCCGACGTCGTGAGATTCGCGGCCGGGCCTCGATCGGTCCGACCGGTCGTCCGCAGGGGCGCCCCCAGCGTCGCCGTCGCGATCCGAGCCGCAAGCCGAAGCAGACCGAGATCACGGTGCCGAGCGCGATCAAGCGCAAGATTCGCATCGAGGATCAGATCCAGCTCCAGACCCTCGCTCAGCGGATGAGCCTCAAGGCCACCGATCTGCTGATGAAGCTCATGCAGATGGGTGTGGGCGGCGTCCACATCAACAGCACCCTCGACGCGGACACGGCGATGATCATCGCCGACGAGTTCAACTACGAGGTCGAGAACGTCGCGCGCTCCAAGGAGGAGATCGTCGGTGACGCCCGCGGTGACTTCGAGAACCTCGAAGAGGACCGCATCATCCGGCCCCCGATCGTCACGATCATGGGCCACGTCGACCACGGTAAGACCTCGCTGCTCGACAAGATCCGTCAGGCCAACGTGGCCGAGGGCGAGGCCGGCGGCATCACCCAGCACATCTCCGCGTTCCGCGTGAACACGGGGAAGGGCACGGTCGTCTTCCTCGACACCCCGGGTCACCAGGCCTTCACCGAGATGCGCGCCCGCGGTGCGCAGGCGACCGATGTCGTCATCCTGGTGGCGGCGGCCGACGATGGCGTCATGCCGCAGACTCGGGAGGCCGTGAGCCACTCGCAGGCTGCCGAGGTGCCCATCATCGTGGCGGTCAACAAGATCGACCGTCCCGACGCCGCGCCCGACAAGGTCATGAACGAGCTCGCCGCGCTCGGCCTCACCCCGGAGGATTGGGGCGGCGATACGATCTACATCCCGACCAGCGCGATCACCGGCCAGGGCATCGACGAGCTCCTCGAGAGCGTCCTCGTCACCGCCGAGGTGCTCGAGCTCGAAGCCAACGAGAACATCCCCGCCGAGGGCGTGGTTCTCGAGGCGAAGCTCGACCGCGGCCGTGGTGTGGTGGCCAACGTGCTCATCCGGGACGGCTCCCTGGAGGCTGGCGACTACGTCGTCGCCGGCACCGCCTGGGGTCGCGTCCGCGCCATGACCGACGATCGGGGGCAGACCCTCAAGATCGCCGGCCCGGCCACGCCCATCGAGGTCCTCGGCCTCGACGAGCTGCCGGAGGCGGGTGACAAGCTCTACAAGGTCACCGACGCCAAGAAGGCCCAGGAGGTCTCCGAGGCGAACAAGGAGAAGGCCAAGGCGCCGAAGGCCGCGCAGCCGCGCACCCTCGAGCAGATCCAGGCGATGATGCAGAGCGGCGAGCAGCACGAGCTGAAGCTCGTGGTGAAGGCCGACGTGCATGGCTCCCTCGAGGCGCTTCACGGCAGCCTCGAGGATCTCGCGACCGAGAAGGTGCGCGTCAGCGTCATCCACAGCGGTGTCGGTGGCATCACCGAGCGCGACGTGATGCTCGCGAGCGCGTCCGACGGAATCATCATCGGCTTCAACGTCCGCCCCATGGGCAAGGCGAACTCGATGGCGAAGAAGGAAGGCGTGGACATCCGCCCCTACAGCGTCATCTACGAGGTCCTCGACGACGTGAAGGCCGCGATGGCCGGCCTCCTCGCACCGAAGCTGGTCGAGAAGGACGTCGGTCAGGCCGAGGTCCGCGAGACCTTCGGCATCCCGAAGATCGGCACCATCGCCGGTTGTATGGTCACCGACGGCAAGATGCTCCGCTCGGGCCAGGCGCGCCTCGTTCGCGACGGCGTCATCGTCTGGACCGGCAAGATGGGCTCGCTGCGCCGCTTCAAGGACAACGTCGCCGAGGTCCCGAACGGTATGGAATGCGGTATCGGGCTCGAGGGCTACAACGACGTGAAGATCGGCGACATGATCGAGTGCTACGAGATCGAGGAGGTCGCGGCGACGCTGGAGTAGCGTCGCCCCGCGTCCCATGGTCGTCGGCGTAGGCCGCATGGAGCTCGAGCTGGATGGGGTGCGTTCCTTGAAGGAGAAACGCGCCGTAATTTCAAGTATCCTCGACCGCGTGCGAAGCCGATTCGATGTCGCTGCCGCCGAGGTGGGCCTCCAGGACGTGCACGGTCGTGCGCTCCTCGGGTTCACCTGCGTCAGCGGCGACGGGCCGCACGCGAACGAGATGATGGATCGCGTGCTCGGTTTCGCCGCGGGTCTCGGCCTGGCGCGAGTCGCTCATCGCGGTACGGAGCTCGTACACATGAGCGATGAACGCCCGCGGGAAGACGTGACGGTCGATTGGTCCAGCTTCGAGGAGCCCTCTTGAACGCGCCTCGCAACGATCGCGCGGCACGGGTCGGCGAAGAAGTGCGCCGGGAGCTCATGGGGCTGGTCATGCGTGGCCGGCTCAAGGACCCGGCGACGAAGGACGTGGTCATCTCGGCGGTCACCGTGACCAACGATCTGCAGATCGCGACCGTATACGTGCGCACGCTCGACGAGGCCTCCGATCGCCGCAAGGAGCGGCTCGTCGCCGGTCTCGAGCGCGCCGCCGGTTTTCTCCGCCGCGAGCTCGGAAAGACGCTGGAGCTGCGCCGAACGCCGGAGCTCCGTTTCGAGTGGGACGCGTCGATCGACCAGGGCAGCCGGATCGAACGGCTGCTCGACGAAATCCGTCAGGAGGAAGAGTGACCACCGCTGAGCGCGTCGCCGAGCTCGTCCGCGGTGGGGAGTCGTTCCTCGTCTGCTGCCACCGGCGGCCGGATGCCGATGCCCTCGGCTCGGCGCTGGGATTGCGGGTGCTGCTGCTCCGCCTCGGCAAGGACGTGAACCTCTACGTCCCCGACGACCTGCCGCCCAACCTGGTCTTCCTGGATCACGGCGAGGTCGAGCGTTCGTTGCCGCCCAACAAGCGCTGGGACGTCACGTTCGTGATGGATACCGCCGCCAACGCGCTCTTGCCCAAGGGGCTTCCGGACGAAGAGGTCCGTGGACCGCTCGTCGTGATCGACCACCACGCCAACCACGACGACGTCGGCGACATCGTCCTGCGCGAGACCGCAGCCTGCGCCACCGGTGAGATGGTGATGGACCTCGCGGAGATGTTCGGCCTCCGGCCGGTCCCCGCGGAGGCCGCGACCCCCATCTACGCGGCGCTCGTCGCCGACACCGGCGGGTTCCGCTACTCGACGACCAAGCCGAAGGTGCTCCGCATGGGCGCCGAGCTCCTCGAGCAGGGCGCCGATCCCTGGGAAGTCGCCTACGAGCTCTTCGAGAAGTGGCAGCCCGAGCGGCTCGCGCTCTTGAGCGCGATCCTCGACACGCTCGAGCTCGACTGCGAAGGCCGGTTGGCTCTGATGACCGTCACCCGGGAGATGCTCGCGAAGACCGGTGCCGACGACGACATGGTCGAGGGCATGGTCGACTACGGTCGAAAGCTGAAGGGCGTCGAGATCGCCGCGCTCGTCTGGGAGTTCCCGGCGGACTCCGGCGAGGGGCTGGATACGAAGATCAGCTTCCGCAGCCGTGGCGAGGCCGACGTCGGCGTCATCGCGCAGAAGCTGGGTGGCGGTGGCCACAAGGGAGCCGCGGGTACGCAGCTCGAGATCGACGTCGACGCGGCGCGCGAAAAGGTCCGCGAGCTCGTCTGCAGCGCGCTCTGCGGCGAGTAGCGCCACGCGATGGGTCGGCGCCGCAAAGGGGGCAAGGGTGCACACCTTCGTGGTGTGGTGGTCGTGGACAAGCCGAAGGGCCCCACCTCCCACGACGTCGTGTCGTCGATCCGCAAGCGCTTGGACACGGGCCGCGTCGGTCACGCGGGAACGCTCGACCCGATGGCCACGGGCGTGCTCGTGGTCGCCGTGGGGGAGGGCACCAAGTTGGTCCCTTATCTGACCGCCGCGGACAAGCGCTATGCCGCCACGCTGACCATCGGCACCGCGACGGACAGTCTGGACGCCGACGGGGAGGTGATCGGCGAGGGGCCCGCGCTGACGCAGACGCTCGACGAGGTCCGAGCGGTCGCCGCCAGCATGGTGGGGGTCATTCGGCAGCGGGTCCCGAAGGTCAGCGCCGTGCGGGTCGACGGCGAGCGCCTCCACGCCAAGGCCCGCCGGGGCGACGACTTCGAAGCCCCGGAGCGGGAGGTGGAGCTCCGGTCGGTGACCGTCCAGGAGGTCCGGCCCGACGCCATTCGCTTCGAGCTGGAGGCGAGCAAGGGGTTCTACGTCCGCTCGTTCGGGCGGGATCTGGCCGAGCGACTCGGGACGGTAGGGCACCTGAGCGAGCTGCGGCGGCTCGCGAGCGGCGCTTTCTCCGTGGAGGAGTCCGTGGGGCCCGATGCCGTCGCACCTGCTGCCCTGCTGGATCCGGTCGCCGCGGCGGGGAAGGTGATGCCCCTGGTCGAAGTGAGCTCCGAGGCCGCCGCCGACCTCCGGATGGGCCGTCGCATCGACGCCGGCGATCCCGTCGAGGGCCCAGCGGGGCTGGTGCACGCTGGCGCCCTGGTCACGATCGCCGAGCAGCGGGACGGGGCGTGGCAGGTGCTACGGGGTTTCACGAGCGACGCGGGCACCGGCGCCTAGGCCGCGCGTCTGCCACCTGCGGGCTGGCCATGCCCCGTGCTACACAGCCCCCGATGCGGACCCTGCTCTTGGCCTTGCTCGCCTTCGTGCTCGCCTGTGGAGACGACGACGTCGAACCGGATGGCGGTTCCGATCTCGGGGTCGACTCCTTCACGGCTCCGCCGGACCTCGGTCCGCCCTGTGAGCTGGAGTGCCCGGGACCGGAGTCCTGCTGTCTCGTCGACGGCACGCCGACCTGCATCGACACGCGGAACGACGACGGTCACTGCGGGCTCTGTGGCCAGGCGTGCGCCGACGGACGCGGGACGTTCTGCGAGAACAGTGTGTGTGTGTGCGGCTCGGCCCGCCTGGGCTGCCTCGGCACGGAGGAGTCGCTCTGTTGTCCGCCGGTCGAGGACCGGACCAACCACTACTGCGCGAATCTCCGGGAGGACGCGCGGGACTGTGGTGGGTGCGGCATCGAATGCGACGAGCGGGTGGGCGATCGGTGCGGGGCGGGCCGCTGTGTCTGTGGGGCCTCGCGCACAGGCTGCGATGGAACGGACGAGTCGACCTGCTGTCGTGATGCGTTCGGGATGGTCGAGTGCCGTGACCTGAACATCGACCGCTTCCACTGTGGTGAGTGCGAGAACGCCTGCGAGACCGTCGAGAGCTGCGCGAACGGCAACTGCACCATCGGCCCCGACATCTGCGACGAGCGCTGTGGCGATACCTCCATCTGCTGTGGCGGTGAGTGCTGCACCCGTGGCCAGTGCATCGGGGGCGTCTGTGGCGGTGCCGACGGCGGCACGCCGGATGGCGGCGTGGCCGAGGACGGTGGCGTCTGATGGACCGTGTGAAGCACCTCGTCGTTGGTGCAGGGGTCAGCGGTCTCGCGTTCGCGGACTGGCTGGACTCGGACGACTACCTGATCCTCGAGGCGAACCACGAGATCGGCGGATATTGCCGGACCGTCCGGCAGGATGGCTTCACCTGGGACTACTCGGGGCACTTCTTCCACTTCCGGCATCCGGAGATCGAGCGCTACCTGGTCGAGCGGATGGCCGGGCAGGAGATTCGGGTCATCCAGAAGGACGCCCGCATCTGGTACCGGGACGCTTTCGTCGACTTCCCCTTCCAACGGAACATCCATCAGTTGCCGAAGGAGGAGATGCTGGAGTGTCTCTACGATCTCTACTTCCGCGCAGAGGTCGCGGGTGACGGGGAGCCCGGCTCGTTTCGGGAGATGCTCTACGCGAAGTTCGGTCGCGCCATCGCCGACAAGTTCCTCGTTCCCTACAACGAGAAGCTCTACGCGACCGACCTCGGTCGGCTGGATGTGGACGCGATGGGACGCTTCTTTCCCTACGCGGACGTCGACGATGTGATCCGTAGCTTCCGGAGCTCTGGCGACCAGAGCTACAACGCCACGTTCACTTATCCCGAAGGTGGGGCCATTCAGTACGTGGAGGCGCTGGCGCAGGGGGTCGACAGGTCCAAGATCGCGCTCGGCGAGCGCGTGGAAGCCATCGATTTGGACCGCCGTGTGGCCATCACCCAATCGAGGGAGGTCGGCTTCGAGACACTCGTGTCGTCCATGCCGCTCCCACAGCTGCTATCCATGTCGGGGGTGGCCTACGACCCCGCCGCGTACTCGTGGAACGTGGTGCAGGTCTTCAACCTCGGCTTCGACCGGAAGGGGCCCGAGGGACCGCATTGGGTCTACTTCCCTCAGCGGGAGCTCTCGTTCTATCGCGTGGGTTTCTACGACAACATCTTCGGCACCGACCGGATGAGCATCTACGTGGAGCTCGGGCGCGAGGCGGGCTTCTCCGCGACCGAGGCAGAGGTGGCCGAGACCCGGGAGCGCGTGTTGGCCGACCTCGCCGCAGTGGGCTTCGTCGACGGCCACGAGCTGGTCTCGAGCCACCACGTCCTCCTCGACCCCGCCTACGTCCACATCACGCGGGACTCGGTCCAGGACGTCGAGCGGAAGCGAGCGGCGCTGGCCACTCGCGGGGTCCACTCCATCGGCCGCTACGGCGCGTGGACCTACTGCAGCATCGAGGACAACATCGTCGAGGCGCGGGCCCTCGCGGACGCCTGCAACCTCGTCCAGCCGGCCGGCTAGGGCGGACACGCGAACGCCCATCACGCGGTGCGTGATGGGCGTTTCGTCGGAGGCGCCGACCAGATTCGAACTGGTGAATGGAGGTTTTGCAAACCTCTGCCTTACCACTTGGCCACGGCGCCATCCCCGTCTGGGACTGCGATAGGTGCCACCGCGACGGGGGGCTGTCAAGGGGCCGATGAGGCCTCCCGACGGCCCTCAGGCCTTCTTCTTCTTGGCGGCGCGCTTCTTCTTCGCCGGCTTCCGGCCGGGGCGCTTGCGCTCGCTGACCTTGCCCGACTCATCGACGTCGAGGCCGAGCATCCGCCAGGCGTCGCGCTCGAAGCCGTAGATCTTCTGAGCGTTGGACACGGTCTCGGAGATCTCGTCGTTGAGAGCGGTGCGGCGGGGCTTGATCCCGGCGCGACGAAGGGAGGACACCGACTCACCCATCTTGAGCAGCTCGTCGACGTGCTGGACCACCTCGATCGGCTTGATCGGCTTTCCACGCTTGCCGTCCTTCAGCTCCTTGAGGAGCCGCTGACGACGCTTCTCGGTTCGTCCGTCGAGCTTCGGGCGTGAAGTCTTGCCCGCCAAAAGCGTGTTGAGATGCCGCGCAACGCGCCGCTTCTCGATCGCTTCCTTGCTTCCCCGTCCAGTCGCAGCCGCCTTCTTCGTTCGCTTCTTGGCGCTCGACTTCGTCTTCCTCGCTCGTGCCATTTCCACTCGTCCCTCTTCTTCTATGGTCTCGCGACGTGGTCGCAAAATGTGTGTTGCGCGTTACGTATACGGCGTTTGAAAGGCGATCGGAAGGAGAAAGGGGGAGAAACTCCCCGATTTGTCGCTTTGTTATCCCCAATGAGTGGAGGGTCGGCCTACCAAAACAGGGGGAGGCCACCTTTGGGGGGCGATCGCGGTGGCGTTTCCCCCGGGCCCGCTCCGTGGTAGAGGCAGGCCATGACGACCTCCAAGGACAGCTTCGGCGCCCGGGCCACCATCGAGGTGGACGGCGAATCCATCGACATCTACCGCCTCGAGGCGCTGACCAAGGCGGGCCTCGGCGACGTGCGCCGGCTCCCCTATTCCATCCGGGTGCTTCTCGAGAACCTCGTTCGCTACGAGGACGGCGACACCGTGACCAAGGCCGACATCGAGGCCGTGGCGAAGTGGGATCCCAAGGCGGCTCCGGCCACCGAGATCGCATACCGGCCGTCCCGGGTTCTGCTCCAGGACTTCACGGGCGTGCCTGCGGTCGTCGATCTGGCCGCCATGCGTCAGCGCTTCCAGGAGATGGGGGGTGATCCCGCCCGCATCAACCCGCTTCAGCCCGCCGATCTGGTCATCGACCATTCGGTCCAGGTCGACAGCTACGGCCTCCTCCGCTCCTTCGAGGAGAACGTGGAGCGTGAGTTCGAGCGCAACCGCGAGCGCTACCAGTTCCTGAAGTGGGGCCAGAAGGCCTTCCAGAACATGCAGGTGGTCCCGCCGGGAACCGGCATCGTTCACCAGGTCAACCTCGAGTACCTGGCTCGGGTCGTCTTCGCCCGCGACATCGACGGCAAGACCGTCGCTTACCCGGATTCGCTCGTCGGCACCGATTCGCACACCACCATGATCAACGGTCTGGGCGTGCTCGGGTGGGGCGTCGGCGGCATCGAGGCCGAGGCCGCGATGCTGGGCCAGCCGATCGCGATGCTCCTGCCACAGGTCGTCGGGTTCCGCCTGGAAGGCAAGCTCCCCGAGGGGGCGACGGCCACCGACGCCGTCCTCACCATCACCCAGATGCTCCGAGAGCGCGGCGTCGTCGGGAAGTTCGTCGAGTTCTTCGGCGAAGGCATGGAGTCGCTCTCGCTCCCGGACCGCGCGACCATCGCCAACATGGCGCCCGAGTACGGCGCGACGATGGGCTTCTTCCCGGTCGACGAGGAGACCCTCGCGTACCTCCGCTTCAGCAGCCGCGACGAGAAGCACGTCGCTCGCGTCGAGCGGGTCCTCAAGGAGCTCGGCCTCTTCCACACCTCGGAGGCCCCGGACCCCGAGTTCACCGACACGCTGCACCTGAACCTCGGCGACGTGGTCCCCTCGATCGCCGGTCCGAAGCGCCCGCAGGACCGCATCGCGCTCGCCGACTCGAAGAAGGCCTGGCAGCGCACCCTCGAGGGCGTGAAGGCCAACCTCAAGGACGACGCCAAGGAGTCGGCGCAGGTCACCCTCGAGCGCGAGGGCGCCGAGGCCGAGACCTTCGAGCTGAAGAACGGCGCGGTCGTCATCGCCGCGATCACCAGCTGCACCAACACGTCCAACCCCGCCGTGATGCTCGCCGCCGGCCTCGTCGCGCGGAACGCGCTCGCCAAGGGGTTGCAGGTGGCGCCCTGGGTGAAGACGAGCCTCGCGCCGGGCTCCCAGGTGGTCACCGAGTACCTCGAGAAGAGCAAGCTGATGGACGACCTGGAGAAGCTCCGCTTCAACCTCGTCGGCTACGGCTGCACCACCTGCATCGGCAACTCGGGCCCGCTCGACGGACCGATCCGCGACGCCATCGTCGAGAACGACCTGGTCGTGACGAGCGCGCTCAGCGGCAACCGGAACTTCGAGGGCCGCGTCAGCCCGCACACACGGGCGAACTACCTCGCGTCGCCGCCGCTGGTCGTGGCCTACGCGCTCGCGGGCACCATGGACATCGACTTCGCGACGGACCCGATCGGCAAGGGGTCGGATGGCGCCGACGTCTTCCTCAAGGACATCTGGCCCTCGAACGCAGAGGTCACCGAGGCGCTCCGAGAGGCCGTGACCACCGAGCAGTTCGAGAAGCGCTACGCCGAGGTCTTCAAGGGGCCGGAGCAGTGGCAGAAGGTCTCCGTCCCGCAGGGCGACACCTACGCCTGGGAGGACGACTCGACCTACATCCGGCTACCGCCCTTCTTCGACGAGGTGGAGAAGGGGGACCCGCCCCCGGCGACGGACATCGCCGGCGCCCGCGTGCTTGCGCTCCTCGGCGACTCGGTCACCACGGACCACATCTCCCCGGCAGGCGCCATCGCTTCGGACAGCCCGGCGGCGCAGTACCTGAAGGAGAACGGCGTCTCCCCCCGTGACTTCAACAGCTACGGCAGCCGCCGCGGCAACCACGAAGTCATGATGCGCG
Organism: uncultured Sandaracinus sp.; assembly: GCA_964462035.1. GTDB lineage: Bacteria > Myxococcota_A > Polyangia > Polyangiales > Houyiibacteriaceae > UBA1660. The sequence continues at coordinate 92,991 of CAYXAP010000011.1, forward strand.
GTACCTTCGCGAACATCCGGCTCCGCAATCTGCTCGCCCCGGGGACCGAGGGTGGCGTGACCCGCTTCCTTCCGGACGGCGCTCAGATGAGCATCTACGACGCCTCCATGAAGTACCAGGCGGAGGGAACGCCGCTGGTGGTCATCGCCGGCAAGGAGTACGGCACCGGCTCGTCCCGCGACTGGGCGGCCAAGGGCACGTTCCTGCTCGGCGTGAAGGCCGTCATCGCGGCCAGCTACGAGCGCATCCACCGCTCGAACCTGATCGGCATGGGCGTCCTCCCGCTCGAGTTCACGGATGGCGCGAACCACGAGTCGCTCGGACTGACCGGCGAAGAGGTCTACTCCATCAGCGGCATCGCCGAGGGCCTGAAGCCCGGCAAGCTTCTGAAGGTGACCACCGAAGACGGCAAGAGCTTCGAGGTCAAGGTCCGGCTCGATACCCCGCAGGAGGTCCAGTACTACCTGCACGGCGGCATCCTGCAGTACGTCCTCCGCCAGATGGCGGGTTCTTGAGGGGCTGGCACCCAGCCCCTCTCTCGTCGGCTAGGCCTCCTCGATTCACCCGAACCACCCCGCCCAAGGCGCTGCCGTGCGCTTGGGCGGGGTGGATGGTTCGAGCCTGAGCAACCGTTCTCCGTGACTGATGCGATCGAGCCCGCCGGTTGGCGTCCGTGTGTCGTCATCCCGACCTACGACAACCCGCAGACGATCGAGCGGGTCGTCCGGGACGTGCAGACGCACCTCGCGGACGTCTTCGTGGTCGACGATGGCGGCGGACCCGAGGCGAAGGCGGCCCTGGAGCGCCTGAAGTCGGTGGACGGCGTCCGAGTGCATCACCGCGCCGTGAACGGCGGCAAGGGCGCGGCCGTCAAGGACGGGCTACGGCTCGCGAACGACGAGGGCTTCAGCCACGCGCTGCAGGTCGACGCCGACGGTCAACACGCGCTCGAAGACGTGCCCAAGCTGCTCGCCGCGGCCCAGCAGAACCCGCAGAAGCTCATCCTCGGCAAGCCCGTGTTCGACGACACGGCTCCGAAGGCGCGGCTCTGGGGCCGCAAGGTGAGCGTCTTCTGGGTGTGGCTCGAGACGCTCGGCAAGCGCGGCAAGATCGAGGACCCGCTCTGCGGCTTCCGGGTCTACCCGCTCGAGTCCGCGGTCGCGGTGCGTGTTCGCGGCGACCGCATGGACTTCGACCCGGAGATCGCGGTGCGGCTCGTCTGGCGAGGGCTGGACGTCGTGAACGTCCCGACCGAGGTGCGCTACGTGCCCGAGGAAGAGGGCGGCGTGAGCCACTACCGGGCGTTCTGGGACAACTTCCTCGTGAGCCTGCTGCATGCCCGGCTCACCATCGTCCGCTACCTCGGCCTCAGCCGCTGGCTCTGATTTCTGAGGGGTTGGCACCCAAACCCTCTCTCGCGGCTAGGCGAGCTCCCCCCATTGCGTGCGCCACCGAGTGGCGCTGGCGCTACTTGGCGCGGGTCGCGTCGATGTGAGTCGCGAGGGAGCGCACGGAGCGGAAAATGTCCCGCGTGCCTTCGTCCTCGGCCTTGATCTTCACGCCGTACTTCTTGTCGATGGCGATGGCGAGCTCGAGCGCGTCGATGGAGTCCAGGCCGAGCCCTTCCACGAAGAGAGCCGCATCGGACTCGATCTCTGCAGGGGTCACGTCGTCGAGCATCAAGGCCTCCACGATCAGCTCCTTGAGCTCCTTCTCCAGCGCTTCGTTCATCTCACCCATTTCCAAGTCGATGGGGGCAGAAAGCGGACGCTTCCAGCCCAGTGCCGCGCCGTAATGCCAGGGCAGGGCGCTGCTGGCAAGGCCCGATATTTTCGGCTCAATCAGCGTCGCGCTGATACCGGAAAAGCGGTTCCCATACCCGCGGGCGCTCGTCGTCCTTCGCCCGTGCGGCTTCCCGACGGGAGACGGCGACGGCGATGGTGCGGGCAGCGAGTGCCAGCGCCAGCCCGGCGACCACGTCGATGAAGTAGTGCCAGCGGAGGAACATGGTCGCGATGACCATGTTGGCGGCGAAGAACGCCACGATGAACCAGGTGTGCTTGAACGGCTTGGTGTGCCGGTTCCCGAACGCGTGGAGCGCGTAGTAGGTGGGGTAGGCCGTGTGCAGCGACGGGAAGATGTCGAGGCCAGCGCCGGCGGACTCGACGGTCTTCACCACGAGCCCCCAGAAGAGGCCGCCGTCGATCGGTGCCTGGAACTCCATGAAGACCACGGGGCCGGCGCCAGTGACCAGCGTGTAGCCGACGTGACCACAGGTGGCGATCAGCACCGCGCCGATCATGAGCTCTCGGAGCCGCTGCCCCCGATCGAAGAAGAGGGCCGGAAGCAGCATCACCGCCATCAGCCAGAAGTACGAGTAGTAGAAGAACGAGAACCACTCGACCACGGCGCGGGTGTTGAACTGCTCGAACCAGATGGCGGGCGTGATCCCGAGCAGGGCTTCGTCGATCGCGAGCAATCGCCCGTCGAGCAGCTGGTTCTGCAGCGCGGGGAGGGCGACGCCCATCTCGAAGTAGCTGAGGACGACCGGGACGAAGGACCCCAAGCGGTAGAGCAACGCCCGCCGCCGACTGGGTCGGAGGATCTCTCCGCGCACCAGCAGCAGGGTGCTCGCGGTGGCCAACCACAGGGCCACTCCGATCTTCAGGGCGAGCGTTCGGTCGGCGCTCGCCGGCGCGATGGACACGCGCAGGAGCATGAAGGTGTGGAACGCGATCGCGACCACGTCTTGGAACGCGAGGTTCTGGATGGTCGTGGCGAGCACGCCCATGGGGCGGCGTCGACGCGCGCGGCCCTCGTCGGCCAGGTTCTGATGCTCGTGCACGATCGTAAGAGAGAGAGAGGGGTCGGGGGATCCTACGTGCCAGCAGCGACCGTTCTTCCGGTGTCGGTGCTCCCCCTTGGCCACCGACTGCTCGTTTCGACCCTTCGCGCCCGTTTCCTGGGGCTCTCCGTCAGGTTTCGCAACCGTAACGAGAGGGTCACCGGGAAGCAAGGGACGTGAGGGGCCCTCAGGGTGAGGAAGCGCCCACCACGGTCCGTTCACGGGCCCGGTGCCAGGCCAGAGCGAATACCCCCAGAATGACCGCCCACCAGAGGGTGGCGAGTCGTACCAGCATGGTGATGGCGATGGCGACGGAGGTGGTCATTCCCGGGACCTCGAAGGCCTCCAGCACTCCGGTCATTCCCGCCTCGGTGGCGCCCAGACCACCCGGGAGGAGCACGAGCGCGCCGACGATCGTTGGCCCGCCGTAGGCGAAGGTGGCCTCCAAGAGCGTGAGGACCACGCCCTCGAACCCGAGGGCGATCACCAGCAGCGACACGCACTCCAGCCCCCAGCTCACGATGGCCAACAGGGACGCGATGGCCAGCGGGGTGGGACGAACCAGCTCGTGGAGCGCGTCGTATGCTTCTCGAAGCCGCTCCTCGAGGCGATTCAGGACCGGCAGCTTCCCGGCGATTCGGAGCCCGAGCTCACCGAGGGGCCGCCAGGCGCAGGCGACCCAGATCACCGCCACGAAGGCCGCACCCGCGAGCGCGATGGCCGCACCACCCTCGAACGCGAGACTGGCGATCGCGGTCAGCAGGACCAGCGCGAGCAGGTCTGTCAGCCGTTCGGCGACGACGATCGGGGCGGTGCGCGCGAGGGGCACCCCATGGCTGGCCTGGAGCAAGACCGACTTGAAGACCTCGCCGACCTTGCCCGGCGTGACGCTCATCACGAAGCCGGCGACGAAGATGCGGGCGCTGTCACCGGTCGGGACTCCACCGGGCGCCCCGAGGGGCACCTTCAATCGCGCCAGGTAATACTGCCACCGCAGGAAGCGTAGCGCGTAGTTGGCGGTGGCCAGGCCCAGCCCGTAGACGAAGTAGCGCCATTTGTAGCGACCGAGGTTGGCCGTGAGCTCCTGGACGTCGCTGTAGAGCGCGAGCCCCGCGAAGACCAGCGCGCCGAGGAGGGTCGCCAACAAGATCTTCCGGGCCAGCCCGCCGGGTTTGGCCTCGGGGGGCTCCGCACCGGCCGGTGCGTCCAGTGACTCGCTCATCGTCTTCCTCGCCGCCGGATCGCGCGGGCGAGGCCCACGAGCACCAGGGCCACCAACAGCCCACCGACCAGGACGACCACCCAGGCCGGCACCGACCACTGTCCCGCCTCGGGCCACGCGTCCGGAGAGACCGTCCCTTCGCCCTCGTCTTGGGCGAGCGCGAGCGAAATCCCGGGGACCCCGATCGGTCCGAATGCGGCGAGGGTGGCGAGTTGGGCGCGCACGGCGCCGAGCCTGGCACGGCCGGTGCGAACGCGCACGACGAGACGTTCGTTGACCGGTGAGGGGCGCTCTCCTACCTTCGGTCCTCCATGGTGGAGCCGCTGGACCCCAAACCCACGGGCGATGCCGGTCGCCGGCGGCGCCCCTCGCGCAGTAGCGAGGACTTCCTCTACCACCTGTACCGAGGCAGCAACATGCTGCTGCAGGACCAGGTGCACGAGGCGAAGGCCGAGCTAGAGCAGGCGCTCAAGCTCCAGCCGCAGGACGCGAAGAGCCAGGATCTGCTCGCGGGCGTCTACTTCCGGCTCGGGGTCTACCCGCAGGCCATCGAGATCTGGAAGGGGCTCACCGAGGTCTACGGAGAAGACGCGACCCTTCGCGTGAACCTCGGGCTCGCGCTCTTCAAGACCGGCCAGGCGGACGAGGCCCTCGAGCAGATCCACGAAGCGCTGAAGATCCAGCCGGACCACGGACGGGCCTGGGGCTACCTCGGCCTGATCCGATGGCGCCTCGGTCAGCTCGAGGCCGCGCGTGATGCCTTCCTCCGCGGAGGCCAGGCCGCGATGGCCAAGCGCATGGAGGAAGCACTCGGCGCCGACGTCGAGGCCGCGGGACCGTCCCCATCGATGGCCGCGGAGGCGCTCGAGGCCGAAGATCGTCGCGCGATGCGTGACGCCGCCGAAGAAGCCATCGCGCGCCTCGAGAGCGCCAAGCCGGACATCGCCGTGGCCGAGGACGGCCGCGACCGCCGGAAGAGCGGTCGCTGGGAGTCGGTCGAGCCCGGCAACGAGCCGGTGCCGAAGCGGGGGGCGCCCGCGGGGACGCGTGTGGGCGGGGTCGCCCTGCTCCAGCATCAGCTCGAGGCATGGACCGTCGAGCTCCCGGAGTCGCTGGTGTTCGCCGTTGGGCCCGACGGTCGGCTCCACTGCAACTCGCAGCACGACCTCTTCGTGCGTCTCGCGACGCTCCAGGCCGTGCACGGCAACCTCGACTCCAAGATGGTCCATCGGCGCGCACGCGGAAAGGACCTCGACGAGTACCTCGGCGCCGACGACCCGATCTTCCAGGTCAAGGGTCCGAGCCGGATGACGCTCGAGGTGGCGAAGGACGAGACCATCGTCGTCGTCGCCCTCGAGGACGACATCCTCTACGTCCGCGAGAGTCGAATCCTCGCGTTCGACGACCGAAGCTCGTTCGAGTCGGCACGGCTGCCCTTCGGCAAGGAGCCGGTGCCCATGCTCCAGCTCCACGGGAGCGGCTTCGTGGCGCTGCGCTTCCATGCGCACCCGACCGCACTCCCGGTGCGCGATGGTCAGGAGCTGCGGGTGAACCCCGAGCGAGTCATCGGTTGGACCGGCCGCCTCTTCCCCAACATGCAGAAGGGCACCGCCCCCTATTCGCTCACTGCGCCTCGCCTCGTCTTTCGCGGCGAGGGAGCCGTGCTACTGGGGTAGCGACCATGCCCCGGCCCAGGTCCACTCTTCGGCAGGACGCCATCAACCTGCCGAACCTGCTCACGATGCTCCGCATCGTGATGATCCCGGTGGTCCTCCTGCTCCTGCTCGACGGCACGCCGGAGGCGAACTTCTGGGCAGCCATCGTCTACATCCTGAGCGCGGTCACCGACGCGCTCGACGGCTGGCTCGCGCGGCGCATGAACCTGATCAGCGTGCTCGGGAAGTTCCTCGATCCGCTCGCTGACAAGCTCCTGGTGATGGCGACCTTGGTCTTCATGGCGTACCTGGGGCGCCTTCCCTTCTGGGGCGTGATCGCCGTGATCGTCATGGTCGGTCGCGAGCTCTCGATCACCGCGCTGCGAACCATCGCGATGAGCGAGGGCGTCGTCATGGCTGCCGGGCAGGGCGGCAAGGACAAGACCGCGCTCCAGATGGCCGCGATCCTGCTGCTGATCTTGCAGCACCCGTACGACGTGAACTTCCTCTTCACGACCGTTCGGGCGGATCTGACCGAGGTCGGGCTGCTCTTGCTCTACTTGAGCCTGGTCTTCGCGCTCACCAGCGCTGGCGAGTACGTGAAGCTCTTCGTCGAAGCCGTGGAAGCCAAGGAGCAGCGACTCGCCGAAGAAGACGAAGCCGAGGCCGCCCGCGCGGCCGCGGCGGAGTAGCAGCGACCGCACGCTGCGCCGACGGACGACGCGCCCCTCGGGGGAGCGAGTCGGCTCTGCGGACGCGATGCGAGAGGGCTTTCGAAAGCCCTCCCGCGGACCACTAGGGATGAAGTCGGTTGAGCATGCGCGGGAAGGGGATCGTCTCCCGCACGTGCTTGAGACCGCAGATCCACGCCACGGTGCGCTCGACGCCGAGGCCGAAGCCGGCGTGCGGGAACGTGCCGTACTTCCGGAGGTCGCGGTACCAGTCGAAGGCTTCCATCGGTAGCTCGTGCTCACGGATGCGTGCGTCGAGGACCTCGAGGCTCTCTTCGCGGACTCCGCCGCCGATGATCTCGCCGTAGCCCTCCGGCGCGAGCACGTCCATGCCGAGCGCCCAGCGCTCGTCCTCGGGATCCCGCTTCATGTAGAAGGCTTTGATGGCCGAGGGGTAGTGGGTGACGATCACCGGCCGGTCGAAGCTCTCGGCGATGATGGTCTCGTCCTCGCCGCCGAAGTCGTCGCCGACCTTCTTGTCGATGCCCTTGCTCTGAAGGAGCTGGATGCCTTCCTCGTAGCGAATGCGGGGGAAGGGCGGCTTCACCATCTCGAGCTTGCTGGTGTCGCGCTCGAGGATCGCGAGCTCCTTCGCTCGGTTCTTCAGCACGCGGCCGACGATCGACACCAGGAAGTCCTCGGCGAGGTTCATGTCGCCTTCGAGGTCCATGAAGGCGACCTCGGGCTCGACCATCCAGAACTCGGCGAGGTGCCGGCGAGTCTTGCTCTTCTCGGCCCGGAAGGTCGGGCCCATGCAGTAGACCTTGCCCAGCGCAGCCGCCGCGGCCTCCATGTAGAGCTGGCCCGACTGCGAGAGGTACGCCGTGTCGCCGTGGTAGTCGGTCTCGAAGAGCGTCGACGTGCCCTCGCAGGCGTTGGGCGTGAAGATCGGCGCGTCCACGTTGATGAAGCCGTTGCCGTCGAAGTACGCGCGAATGGCCGCGACCACCTCGGCGCGGACCCGGAGGATCGCGTGCTGCCGCTTGCTCCGGAGCCACAGGTGTCGGTGGTCCATCAGGAAGTCGACGCCGTGCTCCTTCGGCGTGATCGGGTACTCCTCGGTCGGCGCGGCGAGCACCCGGAAGCTCTTGGCCCCGAGCTCGTACTCGCCCGGGCGCTTCGGGTGCTCCTTGACCGTGCCCACGATGGAGAGCGCGGTCTCCTGGGACAGGTGCTTGGCGGCCTCGAAGGTCTCCTCGTCCACGTCGCGGGCACCGACGATCGCCTGAACGATCCCGCTGCCGTCGCGGATCTCGAGGAACTGGATCTTCTTGCTCCCGCGGCTGTTGTAGAGCCAGCCCCGGAGCTCGACCTCTTGATCGACGTGGTTGCCCAGGTCTTCGATGCGCACGTACTCGGCCATGGGCAGCCTTCTAGCGAAAGCGCCCCGCTCGGTCGAGTGGGCTCAGCGCTTCTTGCGGGGGACCAGCGGATAGACCAGCCGGCCCTGCGAGTCCTCGGTCGGCTCGAGGACCTCGAGGACGGTCAGCTTGATGGCCTTGCGGCGTCCACCAGGGAGCTTGATGACCAGCCCCCCGTCTTCGCCCACACGGTCCACCCGGCACTTGCCGAATTGCTTGTGCTGGACGTAGTCGCCGGGCTCGGGCTGTGGCTCGTCGAGGTAGCTGAGGTCTTTCTGCTTCTGGCCCGGCAGCGGGTCCGGCTGGAAGAGCGGCGCCTGGGGCTTGGGCTTGTGGCGCTTTCGTCGGCGGGGCTCGGGCTGGGTCATCGCCTGTTGGCTGGCCGCGGCGGCGTCCGCCCAGGAGGGCCCGGTCGAGTGGCTCGGCGCGGGCGCTGCCGCGGCTGCTGCGCTCGCGGCCGCGACATCGCCCCAGCCAGGCGCTGCCGTGCTCGGCTCGGAGATCTCGGCCGCGCCCTCTGGGTCGAGGACCATCACCTCGAGATCGGCGCCGAGCGCCTTGGCGCTCACCAGCGTGCCGCCGATCGGCTGCATCCCGCGCAGGAGGGTGACCCGGAGCTGGGCCTCACCGTCGTCGACCACCCCGCTGATGGCGATCGCCTCGGCCGCCGCGATCTTTCGCTCCTCGCCCTCGACGTCCGCGATCACCGAGGACGCGAAGGCGCCGGTCCCACGGACCGTGGCCCGCCCACCGCGCATGGCGACCCAGCCGACGAGCGCTTCCACCAGCTCCTCCTCGGGTCCGAAGCGGAGCAGGTAGCGGCGAGCGTTCGTGGCGTCGTAGGCCTCCATGGCGCCCGCGATAGCCGCGGCGCGCCTCGGGTGCAATCAGCGCCGGCGCCGCCAGAGAAACGCGAAGGCGCCAAGGGCCAGTAGCGCCCACGGCGCGTCGTTCCGCTCACCCGGCACGCGGCAGCCGCAGCCGTCGTCGTCGCCGCTGTCGTCACCGCCCGGGCCGGCGTCCGCGCCACGACAGTCGTTGGTCGTGTCGAAGGTGCCGCTCGAGCAATCGTCGCAGCCGTCGTCGTCCGAGTCGCCGCAGCGCGTCGGGTCGTCGGGGAACTCGTCGTCGTCGTCCGCGCGGCCGTCACCGTCGCGGTCGGCGGCGACCTGGAAGGTGGCGTTCGCTCGAACTTCGGTGCCTGCCCCGTAGGTGAGCACGGCTTCGAAGGGGTAGCTGCCCTGGCTGTCGAACTGGATGGTCACCAGGTGCATGCCAGAGCCGCCCGCGGCGAGCGTGCCGAGGTCCCAGCTCACGGTGTCGCCGGCCATCGTCGCCATCGGCTCGGTCCGCACGACGGTCACCCCGGGGGGAATGGTGGCGGTCAGCACCGCGCCCTCCGCGGGCGACGCGCCCATGTTGGCGTAACTGAGCGTGAGCGGCTCATCGACCGGCAGCGGGTCCGGGATCAGCCGCCGCCCGAGCCAGGTGAGGCTCACGTCCGGGGCCAGCGCGCCGGTCACGCAGTCCGCCTCGAAGAGCGCGTTGAGGAAGAGCCGCGCGCCCTGGGAGCCCGGGTTGCTGCTCATCGGAAGGTTCGTGCCGTACTCGTGGCCGCCGAGGTAGCTGACCTTGCCCGTCTGGCACTCGTCCGGGTCGGCGAACTCGTCGTGGCTGAGGATGTCGCACTCGCCGTCGACGTAGCCGGTCATCCAGACGTCGTCGGTGCCCGTCCCACCCGGGCCGGTGATGAAGGTGATGTCCCGGTCGTTCTTGTACATGACCCCGAGGAAGCTGCTCAGCGTGTACGCCGGCTCGCTGCCGCCGGTGGTCCCGAAGGCGCCGTCCATCTGGTTGTAGGGCACGCCCGGGTTCAGCACGGTGATCTCGTCGTCGCCCGGCTCGTCGCCGATGAGGAAGCCCGCGCCGCGCTCCTTGTCGTTGGTCGGCATGCAGCAGTCGCGGGCGCCGTCGTCACAGCCACCGACCACGCACTCGAAGTCGCCCTCGGGGCTGTCGCACGGGCAGTCGGGTAGGCCGACGGTGGTGAGGAAGTGGCCCTCCCGCCCTTCGTCGTCGAGGTAGGGCCACTCGGGGTTGGGCACCTGGTTCTCGTAGGCATTCACCGCCTGGCACTCGGCGAAGAAGTGGGTCGGGTTGTTCAGGAACTCGCGCACCTCCGCGACCACCTCGTGGCCGTGGTAGGTGAAGGTCTCGCCGCTGCACTCCTCCTGGGTCGCGGGACAGCCACCGCCATCACACTCGACGGTCTCCCGGTCGTTGACGCCCCAGTGCATGCTCATGATCTGGCAGTAGGCGGGCGAGCCGTCGGCGTTGAAGAGCGATCCGTTGCGGTGGTCCCGGTTGGGCTCTTCGCAGGTGCCCATGTCGCCCATGATGGACGGGACCGTGAGCAGATCCGGGTTGTCGGTCCCGGGCCCGCAGTCGCCGTCACACTTCCCCGCGGGGAACTCCATGCCGTTCGATTGCGGGATGCCAGCCGCTCGCAGGTAGCCCGTCGCGATGTCCTCGTTGCCGTCGGCGAAGACCGCGATGGTGGGCGGCTGGACCATCTCCTTGCGCACGTTGCCGGTGAACTCGGCGGTGGTCTCGTGGACGCTCACCACGCTCGGGTCGGTCCGTCGGGCCCAGGGGTTGGCATCCCAGAGATCCGGGTCGTTGTAGGCCGCGATGATCTCCCGAGCCCGGTCGGCGTCCGCCGAGTCGACGACGAAGGGGCCGCCGCGGTACCCGTGGGACGTGATCATGGTGCCTGGCGCCATCATCTCCTCCGAGTCCCAGAGCACCATCGACCCGACGAAGAAGTCCGGGCTGGCTGTCGGGTACTCGCACTTGATGCCGGACCCTTCCTCGGCGCAGTCCCAGGCGCACTCGTCCCCGGCCGTGTCGCAGGGGGCAGCGTGCCAAGTCTTCTCTTCGTCGATGACCCAGTAGACCGTCACTCCCTCACGGAGCAGGTGGTAGACCAGCCCGTAGGCCTGGAAGAGCCCCGAGTCCTGGTAGGCCAGGTCCATCGGGATCACCAGGCTGCCGGCGTCGAACGTCCGGGAAATCCCAGCCGAGGCCGGGACGGGGATGACGAGCGCACCGATGAGGAGCGCCGCCGCGAGGGAGGAGGAGCGTGACGGCATCTGACCAGTGTGCCATCTCACGCATCCCAAATCATGGGTGAACGCCGTTCTTGGCCGATTTCGGCAGTTCGGCTGGCTCAGCGGGCGAGGCGGATGCGGGGGTCGAGGGCGGCCACCGCGAGGTCGGCGAGCAGGTTCGCGACTTGCACGATGATGCTGAACATCAGGACCACGCCCATGATGATCGGCGCGTCCTCGGCGAGGACCGCTTCGATGGCCAGGCTGCCCATGCCGGGCCAGGCGAAGACCCGCTCGGTGATGATCGCGCCACTCACGAGGACGGCCATGCTCAAGCCGACCATCGTGACCACCGGCAGGAGCGCGTTCCGGAACGCGTGCCGCAGCGTGACCCGGGCGCCGCTGAGGCCCTTCGCTCGTGCGGTCCGGATGTAGTCGTTCCGGAGCGCCTCGACCATCTCCGAGCGCATGACGCGGGCGTAGGTCGCGGCGCCGACGATGGCGAGCGTGAAGGCGGGCAGCACGCCGTGATAGACGTGGTCCCAGAAGTCGACGCCGTAGCCTCCGACCGGAAACCAGCCATAGAGGAACGCGAAGACCAAGAGGAAGATCGGACCGGTGACGTAGGTCGGCAGGCTGATCCCGAGGAAGGCCGTCGCCATGAAGCCGGTGTCGAAGAGCGAGCCCTTCCGGGTGGCGGCCAGCACCCCGAGGGTCAGGCCGATGAGCAGCTCGAACATGAGCGTCATGAAGGCGAGGAGCAGCGTTCGGGGGAAGCGCGCCGCGATCACGTCGAAGACCGGCTCCTTGTGCCGATAGCTCTGCCCGAAGTCGAGCTGGAGCAGGCCGCAGTAGCCGTTGCCGTCGTCGTAGTTGCGCGAGTCCTTGCGCAGGCACGGCATCACGCCGAGGTAGCCCGCGAACTGCCGAGGCAGCGAGCGGTCGAGTCCCTCGCGCGCCTCGAACTCCGCGATCTGCTCGGCGGACGCCCGCGGCCCGAGCGAGGTTGCGGCGGGGTTGCCGACCGCGAACACCACGACGAACACGATCGAGACCACGACCGTGACCACGAAGAGGCCCCAGAGCGCCCGGCGTGCGAGGTAGGCCATCATTGGATGCGGCTCCGCGGCAGGTCGAGCCAGATGGAGCGGTAGTCCTGGCTCCAGACCGGGTGCGGGTCGTAGCCCCGGACGTAGGGCTGCCAGACCTCGAGGAGCATCGGCGAGTAGACGAAGGCCCAGGGCGCGTCGTCCACGAGGATGCGTGCCGCCTCGGCGTACATCTCTCGGCGCTTGGTGCGGTCGGTCTCGGCGCGCGCCTCGTCGAGCAGGGCGTCGAGCTCGGGGTTCGAGTAGAAGGCGCGGTTCTGCGAGTTCTCGTCCGCGATGGCGCGGCTGTGGAAGAGCGGCTCGTAGAAGTTCGCCGGATCGGGGAAGTCCATGTTCCACCCGCTGAACAGCATCTGGACGCGGTTCCGCTTTCCCGTCTCTTGCAAGAAGGCCGCGAAGCTCAGCATGCGCAGCTTCACGCGGATGCCGATGCGCTCGAGGTCCGACTGGATGAGCTCGCCGGTGATCCGACTGACGTCGCCGTCACCCATCACCAGCGTGATCTCCTCGTCGAGCCCATCGGGGTGGCCGGCGAGGCGCATCTCCTCCCGCGCGCGCTCGAGGTCGAAGGTGTGGGCTCCCTCGAGGTCTGGAATGTGCCCGGGGACGTTCTCCGGGAGCAGCTGGCCGAGCGGCTTGAGCCGCCCGCCGCGTGCCCGCGCCCAGCTGTCCCGGTCGATGGCGAAGGCCACCGCGCGCCGGATGTGAACGTTGTCGAAGGGCGCGAGCTGCGTGTTCATGATCACGCCCCAGCTGGAGGGGAGCACCCGAAGCTCGCGGTAGGGCTCCCACTTCGGCGCGGTCGTATAGAACGCGTAGTCAGCAGTGTTCTGCCGGTGGATGGCGGCGAGACCGCCGTTGCGGAAGCGGAGCGAGGCCACTCGACGATCGAGGTTCTCCTGAAAGATGAGCCGCTCGGGACTCGGCTTCGCGTTCCAGTAGTCGTCGAAGCGGCGGTACTCGAGCTGCACGCCGCGCTCCCAGGATTCGAGCACGTAGGGCCCGACGCCCGCACAATGCTTCCCGGCATCTTCGCCGAAGTGCTCGAAGACCTCGTGGGCCACCGGGTAGGCGAAGGGCATCGCCATCGCGTTCAGGAAGGTCTGGTCGGGGTCCGTGAGCTCGAACTCGATGGTGTGGTCGTCGATCACGCGGAGTCCCGGCAGCTCATCGCTCTCACCGGCGTGGAAGGCTTCGGCGCCGACGATCTTGGTGTAGAAAGCCGAACCCTGCGACGCGGTGTCGGGGTGCAGGAGCCGGCGAATGGACCACTCGACGTCCCGGGCCGTGAGCACGCGGCCATCGGGGATCGCCTCGCTCGGGTGGAAGCGCACCCCTTCGCGCAGCCGGAAGCGGAAGGTCTTCCCGTCTTCCGAGACCTCGGGCATCGACTCGGCGAGGCTCGGGATGAGCTCGGCGTCCATATCGTAGTCCAGCAGCCCATCCATGCAGAGGCGCACCGCCATCGTGGCCAGCTCGTTCCAGCCCTTGTGCGGGTCGAGGGTGTCGACGACCGACTCGTGGTGGATGACCACGGTACCCCCGCCCTGGCGCGACTCCGCCCCGGCGCCACGGTAGCGCGGGCCGTCGGGCGCCTCGGGGCAGCCCCCAGCAACCAAACCGAGAAGCGCGACCACGATCGGCAGCGCCGACGTGGCTGCCGAACGGCCGCCCGTTCGGAGGGGAGCGAGTCGTCGGCTCCGCCGACGCGATGCGAGGAGGTCGTTCGAAGACCTTCCGAGGAAATTACGGATCGAGCGCATCGCGCAGTCCTTCCCCGAGGAGGTTGAAGCCGAAGACCGCCATGACGATCAGCGTCGAGGGGTAGAGCATCAGCCGGGGGGCGAGGGCGAGCATCTCTTCGCCTTCGCGGAGCATCGAGCCCCAGCTCGCGTCGGGCGGTGGAACGCCGAGGCCCAGATAGGACATGGCCGACTCCACCAGGATCATCTGGGCCACGAGCGTCGTGGCGATGACGATGGCGGGGCCGATCACGTTGGGCAGCACGTGCCGCAGCAGGATCCGCGGAACGCCTGCGCCGAGCGCCCGCGCCGCCTGCACGTACTCGAGCTCGCGGACCTGCATGACTTTCGCGCGGGTGATTCGCGCGAGCGTGGTCCAGCTGAGGAAGCCGAGCAGCACGTAGAGGGAGGTGAGCGATGGCTCCTCCACCACTTGTAGGATCGTGACGGCGATCAGGAGGAAGGGGATCGACAGGACGATGTCGACGGTTCGCATCGCGATCGAATCCGTGAGCCCTCCGAAGTAGCCGCTGGTCACGCCGACCGTCAGGCCGAGCAGCACCGCGATGAGCGTCGCCATGAAGGCGACCTGCATCGAGATCATCCCGCCGTGCAGGAGCCGGGAGAGCTCGTCCCGGCCCACGGTGTCCGCTCCGAGCGTGTAGCCCTCGACCTCACCTGGCGCGACGGGGGTCCCATCGTCCCGCAGTAGCTGCTCACGCTTCTGTTCGTTGGGGTCGTGGGGGGCGACGAAGGGGCCGACCAGGGCCAGCGCCGTCACCAGGGCGACGAGGATCGCGCCGACGAGGGCGCCCTTGTTCTTCCGGAAGCGTCGCCATGCGCGGGGGTCCATGGGCAGGGCCCATCTACGCCGGCCGACGCGGCGCCGTCAACGGCGAGGCGACGAGACCCTCAATAACCAAAGGGGGTGGCGGAGCCCTGGCGGCAGACGAGTAGGCCCTCTTCGGTCGCCACGCTGCAGGACCAGCCCTCGGGACAGCGGTCGTCGCTGGAGCAGGTCTTGGTGCAGACGGCGTCGGGTCCGGCCACGCCTTCGACGCAGCGCCCGTCGTCCGCGCAGGACTCGTGGCTCTGGCAGGGCTCACCGAAGGCCACGTCTCCACCACAGGCGGTCATCAGGAGCAGGGCGAGGGCGAGCCAGCGCATGGGCCCGAGCATGGCGGCCGCGACCCGTGGGCGCAAAGCGGGCAGGGGGGATCGATCGCGATCCATTCGAGGCGATCGGTCGGGCCGTCGGTGATACCGGCGATCGATCCGATCGCCTGCCGATCGCCCACAGCGGAAAGCCACCGGCAATTTTTCTGCGCAACCCACAGCTATCCACAGGCCTATTGTGCTGTGATTTCGAGGGTTTCATGGTCATTGTCCACAGCTGTGGAAACTCTGCACATTTTTGTTGACCCATTTCTTTTGAGTGGAATACATTCACGCGCAGTCAAGGAAATGGCCAGTTCGAAAGGAAATAGGAGTCGGGTACTCGCCAGCCGCAAGGCCGGGGCGGGATCCGTCTTCACCGAGGCCGAGCTCGGGGCCATCGAGCAGGACAACCCGGAGGGCGTCTCCGTCCAACAGGTGGTCGAGGCCTTCGTGGAGAAGGGCGAGCGGATGTCGGAAGCGACCTTCCGGAAGTACGTGCAGCTCGGTCTTCTCCCCCGTAGCCGCCGGGTGGCGCGGCAGGGCAAGCAGCGAGGCAGCAAAGGCCTCTATCCGCCGACGACGGTGCGGCAGCTCGCCTACATCCGCCGTCTCATGAGCCAGGGCTTCACCATGGAGGAGATCCAGCGGGACTTCCTCTTCGTACGCGGTGACATCGAAGCCCTCGGTCGCCAGCTCCAGCGCGTCTACGGCGCGCTGGAAGAGGCGATGGGCTCACGACCGGCCCGAGAGGGCTCGTCGATGCGCACCGCGATGAGTGAGGCGCGGGAGGTCGGCGACGACCTCGTGCGTCGCCTCGAGGCCATCGAGCGCCATCTCACGATGCGCGCCCGAATGGCACGCGCCGCCGTCTGACGGCGCAGGCTCCTGTTTCAAAATTCGTGGTCGGAATCAATGGGCAGAAGTCCGACCAATGAAATCAATAGTTTTTGCGAGATCTGTTCTCGTGGGAGGGTGTCATGAGTGAAGTAGCAGCGGCGGTTCTCCGTCCGCAAGAGGCAGTCATGCCGACGGGCGAGTCGGCAAACGATCAGGGCGGCAAGGTGGAGAGTCTCTCCCAGGCTGCCGAGAAGGCGCGGCCCCGTCGCCGCCGCCGTCGCAAGCGACGCGAGCGGGCTCGCGCTCGGACGATTTCGATTCGACGGCTCAGCAAGACCGAGTTGAACCGCGGACGTCTCCTCTATCCCGAGACCAACTACTGGAAGCCGCAGACCCGAGAGGCGTGCGCGGACATGGAGCGTCCATGTCCGTATGTGAGCTGCAAGTATCACCTTTTCATCGACGTCCACCCTGTGCGCGGAGCCATCAAGTTGAACTTCCCGGATCTCGAAGTGTGGGAGATGACCGAAACCTGCGCGCTCGACGTGGCCGACCGTGGGGGGATCACGCTCGAAGAGGTGGGTGAGATCATGAACCTCACCCGTGAGCGCGTCCGTCAGGTGGAGACCGCTGGTCTCGCCAAGCTCGAGGCCATCAAGGACATCGAGCGCCTGAAGGACTACATCCTCTGAGTCCCTCGGGCGGGCGCGTGGTAATTTCGCCGCGCGCATGACCCGCCCGAGTCGGAGTCGCAGCCGACGAGCTGCGCGGAGGGAAGCCCGGTGAGCGCGGACGCCATGGCGTTCGCTTCGGGACCGGGTCGCCACGATGCGGTGACCAGCGCTCGAGCGGCTCAGACCGAGTGGGCGGCCCGAGACTTCGCGGAACGGTCCGAGCGGCTGCACCAGCTGCGCGACGCCATCCTCGACCGAGCCGAGGCGCTGGTCGAGACCCTCGGAGCGGTGACCGGCTCACCGCCCGTCGAAGCGCTCCTCCACGAGGTTCTCGTGGCTGCGGACATCACCGGGCACTACGCCCGCGACTCCGCCCGGATCCTGGCTCCCCGCGACCTGCCGCTGCGCCTCTACCGGAACCGCCGCGCCTACGCCCGCTACCTCCCGCGCGGCGTGGTGCTGGTGGTCGGACCGAGGGTCCTGCCCTTCGTGCTGCCGCTCGCCGACATGGTCACCGCCCTGGCCGCCGGCAACGCGGTGGTGGTCGCGGTCCCAGCGGAATGTGCACCAGTCGCGCGTGAGCTCCGACAGCTCGTCGCCGAGCCCTTCGGACCCGTCGTCCAGGTGCTCGAGGGGGGCCCCAGCGAGGTTCGGGCGGCCATCGACGGGGGCCCGGACTTCATCGCCTTCACCGGCGGCGAGGACGCGGGGAGGGCGGTCGCGATGGCTGCGGCCGAGCGGCTGATTCCCTCTCGTATCCATGTGGGCGGCCAGGCGCCTGCGGTGGTCGCGGCCGACGCGGACCTGGCGCGGACGGCGAAGGCTCTGGTCTGGGGTGCGTTTCACCTCGGCGGTCGGTCCTGCGTACGCGTGGCGCGGGTCTATGCCGACGAGCGCATCGCGGGCGAGCTCACGGAACGCATGGGGGAGGAGCTCGGGAGCTTGCGGGTCGCAGCGGACCCGGGACCGGCGGTGGACGTCGTCACTCGTCACGCGGACCCCGGCGCGGCGCTGCCCGCCGACGCCATCGGTGAGCCGCCGGGCCCGCTCCTCCTCCCCGACTGCCCGCTCGATGCGCCGATCGCTCGACGGCCACCGCCGCTGGTGCTCCCGGTGCATTCGCTCCCCGAGGCCGAGCTCGTTGCCGCTGCCGCGAAGGGGGGCCTCGCGGCCTATGTCTTCACGAAGGACAAGGAGCGAGGACGGACGTGGGCCGAGGCGCTTCCCGCCGGGCTGGTGATGGTGAACAACGTCGTCGGTGGCTACGGCACCCCGGAGACCCCAGTCGGGCCCGTGGGGATGGGCTGGGGCCACGTCCACGGCGACGAGGGCCTTCGAGAGATGTGCCACCTCGGCCAGATCACCCACGAGCGCGTGGCGGTCCCCCGTGAGCCGGTTTGGTTTCCGTATGGCGAGCGCGCCTACAAGGCGGGCCTCAAGGCGATGCGCCTCCTCTACCGTCGCGGCTCAGCCGTGAAAAAGCTGCTCGACTTGTTTTGAAGGAGGGTCTTCGAAAGACCCTCCCGCTTCGGCTCGGCAGAGCCGAGCACTCGCTCCCTCCCGAACGGGCGCGGCGTTGCCGTGCCGTTCGCTTCGCGTTGCCGTGCCGTTCGCTTCGCGATGCCGTGCCGGGGGACGTGGTCGCCGTCGGCGCTGTCAGTCGTCGTCGGACTCGGTGTCCGGCGGAGGGCGGCGCTTGCCGCCGCGGGCGACGTCGCCGAAGCGCTTGGTGAGTGACTTGAGCTCGCCGGTGAGTTGCTTCGCCAGCGGCTCGGCGGTTGCGCCGAGCTTGCCGATCACCCGCTCGGCCTCCTTGCTGGCCGACTCGAAGGCAGGGTCGATCTTCTCCGTCCAGCCATCGGCCTTCTCCGAGGCGTTCTCGATCGCCGACTGCACCTTCTTCGCCGCGTCGGACTTGCTGGCCTTGTCGAAGAAGAGCGACGCAGCCTGCTTGAAGTGATCGATCGCCTCGAAGAGCTCCTTCTTCGGGTCGGCAGTCTCCGTCTCGGGGGTCTCTTCGTCGTCGTGGTCGCTCATGACACAGAAGGTAGCGCAACACCGATGGGCGGACAGCCGCCAACGTCGTCGCGCGATCGCCCCCTCCTGAGACAGGACCGCCCCGCACCCGGCTTCGACGACGCATTGCGCCGACGGTCGTTCCTGAATCCAGCTTCACTTGTCCACGCGAAGACGCGCGCCTAGCCCCGCCATCGATGGGTTGCGCCCATGAAACACTCGCTCGGGCTCCCCGGAGCGCGGCGATCGCACCTCCCCAGACGGAGAGGTGTCGCGCGGCCGATTCGATCGTTTCGACAAAATGCCCGAGTCACCGGTCATCTCGGGCACTTACACCCCTGCCGAGCGCCAGTTCCGTCACGACCGGACTGCAACTGTGCGAGAGCGACTTGTCCAGGGGCCGCCCATCGCCTAAAAGGGCGCCGCGGTCGCGCCTTTCGAACGTTTGACAGGGCGCCCTGGCCGCTCGGCGCAATCTCCCGCGCCTGACCTCATCGAGCATCCAAATGCAGATATTCCCCCGAGAGCTGAACCTCTTGCCCATGGTGCTCGCTGGAGTCGCCACTGTGGCTGGGGCCGGGCTCGTCCTCGTCGTCTGGATCTATCTCTCACCCTCGCACCTGCAGGTGGGCTACTCGCCCGAGCAGCCGGTGCCCTATAGCCACCGGCTCCACGCCGGTGAGTTGGGCATGGACTGTCGCTACTGCCATGCGAACGTGGAGCGGTCGGCCGAGGCGATGGTCCCGCCCACCCAGACGTGCATGGGCTGTCACGCCATCGTGCGCACCGAGTCGGCCCGACTCGAGCCGATCCGCGAGAGCTGGGAGACCGGCGAAGCGATGGAGTGGGTCCGGGTCCACCAGCTGCCGGACCACACCTACTTCAACCACTCGACCCATCTCTACGGCGCGCTCGCGCGCACCGGTGAGGGTGGCGAGGAGGTTCGCGTCGCCATCGGGTGCGAGAGCTGCCACGGCCGCATCGACCAGATGGAGGTCGTCGGGGTCGCCGAGCCGATCGCGATGCAGTGGTGCCTCGAGTGCCACCGCGACCCCTCCGAGCACCTGAGGCCCGTCGAGGAGATCACCACCATGGGCTGGGAGCCCAGCGACGAGTGGCTCGAGCACACCGACGAGCACGTCGCAGCCGTCCTTCCCCCGACCCACTGCAGCGGGTGCCACCGATGACCAAGCGCAAGCCCTACGTGTTCAACGAGCCTGCCGCCTCGGCCAAGCCGATGTGGCGCAGCCTCGAAGAGAAGGAAGACGGTGGCGCGGCCCTCCGCGCGGCCGCCGCTGCCGAAGCCGATGGCGGCTTCCTGGCCCAGGACCCGGCCATGGTTCCGGGTGAGGCCCTCATTCGAAAGAAGAAGGCCCAGCAGAACCCCCTCATGACCCAGCCCATGATGGGCCGGGTGGGGCGCCGCTCCTTCCTCACCGCCTCCGCCGGTGGCGCCGCGGCGCTCGGCCTGAGCGGCTGTGTCCGCCGGCCCGAGGCGCTCATCCTGCCCTACACCGAGGGCCCCGAGTACGTGCTACCGGGCATCCCGCTGCACTACGCGACGGCCACCCAGCGCGGCAACGACGCGCTCGGTCTGCTGGTCACCAGCCACGGTGGCCGCCCGACCAAGGTCGAGGGGAACCCCTCGCACCCGTCGAGCCTCGGCGCGACCGACATCCGCGCGCAGCAGATGATTTGGGACCTCTACGATCCGGACCGCTCGCAGAGCCCGGCTCGCTACGAGGACGAGGCCTGGGTCGACGCCACCTACGAAGAGGCGGACGCGGCCTTCGAGGCGGCCCTCGAGGCCGAAGCCCGCGACGGTGGTCGTGGCCTTCGCATCCTCCTCAAGCCGAGCACCAGCCCGTCCGAGCTCCGAATGCAGGCGAAGCTCCTGCAGCGCTTCCCGAACGCCAAGGTTCACACCTACGCGAGCTGGGCCGAGGACGAGGTCCGCGAGGGCACCCGCATCGCCTTCGGTGAGCCGATGGTGCCGGTCCACGACCTGGCCCGCGCGGACGTGGTCCTCTCGCTCGACGCCGACTTCCTGGGCAGCGACGAGGGCTCGACTCGCAACATCCGTGGCTTCGCCGCCCGTCGTGCCATCGCCAACCCCGACCGCGACCGGATGAACCGGCTCTACTCGGTCGAGGGCACCTTCTCGGTGACCGGCGCCAACGCCGACCACCGCCTCCGCCTGAAGCCGAGCCAGCTCGAGGGCTTCCTCCTCGCGCTCGCCAAGACGCTCGAAGGCAAGAACGGCTTCACGCTCGGTCCGGCCGCTTCGGTCGCCGCCGGTGCCTCCACCGACGGCATCGACGAGGCCTTCCTCGAGGCCGTCGCCGAAGACCTCAGCGCCGCGAGCGGTCGCTCGCTCGTGATGGTCGGTCCCCGCCAGCCCGCTCGGGTCCACGCGCTCGCTGCTGCCATCAACGGTGGCCTCAGCGCGGTCGGCTCGCTGGTCGCGTACTTCCCGGCCTTCGACCCCGAGCGCAAGAGCGTTCGCGAGAGCCTCTCCGAGCTCGTCGCCGACGCCGAGCAGATCCGCACGCTCCTCGTGCTCGGTGGCAACCCCGTCTACGACACCCCCGGTGACGTCGACTTCGCGGGCATCCTCGCGCGGGAGGGCGTGACCTCGTTCCACCTCTCGACCCATCGCGACGAGACCAGCCAGGCCGCGACCTGGCACCTCCCGCAGGCCCACGCCCTCGAGGCGTGGGGCGACCTGCAGGCGGCGGACGGCACCATCGCGCTCCAGCAGCCGATGATCGACCCGATCTGGGGCGGCCGCAGCGTGCTCGAGTGGTTGGCGAAGGCTGCTGGCGAGCGCCACTGGCGCGGCCACCCGGTCGTTCGCCGCACCATGCGCGAGCAGCGCGGAGCCGTCGGCTTCGAGCGTCGCTGGCGCGCCGCGCTCCACGCGGGGGTCATCGCGGGCAGCACCGGCCGACCGGGCACGGTTCCGCTCCAGGGCGCGGCGCTCGTCGCGGCCTTCCAGGAACCGGCGCCGGCCTCCGAAGGCATGGAGGTCGTGTTCGCCCCCGACCCGTGCCTCTGGACCGGTGAGCACGCCAACAACCTCTGGGCCCTCGAGACGCCGGACCCGATGACGAAGATCGTCTGGGACAACGTCGCGATCGTCTCCTACGCCACGCGGCGGGGCCTCGAGCTCGAGAACGGCGACATGATTCGCCTCTCGCGTGAGGGCGCCGAGTCCATCGAGGTGCCCGTCTGGGCGCTCCCGGGGCAGGCCGACGACACCATCACCCTCAACCTCGGTTGGGGCCGCACGGCCGCCGGTCGCTACGGCACCGCGCAGACGTGGCCGGGCCTCGGGCCGGGCTTTGGCGTCGAGCCGGACTGGAAGGCGGGCGGCTTCGACGTCAGCCCGCTCCGCACGCTGAGCGGCTTCTACCAGGCGACCGGCGTGTCGCTCGAGAAGACCAGCGACGAGTACGACGTGGTCCAGACCCAGACCCACGGGTACATGGAGGGTCGGCCCATCGCCATCGACGCGACCCTGGAGGAGTACCGGGACGACCCCGAGTTCGCTTCCTTCCAGACCGTCGAGTTCAGCCACACCGGCCCGCTCTGGGACGAGGTGGACTACACGCCGCGCGAGGTGGCCACCGGCCGCACGCTTCACAAGTGGGGCATGGTCATCGACCTCAGCGCCTGCGTCGGCTGCAACGCCTGCGTGGTCGCCTGCCAGGCGGAGAACAACATCCCCGCCGTCGGCAAGCAGGAGGTCAAGCGGGGCCGCGAGATGGCTTGGCTCCGCATCGACCGCTACTTCGTCGGCACGAGCGACGCGGACCCGCAGGTCACCTACCAGCCGCTGACCTGTCAGCAGTGCGAGGAAGCGCCCTGCGAGAACGTCTGCCCGGTCAACGCCACGGCGCACAGCCCCGAGGGGCTGAACGACATGGCCTACAACCGGTGCATCGGCACTCGCTACTGCGCCAACAACTGCCCCTACAAGGTCCGGCGCTTCAACTACCTGGACTGGCATTCGCACCTCGACGACCCGTGGACGATGCACGGCAACTTCCCGGAGACGCGGAAGATGGCGTTCAACCCGAACGTCACCGTCCGCAGCCGCGGCGTCATGGAGAAGTGCACCTACTGCGTGCAGCGCATCCAGGAGGCAAAGTTCACCGCCCGCCGCGAGCACCGCACGGTCCGCGACGGCGACATCACCACCGCGTGTCAGCAGGCCTGCCCGGCCAACGCCGTCACCTTCGGTGACCTCAACGACCCGACGAGCCGGGTGGCTCGCCTGGATGCCCTGAACCGCCGCTACAAGCTGCTGGCGGAGCTCGGCACCCAGCCGCGCACCACCTTCCTCGGCAAGATCCGCAACCCGAACCCCGCCCTCGAGACCCCGCCGACCTTCGTCGGCGCCGCCGACGAGGAGACGCACTGATGGCTTCCGCAAGCGCACCGATTCACGAGCTGGGCGAGCGCGGGCTCCTGCCGCCGGGCACCACCTTCAACGACATCACCGAGGCCGTGTGCCGGGTGACGGAGGAGAAGGCGCCCCGCGGTTGGTGGATGCTCTTCCTCCCCTCGGTCGGCCTCCTCGGCCTGATGGTCTCCTGCATCGTCTACCTGCTCTCGATGGGTATCGGTGTCTGGGGTAACAACACGCCGGCGTACTGGGCCTGGGACATCACCAACTTCGTCTGGTGGATTGGTATCGGCCACGCCGGCACGCTCATCAGCGCCATCCTCTTCCTCTTCCGCCAGAACTGGCGGACGAGCATCAACCGCTTCGCGGAGGCGATGACCGTCTTCGCGGTGTTGTGCGCGGCCATCTTCCCGGCCCTGCACACCGGTCGGCCCTGGTTCGACTACTACCTGGCGCCGCTCCCGAACCAGATGGGCATCTGGCCGAACTTCAAGTCCCCGCTCATGTGGGACGTGTTCGCGGTCAACACCTACCTGACCATCTCGGTCATCTTCTGGTACGTCGGCCTGATCCCCGACCTGGCCACGCTTCGCGACCGCGCCAAGAGCCTCCGCCGCAAGCGCATCTATGGCGCCCTGGCCCTCGGCTGGCGTGGCTCGCACCGCCACTGGCAGCACTACGAGCGCGCCTACCTGATCTTCGCGGCCATCTCGACGCCGCTCGTGCTCTCGGTGCACTCGATCGTTTCGTTCGACTTCGCGACGTCGGTCATGCCCGGTTGGCACACGACCATCTTCCCGCCGTACTTCGTCGCGGGCGCCGTCTTCAGCGGTTTTGCGCTGGTGCTCACGCTGATGCTCATCGTGCGCAGCGTCTTCAAGATGCACTCGCTCGTGACCCTCAAGCACTTGGACTTGATGAACAAGTTCATGCTCGGGACCGGCATCATGGTCGGCTACGCCTACGCGATGGAGTTCTTCGTCGCCTGGTACTCCGGCAACCCCTACGAGTCGTGGGTCTTCTTCCACAACCGACTCGGCTTCGGGTACCTCGACCAGGAGGGCAACTGGGGCCCGCTCTGGTGGAGCTACTACGCGATGGTCAGCTGCAACGTCATCGCCCCGCAGCTCTTCTGGTTCAAGAAGGTCCGCACGAGCATCCCGGCGATGTTCATCATCACGATCTTCATCAACATCGGCATGTGGTTCGAGCGCTTCGTCATCATCGTGACCTCGCTCTACCGCGACTTCCTGCCGGGTTCTTGGGGTGGCTTCGAGGCGACCTGGGTCGACATCGCGCTCTACGCGGGCACCTTCGGTCTCTTCTTCACCCTCTTCCTCCTCTTCATCCGGTGGGTGCCGATGATCGCCATCGCCGAGGTGAAGGCGACGCTCCCCCACGCCCACCCTCACCATTCGGATGATGACCACGCGGACGACCACGCCGCCGGTCTCGCCGAGCCGGCTCCCGCCGAGTGACTTTCGGAAGCTGAATCATGGCGAACGACGACGAAGACACCAAGACGGGCAAGCGGCTCTCCTCGAAGCCGCCTGCCGAGAGCGCGGACGAGAAGAGCCCGAGCGAGAAGCTCGTGAAGGCTGCGGTCGAAGAGGCCGCCGCCAAGGGCGAGCTCGCGAAGGCGAAGGCCGAGGCCGACCCCGACGAGCGGAAGATCGAAGCGGAGGTCGCGGCCAAGGAAGCCGAGCGCGCCAAGGCTCACGCCGAAGAGGCGGAGGACGCCGCGGAGGAGGCCGGTGACGAGAGCACCGCTGCCGCCGCGGAGATGACCGCCGTCGAGGCCGAGAAGACCCGCGCCGAGGCGCTCGAGACCGCCGCGGAAGCGGAGGCCGAGATCAAGGAAGCGGAGAAGAAGGCGGTCGAGACCAAGGCCGACGACTCCGATGACGACGACCACTCGGACGACGACGGCGACCACGGCGACGGCGACTCCGACGACGAGGAGGGCGAGCCCGAGACGCGGCCCGCGCTCTATCTCGCCGAGTACGAGAGCCCCGACGACCTGGCACACGCTGCCGCGACCATCCGGGATGCCGGCTACGAGAAGTGGGACTGCCACACGCCGTACCCGGTCCACGGTCTGGACAAGGCCATGGGCCTGGCCGAGACGAAGATCGGCTTCATCAGCTTCGTCTGCGGCATGGTCGGTCTCGCCAGCGCCGTCCTGATGATCCAGTTCATGAACAACTGGGACTACCCGATCATCATCGGTGGCAAGCCGCCCGGCGCCTTCCCCTCGATGGTCCCCATCATGTTCGAGCTGACGGTGCTCCTGACCGGCTTCGGAACCCTCTTCGGGCTCTTCCACCTCTGCCGGCTCCCGCGCCACCACCACCCCATCTTCGAGAGCGACCGCTTCGAGGCGTCGACCGACGACCGCTTCTTCATCAGCATCGAGGTCGAAGACCCGAAGTTCGACCTGAAGAAGACCCGCGCGCTTCTCGAGAACACCCACCCGAGCCACCTCGAGCTCGTCGAGGAGGAGATCGCGTGAACTATTTGTTCAAAGGGTTTGGCACCTGCGCTCTTGGCCACCCGGCTCGTCGGCGAGGCCTCCTCGATTCACCCGAGCTCCCCCGCCCAATGCGTAGCGTGGTCTTCCTCGCGGCGTTGATGGCTGTCGGGACCACCGCGTGCCGCGGTGGCGTGTCGGAAGAGCCGCCCATCGTGCCGATTCGCGGCATGTACAACCAGGCGCGCTACGACGACCAGGACAAGAGCCCCTTCTTCGCCGACGGTCGCGTGATGCGGCCGCCCGTCGAAGGCGCGGTCGCCCGCGAGATGCCGGTCAACGAGTCGCTGCTCACGGGCCGGACCGACGACGGCACCCAGTGGCTCCTCGAGGTCCCCGGTGAGGTCATCCGCGACTTCCACCCGGGTATCGCCCAGGAGGACTACGACCGGACCAGCCAGAGCCCGCGGCGCTCCACCCGCACTTGGGACCAGCTGCTTCCGGACGAGAAGACCGCCGCCCGCAAGGCGATGATGGAGCGCGGCCACGAACGCTTCGACATCTACTGCGCGCCGTGCCACGGCTTCGACGCCGCTGGCCGCGGAATGGTGACCACCCGCGCCGAGGAGCTCGCCACCAACGGTACCGACCCGGGCTCCGCCCAGCTGCTGCCGCCGAGCCTCCACGAGGCCAACTACCGCGCGCTGCCCGATGGGCAGGTGTTCGCGACCATCACCCACGGCGTGCGCAACATGCCCGCCTATTCCCAGAGCATCCCGATGGAAGACCGCTGGGCCATCGTCAGCTACGTGCGGGCGCTGCAGCTCAGCCAGGCATCGAGGCCGAACCGATGAGCAAAGACGAGAAGAAGCCGGCTCCGAAGAAGGCCGGCAAGGCTCAGCCCTACACCGCTGCCGAAGGTAGCTTCTGGGCCAAGGCCTGGACGCTCCCGGCGGTCTTGGCCGGCCTCGGCCTGCTCCTCGTGATCGTCTTCGGCGTCATGGGGAACACCGAGCGACTCGGCTACGCGTACCTCTTCGCGCTGATCACCGTCCTGACCTTCGTCTTCGGTGCGCTCTTCCTGGTCATCGCCGAGCACCTCACCGCCGGCCACTGGGGCGTCACCACCCGACGCATCCCCGAGGTCGTGGCGAGCGCTGCGCCCCTGGTCGGCGTGCTGGCCATCCCGCTCTTCGCGGGCGTCTACAGCGGCTCCTTCACCATGTACGACGAGTGGATGCACGTGCATCACCACGACGCCGAGCACGAGGAAGGGGAGGGCGAGCACGAAGAGGGTGAGTCCGAGGAAGGCGACGAAGCCGCCGAGGACGAGGCGTCGGACGAAGAGGCGAGCCTCTTCGGCGCGTCGGTCGCCTACGCTCAGCACGGCGACGCCGAGGCCGAGGGTGAGCACGAAGTGCACCACACGCCGCAGTACGAGGCGCTCCACCACGCGACTCTCCAGAAGAAGAGCGGCTACCTGGCCCCGACCGGCTGGGGCGTGCGCGCGTTCTTCTACTTCCTGATCTGGACCCTGCTGGCGCTCTTCTACTTCCGCACCAGCCGGAAGCAGGACGAGACCAAGGATCTGCAACTCACCAACAAGATGAAGAAGTGGGCGCCGCTCTCGGCCATCGCCTTCGGTCTCACGCTCACCTTCGCAGCGTTCGACTGGGTCATGAGCCTCGAGCCGACCTGGTACTCCACCATCTTCGGCGTCGTCATCTTCGCCGGCTCCGCGGTGGGCATCCTCTCCTTCACGACCATCATCGCCATCAGCCTCATCAAGCGTGGCGTCGTCGGGAAGGCCATGAACGTCGAGCACGTCCACGACCTGGGCAAACTGCTCTTCGGCTTCATGTGCTTCTGGGCGTACACGAGCTTCTCGCAGTGGATGCTCATCTGGTACGCCGGCATCCCCGAGGAGGCCGTCTGGTTCCACAAGCGGTGGGAAGGCGGCTGGCAGTTCTGGAGCATCGTCCTGATGCTCGGCCACTTCGCGCTGCCCTTCTACTTCCTCATCTCGCGCATGGTGAAGCGTCGCCTGCCGATGATGATGATCGGCGCCGTCTGGCTGCTGATCATGCACGTCGCCGACGTCTACTGGTACGTGATGCCCCAGTTCGGGCCGCTCACGCTCCGCCCGGTCGACTTCGGTGCCCTCTTCCTCGTGGGCGGCACCTTCTTCGCCTACGTCTTCTGGCAGCTCGGTCGCGTCCCGCTCGTCCCGATCGGTGACCCGCGACTGCAGCGCGGCCTCGACCACCACCAGAGCCACTAGAGAACGGACGAACCGCCATGGCCTACGAAAAGACAGAGCCTCGCAACAACCAGATCCTCCTCTGGGGTGTGGTCTCCGTGCTCACGCTCTTCGCACTGGTGCCGCTCTTCCACAGCTACTTTGGCATCACCTTCGGCGACGAGTTCGCGGAGAAGATCTACGAGGTCCCGAACACTCCCTTCGAGGAGCTCCGTGACGGACAGCGGGCATCGCTCCGCACCTCGCCCATCTCCGTGGACCAGGCCGTCGAGCAGCTCGCAGCCCGCGGTCGCTCCAACACCCCGGTGATGCCGCGCCCGAACGACACGCCGAACCTCTCCGAGGACGACTACGAGGCGAGCCTCGCGCCCGTCGTCGGCTGGGCCCAGCTTCAGCGCGAGCGCGCTGCGGACGAAGCCCGCCGCGCGATGCGTTCCCGCCGGCAGCGGCTCGAGGCCGAGGCCGGCGTGGTCGACCCCACCGCCACCACGGTGGAGGGCATGGACCCGACCGAGACCCTCGATCCGCCCTCGACCGCGCTGGACGGAGTGGGCGCACCGCCCGCCGCCGAAGCCGTTCGTCCGCCGGCCGAGCTCGTTCGCCCGACGGCGATGATCGCTCGTCCGACGATGGCGGCCGACCCCGCGGCCCCCTGAGCTCGTCCCGAACCCTCACCCGACCCTAGACCGACTCCGACTCCCCTCCCGATGCGATTCTCCCTACCGCTGCTGATTCTCTTGCTCGCCGGCTTGGTGCCGGGCGTGCAGGCGCAGCGTTTCCAGACCGCCGAGCCCTCGCGCGAGGTGCCCGGGCTGGATCGCGTGGGGGTCGACGAGCATCTGGACGAGTCGCTGCCGCTCGACGCCGAGTTCACCACCTCGGAGGGCCGCAAGGTCCGCCTCGGTGACTTCTTCGACGGCGAGCGCCCGGTGCTGATCACGTTCAGCTACCACTCTTGCCCGACGCTCTGCTCGATGGTCCTCGACGCGACCGTCAACAGCGCCAAGGAACAGGACTGGACCATCGGCGACGAGTACGTCGCGGTGAACATCTCGATCGACCCGCGGGACACACCCGCCAAGGCCGCCGAGAAGCAGCGGGAGATTCTCCGCAAGTACGGCCGCGACGCCGGTGGCGAGTGGCACTTCCTGGTCACGGACGACGAGGAGGCCATCACCCGCGTCACCCACGCCGCGGGCTTCCGCTACTTCTTCGACGAGCGAGTCGACCAGTACGCTCACCCCGCGGCGCTGATGATCGCCACCCCCGAGGGCCAGATGGCCCGCTACCTCTACGGCCTCCGCTTCGAGCCGGGAGACCTCCGCTTCGGGCTCCTCGAGGCGGCCGACGGCAACTCGATCAGCACCACCGAGCAGATCCTCCTCTACTGCTACACCTACGATCCCAACGAGCAGAGCTACGTGCCCGTCGCCATGAACATCATGAAGCTCGGCGGCGTGCTCACGGTGCTCCTCCTCGGGGGATTCCTGACCCTTCTCTGGCGTCGCGAGCGGCGCCGCGCTTCCGACGAGCGAGCCAAGCAGGGCACGACGCCCCGAACGACTCCGCCCCCTTCTTCTCCAAAGCTCCGCGAAGCGGATCTCTGAGCAGCCCCCCCACGAGCATGAAGTCATGAACGAGACTCTTCCCGAAGGAACGCTCCAGCTCCCGCCCCAGTGGTCGACCATCGCCCCCGAGGTCGACGCGATGTACTACTTCATCTACTGGGTGAGCGTGGTGTTCACCGTCGCGATCTTCGCGGCGATGATCTGGTTCATGTGGAAGTACCGGCGCCGCCCCGGCGTGAAGAGCAAGCAGCCCGGTCACGCCACGGCCCTGGAGATCACCTGGACCTTCGCGCCGCTGATCCTCCTGGTCATCCTCTTCCACGAAGGCTTCACGGGCTACGTGAAGGGCGCCGTCGCCCCCGAGGACTCGCTCGAGGTCCGCGTGCGCGGCATGCAGTGGAACTGGGAGTTCGAGCACCGCGGCGGGGTCATCGACGACCTCAACTACCTGCGCGTGCCGGTGAACACCCCGGTGCGGCTCGTGATGAGCTCGTCGGACGTGCTCCACAGCTTCTTCATCCCGACCATGCGCGTGAAGCGGGACGTCGTCCCCGGCATGTACTCGACGCTGTGGTTCGAGGCGACGCACATGACGCCGGACATCAGCTGCGAACAGGACGCGGACTGCCCGGAGGCCATGTGGTGCGGCAAGGTCCCGCCGGGTGAGACGGAGCGGAAGTGCTCGCTGCCGATCTTCTGCACCGAGTACTGCGGTGCGCCCCAGGGCATCACGGCCAGCGCCTTCAGCGAAGGCGGCCGGAACACGAACCACTCCACGATGATGGGCGACCTCGCGGTCGTGACGATGGAAGAGTACGACGCATTCATCGAGGAGGGGCCGCCCCCACCGCCCGAGTGTGAGGGCGCTGACGACCCCGCTGCGTGCTGGGGCCAGAATCTCCACGCCAACTACTGCGTGGCCTGTCACTCCGTCGACGGCGTCGCTCAGGCCCCCGCCCCGAACTGGAAGGGCCTCTACGGCAACCAGCGCCAGTTCGCCGACGGCTCGTCCGCCACCGCCGACGAGAACTACATCCGGCAGTCGATCCTGCAGCCGCAGTCCCAGATCGTGCAGGGCTACACCAACGTGAACATGCCCCCGTTCCGCTTCTCGGACCGCCAGCTCGACGCCATCATCGCCTACATGCGCTCCCTCAACGAGTGATCGACGTCCAAACGAGAACCGCATCATGACCGCCGAAGTTGCACCCCAGCCCCATTCCTCCGCTCACGAGAGCGAGGGATACCTGACCCACGAGCGCGGCCTGAAGTCGTGGCTCCTCACTCTCGACCACAAGCGCATCGGCTTGATGTACCTGGGCAGCGTCCTCGCGGCGTTCCTGCTCGGCGGCATCATGGCGCTCCTGGTCCGCACCGAGCTGCTCTTCCCGGGCGAGACGATGATGGAGGCGGACACCTACAACCAGGTGTTCACCCTCCACGGGGCCATCATGGTCTTCCTCTTCATCATCCCGTCGGTGCCCGCGGCGCTCGGCAACTTCTTCCTGCCGATCATGCTCGGCACGAAGGACGTGGCCTTCCCGAAGCTCAACCTCGGTAGCTTCTACATCTACGTGCTCGGCACGATCTTCACGCTGATCGCGATCGTCGTCGGTCACGTGGACACCGGCTGGACCTTCTACACGCCGTACTCTGCTCGGGCCGACTCGTCGGTCGTCTGGATGACGATGGGCGTGTTCATCCTCGGCTTCAGCTCGATCCTCACCGGCGTGAACTTCATCGCGACCGTCCACAAGATGCGCGCCCCCGGCCTGCACTGGAAGCGGCTGCCGCTCTTCATCTGGGGCATCTACGCGACCAGCATCATCCAGGTCCTCGCGACGCCGGTCCTCGCGATCACGCTCTTCCTCCTCACCATGGAGAAGACGCTCACGGTCGGCATCTTCGACCCGGCCCTCGGCGGTGACCCGGTGCTCTTCCAGCACTTCTTCTGGTTCTACTCGCACCCGGCCGTCTACATCATGATCCTCCCGGGCATGGCGGTGGTGAACGAGGTCATCGCCACCTTCAGCCAGCGCAAGATCTTCGGCTACATGTTCGTCGCGATGAGCTCCATCTCGCTCGCGCTCCTCGGCTTCCTCGTGTGGGGTCACCACATGTTCACGGCCGGCATGAGCGAGTACGCCACGATGGTCTTCTCGGCGCTGACCTTCCTGGTCGCCATCCCCTCGGGCGTGAAGGTCTTCAACTGGGTCGCGACCCTCTACCAGGGCTCGATCAGCTTCGCCTCACCGATGCTCTACTCGCTGGGCTTCCTGGCGCTCTTCACCATCGGCGGCCTGACCGGTCTGTTCCTGGGCATCCTGAGCGTGGACATCCACCTGCACGACACCTACTTCGTCGTCGCCCACTTCCACTACGTCATGGTCGGCGGCACCGTGTTCGGCTTCATCAGCGGCCTGCACTACTGGTGGCCGAAGATGACCGGCAAGATGTACAACGAGACCCTGGCGAAGATCGCGTTCTTCTTCGTGTTCGTCGGGTTCAACGTCACCTTCTTCAGCCAGTTCATCATGGGCAGCCAGGGCATGCCCCGGCGCTACTACGACTACCTGGACCAGTTCCAGCCGCTCCACATGGCGAGCTCGGGTGGCGCCTACATCCTCGGGGTCGGCTTCCTGATCATGCTCTTCATGTTCATCAAGTCGCTCCGGAGCGGCGAGAAGGCTCCGCCCAACCCGTGGGCCAGCGCCGGCTACGAATGGCTCACCACCACGCCGGTCCACCCGCACAACTTCGCCGAGCCGCCCGTCATGACGCGCGGTCCCTACGACTACCACCTCTGCACTGAGGAGGAGCTCTGGGACGGTTTCCCCGAAGACTTCGAGAAGGGCTCTGCTTCTTGAGGGTTTGGCACCTGCGTTCTTGGCAACCATGCTCGTCGGCTAAGCCTCCTCGATTCACCCGAACTCCCCCGCCCAAAGCAATTCCGCTCTTCCACGAGACGATCTGAACCATGGCGCACGAACATCACGGGCCCGCGTACCTGGCCCACCACTTCGACACACCGAAGCAGCAGTTCGAATCTGCCAAGCTCGGCATGTGGCTCTTCCTGGCCCAGGAGATCCTGTTCTTCAGCGGCCTCTTCGTCGCGTACGGCATCTTCCGGAGCTGGTATCCGGAGTCGTTCAGCGTCGGCTCGCACTTGCTCAATTGGCAGATGGGCGCGGCCAACACCGTCGTCCTGCTCTTCTCGAGCTTCACGGCCGCCATGGCCGTCCGGGCCGCTCAGATCGGCGAGCAGAAGGGCGTCGCCGAGAAGGACAAGCTCCAGCTCGGCGGCAAGGTCTGGACGAGTCGCTTCCTCTGGATCACGTTCCTCTGTGCCGGCGCCTTCATGGTCGTGAAGTACTTCGAGTACTCCCACAAGATCCATGTGGGTACGCTCCCTGGGCAGTTCTTCGGCCACCCCGGCTTCGACATGGCCAACCCGCCCGGCCACCACTTCTACGAGGAGATGGCCACCGCGGGTCAGCTCGCCTACGAGAGCGGCGGCACGGCGGCGGTTCCCTTCCACCTCCGCACGTTCTTCGGCATCTACTTCGTGATGACCGGCCTCCACGGCATCCACGTCCTCATCGGCATGGGCCTCTGCCTCTGGATCATCCGCAAGAACAACCGCGGGGACTTCAGCGCCGACTACAACACCCCGGTCGACATCTTCGCCCTGTACTGGCACTTGGTCGACCTCGTGTGGATCTTCCTCTTCCCCTTGCTCTACCTGATCGACTGAGGACCTGACGATGGCTGACGCACACGCGCACGACGAGCACGGCGACGACTACCTCGTCCACTCTCACATCACCTCGATCAAGACGTACCTCGTCATCTTCGGGGCCCTGATCTTCCTCACCTTCCTGACGGTGCTCGCCTACAACGTGCGCCTCGGCGAATTCAACCTCTTCGTCGCGGTCTTGATCGCGATGGTGAAGTCGAGCCTGGTCGGCGCGTACTTCATGCACCTGAAGTACGAGAAGAAGTTCAACATCCTCTTCTTCGTCGGCTCGCTGATCTTCGTCGGGGTCTTCCTGGCGTACACCCTCAACGACACCAGCTACCGCGGTCGCGAGAGCGAGCAGGGGCTGCGCATCGACCCGGCCACCGGCAACTACGCCTACGGCACCGCCACGGTGCTCGGCGAGGGCGGCGAGTTCACGCCGTTCCCCGAGGGCGCCATGGGCGAGCACGAGGGCGAGGAGCACGGCGAGGGCGAGCACGCCGAAGAGGCGGCCGAAGAGGCTACCGGAGCAGAGGCGACCCCCGCCGAGGAAGCTGCGGTCGAGGAGACCGCCGAGGCCGCGGCCGTGGAGGCGGAAGCCGCCGGAGCCGCCGCCGA
>CAYXAP010000011.1:126616-196166 GCA_964462035.1 uncultured Sandaracinus sp.
GCCGAAGCCCTCGACGAGGCCGCCGACGAGCCCGCCCCGGCCGAGGGCGACTGAGCTCGGCGCGAGTGATGAACCCTTCGCGCACGCTGCGGGCCCTCTTGGTCCTCGGCGTGTGCGCGTTGGGGTGTGAGCGCTGCCTTCCACGGCACGAGGTCGCGTCGGTGCCGACGCATCCGTACCCGAGCTGCGGTGAGGGCGAGCTCCCCGAGGGCGAAGTCCTCGACGAGGGCGTTCTTCGGAACGGGCCGGTCATGCGTGAGCAGGTCGTCGAGCGCTACGAGGTCCGCCAGCGCGACTGCCTCTACGTGATCACGGTCCGCCAGGAGTGGGCGCGGCAGGTGACCGACGTCGAGGCCGTCTTCGACGACGAGTGGCGTCCGATTCGGATCTGGAAGCGGATGACCGTTCCGGGCGAAGAAGACGAGACCGAGGACATCCGGCTCTACGAGCTGCGCAACGACCCGCCGACCATGACTGAGCGTCGTGGTGACGAAGTCGTCCACCGAGAGATCCGCGGCGAGCCGCCCATCGCGGTCGTCGGCCCCGGCCGGGCGATTCTGACCGCTTGGATCCACGCCGCTGGGCTCGAGGTCGGCGAGACCACCCGCGGGCCGGTGCTCGACTTCCGCGAGCTCTACGAAAACATCGACGAGGTCGCGCTGCGCCGTGACCCGGCCCGCGAGGAGGCCAGCCTCGGCGGCTCGGTCGAGGTCTTCACGGTCTTCGGCCGAGAGTCGGTGTTCACCGACGACGAGGGCTGGGTCCGTGGCGACCTGGCGGGGCTCCGTGAGAGTGAATCGCTGGACACTCCCGAGCCGGATCCGGTGCCGATGCATGCACCGGTCGATCCGGTCGGTACGCCCTGAGGTGTGCCCTTGGCCTCGCGCGGAGTCGCGGAGCCGCGGAGGTCGCAGGGGTTCGGGCGAGTTGGCCGTCGCTGCGTAGTTGGATGGATCGACTGTAAGTGTCGCGCGTCGGAGTCGTTTCATGGGTATGGGACGAGTCGCGGCTTGGGTGTGCGTGCTGTTGGTGGCCGCTGGGTGTGCGGGCCCGGAGCCCTTCGAGTGGGTGCCCCAGGCGCCGCAGCGGGAAGGGCCGGGCGGAGAGGTCGCCGTGGAGGTGCTGGGCGATCCCGTCGGCCCACGGCAGCGTCATCGGCTCGGCGCCTACCAGGCGCGCTGGGAGATGGACTCCGCGGCCGAGCTCTCGCAGAGCTGGTGGCACTGGAGCGGGGCGTCCACGACCTTCGAGCAGGGCGTCGCGACCATCGGTGGGCGCAGCTACGAGGAGTGGATGCAGCGGACCGACAAGAACCAGAGCCTCTGGTGGGAGACCATCGACCCTCGAATCGGCTTCCGCATTCAGACTCGGATGCGGGTAGTCCAGGCCCATTGCGGCGGGGTGGGCATGTGGATCCACGACGGCACGCGAATGGTGAAGGTCTTCTTCTGCGAGGGGCAGGTCGGCGTTGGCTATCCCTTTCGCCACATGGCGGACGTCGATACGAGCCAGTTCCGCACCTACACGATCGAGGGGCGTGCGGACTGGATCCGCATCGCGGTCGACGGTGAAGTCGTGCTGGAGCACCAGGGCCCCGACACCATGAGCGGTGCCGGAACCGCGACGCTCACCTTCGGCAACCTGGGTGGCGCCGCCGGCGTCGGTCAGTGGGACTGGCTGAGCTACGACACCCGCCCGGAGCTCGTCGACCCCGGTCAGAGCCCCCAACGTCACCCCCAGGTGGTGCAGGTCGAGCCGCTTCCGCGCTTCTGAGCCTCGGCGCCTCTTGCTGCCGCGGCCGCGGCCGGATACGTCCAACCATCGTGGCCCGTCGCACCTTTCTCCTCCTCGCTCTGCTCACCGCTTGCGGCGACGACGACGTCGACCCGGTCGACGCATCGATGTCCTCCGACGCCGGCAACGCCCCAGACGCGGCACCGGAGAGCGACGCGGCAGCGGAACCCGATGCGAGCGCGACCGACGCGTTCATGCCCGTCGATGCCGGGGCGGACGCCGGGTCGTCGATCATCGACGACCTGCTCGAGCGGCTCGCCGACCCGAGCCTGAGTGCCGCGGACGCCACCGCGCTCCTTCGAGACGGATCCTGGTCCCACGGCTGGCCGGTCCGGGAGCCCGGTCGTTGGCTCTTCGTCACCCGACGGACCGACGCGGCGGCATGGGTCGGTGACGCCAACGAGTGGGTCACCGACGCGCACCCGACGACGGCCGATGGAAGCGGCACGCTCCGCTATGCCCTGATCGAGACGGACGCCGATCCGGCCGGCTCCAAGTACAAGTGGTTCGCTTCGCCCGATGCGTACGTCGCGCCGGTCGAGGCGACCGCCTACGGCTACGACGAGTTCGGTGAGCACGGCTGGGTCGCGCCGCCCACCGACGTCCCCTACTTCGAGCGCTTCCCCGGTCTGACCACCAGCGCGCTCCCCACGCCCCGCACCGTTCGGGCGCGGGTCCCCGCTGGTGGGGCCGACGCGGCCGCCCGGGTGCTCCTCCTCCACGATGGGCAGAACGTCTTCGACCCCGAGGCCGTCTGGGGCGGGTGGCGCGTCGACGAGGCGTTGACCGGTGAGTTCACCGGCGTGCTCGCGGTGGCCGTCGACAACACCCCCGACCGGATGGACGCCTACACCCACACCACCGACACCATCGGCGGCTCCACCGTTGGCGGCGCCGCCGACGACTACCTCGCGCTCCTCGAAGACGAAGTGCTGCCCTTCGTGCGCGCTCGCTATGGCGTCGCTGCGGCGGGAGACTCGTTGATGATCGCGGGCTCGAGCCTCGGCGGGCTGGTGAGCTTGGCCATCGGGAACGCTCGGCCGACCCTCGCGCGCTGCGTCGGAGCGATGTCCTCCACGCTCGGCTGGGGCGCGTTCGCCGCGGACGGCTCCGACGCGCTCATCACGCGCTTCACCAGCCGGCCCCCATACGCCATCTACCTCGACTCTGGCGGCAATGTGAGTGGCAGCTGCGCCGACGGCGACGGCGACGGCGTCTTCGAGGACAGCGACGACTCCGACAACTACTGCACCACGCTGCAGTTCCGCGACCACCTGCTCGGCCTCGGCGCCGTGAGCGGCACGGACCTCGCACACTGGTGGGAGCCGGGCGCGCCGCACAACGAGGCTGCCTGGCGCTCTCGGGTGCCGCGAATGCTCCAGGCATGCGCGTCCATGGGTTGGACGCGTTAGGGGTTCTCCTGGGGGGAAATCCCCCCGCTCGTCGCGAGTGAATCGCTCCTCGCTCCCCAAAAAGCTGAAGGTCTCGCGGCGGAGCCGCTCGGTGCGTCCTCGCGCTTCGCGCTGCGTCCTCCGGCGCCGGCCAGCGCTCGTCGCGAGTGAATCGCTGCGCTTCACGTCCTCCGCGACGTCCGTTCGGGGGTACCATCCTCCGATGGCGGACACCCCACGCGGCGGGCTCGCTCCCAGGGCGCTCGCGCCCTTCTTCGTGCTGGCCGCGCTCTTTCATTTGGCCTGTATCGCCACGCGCTTCGATGGTGTGGCCGGCCGGCTGCCGCCCGGCGTCGCTGCGGGACTCCTGCTCGCGACCTTCCCGCTGCTCTTCGTCGAGGGCTACTTCGAGAGCCGCCTCGACTATGGCAACGAACTCTCGAGTCTGCCGCTCTGGATGCAGATCGACTCCAAGCCCGTGAAGGCGGCCTTCACCTTCGCGTTCACCTATCTCTCCATCGTCCTGCTCCAGACCTTCGACATCGCCATCGGCCCGGTCGACCCCACGCCTCCCGAGAGCTTCCCTCCAGCGACGCGAGCGATGTGGTTCGCCGGCTTCTCCGTGGGCATGTGCTTCCCCAACTACCTAGCGACCACATCTCTCCTCGTGCCGCCGCTGCGCGCGATCGGCCGCGTGGGCCAGAAGCTCCCGGCTCCCATCGCGGTCGTGATGCTGGCCGGCCTGGGTGGAGGGGTGGGCTACGGCGCGCTCTTCGTCTTGCACTCGCAGACGGTGAGCGAAGAGGTGGCCGCCACTCAGAGCGCGTGGGAGTCGTTCACCAGCAACCCCGCCATCGCGATCGGCGTGGTCTTCGCCGGGCTCATCGTCCCGGCGCTCTTCGGCTTGGTCCTCGAGAAGGTCCGTGGTGAGGAGACGGCCCCGGAACCAGAGCCGGACGACGACGACTGACGTCAGGGAGCCACGGCGACGCAGAGCGCTCCGAGGCACATCTGGCCCATCGGGCACGACCGGCCGCAGGCGCCGCAGTCGCGGTTGGTCTGCAGCGAGGTCTCGCAGCCGTCGGAGGGGTCGTCGTTACAGTCGTCGTGCCAGTCGCCACAGTCGTCGACCACGCAGACGCCGGCGCGACACGCGAGCGTCCCGTGAGGATCGAGGAAGCACGCGTTCCCACAGTCGCCACAGTGATTGGCGTTGGTCTCCGTGTCGACGCACGCGCCATCGCAGGCGACGAGGTCTGCGTCGCAGGTGGCGACGCAGCTGAACGCGCCGGCGCCGTTGCGCACGCACCGGGGTGCGGTCGCCGGACAGACGGAGCCGCACGCGCCGCACGACGTGGCGGAGGTGAGGTCCGCCTCACAGCCGTTCTCGAGCGAGTCGTCGCAGTCGGCGCGGCCGGGGTCGCACTGGATGCGACAGGCGCCGCCTTCGCACCGGGGCACTCCACCGCGCCCCTCGCAGACTCGGCCGCATGCGCCGCAGTGGCGGATGTCGGTCTCGAGCTCGTAGTCCTCGTCGACCCGGTCGTCGCAGTCGTCGTCCACTCCATTGCAGGACTCGGCGAGGGCGACGCAGACCTCGGCGTCGTCGGGTGGGACGAAGCCATCCATGGGCCGGGTAGCGTCGATGGACGTGAAGGCGTCCTTGCTGGCGTCGGGCTCTCCGAGGTCCTGTCGGGTCGGGCCACCGTCCTCGCTCGCGGAGTCGGGGCGCTGGTCGGGCGGCTCCAGATCCAGGGTCAATCCACACCCGATCGTCAGCGTGATCGCCAGCACCCATCCCCGCATGGGTCACAGCATGCCCCATCGCGCGGCGGGTGGCGAAATCCACCCTTCGTCTCCGAGCTGCGACTCGTGTAGCGTGGGCGCCGCCATGCGGGTCTACGTCACCGGAGGATCGGGGTTCATCGGGCAGCATCTGCTGCGGGCGCTCGCCGACGCCGGGCACTCCGCGCGTGCCATGGCGCGCTCCGACCGAAGCGCCGAAGCCGTCCGCGTGCTCGGTGCCGAACCGTCTCGCTGCGACCTCGAGACCGTGGACGCGCGCCACCTCGAGGGATGCGACGCCGTGGTGCACGCGGCTGCCTACGTCGAGCCCTACGGTCCCCGCGAGCGCTTCGAGGCCATCAACATCCGAGGCACGCAGCGGATGCTGGACGCCGCTCGATCCGCTGGATGCGGCCGCTTCGTCCACGTGGGGACGGAAGCCGTGCTCTTCTGCGGACCGCCACTCGAAGACGTGGACGAGACGCACCCCTATCCGACGGAGCATCGGTTCCTCTACTCGGAGACCAAGGCGGAGGCCGAGCGCCGGGTGCTCGCCGCCAACGGCGGTGGTTTCGCCACGCTCTCCATTCGGCCGCGCTTCGTGTGGGGGCCGGGGGACACGACGGTCCTCCCACAGATTCTCGAGGCAGCGAACGCCGGCGCCTGGCTGTGGATGGCCGAGGGGCGCTCGCGCACCTCGACCACCCACGTCGCGAACCTCATCGATGCGTTGCTCATCGCGCTCGAACGTGGTCCAGGCGGCGAGGCCTACTTCGTCGCCGACGAAGGGACCCGCACGATGCGGGAGTTCGTCGAAGCGCTCGCCGCGACCCGCGGGGTGACCCTCCGCGACGTCAGCGTGCCCGGGTGGCTCGGCCGCGGGCTGGCGAGCGGGGTGGAGCGACTCTGGTATTTGCTGCGGCGAACGAAGCAGCCACCGATCACGCGCCTCGGAGCCGCGATGATGTCGACGACCGTCACCGTGCGGACCGACAAGGCCCGCCGACTGCTGGGCTGGGAGCCGAGCGTCAGCGTCGAGCAAGGCATGGCCGAGCTCACGCCTGGCTGAGCCATCAGCGCCCGAAGGCGACGCCGACCACCCCGGAGAAGCCGCGGTAGCTGGAGGCGAGCGTCGCGTCGTAGCCGAAGACCTGCGTGTAGTGCAGCCCGACGAAGGGACGGAGGTAGGGGAGCCTGGTGTCGACGGCGACCCGAAGGCCGACGTCCAAGGTCAGCCCGCCGCTCGAGTCCTTGCCGTCGAGCAGCCGGTCTTCCCAGACGCTCACTCGATCGCCGTCGGGCGTCTCACGATTGCGGCCGGTGAGGTAGAAGCCGAAGGCGCCGAAACCGACGAGCACCGGGAGCTCGACGTTCAGGCGGCGAATGCGGAAGGTCGGCGCGACCAAGAGCCCGACGACGGCGCCATCGCTGCGGAGGTCCAACGCGTCCTGCCCCCGGTAGGTCTCGCCGTCGGACAGCTCGTGGCGGAAGGTCTTGGGGTTGATCGGTCCGGGACGAGCGAACCCGGCGACGCCGATCTTCAGATGGTCCCAGAGGCGCACGCCGAGCTGGAAGTCGGGGCCGTGGCTCACGTGGTCGGCCAGGCCCATGACACGCCAACCGATGTCCACGAATGGAGCGGCGACCGGGGCTTCCTCCGATTGGGCGCTCGCGAGGGAGGGAAGGGCGATGAGCGCCAAGAGGATGGTGAACGTATTGCGGGTCATCGAGAATCTCCTCAGAACGCGAGCCAGTCGTGGGTGGTGCTCCCGAAGAGCCCTCGAATGGCGAGGGTTCCGCGGAAGAGGAACTTCCCGGCGTCTCCGTCGGAGCCGAAGATGCCGCCGGTGTCGATCTGGCCCTGGAGCCAGAGGCGGTCGGTGAGCGCGACGGCTCCCCCGAGGGTGAGCAGAGCGCCCTGCATGTCGTTGACGACCTCGGGGCTGATCTCGAGCGAGAAGGGGACGAGCACCCCGCCACGCACGGCGCCGCGAGCGCCCACGGGCAGGGTGGCGACCAGCCCGACGCCGACCTCCACCGCGCGGCCGACCCCGTCCGGCGCGTTGCCCTCACCGCCACGGGTGAAGCGTCCGCCCGCGGAGAGGTGGACGCCGAAGCGGGCTCGGCCGACGGAACCGGCGGCCAGCCGGGTCTCGAACGTGACGCGAGTGAGAGCCGCGTCGTCGGTCGCGAACCCGGCGACGTAGGCCGCGCGGGCGCGACCTCCTTCGGCTCGGAGCGAGAGCTGGGCGCGTGGCAGACGGAGCCGGCCTTCGACGCCGCCCGTGGCAGCGAAGTTGTCGGCGGTCGCGTAGGTGCCGAGGGCATAGGCTGGCTCGTCCGCTCGGACTGAGGTGGAGATCAGGGCGCTGAGAAGCCCTGTCGCGAGGAGGGGTAGCAGTCGTCTCATGAGCTGGAGATTGGGTCTCGCTTGCCCATCTATCCAACGAATGCTCATCATGTGCGACATGAGCGATATCGATGTGCCCATCGACGGGCTGGTCACCCGCGACCTCAACCTCCTGGTGTCGCTGGCGCTGCTCGCGGAGGAGCGGAGCGTGACGGCAACAGCCCGCCGGGTGGGGGTCAGCCAGTCCGCCATGAGCCACCAGCTCAAGCGCCTACGCGAGCACTTCGACGACTCGCTCTTCGTGACCTCGCCGGACGGACTCGTGCCCACCCCGCGGCTCGAAGCGCTCATCGGGCCGCTGCGCGCGGCCCTCGCCGGGGTCGGGGCGGCGCTGCGGGAAGGCGCGCCCTTCGATCCCTCGACGTCCACGGCTCGCTTCGTGGTG
This sequence comes from uncultured Sandaracinus sp., assembly GCA_964462035.1. Lineage (GTDB taxonomy): Bacteria > Myxococcota_A > Polyangia > Polyangiales > Houyiibacteriaceae > UBA1660. Next base: position 134,382 of record CAYXAP010000011.1, read on the forward strand.
GCCGGGAGCGACCTGCACGAGCTCGTCGGGATGCCGCGGCTGCTCGCCCGCCTCGCGAGGGAAGCTCCCATGGTCCGCATCGCGCTGGTGCGGCGGTCTGCGAACGTGGTCGACCAGCTCGCGCGCGGACGCGTGCACCTCGCCGTGGCACCGGCGGCGGGCGTCATCCCCGGCGTCGGCCTCGACCACCCCCAGCTCCAACAACGCCGCCTACGCGTCGATGGGTTTCGTGTCTTGGTTCGCGAGGGTCACCCGCGCATCAAGAAGCGGCTCACGCTGAAGGCCTATCTCGAGGTCGGACACATCCTGGTGAGCCCGGCGGGGGGCGAGGGCAGCGTCGTCGACTCGGTGCTCGCTCGGCGAGGCGAGCGTCGGCACGTTCGCGCGCAGGTCAGTCACTTTGCTCCCGCGCCCTTCCTCGTCGCGCGGAGCGACCTGATCCTCACGTGTCCCACCGGGCTCGCGGATGCGGCGACGGAGCTGGCGCCGGTCCGCAGCTTCGCGCCGCCCATCGCGCTGCCCGAGACGCCCGTCCACTCTTATTGGCACGAACGCTTCCAGCACGACCCCGCCCACCGTTGGCTTCGGGACTTCGTGGCACGAGAGATCGCCGCGTAGCGAGTCAGCCCGCGGCCGCGGTGACCTTGCGACGACCCCGGGTGCGTCGCGAAGATCGGAGCAGGAGCTTCACGAAGGGGTTGTCGTCACGCCAGAGGTCACCGGCGAGTACCGAGATCAGACCCGCGCGCAGCTTCGGGTCCGGGTCGTCGTAGAAGAAGAGATTGTCGACCATGTTGGTGTGATAGAAGCTGCGGATCACGGCGCTGAAGATCTCGTAGGCCTTGGCCATGTGGGCCTGGAGCGGTGCGAGGAGCTCCGGCTCGGCCTCACGATCCTCTCGAAGCGCCGGCGAGAGCAGCTCCACGAGGGTGTCTGCGCCGGACATCGCCAGCGCCACACCGCTCGAGAAGACCGGATCCAAGAAACCCGCCGCGTCACCGATGCAGCCCCAGCGCGGCCCGTGCGGCCGAGTGTTCTTGTAGCTGTAGTCGCCAGCCTTCCCGAAGGGTGCTCGGGTCGCGCCTTCCGTGATGCGCTGGAGGAATGGAGAGGCAGCGTGGCGCTCCTCGAACCACTCCTCGCTGACCACGCCCTTCTCGGCGGAGACGAAGCCGACGCCGAGGCGGCCGCCGGGTAGTGGGATCGCCCAGCCCCAGCCCCTGGGGACCATCAGCACCGTGACGTTGCCGGTCTCGGCGAGCTCGGCGACGGCCTCGGGCTGGAGGTCCTCGTAGCGGGCCCAGATCGCGGCCAGGCCGAAGCCATCGATGCGCTCGTACGAGCGCTCCTGCTTGCACATGAGCCGGTCGCGGCCGGTGGCGTCGATGAAGTAGCGCGCCCGAAAGACCTCGCCGCCGGCATGCACGGTCACGCCTTCGTCGTCGGGATCGACCGAGTCGACCTTCACGCCTTCGCGGCAGTCGGCACCCTTCGCCCGCGCGATGTGCATCAGCTCGTGGTCGAAGGTGGCGCGTTCGACCTGCCACGCGTGACCGTGGGTGCCGTCCATCCCTTCGGCGAACGGAAAACGGGCGAACTCGCCCTTCTCCTCGTCGATGAAGTCTGCGCCCTGCTTGTAGATCGCGCCGATCGCCCGAGGGTCGAGGCCGAGCTTCGCGAAGATCGGCAGCTCGGAGGGGATCAGCGACTCGCCGATGTGGAAGCGGGGGAAGTGCTCCCGCTCGAGCAGGAGCACCGAGTGGCCGGCGTCCGCCAGGAGCGCCGCAGCGGTGGTGCCGCCGGGGCCGCCTCCGGCGATGAGGACGTCGTAGCTCGGTGCGTCTTGGCTCATGCGTGGGCTCCGATGAGAAGGCTGGTGTTGATGCCGCCGAAGGCGAAGTTGTTGTTCATCACGATCCGCGGCTTGGCGTCGCGGGCGTCGCCGGTGATGTACGCGAGCGGCGCGCACTCCGGGTCGACGTGCTCGAGATTGCGACTCGGAGCCACGAACTGGTCGCGCATCATCGCGATGCAGAAGGCCGTCTCGAGCGCGCCACAGGCGCCGAGGGTGTGGCCGGTGAAGCCCTTGGTGCTGCTCAGAGGCACGGTGTCGCCGAGCACCGCGAAGCTCGCCGCGCTCTCACCGATGTCACCGACGGCCGTCGCCGTGGCGTGCGCGTTGACGTAGTCGAGCTCGCTCTTGTCCAGGCGGGCGTCCTCGAGGGCGAGGCGCATCGCGTCCTTCATCCCGTCGGGGGACGGCGCCGTGATGTGGGTGCCGTCGCAGCTGGTCCCGAAACCGAGGAGCTCGCCATGGATCGTCGCTCCGCGCTTGGCCGCGCGTTCCCAATCCTCCAGCACGAGCGTGCCCGCGCCCTCGCCGACCACGAGGCCATCCCGGTCGCGGTCGAAGGGGCGAGGGCTGAGGTCGGGTCGGTCGTTGTAGCGAGTGGAGGTCGCCTGGAGCACGTCGAAGACTCCGGTCGACACCCAATGGAGCTCCTCGGCGCCGCCGCAGATCATCACGTCCTGCATGCCGTAGCGAATGGCCTCGAAGCCATGGCCGATCGCCTGACTGGCGCTCACGCACGCCGAGCAGGTGGTGATCACTCGGCCACGGATGCCGAGGAAGAGTGCGAGGTTCACCGCACAGGTGTGGCTCATGAACTTCAGGTAGGTGTTCGAACCGAGCCCGAGGAGTGCGTCCGGCTCGTTGAGTGTGCGAGCGAAGCGTTCGAGGGCGGCGCTGCTCCCGTGGGTGGAGCCGTAGGCGAGACCGGTGCGGCCGTTCGTGAGCGTGTCCTCGTCGAGGCCGGCGTCCAGGGTGGCCGCTTCGGTGGCCGCGGTGGCGAGCTGAGCGACGCGCCCCATGGACCGCATCGTCTTGCGGGGCCAACGCTTGCGGAAGGTCTCATCGACCGGCGCGCCGAGGCGCGTGATCATCTCGCCGACGTCGTCGAAGGCGTCGACCCGTTGGATGCCGTGTTGGCCTTCACGGAGCGACTCGCTGACGGCGTCGAGGCTGCTGCCGATGGGGCTCGACAGCCCGATGCCGGTGATCGCGACCCGGCGGCTTCCGTCCGCGCGGCGGCCGACGTCGCGAGGATCGGTGTGGGGTCGGTCGCTCACGGTGCGCTCAGCTCCGTGCGCCAGCCGCGACCGGGAACCGTCACGCCGAGCGCAGCCGCGCCGCCGCCCGGAGGGGTGAGCCCGAGCGGTCCGCGCCAGCCGTCGTCGATCGCGTGGATCATCGCGAGGCCCGGCGCGGCGACATGACCGACGAAGGCCTCGCGCACCTCCGGGTGCGGCGCCGCCTCCGTGCACGGGACGGGGACCCCGACCTTCGCGAGGGCGCCGTCGGCGTCAGCGCTCAGGGCGATGGCGATGCCGAGCAGGCCGTGGTCCGAGCAGTCGTCGAGGAAGCTCGGCAGGGGCTCTTCGGTGGTGGCCACGACCGCCTGCTCGTGCTCGCCGCTGGCGACGAGCGCCCACGCCTCGAGGAGGCTGAGCGCGAAGGTGTGGGGCCCGCCGGCGATGGCCGTCGTGAACCCACGGTTCTTCGCGCCGATGGTGAAGAGACCGGCCGCGGTATTGTGCACGCTGTTCTTGAAGCGGGCTGGGGAGATGATGCCCTCACCGTCGCGCATCATCTCGAGCTGGTGGAACGCGATCTCGATCTCGCCGTGGTACGAGCCGAAGACGGTCGCGCAGGTCGCGGGGTCGAAGCCGGCGTCCGCGGCGGCCTGCGTCACGACCTCGATCGCCGTGCGGCACATCGGGCTGGTGCCTCGCTTCATGCGTCCGCCGACCAAGGAAGCGGGCGGCTTGGTCACCGCCTCGTCGGGCTCGCCGGCGAGGTAGGACGCGAGGTCGGCATAGCCGGGTGCCCAGAGCGCGCGGCCGCGAACGTAGACGTCGCGGGGGCTCATCGCGCGGCCTCGAAGAGCACGGAGCAGTTGTTGCCGCCGAAGGCGAACGAGTTGCTGAGTAGGTAGCGAAGCTCGCGCTCCTGGGGTTCGGCAGGGAGGTTCAGCGGGATGTCGGGGTCGGTCGGGTGGGCGCCGAGCGCTGCGGGGATCCAGCCCTTCCGAAGGCAGTGGATGGCGAAGATGGCTTCGACACCGCCGCACGCGCCCAGGGTGTGCCCGGTGTAGGCCTTGGTGGACACCACTGGCACCTCCGTGCCGAGGAGCTGGCTGATCGCCTTGGACTCGGCGATGTCGTTGTAGGCGGTACCGGTACCGTGGGCGTTCACGTGGTCGACCTCGCTCGGGTCGACGCCAGCTTCCGCGAGCGCGTCCCTCATCGCCCGAAACGCGCCCTTGCCCTCGGGGTCGGGGCTCGAGGGGTGGTAGGCGTCGGAGGTCTCACCGACCCCGCGGAGCCATGCGAGAGGCTCGCCTTCCCGCTCGACCAGGACCAGCGCGGCGGCTTCGCCCACGTTCATCCCCGGACGGTCCAGCCCGAAGGGGCGACAGGGCTCTGGGGCCATCACGCCGAGGCTATTGAACCCGCGGACCGTGGTGTGGCACAGGCCGTCGGCACCACCGACCACGGCGGCGTCGATGAGGTCGAGCTCCATCAGGCGGCGGGCGCTGGCGAAGACCTTGTTGCTCGACGAGCAGGCGGTGCTGACCACATAGCGCGGGCCCTCGATCCCGGAGAGCTCGGCTAGGAAGTCGAGGAACGCGTGGAAGGAGTGTTGGGTCGGGTACGAGTAATCGGCCGGAATCGCGGAGCGGTCCTTGGTCGGCCAGAAAGCCTCGTGGGCTTCCTCGGTCTCGCCGATGCCGCCGGTGCTGGTGCCGACGATGAGCGCGACTCGCCCCGCGCCCCAACGCTCGATGGCCTTGGTGACGGGGTCGTCGAGGTCTCGCCAGGCCAGGGCGCTGATCCGCGCCAGCCGCGAGTCGTAGCGGGCCAGCGCCTCGGGGACCGGCGGCAGCTCGCCGCCGGGGAGGGTGCCGGTGACGGTCTCGAAGGGAACCTCGAAGGGCACGGCGCGGAGGCCGCGCTCGCCGGCCTCCAGGGCCGCGAGGCTCTCGGCGCTCGAACGTCCGAGAGAGCAGGCGAGGCCGTGGGCGGTGAGTGGATAGCGTTGGCGAATCACAGGGGTCGTCGTGGCGCGGAGGTCTAGGGGCGAGAGGGCGAGTGTTCCAGGGTCAGTACACGGTGAGCGCCAGCCCCGCGCCTCGCCGATGGGCGGTGGGGACGAGGGCCCAGCGCGGACCGTCGCCCTTCGACCGGCGGGGATACGTGAAATATTCGACGCTTCGCCGGGGAATCAACCCGACCACCAAGAGGGCGAAGGCCGCGAGTTGGACCACGGTGTGGATCGCGACGAGCGGACGCTCGTCGTCGCTCCCTTCGCGGATCTGGTAGATCGGGAGTCCGACGAAGGGAATCGCAATGATTCCGTTGTCTTCGTCCATCGCGGAGCCCACCAGATTCATCGCGTAGGTGGCGGTGAATCCGATGATCCCCGGGACCAGGAAACCCCGCCGGGGCCGGGTGACCAGCGATCCGCCGGGGGGGACGGTCATCCCTTCGCGGTAGGGGATGCTGACCCGTCGCGGCCGGGGCCGCGCCTCGACCCGGCGGCCGGGAGGCTGCTCCCAGCGCTGGGGTGGCGGCGAATAGCCTTCTGGGGCCGTGTACCCGGTCGTCGGCGGCGCGGGGATCGCCTCGGCCGGCGTGGGCGCTGGCGCCTCCGCGGGCGGATCGCCGACCTCCGCCTCCGCGGGCGGATCGCCGACCTCCGCCTCCGCGGTCGGATCGCCGACGTCGGCCTCCGCGGGCGGATCGCCGACCTCCGCCTCCGCGGGCGGATCGCCGACCTCCGCCGCCAGGTCCGCACCGGACTCCTGAGCGTGAGCCACGCCACCCGCGCTCACAGCGGCCCACAGAAGCATCCAGCGCCAGCCCCGGTCCATGCGGCGGAGCGTAGCACCCGACCACCCCCGCGGCCTTGCACGCCGGGCCCTCGGGACGCAGTCTGCGTCGCCATGAGCGACGCGGTGCACGAGCAAATCGACGGTCTGGTCAAGAGCAACGAGGTGGTCCTCTTCATGAAGGGCGTCCGGGACGCGCCTCAGTGCGGCTTCAGCGCGCGGGTCGTCGACGTGCTCGACGAGTACCTCCCGCACTACGAGACCGTCGACGTGCTCAGCGACCCGGCCATCCGCCAGGGCATCAAGGACTACGCGAGCTGGCCGACGATCCCTCAGCTCTACGTGAAGGGCGAGTTCGTCGGCGGCTGCGACATCATCCTCGAGATGAACCAGAGCGGCGAGCTCTCTGGCGTGCTCGGCGTCGAGCGCGCCGCGGTGAAGCCGCCCGAGGTCTTCGTCACCGACGGCGCCAAGCAGAAGCTCCTCGAGTTCAACGACGGAGAGCCGCCCGTGGTGCGCCTCGAGGTGGCGCCCGGCTGGCAGTACGGCATGGACTTCGACGAGGTCCGTGACGACGACGTGAAGGTCGAAGGCGACGGCTGGACCATCGTCATGAAGCGTTCAGCGGCGCGCAAGGTCGACGGCCTGACCATCGACTTCGTCGAGGGCCCGCAGGGCGGCGGCTTCAAGATGGACAACCCGAACGAGCCGCCGAAGGTCCGTGCGCTCGCGCCCGAGCAGCTCAAGGCGTGGATGGACGAGGGTAAGTCCTTCGAGCTCTTCGACGTGCGCACCCCGGAGGAGCGCGAGAAGGCCCACATCGAAGGCGCCCGCCTGCTCGACGACGAGGCGGTGGCCTACATCGAGTCGCTGGACAAGAACCAGACGGTGGTCTTCCACTGCCACCACGGCATGCGCAGCCTCCGCGCCGCGCAGCGTGCGCTCGAGATGGGCTTCACGGACGTGCACAACCTGGTGGGCGGCATCGACGCCTGGTCCCAGCAGGTCGACACCGACGTCCCGCGCTACTGAGCCCGGTGGGCCAGGTTCAGCTTTGCCTCGCGCAGAGCCGAAACCCTCCGTGAACCCTGCGGCTCCGGGACTCTGCGCGAGGCAAGAGCACAGTGGATTGGATCGAAGTCCTCCGGAGTGGCCCTCTCAGCCCGGCTTCGGAACGTGCTGGTCGATCAGGATCGGGTTTCCGTCCGGATCGACCACCACGAAGCTCGCCGGTCCGTCCGACTCCGGATCGGCCGGGTCGCGGATCTCGCAGCCCGCGTCCTGGAGGCGAGCCTGGAGCGCGCGCACGTCCTCGAACTCGCTCAGCGCCTCGGCGTCCTGAGACCACCCAGGGTTGAAGGTCAGCATGTTCTTGTCGAACATCCCCTGGAACAGACCCAGGGTCGTCTTCCCGTTGCGGAGGATCAGCCAGCCCTGGTCGGCGTCGCCGCCCATCGCCGTGAACCCCAACGTCTCGTAGAAGGTCTTCGACGCCGCGAGGTCCTTCACGGCCAGGCTCATCGAGAACGCCCCCAAGCTCTGCTCGTCGCTCATGGGCGAGACCCTATCAGCGCCCCCTGACAATCGGTTCGTGGCTCGCATCCGGCGCTTCGGGCTCTCGTGCTCCCGATGCGCCTCCCTTGCGTGCGGTCGCGGTCGGCCTAGGATCGGCACCCATGACGCGATGGCTGATGCTGGGCGCGGCAACGACCGTGCTGCTCTCGGGCTGTCGGTGTGACCCCGAAGACCACGCCCACTACCTGTCCGGGTCACGACCGACCGAGTGCGGCTACGTCGAGCTCGGTGGGGACCGAGCGACGGTGACCGACTGCCTCGACCGCGCCATCGCGACGGAGGGCCGAGCGTTCGGCGGCTGGGCGGAAGCGGGCGTCGATTCGGAGCTTCGGCAGTATTGGGTCGTTCGCCCCGATCGGGTCTACGACCTCTTCTACGATGGCGCCGGACCGCAGCTGAAGGTCTCCCCGTGCCTCGGCACGCCGGTTCGGACCGACACCGGCTACTGGTGCGAGGGCGAGGCGACCGAGCCCTACACCCTCTGCGACTGATCAGAGCTGGTCGCGGAGGATCACGTCGCAGTAGTAGCGGAGCCGTCGGACTGCGGCCTGGCCGCCGCTGGTGCCGTTCACGCCCTTGCGCAGCGCGAGCATCACCCGGCGCTGAAAGGTGTATTTGTTGAGCACGGACTTCGGCGCCTTGCCGCCACCGGCTTCGGCGAGGGGAGCCCAGAGCGACTCGCGGGTGTAGCCCCAGGCCGCGAGGTGCTCGTCGCTGACCTTTGCGACCATCTGCTCGGCGAGCGCGAGCTTCTTCGGATCCGCGGCGAGCTCTTCGGCCCACTTGTGCTCGCCGCCGGCCTCGGGTCGTGAGCGCTTCTGGACGTTGATGGGGTCGCCCATCCCTTCCTTCATGTCGCTCTTCTGGTAGTTCACGGCGTCCGGGTCGTTCTCGAGCCCGAGGTAGGCGAAGAGGCGCTCGAGGGCGGCCTCCGGTTCCGCGACCATGTGCTCGTAGGCGATCTGGGTGAGCGCGACCGGGCGCTCTTCGAGGAAGCGCGCCATCGCCGGCACGTAGCGCTCGACCACCGGGTTGAAGGAGTGCGCCGCTTCCCAGTCGCCGGCGTAGAAGCTGTTCGCGTACGAGCTGAAGACGGCGAGCGGGTGGCGCGTGAGAACGACGTACTTCGCGGTTGGATAGAGCTTCGCCAGGAAGGGCAGCACGAGCGCGTAGGCCGGGGTCTTGTCGAGGAAGAGCTGGAGCTTCGGGTCCTGCTGTTGCGCCTGCGTGAGCATTCGGCCGTACATGGTGTCGGCGTAGGCACGGAGCGCGTCGAGGTAGTCGGCTTCCCCGTTGGGCAGCTCTTCGACGAAGCTCCGGATCGCCTCGGCGGCGTTGATGTGATCGTAGGGCGCGGCGTCGACCCGGTCGTGGAAGCCGAGGTGCGCCAGCGGCGTGATCAGGTGCGGTTCGGGGTGCGTGAAGATCGCCGGGTGCGCGCCGAGCATGCGCTGCAAGAGGGTGGAGCCGGCGCGGGGCGGCGAGACGACGAAGATGAGCTGATCCTGCACGTCTCAGCCATGCCCCAGCGGCGTGCGGCGGTCAAAGAACGAGGGGGATCACCCGCGAAACCAGCGACGACAGGTCGCCAGCAGGCCGCGGGGTGGGGCGTCCTCCGGCGCACGGGCGCGGCCCATCAGGTCGGGCCCGGAGATCGGTCGCCCGTGGCCCGGGAGGAGGTGTTCCACGTCGAGGGCGCGGAGCCGGGACTCGGTGTGGGTCGCGAGCCTCCGGTCGGTGATCTCGGGAGTGATCCAGGCACGCCCGTCGACGCTGAGAACCGCGTCGCCGCTCGCGAGGGTCTTGGTCTTGGCGTCGTAGAGCGCGATCGAGCAGTCGGTGTGGCCGGGCGTCGCGATGACCTCCCAGTCGGGTGCGCCGGGCACTCGCGCTCCATCCTCGAGGTAGCCGGTGATGGGCGCGTCGAACTGGAAGGGGCCGGCGAGGCCGAAGCCCGTTCGACCCCGGAGCGCCTCCAAGAGCGCGCCGCCCGAGAAGGGCTGGTCGGAGAGCACCGGCCCGATCGCAGCCACCGCCTTCGGCCCCGGCCCCCGTGGCGTCTCGCCTCCGAGGTAGTCGCGGACCTTGGCCGGGAGGAAGACCCGCTCGGTTCCCTGGGCGACCAACCCCGGGATGCCCCCGACGTGGTCGGTGTGGCCGTGGGTGGCGACCACCATGGCGTCCGAGGGGCCCGCGCCCAGAGCTCGGAGCTCGGCGGTCAGCGGTTCCACCAGGCGGGGCAAGCCCGCATCGATGATGAAGGGCGCTCCCTCGCCGCCGTCTTCGACCACGTAGCCGTTGAAGATCCAAGCCGCGTGGTGCCGGATGCCCACGTCTCGGAGCGCGTGCCTGGCCATGGCCGACGATAGCGCGCGCTCTGCGCCCAAGCAGGCCCAAAAGCGTGTGATTCCGCTCCCGTGGCCGATGCAGCGGTGCGCGCGGCATGCTACGGGCGAGATCATGACTCAGCTTCCCGTCGTCAGCCCCGAGAACGAAGAGCCCGAGCGCAAGGTGCGTCCGCCCGCGGACCCCTCGACGATGGCCCATCGCGATCTGCTGGACGGCGAGTTCTGGCGCCGCATCCCGGCGTTCAAGGACGTCGACGAGGCGACCTTCCTCGACCACCGCTGGCAGATGAAGAACACGATCACGAAGACCAGCAAGCTGCTGGCCGCGGTCGAGTCGCTCGCCAGCGACGAGTTCATCGCCGACGCCGACAAGGGCTTCGAGATCGCTCCGATGGCCGTGCGGGTCTCGCCCTACATGCTGAGCCTGGTCGACTGGTCGAACCCCTACAGCGACCCGATCCGCGCGCAGTTCCTGCCCACCGCGTCCACGCGCCTCCCCGACCACCCGAAGCTCACCTTCGACTCGCTCGGCGAGCAGGGCGACGCTCCGGTTCCGGGGCTGACCCACCGATACCCGGACAAGGCGCTCTTCCTCGCGCTCGACACCTGCCCGGTCTACTGCCGCTTCTGCACCCGTTCGTACGCGGTCGGCCCGGACCAGGACATGGTCGACAAGGTCTCGCTGAAGGCCTCGCCGAAGCGCTGGGAGGTCATCTTCGAGTACATCGCCAGCCGGCCGGAGCTCGAGGACATCGTCATCAGCGGTGGCGACGCCTGGAACCTGCGCGCCGCGCAGATCGAGGCGCTCGGCAACCGGCTGCTCGACATTCCGCACGTCCGCCGGATGCGCTTCGCCTCGAAGGGGCCGGCCGTGATGCCGCAGAAGCTCCTCACCGACGACGACTGGTTCAAGGCGCTCGTCGGCGTCGTGGAGCGCGGCCGCAGCATGCAGAAGGACGTGATGCTGCACACCCACTTCAACCACCCGAACGAGATCACCGCGATCACCGAAAAGGCGCTCGGCCGGCTCTTCGCCGAGGGCGTGCACGTGCGGAACCAGTCGGTGCTCCAGCGTGGCGTGAACGACTCCATCGAGACCATGACCCTGCTCGCGCGCCGCTGCGCCTGGGTCGGGGTCCACCCCTACTACGTGTACCAGCACGACATGGTGAAGGGCGTCGAGGAGCTGCGAACCACCGTGGCCACCGCCGAGACCATCGAGAAACACGTCCGAGGCTCCACTGCCGGCTTCAACACTCCGACCTTCGTCGTCGACGCCCCCGGCGGCGGCGGCAAGCGCTCGGTGCACAGCTACGAGCACTACGACCGGACCACCGGCATCAGCGTCTACACGGCGCCCTCGGTGAAGCCCGGCCAGCACTTCCTCTACTTCGATCCGATCGACCTCCTCCCCGAGGAGGGCCAGAAGCGCTGGGCCGATGAGGCCCAGCACCAGGTGATGATCGACGAAGCCCTGAAGGCCGCCGGCGCCTGAGGGGTCTCGGATGACCTCTAGTCGCAGAAGCTGAGCTCGACCGGTCCGTCGGGCATCATCAGGTGTCCCTGCCCATCGAAGGTCGGCGGCACCAGCTCGCTACCGCGGCGCCCGGCGACCATCGAGTAGAGGCAGCACGGTGTGGGCGCGAGGCGGCACACGTGCGCCGTGGGCTGGTCGGAGCCGTAGCCCAGGACGACCACCTCGGGCGTGCGGCGGTCCCCGTCGATCTCCACGGGGACCAAGCGCGACAAGCTGTAGCTCTGCGGCACGTCGCTCCCGTAGCCCGGGTTGCCGTCGCCTCCGAGATGGACGGTGTGCGTGCGGCCGCGGCGAGTGCTCACGAGGGAATAGCTCTGGTCCCGCCTCTCGCCTCTTCGTTCGACACGAACCCGGGCGTCTCCAATCCTGCGTCGGGCCAGGACTTCGCACGAAGGGGCGCGGCAGCGCTCGCTGGCGGGTCGCTCGCGCATCGGTCGTCCCGGTCGCGCCTGCGCGCTCGCGACGGAGGCGAGGAGCAGGGTCAGGAGAAGCGCACGCATCGCCGATCCTACGGAGAGGCCGTTGAACAGCTTCCTCCGGACCACTGATCCATGGACGCGACCCGAAACGTCGGTGAAGGTGTGCCCGTGTCCGTCGTCCCTCGATCCTCCGCCGCGCTCTGTCTCGTCCTGCTCGTGGGTTGCTTCGACTCGTTCGTGGTCGACGGCGACCGCTTCGACGCGGGGCGCGACGGTGGTCCGCCGGATGGCGGTCGCGACCTGGGGCTCCGTGACTTCGGGACGGATGTCGGCACCGACTTCGGGCGACCGGACGGTGGGCCGCCGGACCTCGGGGCGGACATGGGCGACGGGGGTGTCGAGATCTTCGCCGATGGCTCGGTAGTCATCGCGCCCCGTCCGCCGGTTCCCGATCTCTACGAGGCTTGCAACGCCATCGAGGTGCTGCACTGCCTCGGCATGCACCTCTGCTGCGAGGACGACCCCACCGGCGTCTACGGTGACGACCCGTCCTTCTGTGAGGCGGAGCGGCTCGGCCGCGAAGGAGTGGGCGTCGACTGCGAGATCTTCCGCGATCCCCGCGCGACCGACGGCACCATCGCCTACGACGAGATGGCGGCGATCGCGTTCTGGGAAGAGATGCGAGATCGGCTGCGGGTGTGTGTGTCGTCGCCGCTCGGGCGCTTCCCGGAGGGGCGGCTGGAGTTCCTGGAGGGGACGCTCCCCGTCGGCGCCGACTGCTCCGGCGGCGATCCGGCCGCGAACCACTTGGCGTGCGAGCGGCGACTCCGCTGCCCCGAGAGCACCGGCGTCTGTGCCCAGCGGGCGAGCTCCGGCGACCTCTGCGACAGCAACCTCGACTGTGGCTCGGGCCTCTTCTGCAACACGGCCAACCCCGGCGGTCGTCCGCGGTGCGACGCGGAGCTGGTCGTCGGCCGCACGCGCAGCTGGTGCATTCGGGACGAGAGCACCGCGCGGTAGCTCAGCCGCGCGGGCGAAAGCGCAGCCTGAGGTCGTCGGGGCCGAGCGTGAAGCCGATGCGCTCGTGCACTTCGCCATTTGCCGGCTCCAGGTCGAAGCCCTTCGCCACCATCGAGGCGACCATCGCCGTTTCCAGCAATGCCAGCGGTCGCCCGGGACAGATCCGCGGACCGCCCCCGAACGAGAAGTCGAGCTTGGGGGAGTGCGCGAGCCCTTCGGGGCGCTCGTCGTCGAGCCACCGCTCCGGCAGGAACTCGTTCGGTCGCCCGAAGTTTCGCAGGTCGTTCATGATCGCGCGGATCATCACGAAGACGGGCGTGTTCGCAGGCACGAAGACGGTGCCGCGCTCGGTCTGGAGCTCGGTGTCTTCGATGGCTTCGAGGAAGATGATCGCGCCGACCGGCCGGTGCCGACCCACCTCGTACGCGACCGCCGCGGTGTAGGGGAGCTTTCGCGCCGCCTCGTGCGATGGGAGCACCGGCCCGTCGAAGGCCTCTTCGGCTTCGGCCCGCAGCCGCTGGAACACTCGAGGGATGCGCGAGGCGAAGTGCAGCATCCACGCGCTGGTGTTGGCGGTGGTGTCCTCGCCGGCGAGCAGGATCGTCAACACGTTCGAGAAGACCTCGTCGTCACTGAGCATGACGGTCGGGTCGTCGTCGTCTCGCGCCAGCAGCAACGCCTCGATGAGGTTTCGTGGTCCGTCGTCCGCGGACTCGAGCCGCGCGCGGGCTTCGCGGATCAGGTCGCTGATGATCGCCGACACCGCCCGCACCGACGCTTCCGCCTTGCGGTCCGCTGGGAGCCGCAGCCCGTAGCGCCAGTAGGGCAGGGGGATGCTCATCCGCCGCGCGATGGCCGGAAAGAGCACCTGCAGGTGGCGCCGCAGCACGTCGGGTCCGCGCCGAATGGTGTCGAAGTCGCGCCCGAGCGCCACCGCGCCGGTGACGTCGATCGTGTAGCGCATCAGCTCGCCGACCACGTCGACCGGTCGCCCGTCTTGAGCGCCCAGGTGCTCGCGAAAGCGCTCGGTGATCTCGCCCACCCGATCGAACGACGCGAGCAGCGCCCGGCTGTTGAAGCCCGCCATCACCAGCCGCCGTTGCCGACGCCACGCTTCGCCCTCGGCGGTGAACACCCCCGTCCCACCGAGCTCCTCGATCACGTCGCGCATCACCCGATAGCGCGCGAACTTCGTCGGCCGCGCGCGGATCACCTGCCGCGCCACGTCCCCGTCGTTCACCACGAGGATCCGCCGACCGAGCGCCTCGATGGTGAAGAGCGGCCCCTGACTCGGCGCCCACCCCTCGAGCGCCTCGTAGACGTTGGTCCGACTGATCGCGACCACGTGCCCCAACACGGGCAACCCCTTCGGCTGTGGCAGGTCGCGAAGCTGCACCATCACAAGCTACCAGAGGCGCGGTTCGACGCGCACGGTGGACGCTTCGGCAAGGTGTACTAGCGTCGCCCAAGTGACGTTCTTCCGGCTCCCAGCATTGTTGTCCTGCCTGTCTCTCTGCGCTTGCTCGGGAGAGGCGAGTCCACACCGCCGCGCGTACGAGGCTCAGATCGAATTCTACGGCCTGGAGGAACGGTGCTCGACAATCGAGGAAGGCGGCTTTCTGCTCATGCCCAGGCTCCCCTTGGGCGACATCGATGACATCGCGAAGTGCGGTGACGAAGCTGATCGGCTGGTGCCCGAAGTCGGCGAGCGTTCGCTCTGTCTCGCGGACACCTGGGAGCAGCGGTTGGACTGTGCTCGTTCCTCCGACTGTGATCCGGAGCTCTGCACGATCGAAAGCTGCCCCTCTGTGTCCGACGAGGCCGAGCAGGCGTGGAATCGCGCGATCATGGAATGCGGTTGGGAGCTGGTCGCCGAGGACTAGCGCCAGCGAGTCTGCGCTCCATGGCTCACCGGCAGAGGTAGACCTGGGTGTCGTGGCTCTCGTCGAGGGGCTCGCCCTCGAAGTCGCCCCAGCGTTCGAGCGCCCGGAAGCCCTCGTAGTGGAGGACCGCTCCGAGCTCGGCGGGGTACCAGCAGCGGTGGGTGAGGAGCTGCATGTGGAAATCGGTCGGGTCGTCCACGCCGACGAAGGCCATCTCCACGGTTTGGATCTGGCTCACGGTGTCGTAGTCCCAGCGCTCACGGTAGTGGTACCGGCGGCCGGTCGAGGGGAGGGTGACGTCCCGGCCCTTGTACACCTTGTTCGGGTCGCGGCGCAGCTCGTCGGGGTTCGGGACGCGGACGTCGAAGAGGAAGCGACCGCGACCGGTGAGGTGGTGGCGGACGGTCCCGAGCGCGTTCGCGAGTTGCTCGCGGGAGTAGCAGTGGTTCAGCACGTGAAAGGGCGCAGTCACCATGCGGAAGGTCTCGCCGAGATCGAGCCGCTCGAGGTCGCCGCGCACGAGCGTGACCATCGAGCGGACACGCTTCGGCTCTCGCTCGAGGCGCTCGGCGAAGCGGTCGAGCATCGGCTGCATCGCGTCCACACCCACCACCGGGATGCCCTCGCGCGCCAGCGCCAGCGCCACTCGGCCGGTCCCGACACCGAGCTCGAGCACCGGCTTCGGTCGCTTGCCCAGCTCGCGCCGGATCTGCTCGACGTAGAAGCGCACGTCCTCGCGACGCCGGCGGTAGGCCTGGTCGTAGTAGCCGGCGTCTTCGTAGTGGGTCCGTGACCCCGCCTCGAGGTGAGCCGGGTCCATCAGCGCCGCGCGCCCTCGAGGATCTCACCGAAGACGATCGACTGCACACGCCACCCGTCGGGCGTCTCGTGCATCACGAAGGCGACCTCCCGTGCGTAGGGCTGGCCGAGGAAGGTGCCCTCGGCGACGCCGATGAGTCGCATGTCGCCGCCGTCCAGGTTCTCGGCGGTGTCGACCGCGAACTCGAGGCGGTTCGCCGCCATCTCGTTCCAGATCTTCTCGAGCTGCGGGTCCGCGCCGGCGCCGTCGCGCTCGCGCCGCGAACGCACCTGGTCCAGCGCGTCGCCGATCGCCAACGCTTCGGCCACCGCGTGGTCGCGCTTCCGCCAGGCATCGAGGAAGGTCTCGGCCGCGGCTTCGGGCGTCCGGTCGTCCACGTCGACGGGCGTCGGAAGCTCGTCGACCTCGATGGCCGGCTCCGAGCCGACGTTCCAGAGCATGCCCACCAGTCCCGCGCAGAGCATCGCGCTGACCAGCGCCAGCACGAGTGGAGTCGACAGCCGCTTGTCCTTCGGCGCCCTCTCGCCCTCGGCGCTCATGCGTTCGCTCGCGCCCCGAGGAGTCGCTCGGCCAGCTCGGCGAAGCCCTCGCCGCGGTCGCCGTCGGTGACCCACGCCGGCGGGCGTGCGATGCGGTCGAGGTGCTCGCGTACGTTCGCCACGCCCACCGAGATCGAGAAGGCGTCGAAGGCCGCGGCGTCGTTGGCGCTATCGCCGATGAACGCCCAGCGCGTGAAGAGTCGGAACTCTTCGACACCGTTCGCCGCGAGCGCTCGCGTCACGCCACTCGCCTTCGTCCAGGCGCCCGGTACCGCGTGGCAATGCACCGAGCTGATCATCGAGCGCGCGCCTTCGCCTTCGATGATCGCGACCAGCTTCTCGACCATCGCGTCGTCCAGGTCGACGCTCTCGCCGACGTCGTACGCCAAGTCGTGGGCCCGGCCCGGTTGGTCGCTCGCGAGCTTCACGCTCGGCAGCTCCGCGCGCACCCGATGGAGGATGGTTTCGAGGGTCTTCTGCTGCGCGTCGCGGACCGCCTCGTCCTTCTCGAAGTGGCCACGCTTCAAGGTCGCGCCCTCTCGCCACCACCAGCCGGCGCCGTTCTCTCCGACGGCACCCTCGACGGGCCACTGCGCGGCGAAGACCTGGGCCCAGCCCAGCGGTCGCCCGGTGATCGCCCAGAGCCGAACGCCCGCGTCGGCGAGCTGGTGCATCGCGGTGAATGCCACTGGCTCCAGGCGACCGTCGCGCGTGAGGGTGTCGTCGACGTCGAAGATGAGCCCTTCGACGGTGCCCAGGGTCTCGTCGCTCAACTCGCGCAGGGGCTTCATTCGATCGTTCACCGCAGAATCCTTCCGAGTACGACATCGAGGTATCGCCCCTCCGGGAAGGCGATCGGCGTCGGGTGGTCGAGGGGCATGCCGCCGTGCTCGAGGAGCACGAGCTCGCGGCCGGCCTTTCGAGCGGCGGTCGCGAGCATCCGGCGAAATCGTCGGGCGTCCATGGCGGCGCTGCAGGAACAGCTGATGAGGAAGCCGCCATCCCGCACGAGGCTCATCGCTTCGGCGTTGAGCTTCCCGTATGCACGCGCGCCCCGGTCGAGATGCTTTCGGGTCGGCACCAGCTTCGGCGGGTCGACGACCACCAGGTCGAAGCGCTCCTTCGCTCGCTTCAAGTCGGGCAGCGCGCGCTTCACGTCCTCGCAGCGATGCTCGATCGAGAGCCCGTGATGGGTCGAGAGGGTCCCGCCGATCGCCACCGCGGTTGCCGAACGGTCGACCGCGAGCACCCGCTCGGCCCCACCGCGCGCGGCAGCCATCGAGATGGTGCCGACGTAGCTGTAGAGGTCGAGGACCCGCTCGAGCTTCGCGCTGCGCACCAGGCTCTCGACCCGCGCGCGCGTTCGACGCTGGTCCAGGTAATAGCCGGTCTTCTGCGCGAGGGAGCGCGGGAGGGTGAGCTCGAAGCCCCGTTCCAGGAAGCGCAGCTCGTTTGGCTCGGGGCCACGCAGGACCTCCTCTTCGTCGGCGAAGCCTTCGTCGCGCTGCTGGTCCACGGCCGCGGCGATGACGCTCTTGACCCCGGCCACCCGCACGAGCTCGGCCGCGATGGCGTCCCGGTGGCGGCGCATTCCCGCGGTGCCGATCTGCATCACCGCCACGTCGCCGAAGCGGTCCACGATCAGCCCGGGCAGTCGGTCGCCCTCGGCGTTGATGAGGCGGTAGCCGGTCGTGGCTTCGTCCGGAAGGCCGATGGAGCCTCGGAACGCAGCCGCGGCCTCGATGCGACGGGTGATGGCGGGGCCGTCCAGAGCCTCGTCCTCCCGGCGGCTGACCAGGCGGACGGGGATGGCGCTCTTCGGCGAGTAGAAGCCGCGGCCGAGGAAATTGCCCTTCGGGTCCCGAACCGCCACGGGGTCACCCGCGTCCGGGGCCCCCTCGACCTTGGCGATCGCCTGGGCGAACACCCACGGGTGACCCAGGTAGATCGGCTTCACGCGGCCGGAGCGCAGGACGACGGTGGCCATGGCCGCTTGCATACCGCGGGCGGGACGAACACGCACCACTGCCTTGCGGAGGGAGCCCCCGAGGCGTAAAGCTGAGTGTGTGCGGGCAGCGTCCCGCCCGGAGTCACTCATGCCCATCTTCGCCATCGGCCTCGGACCCGGGGAGCTCATCCTCGTTCTGGCCATCGTCCTCCTCATCTTCGGTGCCAGCCGGCTTCCTCAGATCGGTGAGGGCCTCGGCAAGGCGGTCCGCAACCTCAAGCGCGGCCTCAGCGACGACGACGACATCGAAGTCACCGCCAAGGACAAGCAGGTCACCCAGCGTAGCTCCGCCAAGTCGGCGAGCGACGAGGTGACCGACGCCGAAGTCGTCGACTCGAAGAGCTGAGTCAGTGACGGGTCGCCGGCGTGGCGACCCACTCGGCGATTTCCCGCAGCGGAGCCCGCAAGTCCGGGGCTTTCGCGAGCGCTCGTGCGTCCTGGCGGCGGAGCAGGGCGGCCAAGGGCAGCGCCCGGTCCAGTGGCAGATGGGGGTTCTGGATCAGCGCCAGCCGGACCTCGTAGCGGACCGCCCAGCGCGGTTGCGCGAGGATCTGTTCCAATACGGCGGGCTCGATGGGCCGGCGAGAGGCCATCCGGCGGACGTCCTGCTCGGTGAGGGTGGGGTTGGCCAGCAGGATTGCGGCGACGTCGGGGTGGGGGTCGATCAACGCTCGGAGCAACAAACGGCGGTCTCGCCCACGCGCGAGCGACTTCCGCTCCCCGAGGGTGAGCGGGCGGCCGCGACCGTGGTCGGGGACTGGCAACGTGCCCAGCGGCGGGATCGAATCGGGTCGGCGCGCGAAGAGCCACGCGATCTCGGTCGGTCCCTGGCGGGCGGCGACGGCGCCGATCGCTCCGCGCGTCCCGGCGAGCGCTGGTTGGACGAGGGCGAGCGTCAGGGTGAGAAAGAGATCGTCCTGGTCCGGGTGCCGTCCCGGAGTGCCCAGCGATGCGGCCAGCAGGCTCACGGCCCGCTCGGCGGCCATTTTTCGCAGCAGATCACTGGCCCAAGCGAGGCGCATCGCCGGGTCCCGCAGGGTCGCCAGCCGCCGTCCGACGATGGCTGCGTGGTTGGTCGCCGGGTCGTCCACTGAAGGAAATGCTAGGGAAGGGTTCGCCTGAGAGCCAGCCCCGCCGTCGTCGCCCTTGACGCGACGCGTCGCGGCAGGATACGAAAGGGAGAGGAGCTGCGTGGAGACGACGACCGAGGGCGGCGGAGCCGGAAGCGAGCCCCGCCTGATCAAGCGCTACGCGAACCGGAAGCTCTACGACACCCGGGACTCGCGCTACGTGACGCTTCAGCAGATCGCCGAGCTGGTGCGCGATGGCGAGGACGTGAAGATCATCGACAACAAGTCGAAGGAAGATCTCACCAACGTCACGCTGGCCCAGATCATCTACGAGGAAGAGAAGAAGGGCGACAGCGACGTCAAGCGCAGCACGCTCCTCTCCTTCATCCAGGACGGCCAGAAACGGCTGATCGATTCGCTGCCCGCGGGCCTCAGCAAGCTGGTTCGCCCCGACGGCAGGGTCGCCGAGGGCGAGGCCGTCGCCGCGCCAGAGGGCGAGGTCGAGGGGGAGAAGAAGGTCGCCAAGGGGCCGCTCGAGTCCTTCGGAGAGCTCAAGGGGCTCGCCGACGACCG
This sequence comes from uncultured Sandaracinus sp., assembly GCA_964462035.1. Lineage (GTDB taxonomy): Bacteria > Myxococcota_A > Polyangia > Polyangiales > Houyiibacteriaceae > UBA1660. The sequence continues at coordinate 154,065 of CAYXAP010000011.1, forward strand.
GGTTCGGGCCATCCTCGGTGGCGCCATGGGCCACGTCCAACAGCTCCAGGGTGAGGTCCGGCGCCTCCAGGGCCGCATCGAAGAGCTCGAGCAGAAGCTCGCCAGCCTCCTCAACCGCAAAGGCGAGGGCAAGAGCGAGCCCCCAGCTGCGGACGATTCCTCCGCCGACGCCTGAGCGGCACGCGCTTGGCGCCCTCCCGGGCTGGGGCTATGCTCCTTTCGTCGCTCCGGTCTCGCCGAAACCGGAAATTCTTTGGAATGAAGGAACCGAACGCTCGGTTGCCACGTCCAAAGACCATGCCCGACGACCGCATGCCCCTCTTCGAAACATCACCCCCCGAGCCGAGACGCGCCGACTTCGAGCGCGAGGCGATGCCGCACCTGGACGCGCTCTACGGCGCGGCCCTCCGGCTGACCCGTTCTCCCAGCGATGCCGAGGACTTGGTGCAGGACACCCTGCTCCGGGCCTACCGCTTCTGGGACCGCTTCGAGGCCGGAACGAACCTGAAGGCCTGGCTGCTGCGCATCCAGACGAACACCTTCATCAACCGCTACCGCCGGTCGGTACGGGAGCGGAAGGTCTTCGATGGCGCCATGGCCGCGCCCGTCGGCGAAGGCGTCATGAGCCGTTCGGCGATGCGTGGCCTGAACCAGCCCATCGAGGCTGCCCAGCGGGGGATCCTCGCTCGGGAGATCCAGAAGGCCATCGACGAGCTGCCCGAGGATCACCGGATCATGATCCTCCTCGCCGACGTCGAGGAGCTCTCCTACAAGGAGATTGCCGACGCGGTCGGCTGCCCGGTCGGCACCGTCATGTCGCGCCTCCATCGGGCGCGGAAGGGGCTTCAGAAGAAGCTCGTGAAGCAGGCGATCCAGATGGGCATCGTCGAAGAGACCATCGAAGAGGTGGCCGAGCCGGTCCGGCTCGATGAGTACCGCCGAAAGAAGGTCGGAACCGCATGAATTGTCAGCTCTTCCGTCGCCACGTCGGCGCGTTTGTCGATGGGGAGCTGGACGCCGCGACTGCGGTGGAATTCGAGACACACCTCGCCGAATGCGATCCGTGTCTCGACCACCTCGAGTTCGAGGGGACGACCCGCGAGCTCGTTCGCGAGGCGATGCCGGAGGTCGCGGCGCCCGCGCACCTGGCCGATCGAGTGCGTGCCGCCCTCGACGAGGAGGACGAACGCGACAGCGTCGTGCCGACCGAGCCCTTCATCCCCATCCGCTGGCGGATCGCCGTCCCGCTCTCTGCGGCGGCCGCCATCGGGATCTTCATCCTCGCGGCCTTCGAGGCGCAGGGAAAGCAGGACGAGGCCCTCGCTCTGGACGTGGTTCGCGTCCACTCGGCGGGGCTGCCAGCTGACGTCTCCCTCACCAACGGTGAGGCGCCAGAGGACCGGATCACCGCCGACGCGGCGCGCCAGGAGGAGATCTCCCGCTACTTCCGCGGGAAGGTCGGCTTCCCGGTTCGCCCTGCGGAGTTCGAGGCGCGCAACGCGCGGCTCGTGGGTGCTCGGCTCTCCAACGTCCGCGAGCGACAGGCCGCGGCGCTCTACTACGACGTCGAGGGCCATCGCGTGACGGTGGTCGTGACCGACGCCCCGGTGGAGAGCGCGGGCGAAGAGGTCGAGGTCGGCGGTCGGCAGCTCGTGTACCGAAACGTGCACGGCTACGCGGTGCCCGTTCGCGAGCACGCGGGGATCCGCTACGCCTTCACGGGCGACCTCGATCGGGAGCAGCTCCTGCAGCTCGCCGCGAGCGCTCGCGTGCCCTGAACGGCGACGCGACCACGAAAGCCCGCTTTCGCGCTAGCCGGCTGAAATCGCGGGCTTTTCGCGATGTCACGTCGTTGACAGTCCGCAAACGCGACACGTATCCTCGCGCCGGCGGGATCGTCCCGCGAGGAGCACAATGGCGCATCGCATTCTGGCCTTCGAGGCCGACCCTTCTTTCGCCAAGGAGCTAGAGGCTGGATTCGCTGGTCGAGACGTCGCTCTCGAGGTGGTCGCCGACGGTCAGACCGGGCTCGATCGCGCGGCGAGTGAGCCGCCGGACCTGATCCTCCTGTCCATCGAGTTGCCGAGCATGAACGGCTTCCTGGTCTGCAAGAAGATCAAGAAGAGCGGCGCGCTCAAGCAGATTCCCCTGATCATCCTCTCCAGCGATGCGAACGCCGGGGAGATCTTCGAGCAGCACAAGAAGCTTCGGACGCGGGCGGAAGACTACGTGCAGAAGCCGGTCCCGATGGACCAGCTCGTCGAGAGCATCCGCCAGTTCGTCCCCATCGCGGACGCGGCGGGGGGAGACGCCCCGTCCGGGGCCGAGTCGGTCGACGACGAGATCGATGCCTTCGCGGACGATGCCTTCGACGCTCTGCTCGTCGAGGACGAGCCGGAGCCCGAAGAGCTGGCGATCGAAGAAGTCGAGGTCCATGAGGACTTCGAGGAAGAGGATCCGACGGCCATCCTCTCCGCAGAGATGTTGGAGGAGGCGGGGCTCTCTACTCCCGAGCCGGAGCCCGAGCCGGAGCCCGAGCCCGAGCCCGAGCCGGTCGATGTCGCACCGGCGACCGACGTGGTGGACGAGGCACCGGCCGCCAACGCCGCCGCCGCCGAGGCGCTCGAGCAGTCCCGCGCCCGGGTCGCGGAGCTCGAGGCACAGCTCGCCGCGGCCAAGGAAGACGCCGACAAGGTCCCCGGCCTCACCGCGCGTGCCGAGGAGTTCGAAGGCAAGGTCACCAAGCTCGAAGGCGAGATCGCCACGCTGAAGGCCGAGGGCGGTGGCGGCGGCATCTCCAGCCGCGAGTTCCTCGACCTGCGCGAGAAGCTCAACTCGAAGGACAAGGAGATCCTCGACCTTCGCGACCAAGTCAGCGCCCGGGACAAGGAGCTCCTCGAGCTCCGAGACCGCAGCATCCAGGTCGAGCGAGAGAAGGCCGACGTCGAGGACAAGGTCCTCGCGCTCGAGCGGCGAGCGGCGACGGCCGAGGAGCAGAACACCGCCCTCACGGCGGACAAGGAAGGCCTCAACAAGCGTCTCGAGGAGACGAAGGGGCGGCTCGAGAAGGCACAGTCGAAGGCCTCCGCGCTGGAAGCAGAGCTCGAGCAGGAGAAGACGCAGGCTGCCGCAACGATCCAAGAGATGGAGGAGAGCCACGCGGACGCGATGGCGACCTCCCGCGCTCAGGCGGCCGCCGCCCTCGAAGGGGCGAAGGAAGAGCACGCCGCGGCCTTGGACGCCGCCAAGGGCGAGTACGAGGCGGCCATCCAGGCCGCCACCAGCGAGCACGAGGCGGCGATGCAGGCGGCCAAGAGCGAGCATGACTCGGCGCTCGAGACCGCCCAGGCGTCGCACGCGGCCGCCCTGGCGCAGCTTCGAGAAGAGCGCGACGCCCAGGAGGCCGCAAACCTGGCGGCCCAGAAGGAAGCGCTGGACGCCGAGAAGGCTCAGGCGCTCGAAGCGGCGGAGGCCGACAAGACGGCAGCCCTCGAGCAGAAGGCTCAGGAGCTCGCAGCCCGCGAGGCAGAGCTCGAGGAAGAGAAGAACGCCGCGCTCGCCCAAAAGGAGCAGGACCACGGCAAGGAGCTCGCGCTCCTCGGCCGCAAGCTCGCGGACACCGAGAACACCGTCAACGAGACGACCGAGAAGCTCCAGGCGCTGGAAGAAGCGAAGGCCGCCGTCGACGCGGAGCTCGCCCAGACCGCCGAGTCGCTCGCACAGCGGGACCAGGAGCTCGCCGCCGCCAAGGGCAGCATCCAGGGGCTCGAGGCGAACAAGGCCGAGCTCGAGGGGCAGGTCGCCAACCTCTCCTCCGACAAGGAGGCGCTCGAGGGCCAGGTCGCGCAGCTCGAACAGGCCAAGGCCGGGCTCGAGACGAAGGTCGCCGAGCTCGAGAGCGCGAAGAGCACGCTCGAAGGCAACGTCGCCCAGCTCGAGGAAACCAAGAGCGCCCTCGAGGGCAAGGTCTCCCAGCTGGAAGACACGAAGAGCCGGCTCGAGGGCCACGTGGCGCGGCTGGAAGCGGCCAAGGCGGACCTCGAAGGCCGGCTCACGGTCGCGATGCAGAAGATCGCCACCGACGACGCGCTCCTGGAACGCGCCCGGAAGGCGATGGCCATCGGCCTCGGCCTCCTCGAAGACCAGAAGCGCAACGCGATCGACGGCGCCAACGGCGAGGCTCAGCCCGAAGCTCAGGCCGAGTAGGGGCTCAGCTCAGCAGCAACCAGGCGAGCGCAGCGAGAGCGGCGAGCGCGGTCGTGGCCGCGAGCGCCAAGATCCATCGCCGGTCGGGCGCCCCGGGTGGCTCTGCCATCGGCGGTGGGTATTCCGATCGCTGGGTCGCCGGCTCGCTCGCGCGTTCGGGTAGCCGGGTGCGGGTCTCGGCGTCGCTCGGCGCACTCTCGGGGATGGCCTCGAGCGCGGCGGCCTCCGTGCCTTCGAGCCGCAGCGTTCCGCCGCTGTCACCGGGCTCCGTCGCCTGTTCCGTGGCCACCCGCTGGGCGAGCAGGCGGCGGGCCGTCGGCGGCGGAGGCAGGGACTCGAGCGCGTCGAGGAGCGCGGCCGCGGAGTCGAAGCGCTCATCGGGGGAGGGCCGGATGAGCCGGTGGATCACCTCGGCCAGCTCGCTGCCGATCTCGGGCGCAGCTTCGGTCAAAGGAGGGTGGTTCCCGGCGACGGCCTGCTCGAGCGTCTCGACCTCGGTCCGCCCCCGGTAGGGGCGGTGGCCGGCCGCGGCCTCGTAGAGGGTGACTCCCAAGGCGTAGAGGTCGCTTCGGGGCTCGAAGCGTCCCTCGCGCGCGTACTCGGGCGCCATGTAGGGCACCTTCCCCTTCACGACCTGGGTCTGTGTGTACTTGGGCTGGGCCAGCGCCTTGGCGATGCCGAAGTCGGTCAGCTTCACCTCGCCGGCGATGCTCACCAGGATGTTCGATGGGCTGATGTCCCGATGGACCACGGTCTCCCCGTGTGCGTGCTCGAGCGCCGCCGCCAGCTCGTGGGCCAGGTACGCCACCACCCCGGGCGAGAGCGACTCGCCCGCGCTCGCGGCTCGTTTGAGCAGCTTTCGCAGGTCGGCTCCGCGCACCAGCTCGAGGACCAGGAAGGGGCTCTGCTCGACCGCACCGAAGTCGACGACCTGGACCACGTTCACGTGCGCGAGGCCAGCCGTGAGCCTCGCCTCGTCGAGGAAGAGGCGAACGAACTCGTCGTCATCGGCGAAGAGGGGGAGCACCCGTTTGATGCACACCTGTTGGTCGAACCCGCCCGGGCCGAGCCGGCGGCCGAGAAACGTCTCCGCCATCCCTCCGCGCCCGAGCATCTCGGTCAAGGCGTAGTCTCCGAAGGTCGCTTCGGTCGCCGCTCCGTCGCTCACACCGCACCCTACCATTCGCGCGCCCGCAGACCTGCAGTAGGGTTCCGCTCGTGAGCACCGACGACGAGCTGAGCTTCGATACCTTGGCCGCCCACGGCGTGGCTGCGGAGGGAGACGCGCTCCAGCCGCCCATCCATCTGACGACCGCCTATCGCTTCGACGACGCAGCGGACGCTGCGGGCCGCTTCCAGGGCTCCGGGGGTGAGATCTACCAGCGATGGCGGAACCCCTCGGTCATCGCCTTCGAGCGGGCGCTGGCGGTGCTCGAGGGGGCGGAAGCCGCAGTGGCGTTCGGCAGCGGGATGGGCGCGCTGGCATCGGTCATCGGCGCCAACGTCGGGAGCGGCGAGCACGTCGTGGCTCCGCTCTCCGTCTACGCGGAGACGGCGAAGGTCCTCCGCGGTCCTTTCGCTCGGATGGGCATCCGCTCCACCTTCGTCGACGCGACCGACCCGGCGGCGGTAGCCGCAGCGATCGAGCCCGAGACGCGTTTGATCACGATCGAGACCCCGGCGAACCCGGTGCTCGCGGTGACCGACATCGCCGCCCTGGCCGAGGTGGCGCGTGGGGCGGGCGTCACGCTCGTGGTCGACTCCACGTTCGCCACTCCCTACCACCAGCGACCACTGGCTCACGGTGCGCACCTGGTCGTGCACTCGGCGACGAAGGCGATCTCCGGTCACGGGGACGTGCTGGGCGGCGTCGTCGCCGGGGACGCCGAGCGCATCGCCGCCATTCGGGACCACGGGGTTCGCGCGATGGGCGCGGTGCTGGCGCCTCAGGCCGCGTTCCTGCTGAGCCGCGGGCTGCGCACGCTGGCCCTCCGGATGGAGCGGTCGAGTGCCAACGCGGCCGAGCTCGCGCGCCGGCTCGCGGCGGACCCGCGGGTGTCGTCGGTCCGCTACCCCGGCCTCGAGTCTCATCCCCAGCACGCGTTGGCGACCCGGCAGATGGATCGGGGCTTCGGCGCGATGGTCGCGTTCGAGGTGGCCGGTGCCGCTCCGCTCGAGGCCGGGCGCCGGCTCTACGACCGGCTGGGGTTGATCGTCCGCGCGGTGAGCTTGGGCGACACTCACACGCTGGTCACCCACCCCGCGTCGACGACCCACGCGTCGATGAGCCCGGAGCAGCGGGCGGCGGCCGGCATCGGCGAAGGGCTGCTGCGGCTCGCGGTCGGCATCGAGTCGGTCGAGGACCTGTGGCGAGACCTCGACCGGGCCCTCGGCTGAAGGTCAGGGGTCGGTCAGCGCGCCCGGATCGGTGTCCGAGTTGTGGATGCCCGAGGAGGGCGGGGGCCTCGAGCTGCGGCGAACGATCTCTTCCATCGGCTCGACCGAGGTCGATGGGGCCCACTCGCCGATCAACGTGTCCTCGTCGGTCCCCGACGTCGTCTGGAGCTCTTCCAGCGCATAGGACACCGAGGAGCTGGGCGGCAACGAGTGGTTGCCGGTGCCGACATCGCTCTCGAATGCATCCCGCCAGGCGTCATAGTGCTGCGTGCCTGGCGCGAGCATCGAGTAGATCTCGGCGATCCGCCGCCGCCGAGCGCCCATGGAGAAGCGCTGCCGCACCTGTTCGTAGCCGTCCTCGACCAGTCGCTGCCGCAGCTCCTGGTCCCGAGCCATCGTGATGATGGCCTCCGCGAGCGAGGCGTCGTCGCCCGGCAGATAGAGGAGGCCTTCCCGCTCATCGCGGACCACGTCGGAGATCGCGGGGACAGCGGCCACGACGATGGGTCGCCGGCACGCGAGGAACTCCAGGAGCGGCTCGGGCAGCCCGCCGAGCTCTTGGAAGCGGGGCACGGAGCTGGCGGTGATCACCCCGATGTCGCAGGCCGCGATCAGCCGGGGGACCGTGGTGGCACGCGCTTCCCCGCGGACGTCGATCAGGTCGGAAACACCGAAGTCCTCCACGAGACGGCGCGTGCGCGCCCGCCGCTCGGGGACCCGCTCCCCGGCGAGCAGGGCGCGGATGGGGAGCTGCTTGTGGACCGTCCGGATGGCCGCGATGAGCGTCGGGATCTCTCGGTCGGCCGCGAAGGAGCCGAGGTAGAGGAGCCGGATGGTCTCGGAGGGCGCCGAGGGCCACCAGTCGAAGGTGTCGACCTCCACGCCAGGCGGGACCACGGCCGCCTTTCCCGCGAACCCTTGGTCGGCGAGTGCCCGTGCGGCCGCGTCTCCCGACACCAGGATCAGATCGGCCAGCTCGAGGCAGCGGCGGTGGGAGGCCATCCACTCCTGGTTGATCGTGGGGCCCTCGGCCTCGTCGGCGAAGCCCCCGACCTCGTAGAGCAGCCGGAAGCCCATCGAGCGTTTGTGCTCGGCCACGGCGACCCCGGCGATCGGGTCGCGAACGTGGACCACGTCGTAGGCCTCGGATTCGACCTGACGCCGAACGGCGCGGGCAAAACCCGCCCGCTGCTCGGCCGGAGTGCCCTGAACGGGCACGCGGAAGAGCCGAGCTTCGCCGAGCCGGCCCTGGTAGGCCAGGTTCGGTGGCTTGACCGTCACGAAGTCCATCTCCGCCCGGAGAGCGGAGGCCATGGCCATGAACGCGGCGCTGTGCGGGTTCGCGCCCGGGACGGTCGCGAAGGCCGCTCCGAGCACCCTGAGGGAGCTTCCCTCCATGTGGGGAGCCTAACATCTGGTGCGCAGGGACGCGCTTCTTGCGTTGGGTGCCCCGACGCGACTACAAGTCACGCTCATGGCACCTTCGTGCCGTCACCCTTGGAGGAACCCGTGAAAGAGCTCGCCCGATATCTGGTCGACCACATCGTCATCGACTTTGACGGAGCCATTACGATGGATCAGGTGCGGCAGTTTCTGCGGGAAGAGGACAGCCGCGAATCCCGGGCGCTTCTCAGCAAGCTCATCGACGACCGGGGCGTCAGCGAGCTGATGGTCACGGTGGCCGATTGCCTGAAGGATCACATTCGGTCGGGGATCAACGAGGACGTGGTCCGCGACCAGCTCCAGATGTACAGCGAGTCCTGAGAGCCCCGCTCTTTCTCGCGTCTCTTCTCTTTGCCTGCGACCTGGGCCCCGTGCCCATGAGAGATGCACCGTCGGTCGTCCGCACGGCACCCGAAGAAGGGGCCTCGGACGTCGACCGTGCCGCGTCGCTGCGCGTGGCCTTCGATCGCGCGCTCGACCCGCGCACCGTCGGTCGCGGCCAGGTCTCGCTCGGGTCGGGGGCCCTCGAGCACTTCCTCGAGGTGCGCTTCGATCCGGTGGAGCGATCGATCGTGGTCCGACCGTTCCGGGGCCAACTCCTGGAGCCGCACGTTCGCTATACCCTGGCGGTGGAGGGGGTGCGCGATCTCGATGGCGTGGAGGCCGAGCCTTTCACGCTCACGTTCATCACCGGCGCGACCGCCGACGAGCCCACGCCGACCGGGACGACCGACTGGACGACGGTCGAGCCGATCTTCGCCACTCACTGCGTCGAGGGCTGTCACGACGGCAATGGAGGCGGGCTCGCGCTCGACCTGACGACCCTGGAGACGACTCGCGCGACGGCGCTCGCGGTCCCCGCCGACCAGACGGGTGGAACTGGGACGATCGGGCGGCTCGGACTCGGTGGCATGGCCCGGATCGAAGAGAGCGACCCGTCGCGGAGCTACCTCGTCTACAAGATGCTGGGCGACCCCCACGTCTGGGGCGAAGCGATGCCACCGGAGGGTCCGCTGCCCCTTTCCGACGTGGCCTCGATCGCCGACTGGATCCTGGGTGGCGCGCGGTGAGCGTACCCCTTAAGCTCCCCCGCGATGCGGCGAATCGCGATCGTCATGGCTCTCGGAGTGACCCTCGGTGCGCTCCCCGGCTGCGAAGAAGACGGAGAGGGCGACGAGACGGTCGAGGACGTGGAGGTGGAGGGGCGCCCACCACCCATCGAGGACCTCGAGGCCATCGACACCTCCGTTCTGACCACGGGTGAGAAGCGCAACTGGGTGCGCCTGATCAACGACGAGCTCTCCCCCTGCGGCGAGCCCATCAGCGTGGCTCGCTGCGTCCAGGAAGAGCGCGATTGCGCCGAATGCGTGCCCGCGGCCACCTACATCGGGCGCCTGGTCGCCGAGGGGCACGACCGCTCGGAGATTCGGGACCACTACAAGAATCGCTACGACCCCGATCGGCTCCACGAGATCGACGTCGAAGGCGCTCCGATCCGCGGTGCCTTGATGGGCGCAGACGTGACGATCGTCGAGTTCAGTGACTTCGAGTGTCCGTTCTGCCGACAGGCGCATCCGATCCTCGGTCGCGTGGCCCGGGAGCACTCCGACCGGGTGGCCTTCGCCTTCAAGCACTACCCGCTCTCGATGCACGAGTACGCGCGTGCCGCCGCTCGGGCAGCCATCGCGGCGCAAAGGCAGGGGAAGTTCTGGGAGATGCACGATCTGCTCTTCGAGAACCAGCACAGCCTCACGCCGAGCGACATCGAGGAGTACGCGTCGCGCATCGGCCTCGACATGGCGCGCTTCCGCGCCGACATGGAGTCCGACGAGACGGAGGCGCTCATCGAACGCAACCGCGACGAGGGGCGCGAGCTCGGGGTCGACGGAACCCCCCGCATCTTCGTCAACGGTCGACCCTTCACCGAGCCGGTCGAGGCGCTCGATACGTACGTGCGCGAAGAGCTGGCCCGCATCGACGCCCAACGCTGATCCCAGCGACCGAGAGGAATTGCCGACCCGATGAATGCCGACCCCACCGTCCCGTCCAAGCGCGCGATGACCCGCGCTGCCTTCTCCGCTCTCGCCGTCGTTGCCCTGGTCGCGACGAGCGTCCTGCCCGCCCAGGCTCTCTCACGAGGCTCGCGGGCGCCCGAGATCGGACTGCGGGACACGAACGGTCGCGCGGTGCGCCTCTCCCAGCTTCGGGGGAAGGTCGTCCTGGTGGACTTCTGGGCGTCGTGGTGCGCTCCCTGCCGTCAGGAGATGCCCTTCCTCGACCGGCTGCACGACGAGTACGCCGACCAGGGGTTGGTGATCGTCGGGGTCAACATCGACACCGAAGAGAGCAACATGCGGCGCTTCCTGCGGCGGAACCCGGTCTCGTTCCGGGTGGTCCACGACGGCAACCATCGGGTGGCCGATCGCTACAACCCGCCGCGGATGCCCTCGAGCTTCCTGATCGATCAGCGCGGGGTGGTCCGTTACGTCCACGAAGGCTTTCGCGCGCCCGATGCTCGCGCCATCGAGCGTCAGGTCAAGCGCCTGCTCGAAGACTGAGCGCGGCGGCTCAGCCGGCCTTGAGTCGGGCCTGGTGCAGAAAGCTGGCGAGTTGCTGGCCGATGTAGGTCGCGAGGTCCGCGTCGGCCTGACTGAACCCGCCTGCCTTGGTGCGATTCACCAGCTGGATGATGCCGAGGAAGCGCCCCTGCGCCGCGAGCGGCACGTAGAGGAGGTCCCGCGCTTCGAGCCCCTCCCAGCCATCGATGCTGGGGTCGAAGCGAGACTCCGCCGCGACGTCGGGCACGCGTAGGGCCACGTTCGGAGTCTGCGCAGCGACGCCGAAGAGGCCGCCCTGGAAAGGGATGGCCTTTCCGCGGATCGCGTCGGCGTTCGGTCCGGTGGCCGCGGCGACCCGGTGGACGTCGTCGTCGATGTCGTAGAGGCACGCGGCCATCGCCTCGGCGGTGGCCAGATCCTCGAAGAGATCCAGGGCGAACTCGAGCCCCTCGATCGGTGTGCTCAGGAAGAGCAGGTCCTGGGAGGCTTCGAACGCGGTCGCGAGTCGGTTGTCCTGCTCGTCGGTGGTGCTCCGCTTGCGTGGCGCGGGCGGCGGAGTCGAGCCGGAGGACGCGCGGGCCGCGGCGGTGATGCGCTCGAGCGGCCGGTCGACCACCAGGCTGTCCTGCCAGTCCTTGAACTGGAGCGTGACCACCGGCGGCCGCTGCGGGCGGCCCTTCCAGTCGTGGTCGAAGACCGCGATGTTGATGAACTTGCCGCGAGGGCGCTCGGCGATCGACTCCTGGATCGCGGCGAGTTGCTCGCGGGCGATCGCTTCGCAGGTGTCCGAGGGCGTCCCGGCCGCGACCACGTATGCGCGTTCCCGGTAGGTGAGGGGATTCTCGGGAGACGGCTCGGCATCGCGTTCGGAGTGCAGGGTCCAGGCGGGCGGCGGCTCCGAGGCGTCGGCGGCGACGATGATCGAAGGGAGCTCCTCCGGCGGTGCTGGCGCGGGCGGCTCGGGAGCTGCCGCGGGCGCAGGGGCCGCTTCCGGAGCCTGAGCGCTGCTCGCCGGCCCGAAGCCGCCTGCTGCGGCGGGCTCGGGGGGGGCCGGAGCTGCCGGTGCGGGCGGCTCGGCAGCCGCGGGGGCTGCGACGGGCGTGGGCGCCGGAGCCGATGGGACCTGGTCCGCCGGGATGTACGCCATGGTCTTCTTCGGCGCCTTCTTCTTGGGCGCCGGAGCCGACGGGACCTGGTCCGCCGGGATGTAGGCCATGGTCTTCTTGGGGACCTTCTTCTTTGGCGCCGGGGCCGCGGCCGCCGGGGCTGCAGCGGCCGCTGGCGCGGCGGGTTCGGGCGCGGCGGGTGCGGGTGCCTTCTCGTCCGGCGGCACCTTCGGTCCCGTGGGGGCGCCCTGAACGAAGGACTCGGCGGTATCGACCGAGAGCACGAACCGGCGACGCGCCATCGGGTCGAGGATCGTGACGGTGCCCTCGGGGCTCACCGCGCAGCTCGAGCCGGTGGGGACACCGCCGGTCTCACCGAGCTCGGTGCGTCCCGCTCGGAGGGCCGCCATCCAGTTGGTCGACTCGACGGTGACCTCCTGTCGGATTTCGTCGCCAGAGAGGTTGGAGACGACCATGCGCCAGCGCTTCGATGTCACGGTCTACGTCAGTTCCAGTGCTACTGAAGAGCCGCCCCAGGAGCGGCCACGGAGGCCCGACGTTACCCGCCGTTTCCGGCAGAGGCAAACGTCAATTCCGGGGCCGACCGGGGACCTGAAAGTGTCGCATGGGGCGAAGGCGGTCGCTCTGCTATGGTCGCCGCGGCCATGTGGATCCTCGTCGTCGGACCGGAGGCAACGCTACAGCGGGAGGACAGCTGCGTAGACGTTCTCCAATCACTCGGGTGCACCGTTCGTACTGCCGATCTCTGGGACAATCTGGATGACGACATCCTGGATTCGGACCCACCGACGGTCATCATGGTCGAGGCGCTCCACGAGGTGGACGGCGCTCGGGCGGCCTTGATGCGGCTGCGCGCCGCGCGAAACCTCCGCGACGTGCCCGTGATCGTCGCCGTCAGCGTTCAGGGGCTCTCACGGATCGACGCCCGCGACGGTTTCGACGACGTGGTGCTCCACCCCTACGTGCCGCAGGAGCTCTACCTCCGGATTCGCAGGGTGGAGTGGCAGCGGAGCGACTTCAACGCCCACGAGCGCATCAAGATGGGCGCGCTCTGCATCGACCTGGCCGCGCACGAGGTCACGGTCGATGGCTCGCCCGTGAAGCTGACGCAGCAGGAGTTCGCGCTCCTCCGTTTCCTCTGTCAGAACCGCGGCCGCGTCTTCTCTCGTCAGCAGCTCCTCGAGCGCGTCTGGGGCGTGGACTACTACGGCGGAAGCCGCACGGTGGACATCCACGTGCGTCGGCTGCGCATGAAGATCGGTGGGCCGATGGCCGCGCTGGAGACCGTGCGCGGCGTCGGCTACAAGATGCGAGCGCCATCGTGACGGTTCTGGCCGTCTCCCCGGGGGATCCCGCGGGCGTCGGACCGGAGATCACCGCACGCGCCATCGCGAGCCACCGAGAAGCCGGTGGGGCGGAGTCTTTCCTCGTCTTCGGCGATGCCGGACGGCTGGCTGCCCGCTTCGACGAGCTCGGGGTTCCCCATTCGTCTGCGGCAAGGGCTGGAGCGGTCCAGCTGCGTCACTGCGCGGAGTGGAGTGACGCGACGGTGGCGGCGCACGCGCCCAGCAAGGCAGGGGGGCGAGCTCAGATCGCCGCGCTCGACGCCGCTGCGGACGCGGTCCTCGCCGGGGAAGCGCACGCGCTGGTCACGGGCCCGACGAGCAAGGAAGCCGTGGTGCTCGGAGGCACCGCCTTCACGGGACAGACCGAACACCTGGCGGCGCGCGCCGGGCTCGCGCGCGATGACGTCACGATGCTCTTTCTGGGGCCTCGCTTGAAGGTCGCGCTGGTCACCACCCACCTCTCGGTGCGGGACGCGGCGCTCGCCATCACCGAGGCTCGGGTCCGGCGGGCCACACGGCACCTGCTCGAAGCCCTTCGAAGGCTGGGCCTCGACCATCCCCGGGTCGTCGTCACGGGCTTGAACCCCCACGCGGGTGAGGGGGGCCTCTTCGGCGACGAGGAGATCCGAGCGATCGCCCCCGGGTGCAGTGGCCCTTTCGAGGGGAGCGTCGAGGGCCCGATGGGAGCCGAGACCGCTTTTCGGCTCGCGAGCGCCGGAGCGATCGACGGAGTCGTCACCATGCTCCACGACCAGGCGACGATCGCCTCCAAGCTCCTCGACTGGCGCGCGGCCGTCAACGTCACGTGGGGCCTGCCTTTCGTCCGGGCGAGCGTGGACCATGGCGTGGCCTACGACGCGGCGCGGGGAAACACGGTCGATTTCGAGGGAATGGCCGCAGCCATCCGCTGCGGCGCGGAACTGACCCCATCGGGGTGAAGTGGCCCCAATTCGGCTGGTCAAAGTTGCGTCATTGGTGTAACTTTCTTTCAGTTGCGAAAATTGGTTGACCCCGACGGGAGCCATTCCCTAAGGTCGGGGCGGTTGTTTCGAGGGCCAGTGGGCCCAGCTTCGAGGAGGCTGCGAATGTCGTTTTGGGAAGATGCGAGTCCTGTCGTGAAGGGCGCGATCGTCGTGGGTGTGTTGGGGATCATCGTCGCCGTCATGGCGTGGGTCGGTGTCCCCCCCTTCGATGCGGGCCCCGACGAGGAGGCTGCCGTCGAGCGAGGACTCCCGTCGCCGGATCAGGCGGTCGAATAAGCGCTTCGCTCAGGGTGCGGCGGCGCGTAGCGATCGCGTGAACGCGTCGCCCACCTGAACACACACATCGCGCGCTTCGACGGTCCCATCGAGAAGGACCGCGAGCGGCTCGATCCTCACCCCATCCACTTCGGCGCGCCACTCGTCGATGAACGCGGCCACCCGCAGCAGGAGGTCCGTGAGCTGAGCGACGACTTCTCCGCGCGCTGGGGCACCGGATCCGAGGAGGAGCGGGTGTCCACGAAGCCGCCGGAGGGCGCGCGCGACGTCACCCTCCGTGGCGGGGAGGAGTAGCTCCGTCTCATCGGCCGCCGCGAGACCGTGGGGGTCGGCGAAGCCGAGGGCCGCACGGACCCAACCGTCCCCCAGCGACTCGGCTTCGACACGCATGAGCGCCCGGGCGCTCGTGGTCGCGGATACGATCACCCCGAGCAGACGGTTCTTGTCGGCTCGCGTGGCCCCGAGCGCCATCATCTGGCGGAAGACATCCCGGACACGGGCCGCGTTGTCGACACCGTCCGCGACCAGGTCGGGGTGGTCCCACAACCGCAGATCCGGGCTGGCCAGCGAGAGGCGAACGGGAAAGCCCAGCTGGGAGGCCTCCGAAGCCGCCCGCGATGGGCTGGTGCAGAGGACCTCCGCCGGGAGCGGGACGTCATAGGCGGCGAGGGCCGTCTTGCTCGCGGGGTCGGAGAGGGCGCGTGGCGGACCGAGGATCACCTCGAGCACCGCGTCCGGATCCACGCCTTCGACGGTGGGCATTCGTGGGCGATCGCTCACCGTGGCGGCCTGGGCTGCATCGAGCGCACCCGCCACCGATCGCGCATCACCGAGCAGGAGGCTCCCGCCCGGGTGCTCCAAGAGGAGTCGCCCCGCCGTGCCACGAGTCCATCGGCGATCGGTCGCGCCGCCATGGCCAGCCGGACCCAGCCGATGTCGGTCGACGGGCGTCAGCCCTCGGGTGGAGGCCTCCCACGGACGCTCGACGGCCGCCTCGCGGAGCGCGAGTAGGTTGGCGAGCGGCCCGATGTCGTCCGCCGCGGCGAGCCCGAGCTCCCGCGCGAGGGTGCGTGGGCCGGCGAGCAACGCCATCGGCAGACCCGGCGCCTTTCGTGCCAGGGTCACCAGCTCGGCCGTGGTGGGTCCGCTGAGCAGCGCGAGCGCCACCCGCTCCCGACTCTCCAGCAGGTCGAGGGCCTCGGCAATGGGGTCGGAGGTGACGTGGGGCGCGATCACGAGGTTCAGATCCTCCGCTCGCGCTGCGAGCTCGACCGCGAGCTCGGCCTCGTCGCATGGAATTCGCCAGGTCACCGACGTCGAAGGATAGCGGCCGACCGTGACGGGACCCACTTTCGTCCAGTCTCTGCCGCAATTCGCTGGACCGGTGGTACCCTGACAGCGTGTTTCGCTCCCCTTGGCCGTGTCTCGCGATCGTCCTGACCGGGCTGACCGTAGCGCCATCGGCGCTCGCTCAAGAGGAGGCGCCCCCCAGCGAGTCGAGTGGCTCCCCCGAGGATGCCGACGCGGCGCGACGCGCGCGCGAGCACTTCATGGAGGGGATGGAGCACTTCGAGGCCCATCGCTACCGGCCGGCGATTCACCAGTTCGAGCTCGCCGCCGAGCTCGTCCCGAGCGCCGACCTCTGGTTCAACATCGCCCGGTCGCACGAGGAGCTCGGCGAGTACGAGCCCGCCATCGAACACTACCGTCGCTATCTTCGAGACCGGGTCGATCCTCCGGACAAGGCTCAGGTCGAGCAGCGGATCACCAGCCTGGAGCAGCAGGCGGAGGCCGCCCGTCGCGCCGCGAACCAGCGTCCGACCACGGGCACCCTTCGGGTCACGGCCAACGTGGAAGGCGTGGAGGTTCAGCTCGACGATCAGTCGATCGGGCAGACGCCGCTCACGACGCCGATCGCGCTCGAGCCGGGCCGCCATCGGCTCCACCTGGAGCGCGAGGGCTACGTCCCCTTCCGCTCCGAGGTCCGGGTCGAGGCCGGGCTGGTCACCGCTGCGTACGCGGACATGGTCCCGGCGACGCGCTACCGCGCGATCCGTGGAAAGCGGATCGCCACCTGGATCGTCGGTGGCCTCGCGGTGGCGGGCATCGGCACCGCGATCGGCCTCTGGGGTCACGCGCGCGGACTGGCCGCGGACGGCAACTACGAAGAGGCTCGCGATTGGGGGCGCTACTCGGACTTCGCCTGGGGCGGGGCCGCGCTTCTCGCCGTGACCGCGGCGATCCTCTACTTCGTCGAGGGCCGGGCCGTGGGAACCGAACGCGTGGAAGAGACTCCCGAGAGCGAGACTGCCAGCCGGGAACGCGCCACCGCGTTCTAGAGCGGCAATCCGTTCGAGCGCAGCGCCACGAGGCGACTTGCGGGCACCCGCCCCCACGCCCTCGGTCGACGGTAGGTGGACTACGCCTCGGTCGGGACGTGGCGGGGCACACGAGCCGGCACGCGACATCCACGCCCATGGCGTGCCACGTGATTGCCGCTCTAGCGGTGCGCTGCGAGGGTGGCCTCGATGGCTGCTCGCTCCGCGGCCGTGGGCTCGCCTTCGGGGAGGGCGACGCGTCCGTCCGCGAACGCTCGCACCGTGGCGGCCACCGAGCTCTCGAGCGCGTTCAGGTCGTACCCACCCTCGAGAAAGAGCCCCAGGCTGCGCGACTCACCGCAGAAGTCGTCCAGCGCCGTCGCCATGGCTCCGAAGGTGTCGGCCTCCAGCGCGAGGCCGGCCAGCGGGTCCCGATCGTGGGCGTCGTAGCCCGCGGAGACGAGCACCAGCTCGGGGTCGAACGCCGTGAGCCGCGGTAGGACGACGCGGCGGAACGCGTCGCCGTAAGCCTCGCTGCCCGTCCCAGCGGGGAAGCCGACGTTCACCGTGGCTCCACGTCCGGCCCCTCGGCCAATCTCGCCCGGTGCACCGGTGCCGGGATAGAAGGGATACTGATGGAGCGATACGAAGAGGACGGCGGGGTCGGCCTCGAAGATCTCCTGGGTGCCGTTGCCGTGGTGGACGTCCCAATCGACGATCGCCACACGCTCGAGGCCCGCGGCGCGGGCGGCCGCTGCGGCCACCGCCACGTTGTTGATCAGGCAGAAGCCCATGGGGTTGCCCGGCCGTGCGTGATGACCGGGCGGACGGAGTAGGGCGATCGCGCGTTCGCCCGGATCCCGCACCAGCGCCTCGGCCAGATCGGCGGCGGCGCCCGCCGCGAGCCAGGTCGACTCGCCGGTCTCGGGACAGAAGTAGGTGTCGGGGTCGAGGTCTCCCCAGCCCTGCTCCAGGGCATCCCTCAGCGCGTCGGCGTAGCCGGGGCGATGGACGCGCTCGATCGCCTCATCGCTCGCTTTCCGTAGGGGCAGGTCACGTCGGCGCTCTTCGGGGAGGGCCGCTCGAAGGCCGGCTCGGGCGGCCGCCAGCCGCTCGGGTCGCTCCGGGTGGGGACGGCTCGAGTGGTGGCCATCGAATCGGGGGTCGTCGGCGACGAGGATCGAACGCGGCACCGGCACATGATGGCTCGGCCTTGACCGTGAGAAAAGCGCTCTGATATCAACTGGTCCCCGGGAGCGCTGCTCCCGAAGCGCGCGGGTCAGGGGTGGGAATATCTCGCACTTCGTCTCGCCTCGGAGCATGCACGGATGCGACTGAAGATCATCGCGGGCAACGTCATCGCCGTCCTCCTGGTCGGGCTCGGCTCGTACCTCTACGTCAAGGGTCAGCTCGAGCAGGGCCTCGCCGCCCAGATCGACGAGCAGATCGACAACGACGCTCAGCTCCTTCAGCGGAGTTGGCGGCTCTCGGCGCTCGAATTCGTCGAGCAGGTCCGCGACCGAGCGGAGACGCGAGAGGTTCGGACCACGTTCAACGCGCTGGACGTGGAGGCGCGTCGCCGGTCGGCCTTCGAGCGAGCCGAAGGCATCGCCGCCTGGTTCCAGGACCCGGCACGCGGCCGAGGGGGCCGTCCGGACATCGTCCTCATCACCGACGAGACCGGCCGAGTCATTGCGCGGGACAACGACATCAACCGGATGAACGGCACTTCCATCGTGTCGGAGCTGCCGAGCCTGCGTCGGGTGCTCGATCGCGGGCTCGCCGTGCACGACGTCTGGCACAAGGAGGACGACGACAAGCTCCTGCAGGTGGCCATCGCCCCCGTTCGCAACCAGGAGGGTGGCCTCATCGGCGCGGTCCTGGTCGGCTACGACATCTCGAACGGTCTGGCACAGCGCGAGGCCGAGGTCTTCGGTCACCAGGTGGCGTTCCTCCGCGAGGGCGGCATCTACAGCTCCAGCCTCGAGCAGTCCGAGGTCGGACCGCTGGGCACCTTCCTCTTCCAGACCGTGGGTGACGACACGGCGGCCGCGCTCCAGAGCGGCTCCACCCAGTGGACCACCGAGCTGGCCGGCGCTCAGTACGTCGGCGTGACCGCCTCGCTCCCGGAGACACCCAGCGTCGACATGGGGATCGCGATTCTTGCGAACAAGACCGAGCAGATGGCGCTCGCGGAGACGGCGACGGTCATCCTGATCCTCATGGCGGTCGGCCTCATCTTCGTCCTCATCTACGGTTTCCTCATCGGCACCAGCCTCATCCGACCGATCGAGGAGATCGAGGAAGGCGTGCTCACCGTCATCAACGGGCGCACCGATCATCGCATCGACATCGAGAGCGCGGAGTTCGGCGGGTTGGCCTATCGAATCAACCAGCTCATCAACGTCTTCACCGGCGTCGAGGAGACCGATGCCGACGGGCGTTCCTCTGGGGGCGGTGCCTGGGAGGGAGCCGCGGCTCCGACGACCCAGCAGGACGGCGGCGGCGGTGGCGGAGACGACGAGGCCGCAGCGGCTCTGGCGGCCGAGCCGGAGGAGCAGTACCGGCAGCGCATCTTCGACGAGTACGTCGCGGCGAAGCAGGCCGCTGGCGAGGACGTCTCCAACATCGGCAAGGACCGCTTCCTCTCGCGGCTCGACAAGAACGCCGAGAACCTCAAGAAGAAGCACGGCTGCCGGATGGTCCGCTTCGAGGTGCAGACCAAGGGCTCTCAGGTCATCCTTCGGCCCGTCATCATCAACTGAGGCCCACGACCGCGACGTCGGTGGGGCCCAGGGCGGCTTCGCCGCAGAGCAATCGAATGGGCTTACTGGATTTCTTCGGACGTAAATCGGGCACCAAGTCGCTCGAGAAGCACGCCAAGCGTGCAGGCGACAAGCGGGCGCAGGCTGCCGATCGATGGGGCTCGCTCCATGCGCTCGGCGAGATGAAGACGGCGGAGGCGGTCGAAGCGCTGCTCCAGCGCTTCACCTTCCGGGTCGACCCCTCCATCACCGATCAAGAGGAGAAGGAGCTCGCCTTCCAGGGGATTCTGGGCTCGGGCGAGGTCGCGGTCGCCCCCGTGCGAAGCTACCTCGAGGAAGCCGATGCGATCGCGTGGCCGGTCCGCATCCTCGACGAGATCGAGGGCCAGGCGGCGGTCGTCGACGCCCTGATCGGGCTCCTCGCGGGGATGGACACCGAGTACGAGCGCGATCCGCAGCGCAAGATCGATGTGCTGGCGCAGTTGGAAGCGCGCCCCGACGCACGCGTGGCCGAGGCCGTCACTCCTTTCCTCGAGGACGTCAACGAGACGGTCCGTTTCCACGCCGCCGGTGCGCTGCTCGCCCAGGAGGACGCCGAGGCCAGCAAGGACCGGCTGATCGAGCTCCTGGCGACCGACGAAGGCACCCGCGTCCGCGCGAGCGTGCTCGATGCCTTCATCGAGCGCGGTTGGGACCTCGGCGAGCGCGCCAAGGACGTCCAGCCGAACCTTCCGCCGGGCTATGTGCTCGACGGGACCTCGATCCGGAAGCGTTAGCGCTCAGTCGACGTCTTCGCGCTCGCCGCGCGGGACGTAGTCGGGGTCTTCGCCGACGCCGGAGCGGTCCACCCAGTAGGCCGAGCGCGAGCGCACGTCCACATGGACGAAGCGCCCGTTGGGGTAGTACCCGACCCCGACGCGGGGCAGGGTACGCAGATAGTCACGGAGTTGTTGGTTGGATACGCCCCTGATGCGGATGTCCACGGCCGCGCCGGCCACGTGCCTCGAGCTCTCGTTCGTGTTCCCGCCCTCGGGGCGGTAGGCGCTGTAGACCGAGATCGGTCGGCCGCCGAAGTGGTCGGAGACCCGCGTGAGGACCTGGAGCAGCCGGCCGGACGGCTCCTTGCTCTGGGAGGTTCGCCGATAGCGGAAGAGCCGAGCCAGCCGGCGCTTGGCGGCTCGCCGGGCCCGCCCGCGACTGTCGACGAGCCGCATCCGCAGCCGTTCGTGGGTCAGCACCCGAACCAGGGTCACCACACCGGGATGGCGCGGTCGGCCCCAACGGGCCTCGGCCTCGTCACGCTCCTCCACGGGATCGTGGCCCGGGAGGAGCAGCCGTTGGCCGACCTGTAGGGTCGCATCACGGCGGATCCGGTTGGCTCGGGCGAGATCCGCGACGCTCACACCGTGCTCGGCCGCGACGTGGCTGAGGGTTTGGCCGGACCGGACGTAGTGCGTCCCACGCTCGGGGATGCGCAACGTCTGACCCTCTTGCAGCTCCGACCGGACGGTGAGGCCGTTCGCGGCGGCCAGATCCTGGACGCGAACTCGATACCTCCGGGCGATCCGGCTCAGGGACTGGCCGGAGCGAACGGTGTGCTCACGCTGCGCCTCGGCCGGCGCAGACCAGGCGAGGACGGCGAGGGCGAGCCAGGAAATCAGGGCGAAAGCACGCATCGGGCCCCGAGTATTGAAGAGCCACGCGAGGGATCAAGCCGACGCCGGAGAGTGGCCGACCCTTGGCTCCGCGGGTTTTTTGCCTCGCCAGCGCCCATCTGTGACGATGACTGCGGTTAGGGTCGTTCGTTGACAACCGAGAGTTTTGCGCAGAAAGCGAGCCCAGCTCGACGCCCGGCGATCGGGTGGAGTGGGCGAGCGAGGTGCAATTCGACCCGAGATCGGATCGAATTGCACTCAATTACATGTAATTTAGCCATAATTTAGAGGGCACTTCTTGACGCTCCGAATGGAGCACCATACGGTTTGGGCACGTCTTTGGGACGAAGAGCGGACCGCATGGACCATGATGTCAAGGCCACGGAGGCCACCCCGCCTCAGCGTTCCTCGACGAACGACGGCACTGCCTCGACCCCTACGGGAAAGGGCAAAGAGCCTGCCGGCGGTGGAAAGCACACCACGGACGGTTCGGCCGCCAAGGCATCCCCCAGCGGGCCGCCCAAGAAGAAGAAGAAGCCCCGTAAGCTGAAGCCCAACAACGTTCGCAAGCTCCGCATCGACCGCATGATGTCGAAAGCAGAGCTCGCCCGACGCGCAAACCTCTCGGTGTTGACCATCGATCGAGTCGAAAAGGGCTTCGGGTGTCGGATGAACACGAAACGGAAGATTCTCGAAGCCTTGGGCCTCAGCCTCGAAGACCGCGTACGCGTGTTCGGCGAGGAGGAATGATGCGCGGCGGATGGCTTCCGAAGGAAAGAACCTGATCGGAGTCGACATCGGGTCGACATCGATCAAGGTCTGCGAAATCAAAGAATCTCGAAGCGGGCGCAAGCTCGTCCGCTTCGGTTATCACCCGCTCCCACCGGACACGATCGTGAACGGTGAGATCATGAACTCCGGCGTGGTGGTGGAAGGGCTCGAGAAGCTCTTCCACAAGGTCCGTCGCCGGAACGTCGCCCTCAGGGCGAGCGGGCACGGTGTGATCATCAAGAAGATCGCCGTGCCGCTCATGACTCCGGCCGAGCTGCAAGAGCAGATCGGGTGGGAGGCGGAGCAGCACATCCCCTTCGATCTCCAGGAGGTGCACATCGATTATCAGGTGTTGCACCGTCGGGACACGGAAGGGCAGATGGACGTGCTCCTCGTCGCCGCCAAGCGAGAGGAGATCAGCGACCTTCAGAACCTCGCGGTCGAGGCCCGGCTCAAGCCGATGGTCATCGACCTCGATGCGTTCACGGTCCAGAACGTCTTCGAAGAGGGATACGGCAAGCCGGCCCCTGGCGAGACGGTCGTGCTCATCCACGTCGGGGCGTCGTTGACCACGGTGAACATCCTCGCGAACGGCACCACCGCCTTCACCCGCGACATCGCCAATGGCGGTCACGCGATCACCGAAGAGATCCAGCGTTCGCTGAGCATCGGTCGGGAAGAGGCCGAGGCATACAAGCACGGCGGGGAAGGGCGCGGCATCGTCCCGCGGGAGGTGCCCGACATCATCCAGGCGGTCGTCGACCAGCTCGCCGGCGAAGTGCAGCGTTCGCTCGACTTCTACCTGGCCACCACCGGCGAGAGTGACCTCAGCCGCATCTACGTCTCCGGCGGCACGGCGAACATCCGGGGACTCCGCGACGCGATCGCCGATCGCACCGGAGTGCCCGTCGACGTGCTCGACCCCCTTCGAGTCGCCAGCCGCGACGCGAAGCTCGACCCGGCTCTGCTCCAGGGGCGGACGGCCCAGGCGGTGGTCGCCATGGGCCTGGCCCTTCGGAAAGAGAAGGAGCGGCGCGAGGCATGATTCGCATCAACCTCATGCCGCGCGCCAAGCGCGCGGCCCGAGCGACGAGCGCTGGAGGAGGCTCCGGCAGCAACACGATGTGGGCAGGCGCCTACTTCGGCGGCGCGCTCATCACCGTTGCGCTCTGCGCGGTCTGGTACGTCTCGCTCGACAACGAGCTGCAGGCGCAGGTCCGGGCCAACAACGAGCTGCAGGGACGGATCGAAGACCTCCGCAGCCAGTCGCAGGGACTCGAGGAAGTCCAGGCCAAGCTCCAGCAGTCGCTGGCCCTCGCCGAGGTGGTCGAGCAGCTCGAGGCAGGTCGCACCGGCCCCACCCGAGTGCTCATGGAGCTCTCCAACATCTTGAGCACCGGCCCCGGCGCCGGTCCGACGATCGACCCCGAGGCGCTGGAGCGCATGCGCCGGGACAACCCGCTCGCGGGCTTCAACCGCAACTGGGACCCTCGGCGGCTCTCGATCGCGGAGTTCAAGGAGGAAGACGGCTCGACCGAGATCGGCGGCGCTGGGCGGACCAACGAAGACGTCGCGGAGTTCCTGCGCCGCCTCGCCCTCTCGGAGATCTTCGTCGGCGTCACGCTGCAGGAGACGCGGGCCATCGAGATCGAGGGAATCGAGCTGATCGGCTTCGAGGTGCATGCGCGGGTGGAGTACTGATGGCCCCTCCGAAGAAGTCTGGTTTCGAGGGCATCCCGACGGCGGGCAAGCTCTTCATCCTCGCGGTGGTCGTCGGCGCGGTGGCGGGGATCTACTACCTCGCGCTCCACAGCGGTCTCTCCGACGAGCTCGAGTCGGCGCACAACCGGCACCGTGATCTGGAAACCCAGTACGGCGAGGCCGAGCGTCGCCAGCAAGAGTTCTTGCGAGTGAGCCAGGAGCTCGCCGCACGGGAGGGCATCGACCGACGGAACAAGGAGATCCTTCCGGAGGACGCCGAGATGGCGGCCTTCTTGGATGACCTGAACCGCATCGCCGAGCTCTCGAACCTGGAGCTGCAGGTCGTCGAGCCTCGCCCCGAGGAAGCCGAAGAGCTCTACACCCGTCTTCCGGTGGACCTGACCGTCCGCGGAGCCTTCCACGAGGTTGCGAAGTTCACGCACGCCGCCAGCCAGCTCCGCCGCGCGGTGAACCTCGAAGACATCCACCTGAAACAGTCGCAACGACAGGCGCAGGCCAGTCAGGCCGAGCGGGAGGGCGACTCGGTGCCCGAGCTCGACGTCACCTTCACCGCCACGACGTTCCGACGCCCGTCCGCTGACGCCGCGCCGGTTCCGGAGGCACCCTGATGATTCGCCGCAGTGTCGCCATTCTCCTCTGCGCCCTCGCCCTCGTCGGGTGTGAGGACGAGGTCGTCGTCGCGCCCACCGCGCCGGTTTCTCCGACCCCCGCGCCAGCGGCTCCGGAGGCTCTGCCGGAGCCCACCGAGCTCGCCGATCCCGATGCGGGAGTGGCAGAGGCCGCCGCCTACACCGACGAGGACTTCGTCGAGCTGGACACCACCAACCGCGATCCCTTCCGGCCCTTCATCGGGATGTTCGTCGCGACGGCCGCCGAGCGCGCGACCGTGTCCCGCGACGTGAAGATGGGTGACGTGTCGATCGACGACATGAAGGTCATCGCCATCATCACTCGGATCTCACCACCGCGCGCGATGATTCAGGACCCCAGCGGGGTGGGGTACGTGGTTCGTCCGCGCGACTTCCTCGGTCGGCCCGAGACCGTGCAGGTCGGGAGCGACATCCCGGTGCAGCTCCAGTGGCAGGTGGCGCGGGTTCGGCCCAACGAGGTCGTCCTGACCCGGACCGATCCGACCGCCCCGGACCGTCCGCCCCTGACTCGGATCATCCCGCTCTACAACGAAGACGAGCTGGAAGCGGAGAGTCTCTCACTCCGCTGAGCCCGCTTCCGGAAGCAGAACGCCCCGCCGATTCGTCGACGGGGCGTTCGTCGTTTCGGCCAGCCTCTCCGAACCTGTCGCTTTTTTGCCCGCATGACCTCTGGCAGCGGACCATTTCACGGCAGCCATGGTCTCGAGAGGAGTCTCCGTCATGCGTACCAAGTGCGCTCTCATCGTTCTCGCCGTTCTCACGCTCGCCGCAACGGCGAGCGCCGATCCGCCCTCCATCCGACGCGTCGGTGTGCGGGGCTCACAGCATCACGCCGAGATCGCGATTCGCGGCTCGTTCGGGACACCGACCTACGCGGTTCGTACCCGAGACGAGGGGCGAGTCGTGATCATCGATGTGGCGGGTGCCTCTCTGCCCGAAGCCGGACTCGCCACCGAAGGCCTCGCGCCGCTGGTGTCGCGGACGGTCGCGAGCACCACCTCGCGGGGAGTTCGCATCGAGCTGAGCCTCACGCAGAACGTTCGCTACCGCGCGCGGGCTCGGTCGGGTGGCATCTTCGTTCGCCTCGAGACCGGTGAGGAACGCGCGCGAGAGGCGCAGGCACCCGAAGGGACGGCAACCATCTCCGGGGTGACCATCGAGCGGCGTGACGGACGCGATCGGGTGGTCATCGAGATGGACCAGCCCCGCGAGTTCCGGATGCGGCAGACGGACGAGGGCCCTGCGCGGATGGACATTCCGGGCGCGGCGCTCGCGCCGAGCGCGGAGCGGGTGGTTCGTGGTGATCGCGACTCGTTGGTGCAGGCGGTGCGTCTCCACACCGAGAACGGGCGCACGACCGTGCGCGTCGAGCACGACGAAGGCGCCGAAGGTACGGCGATTCGCGCGGGGCATCGCATCGTGTGGATGTTCACGCCGAGCGAGCGCGCCAACCAGCGCCCGTCGGCGCGTACCATCGCTCGCGAGGACGACTACGACGACCTCCCGACGGTGGTCGACGGCGTGACCGTCGAGACCGCTGACGTCGCCGGCTTCGTGAGCGACGTGCCCCTGCAGGTGCGTGGCGCGCGTGGCCGCCGTCGGTACTCCGGTCGCCGCGTCGACCTCGACTTCAAGGACGCCGACATCCACAACATCCTCCGACTGCTGGCCGACGTGGGCGGCGTGAACATCGTCACCGCCGACGACGTGACCGGCTCGGTGACCATCCGCATGCGGAACGTCCCCTGGGACCAGGCGCTCGACGTCATCCTCCAGGCCAAGGGGCTCGGCATGGTTCGCCGTGGCAACCTCATCCGAGTGGCCCCGCTGGAGACCCTCGAGAAGGAGCGCGAGGCGGCCATCGCCCGACAGAAGCAGCAAGAGCAGCTCGCTCCGCTCGAGACGCGCCTGGTGCCGGTCAGCTACGCGACCGCTGGCGAGCTCTCCCCCCGAGTCCAGGAGCTCCTCTCCGAGCGCGGCACGGTCAGCGTGGACGAGCGCACGAACGTTCTCATCGTCCGCGACATCGTCGATCAGCTCGACGACGTGGAAGAGCTCGTTCGAACCCTCGACACCCAGACCCCGCAGGTCCTCATCGAAGCTCGCATCGTCGAGGCCACGAGCAACTACGAGCGCGACGTGGGTATCCAGTGGGGTGGCGACGTCGTCATGAGCTCGGCGAATGGCAACCCGACCGGGCTGGTCTTCCCGAGCAACATCGGACTCGCCGGCGGCAACTACGGCCCGCAGTCTCAGACGGCCGGTCTCTCGCCCTTCCAGCAGCGCGTGACCACGCCGAACTACGCGGTCAACCTGCCGGCCATCACGGGCGACGGTCAGGGTGGTGCCATCGGCCTCAGCCTCGGCTCGGTCGGCGGCAACGTGAACATCAACGTCCGGCTCAGCGCCGCGGAGTCCAACGGCACCGTCCGGATCATCAGCTCCCCGCGCATCCTGACCCTCGACAACCACGAGGCGCACATCGCGCAGGGCACGTTGATTCCCTATTCGCAGGTCAGCGCGCAGGGCGTGAACACGGCCTTCCAGGAGGCCAAGCTCGAGCTCAAGGTGCGGCCGCACGTGACCGCCGACGGCTCGGTCTCCATGCACGTGGCCATCACCCGCGACGAGCCCGACTTCAACCGGACCTCGACGCGAGGCGACCCCACCATCCTCAAGCGCGAGGCCGAGACGGATCTCCTGATTCCGGACGGAAACACGGCGGTCATCGGTGGCATCTACACGCGCAACACGGGCCGCCAGGTCAACAGCGTTCCCTTCTTCGGCGACATTCCGGTGCTCGGTGTGCTCTTCCAGCGCCGCCGCGTGACCGACCAGCGGAACGAGCTGCTCATCTTCCTGACCCCGCGGATCGTGAACCGCGCGGAGGCCCTTCCGCAGTGATCGAGAGCTGCTAGTCTCCCCGCCGTGAGCGGTGAGCCTCGCAGCGTCTTTCTCTCCGGGCCGATGGGTGTCGGCAAGAGCGCCGTCGCCCGTGCCCTCGCCGAACGTCTCGGTTGGCCGCTGGTCGATCTCGACGCCCGAATCGAAGCCGAAGCCGGTCACTCCATCCCGACGATCTTCGAACGGGAAGGGGAGACCGGCTTTCGCCGTCGAGAGGCGGCCTCCGCGCGAGCCGTGCTGGATGGCCCCCGCTCGGTGGTCGCGCTCGGTGGCGGTACGGTCACGCAGACGGCGTTGCGTCGCGAGCTGCTGCGCCGTGGCGTCCTGATCAGTCTGGAGGCTCCCCTCGCGACCCTGCTGACGCGGGTCGGCGGGGGCGAAGGGCGTCCAATGCTCGATGGCGACCCCACCGCTCGCCTCGCATCGCTGGTCCGGGATCGGGCCGCCGCCTACGCAGAGTGCCATGCCCGGGTGAGCTCCGAGGCCGACCCCACGGTGGTCGCCGAGCACGTGGCGAAGGTCGTGAAGGAGGCGAGGGTCCCCGTTCCGCTGGGGATCGACTCCTACGTGGTCGAGATCGGTGAGGGCTACCGCCACCGCCTGACCGAACGTGTGGCGCCATTCGGACGACCGGTGTTGGTCGCCGACCCGAACACCCAGCAGTACCGCGACGCCATCGCGCCGGCAGATGCGGTGCGGGTCACCCTCGACGAGGGCGAGGAGCACAAGACCGTCGATGCCGTCGCGCGGATTTGGGACCGAGCGCTCGAGGCTGGCGTCGACCGGCGCGCGATCGTGGTCGCCGTCGGAGGCGGGGTCGTGGGTGACCTCAGCGGGTTCGCGGCGGCGAGCCTCCTCCGTGGGGTCGCCTTCGGTCAGGTCCCGACGACCCTACTCGCGATGGTGGACTCCTCGGTCGGCGGGAAGACCGGCTTCAACCGGGTGGCCGGCAAGAACCTCGTGGGGGCATTCCACCAGCCCTCGTTCGTGCTCTGTGACCCCGAGGTGCTGGCCACGCTCCCCGACGCCGACCGCGTCGCGGGGCTCGCCGAGGTCGTGAAGTCGGCCTGGCTCGAGGGAGAGGCCGCGGTCGCTGCGCTGGAGAGAGATGCCGAAGCGCTCGCCCGCGGCGAGAGCGAGGCCACGATCGGGGCCATCCAGCGCTCGGTGGCGACGAAGGCCCGCATCGTGGCGGAGGACGCCCTCGAGAAGGGGGTCCGGATGCATCTCAATCTGGGGCACACGGTCGGCCACGGGCTCGAGGCGGCCGCCGGCTACGGCGGTCTGCGCCACGGAGAGGCGGTTTCGCTCGGTCTGGTGGCCGCGATGCGTGTCGGTGCCGCGAGTGGCAGCGCCCACCCGGCGGACGTGGAGCGCATGGAGCGGCTCCTGGCGCGGTTGAGCCTGCCCGTCGACCTCGACCAGCGGCTCGACGAAGCCGTCTGGCCCTTCGTACGGAACGACAAGAAGCGGCAGGGCGACCACGTTCGCTTCGTCGTTCCCGGGGCGCCGGGTATCATCTCGGTGGAGCCGATGGCCGTCGAGGCGGTCCGAGCGGCGGTCGATCGGAGCTGACGGGAATTTGGTGGGCTCGCTCGCTCCCCGATAAGCTGTTCGGCACGGAGCGGATAATCATGCGACTGCACACACTGGCCATCCTCCTTTGCGCCCTCATGGGGTGCGCCGACGACAACGTCTCGGTCTTCATCACCGGAATGGCGATCCCCGAGGTCTCCGACGGGGTGTGCGACTACAACGCCTCGACGCGGCTGAACGCCGGGATCTACGACCCCTCGCAGGGCAACAGCTACTTCATCTTCGCCACGGTGGAGAACGCGCTGATTCCGCGCGCGAACGAGCTCCGGCCCGAGACCAACGGCGTGTTCATCACCGACGCCGTGATCAACGTCGTCGACGCGAACGCCGGCTCGTCCATCGCCGAGTACTCCGTGCCCGCCACCGGCTACATCGCGCCGGGCTCCAGCGCCGTGGTCTCGATGGAGGCCATCCCCTCGACGATCAGCGTCTCCGGCACGAGTCAGGTGATCTTGGAAGTCGGCCTTCGCGGCCAGACCCAGGGCGAGATCGAGATCGAGTCCGGAGCGTTCAGCTGGCCCGTGACCGTCTGCAGCGGCTGTCTCTTCCCGGCCTGCATGCCGTCCTCGGACGGAACCGTCGAAGAGTCGCTCGGGGTGTGCAGCCCCGGCTCGAACTTCCAGCTCGTCACCGCCTGTCCGACGACGCCCTGAGCGTCACTCGTCGAGGTCCTCGGCGGCTCGCGCGGTGAGACAACCGTCCTCGAAGGCGAGGGCGACGGTGGCCGCGAAGGGCGGGCACACCGCGCACGCCTTCGCGTAGCCCTCCGGATCGGGAGCACACGCAGCGAGCTCCCGGTGTTCGAGCGCCAGCGCGTCCCGAGCCACCACCAGTGACCCCTCGACCAGGTAGCCGGCCCGAGCGGCGCGGGCGAGGACCTCGTCCGTGAGCTCTTCGGCGTCCGGGCGCTCGTCGGGGGCCAGGCGCCGAATCTCCGACTGAACCGGTGTCGGGATCGTCCGCCAGAGATCGGCGGCGAAGGATGCGGCTTCCTTGGAGACGTCCTGCTGGGCCGTGGCTGGACCGAACGCCGCCCACACCCCCTCGACCAGCGCGGCGCGGGCTGCGGCGGGCCGAGTAGCCAGGAGCAGGTGATCGGAGCGGCAGAGCTCGAGGGCTCGGCCGAGACGGAAGCGGAAGAGCGGCTGCACCTCGGGCTCGAGGGACCCCCGCCCGATGAGGACCGCCGGGACGTGGGCCGGGACGACCTCGAAGTCGCCGGCCGCCTCATGGAGGTAGACGCTCACCATGTCCTCGAGCTCGAGCCGTTGCACGCCGCGCGCGTAGGCGTCGCCGACCACTCGCGTGTGCGCGGTGACCCGGCGGGTGCCCAGCACGCCGTAGTCTTCGAGGCGCTTGCGGAAGAGCGATTGCGCTTCGTTCCAGACGAGGCGAAGCACGTCCAGCATCGGGGTGCGATGGAAGGGTACCAGCGCCGCGAACGACTCCACCCGGCGCATCCAGCCCGCGGGTCGCTCGTCGGGGGTGCCTTCGCCGAAAAGTGTCCGGACCTCGTTGCAGGCTCGTCCCAGGCCGATGGCGCCGGTCTGCTGTGCGATGTCGGCCAGCGTGCGGATCACGTCGACCCGGGCTGGGTCCTCACGCACCAGTCGCAGCAGGACCTCTTGGCCCTCGCGGACGCGCTCCGGCAGCTGCGCGAGCGCCGTTCCGAGCGCCGCCATGGCGTCGAGGTCACCGTCGGCCATCCGCTCGCGCAGCGCTCGCTCATCGGTCACCTCGGCGGGCGCAGGAACCACGTGCCAGCGCCCCAACAGCTTGCTCTCGGGACGCTCCTCCTCGGCTTGCTCGCTGGGCTGAATGGGCTCGCGCGCCACGTACTCGTCGTCGGGCCGACCATCGGTCTCGGACCGGTCGTCCTCCCGGTCGGTGCGGGCCGCCTCGGTGGGGACGCCCGCGGCCGCCGCTCGGTCCGCAGCCGGTGGCTTGGGTTCGGGTTCGGGGTCTGGCTCGGGTTCGGGGTCTGGCTCCGGCTTCGGCTCGGGCTCGGGTTCGGGGTCCGGCTCGGGTTCGGGGTCCGGCTCGGGTTCGGGGTCTGGCTCGGGTTCGGGGTCTGGCTCGGGCTCTGGCTCGGGTTCGGGGTCCGGCTCGGGTTCGGGGTCTGGCTCCGGCTCGGGCTCGGGGTCTGGCTCCGGTTCCGGTTCGAGGTCCGGCTCGTCCTCCATCTCGAAGTCGAACCCCTGCTCGTTCTCGCGGGCCTCGGCTTCCGCCTTCGCCGTCGCGTCGAGCTCCTCGGCTTTTGTCTGCAGGGTGTCGGCGAGCGCGCTTTCGCCCGCGGCCCGAAGCTGCGAGGCGAGCGCCGCCGCCCGCGCCGCGATGGGTGCGGCGTCGACTTCGTCGCCTTCCTTCTCGCGCCGAGGGATGACCTCTTCCAGCAGCACCTTGGCCGCCGCCGGAAGGTCGCCGGCGTCGTCGCCTTCGATCTCGCTCAGCGCGAGGAGCGCATTGACCTGGTCTGGCACGTCCCAGGTCATCTCGACTCGAGCGAGGAGTCCTTCTCGAAGGGCCGCCACGGCAGCGGCGGGATCACCGATCTCCCGCTCGCGCATCTGACCGAGGAGACGCCGGAGCTCCGGCACCAAGGCGCTCCGCTGGGTCGCGCGCCAAGCGACGTTGAGTCGCTCGAAGGCGGCCGGCACGTCGTCCAAGGCCTCCTCCATGAGCTGGATGGCGCGCGCCTCGTACTCGAGCCGGCGGTCTGGCTGAGTCTGGTGGTCGGCCAGGAGGGTCAGCGCGCGAACCAGGTGCTCGGCGCCGTCGACGGTCTCGCGTGAAGCGAGCCGCTCGAGCGCGCGCAGCACCGCCCCGTCCGTCGGGGCGAGCGAGAACGCTCGGCCGTACACCTCGAGGGCAGCCGGGATGTCATCGGCGCGCTCCAGCCAGCGAGCTTCGCGGTACAGCGTCCCGCGCTCGCCATGGCGGCCCATCGTCAGCTCGCGCATCGCGTCGTAGGTCCGCTTGGCCAGCTCGTTCGCGCCCGCGGCGAGCGCCAGCCGCTCGAAGGTCAGCAAGAGCTCCGGTGTCCGCCGGCCGGTCGCGAGCGACTTGGCCGCGAGCTCGAGCGCGGCCTCGCCGTCGCCGACCTCGTGCTCGAGGAGCTGGACCGCCACTTCGAGCGCCGCGGCCGCGTCATCCGCCGACTCGAGAGTCTCGGCGTGTTCTTCGAGCAGCTCGATCGCACGGCGCGGTTCGCCCAGTCCGACCCACACCGCGGCGGCCTCACGCGCTCCCTCGGCGCCCTCGCGGGCGAGGGTCCGCAGGTGTTGAGCCGTCGCTTCCGTGTCCATCCGCCGGAGGAACGCCGCCGACGCCATCCGCTTGAGCGCCTGCCGCCGCTCGCCGGGGTCGTCCGCCCGCTCCAGGCGGAGCTCGAGGATCGCGGCGAGCCGGACCTCGTCGCCGTAGCGCGCGAAGAGCTCTTCGAGGCGTGCGAGGACGACCGGGTGGGGTTCTTCCTCGGCGAGCCATCGGAGCAGAGCTCGACTCTCCGTCGCCGGCCGGTCGAGCTGCCGATAGAGCCTTGCGAGCTCACGGACGGCCCGAGACCGCTGGTCCGGCACCGCCATCAATCGTTCGAGAATGGACGCCCGCGTCGCGGGCGTGTCGGTCATCTCCTCGGCATGCTCGAGGAGCGCGGGCGCGCCCAGTGCGTCGGACGCCCGGAGCAGCACGTCGACGGCGTCGTTGCCCTCGCCCTTGGCGGTGAGCGCCTCGGCGGCGTCCACCAGGAGTTGCGCCGACCGTCGGTCGTCATGGCGCAGGAGGCTCTCGGCGGCGGCCCGAATGCCGTCGCGGTGACCGCGTCGCGTCATGTCTTCGAGGCGGTCCCGAGCGGCGGTCAGGTCGTGGGGGGCCAGCCGGGCCAGCCGTGCCCACTCGGTGGCGGCTCGTTCGGCGTCGTC
Organism: uncultured Sandaracinus sp.; assembly: GCA_964462035.1. GTDB lineage: Bacteria > Myxococcota_A > Polyangia > Polyangiales > Houyiibacteriaceae > UBA1660. The sequence continues at coordinate 186,702 of CAYXAP010000011.1, forward strand.
GGTCCGCTCGATCAATCGGCGGCACCGGCGAGGGTCGTCTCCCAGGACGTCGCGCGCATGCTCCAGCGCCTCGATCGCCCCGTCTCGCGGCAACTCGTGCAGGTGCTCGTCGACGAGTACCCGGTGGGCGGCCGCGCTCCGTGGGTCGGCGGCCAACGCTCGACGGAGGAGCATGACGGCCTGCTCGCTCTCCTCGGTCGCGGCCTGCGCCACGAGCGCGCGTGCTTGCTGTTTCTGGGGCGCGAGCGAGAGCCTTGCGTCCCGCGCGCGCTTGCGAAGCTCGGGGTCGGCGGCGAGCTCCGCGAAGAGCTCCAGTCGCGCGACGCCGCTCTCCGACGACGGCGCTTCGACCAGCGCCCGCGCTGCGAGGGTGCCGGCGCTCACCCAGTCTCGTCGCTCTGCGGCCTCGTCTCGCAACTCCGCGAGGATCCGGCGGCGCTCGACGCGTGCGGCGGCACCTGGGTCATCCGCGATGGCGTCGACGCGTCGCTGAAGGTGAGCCCGCCATGGCCCCACGTCACCCTGCGCTCGGAGGAGCGACTCGAGCGCGGCCGCCGCGGCGGAGTCTTCGGGGTCCGCGTCGACCACCTCGCCGTAGATGGCGATCGCTTCCGCCCGGGCGCTCGGGTCGTGCCTCAGGAAGACGGCCAGCCGACGCTTTCCTTCGGGGGTGCTCGTGTCGCTCTCTCTCGCGCGCTCCGCGCGCTTGGCTTCGCGCTCCGCACGCGGCATGAGCATGTCGATGGCGCTCTGGATCGTCTCGTCGGCTTCGTTGCCGAACGAGAGCCAGGTCTGCCACGCGTGGAGCGCCCGTTGGGGCGCGTCGAGCTCCTTGTCCGCGAGCACGGCGAGCGCCGCCCAGGCCTCGTCCCGAAGCGGAGGGGCCGCGGTGCTGCCGATGCGTTCGAACGCATCCGCCAGTCGACCTTCGTCGCGTTGACCTGCCCGGACCAAAGCCTCGAGACACTCGGAGCCACCCCCGTGCAGCGCCGCTTGGAGCGCGCACTGGAACGTGTCGAAGCGACTGCCCGCGATGGCGTCGAATGCTTCGGCCGCGCGAAGGAACCAGCGATCGGCGTCGAGCTCGGCGATGCGACCGAGGTGCTGCAAGAGCACGGCGCGTCGAGCGGGGTCGATCGTGCTGGCGTACTGCGCGAGCGGCTCGTGGAGGAGGTCCACGTGCGGCTCGTCGACGTGTGCTGCCCAGAGCGCTTCGAAGGCCGCGTTCAGGTCCTCGTGCTCCTCGGCGATCTCTGCGGCGTGCCATCGCACCGCGCGTCGAGCGTCGGGGTCGTCGAGCCCATCGGCGAACGCGAGCAAGAGGTCGACGGCCGCCTCCGGGTATCCGTCCGACGCGAGCGCGTCGGCGTGGGCCGCGCGGACCGAGGGTTCGGTGGGGTAGGCCGCCGCCAGCTCGGCCAAGACGGTTCGGGCGGCCTCCGGCCGGTGCGCATGGAGCTGCGTCGCGAGCGCGAGCTTCTTCTCGTCGTCGTCGGTGAGCGCGATGCGGCGAATGAGCGCCTCGGGCTCGTCTCCGATCTCCTCGAGGAGTGCTTCGGCCAGTGGGAGGTCGCCATCGAGGAGCGCCAGCCTGGCCTCGAGCCGCAACGCTGCGGGCGCGCGCTCAGCGGCCACGGACGCGGCGCGTGCGTACGCCCGCGCGTAGTCCATCTGTCCGAGCGCGAGGCATGCGCGAGCGGCCTGACGGGCTGCGCGCGGGTCACTGGGATCGGCGGCGACCGCTTCGCGCAGCGCGCGGGCAGCCTCCTCGACTGCGCCGTGGTCGCGCTGCCAGACGCGCGCCGCCTCCAGCCACGCCTGCGCACGCTCGGGGCCAGGGGCGTTCGCACGTTCGAGCTCGCCGATGCGCTTCTCGATCTCCGAGAGCGGGTCGTCGAGGCGAAGCTCGGCGGCGGGGAGCTCCGGCAGCTCCACGGTCTCCGCCGCGGGTGGGGGCACGGTGCCCCCGGGTGCGAGGTTGCGCTGCGGATTGCGCGGAGGGGCCAGGGTCGGCTCGCCTCGCGTCGGCTCGTCTTCCACGGGGGCGGCCTCGAGGTCGGGCGTGATGCTGGTGTCGGTGGGGGCACCCGGTGGGATCAGCACGCCCACGCGGTAGAGGGCCGCCAGCCGCGCCGCTGCCCCCGGCGAGCGGGCCAACACCTGGCCGATGCGCCGCTTCTCGTCGGTTTCCGCGAGACCCGCCCAGCGAAGCGCGGCGTCGACGGCGGCCGAGCGCGGTGCAAAGCGGAGCTCGTTGGCTGCCATCGAGCCCACGACGCCCGCCTCGCGCTCGCCCGCCCGTCGGGCCAGCGCGTCCAGGAGCAGGGGCGTCAGCTCGAGGGGCTCGGCCTCGGGCGCGTCGGGCATCGGCTGAGCGGAGTGTTCGAGCGTGGCACCCGCGGTGCCGAGCGCGGCCGACAGGCGGTCGATCCAGGCGGCCCGGCGGAGACGGGTGAGCGCACGTTCGGAGAGGCCAGCCTTCCGCAGCTGGTCCCCCGCGCTGCTCCCCTCGGGAGGATCCGTCGTGAGATGCCCGGCTTGGCGAGCGAGCTCCACCAGCGAGCCGTCGTCGGCGCTCGGCTCGACCGAGATCACGCGACCCTCCCGGAGCCAGATCTCGCGCCCCGCCAGGGCCGCCTTCCCGTCGGCCATGGCAGACGGGAGCTCGAAGAGGGCGCGTGCGATCGGCAGGACCGCGAGCTCGTCGCTCATGGTTCGGTCCCCTCGGGATCGGCGGCTGGCTGGGCCGGGACCGCATCCATGGGTGCGGCCTCCATCGTCGGGGCGGCCTCCATGGTGGGCGCGGGCTCGGTCGTGGGCGCGGCTTCCATCGTCGACTCCGGAGTGGCCTCCATCGTCGGTGCTGCCGCGGCACCGCCGGGCATCTCCTCGAGCAGGCGGCGCGCGCGGCCCGCGTGAACGCCGCTCGGCTGACTCCGGAGGTAGGTCTCGTAGACCCGGCGCGCCTCGTCGATTCGACCGAGGCGCCGGTAGGCATCGCCCAGGCCCATGTAGGCGTCGCCGTAGTCGGAGCGAACCGCGCTACGGAAAAGGGGGATGGACGCGGCGACCTGGCCGCTCATCAGCTCGACGTAGCCGAGACCGGTGGTCGCCTCCGTGCTTCCCGGACGAAGCTCCAGGGCGCGCTGGTAGTGCTCGCGGGCGTCCGCGTGGTTGCCACCTCGCCGGAGCTCGTCGCCGCGGCGGATGTACCAGCTGTAGTCGCGGTCGCGAGGCATCGCGCCCCCGGTGCTTCCGCCGCCCGAGCCACCGCTGGGCCCTCCGGTGGTGGTCGCGGACGGCGCGGCCTCGGGCGTCTCCGCGGCGGTCTCCGACTCGGTGTCGGCCACCCCGGCGTCCGCGACGCCCCCGTCGGCCATGGCCACGACCGGGGCCGCCGGGGGCAGCCCTCGATCGATGGCGTCGGCGAGGTGGGCCGCTTCGGGGTGATCGGACGCCCGGTCTCGGATGGCACGGATGGCGGCGCGGGCCTCTCCGACGTCGTCGGCGGCGAGGGCCACCCGGGCGAGCAGGAGCTGGGCTCGGATCGGCGCGCCATCGATCTCCGCTGCCCGGCGGGCGTGGGGGAGGGCAGCAGCGAGACCCTCGTCACCCGCCGCGCGCCCGAGCGCCTGGGAGAGTCGAAGCTGGGGAGTCGGTTCGGGGAGTCCCTCGCTGGCACGATCGAGGTGCCCGTCCCAACCCTCCCGACCGAGGAGGCGCTTGGCGTCCGCCATCACCAACTCGGCGGCCGCGTTCTGAGGCCGACTGCGCAGGCTCGCTTCGGCGTGCTCGATGGCGCGCTCGGCGTGTTCACGGCTCTGTTCGTGGAGCGGAGCCGCGTCGGCCGCGAGCGATGGGTCGGCCACCGCGCGAGCGTCCAGGTCCTCGGCGCGGAATCGGAGTAGCTGCGCCCACGCCGCATGTGCCCGCCCGAGTCGGACCTCCCGCTCCCATGACTCGGGCGCGCTCTCGTAGGCCTCGACCGCGGCCGCGTAGCCCTCCCGGTGGTCGAGCGCCATCGACTCGTCGCCCGCCTGCAGGGGATCGGCGGACTCGCTCCCGAGTCCGATCATCGGCGCGATGCGATCCCATTGGAGCGCGGCCGCCGCGCCCCCTGCGAGGAGCAGGATCAAGAAGACCCACGGCAGCACCCGCCGCTTCTTGGGCAGGCTCGGTGCCTCCTCGTCGTCGAGATAGAGGACGTGCCGTCGTCCCGGTCGCGCGGTGGGGCTCTCCGGTTCGACGTCGAGCCGTGGAGCCTTGGGCGCCGGGGCCTCGAGCGTGGGAGCGCGACGGAAGTCGTCGTCCTCGACGGTCGCCGCGGCCGGGGTCGGGTCCTGGATGGTGGCGTCGGCGGCCGGCGGCGGGGGCACGGCCATCCCATCCGGCAATGCACGCATGGTGGCGTCGAGCCCCAGGCGTTCGTCGGGCGCCGTGGCGTCTGGCGCCGGGGTGCGCTTCGGGGGGCGAGGCGGAGGCTGGGGGGCGGCCCGGGGCGGCTCCGAGCGGGACGGAGGCTCGGAGTGGCCCGGCGGTGCCGAGACGGGCCGGCGCGGCCGAGGCCCACGGGTCTCGCCTGCCATCTTCGGCGGCGGGGCGCTGGGCGGGGACGAGGCGGTCCCCATGCCCATGAGCGTTCGTTTCGGCGTTCGGATGGGCGGCTGGCTCGAGTGACGCGGCGGCAGGCTGGAGGGAGCGCGGCGCGCCGTCTCCTCCGCCGTGCGCGCGGCTCGAAAGAAGGGCTCGAGCTCGGCGATCTGTCCCAGCGGCTTCCACTCGTCGCCCGAGCGGGAGATCCGATCCTCGGGGCCCACTTCGCCTCGGGTGATCCGTTTCTGCAGCTGACCGAGCGATTCGAGCTTCTCCTCACGGCCATCTGCGTGACGCAGAATCCACGGCCGTGCCGACGCGCCGCCCGGGCGAAACACCTTGAACAGGTGCCCGCATTGGGTGCACTTCACCGTGGTTCCCCTCTCGGAAACCAGGGTTTCTTCGAACTCGTATTCGGTCCCGCAGCGCTCGCAGGTGACGTCCATGCTCTCGCGCGCGGACCGTACCATGGGTCCGTACGCCATTGACCGGCGATCGAGCGGGTTGTTATGAAGCTCTCGCTCCCACGGAGCACCCAGCGATGGCGCCCCTTTCGAAGCACTCCGCATCTGCCCGAGACCTCGCGTTGACCGTCTGGCTCGAGGAGCTGGTGACGGGACGTCGAGTTCTCTGGGTAGGAGACCCCAGTACCGGGGCGGCCGATCGGCTCGCCTCCTTTGCCCACAGCGTCCGCGTGCTCGACACGTCGGGCCGCGGCAGGAGCCGCGAACGCGGCGCCGCGCGGGTCTCGCCGTACCGTTCGGTCGACGATCTCTCCGGCGACGCCGGGCGATTCGATCTGGCGGTCGTGCCGGACGTGTCGGTCTTCGAAGACTTCGCGGCGGCCGCGGCGCAACTCTCGGAGTCGCTCGGTGACGGGATGCTCCTCGCTGGCTGCGACGTGGGCGACGAGCCGGATCGCGCCTACGGCGAGCTGAGCGGACAGCTTCGTGGAGCGTTCCGTGAGGTTCGGATGCTCGCCGAAGGCGGTTTCCGAGCGACCGGCGTGGTGGATCTCGAGGCCACGGGCACCGACGTGGTCGTCGATGGCTCCCTCTTGGGTGAGGACACCGAGCCCGTGCGTCGCTTCCTGGCCCTGGCCGCCGACGAGGTGCCCCCGATCGCGCCGCACATGCTGGTGCAGGTCCCCGATGGGCCGCCGAGCGCGAAGAAGTCGTCGAGCGTCCCATCCGCCGAGCGACAGATCACTGCGCTCCGCACCGAGCTGGAGCGGAGCGTCAGTCGGCTGGAGCAGGCGCAGACCCGGCTCATCGCTACCGAGTCCGACCTCGCCGAGGCCCGCTCTGCCCTGGGGAAGGGAGCGCAGGTCGAGCAGGAGCGCGACATCGATCGCCTCGAAGCTCATCTCAAGGAGCGGGCGAGCACGATCCGGGAGCTCGAGGCGGAGCTCGAGCGGCGTGCGACGCTCGTTCGTGACGTCACCGAGGAGCTTCGGGAGGCGCGTCGAGGCCGCGGCGCTGGACCCGCCACCGCCGACGGAGTCGAGCGTGCCCTCGACGCAGAGGCAGCGCGCGACGAGGCGGTCTTCCGAGCCGACGAGCTGGAGACCCGGCTGGCGAGCCGCGACCGCGAGGTGGCCGAGTTGCTCGTTGCCCAGGCGGGCTTCGAGGGGCGGGTACGCGGGTATCGAAGCCGGATCGCCGAGCTCCAGGAGATGGGGGAGATCGGTGCCGCGAAGGCTCAGCTCCTCGAGCTGGACCTGAGCGCTGCCCGGGAGACGATTCGACGGCTGGAGGGCCAGCTCGCGGAGAGCCGCGAAGCGATCGAGCTGGAGATGATCAAGTCGCGTGGGGCGCCGGGCGCCGGCGCTTCACGGGTCGCCGAGCTCGAGGGCGAGCTCGATCATGCGCGCGAGTCGCTGGCGGAGGCGATCGAGGAGCGGGACCGCGCCCGCGCCGAGACCCTCGGGCTGACCGCTCAGATCGCGCTGGCCGAGAGCCGCATCGAGGGGCTCCGGCTCGGCTACGAGATGCGGATCGCCATGCTGGGCGGAGAGGCGCCCGCCGATCAGACTCCGGACGCCGCGACCACGAAGGAGCTCAGCGAGCTCCGCGGCGCGCGTGCAGGGCTGCGGCTTCGGGTGGCCGACCTCGAGGCCAGCCTCGCGTCTCGGCCAGCGGGTGGTGCCGCCGCGGACGTGGACGTCCTGCGCGCCGACGTGGACGTGCTCCGGGCGGACAACAGCGAGCTGACGTTGCGTTTGGCCGACGTCGAAGCCGCACGGGCCGACGCCGCACAGCGAGCGGCCGACCTCACGTCCGCCCTCGCGGCTCGAGACGCGCTGGTGACCCGGCTTCAGCTCGACCTCGCCGAGGAGGAGCAGGCGGCCCGCGACCACGACAACCAGCTCCGCCGGATGCAGGAAGAGAACGCACGCCTCCGCGAGGGCGTGCTGGCGGCCACCGAGGCGGTCGCCGCGCAGGAAGCCGCCGAAGCGCAGATGCTCCAGCTCCGCGAGGCGCTGGCCAAGGCGGAGGCCGAGGCGGCCAGCGGCGATTCGGAGGCGCTGGCCGCGCTTCGGGAAGAAGCGGCCGAGACAGCCAGACAGCTGAGCGAGGCGCGATCCGAGGCGGAAGAGGCTCGAGCGACCGTCGCGGCGCTGGAGAAGCGTCAGAGCGAGGCAGGCGCCGAGCGGGCCAAGGAGCACGCCGACGAGCTGCAGAAGCTCCACGACGAGCTGGCGGCCCGCCGGGCCGAGGTCGAGCGCGTCTCGGAGCTGCAGGCCGCGATGGAGGAGAGCCAAGCACGCGAGGCCAAGAACGCGGGGCTGCTCGAGGACTCCATGAAGGCGTTGCGGGAGACCCGCGCGCTCCTCGATGGTCTGCGCGCGGAGCGGCTGGGCGAGCGCCCGGCGCGCAGCGAGATCACGGCCGTCGGAACCGATGCGCCGGAGCCGCCGGAGCGACAGCTCGAGCGGGAGCTGGCCGACAAGGAGACACTGCTCCGCTCGCTCACGGCCCAGCTCGAAGAGCGCGACGACCGTCTCCGGGCGCTCGAGCGACGGCTCGCGGAGTCGCCGAACGGTAAGGAGGGCGGTGACGTCGAGGGCGAGCTGCTGGAGCTCGAGGAGCGGGTCGCGCGGCTGCAGGAGGAGCTCCACCACGAGCGTGACGCCCGGAGCGCCGCCGAGCAGGAGCTCGAGAGCCTCTCGCGCCGGCCGGACTCGGACGCCGAGCTCGAGAAGGCGAGGGCGCAGCTCCAGACCCGTGAGGCCGCGCTCGACGTCGCCCGCTCCCGCGCTCGGGCGGCGGCCAAGGACGTCGAGAGTCTGCGAGAGGTCGTGGCGGACACCCGGCACGGGCTCGAGGAGCTCCTCGGCGCCGCCACCAGCGCCGGCGATCCGGCGTCGGCGGAGCGCATCGGCGCTCTGCTCAGTGTGCTCAGTCGTTACTGAGCCCGTCTCCCACGTTTCCCGATGCGCCTTGCCTCGCGCGGAGTCGCAGAGCCGCAGAGGTCGCAGAGGAACGAAGGGTTGGGAAGCGTGGTCCTGCGACGGGATGCGGGCTGGCACCGCCTCGTCGACTAGCTAGCCGGTGCCTCGATCCAACCTGTGTTTCTCTGTGTCCTCCGCGGCTCTGCGACTCTGCGCGAGGCAAGGGCGCAGCGGGCCCAGCGAAGCCCACGGACGGAATGAAAAGAGCCGAGCCCGCGAACGGGCTCGGCTCTCTTCGTTGGCGTCAGCCTGGACTCAGAAGTCCATGCCGGGGGCGCCGTGGCCGTGACCGCCGCCGTCCTTGTCTTCCTTCGGAAGCTCGGCGACGAGGGCCTCGGTGGTCAGCATCAGGCCCGCGACGGAAGCCGCGTTCTGGAGGGCGGAGCGCACGACCTTCGTGGGGTCGATGACGCCGGCCTTCACCAGGTCCTCGTACTTCTCGGCGCGAGCGTTGAAGCCGTGGGAGCCCTTGGAGTTCTTGACCTCGTTGACGACGATGGAGCCCTCGAGGCCCGCGTTCGCCGAGATCTGGCGGAGCGGCTCCTCGATGGCGCGGCTGAGGATGCGGACACCCACGGCCTGGTCATCGCTCTCGGTCTCGAGCTTCTCGAGGCCCTTCTGGGCGCGGATGAGAGCCACACCACCGCCGGGGACGATGCCCTCTTCGACGGCCGCGCGGGTCGCGTGGAGCGCGTCCTCGACGCGCGCCTTCTTCTCCTTCATCTCGACCTCGGTCGCGGCGCCGACCTTGATGACGGCGACACCACCCGAGAGCTTCGCGAGGCGCTCCTGGAGCTTCTCGCGATCGTAGTCGCTCGAGGTCTCCTCGATCTGACGGCGGATGGTCTCCATCCGGCCGACGATCTCCTTCTTCTTGCCGCCACCGTCGACGATGGTGGTGCTGTCCTTGTCGATGATGACGCGCTTGGCGGTGCCGAGGTCCTTCACATCGACGCCCTCGAGCTTGAGCCCGAGGTCCTCGGAGATGTAGGTGCCGCCGGTGAGGGTGGCGATGTCCTTGAGCATCTCCTTGCGGCGGTCACCGAAGCCGGGCGCCTTGACGGCGGCGGCCTTCAGGGTGCCACGGAGGCGGTTCACGACGAGGGTCGCGAGGGCCTCGCCCTCGACGTCCTCGGCGATGATCACGAACGGCTTCTGCTGCTGCGCGATCTTCTCGAGGACCGGGATGAGGTCCTTCATGTTCGAGATCTTCTTCTCGTAGATGAGGACGAAGCAGTCCTCGAGCTCGGCCTTCATCGTGTCCGTCTCGGTCACGAAGTACGGCGAGAGGTAGCCGCGGTCGAACTGCATGCCCTCGACGACCTCGAGCTCGGTCTCGAGACCCTTGGCCTCCTCGACGGTGATCACGCCTTCCTTGCCGACGCGCTCCATCGCCTCGGCGATGATGCTACCGATGG
>CAYXAP010000012.1:0-154969 GCA_964462035.1 uncultured Sandaracinus sp.
GCGGCGGCCGCCTCCGCGGCTGCCTTCGCTTCTTCGCGTCGCTCCGCGAGCGCCGGGAACTCCGACGTGGCCCGACCCTCCTCCGTCTCGGCCGGGGGCAACACCGCCTCGACGGAGGTCTCCGTGACCTCGTCGTCGCCCCAGTCGGGCGGGAGCTGGGTCGTCTCGTGGCGAGGTGGTGCCGCGGGCATCGGCGGCGGGGGAATCGAAGAGCGCTCGAAGTCGCCGCTCACCGCGAGCGCCGCCCGGGGCAATCGCGAGAGCACCTCGAACGCCGCGGCCTGGAGGTCCGGTGTGGCGAGCTCCTCGTGCAGGCCCGTTCGAATCGCTCGCTCCAGCTTTCCGGCGGCTTTGCTCGCCGCGTCCGAGTCGCCCTGCGGCACTCGCAGCGCCATCGCGTACTGCCCGTCGCGGAGCAGCATCGCCAGCCGGCGAACCTCCGAACGCAGGTCGAACCGACCCGACGCGACCGGCTCGGCCGGAACCTCGAGCGGCTCGTCATGGAAGGTCACCGCGCCGAGGCAGGCCGCCGCGTGCAGCGTTCGGGCGCCCTCGGTCCGGTCGGCGGCCTGCTGGAGCAACGCACGGGTCGTGGTGCGTCCGTCCACCGCGTCCAGCAACGCCTTGCTCGGGGGGTCCACGGCGCGCCGGAGCCCGCCCAAGCGCACCGCCTGCGGCCGGGGATAGCGCTCGGCCTCGGCCTTCAGCGAGTCGACCACCCGCGGCGCCGGTACCCGCGCGACCCCGCGGACGACCATCTCGGCCATCGACATCTCGAGGGTCACCGTCTCTCCGGGCGGGCTCATGATCTCACTGAAGCGGAACCGCCCGGTCGGCCAGGTGAAGAGATCGAAGAGCTTCTCCTGCTGCTCGAGCTCCAGGGCCGATCGGAGCTGGCGCGGCTTGAGCGCGCCCATCGCGACCAGGATCACGCCCTGCTTGCCGCCGCCGGCGCGCACCTTCGCCAGCGAGTCTTCGAGGGTCGCCGTGTCGATCCACCCCTGCCGTGCGAGCACCTGGCCGAGACACTCGCTCACCAGGTTCGAGCGCACGTGGAGTGGGATGCCGTTGCGGAAGAAGACCACCTTCTTGGGTGACTCCTTCGTCGTGGTCGGCCGGGGATCGCCGGCCGACGTGAGCAGGAGGGCGCCGGTCGCGCGCAGCTCACCGAGTCGCGCGAGGGTCCTCGCGAAGGACGTCTCCGAGAGGTCGCCTTCGATCCGCGCGACCTCCTCCAAGACCCTCGCGCGCTCCTCCACCTCGCGGCCCTCCGCGTCGTCCGGGTCGTCGTCGGCCATCGCCGAAGTCTCCGCGGTGTCGCGTGTGGCCTCGTCGACGTCCTCCTCGGTGCTCAGGTCGGTGGTGACCGCAGGCGCGATCGCTGCCTGCGGGACGTGCACCTCCGCCTCCTTGGTGGGCGTGCGGGTCTGCTCGAGGAGCTCCTCGGTGGAGACTTGCTTGGTCACCTCGCCGGTGAGGGGCTGCTCCTCCATCGGCCGCATCAGCGACGCCAACGCGCTCCGCAGGCTGACCAGCGCTCCGTCCGGCGCGGAGCGGGCCCGGAGCTCGAGCGCCACTCGGCGCACGCGCTCCGGGTCCGCATCGAGGCCGACCAGGATCACGAGCGCGCGCTCGCCGCCGGGGGCCCACCGGATGGACTCGACCGTCGCCGCGCCGTCGCGACCGGGCAGCTCGAGCTCGATGATCAGCGCGTCCGCCGGCTCCTGGACGAAGGCGTCGATGGCCAGCTCTCCGGTAGGCAGTGCACGGACGTCGACCCCGTCGGCCAGCAGTGCCTCGGTGGTGGCGTTCGCCCACGCCTCGCGCGGGCTCACCACGAGCACCCGGGTCACGCCTCGCCCTCCCACGGCGGCGGCGCGTCGACTGGAGCGACGATGGCCTCGAACGCCGCGCGTGCGCTCGTCGCGATGCGGCGCCAGTCCCGCGCCAGCACTTCCCCTGCGTCCGCGCCATCGCGCGCCCGAACACCCAGCCGGCGGGTGACGGCCCGCCAGCGCGGGCCGCCGAGCGTCAGGCCATCCGAGGTCGGGTCGAGCAGCTGCTGTGCCTGCTCCACGCGTCGGAAGAAGCGATAGCCCTCACGCAGCGCCTCGAGCGTGTCGGGCGTGCTCGCGCCGTGCGCTTGGAGAGCGTCGAGGGCGTCCAGCGTATGACGCTGCCGCACGCTGGGATCGCGTTCATGCATCTGCAGCCATTGGGTCGCGAGCTCCACGTCGACGAGGCCGCCGAAGCCGAGCTTCGGATGGTATCGATGGGCTTTCTCCCCGGCAAGCTCGCGCTGCATGCGTCCGCGCAGCTCGGCGAGGCGCTCCGGTCTCGGTCCGCCTTTGGCGTAGGCGAGTCGCTCGAGCAGCGGGTCGACCTCGGCGCGGTACGCCGGGTTCGAGGAGGCCACGGCGCGAGCCCGCACCAACGCCTGACGCTCCCAGCCCTCGCTCTGCTCCTCGTGGTAGCGCACGAGCGCCTTCTGCGAGACCACGAGCAGGCCCTGCGTGCCGCTCGGTCTGAGCCGCGCGTCGATCTCGTAGCCCGGCCCTTCGGCGGAGAGCTGGGAGAGGAGTCGCATGGTTCGCTGGGCCACCCGAGTGAAGACCTCCGCGTAGGTGCGCCCCTGCTCGGTCTGTCCGTCGCGGTCGTACACGAAGAAGAGGTCCAGATCGCTGGCGAAGCCGAGCTCCCGGCTGCCGAGCTTCCCCATGCCCACCACGGCCAACGAGCCGTCGACCGCGCCGTAGCGAGCACGCGCCTCGCCCAACGCGAAACGAAAGGCTGCGCCCACCTGGTGCTCCGCCAACGCGCTGAGTCGCTCGGTGGCCTCCCGCGCGTTCAGGTCTTCGCCGATGTGGGCCAAGCCGATGCGCAGCACCTGTTCTCGCTGGAGGCGCCGGAGCCCATCCACGAAGCGCTCCGCTTCGCCGGTCGGGAGCCGAGCGTGGGCCTCCTCGAGCTCCGCGTCCGTGGCCGGGCCGCTCCCCTGGATGAGCTCGCCGAGGACCTCGACGCGCAGGTTGAGGTCCTTGCCGAGGCCCGGGCTGGCCCCGAAGAGGCCGACCAACCGTCGCCGCAGTCGGGGCTCGTCCGCCAGCCAGCGCGCGAAGGCGACTCCGCCTCGGAGCACGAAGTCGCTCAGCCCAGCCAGCGCGGCGTCCGGATCGGCTGCGTTGGCGATGTCCTCGAGCAGCTCCGCGGCCAGCCCCGGGTGGGCCGCATGGCCGATGGGCGCGAAGGGCGACTCCTTCGGCCGCGCCATTCGCGCGAGGTGGGCGGCGGCGGCGTCCGGGTCCTGCACGCCGAGCCGCTCTTGAAGCCAGGTCGGGTCGATGTCCCGCTCCTCGCGGATCGCCTGGGCGATCGGCTCGAGCTCGGTGGGGTCCTCGGGCTCCTCGACCAGCGAGGTGAAGAGCTCGTGGACCACCGCTCGCTCGGCGTCGAGCGCGCGGTGGAACGCGTCCTCGTCATCGAAGCCCAGGGACCGAGCGAGCTCCGCGGCCTCCGGGCCAGTCGGCAGGTCGAAGGTCTGGTAGCCCTTGCGCAGGTGGATGCGGTGCTCGACCCGGCGCAGAAGCGCCCACGCACGCTCGAGGGCCACGGCGTCCCCATCGGCCAGGAACCCGAGCGCCGCCAGCCGTCGAACCGCCTCGATGGTGCCGTGGACCCGCAGCTCGGGATGCACGCCGCCCCAGACCAGCTGCAGCGCCTGCACGAAGAATTCCGCCTCCCGAATGCCGCCGCGACCGAGCTTCACGTGGCGCTCAGGGTCGATCTTCAGCTCCGTCCGCGCGCGAAGCACCATGCCGTGCATCGCTGCGGCGACCGAGGGGTCGACGCGCTTCGGGAAGATGAAGGGCTGCAACTCCTCGATGAGCTGCTCCCCGAGGGCCCGGTCGCCAGCCACCGGCCGCGCACGGAGAAGCGCGCCCCGTTCCCAGGTGCGGCCGAAGCCCTCGTAGTAGCGCTCCGCCGCGGCCAGCGAGTGGGTGAGCGGGCCCTGGGTGCCCTCGGGCCGCAGCCGGAGGTCGACCCGGAAGACGAAACCGTCCTCGGTCACCTCCGCGAGGGCGCGGGTCGTCCGCCGGGCCAGGCGGCTGAAGAATTCGTGGACGCCGATGTCGCCGTCGCCCACGCGGCCCTGGTCGGTCCGATGGAAGAAGCAGATGTCGATGTCGCTGCCCAGGTTGAGCTCGCTGCCGCCGAGCTTGCCCATACCCAGCACGACCATCCCGATGGGCTCCCCGTCCAGGTCGAGCGGCTCGCCATACCGGGCCTCGAGGCTCCGGCGACAGGCCGAGAGCGCTGCATCGGTGGCCGCTTCGGCCAGCTGGGCGAGCTCCCGGGCGGTGTCGTCCACGTCCGCGTGACCTCGGATCTCACGCGTGGCGATCCGAATCATCTCCGCGTGGCGGAGCTGCCGGAGGGTCGAGAGCAGCGCCTCATCGTCGGTGAGGTGCCCGGTGGCGGCCGCGAAGAGGACGTTCACGTCGTGACCGGAGCGCTCGGGGTGCGAGTCGAGGACCGCCTCGCCCATCGGCGGATCGAAGAGGAGCAGGGGCAGAATCGCTGGCGCGTGACGCCCCAAATCCTCTGCCAAGGCTTGGACGCGCTCGGGGGCGTCGGGCCACCGTTCGACCAGCGCCTCTCGCGCCGCGACCCCCCGATCGTGCTCCGTCTCGCTCACGGGCCGGATGGTGCCATCCCCGGTCGCCCCTTCCGAGGGCGTTTGACCGGTCGGGGCCCCGCTGCGTTCGCTCTTCGCAGGGTTTGACCCGGGGGGCCCCTTGGAGTAGTACACCGCGGCTTCGGGGCTGGGGTGTCCTTTTGTCCCGAGAATTCAGGTGATTTCGTGTTCGTGATGACCCATTTGGTGACACTCCTGTCGCTTCTGCAGCCCGCGGCCTCCGCCATGAGCGGTGGTGGCGGCGGCGGAGGTGGTGCGGCCGGCGGCGGCGCGGCGGGCCCGATGGGCTGCGCGGGCGGCAGCTCCCAGTTCGGAATCATCGCCATCATGTTCCTGGTGATGTACTTCCTGCTGATTCGCCCTCAGCAGAAGCGCCAGAAGGAACACGACGCCATGCTCAAGGCCCTCGACAAGGGCACCGTGGTTCGCACGAACGGCGGCATCCGGGGCGAAATCATCGAGATCGACGACGTCGAGGTCACCCTCAAGATCGCCGACAAGACCAAGATCAACGTGCTCCGTTCCCACATCGCCGGGCCCATCGCCAAGGCCAGCGACGACTCCGAGGACTGAGCCTCTCTCTTTCAACGAATGTTGAGCCACCACGCGCGTTGGGGCCTCGACACCCAACCCGCTCCACTCGCTCTCTAGGCCACCCAACCGATGGATCGTTCCTGGTATCTCCGTTTCTCGGTCGTCATTCTCGCGATTGCGGCCGCATGGCTCGCGCTCTGGCCCAGCCTCGACGGCCTCGCCGACGAGGGGGAAGAGTTCGCCATGCCCGCGCCGCAGTGGGTCCGAGACATCTTCCCCGGCCGGATCAACCCCGGTCTCGACATCAAGGGCGGCCTCCGCCTGAGCTACGAGGTCGAGGTCGACGAGTACATCCGCGATCGCCGTGACCGCTACTCCGAGCAGATGGTGCGCCAGATCGGCGTGCTCATCGGCGTCCTCGATGACGACGACGTGGACTCGGCCAGCCGCGACCAGATCGCGGACGTGCAGGAGCGGATCACCGTCCAGCGGGTCGGCGGCCGCGGCATCCGCGTCACCTTCGAGAACCAGGAAGACCGCGACCTCTTCGACAACCAGTGGGTGAGCGACCACTTCCCCGACCTGCGTCGCTCCGGCGCGGAGGGCCTTCGCGTCGACCTGACCATGCGTGAGGATCGGCTCGAGGATCTCCGGAAGACCGCCGTCGAGCAGGCGGTCCGGACCGTCTCCGACCGCATCGACACGATGGGCCTTCGGGAGGCGACCGTGATCGGACGCGAGACCGAGGGCGACATCATCGTCGAGGTCCCCGGCGCGACCGAAGAGGCCTTCGACACCATTCGCGAGATCATCGCTCGGACCGCGCGCCTCGAGTTCAAGGTCCTCGACGACGAGGCGAGCTATGTCGCCGACCTCGACGCCGACACCATCGAGGCCGCCGGCCTCGAGCGTCGCACCGAGTCCGCCCCCGCTGGCGAGTCCCGTCCGCAGGTCGCCACCAGCTACCTCGTGAGCACCGGCGAGCCCTGCAGCGAGAGCGCCGACGAAGACTGCATCGACCCGCGCGAGCGGCTGCAGACCTTCATCGAGAGCCTCGAGATGCCGGACGACCACCAGCTCATCGTGAGCCGGTTGAGCCGCTCGGAGGACTCCGAGGTCGACGAGCGTGACCGAAACGAAGAGTCCTGGCGCACCTACTACGTCTTCCGGTCGACGGACGTCACGGGTGAGGACGTCGCCGACGCGGCCGTCACCTACGACCCGAACGAGGGCAACCGGCCGGTGGTCTCGATCACCTTCAACAGCGCCGGCGCGACCAAGTTCGAGGAGATGACCGGGCGCAACACCAAGCGCCGGATGGCCATCGTCCTCGACGACCGCGCCGAGTCGGCGCCGGTCATCCAGACCCGCATCGGCGGCGGCCGGGCGCAAATCACGCTCGGCTCGATGCTCGACTACAACAAGCTCCTCGAGGAGGCGAACCAGCTCGTGGTCGTGCTCCGCGCGGGTGCGCTGCCGGCGCCGCTTCGGCCGGCGAACGAGCAGCTCATCGGTCCGACCCTCGGTCGCGACTCGGTCAAGAAGGGTGCGATGGGCGCGCTGGTCGGCGTCGGCCTCGTCATCCTCTTCATGTTCCTCTACTACCAGGTGGCCGGGCTGGTCGCGGACTTCATGGTCCTGCTCAACCTGCTCTTCCTCCTGAGCATCATGGCGGCCTTCGAGGCGACGTTGACGCTCCCGGGCGTCGCAGCCATCGCGCTGA
Source organism: uncultured Sandaracinus sp. (assembly GCA_964462035.1). Taxonomy (GTDB): domain Bacteria; phylum Myxococcota_A; class Polyangia; order Polyangiales; family Houyiibacteriaceae; genus UBA1660. The sequence continues at coordinate 6,954 of CAYXAP010000012.1, forward strand.
CGGTCGGTATGGCCGTCGACGCGAACGTGCTGATAACGGAACGCATTCGTGAGGAGCTACGCCAAGGCAAATCCACACGGTCGGCGGTCGACCAGGGCTTCCAGCGAGCCTTCTGGTCGGTCTTCGACAGCCAGCTGACCACCTTCATCGCGGGCGTCGTGCTCTTCCAGTACGGCACCGGCCCCATCAAGGGCTTCGCGGTCATGCTGATGATCGGAATCATCACCTCGCTCTTCACCGGCATCTTCTGCTCGAAGGTCTTCTTCGACTGGATCGTGCGCGGCCTGAAGGTCGAACGACTGCGGGTCGGGTGAGGGCGTACTGAACCATGGAATTCGTCAACCCCAACGTCACGATCGACTTCATGCGCCACCGCACGCCGGTGGTGCTGATCTCCCTCGCGCTCGTCGCTCTCTCGCTCGGGTCGCTCTTCTACCCGGGACCCAACTACGGCATCGACTTCGCTGGCGGCACCGAGGTGCAGCTGCAGTTCGGTGGCGACATCACCAGCGCGAAGATTCGCGAGACCCTGGAGACCCTCGGGCACCGTGGCGCCGACGTCGTCGCCGTCGAGGACTCCGAGGGCGGCAACGAGTACATGATCCGCGTTCGGGAGGTCTCGGCCATCCCGGAGGAGCAGGCGGCGGCCATCGAGGCCGCGCTCGTGAGCGCGCTCGGTGAGGACGTCGTCAACGAGGTCCGCATCTCGCCCGGAGGCGACAAGGTCTCGCTCCGGCTCCAGCGCGACGTCGACCACCAGTCGATCATCGACACGCTCGAGGCCGAAGGCGCCGCCGTCCGCGGCGAGGTCAGCACCCTCGCTGGCGGCAACGACGTTCGCCTCGAGGTCCAGCTCCGCGGCGTCGCCGACGAGCTCGTGGCCGGTCTCCAGCAGGAGCTCGGTGACCTCGCCCCCGGCGCTCCGCTCCGCGCGGAGTGGGTCGGTCCGAAGGCGGGTGAGCAGCTTCGCGACGCGGCCATCCAGTCGCTGCTCTACGCCATCGCCTTCATCATGGTCTACGTCGCGTTCCGCTTCGACCTGCGCTTCGCGCCGGGCGGCGTCCTCGCGATGTTCCACGACGTGGTCATCACCCTCGGCATCTACGTGCTGGTGCAGAAGGAGGTGAACCTGACCACGGTCGCGGCCTTGCTGACGGTCCTAGGTTATTCGATCAACGATACGATCGTCGTCTACGACCGCATCCGTGAGAACATGGGTCGCTACCGCGATCTCTCGCTCCGCGAGCTGATCAACCGGTCGACGAGCCAGATGCTCTCGCGCACGATCGTGACCTCGGGCACCACGCTGCTCTCGGTCATCGCGTTCTTCATCTGGGGCACGCCGGTCATCCGAGACATCAGCTTCGCGCTCTTCTGCGGTATTTTGATTGGTACGTACTCGTCGATCTACATCGCGGCGCCGGTTACGGAGTTCATGGACCGGAAGTTCTTCAGCGAGGAAGCGCAGAAGAAGCGGGCCAAGAAGCGGGCGGCTCGGGCGAAGGCCTGAAGTCTTCTCGTTCTGCGGTTGGCGCCCGGGTCCTCTCTGGACTCGGGCGTTTTCCATTCCGTCTTCGGTCTTCGGTCTTCGGTCTTCGGTGGCTTCGATGCGTCGGTGGCCATGGCAGGCAGCAGAGCGCACGGCCGGGGGTGGGGGACAGGCCTCCCAGGGTTGTCGCTCGGGTCGCCGAACCGCTGCGCGGTCCGGCGCCCCTCGCTGCCACCGCGCCTCGTCGTTGGCTTCGCCAACGCCTTCGGCGCGTCTTACGCCCCTGGGAGGCCTGTCCCCCACCCCCGGCCTCTGGGCCCATTGGGTGCAGGCAGCGATGGGGTCATTGGGCTGGGCGACATCGCGAACGTGCTGCGCACGTCCACGAGTCGCCGGTGCGCACGCTCGCTCTCCGGCGCGCTGCGCGCGCGTCGAGCTCGCTCTGGGCCCGGTGGCGGCGGGGACTCGGCGGCTGCGCCGCCTCGCCCCGCCTTACCCGCTACGCGCACTCCGTCGGCTCGCTCTGCTCGCCGCCGGGGCGCTCACCGCCACTGGCTCCGGTTCACCGATCCCTGCCCACTGTGCCCGCTCACCACTGGCGACGGGGTCGCCTCGCTTCGCTCGGCGCCCCCGCGCCGACCCTGCTCGCTTCGCATCGCCCTTGGCCCCACTCGCTTCGCATCGCCCTTGGCCCCAGTCGCTTCGCATCGCTTCTGGGCCGGCTCGCTTCGCATCGCTCTTGGCCCCGCTCGCTTCCATGCGCACGGCATCTGACTCCAGCTCACCATGGGGACACTCCCCCCCTCCCCAATCCCTCGACGTTTGCGGGCCCTCCCGACCTAACTGAGTTCAACACGCGCCCGCTCTGGCCGCGGCCGTTCATCACGGCTGCAACCCACTCCTCAGGCGAGCGGCGACATAGAGAGCGGCAGCTTTCGAGGGGAGGTCGGTCGCGAGGTCCACTTCGGTGCCGTCCAGGAGGGCGGCGCGAACGCGGGGTCGAGTGGACGAAGAGCTCACCCTGACGTCTTGCACTTCTTTGACCGCCACCCGAGGGACTGGCCGCCAACGCTCGCGGGTGTGGTGTATCTCGCCTTCCGCGAGCAAGAGCTGGTGAGACGTCGGCGTCAGCGCGAGGAGCGCGACCCCTCCGACCAAGAGAACGAGTCCGATCCCCACGACCCATGCACCGACGTTGGGACCGAACATCCACGCGGCGAGCACGCTAAACGAGAGCACTGCGAGCATGGGGCGGCTTGCCCAGCGATCCGGTACATGGCGAGGGGCGGTCCAACGCAAGATCAGGCGCCCCGTGGACTCCTCGCGGTAGCTGTCCTTGGCTGGCTCGTCGCGAATGACCGAGAGCCCGTCCGCCAGAGGCGGTAGCGATGGTCCCTCGATCGTGAGCTCGCCGTCAGCGGTGACCACCTCGAGCGCCGCTCCGCACGCACTGCACGAGCGTGGCCCGCGCGAGTCGAGCAGGTTCATCGGTGGGAGCCGAGTCCGACAGGCCGTGCACCGCAGCATTGGCGCGGATCAGATCAGCCCGCAGAAGAGGGAGGGGATCACACCCCGGTTGTTCCCGTCGCGGCACTCGAAGACCTCGCCGTCCGGGTCCACGACGACGGTGATGCTGGGCATCTCGCCGTCCGGGATCGTGTAGTCGCAGCCGACTTCGGTGCACGAGCCGACCTCGAGCAGGCGGGGGAGCGAGGTCTCGCAGGCGATCGAGGTCTCGGCCTCGTCCTCGTAGAAGACGACGCGCGCGCCGTCGGGCACGGGGTTGGTGCCGCGGTTGCACACGCGAGCGGTCAGGGTGGTCGCGCCCATGGCGCCGCAGACGTCGTCGGCGAGCGCCACGGTGAGGTCGGCGGCGCCGGTGCGGTCGAGGTCGCCCTGGGCGTTCATGCGGAAGTTGTTGAGGTCCGCGACGGAGTGGTTGGCCATCCACTCGCTGGTGCGCGGGATGCTGCCGTCGTCGCGCACGTGGGTGACCGAGTAGGCGTGCTGGTTCCACAGCGGGCGCGACGCGGCCCAGCGGTCCATGGCGTCGCGGAAGACGACGATGCCTTGGGCCGAGCTGAAGGTGCTGGTGCCCGCGGTGTAGATCGGGTCGGTCGCCGGGCAGCTCACACCGCTGGTCATCGCGACCACGATCTCCGAGTTGAAGTCGCCATCGACGTCCGCGATGATCGGCATCTCGTAGCCGGTGCCGCTCGAGGCGCTCTGGCTGAAGAGGACTTCGCCGTCGGTGCCCCGGTAGATGCGCACGAAGCACTCGTCGCCGTAGACGACCTCGGCGACGCCGTCGGCATCGAAGTCGAAGACGCTCGAACCGGTGACGTTGGAGCTTCGGTCCTGCGAGGGTCGGCTCCAGAGCACGCCGCGCGGCAGGCCGGCGGTGCGGTCGCAGCCGTCGCCGGTCTCGCCGTCGATGTCGCAGTCGAGATCGAAGACGGTGTAGCGACTGCCGCCCGCGACCGCGAGCTCGCGCTGACCGTCCCCGTCGAAGTCGCCGATGGTGGGCGGTCCGCCACGGCCCGCGATCTGCGCCGGTTCGTTCGGCAACGCGAACGGACCGAAGACGATGGCGCCGGTCCGGGTCATCACGCGGACGCTGCCGGTCTCGGTCGCCGCAGACGTCGGGGAGGGCGCCGCGCTGACGACGATCTCCGCGTCGCCGGGGTTCGTGCCCGGGAAGTCGCCCAGGTCCGCGACCGCCACGTGACCGAAACGCTGTGCCTCCGCCACATCGGTCGGCGCCCAGTAGTCCTCGAGCACCCAGTCGCTGCCGCTCCACGAGTAGACGCCGTCGGGGTAGACGAGCTCGGGCTCGCCGTCGCCGTCGACGTCGCTCACCACCGAGAACACCCCGAGCCGCAGGTAGTTGTCGTAGCTCTGCCCCGGGTTGAGCAGGCAGCCGTCGGCGTCGTAGACGAAACGGCCGAGCAGGATCTCGGGGACGCCATCGTCGTCCAGGTCGTGCATCGTCGCGCCGTTGTTGTTGGTCCAGTCGTTCGGCGTGTGGCGTGGCTCGCCGGCCACGTCGCAGCGCCGGCCGTACCAGCGCCGCACGAACGCGCTCCCGTCGTACTCGAAGGCCACCAGCCCGCCCGGCGTCTCCGTTCCTTGCAGCGACGACGCCACGATCTCGGGCCGGCTCCCGTCCGCGTCCAGGTCACCGATGGCGAAGTTGCTCGCGTAGATCAGCCGGTCCGCCGCGTCGGTCAGGCTGAACTGGGTCTCGCAGGTCCGGCCGTCGACGATGCGGAGCACCCCACCATCGCGGGAGCTCGCGAACGACGAGAACACGATCGACGGGGCGAGCACGTCGGGGTCGTCGTCCAGATCGAAGTCGATCACCATCGGCGCGCTGTAGACGTTGGCCCAGGTCGGCATCGGGGCGTCGCTGCCGTCCCAGCGGCATTGCTCTGCCGGCTCGAACTCTCCGATGTCGATCGGGCGCGAACAGTCCGGGTCGTTGGTCACGGTCGGCGGTACGCCGTAGGGCGTGCACCGCATCGAAGTCGCCTCGCAGTAGCTGTCGCCCGCGCAGTCGTCGTTGGTCTCGCAGGGACCGAGGTCCAGCACGCACGCGTCTTCGCGGCAGCGTTCGCCCATGCGGCAGCACTCGCTTCCGCAGCTGGTGCCGAGGTCGCAGACCGCGGGACCGCCCAGGTCCGTTTCGCCCCCGTCCTCGTCTCCGCCGTCGTCGCGGGTCATGGGAATGCACACCCCATCGATGCAGACGTCCGCACCGGTGCAGTCGCTGGTGCTCGTGCACGTGTCGCCACCACCTCCTCCGCAGTCGCAGGCGACCAGGAGGGAGAGGGCCAACGACGCGAGCGACAGTCGGGGTGAGAAGCGCATGCCGAGCAGCCTCGGCGGCGTCGCGAACCCGGTCAAGCTCGTCAGCTCACTCCGTGTCGATCGTCCGAGCGCTCGAGAGCTCACCGTCGACCGGTTCGATGATCGACGGTGGCGGCGTCGAGGGCTGGTCGCGGACGGATTCGAGCAGTGGCCGAATCGCTTCTCGCATCGCGGTCGCGTCGCGGAAACGGTCGCTCGGCTCTCGCGCCATCGCCTTGGCTACGAACGCGACGATGTCGCTCGAGAGGCTGGGGCGGTGAACGCTCAGCGGGGGCGCGCTGCCGGCGAGCACCTCGTGGAAGGTCTGCACCGCGTTCACCCGTTGGTCGTAGGCGTGGCGGCCTGCGAGCATCGCATAGAGCACGAGGCCGACCGCGTAGACGTCGCTGCGAACGTCGGCGGGATCGCCGAGGATGACCTCGGGGGGAACGTAGGGCGGCGTGCCTCGCACCTCGGTCTCGTCCGATTGGTCATTGCTGCGGCGGCTGATGCCGAAGTCGATGAGCTTCACCTGCCGCTGGGTGGTGACGAAGACGTTCGCGGGCTTCAGGTCCCCATGCAGCAGACCGCAACCGTGGATGTGGATGAGACCGCGAAGCATCCGCTCGGCGATCGTCAGCGCCTTGTTGCTGCCCATCGCCCCACGGGCCGCGATCATCGAGCCCACGGTCGGTCCCTCGAGCAGCTCCATGACGAGGTAGGGATCCGATCCGTCGAAGCCGGCGTCGTAGACCCGAACGACATGGGGATGGGCGACGGTCGCCGTGCGTTGTGCTTCCTTCAGGAAGTCCTCGCGCACGGTCTCGGAGTCACACCGGTGGAATACCTTCACGGCCACCAAGCGCTCCGTGCGCTCGTCGAATGCCGAGTAGACGTCCCCATAGCCTCCGGACCCCAAGGGCTCCGCGAGGTGGTAGCGGCTTGCGATCAGCCGAGCCATCGGCCGCAGGGTCACCTGCTTCGAAGGTGGCCCGTCCCTGGGCCCCAGCCGATCGTCGTCCTCGTCCACTCGCTCCACCGACCCCGATTGGGGTGAAACAGCCTATCAAAGGTGAACTTGAGCCACAAGAGTCCAGTGAGAGTGAACCTGATGCACGATTCGAGTGGTGGACGACTCGGCCGCCTGATACCGTCGGCGAGTGACGATACGTGACGTGACATCAGGCTACCGGGTGCGCGCCACCGATCCCGTCGCCGCCGCGGCCCTCGGATCCCAGGTCGGGGTCGGCTCAGCGACCGCTCAGGTCCTGCTCCAGCGGGGCTTCACCGGTGCCACCGCGGGCGCGTTCCTCGATCCCCGACTCGCGGATCTGAGCGATCCCTCGGTGATGGCCGATCGCTCTGCAGCCGCCGACCGTCTCGCGTTCGCCTGCCGCCGGCGCGAGCGCGTGGCGCTCTTCGGCGACTACGATGTCGATGGCACCACCAGCGCCGCGATCCTCGCCGACGCGCTCGAGAAGCTCGGCGCCGAGGTCCAGGCCCACGCCGCGAATCGTTTCGAAGGGGGCTACGGGCTCTCGGAGCCGGCGCTCGATCGGTGCCTGGCGGGCGACCCCCACCTGCTGATCACCTGCGACTGCGGGTCCGCCGACCATCCGCGCATCGCGCGCGCTCGGGAGCGCGGCGTCGACGTGATCGTGGTCGACCACCACCTGGTCCCCGACGAGCCGCTTCCCGCGAATGCGTTCCTCAACCCGCACCGCCCCGACTGCGACTTCGGCTACGCCGGGCTGTGCAGCGCGGGCCTCGCGCTCAGCCTCGTCGCCGGCCTCCGCGCCGCGCTCGGCGCCAAGCTCGACGTGCGCCAATACCTCGATCTCGTCGCGCTCGGCACCGTGGCCGACGTCGCGCCGCTCGACGGTGACAACCGCGCGCTCGTTCGCGCCGGACTCAAGGTGCTCGCCGCCCCGAAGCTTCGTCCTGGCGTCCAGGCCCTTCGGGACCGCGCCGGCCTCCGCGCGCGCCAGCCGCTCGGTGCTCAGGAGATCGCGTTCCGGCTCGCGCCACGGCTCAACGCCCCCGGCCGGCTCGGCGACGCCGCGCTCACCCTTGCGCTCTTGCGCTCTCGCGACCACGACGAGGCACAGCGCCTCGCGCGACAGATCGAAGAGGTCAACGACGAGCGCAAGTCGGTCGAGCGCGCCATGACCGAAGAGGCCATCGCCCAGGTCGAGGCCCTCTGGGGACCAGAACCGAGTCACGGCGTGGTCGTCGCCTCCGAGCGCTTCCATCGCGGGGTCGTCGGCATCACCGCCGCGCGACTCTGTGACCGCTTTGGCGTCCCGTCGGTCGTGGTCGCTCTCGACTCCGAGCGCGGCCATGGGAGCGGCCGCACGGTCGGGGACATCGACCTGCACGCGGCACTGACCCGCTGCGCTTCGCTCTTCGACCGCTTCGGAGGTCACCGCGCGGCCGCTGGCGTCACCCTTCGGGCGGATCGCATCGAAGAGTTCCGCGAAGCGTTCGCCGCCGAGACGCCCGCGCCCGGCGCCTCCGAGCGCGCGCTCGAGGTGGACGTCGAGCTCGGCGACGCCTTCCCCATGCCGACCGCACGCGACCTGGCCCAGCTCGAACCGATGGGTCAGTCGAACCGCCCGCCCCTCTTCGCCATGCCCGGTGCTCAGGTCGAGGAGGCGCGCATCGTTGGCGACGGTCAGCACCTCAAGCTGCGCCTTCGCCACGGCGACGCCGTCGTCGGCGCGTTCGGGCCGCGGCTCGCCCACCGCATCGACGAGCTCGGCAAGGAGGTGACCGCCATCGGTACCCTCAAGCCGGACCTCTGGCGTGGTGGCGACGCCCTCGAGATCGGACTCCACGCGCTCGGCTGACACCAAACGGCTACCTTTCCACGCGGGCTCGTGGCATCACTGCAGCCGTGCGAGCCGCATTCATCGCCACCTTCGCCCTCGTCGTCCTCATCGCCTGCGAGAGCGATCCCCGCCGCCGCGGGCCCGTCGACGCGGCCCCGTCGCCCCGCGACGCACAGCCGGCCGATTTCGGTCCCGGGCTCGCCGACCTCGGCCCCCGAGACCTCGGCGGTCCGGTCGACCTGGGGCGCGATCTGGGCCGCGATCTCGGTCAGGACTTCGGCATCGACTCGGGGTCCGGCGGGACCCTCTGCTCCGAGACCTGCACCTACAGCAACGACGGCGACTGCGACGACGGAGGCCCCGGCTCCGACTTCTCGCTCTGCGACTACGGCACCGACTGCATCGACTGCGGTCCGCGCAGCTAGGGGGCCTTCCAGGAGAGGCGCCAGCCGCAGCGATCGCTGCCCTCGGAGCGACACTGGAGCTTCCGGACCCGCGGGTCCTCGCCGCCGGCCACCTCGATGGTCCCGAGCATGTAGCCGCCGAGCGCGGGGCACCAGACACCGCTGCTCGAGTCGTACTCCGTCAGCTCGGTCTCGAGCCAGCCCGGGCCGCTGTCACGGATCACGAGCCTCCCGGTGTCGTGTTGGGTGGCCCAGAGCGCGGTCACGGCCCGCCGCATGGTCCGCGGTGGATCGCCCTCGGTGACCATGTTCGAGTACAGCTCGCGCAGCTGGGACTTCGCGAGCGTCCGGCCCATCTCCTCGAGTGCCTGGGGCTGCGACCCCGGGAGGAACTCGGCCAACACGGCCATCAGCTGATGGAGTGCCGACTCCGGGTACCACTGGAAGGGCAGAACGCGCTGGTCGAGATAGCCCCGCAGCTCGGATGGAACCTTCGCCGCGGCCGGCTCCCCGATCTTCCGCAGTGACCGGACCACGTCGATGAGCACGCTGCCTTTGGCTTGGGGTTCCTGCACGGTCCCATCGTACCGGGCCGATGTTTCGGCCCGGTCACGGCGACTTTTCCATTCGGCTTCGGATGTCGGTCAGCGACCGGTCCACTTCGGCTCGCGCTTCTGGAAGAAGGCGCTGAGCCCTTCGCGGGCGTCCTCGGTGCCCAGCAACGCGAAGAGCTGGTCCCGCAGGTAGGGCAGGGCGTCCGCCATCGCCTGCTCCCGCTGATGGTGGAAGGCGCGCAGCCCCATCCGCATGGCGGTCGGCGATTGGCTCGCCAGTTTGCCGGCGAGCTCTGCCGTCGCTGAGTCGAGCTCGTCATCCGGCACCACGTGCGAGAGGAGCCCGAGCTCCTTCGCTCGTCTGGCGTCCATCTTCTCGCCGAGCAGCATCATCGACATCAGCTCCCGCCGCGGCACGACCTGCTGGAGCACGGCCATGATCATCATCGGGAAGAGCCCACGTTTGACCTCGGGGGTACCGAGAATCGCCGACTCGCACGCCACCGCGAAGTCGCAGCTGGCGACCAGCCCGAGCCCGCCGCCCATCGCATACCCGGGCACGCGGGCGACGGTCGGCTTCTCGAGCTGAGTGAAGCGCATCAGCAGGTCGACGTAGTCGCCCTTCGGCTTCAGCTCGGACTTGCCGCCCATCTGCTTGAGGTCGCCGCCTGCGCTGAACGCCTTGCCCGCGCCCGTGAGCACGATGACGCGGACCTCGTCCGAGTCTTTGGCGTCGTCGAGCGCGTAGAGGAGCTCGTTGACCATCCCCGGACCGAGCGGGTTCTTCCGCTCGGGCAGGTTCAGGGTGATCGTCGCCACGCCGTCTGCGGCGGTGGCGGTGATCGTCTCGTAGGGTCGCTCCTGCATGATCAGGCCTGAGCGGTCGCGGGCGCGTGGCCGACGTCGACGGCGGCTTGCCGGCCGGCCTCGTAGTGCTGGAGCCCGAGGATCTCGCGGGCCTCCTCGACCGTGGCCGGCTCACGGCCAGTCATGCGGGCGAGGGCCGTCGCCTGCTCGACCATGTCGCCGTTCGACTTCGCCATGTCGCCGTTCGGGAGATAGAGGTGGTCTTCGAGGCCGGTGCGGATGTTCCCGCCGAGCACGAGCGCGCTCGCGAGCATCTTCCAGTGCCCGTGGCTGATGCCGATGACCTCCCAACACGCCTTGCCCTCGGGCACGACGTCGCCGGCGATCTTGGCCTGCAGCTGGAGTGACTCGACCGTCGGCGGGATGCCGCCGAGCACGTTCACGATGAAGCTGTACTGCACCGGCGTCTTCAGCAGACCCATGTCGAAGAGCGGCCAGCTGCCATGGGTGTGGCCGCTGTCGAAGCACTCGAGCTCCGGCTTCACACCTGCGCGGTTCATGGCCTCGAGGAGCTTGGTGATCTTCGCGTACTTGTTCGGGAAGACCATGTCGAAGACGAACTTCTTCTGCCGCCGCGAGTACTTCGAGTAGTTCATCGTGCCCATGTTCAGGGCGCCGATCTCGGGGCGGCTCTCCTCGATGTACCGGACCACCTCGTCGATGTCGTCGCCGAGGACGCCGGTCGAGAAGTTCAAGATGATCGGGCAGCGCTCACGCACCTCCTTCTTGATCGCCGCGAACGTCTCCGGCGCGTAGGTCGGCGAGCCGTCGTCCTTGCGGGCGTGGATGTGCACCACCGACGCGCCGGCGTCGTAGGCGCGCTTGCACTCTTCGGCGATCTCGACCGGCGTGTAGGGGATCCCCTCGCACTGCTTGCGGTTCGCCAGCACACCCGTCACCGCGCAGGTGACGACGACCTTGTCTTGGTTGCGACTCATGACCCATCTCCTTCCGCCGCCTGTCGGCGACGGAGCTCCGTCTCTTTGGTTTCGACTAGCTCGGCGACTCGGTCGCTCAGCCGGCGAAGAATTCGCCGGAGGCTCCGTCGCTCCTCGTGGTCCAGCGCTCGCAGCGCCGCACCGAAGACTTCCATGCTCTCCACCGGGATCTCCGCGGCGAGCGCGCGCCCCTTCTTGGTCAGCCGGATGCGCACGATTCGACGATCGTCCGCGTCCCGCTTCCGCTCCACCAGGCCGTCGCGCTCCATCCGGTCGGCGATGCCGGTCACCGTGGAGTTTCGAGCGCTCATTCGAGCGGAGAGGTCGGAGAGGCTCAGCGCCCCGATCCCCTCGAGCATCTTGAGAACGGTGACCTGTGGCCCGGTGAGCCCGAACGCTCGGGCGAGCTCCTTGGTGACCCGACGGGACTCCGTGTACAGGTAGACGATCGCCTCGACGATGCGGGCGACGTCCTCGTCGGCGTGTCCCCCTCCCATGCGGGGGGTGGAGGCATCCGTGCTGGTGTCCGGGTTGGTCATTTCGCAGGGAGAAGTTTCGCATGCGAAATATCTCGTTCGGGAGGCCGCGTCAACGCTCGATGAATGGAGGGGTGGACGCGGCGCAACGAAAGCCCGAGAAAGCGTGGGATCCGGGTAGCTTCGCGGTCGAGCTCTTGTGGGAGCGGCTGTGCTCGGATATAGCCACCGACAGCGTCTTCTTTCGCCCAGCGAAGCACGCACACGTCTCACGGAGGGGTTTCTTGCCTAAGCACATCAGCCGATTCGGACTCACCTTGGCCTTCGCCGCCGCCGTCGCGGTGGGCACGCTGGCCTCACCGAGCCGAGCCGCCGCTCAGGATCCGGCGGAGGAGCCGGTTCAGATCGAGGCTTCCCCGAAGGGCCTGATCGGCCTCGGCTTCATCGGCGCGGAGCTCGGTCTCACCATTCCCGCCCTGGCTGGCCTCGATGAGACCTGGTCGCTGATCATCTTCCCGGTCGTCGGCGCCGCTGGCGGCGCCATCGCCGGTCACTACGCCATCGACAACCGCGGAAACGAGAAGGCCGCCGTCGCGACGCTCATGATCGGTTTGGCGCTCGTGGTGCCCAGCATCGTCATCACCGTCGCAGCCACTGCGTACGACCCGGAAGACGACTTCGAGGAAGAAGACGCTGGCGGCGGGGACGAAGCCGCCGAAGCCGAGTCGGAGCCCGAGGCCGAGCCCGAAGCGGAGATCGATCGCCGCCGTCGCCTCGCCACTCGCGGCGGCACCGGCATGGTGCGCGTTCACGAGGGAGGGGTCTCGCTCGCTCCGCCCGGCCTGACCGTGGGTCAGGTGTACACGGCGCAGGAGCTGGCCCGCTACGGCGGTGAGCAGGCCACCGAGGTTCACCTCTCCCTCTTCAGCGGCGCCTTCTGAGCGCCGCGGTCCTCACGGGCCGCAGGGAATCCCGAACGCCACGACGCTGGCGCCGCCGCTGCTCGCGAAGACGCCGAGCGCTTCGGCGCCCCAGCCGACGTGCGGCGTGCCGATGACCCCATCGGTGATCACTGGCGACTCGCGGCCGACCACCCGCTGGAGGTCCGGGCCACGAAGCCAGACCGCGGCACCGCGATCGGCGAAGGCCGCGAGGGTGAGGAATTCGCCGAAACCCCGCAGCCTGGCGACGGTGGGGTCAATCACGCTCGGACCGGGCACCGGTGTCCCGACCGTCGTTCCATCCGCTCGGACCCGCTGCAGCGAGAGGAAGCCCGCCCCGTCGGCGAAGCCGATCACCAGGTCACCGTCCACCGCAGCGAGCGGCCGGGCCGCGAGCGGGCCGGGGGGCGCGACGACGGTGGGCGTGGGTCCAGCTCCGTGGAGCTCGACCTGTCCGTCGAAGGTGAGGGCGTAGCCGGAGCCCAGCGGCGCGATGTCCAGCGGGTCTTCCATCGGATCGAGCCGCAGCGTTCGCTCGAGCGCCGCGACACCTCCTGGCTCTTCGTGGACCGTGCGTAGCCGCTCGGTCTCGTCGAGGAACGACTGCTGATCGAAGGCGATCCACCATCCGCCGGCCCGTTCGGCGATGGCCATGTCGAGCACCTGCCCCGGCAGATCCTCGAAGAACGCCGGACCCGCGACGACCTCGACGGGTGCTCCGGGTCGCAACACCACCCAGCGCACGGCGCCGATGTCGGTCCGCGCGAGCAGGAGTACGTCGGACCCGCTTCGGAGCGCCGCCAGCTGGGCGAACTCGCTGCCGCGGTCGAGACGGAAGAGCTCGATGGGCCCTTCGAAGGTCCCATCCAGCGACGCGATGGTGCCGAAGACCGCGCTGCTGGTCGCTTCGAAGAGGACGAAGCGCTCGGCGCTGCCGTCGTCCCAGGCGGCGAGGGTCGCGATCTCGCTGGTGATGGACGTGGGATGGGCGACCTCTTCGCCCGTGGCAGCCTCGTCGACCGACCCATCGCAGTCGTCGTCGATGAAGTTGCAGCGCTCGGGCACGCCTGGACGAATCGCCGGGTTCGAGTCGTCGCAGTCGGTGCCACAACCCATCGCCGCCGGGCCGTCGCCGTCGCCGTCGCGATCGATGAGGTCGTCGACCACCTCGCAGGTCCCGGCCAGACAGCGCACGTCGGCGCACATCCGCGCCTCGCAGTCCGAGTCGATCAGGCAGCCTTCGAAAGGCGCGGTCGGGAGCGGCTCGTCGCCGCCCCCGTCGTTTCCACAGCCGCGGAAGTCCGGCGCGAGAGCAAGGGTGACCATCGCGAAGGCGAAGCCGAGGCGCATCGGGGCAGGTGCGTGAGAACGCATCGCGCTCAGCCTACCGGGCCCGAACGCTTCCGCCCACCGTGTACTCTCCACGCATGAGCACGGTGCTCGCGCAGGTGCGTCGACAGGCGGTGGACCACGACCTGCTCCCGAGGGGCTCGACGGTGTTGGCCGCGTGCAGCGGCGGACCCGACAGCGTCGCCCTCGTCGATCTGCTCGATCGCCTCGCGCCGGAGCTCGGATTCGCGCTGGTGATCGGGAGCATCGACCATGGGCTCCGCGCGGAGAGCGCGGACGAGGTGGCGAGCGTCGGCTCGTTGGCGGCCGAGCTGGAGCGGCCCTTTCGCTCGCGGCGGCTCGACCTCGCGGGCGGGGCCGGTCTGCAGGCTCGAGCCCGTGACGCTCGACTCGGGGCGCTCCAGGTGCTGGCCGGCGAGCTCGGAGCGGATCGCATCGCGCTCGGCCACACCGCCGACGATCAGGCCGAGACGGTCCTCGCCCGGCTGCTGCGCGGGGCCGGCGTGCGTGGGCTCGGCGCGATGGCTCCCGCCCGGCCCATGGCCGGTGCGCTGCTGGTCCGTCCGATGCTGACCTGTCGTCGCGAAGCCCTCCGCGCTCACTTGGACCACATGGGGCGGTCCTGGGTCCGCGACCCATCCAACGAGGACCCGCGCTTCGAGCGTGTCCGGCTGCGGGCGCTGATCGCCCAGCTCGAAGCCGAGGACGCACGGCTCGTCGATCACCTCACCGACCTCGCGGACGACGCTCGAGCCCACACGGAGGTCGTCACCGCCGCGGCGATCGCGCTGGGGGAATCCCCCGCGCTCGAGGCCCTGCGAGCGGCGCCGGGGGCGATCCGACGAGCGGCGATCCGCGCCTGGGCGGCACGAATGGGATTCGCGCTCGGGCGCGCGCATCTGGAGGCGCTCGAGGCGCTCGTTCTCACTGGTCGCGGAGCCGTTCTGGTGCCCGGCGGGCAGCAGGTCACCCTGGAGGGGGGGGGCTTGGCGCTCGGTCCCGGTCCCGCGCGCACACGGTCCGCGCCTGCCACGGACGATCGAGCGCCGGTGGGTAACTCCCCACCGGAATTTCCGACGGAAAGCTAGCGCATCACCCCGAAACCATGGAATGAACCAGGGAGCGGGGCGGGTTGCGCGTACAGGACGCCAGACCCACAATCGTCCTGTCCATCTGAACGCGGCGCTCGGGCTCTCCGGTGCGGCGCACGCCTCCCCGTCAGGGGTCCACCGAGGTCGAGTTGAAACAAAGCCACAAGACGCTGCTGCTCTGGGTCCTGCTGATCCTGATGTTCGTGGCGATCTGGAACCTCGTCCAGTCCGAGGAGCCGGCGCGTAGCGCCGCGTTCTCGGACTTCACGACCGCCGTCGAGCAGGACAAGGTCGAGCGCATCCAGGTCCAGCCGCAGGAGAACTCCGCGCAGTACACCTACTGGCTCAAGCAGAGCGGCGACCAGACGCGCGAGAAGCGCGTCACCGTCGGTCGGATGAGCGATCGCCTCGACGAGCTCTTCGCTCAGCACGAGGTGAAGGTCGAGTACAAACCGGACGACCAGAACGGCGTGTGGACCAGCATCCTCGTGACCTGGCTCCCGATGATCTTCCTGTTGGTCATCTTCTTCTTCTTCATGCGCCAGCTCCAGGCGTCTGGCGGCAAGGCGATGAGCTTCGGCAAATCGCGCGCGCGGCTACTCAACGAGTCGCAGAACAAGGTCACCTTCGCGGACGTCGCCGGCATCGACGAGGCGAAGGACGACTGTGAAGAGATCATCGCGTTCCTGAAGGACCCCAAGAAGTTCCAGCGCCTCGGTGGCCGAATCCCCAAGGGCGTCCTCCTGATGGGCGCGCCCGGCACCGGCAAGACGCTCCTCGCGCGCGCCATCGCCGGCGAGGCCGGCGTGCCCTTCTTCTCGATCAGCGGCTCCGACTTCGTCGAGATGTTCGTCGGCGTCGGCGCCAGTCGCGTCCGGGACCTCTTCGAGCAGGGCAAGAAGCATGCGCCCTGCATCATCTTCATCGACGAGATCGACGCGGTCGGTCGGCACCGCGGCTCCGGCATGGGCGGCGGCCACGACGAGCGCGAGCAGACCCTCAACCAGCTCCTAGTCGAGATGGACGGCTTCGAGTCCACCGACGGCGTCATCATCATCGCCGCGACCAACCGCCCCGACGTCCTCGACCCGGCCATCCTGCGCCCCGGTCGCTTCGACCGCCGCATCGTGGTGCCCCGGCCCGACCTCAATGGGCGCGCCGGCATCCTGCAGGTCCACACCCGCAAGGTGCCCCTCGCCAGCGACGTCGACCTCGAGATCATCGCCCGCGGCACGCCTGGCTTCAGCGGCGCAGACCTCGAGAACCTGGTCAACGAGGCCGCGCTCCTGGCCGCGCGTCAGGACAAGGACTTCGTCTCGATGAGCGACTTCGAGATGGCCAAGGACAAGGTCCTCATGGGCTCCGAGCGTCGCTCGATGGTCATCAGCGACCGTGAGAAGAAGACCACCGCGTACCACGAGGCCGGTCACGCTCTGGTCGGTACGCTGGTCCCGAACCACGACCCCATCCACAAGGTCACCATCATCCCGCGTGGTCCTGCCCTCGGCGTGACGATGTCGCTCCCCGAAGAGGATCGGCTCAGCGTCAGCAAGACCTGGCTGCTGGACCAGATCGCCATGATGCTCGGTGGCCGCATCGCCGAGGAGGTCGTCTTCGGTCAGCTCACCACGGGCGCCTCGGACGACTTCAAGAAGGCGACACAGCGCGCTCGCTCCATGGTCACCGAGTGGGGCATGAGCGAGAAGATGGGCCCGCTGGCCTACGTCGAGCGTGAGGAGACCGGCTTCCTCGGTGCGAGCTACCACAAGGAGTACTCGGAGGAGGTCGCCAAGGAGATCGACGACGAGGTGCGTCGCATCATCACGGAGCAGTACGCCCGCGCCCGGAAGCTCGTCGAAGAGAACCGGGACAAGCTCGAGGCCATCGCCAACGCGCTTCTCGAGCGCGAGACGATCGGCCGGCCCGAGATCGAGGCCATCATCGATGGCAAGCCGCTTCCGCCGCCCGAGCGGGTCATCATCCCGAGCTACGCCGACAAGCGGCGCGACGCCCAGGAGAAGCGAAAGGGCTCGATCTTCCAACCCCGTCCCCGGGAGGTTCCGAGCGCCGGCTGAGTCCGGCGCCGGTCCACCGCGAAGGAGGGGTCGCATGGTCGGGAGCGCAGAGCGCTCCACCGAAGAGCGAGATGACGCCGACCGGGCTCCGGTCGGCGTCGCTCCGTCCGTCGTCTCGCTCTGGGGCGTGTTGAACGTCACGCCGGACTCGTTCAGCGATGGCGGCCTCTTCGATTCGTTCGAGGCGGCCATCGCCCACGCTCGCCGCATGCGCGACGAGGGGGCGGACGTGATCGACGTCGGCGGCGAGTCCTCCCGCCCGAAAGGGAAGGATTACGGCGACGGAGCGGAGCACGTTCCGATGGCCGAGGAGCTCGAGCGCGTGCTACCCGTCGTGGAAGCTCTGGTGGCCGAGGGCATCACCGTCTCGCTCGACACCGTGAAGCCAGAGGTCGCTCGCGCGGGTCTCGCGGCCGGCGCCCGATATGTGAACGATGTTTCATGCGGGGCCTCCCGTGAGCTGCTCGAAGCCGTCGCCGACAGCGATGGGCAGCTCGTGTTGATGCACAATCGCGGAAAAGGTGAGACCGAGAGCGGAAACACGCACTATTCGGATGTGGTCGCCACGGTCGCCGCAGAGCTGGAGCAGTCCGTCGCCCGCGCAAGGGACGCGGGGGTGCCCGAGGACCGCCTGTGGATCGACCCCGGACTGGGGTTCGCGAAGACCGCCGCCCAGTCGATGGAGCTGCTGACTCGAACCGGTGAGCTCCGCGCTCGCCTCGGGCTACCGATGCTCGTTGGCCCCTCGCGCAAGTCTTTCATCGCACGGACGGCGCCCAACGCCGACGGTACCCTTCCGTCGCCGTCGGAGCGCGAGAGCGGGACCGCCGTCGCGTGCGCCTTGGCCGTGCTCGGCGGCTGCGATGCGCTGCGGGTGCACGATGTGGCCGCGATGCGGCAAGCCGTGCTCCTGGCGCATGCCCACCAGCAAGTCGCCGAAACGGAGGTCCAATGGACTTCCTGATGGGGCTGCTCGGCGACGGGCTGGATGCGTTCCTCGGCTTCTTCGACCGCGGTGGCTGGGAGGTCACTCGGGACTGCATCGACATCGGCCTGGTCACCATCCTGATCTACTGGGGCCTGGTCATCCTGAAGGGGACCCGCGCCATGCAGATGGCGTTCGGCCTGGTGCTGGTCTTCGTCGGCTACCTGGTCGCGCGTCGCCTCGGCTTCTTCACGATCTGGAGCATTCTCGAGTCGCTGGTCACCTACTTCGTCTTGGTGGTCGTCGTCATCTTCCAGGCGGACATCCGGCGCGCGCTGATGCGCGTCGGTCGCGGGCCACTCTTCCGCGGACAGCGGACCGCTCGCGAGACCGTCTTGATCGAGGAAGTGATCAAGGCTGCGCAGAACCTCGCCGCCAAGCGCATCGGCGCGCTCGTGGTCTTCGAGCGGGGCGCCGAGCTGGACGAGTTCATCGAGCAGGGCACCGAGCTCGACGCCGAGGTCAGCAAGGAGCTGCTCTACAGCATCTTCATTCCGAGCTTCGAGAACCCGATGCACGATGGTGCGCTGATCATTCGCGACGGTCGGGTCTGGCAGGCGGGTGCGTTCCTCCCCCTCGCGGGTAGCGCCGGGCGGGACCGGACCCTCGGCGCCCGGCACCGCGCGGCCCTCGGGATCACCGAAGAGACCGACGCGGTGGTGGTCGTCGTGAGCGAGGAGCGGGGCGCGATCTCGCTCTGCTTCCACGGCAACATCGTCCGCAACCTCGACGGTCCCTCGCTCCGCGAAGCGCTCTTCGGCCTCTTCTACCGAAGCGAACGGAAGAAGAAGAAGCCGAAGTCGAAGTCCAAGAGCGCCGAGGGCCGCACGAGCCTGGTGCCGGACGAGGTCGACCCGTCACTCGCGGGTGCGAAGGCGGAAGAGTCCTCGTCGTGAAGATCGGCCCGCAGAAGCGGAAGCGGACCTTCCGCGAGGTCGTGATGAACAACATCGGCCTCAAGATCGCCTCGCTGATCACGGCCATCGTTCTCTTCTCCCTCGTGCGCGGCGCCGAGGACGCGCAGCGCTCGGTGTTCGTCGACGTCGTCGCGCTCCTTCCCGCGCCGAACTCGGGCAAGATGCTGGTGAGCGAGCTGCCGGACCAGGTGCGCCTCACCCTCAAGGGCAGCCGCTCGCAGATCAACGCCATCCGGCCCGAGAACATCCCACCGGTGCAGATCGATCTGACGGACACCGACCTCCGCTACTACTACTTCGCGGACGACGAGTTCGACGTGCCGGCGGGCGTCACCATCACGCAGGTCGGTCCTACCTCGATCGCGCTCGATTGGGCGTCGCGCCAGGAGCGACCGCTGCCGATCCAGCCGCGGCTCGTCGGTCAGCCGCCCGACGGGCTCGTGCTCGGCGAGCCCGCGCGCGCGGAGCCCGCGGAGGTCCTCGTCATCGGGCCGGACACGGAGGTCGCGGATCTTCGGGCCGTGCAGACCGACCCGGTCGACCTCAGTCAGATTCAGCTCGGACGCAACGAGCTCGGCGCGGCGCTCGTTCGCCCGCCGCCGCACACTCGCTATCAGGGGGACCCGAACGTCACGGTCGTCCTCGAGGTGGTGCGGGATCTGGCCGAGCGCACCATCCCCGGCATCAGCGTGACCGTGGCGGGTCCGGGGCGAGCCGAGCCGACGCAGGTGAGCGTCACGCTCCGCGGCGCGCCGACCGCGGTCGAGATGGTCGACCCGGCGCGCATCACGGCGAGCGCCGACCTCTCGAACCTCGACCCGGCCCTCGGCGGCGCCGTGCCGGTCGTGATCTCGGGTTTGCCCGAGGGCGTCGAAGCCGCGCGCGTCGAGCCTGCCTCGGTCGAGATCGCTGCCCCGAACTAGCGCACGTCTCGCAGCCCTCGCTGCCGTTTCGCAGCCCCAGCAGAGCATCCGCAGCGATCCCTTCACGCTCGAAATGCTTCGGCATGTCCTCGGCCGTGGACGCTCCGGCTGACGCACCGAGTCCGCGGATCGTCTAGCGCTAGAGCTCGCGGCGCCAGCGCTCGAGGGTCTCGCGCGCCCGTTCACGCGCGGACGCGAGGGCCGGCTGGTCCGCCGCGACGACGAGGAACGCGCGGAGCTGCACCACCGCGGGCTCGTAGGCGCCGCTCTCGCGCAGCCAGAGTGCCAGGTGGAAGCGTGGCTCGGGCGCCGCGCCGTCGAGCGCCACCGCTCGCTCCATGGCCGTGATCGCGCCCTCCAGATCGCCCGTCCCGCGGCGGGCATGGGCGAGCCCGCGCCAGCCGTCGGCTCGTTCCGGTGCGGCGATCGTCAGCGCGAGGTAGTGCGCGGCGGCGACCGGGAAGTCGCGAAAACGGAGCGCGAGCGCGGCCGGAGCCTCGATGGCCTCGAGGGCGCTCTCGTCCAGCTCGCGGGCTCGCCGATAGTGCGCCATCGCGGTGGCGGTCTCGCCGACCGACTCCTCCAGTCGGCCGCAGGCGATCCACGTCGGTGCTTCGCCTTCGTCGGCCAGCATCGCCTCGCAGATCGCGCTCGCCAGCCCGACCCGTCGCCGGTCCCCGCAGCGGCCGGCGGCCAGTCGGATGAACGAGCGCCTGCCCCGTGGGTCGGTGGCTGCCATCAGCGGGTCGAGCTCGGCTTCCGCGCCTTCGCATTCGCCATCGGTCGCCAGCCGCTCCGCGAGCGCGACCCGTAGGGCGGTGCACTCGGGGAGGGCGGCCAGCCGGGCCCGTAGCTCTTCCGCGGACTCGTTACTGGGTGCCTCGCAGAGCGGTGCTGCATCGACCTCGCCACCTTGATCGGTCGGGGCGCGGGGCTCGGCCATCGTCCCCGGTGTGGGCTCACCACAGCCGAGCGCGAGGACGATCCACGGGGCGCAGAGGAGAGGGCGCACGGTGCATCGACCCCCGAGCCCATCCGAGCTTGGGTGCCAACATCGTTGTCTCGATGGTGCCAACGACGTCATCATAGGGCGATGAGCCCCGCGACCCTTTTGGCCGGCCGGTACCGCTACGTCCGCGAGATCGGCCGAGGCGCGAGCGGTCGGGTGATCGAGGTGGTCGACGAAGCGACGAGCCCTCCGGTCGCGTTGGCCGTCAAGGCCGTCGCCCCTGCGGATGCGGCTCGCTTGGCGCTCGAGGCCGAGCGTCTCCAGGGCTTGAGCCACCCTCGGCTCGTCGGGGTGCTGGAGCTGCTACGGCTCGAGGAGCCGCTGCCGCCGCCCTTCGGTCTACCGGCGGGGTCGGCGCTCTTGGTGGAAGAGCTCGCGCCCGGCGCGGTCAGCTCCGACGCGATGCTCGGGCTCGAGGGCGAGGCGCGCATCCACGCCGCGGTCGTCGCCGCGCACGGCGTAGCCTCGGCGCTGGCGGGCCTCCACGCGGCCGGCCTGGTCCACGGGGACGTGAAGCCTGCCAACGTGCTCGTCGATGGCGAGGACGTTCGGCTCGTGGACCTCGGCCTCGCCGGCCCGGCCGTCGAGCAAGGGCCCGTGCGCGGCACGCTCGCGTTCCTCGCTCCCGAGGGGCTCCTCGGCACCCGCTCCGCTGCGACGGACCTCTACGCGCTGGGGATCACGCTGCATCGGTGGCTCGGGGGTGAGCTCCCGGAGCATCCCGCGGGGCCCTTGGTCGCGCTCCCGGTGCCGGCCGCGTCGGTGATCGCGCGGCTCACGGCTCCGCTTCCGGTGGATCGCCCAGCTTCCGCGCGAGAGGCGATCGGGATCCTCGCCGACCTCGGGCGGGCCCTGGGTCTGGAGCTGTCCCGGCCGACCCTCGGGTCGACCGGTCCCGAGCGGGCACTTCGCGCGACCACGCTGCCCTTTCGCGCGCCGACGGCCGGGCTGGTCGACCGGCTCGTCACCCTCCTGGAAGCGGGCGGCGTGGTCCGAGTCGGCGGACCTCGTGCATCGGGCAGGAGTCGACTCGTGCGCGAGGCCGTGGCGCGCCTCCAACGCCGACGTGCCGCCGGCGGCGGAGCCGTCCCGACCTACCTGCGCGATCCGCGCGGTGAGCCACCCGTGGTCGACGCCGTCGTCCATCTCACCGAAGACGAGGTCGAGCGTGCCCATCGTTGCGCTCGGAGTGCGCGGATCGCTCGCGTCTCTCAGACGATCGTGGTGGAGACCGAGGGCGAGTCCGACCTCGCGATGGGTCCGCTCCCCGACGAGCCCTTCGGCTCGCTCCTCGAGGACCTGCTCGGCCAGACGCCGAGCGCCGCGCAGTTGCGTGCAGCCCGCGACGCCACCGGCGGGCTCGCCGGGCGTCTGGTGCGGCTCTTCGCGGAGAGCTGGCGCGCCGGAGAGGACCCTGCATCGGCCGAGGTGCTCGGGGCGCGAGCTGCGGGGGCGACGGCCGAGGGCTGGCTGCCCGACGATGCTCGCGAAGCGGCCCTGCGTCTCGGCCTCGTGGGCGGATCCGCGCCGACGACGGCCCTCGAGCCGGTCCGGCACGGGGTCGCGTCGCTCGTTCGCCTCGGCGCGGCCACGGTCGATGAGAACGGCCTCGTGCGTCTCCGCGCCGATCACCTGCGGGCCTTCGCGAACCATGGAACGGCCAAGCGACGAGCGGCCCTGGCCCGGTCGCTCGAGCCCTTCGATGCCCGCAGCGCCGCGTATCTCACCGCGCATCGTGGGGAGCCCGCGGCCGAGGCGTTCGCGGCCCTCGCGCGAGACGCGCTCGGTCAGGGTGAGACGGCTGGCGCCGAACGTCTATTGGAGGACGCGCTCCGACTCGGCGTCGAGTCCGAGCCTTTGGCGACCCTGCTCTTCGAGGCTCGGCTCGCCGCCGGCCGCTACGGCCAGGCGGTGGCCATCGCACCCACCGATGCGCTGGCTGCAGAGGCCCTGCGACGATCTGGCCAGCTGGATCGAGCGCGCGAGCGACTCGCCCCGCTGGCCGACGACGTCGCGCCGGTCACCCGCGGGTGGCTCGCGCTCTCGGCCGGTGACGTCGACGCGGCCGCGCGCTTCGCCGAGCTCGATTCGCCCGGCGCCGCCACCCTCGCCGCGTGGGTGGCGCTCTCGGCTGGGGATGCGACTCGGGCGGCAGACCTCGCTGGCGATGCGCTGGAGGGAACGGCCTCGCCACGAGAGCGTGCCCGCCTGTGGTCGACCCTAGGCGCGGCGAAACACCAGCTCGGTGAGCGGGCGGCGGCGCGTGACGCCCACCGCCAGTGCCTCGAGCTCGCCCGCGCCCTCGGCGAGCGCCACCTCGAGGCGAGCACCCTCGGGAACCTGGGGGCGACCCACCTCGAGCTCGGCGAGCTCGGGCCGGCGCTCGACGGTCTCGAGGAGTCCGCGCGGAGGCTCGCCACGCTCGGCCGTGACCGGGACCTGGCGCGGGCGCTCGCCAACCTCGCGTCGGCTGCGTTGGTCCTCGGTGACGACGAAGCCGCCGAGGGGTGGGTGGACGAAGCCGGCCGGGCGGAGGCACGCGAGCCGGACCCGGTGACCGCCCGACACCTGCACGGGCTGCGGGCGGAGATCGCGCTGCGCCGTGGCGACCGCGCGAGCGCTCGGCGCGCCGCGGAGGAGGCCGCCCTCGACGCGCGTTGGCTGCCGCGGATGGTGGCGCTCCTCGCGCGGCAGGACGACTCGTGGGCCGCTCGCTGGACGGGCGACGACTCCACGTTCGAGGGAGCGCTCGCCACCGCGCGGGTCGGCGTGGCGACCGGAGACCTCGCAGCGGCCGAGGCGGCGCTCGCCGCGGCGACGCCACTCGACTGGATGCAGTCGCTCGAGCATGCGTTCGCGTCGCTGGACCTGGCCGAGGCAGCGCGCGACCACGAGCGCTCACGAGCGGCGGCGGCCCAGGCCCGGGCGCTGCTCGACGCTGGCGCTCGGACCCTCGACCCCGAGCGGCGTGCCCGGATGCGTCGCTCGCCCCGACACCTGCGGGTGCTCGGCGCGGGCGCGGCCGAGCGTGCTCCGGCTGCCGACGGGCGCTGGCGCCGCCTCGGGGCGCTCGCGAAGCGGCTGGGCCGCGAGGAGCAGCCAGGAGCGCTGCGTCAGCTGGTCGTCGAGGCGGCCCTCACGCTCGTGGACGCGGAGCGCGCGCTCTTGGTCCGCCGCACGGACGAGGGCGCCCTCGAGGTGGTCGCGCGTGCGGGTGTCGGCGCCGACGACGCGCCCTCCCGTTCGGTCGTGGGCCGAACCCTCGCGGGCCGCGCGCCAGTGGTGTCCGTGGACGCGCTGGCGGACGAGGCGCTCGATCAGGTCGCGAGTGTCCATGCTTTGGCCCTCCGTTCCGTGCTCTGCGTCCCACTTCGGGACCGGGCAGAGGTGCTCTACATGGACGACCGGATGCGCACCGGTGTCTTCGACGCGGACGATCGCCGCCTCCTCCTCGACCTCGCCGACCTCGCCGCGATCGCGCTCGTCGGCGCCGAGCGGCTCGCCCGCGAGCAGGATGCCCGCGAACGCTTGGCGCGCGCCAACCGCAGGCTCGAGCAGCGAGTGCGCTCTCAGGAGCGCGAGCTGGCACAACTGAGGCCCGCTCGAGAGGACACGATCGTGGCCCGCAGCCCCGGCATGCGCGCGGCGCTCGAGCTCGCGATGCGGGTGGCGGACGCGGATGTCCCCGTGCTCCTGACCGGCGAGAGCGGCACGGGGAAGGAGCTCCTCGCCCGAGCCATCCACGACCGCGGTCCGCGGGCCAGCGCGCCCTTCGTCGCCGAGAGCTGCGCTGCGCTGCCGGACGCGCTGGTGGAGAGCCTCCTATTCGGCCACGTGCGCGGCGCGTTCACCGGCGCCAGCGAAGCTCGCGCCGGGCTCTTTCGGGCCGCCGACGGCGGAACGCTCTTCCTGGACGAGATCGGCGAGATGAGCCCCGCCATGCAGGCGAAGATCCTACGGGTGCTGCAGGAGGGCGAAGTCCGGCCGGTGGGCGGTACGGAGGCGTTCTCGGTGGACGTCCGGCTCGTGAGCGCGACCCATCGGCCACTCGAGCGCTGGGTCGCGGAGGGGCGATTCCGGGAGGACCTCTTCTATCGGATCGCGGTGATGCGCATCGAGCTGCCACCGCTCCGGGAGCGGACGGCCGACATCCCACCGCTGGTCCGGCGCTTCCTGGCGCGCCACGGATCCGGACCGACGGCGGTGTCGGAGGAGGCGATGGAGGCGCTCCTCGCCCACCCATGGCCGGGGAACGTCCGGGAGCTGGAGAACGAGGTCCGCCGAGCGCTGCTCGACGATCCCGCGGAGGTGGAGCTCATCCATCTCTCCGACGCGGTGCGGGGAGCGTCAGGCGATCCGCTGGACCTGAAGGCTCAGATCGCAGGACTCGAGGAGCGCCTGATCCGCGAAGCGCTGGCTCGCACGGAGGGCAATCGGACCCAGGCCGCGCAGCTCCTGGGAGTGAGTCGCTACGGGCTGCAGAAGATGCTCAAGCGGCTCGCGATCGACTGAGCGCCGCTCGACCCTTGTGGCGAAGGGCGGCTTCTGCGACACACGAGGCGTGAAGGAAAAGCACGTCGCGATTCGCATCCAGCAATGCCTCGCTCTCGCCGAGGCGTCCAACTGTCCCCGACGGAAGTTCGGAGCGCTCCTCCTGGACCCCGAGCGCAACGTGATCCTCATGGACGGATACAACGGCGGTCCGCGCGGCGGCGGCCATCTGTGCGGCGGTGACGAGTGCCTCCGAGACACGCAGAAGGTCCAGTCCGGCACCCGAATGGAGATCGGCTGTCACCACGCCGAGATGAACGTCGTCTGCAACGCCGCGGCGAGCGGCGTCGCGTGCCGGGGCGCTTGGCTCATCGTCACCGGTGAGCCGTGCATCTTGTGCGCGAAGCTCATCCACCACGCGGGCATCACGCGGGTGCTCGTCGTGGAAGGGGGCTACCTGGGCGCCAATGGCGTCCAATACCTGCGCGACCACGGTGTCGAGGTCGTGGGCGTGGAAGGGCCGCAGGACCCACGGATCGCCGAGGCGAGTCGAGGGTGAGCGAGCGCTCCGGGGAGCACGCCCGGATCGCGCGTCTGCTCGAGCGGCTCCAGTCGGGCCAGGATCGCCTCCTGGTGCCCAACGGCGATGACGCGGCGGTGTTCGCACCTTCGGGTGAGCCGCTGGTGGCGACGGTGGACGTGTCGGTCGAGGGAGTCCACTTCCGCCGGTCCTTTGCATCGCTCGATGTGCTCGCTCGCCGCGCGGTGATGGGCGCGGCCAGTGACCTGGCGGCCATGGGCGCGCGCCCGAGCGGCCTGCTGATCGCCTTGGTCCTGCCCGCGGCGATGAGCGACGACGAGGTCGAGCTGCTCATGGCCGGGATCCAATGCGCGGCGGTCGAGCTCGACGCAGTGGTCGCGGGCGGCAACCTCAGCGCGGGCGACCAGCTGAGCATCACCACCACCGCGCTCGGTCGTCTGGCGGGGCCGCCGCTCACTCGTGGCGGTGCGCGCGTGGGAGACGGAGTCTTCGTGACCGCGCCGCCGGGCCACGCCGCGCTCGGGCTCGAATCGCTGCTCCGCGCAGAGGCGCCGGACGGCATCGCGCGCTACCGCGAGGCGTGGCTCGCGCCCACCGCCGCGATCGAGGCCGGCCTGGCGCTCGCTGGCCGCGCGCACGCGTGCATCGACGTGAGCGATGGGCTGCTGCAGGACCTCGGTCACGTGTGTCGAGCGTCGGGCTGTGGTGCGACCATCGAGCTGCCGCCCGATGAGGAATTCGATCGGGTCGCCGCGGCTCTCGAGGTGGATCCGGCGCCGCTCCGGCTCGGCGGTGGCGAGTCGTACGGGCTGCTCTACACCGCGACCGACGCGTGCGGACTGGACGCGATCCGCGTGGGCACGATCGACGCGGAGCCTGGCCTCCGTTCGAGTGACCATGGCGACGTCGGAGAGCACGTCGGCGTGAAGGGCTTCGACCACTTCGGAGGACGACATGAGTGACGACTGGCTCGAGCACGCGAGCGAGGGACCGCCGTGGCGTGCGCCCGTACCGTTGCCGACGCTGGTCACGACCGCTCGCACTGTCGTCCGTCGGTGGACGACGGCCGACGCGGCCGACCTCTTCGAGACCATCGAGCGCTCTCGCGACACGATCCTTCCGTGGATGCTGTGGTCGGCGACGGACCATCTACGCCTCGAGCACACGATCCACTACATCGAGCGCTTTCGCCGCGCGGCGGCGGGCCAAGGGTGCACGGACTTCCCCATGGGGATCTTCGATCGGGACACCGGGGCGGTGCTCGGCGGGACGGGGCTGCACGACGTCAACGGATTCACGCGCACCGCCGAGGTCGGCTGGTGGTTGCGCCCCGAGAGTCGTGGGCAGGGCCTCTGTCGCGAAGCCATCGGCGGTCTGATGGGTCAGGCGCTTCGGCCGACGGGGGAGGGGGGCTGGGGACTCCATCGGGTCTTCGCGATGGTCGCCGTTCGGAACGAGCCGTCGAGGCGGGTCTGCGAGCGGCTCGGGCTCCGCCTCGAGGGGCGCTACCGGAAGGAGCGCTACCTCGGTCACCCGAAGGCGGATCCGCCGGGCTGGATCGACACGTTGCGCTACGCGGTGCTGGCCGAAGAGTGGGATCACGACACTGGGAGAGCATCGTGTGAACCGTGGCCGCACGACCTTTGAGTCGGGCGCGATTCGATGACTGAACGAGTCAGTCTTCAGCTTCGGGAATGGTCACCGTGAAGGTGGTCCCATGGCCGGGCTTGCTGTCGACCGAGACCGAGCCGCCGTGCGCATCGACCAAGCGCTTGACGATACTCAGGCCGAGGCCCGTGCCGCCGTGCTCGCGCGTGGAGCTGCCGTCGACCTGGTAGAAGGCGTCGAAGATCCGCTCGAGCTCGGCCGAGGGCATCCCGATGCCTGTGTCGCTGATCCGGAACGCGACCGCCTCGCGGGTGCTCCCCATCAGGACAGCGCCGAAATCGCCGCCGTCGTCTTCCCATTCCGTCGCTTCGGCGACCATGTGGACCGTTCCGCCTTCCGGGGTGAACTTGATGGCGTTCTCCGCGAGGTTGGAGAGGATCTGCTTGAGGCGTAGCGGGTCGGCCTCGAGCGACGGGAGCTCGCCTCGGACCTCGACGACGAGGTCGATGCCTTTCTTGTGTGCGTGGGGCGCGAAGGTGCGCTCGAGGTCCTCGACGAGACCACCGGCGTCGACCGGCTGGGGCGCCAATCGCATCACGCCCTGCTCGAGCTTCGAGAGATCGAGCAGGCTGGAGATCAATCCGAGCAACTGGTTGCCTTTTTGGTGGATCGTGCCGATGAACTCACGCTGTTCATCGTTGAGCTCTCCGGCAATGTTCGCCTCGAGCATCTCGGAGTAACCGATGATCGACGTCAGCGGCGTGCGGAGCTCGTGGCTGACCGTCGCCAGGAAGTTCGACTTGAGCTGGTCGAGCTCCTTGAGTCGGTCGTAGGCCCCCTGGAGTTTGGCCGTCTTCTCCGCGAGCTCGCGGTAGCTCTCGCGGACGGAGGCGACGTGCATCTCGCTGGTGAGGTGCGCGCGATGGCTCGAGAAGAGCAGCAAGTCGATCACGCTGCGGAGATGGTCGGTGATGCGCTCGGCCGTGGCTGCGCGGACTCGCGGCATCTTCATCAGCAGGTCTCGCAGCTTCATCCGGTCGATGGAGCGATCGAGACGCACGAGCGCCTTCGGCACCTGCTCGAGCTCGGCCGGCACGAAGGGGCCGATGACGAAGCGGCCCACGCCCCGGCCCTGATAGGTGATGGGGACGACGTCATAGACGGCGCCGGTCATCGTCTCGTGGCGTTCGACGGTGTCGCCGGTGGGGGCCAGCCGCTTCACCGCGTCGACCGTGTCACCGACGAGCGAGCTCCCGGCCTTGAACTCCTGGAGGTATTGGTAGAGCTCGACCGGCTCGCTGACGCTGGCAAGCAGCTTCCCGGACCCGCCGTAGATGCGGACGGAGAGGTTGAAGAGGTCGAAAAAGGAGCGGCAGATCTCCCGCAATGCGTCGCGGTCGACGACGTCTTGGAGATTCGCGATGTCGCCGAGCGCGATGTCGACGCTCTTGGCCGTGGCGGCGCCTTCGTTCATTCGGCGGCCCTCCCGATCCCGAGCCGCTCGCGAACCGTCTCGAGGAACTCGTCGGGGTGCAGCCCGAACTTGTCGTGCATTCCGTGCACCGACTCCAGGTGGCGCCAGGTGAGCTCGGTCAGCCCGATGAAGGTCTCGATGACCCCGACGCCGCGGGTCGCGATGGCTTTGAACACCGGCTCGCGGCCGCGCGTGGCAAGTCGGTCGATCTCCTCGTCCGTACGGATGGCCGGGAGGTCACGCTTGTTGAACTGCACGACGACCGGGTGGGTGTCCGGGTCGATGCCGTTCTCCTGCAGGTTCTTCCGCATGTTGAGGAAGGCCTGCTGGTTGGCCTTGGTCTCCGACCTCTGCGAGTCGGCGATGAACGCCGTCCCATCGGCTCCCTGGAGCACGAGTCGCCGGGTGGCGTTGTGCATCACCTGGCCGGGTACGGTGAAGAGCTTGAACCGGACCTGGAGGTTCTGGCCGCCGGCGAAGGTCAGCGGGAGCAGGTCGAAGAAGAGCGTCCGGTCGTCGCGGGTCTCGAGGGTCATCAGCCGACCCGCGGTGTCGCTCGTCACGAGCTGGTGGATCGCTTGGAGGTTCGTCGTCTTCCCGCTCAACGCCGGGCCGTAGTAGACGAGCTTCACGGTGATCTCCCGGGCGTGGAAGTCGACCTGCACCGCCGCAGCCTACCAGGGTCAGTGCCCGCGGATCATCCACATCGTGGTCAGCAAGATCGCCAGGAAGACCACGACCGACACCCAGAAGAGCCGCCGACGCGGTTCCTCCGGTGGATCCACTCGCTGGGCCTGCAGCGTGGCCAGAGCGCGAGCGACGATCTGGTCGATCCGTCGTTTGGCTTCGTCCGCCCGCCCTTCGTCGGTCTCCTGGACCGCACGGTAGCGGGCGCCGGCCTCGTCGAGTCGTCCCACGGCATCGCAGAGGGCGATGAAGCGCTTGTGGGCGCCATCGTCGTCCCAGCTCTCCTCCACGAGGGCCCAGGCCTCCTCGAGGCTCTCGTCGGCGACCGAGCTCACCCATCGAAGCTGGCAGAGCCGCTCACAGTCGTCCAGTCCGCGATCTGCTCGCCGAGGCCGTTGGCCGAGTCTGACGGCTGATTCGTCGCGAAATAGACAGTTTAGGCATCGATGATACCGTGCAACAGACTTCAGTGGCACTCCCTGAGGGATCACGGTTGATCCCTTGCGTGGGGTCTGATGACCCCATTGTGGCACGGTCGATCCACCATTCCCCACCACGGCCCACGCGACCGCTGAACGAACGTTCCGCCCTGCAAAACAAGGGCAAAACGTCGATCCGAAAGAAGGTTGACACCCTGGTGACACCCCCGTAGCTTCGGGCGCGGTGGTAAAGAGTGGCAAGAAGTGCCAAGGCCGGCCCCCGACGGGTCGGCGCTCTCTCTACCGCGGGTGAACGAAGGTGTTCAGAGGCCGCTACGAGCACGCGATCGACAAGAAGGGGCGCACCAGTCTGCCGGCGCGCTACCGAGAGGTCCTCGCTGCGTCTGGAGAGTCGAAGGTCGTGCTGACCAGCGGCCTGGACCCGTGCGTCGTCGCCTACCCGATGGGCGAGTGGATGGCCTTCGAGGAACGACTGTCGGCCCTCCCGCAGTTCGATCCCAGCGTGGCCATGCTGCGTCGCATCTACGTCTCCGGCGCCGTCGAGTGCGACCTCGACAAGGTCGGACGGATCTTGATCCCGGCCGCGCTGCGCAACCACGCCTCCCTCGACCGCGAGGTGCTCTGGGCCGGCATGGGGCGCCACGCGGAGCTCTGGGATCGGGAGGCCTTCGACGCCCTCCGGGACGACGTGCTCGAAGACCTCGACAAGCGAGCGGTGCTCGCGCAGCGACTCGCGGAGCTGGGGCTATGACCGAGCCGAGCCCCACCTTCGTCCACGAGACGGTCCTTCTCGAGGAGACGATCGACGCCATCGCTCCGCGCAGCGGTGGCCTCTACTGTGACGCCACCCTCGGCGGTGGCGGCCACTCGGCGGCCATCCTCGAGCGCAGCGCGCCCGACGGGCGGCTCATCGGCGTCGACCGCGACCCGGCCGCGCTGGCCGCCGCGAGGGAGCGGCTCGCCGAGCACGGCGATCGGGTGACCTTCGTCCACGGGGCGTTCGGCGACCTCCCGCAGCTGCTCGCCGAGCTCGGCGTCGAGCGCGTCGACGGACTCGTCGCGGACGTGGGCGTCAGCTCCCCGCAGATCGACGACCCGACCCGCGGCTTCTCCTTCCGCGAGTCCGGCCCGCTCGACATGCGGATGGACCCGACCCGTGGGCCCAGCGCGCTCGAGCTCATCGACGAGCAAGACGCGGAGAGCCTCGCGAACCTCATCTATCAGTACGGCGAAGAGCGTCGCTCGCGCCCGATCGCGCGAATGATCCTGAAGATGCGCGACGAGGGGGAGCTCGAGACCACCGACGACCTCCGTCGCGCGGTGGTTCGGGTCACCGGTCCGAAGCGCGGCCGCATCGATCCGGCGACGCGGACCTTCCAGGCGCTCCGCATCGCGGTGAACGACGAGCTCGGCCAGCTCGAGGCGTTGGTCGGCTTCGCGAAGGACGTGCTGAACGACGACGGAGTCGTGGCGCTGATCTCCTTTCACTCGCTGGAAGACCGCATCGTGAAGTGGGCGTTCCGCGGCGACGAGGCGCTGAAGCCGCTCACCAAGAAGCCGGTGCAGGCGACCGATGAGGAGAAGGCGCGCAACCCGCGCAGCCGAACCGCCAAGCTTCGCGCCGCCCGGCGCCTTCCGCGGGAGGCCAGCTGATGGGCCGACCGAAGAAGAATCGAGCGGTGGAGCCGCAGGAGTCGGAAGCCGCCAAGCCGAAAAGGGCCAAGCGCGAGCCGAAGGGCGACCCGCGGAAGCGTTCGAGCGCGCGCTTCGTGATGCTCTGGACGGCGGCCGTGCTCGCCACGGCGGCGGCGTTCGTGGTGCACCTCTCGATGCGCTTCGAGACGGTCCGCCTCGGCTACGACGTCGGCGCGGAGCGTCGTGAGCAGCGCCGGCTGGTGGAGCAGAAGCGCCTGCTCAGCCTCGAGGCTGCCACCCTCCGTGAGGCGGCCCGGGTCGAGGCGATCGCCCGCGGCTCGCTGAAGATGAAGGAGCCGGAGCCCGAGCGAGTGATCGCGATCGGCGGCCAGCAACGCCAGGCCCGAACGGCGGGGAGAGTCCGATGAGGACCGACCGCGACGAAGCCTTGGCGATTGGCGCGCGGCAGCGCCTTGGGCGGGGGAGCTCGGGTGAATCGAGGAGGCCTAGCCGACGAGAGAGGGGCTGGGTGCCAGCCCCTGGGAGTAGGCGATGAAGAATCTGACCCCGAAGAAGCGGCGCTGGGCTCGCGCGCGCATCGCGTTCCTCGGCACGCTGCTGCTCTGCTTCGCCGGCGCCGTCGGCCACCGCGCCTACGTGCTCCAGATCGAGCGTGCCCCGGTGCTCCGCGAGATGGCCGAGGAGCAGTACCTCCGTCAGGTCCGCCTCGCGCCGAAGCGCGGCACCATCTACGACCGCCACGGCGCCGAGCTCGCCGTCAGCGTCGACGTCGACAGCGTCTGGGCCAACCCGCGCCGGATGAAGGAAGAGGGCGTGGACCCGGCCGCGGCGGCGATGCAGCTCTCCGCGCTGCTCGGCGTGGACCGCGAGCGCATCCAACGCCGGCTGGAATCCGATCGGCTCTTCGTGTGGATCAAGCGCCGCCTCACCCCGCGGATGGCGGAGCGAGTGCGCGCGCTCGGCATCGAAGGCGTGCATCTCGACCGCGAGTCGCGTCGCTACTACCCGAACCGGCGACTCGCCTCGCACTTGCTCGGCTTCGCCAACATCGACGGTCAGGGCATCGAGGGGCTCGAGCTCGCCTTCGAAGAGACCCTCCGCGGCTCCTCGCGCGCCGTCCCGGCGATCCGCGACCGCCGCGGTCGCGTCGTCTTCTCGGAGCAGCTCCTGGACGACCGCGCCGCACAGGGCGACGACCTCGTGCTGACGATCGACAAGACGTTGCAGCACATCGCCGAGCGCGAACTCGAGCTGGCCATCCGCACCTACGAGGCCCAGGCGGGCTCGGTGGTCATGATGGACCCGCGCACCGGCGAGCTGCTCGCGGTCGCCAACTACCCGAGCTTCGACTCGAACGACCCGGGCGACTCGCCGGCGTCCCATCGCCGCAACCGCGCCTTCACCGACCGCTTCGAGCCGGGCTCGACCGTGAAGCCCTTCACCGTGGCCTCGGCCCTGGCGCAGGGCACGGTCGGCAGCCAGCAGCTCATCGATTGCGAGGACGGCGCGATGGAGGTGGCCGAGTACACCATCCACGACACCACGCCCTACGACGAGCTGACGCCCGCGCAGATCCTCGCGTTCTCGTCCAACATCGGCACCGCCAAGATCGGCGGCACCCTGGGTCGGCGCGGGCTCTACCGCGCATTTCGCCGCTTCGGGTTCGGCGAGGTCACCGGCATCCCGAGCCCGGGCGAGGCCGCCGGCTCGCTCCGACACCACTCGCGCTGGTACGAGATGGACGCGGCCACGATCTCGTTCGGTCAGGGGATGAGCACCACCGCGCTCCAGCTCGCGACCGCCATGGGCGCGCTCGCGAACGGTGGTCGGCTGATGCACCCGCGGCTCGTCCGTCGCGTGCAGACGCACGACGGGGAGGTCGTCGAGGAGTACCTGCCCGAGGCGCGCCGTCAGGTCGTCCCCCCGCGGGTGGCACGACTGGTGGCCGACATGCTCACGGCCGTCACCGGCCCGGGTG
Source organism: uncultured Sandaracinus sp. (assembly GCA_964462035.1). Classification (GTDB taxonomy): domain Bacteria; phylum Myxococcota_A; class Polyangia; order Polyangiales; family Houyiibacteriaceae; genus UBA1660. The sequence goes on from CAYXAP010000012.1 coordinate 40,528, forward strand.
GCACCGGTCAGCCGGCGGCCATCGATGGCTTCCTCGTCGCCGGAAAGACCGGCACGGCCCAGAAGGCCGACTACGTCGCGGGCGGTTACGCCGAGGACCGCTGGCTCGCGTCCTTCGTCGGTTTCGTCCCCGCGCAGAGCCCGCGCATCGTGATGGCGGTGGTCGTCGACGAGCCGGTCGTCGCGCACTACGGCGGGACCGTGGCCGGTCCGGTCTTCCGACGCGTCGGCGAGGCCGCGCTCCGGCACCTGGGCGTGCCCGCGCAGGGCGGCGGCGAGGCGCTCGACCGGTTCGCGCGGGAGCAGCGCCGGCGCCGTCGGGCGAACGAGCGCGCCGAGCGACTCGCGGAGCGCGAGGCGAGCGACGAGGAGCCCGAGCCGGCGATCACCCTCACCGTGCCGCCCGGGAGCGTGGAGGTGCCGGACCTGGGCGGCCGGACCGCGCGCGCGGCGCTGGTCGCCGCGCACGAGGCGGGGCTCAATGCTCACCTCGAGGGAACCGGCCTGGTGGTTTCGCAGGACCCGCCCGCGGGTGACGTGGCGGAGCGCGGTAGCCGCCTCCGGGTCATCTTGCGCGAGGACCGTGCCGACCTGGCGCTCGAGGGCGCGCCGCGGCTCGCCGCGAGCGACGACGGCGAGCGGATGGAGGACGGGTCGTGATGCTCGCCACCCTCGCCAAGAGCCTGCGCGTCCAGACGGACGCGCGCGTGCATCTCCCCGAAGGCGTGGAGGACGCGGACGTGACCGGCGTGCAGCACGACTCGCGCGCCGCGGGGCCCGGCGATCTCTTCGTGGCGATCGAAGGTGCCAGCTTCGACGGTACGCGTTTCGCGCCGGGCGCCATCGAGAGCGGCGCCGTCGCGGTGCTCGCCGGTCGACCGCTCGACCTGCCGGTGCCGCAGCTGGTCGTCAGCGACGTGCGCCGCGCGATGGCCTTCGCCGCCCACGCCGTCTACGGCCAGCCCACGGCGCACCTCGACTTGGTGGGTATCACCGGCACCAACGGGAAGACCACGACCTCGTACCTGGTCGACGGGATGCTCCGGGCCCTCGAGCGCTCGCCCTGGATGCTCGGTACGGTCGAGATCCGAGCCGGCGAAGAGCGCCGGCCGGCCTCCTTCACCACCCCGGAAGCCGACGACCTCGCCCGCTTCGCACGGGAGGCGGTCGACGGGGGCGCGACCCACCTGGTGATGGAGGTCTCGAGCCACGGCCTCGCTCAGGACCGCGCCCGCGGGGCTCGCTTCGCGGTCGCCGCGTTCACGAACCTCAGCCGCGACCACCTCGACTTCCACGGCACGATGGAGGCCTATCTCGAGGCGAAGGCGTTGCTCTTCACCGAGCACGGACCGAAGGCTGCCGTCATCAACGTCGACGATCCGGCAGGCGCCGAGATCGCTCGTCGGGTCCCGAACGTGCTGACGGTCGGGCGGGCGGAGGACGCGCGTCTGCGCGTGCTCGAGAGCTCGATGGGGCGCGACGGGATCCGGGCGAAGCTGAGCTACGAAGGGCAGCCGCTGTCCCTCGAGAGCGCGCTCGTCGGCGGACACAACCTGGAGAACCTGGTCGTCGCGCTCGGCTGCGGTATCGCGCTCGGCGTCGATCCCGCGAAGGCCTGTGTGGCCGTCGGGCAGGCGCCGGCGGCGCCGGGACGGCTCGAGCCGGTGGCGGACCCGCGGGGCGTGACCGTGCTGGTCGATTATGCCCACACCCCCGACGCGCTTCACAACGCGCTCCGCGCCGTTCGGCCGATCACGGATGGACGGCTCATCGTGGTCTTCGGCTGCGGCGGCGACCGTGATCCGGGAAAGCGCCCGCAGATGGGCCGCGCGGCGGCCGAGGGCGCGGACCTCGTGGTGGTCACCAGCGACAACCCGCGCACCGAGGATCCGGCGGCCATCGTCGAGGCGATCGTCCCCGGCGTCGAAGCGACCGGACTGGATCGCGTGAGCGCCGACGCCGATCGCGGGTTTCTGGTCGAGGTCGATCGCGAGGTGGCCATTGGCATCGCCGTCGCCGCAGCGCGGCCGGGTGACACGCTCCTGATCGCTGGCAAGGGTCACGAGGACTACCAGATCGTCGGGACCACCAAGCGTCACTTCGACGATCGCGAGGTCGCCCGGGCCGCCATCGCGGCGGCAGGGGAGGGCGCATGAGCACGCCGATCCCCGAGAACCGTGCCCGCTTCACCCTCGACGAGGTGGCGGAGCTCACCGGTGGCGAGCTCGGCCCCGGCACCGACGGAGCCATCGAGTGCGTCGGCGTCGGCACCGACTCTCGCGCGCTGCCCGAGGGCGGCCTCTTCGTGGCCCTGCGGGGGGAGCGTTTCGACGGTCACGACTTCCTCGATCGGCTCGATGGGGTGGCTGGAGCGGTCGTGGCGTCGGACGCCGAGGTGCCCGAGGGGCTGCCTCACGTCGCGGTCGACGACACGCTCATCGCTCTCGGCTGTCTCGGACAGGCGCACCGGCTTCGTTGGGGGGGCCGCGTGGTCGGGATCACCGGCTCGGCGGGCAAGACCACCACCAAGGAGCTGACCGCGGCTGCCATCGCTGCCGCTGGCGCGTCCGTCGCGGCGACCGAGGGCAACCTCAACAACCTCATCGGCGTACCGATGACGTTGCTGACGCTGACCGACGAAGACGTCGCCGTCATCGAGATGGGGACCAGCGCGCCCGGCGAGATCGAGTCGTTGGCGGCCATCGCGCTCGCCGAGATCGCCGTGGTCACGCTCGTCGACGCTGCCCACACCGAGGGACTCGGCACCGTGGACGACGTGCTCGTGGAGAAGGCGTCGATCTTCGCCGCCCTCGAAGAGGACGAGGTCGCGATCATCAACGGCGACGACGCTCGGTTGCGTGCGCTCCACATCGAGGCGCGTCGGCTGGAGTACGGCACGAGCCCGGAAGCCACCGTTCGCCTCGTCGACTTCTCGGTCGATGAAGACGGGACCGCCGCGACGTACCTGGTAGGTGAGACCGAGCTGAAGGCCGACCTGAAGCTCCTCGGCCGGGGTGCGGCCCTCGCTGGTGCAGCTGCGCTCACCGTCTGCCACGCACTCGAGCTCGACGTCGCGAAGGCGGCCGCTGGACTGGGGACCGTCGCACCCGTCGACGGGCGCGCCCGGCTTCGCCATCGCGCCGACGGCGTCCTGTTGCTCGACGACGTCTACAACGCGAACCCGGCGTCGATGCGGCTGGCGCTCGAGACCGCGGCCGCGCTCGCGAAGAAGCGCGGCGGGACGCTCCACGCGGTCCTCGGGGACATGAAGGAGCTCGGCGACATCGAGAAGCGGATGCACGTCGCTGCGATCGCCCACGCTCATGCGCATGGCGCGAAGCTCGCGCTGGTCGGGCCGGCCATGGCCAGCGCCGCCGACGGCGACCCCTGCTTCGCCGACGCCAGCGAGGTCTCGCTCGAGCCCGCGCCCACGGACGTGGTGCTGGTGAAGGGCTCGCGCTCGATGCGACTCGAGCGCGTGGTGGAGGCGCTCCTCGCCGCCGGTGGAGGAGAGCGATGATCTACTACCTCCTCTATCCGCTCCACGAGAGCTACGGCGGCTTCAACGTCCTGCGCTACGTGCCCTTTCGGGTGCTCTGCGCGACCGCCACCGCGATGGCGCTGACCTTCGGCCTCTACCCGTGGTTCATCAAGAGCCTGCAGAAGAAGCAGATCGGCCAGGTCGTCCGGGCGGAGGGGCCGGAGTCGCACCTCAGCAAGGCCGGCACCCCGACGATGGGCGGCGCGCTCATGCTGCTCGCGCTCGTGGTCTCCACGGTGCTCTGGGCCGACCCGACCAACGCGTTGGTCTGGGTGGTCACTGCGGTCACCGTCGCGTTCGGCGTGGTCGGCTACATCGACGACTCCGCCAAGGTGAAGAAGAAGTCCACCGGGGGTCTCGCCGGTCGCTACAAGCTCCTGTTCCAGTTCACCTTCGCAGGCGCGGTCTGTGGCTGGCTCTACTACGGTGAGGCTGGGCTGCCGGCCGACTGGCTCGAGCTGCGGCTCCGCTTCGCGGCTCCCTTCGTGAAGTTCGTCGCCGACGACCCCGACCCCTTCACGCTACCGGGCTGGCTCTACGTCGCGTTCGCGGCGTTCGTGATCGTGGCCATGTCCAACGCGGTGAACCTCACCGACGGCCTCGACGGGCTGGCCATCGGCCCGGTGATGATCAACGCCGGCGCGTACGCCATCCTCGCCTATCTCGCCGGCGTCACGCTCTTCGAGGCCTCGGTCGCCGAGTACCTCTTCATCCCGAAGATCGAGTCCGCGAGCGAGCTCAGCATCTACTGCGCGGCGCTCATCGGCACCGGTTTCGGCTTCCTCTGGTTCAACACCTACCCGGCGCAGGTCTTCATGGGCGACGTCGGGAGCCTCGCCCTCGGCGGCGGGCTGGGCAGCTTGGCAGTGCTCACCAAGAACGAGCTGCTGAGCATCCTCCTCGGCGGGATCTTCTTCCTCGAGGCGGTCAGCGTCATCGTCCAGGTGGGGTCCTTCAAGCTCACCGGCAAGCGGGTCTTCCTCATGGCGCCGATCCACCACCACTTCGAGAAGAAGGGGTGGCCGGAGCCGCGCGTGATCGTCCGTTTCTGGATCATCTCCATCATGCTCGCCCTCGCGAGCCTCGCCACGTTGAAGCTGCGATGACCGACACGATCGACATCACGAAGCTCGACGGAGTGCCGGTCCTGGTGGTGGGCCTCGGCGCGAGCGGTCGTGCGGCGGCGCACTTCCTCGCCGAGCGCGGCGCGTCGGTGACCGCGAACGACTCGCGCGACACCGTCGCCGAGGCCGACGTCCTCGAGGCGGCCGGGGTGACCCTCGCCCTCGGTGGCCACGACGAAGCGCTCTTCACCGACGCGAAGCTCATCGTGCTCTCGCCAGGGGTCCCGCCGCTCGCGGCCGTGGACGCCGCCGAGGCGGCGGGCGTGCCGATCTGGAGCGAGGTCGAGCTCGCGAGCCGTTTCCTGAAGGGGACGCTCGTCGCGATCACCGGCACCAACGGAAAGAGCACCGTCACGAGCCTCGTCGCGGCGATGGGCGACGCCGCCGGCATCCCGACCTTCGCCGGCGGAAACCTCGGCACGCCGCTCATCGAGGCCGTGGGCACCGACGCGGGTGAGCGCGGGCTGATCGTGGCCGAGGTCTCCTCGTTCCAGCTCGAGCGCGTCGATCGCTTCCGGCCGAAGGTCGCCGTGCTGCTCAATGTGAGCGAAGACCACCTCGATCGCTACGACGACTACGCCGGCTACGTCGCCGCGAAGGGCAACATCTTCATCGCTCAGGGGACGGCCGACCACGCCGTCGTACCGAGTGATGACCAGGTCTGCCTCGGACTCGCCAAGGCCGGGGCGGCCGCGGTGCACACCTTCGGTCCGGGGGGCGAGCTCCGGATCGAGGACGGCAAGCTCCGGGACGCGGCGAGTGGCTTGGAGGTGCCGGTCGAGGCGCTTGCGCTCGTCGGTGGGCCCAACGAGCTCAACTCCTGCGCTGCCGCGCTCGCGGCTCGGCTCGCGGGCGTGGAGCTCGGGGCCATTCGCTCGACGTTGGTGTCCTTCCAGGGGCTGCCGCACCGGATGGAGCGGGTGGGCGAGGTCCGCCGCGTCACCTTCTACGACGACTCGAAGGCGACCAACGTCGGGGCGGCCGTGGCTGCGATCCAGGGCTTCGCCGGTGGGGTCGGCAAGGTGGTGCTCATCGCCGGCGGCCGGGACAAGGGCGGCTCCTACGAGCCGTTGCGCGAAGCGCTCGCCAGCGCCGGGCGCGGCGCCGTGCTCATCGGCGAGGCCGCGGAGCTCATCCGCGAGGGCCTCGCGGACGCGGTGCCGGTGCAGCAGCGCGCCACCATGGTCGAGGCCGTGACGGCGGCGTTCGAGCTTGCCGTGCCGGGCGACGTGGTCCTGCTGGCCCCGGCCTGCTCGAGCTTCGACATGTACCGTTCGTACGCCCAGCGCGGCGACGACTTCCAAGACGCGGTGCGCGCCCTGGGGGCCGCATGAGAGCGCTCCTCGCCCGCTTCGTTCCGGCGCTCGCGCCGAGCGACCGACCGAAGGTGACCGGCCCGGCGGACCCGGTGATGACGGCGTGCGTGGTCGCGCTCGTCGCGTTCGGTGTCGTGATGGTCTTCAGCGCGAGCGCCGTCTTCGCCGACTCGCGCTACGACGACCCCTTCCACTTCTTCATCCGCCAGAGCGTATTCGCGCTCGTTGGCCTCGGCGTCTGTTTCACCGTCGCGCGCTTCGACTACCACGGCTACCGACGCTGGACCTATCCGGCGCTCGCGGTCGCAGTCGTGCTCCTGCTGATGGTGGTGCTCGGCCTCGGTCGTGCGGCCGGCGGCGCCGCCCGTTGGATCGCCGTCGGCCCGATCAACATCCAGCCCGCGGAGGCGGCCAAGCTCGCGCTGATCCTCTGGCTCGCCTACTCGCTCTCGAAGAAGGCGGACCAGATTCGTTCGTTCGAGATCGGCTTCCTCCCGCACGCGCTCGTCGCGGGCATGCTGATGCTCCTGTGCCTCAAGCAGCCCGACTTCGGCAGCGCCGTGATGATCGGGATGCTGACCTTCGTGCTCCTCTTCACGGCGGGGGCGCGCCTGGGCTACCTGCTCGGCGCCGTGCTCCTCGCGGCGCCGGCGGTCTACATGCTGATCGCCTTCTCGCCGTATCGGATGAAGCGGATCGAGGCCTTCCTCGAGCCCTTCGAGCACCGCTACGGCATCGGCTACCAGATCGCCGAGTCGCTGATGAGCTTCGGCGCGGGTGGGGCGACCGGTGTGGGCATCGGCGACAGCCGCCAGAAGCTGCTCTTCCTGCCGGAGGCGCACACCGACTTCATCAGCGCCATCGTCGGCGAGGAGCTCGGCTTCGTGGGCATCTCGCTCCTGCTCCTGGCCTACGTGCTGCTGGTCTTCCGCGGGCTGCGCGCGGCGCACCAGGCGGCGGACGACTACGGGGCCTACCTGGCCATCGGCATCACGATGTTCCTCGGCATGCAGGCCTTCACCAACCTGGCGGTGGCGATGGGCATGCTGCCGACCAAGGGGCTGGTGCTCCCGTTCATGAGCTACGGCGGCTCGTCGCTGCTCGTGAACTGTGCCGCCGTCGGCATCCTCCTGAACGTCTCTCGGCCGAGAGATGTGGAGGAGCTGACCGAAGAGGCGGAGGCCGCGGAGGCGAAGAACACCCCGCGGAGGGCTCGCAAGCAGAAGCGAGCGAAGACGAAGGATGGTTCGCGCGGGGCGACGCGCGGCCGCCGGAAGAAGCGCATGAACATGCGGCTGGAGGGCGCGGAATGACCTTGCGAGTAGTTGTCGCGGGCGGTGGCACGGGCGGCCACCTCTTCCCTGGGATCGCGGTGGTGCAGGAGCTGCGCCGTCGTCAGCCGGAGTGCGAGGTGACCTTCGTGGGCACCGAGCGGGGCATCGAGGCACGCGTGCTCCCGGAGCGGGGCGAGCACCTCGAGGTGCTCGACGTCACGCCGCTCAAGGGGCGCAGCCCCTCGGAGTTGTGGCGCTCCATGATGCGACTGCCCGGCGCGATGATGCAGGCGGCGCAGATCGTCCGCGGCGCGGACCTCGTGATCGGCGTGGGCGGCTACGCCTCCGGTCCCGTGGTCGCCGCCGCAGCGATGCAGCGCATCCCGACCGCCATCCTCGAGCAGAACGCCCACGTGGGTCTGACCAACCGGATGCTCGCCAAGCTGGTCGGTCGCGCCTTCCTCAGCTTCGAAGAGACCGCCCCGCTCTTCGGCTCCTGCGCTCGAGTGGTCGGGAACCCCGTCCGGCGTCCGATCGCCGCGATGGCCAAGCGCGCGAGCGCGGATCCCGACGGCTTCGAGTCGCGCGCCGAGACGATCCTCGTCATGGGTGGCTCGCAGGGCGCACGGGCGCTGAACCTGACGGCGCCCGAGGCGTTCGCCAAGCTGGCCAACCCGAGGAAGGTCATCCATCAGACTGGCGCGGCCATGGTCGACGAGGTCCAGGCTCGCTACGACGAGCTCGGCGTCGACGCCGAGGCGGTGGCCTTCATCGACGACATGGCGCGCGCCTACGCGGGCGCCGCCGTGGTCGTGGGCCGAGCGGGTGCGACCACTCTGGCCGAGCTTCAGGCCATCGGCCGGCCCAGCGTGCTGGTTCCCTATCCCTTCGCAGCCGACGACCACCAGGCGGTGAATGCACGATCCCTCGAGGCAGCCGGCGCCGCGCGCTGCATCCTCGAGGAGGATCTCGACGCGGACACGCTCGCGAACGCCGTCGACGGACTGCTCGGTGACCCGGCGGCGGCTCGTGCGATGGCGGCCGCCGCCCGCGGTCGGGGCAAGCCGGAGGCCGCCGCGGCGATCGTCGACGAGCTGGTCGAGTGGCTCGCGCTCGCCGCCGTCGCCACCGGCACGGGGACCGAGCCCTCGAGCGACGAGGACTCGAGCGACGGCGTCGAGCGCCGTCGCCTGCGCGGCTATGGAAGCTACCAGCCCGTGCTCGTCGGTCGCAGCGCGACGGCTCGACCGATCACGAGTCGCCGCCCGCTGGTCTTCGCCTGACTAGAGGCGGTGCTTTCAAACTGATTGCCGCTCTAGGCGAGCTCAGGACTCGGCCGCTGCGGGCGCGTCTCGAGCAGAGGTCGGGTCCGCGTCCTCGTCCTCCGACTCCGCCGAGTTCTCCGCATCGAGCACTTCGGCCGGCGGCGTGCCGTCGGCCGTCGGTTCCGAATCCACCACGTCTCCCTCCGCGAGCTCGGACGACTCGGTGTCGTTGCCCTCCGTGAGCGCCGGCGACTCGGTGGGATCGTCGCTTTCCGCGCGCTGGGGCGACTCGCCATCGTCGTCGGGCAGGGAGTCTTCGGAAGGCGCCTCGCTCGCCCGTAGGGGCTCCTCGTCTGGCTGGTCCTGAGATGCCCGCGCGAACACCAGGGGCTCGGGCCGTGGCGGCAGCTCCCCCTCGAGCGAGCCCATCACACGGAGGTAGGCCAGCACCGCTTCCACCTGCGCGTCGCTGAGCAGCCGGTCGTCGAGGGGCGGCATCAGCCGATTGCCCTCGCGGATTTGATGCCGCATCTGACCCGCGCTCCAGTGGTAGCCGCGCGGGTTCACGCGCCCGTCGTGGCAGGCGGAGCAGAGCTCGGCGTAGATCCTTCGGCCCTCCCCGATGTCGCGGGACTGGATCGGTCCTTCGTAGCGCGGAGCCACCGTCTGCGGCGGAGCGATGGACCGGGTACATGCCGTCGCTCCGATGACGATGAGCGACCACCGCCCGATCGCCGCCACCCGGCGGCGGAACGCGCCGCTCTCTTCTCTTCGATGACTCATCTCCACCCATTCCCCTTTCGGGACGATGGAGACAGCAAGGGCCGAGCCAACGCACCCTCGCGGCAATTCTGCCGTCGGAGCAATCGAGGTTGCGCAACGTCGTGCGCGCCGAGCTGCACCTTCGCGCAATCGGCTGCACGACCGACGGGTGGGCTGCGCCGTTCTTCGAGGCGGCTCGAGCTAGACCGAGCGGGTGCGGACGATGCGCGCCGGGATCCCCACGACGGTCGCTCCCGCGGGGACGTCATCCAGCACGACGGCGTTGGCGCCGATGCGGGCGTGGGCGCCCACACGCACGGCACCGAGGATGGCCGCGCCAGCACCGACGTCCACGTGGCCTTCCAGGATGGGCACGCCCGGGCCGTTGCCGACGCCGATGGTGACGTTCTGCATGAGCAGGCAGTTGGGCCCGATCGTGGAGTCGCCGTGCACCACGACCCCTTGCGGGTGCGGGAGGAGCAGACCGCCGGCGATGTTGGTCCCGAGCGGGATGTCCGCTCCGGCCGCTGCGCTCCAGGCGCGATGGGCGGCGACCAGTGGCGCGAGCACGCGGCGAGGCACGCCCCGCTCGCGGAGCTTCGCGTAGAGGCGCAGGGTCCGCAGAAGCTGCCGGCCGGGTGCCCACTCCAGCGCACCGACCGCTTCCCGGCTCCAGTCCGGCTCGTGGGCGGAGACGTCGGGCGTTTCGGCTGGGGGGCGGGCGGAGGGAGGGGAGACCGGCACGGCTGTCATCATCGGGGGCTCGCTGTCGTAGCGCGGGACGGCCATCCAGCCAAGGCGGCTTTTTCCGGAGGTGTGCGTCTACGCCGGCTTTCGGGCGGCGGGCGACCTGCTATGCCCCGGCCAGCATGTTTCGTGGACGAATTCGATCGATTCACTTCGTCGGGGTCGGTGGGGTCGGGATGAGTGGCATCGCCGAGGTGCTGCTGGATCACGGCTTCCAGGTGACCGGCTCCGATCTCCGGCAGAACGACTACACCAAGCGCCTCGTCGACAAGGGCGCGACGGTGCACACGGGCCACGCGGCCGCGAACGTCGAGGGCTCGGACGTGGTCGTCTTCAGCTCCGCCGTGCCCCGGGACAACCCGGAGCTCGTGGCTGCCCGAGCGAACGCGATCCCGGTCATCCCGCGCGCGGAGATGCTCGGTGAGCTGATGCGCCTCAAGGAGGGCATCGCCATCGCCGGCTCCCACGGCAAGACCACCACGACCTCGTTGGTCGCCACGGTCCTCCGGGATGCAGGGCTCGACCCCACCGTCGTCATCGGCGGTCGACTCAACGCGCTCGGCAGCGGCGCGGCCCACGGCGCGGGCGACCTCCTCGTGGCCGAAGCGGACGAGTCCGACGGTTCGTTCCTCCACCTGACGCCGGCGATCGCGGTGATCACCAACATCGATCCGGAGCACCTGGACCACTACGGCGATCTGGCCGCGGTCAAGCAGGCGTTCAGCGACTTCGCCAACAAGGTGCCTTTCTACGGGCTCGTCGTCGCGTGCCTCGACCACCCGAACGTGCAGGACCTGCTCCCCGACATCGACAAGCGCGTGGCCACCTACGGCCTCGCCGCGCAGGCCGACTACCGCGCCCGCAACCCACGCATGAGCGGGCTGAGCGTCGCCTTCGACGTCGTCCGGCGCGGCGAGGACCTCGGCACCTTCGAGGTCTGCATGCCCGGCATGCACAGCGTGATGAACGCGCTCGCGACCATCGCGGTGGCCGACGAGCTGCAGGTGCCCCACGACAAGCTGCGCGAGTCGCTGAAGACCTTCGGTGGTGTGCAGCGCCGCTTCACCATCGTCGGCGAGCACGACCTCGGCGAGGGCGAGCCGGTGGTGGTGGTCGACGACTACGGTCACCACCCGGCCGAGGTCGAAGTGACCCTCGAGGCGGCACAGCGGGCCTATGGTCGGCGGCTCGTGGTCGCGTTCCAGCCGCACCGCTACAGCCGCACGCACCACCTCTTCGACGAGCTCACCCGCTGCTTCAACCGGGCGGATGTCGTGCTCATGACGGATGTCTATGCGGCGGGCGAAGCGCCGATCGAGGGCGCCGACACTGCGCACCTGGTCGCCGCCATCCGTTCGCACGGCCACCGCGACGTGACGCACGTGCCGAAGCGAGAGGCCCTCGTCGACGCGATCCGAGCGCGCCTCGAGCCAGGCGACGTGGTGCTGACCCTCGGCGCCGGCGACATCACCAAGACCGGTCGCGAGCTCCTCGCCGCCCTCGGCGACTCGATGGGCTGAGCGCGTTTCTTGACCCTACGGGGTGCGCTGAGCGACCACCGAAGGGTGACGGAGCCCCGAAAGCCGCGACGCAATCGCAAGCGCGTCGCCGCCGAGAGCGAGGAGCGCCCCGAGCGGCAGAAGCGCCGCTCACGGAAGGCTCGCAAGGAGAGGAAGCGCCCCGAGCCCGAGACGGGCGAGGGCAAGCGTGGCAATCGCCGCGTCGAGCGGCCACCGTCCGAGCCGGGCATCGACCTCATCGAGCAGCCGCCGCCACGTGAGCCGCGGCTGAACCTGCGCGAACGCTTCCCGCGCTTCTGGCGCGGCGCCGCGCTCGTGCTGAAGCTCGCCGTCGCGTCCGCCTGCGTGGTCGGCGGCGTCGCCGTCTATCGGCTGGTGCACGACTACGTGATGCGCGCGCCGGCTTTCGCGATCAGTGAGCTCGAGGTCCAAGGGCTGGAGCGGGTGAACGAGGAGTCGCTCCTCGACGCGGCCGACATCCACCTCGGGGACAACGTGTTCCGGCACGAGGTCGAGACCCTCCGGGCCCGGGTGTTGCGGCATCCCTGGATCAGCACCGCCACCGTGGACCGGCGACTGCCTGGACGGGTCTCGATCCAGGTCACCGAGCACGAGCCGGTTGCCGTGCTCGCGCTCCGGGGGCTCTATCTGGTCTCGGCCGACGGAACGGTCTTCAAGCCGGTCGAGCTCGGCGACCCCGTCGACCTGCCGGTCATCAGCGGCCTCGACGAAGGCGAGTTCGTTCGCAATCGGGCGTTCCGCACCGCGGTGCTGCTCGAGGTCGTGGGCCTGATGCACGACTACCGCGCCGCGGGGCTGTGGCGCCGTGAGCCGATCGGTGAGATCCGCGTCGAGCCGACCGGCGGGCTCTCGCTCCGCGTCGGCGAAGATGCGATGCTGGTGCGCCTCGGCCGAGGACCTCACCGCCGCAAGCTGCGCCGCCTCCGGTCCATCCTCGACCGACTCGACCGCAGCGAGAGCCGTGCGGAGTACGTCTACCTGGACAACGCCCGGCGACCGGATCGGGTGACCGTCCGGCTCCGCGAAGAGCCGGAGCCGGACGCGGCCGACGACGAGACCGACGCGACCAGCTGAGCCCTCAGCGAGCGCCGTGGCAGAGCGTGCAGCCCTGCGGTCCGTTGGCGTAGACCAGCGCGACCGCCGAGCCTTCGTCGCCCACCTCGGTGTAGCGCGCGACGTAGCCGTCGAGGTCGGCGAGCGTGTCCTCCACCCAGCCGCGGTAGGGCCAGCTCTCGGCTCCTTCGGCCTCGAGGGCGGCCTCGAAGTGCTCCCGTGCCTTGGCGGTATCACCGACGCGCGCGTACGCGTCGGCCCAGTGCACGGCGAGCCCCGGCTGGCTGTAGGGGGCGCGTTCGGTGTTCTCACGGCACCACGCTTCGGTGCACTCCCAGCCCTCGAGCATGGCGACCGCGCGCTGTGGGAGACCGGTGTCGAGCGGTAGGCCGCTCATCGTGCCGGTGATGCTGAGCACGTTGCCGACCGGGTAGCGCTCCACGTTGGCGTCGATCCGGTCGACCACCGCCTCGAAGCGCTCGTCGTCGCCGGATCCGAACGTGACCACCAGCTCCATCGAATCGAGCCAGGGCGGGTACTTCGCCTCCGCCGGGTCCAGACGAATGGCGGCCTCGAGGTCGGGGATGATCTGCGCGGTTCGGTCGACTCCGTGCTCGAGCACGAGCTCGATCCCCAACGCCGCACGGCGGAAATGGAGGCGCCCGAGCGCGACGTCGTCGACGCCCTCGGGGACCTCTTCGAGGATCCGGGTGAGCAGCTCGTAGGTCGCTTCCCGATCCTCGTAGCGCTCGGTGTGGGCCTCCCAGAAGCGTCGTTCGCCGCACGCGAGCGCGTCGCGATCGTCGAGGCCGTCGCAGTCGGCGGGGTAGGGCGCCTCCCCGCAGCCGAGGACGAAGGCGAGCGCCCAGGTGCAGTGGCGGAGCATCAGAAGAGGCTGTCCGCTTCCGAGATCAGCCGGGCGCAGTCGTAGCCGGCGTCGATCGGGACCAGACGCACGACGTTCATGCTCGTGTCCGGGTTGGCGCGCTGGGGCACGTCCTGCTCCAGGAGCATCGAGCTCGCGCCGATGGTCTTCTGCTCGCCACCGTCGCCGTGGTTCTCGCCGACGATCTCGCCCGAGGTGCCGAGGTCGCCCTCGTACCAGCCGCGCTGCCACTGGACGACGTAGACGTCGCCGCTGGCGATCCCGCTGACGCTGACGGTCACGCCCGGCTGGCCGTCGCCGTCCTGGTCGATGACCCGCGGGTCGTCGGCGGTCTGCGGGAGGGTGTCGGTGTCGGACGCCGGGGTCCAGCCCACCGCCGTCGCCAGCTCCGGACGGACCCAGCGGATGCCGGAGGCTCCGTCCACGAATTCGAGGGTCGCGACTCGCGGCTCGATGCTCTGCGGAACGGCGTCGGGGATGGTGGCCATGCTGCCTTCGCTCGCGACGCGGCAGCCCCGCTCGGTCATCACGAGGGTGTCGCCCTCTTGGACGATGTCGACGAGACCCCAGGAGCGCCCGAGCGCTTCCTGGTCGCCGAGGAAGGGGACCATCGAGATGGTGCCGAAGGTGGCCTCGAGCGCGAAGCTCCCGACCATGCGATCGATCGCCTCGGGCGGAGCGGTGGTGCTGCTGTCGGCGGGCGGCGTGCCGCTGTCGACGGGGGCTCCGCCATCGGCGGGCGGCGTGCCCGGGCCGCCGTCGGTGGTGGCGATCGGACCTCCATCGGTCGTTGTGGGCGCGTCCCCCGGGCTGGTGTCCGTCGCGCGGCCGTCGTCGCCACATGCGACCAAGAGGACGGTCGCTACCAGGAGCGCTCGGCTCCGCTTCCATGCATGCATCGTGTTCACCTCTCTCCGCGGTGCGGAGCTCGGGCGGCGGGCCGCCCATTCGCCTGGCTCACGCCAGGCCCAAGACCTCGATGACGAGCGCTCGGGCGTCGTCGCGGAGCGCAGGCAGGGCCGCGCCATAGTCCTCGCGCCGATCGACGCGGTAGCCGCTGGTCGGCGCCGGCAGGTCGGGCAGCCACGTGGTGTGCAGCGAGAAGCCGACGTCGAACTGGTCGTGGCGCAGCCGAGCCAGCGGGCCGCGGCTCAGGTCGCCGGCGTCCAGGATCCACACCTCGTCGTCGGTCGGGCCGAGCGCGAGCAAGACGAGGTAGCCCTCGCCGGGGCCGGCACCTCGCCGCGGCACGAAGGTCGGCGACATCGGCAACCAACCGAGCGGCAGCGTGGCGTCGTCGGTGATGGCCATCGGTCCGCTCTGGTCGATGCGCAGCAGCCGAGGCGCGATCGGCGTGGTCGGCAGCTCGGCGAGCGGCACCAGTCGATGCGGGTGGTCGGCGTAGGCGTCGGTGATGCGGGTGGTCAGCGCGTTCGGATCGAAGCCGAGCGTCACCCAGAGTGAGTCGCCCAGGCTCCGAGCGGGGTCTCGCTCGTCGCGGCTCCACAGCGTCAGGCCCCACAGTCGCTCGTCTTCCAGGATCACCGCGTCGGCCACCTCGCCGGTCGCGACGTCGATGACGTAGCGCCCTTGGATGGCCAGGTCGGCCGGCGCGGTCGGCAGGCCGACCAGGTGCGCGGGTGGCGCCGAGCCGTCGTGGTGGAGCTGGTCGTTGGCGCGGATCCACTCGGAGGGGTCGGCCGAGTTCTGGTGCATCAGCGCGACGGTGATGCGGTCACCGGTGTCGTCGCGCTCGATCATGAAGTGCGCGCTCTCGACGGGGATCTCGACCCGGGTGGCGGTGGCCGTGCCGCCGGTCAGCTCGGCCTTCGGAACGATCCAGAGCACGGAGGTCGGCCGCTGGGGACGGGTGACGTCGGCGCCGGTCATCTGCTCGGGTTCGATGCTGAACGCGCCGTCGCTCAGCACGACGTAGCGGCGGGTCGTGTGGATCTGGTGGAGGCTCTGCTCGACGACGGCGGGCTCACCGCCGCGATCGACGAGCGCGGTCGCGATGGGTTCGCTCGCCCCGTCCCAGGTCAGCAGCTGGGTGAAGGTCTCGGTGTCGAGGCCCTCGAGCGGCGGCGCCCAGTTCGGCAGGTAGGCGAGCTCGTCGTCCGGGTCCCAGACCGGGTGGGCCGACGCCATGTGGACCGGGAAGAGGTCGAGGCCGGGAGAGATCGGGGGGAACATCGGTCGCCACGAGGAGTGCAGGCCGACTGGCGTGATGACCTCGAGGGTCTCCGGGTCGATCTCCCACGGACGGCCGGCGTCGTAGGTGGCGAGGAGCCGCCCGGATGGACTCGCCACCAGCGCGGTGTTGCAGAAGTCTCGGGCGCCGAGCTGGGTCGACATGCGGAGCATGCCGAGGTTGCGGAACGCGAGGTCGCCCGAGGCTGCCTGGTCGAGCAGATAGTCGTCGGTCTGGAGCAGCCGGGACTTGAGGCGCGCGCGACCGCCGTCGAAGCGGAGCCGAAGGACCTGCGCGTCACCGGTGAAGAGCGGCGTGCCGTCGCCATAGGGCACGCCGCCGATGACGAAGACGAAGCCCTCCATGTCGTTCGGCACCTCGCCGGCCACGAGCTCGAGGTCGGCGTCGTCCAGCTCGGCGCGGGTGCCCTGACCGAGCGAGGCCACGCTCGGGTCGCCGGGGGCCGGCCAGCTGGGGCTCTCGCTCCCACAGCCGAGGAAGGGGCCGAGGCCGCCAAGGGCAGAGAGTCGTAGCCAGTCGCGGCGGGTCAGCTCCATGGCCGACCTCGCTAACATGGCAAAGTTGGAAGTTCTACTTCTAGCTAGATGCCGATGCCCGCTGGGCGGTCGATGTCAATGATTTCGGTGGCTTGCACTGTGGGTTCGCTCAATTCGCCCGTTCTTACACTCTGCGCACGAAGCGTAGACCGCCCTTGGGCACCGCTCGAACCGGGGAGTACTCTCCCCAAGATGGGGCAAGAAAGCTCGCTCGAGGACGAGGAGCTGAGGGTGATCCCGGTGCGGCCGGGCATCTGCTACGGGGTGCTCGGCCCGCTGTTCCTGATGTTCTATCGGACGGCCCCCGACCTCGCGGACCTGAAGGCGCGAATCCCGTTCCTGGACGAGCTCCGTGACCGCCCGGACAAGGGGGCCTTCCTCTCGGTCATCGACGGTGAGCACGCGAAGGCCTTTCCGGACCACCCCTCACGGCTGGAGACCAAGCGACAGGCTCGGGAGTATGGACCGACCGTGGTCGCCGGGTCCGTCGTGCTGGAGGGCGGCGGCGTCCGCGAGTCACTCATCCGATCCTTCGTGCGTGGCCTGCTGATGCTCCGCCGATCGCCGATGCCCTACCGCTTCTTCGCCAACGTCGCGGAGGCAGCCGACCACGTGCTCGAGGGGCTCGAGCAGGAGGGGCCGTCGAGCCACGCCGCGATCGTGGCGGCCGTGGAGGTGCTCCGAGCCAAGGCCGCGGAGTAGCCGAGAGCGCCATTCTTACAGCGGGCTCGCCCGGCGGGCACCACCCTCGCTGGAAACCGTGCCGCGGTTTACGCTGGTGCGATGTTGGTTCGCTTTCTCGCTCTCTCTCTGATCCTGTCGCTCGCGTGTGGGGACGACGACACGGACACCGGCGGTGACGACGCCTCCGTCGACGCGGGCCCCATCGACATGGGCCCGCCCGACGCCTTCGAGGTGGTCCAGACGGTGGAGGAGCTCCCCGACCCGGAGGCCTTCCGGGCCGGCGTGGCGGAGATCGCGATTCCAGCACCGCTCGGGATCGGGACGATGGGCTACGGCCCCTTCAGCGCCCCGGAGAGCATCACGCCCTTCGCCGACATGTACCCCGGGACCACGCGGATGCACGGTCAGCTGAACTTCAAGGCCGTGGCCTTCTCCCGAGGTGACGCGCACGAGGTGATCCTGGTTCGGATGGACACCATCGGGGTGTTCGAGCAGCTCCGGGCTGGCGTGCTCGACGAGCTCGAGGGTCGGCTCGGCCGCCGGCTCGACGAGTCGCTGGTGCTCGCCGGCAACCACACCCACTCCGGTCCCGGTCGGCTGCTGATGACCGAGGGCGTGCTCACCGCGCTGGGCGACACCTTCTTGCCGGAGTTCTACGACCGCGCCGTTGGCGCGCTGGCGGACGTGGTCGAGGCCGCGCTCGACGACCTCGCCCCGGCGCAGATCGGCTTCGCGATGGTCGAGACGAGCGCCGGTCACAACGACCGGCGGTGTGAGAACGACTCGCTCGACATCATCCAGGAGAACCCGGAGCTGCCGGTGATCGCGGTTCAGCGGGAGGGCGAGATCGACGCGCTCGTGCTGACCTACGCCTATCACGGCACCATTCTCGGCATCGACGACCTGACGCTCTCGGGTGACATGGGGTCGGTGGTCGAGCAGCGAATCGCTGAGCGCCTCGACCGCCCGGTGTCGGTGCTCCTCTTCAACTCGTGGGGCGCGGACATGAGCCCGTCCAACCCGGAAGCGGGCGGCGACGAGAGCGGCGGCGAGCAGCCGGCGAACTACGACCGCATGGACCGCATCGGCAACGTGCTGGCCGACGCCATCGTGCCGGAGCTGGCCTCGCTCACCTTCGAGAGCGCGCCGACCGTCCGCGCGCGCACGTACCGCACGCACCTGAACCGTGACGCGATCAACTACGACGAGGACACCTTCAGCCGTTATCAGAACGGCGGCGCCTACTGCGGCGCCGGGTCCGAGGGCAACTGCGAGGACTCGGAGCCGGTCCCGAACCTGGATCGCGCGTGCATCCCGGTGCCGCGCGACACGCTCCCGCAGCAGACCCTCTTCACGGCGGGGCAGATCGGTGAGGTCTACTTCGTCACCGCGCCGGGTGAGTGGTCGACCGCGCTGGGCACCGGACTGATGGAGCGCATGCGCGACGCGACCGGCGGCAGCTCGATGATGATCGGCTACGCCAACGACTACACCGGCTACAGCATCACCGAGGAAGACTGGTGGCAGGGCGGCTACGAGACGTCCGGCGCGCTCTGGGGGCCGAGGCAGGGGGACTTCCTCGCGGAGATGGCCTTCGGTGCCTTCGAGTCCTACATCGGCAGCTACGTCGAGCCGCCCTACCGTGAGCCCGCACCGCTCGAGGCGTTCAGCGGATACAGCTACGACCCCTACGTGCCGGAGACACCGGTCGCAGTGGGCACCTTCGCTGTCGACGTACCCGCGAGCGCGGCGCTCACCGACACGTTGACCTTCACGGTGCAGGGCACGGACCCGTGGATCGGGGCGCCCGTGGCGGTGCTCGAGCGGGACGCCGGCGGCGCTTCCTTCGAGCCGGTGGTCCGGTCGAACGGCATGGTGGTCGACAGCACGAGCTACGACTTCTGGGCCGACCTCACGGTCGCGCCGACTTACGCCGAAGAGCTGCGCGCGGACTCGCGCACCTTCTCGTGGACCTTCCATTTCCCCGTGAGCCGTCGCGCGGGCGTGGGCGTCGACCTCTCGGGCGACTACCGCTTCGCGGTCACCATCCCGACCGACCTCGACGGCGGCACGATGGTGGTCCACTCGGGCACGTTCACCGTTCCCTGAGAGCGGCGCACAGCGACCCCTTTCGGCGTGTCGGGGAGCCCATCGAGGGTTCATGACCCGATCCGCCTTCCTCCTCCTCTGTGCGCTCGCCTCGGCGGAGACCGAGTGGCTGCCGCGTAGCCCGAGCGAGCACGTGGCGCTCCGCCAGCAGGTCGAGCACGACTGAGCCCGCGCTCCGCGAGCGCCGTTCCGCGGTTGGGAGGTGTACTTCGTGCACTTTTTTTGCCCCCCCGATCCCCAATCTGTACTCCTCGATGTCGAAGGTTCACGCGGGAGAACGAGAGGGAAATGGCCACGGGCGACATCATCGCAGGACTCGATCTCGGCACCACCAAGGTGTGTGCCATCGTGGCGGAGCAGACCGAGGACGGACTCGACATCATCGGCATCGGTTCGGTGCCCTCCAAGGGCCTGAAGAAGGGTGTCGTCGTCAACATCGAGTCGACCGTCCAGGCCATCCGCGCTGCCATCGAGCAGGCCGGCACCATGGCCGGCGTCGAGATCAACACGGTCTACGCCGGCATCGCTGGCTCCCACGTTCGCGGGACGAACGTCGAGGGGGTCGCGGCCATCCAGACCCGCGAGGTGACCAAGGACGACGTCGCTCGGGTGCTCGAGCAGGCCAAGGCCGTGCCGCTCCCCGGCGACCGTCAGGTCCTCCACGTGCTCCCGCAGGAGTACATCGTCGACGACCAGGACGGCATCCGCGAGCCCGTCGGCATGAGCGGTGTCCGCCTCGAGGCGCGCGTCCACATGGTGACCGCGGCTTCGACGAGCGTCGCGAACCTGATCAAGTGCGCCGAGCGCTGCGACCTCTTCGTCCCCGAGACGGTGCTCCAGCCGCTCGCCAGCGCCGAGGCGGTGCTGAGCGACGACGAGAAGGAGATCGGCGTCGCCCTGATCGACATCGGGGGTGGCACCACCGACCTGATCCTCTACGTCGACGGAGCGGTGGTTCACACCAGCGTCATCCCCATCGGTGGGATCAACCTGACCAACGACATCGCCACCGGCCTCCGGACGCCGATGGCCGAGGCCGAGCGCCTCAAGATCAAGTACGGCTGCGCCGCGACCAACCTGGTCGACGAGGACGAGACCATCGAGGTCCCCTCGGTCGGTGGGCGCGCGCCGCGGGTGCTCCCGCGCCGAGTCCTCTGCGACATCATCGAGCCGCGGGTCGAAGAGATCTTCCAGGCCGCGCGCCACGTGCTCGCGGAGACCGGCTACACGGACATGCTCGCCTCGGGCGTGGTCATCACCGGCGGCACCACGCTGCTGGACGGCATGCCGGAGCACGCGGAAGCGGTCCTCGGGCTGCCGGTGCGGCGCGGCGCGCCCACGGGCGTCGGTGGGCTCATCGACGTGGTCCGCAGCCCCGCCTACGCGACCGGCGTGGGTCTGGTGAAGTACGGCGCCGCGCGCCTCGGCGACTGGGACGAAGACCTCTCCGTCGCGGACGAGGTGGAAGTGCCCGCCGAGGGTGGGCTGGCGAGTCGGATCAGCGGTTGGTTCCGCGAGGTCTTCTGAGAATCACACGGTCGGGGAACCGACCGTCGGGCGCGCGCTTCGGGCGAAGAGACGCGGCCCACAGGGCAACACTAGGGCAAACGAAAGAACGACGGCCGCGCTGGGCGCGCGGCTCGGGAGGAAACGATGACGATCTCCATCGAGCTCATGGATGAGAACGAGCTGGGCGCACGAATCAAGGTGGTTGGTGTGGGCGGCAGCGGTGGTAACGCGCTGAACACGATGATCAGCTCTGGCCTCGAGGGGGTGGAGTTCATCGCCGCGAACACGGACGCACAGGCTCTCGAAGGGAACCTGGCTCCGACGCGGATCCAGCTGGGGCCTCAGCTCACCAAGGGACTCGGCGCCGGCGGAAGCCCGGACGTCGGTCGCAAGGCGGCGCTCGAGGACGTGCAGCGGATCGCCGAGGCGCTCGACGGCGCGGACATGGTCTTCGTGACCGCCGGCATGGGCGGCGGCACGGGCACCGGCGCGGCGCCCATCATCGCTCAGGTCGCGCGGGACCAGGGCGCGCTCACGGTCGGTGTCGTCACCAAGCCCTTCCTCTTCGAGGGTCGTCGCCGCAGCAAGAACGCGGACCACGGCATCCAGGAGCTCGAGGACTCGGTCGACTCGATCATCACGATCCCGAACCAGAAGCTCCTCTGCCTCGGTGACGAGGACATGTCGATGCTCGACGCCTTCGAGCGCGCCGACGACGTCCTTCTCCAGGCGGTCCAGGGCATCAGCGACCTGATCACCACCCACGGCATGATCAACGTCGACTTCGCCGACGTGCGCACGATCATGAGCGCGCAGGGTCGGGCTCTGATGGGCTCGGGCTTCGCGAAGGGCGACACCCGCGCCGAGGACGCGGCCTCGATGGCCATCAACTCGCCGCTCCTCGACGACATCAGCGTCGACGGTGCCCGCGGCATCCTGATCAACTTCACCGCTGGCCCGGACCTCAAGCTCAGCGAGATCGACCGTGCCGCGAGCCTGGTGCAGCAGGCGGCCCACGAGGAAGCGGAGATCATCTTCGGTCTCGTGACCGACCCGGACATGCACGACCTGGTGAAGGTCACCGTCATCGCGACCGGCTTCGACGCCTGCGCTGGTGATGTGCAGGTCGAGCGCCCGGCGCGCGCGCAGCTTCCCATCGGCGGGATGCGCGAGAAGACTCGCTCCGCCATCGGCGGTCGCACCAGCCGGCCCCCGGCGTACTCCTCGCCGCCCGCCAAGAGCGACGTGCGAGCCATCGCGCGAGCCCAGAACGAGGCGGCCCGCCCGCAGCGTGCCTTCGGAGCCTCCGCGCTCCACGACGAGGCGGTGCTCGACATCCCCGCCTACCTCCGGCGGGCGAGCGCCAGCCAGGAGTGAACCCCAAGCCCTGAGCCCTACGCGGCCCCGCTCGGTCACCGAGCGGGGCCGCACTAATTCGCGGGGACAGGATCCCCTCTGGAACCCACTGAAGACAGGGGTGTCCGGACACGAAATGCAAACACTCCTCAGAGCGGCTTGATGGCGACCAGGAAGCCGATGATCGGCTTGGCACCCACGTCGGGCTGAGCGAGGTCGACGAAGCCGGCCTCTTCGATCTCGGTGGCGATCTCGGCTCTCGAGACCACGTCGACCCACGGCGCCTTGCCGAGCCAGCGCATGACCGGGAGGATGGCGCCGTAGGGCATCCAGCTCTCGCCGAGGCAGACCGTGGACGAGATGAAGAAGCCACCGGGCTTCAGCATTCGGTAGATCTGCCAGAGGGCCGCCGCGCGGTCGTCGAGCAGGTGGAGCAGGCTGTAGGCGCAGATACCGTCGAGGCTCTCGCTGCCGAAGGTGTCGAAGGTGTCGTCGAAGGGGCCGGTGTGGAACGTGACGTTCGAGGCGCCCTCGCGCGCAGCCTTGGCGCGGGCGATGCGGATCATCTCGCTGGAGAGGTCGAGCCCGTGCACCTCCGCGGCGGAGTCGGCCAGGCGCAGGGCGAGCGAGCCCGTGCCACAGCCGATGTCGAGGATGACGTCGGAGGGCTCCATCTCGGACTTCGTGATGGCGATCTTCCGGTCGAACGCGCTCGGGTCGTCGACGGGCTTCGCTGCGTAGCGTTCGGCGAGATCGTTCCAGAAGGTGGGGTCGGCAGTGTGCGTCATGCCCACCCCTACGCGGCAGCCTCACCAGATATGTCAGCTCACTCGGGCTCGGTGAAGCGCACCTCGGACACGCGGTCCTCCTGGAGGGCCAGCGAAGCGACCAGCGCGACTTCGGCGAAGGGCGTTGTGGATTCCGGCTGGACCAGGACCACGTCGTCGTCCCGGAGCTCTCCGTCGATCGCCGCCAGGCAGGCAGCCACGCCACGCGCGTCGATGGTTCCCTGCCGGCGTGGGATGGTGGGGCCGTTGTCGCTCGGCTCGCGAGTGGTGTCGCAGCCGACGGCGAGCGCTCCATCGGAGCCGAAGACGTCCACGCCTCGCTCGTCGATCGCCAGCGTCAGGTCGATGGGCGTGCGGACGGCGTCGGGCGCCCTCGGCTGGGGAATCGACTGGCGGTCGACCAACGCCGAGAAGCACGAGCGGGACCAGCAGCTGCCCATCACCGGAGGGAGGCCGACGGACAGCCGAGCCCAGCCGTCGCCTCGTTTCACGATCAGTCGGGGAGAGTAGAGCTCGTGGACGGTGGTGCTGAGGACCGGCGCCAGGGTCGCGTAGGGGACCTCGGCGCCGACCACGAGGTCCAGCGCGCCGCGGTGCTCGGCCATCCCGCGCTGCGACTCCTGCGACCCCATGCTGCCAGGCGGCGGTGGCGGTTGGAGAGCCTCCGCGAGCGCGGGAACTCGGGCATTCTCGAGAGCGGTCGCGGGGAGTCGGCCGTTCCGCAGTGCGACGGCCGTAGGGGAGAGCTCGGGGACCGGACGGGTGCTCTCGACGTAGCCCTCCGGCTCGGCCCGGTAGAGCTCGATGGCGGTGGCGGCGCGGTCGACGTCGATGCCGTCCCCCACGATCACGCGGACGGCGGCGTTCTGGTGAGGCTCGGCGTGCGGCACCGCGGGTGGGTCGGCCGCCGCCAGGCGCTCGTCGAGGGTGCGTGCGAGCTGATCGAGGCGCTCGCGGCGTCGATCGGTCTCCGTCTCGCACGCCTGCGCGAGCACGAAGAGTAGGGCGATGCGGTGGCGGCTCACCGACGGAGCCTACCGCCTGTCAGAGCCCGTAGCGCTCGCGGTTCGCGTCGAGGTGGTCGAGGTAGACCTCGAAGTCGCCCTGGACCTCGAGCTCGCCTTCTTCCACGGCGTCTTCGAGGAGCTTCATCAGGTCCCCCAGCTGCTTGGATGGCGGGACGCCGAAGCGGTCCATGATCGCCTTGCCGAGGCCCTTGGGTAGCGGCTTGGGCTTCGAGTCCTCTTCGGCGAGACCCTCGATGCGCTTCCTGAGGTCCGCGATGTTGCGGACGCCACGCTTTCGCTTCTCCGGCCGCTTGGTCGTGATGTCCGCGCGGCTCAGGTCGAGCAGATCGGTGAGCCCCTCGCCCATCTGCTGGTGGAAACGGCGCACGGCCGAGTCCGTCCAGCCTGCGTCGTACTGGCTGGGCCGCAGGTGGTGGAGGATCAGGAAGTGGATCCGGTCGCCGAGCTCGCCCTCGAAGCCGAGGCGCTTGGCGGTCTTCCGGCGGAACATCCGCGCGCCGACCTCCGCGTGGCCATGGAAGGTCACCCGGCCGCGGTCGTCGATCTTACGCGTTCGGGGCTTGCCGATGTCGTGCAGGAGCGCCCCCCAGCGGACGGAGAGCCGCGGGACCGACTGCCGCACGACCTGCTTGGTGTGCTTCCAGACATCCTTGTGCCGCCACTCGCCGTCGCCGAAACCGACCATGGAGGCGACCTCGGGGAGCCATGCATCGAGGAACCCGAGCTGCTCGAGAGCGTCGAGGCCGTGCTCGGCGCCGGGCAGGACGATCATCGGGTCGAGGACCTCGCGCACCTCGGCGACGCTCAGCGCGCGCCAGTCGGCGGCGCTCGGTCGGGGCGGCGGGGGCACGTCCGCGGTGTCCTTGTCCGCACGCTCGGCGGCCCACCGAAGCGCCTCGCGCGCTCGGGTCATGTCGGGATCGCGCCCGACTTCCTGCCGCTCGCGCGGTGGAGTCTGTCGTTCCGGGGTCGTCATCGCACCTTCGTCCCAATGGGAAACGAACTTCCTGTATAGCAGCGTGACGGGGCCACGCATCCCTCGGTTGGGAGTCAGTCGCCGTCGCAGGCGCTCTCCGGGGCACGGTCCGCACGATTGAAGGCATCGACCCGCAGGTGGTCGATCGTGCATGGGGCCGAGCCGGAGCTGCGGATCAGCACCGAAGTGACCTCGAGATCGGGGGTGACGGTACCGGTCGCGGTGCCGCCGTCGCTCAAGGCGAAGTCGCTGGTGAGCGAAAAGCTGACCGGGATCCCCCACTCCGCGGGCAACGGGGGGCGCCCGCCGTAGGCGTCGGCCGCGGCTCGGGGGTCGCGGACGAGCACCTCGACGTCCAGCTGACCGCCGGGGTCGCAGCGGCCGGAGGCCACCCCCAGGAGCGCTCCGCTCATCACCTGGACCGCGCGGGGGTCGAGCTCGTAGGCCTTCCGGACCGTCACCCCGGGCTGGATGAGTAGCCCGTGCTCGCCTGGGTGGACGGTGCTGACCCACTCGGCACCGTCGGGGTCGCCCAGCACCTGGGTCCACTCGCACTCGGTGTCGCAGGGGGTCTCGAAGCTCTCCTCCAGGAGGAGCGGATCGCCCTCGGGTGCCTGGCGGCAGGCCAGACAGAGGAGGAGCGCGTGGAGTCCGATGCGCAGGAGCGGGGAGCGGGGCGTCATTCGCGGACCTCCAGGCCCAGGGTCACACGGAAGCCACCGAGCTGGGCATCCAGCGAGTCGCCGATGGCCACGGGGAAGTGGTCGTAGCCGACGCGCAGCAGGAGCCCGGCAGGTCCCACGAGGCGCATGCCTAGCGCCAGATCGCCCTGTAGGCGCCACCCGACATCCGTCGCACGTCCGTCGTTCACCCGAGAGAAGGCCAGCCCGAGCCCTACACCGGCACCCACGCCGGCGGAGAAGAGCTCTCGGTGCCCGAGGAGGAAGCGAAACTCGGCGGCGAGGAGCAGATCCCAAGCGAAGACGGCCGCGGCCGGTCGCTCGTGGTGCAGCCAGCGGAGATCGCGGACCGAGGTGCGCGCGCCGATGCCGACGTAGGAGCCGATCGCGCGGAGGAGCGAGGTCTCGCCTCCGAAGTACACGTCCGAGGGCCCATAGCCCCGGGCCGCGAGCGAGTCGTCCCAGTCGTCGGTCCGCGTCGGCCCGGTGATGAAGGCGAGCTGCCAGCGCCAGCGGACGTCCTGGTCACGGAAGCACTCCTCGTTCTCTTCGAGTCCGTCGCTTTCTTCGCCCTCGAAGAGGGTCTCGCAGGTGTGCTCGTCGGCGGCCAGGCGCGGTTCTCTCGGCTCGGAGGGCCGCGCGGCGGGCGCCAGTCGAGGCTGCTGCCATTGGGGCCGTGGCTGCGCCTGGGGTGCCGGCCCTGCGGGTGGGGCCGAGCCCTGTTGGCCGGGGAAGGTCGAGGGCGCAGCGTCCTGAGCGGCGGCGCTGCCCACGCAAAGGCCGAGAACGAGCCCGCACACCAGCGCGTGCGCTCCTCCCTTGGCCTCCCGGCGACGGTCCCCGTGCACGGCGGGAGCATAGTACGACCCTCGCGGTGACCGCACGCGCATCGAGCCCGAGCGGTCCGGGGTCCCAACCGACCAGCGACAGCTGGTATCCTCTCGGGGAATGGCTTCCGACGACGAGTCCGTCTCGATGAGGGACCGCCACTCCCTCCGGATTTGGCTGTTCCCGCTACTGCTGCTGCTGGGGGTGTCCACCGCCATCTTCCTGCTGACCTTCTGGATCGACACGGGAGGTGACTTCTCCAACCTGGCGCTCCTCGGGCACCCGAACCCCGAATCGGCGGCGAACGCGATCGCGAGCGCCGGAGAGGTGGTCGCGGCGGTGCTCGGCATCGCCATCACCGTCGTCGCCATCATCGTGGAGCTCGCGTCGAACCGGTACACCCACCGGATCACGGAGCTCTTCATCAGTGAACCGGTGAACTCGGTGGTGATGGGCTTCTTCGTGGTCACGGCCATGACCGCCGTGTTGGTCCAGATGACCTTCGACAACGGTGGCGATGGCAGCGGCTACGTCCCCTACGTCGGCGTGGTCGTTTCGATGGGAATGCTCGGGCTCGGGCTGCTGATCTTGCTGCCCTACTTCGCGTTCGTCTTCGACTTCCTGAACCCGATCCAGATCGTCGACCGCATCCGGCTCCAGACCATTCGTGCCATCGCGCGGCGCCATCTCTCCATCGGCCTCCGAAAGGCGGAGGCGGTGCGAGGCGTCGAGCAGCTGGCGGACGTCGGTCTCAACGCGATGGAGCACAAGGACAAGGGCGTCTCGATGGCGAGCGTCGACGCGCTGCAGGCGATGGTCATCGACTACCAGCCGGTGCGGAAGGAGCTCTCGGACGACTGGTTCCGCATCGATGGCGAGCTCGCCCACAACCCGGATTTCGTCTCGATGTCGGGCGAGGTGCTCGACGCGGTGACTCGCCGGAAGATCTGGTTCGAGATGAAGGTGCTCCGGAAGTACCAGACGCTCTACAACGAAGCGCTCAACAAGATGCGCGACATCAACTACCTGGTCGCCATCAACACCCGGCACATCGCCGAGGCGGCGCTCGAGGTGGGCAACCAGGAGCTCTTCGACCTGGTCGTGAAGTTCTTCAACACCTACCTTCGCGCGACCGTCAACGCCCGCGACGTGCGCACGGCCTACAACGTGTTGCATCAGTACCGCCTGCTCGCGGAGAGCGTGTTGCACCACGAGAACGGCGAGCCGGCGATCGAGGTCGCCCGCTACTTCAAGTACTACGGGCTGGTCAGCTTCAACGCGAAGCTCCCCTTCATCCTCGAGACGGTCGCCTACGACCTCTGCGAGCTCAACGAGATCGCCTTCGAGAAGAAGTCGCCGGCGGCGCGCGAGCTCCTGCACATCTTCCTGCAGGTCGACAAGGAGAGCGAGAGCGAGGTCCAGGAGGTCAGCCTCCGTGGCGTACGCAAGGCTCAGGTGAAGCTCGCCACGTACTACCTCCAGCACGGCGCCGACGACTGGGCCCGCGACATCTTCCACGACATGGAGCCGGAGCGGCGCGACCGGCTCGCGAGCATTCGCGACGAATTGCTGAACGTGCAGTCGAGCGAGTTCTGGGAGATCAGCGACCGCGGCGTGAACTTCGACTACCTGCCGCCCGAGCGGAAGCGTGAGCTGGTGACCTTCTTCTCCTGGTTCGACGACCTGCCGCGCAAGAGCTACCTGCCAGAGGAGCTCTTTTCTCCGTCGGCCGCCGAAGCCCACGAGGCTCGCGACTCGCGGGAGACGGACAAGATGCTGCACGACGTCCCCGGCGGTGGTGCGGACCCGGGCAAGGAAGAGTCGTCGGACGAGTTCGCCGTCCCCGGGTAGCCACCCCCACCGACGCTTCGGTCCAACCCGCGGTGCCCTTGTCTTCGCACAAAGGCACCAAGTCACGAAGGAACACAAAGGGTTGGTTGGGACCAGCTGCCCCACCGATCACACCTTTGTGAATCCTCCGTGTTCTTCGTGTCTTTGTGCGAGAACAAGAGGACGGTCGGAGGAACGGGGGATGGCTGGCTAGAGGGAATCGAGCGCAGCGAGCAGCGCCGAGGTCTCGGCGGGGGTGCCGACGGTGATGCGGGCCCAGCCATCGAGGCGGGGGTCCCCGAAGAAGCGGAGGGCGACGCCGCGCTCGAGGAGGGCTTCCTTCGCGGCGGCGGGGACGCGGGCGAGGATGAAGTTCGCCTGGGAAGGCTGCGGGTCCATGTCGCGCTCGGCGAGGGCGGCGTGCAGTCGGGTGCGCTCGCGGACAATCGACTGGGCGGCGTCCTCGATGACGTTCGCGTGGTCCGTGAGCAGGACCGTGGCCGCGGCCTGGGCGGTGGCGGAGAGGTTGAAGGGCTGCCGGACCTTCTCGATCTCGGCCGCCATCTCGGGGTGGAGTCGCACCCAGCCGATGCGCAGCGCAGCGAGGCCGACCTTCGAGACGGTGCCGAGGACGCCGACGTTGGCGTACTCGCCGAGCCAGGGAGCGAGAGTGTGCGCGGAGCCGCCCCGCTCGCGGGCGAAGGGGCCGTACGCCTCGTCCAGGATGTGGAGCGTGTCCGGGTTGGCTTCGATGAGCTCCCGCAGCACCGCCTCGTCGAAGGCGTTGCCGGTCGGGTTGTTCGGCGTTGCGTAGAACGCGAGGGAAGGGCGATGTTCGGCGAACGCCGCCATCATCGCGTCGCGGTCGAGGGTGAAGTCGGGCTTCAGATCGACCTCGACCGGAACGAAACCGTGGGAGAGACCGGTGATCCGGTACATCACGAAGCTCGGCCCGGGCCAGAGCAGGCTCGGTGGTCGGCCGTTGCTCGGCGCGGCGAAGGCCTGCATCAGCATGGCGATCACCTCGTCGCTGCCGGCGCCGATGACCAGCTCGTCGGGATCGGCCTCGAGCCATGTCGCCAGCGCGGCGCGCAGCGCCGTGGCGCGGCCGTCCGGGTAGCGGTGGAAGGGCAGGGCGGCGACGGCATCCCCGATGGCCCGCCGA
Source organism: uncultured Sandaracinus sp. (assembly GCA_964462035.1). GTDB lineage: Bacteria > Myxococcota_A > Polyangia > Polyangiales > Houyiibacteriaceae > UBA1660. The sequence goes on from CAYXAP010000012.1 coordinate 69,737, forward strand.
GCGTCTTCCGGTAGCGGCCAGGGCGACTCGTTGGCGTCCAGCTTGACCGGCGGCGGCGTGGCCGGGACGGTGTAGGCCTTCAGCTCGGCGAGCACGGGCTTCAGCCGGCTCATCGGACCGGTCGCATCACTCACGGGGCGTTCCCTCCTGGAGGGACGTCGGGACCTCGAGCTCCTCGGACTCCTCGGCGATCGCCTGCGAGGGGCCGGCGCTCTCCGCGTCCTCGTCGGCGGAGCCGGTCTCGGTGAGGTCGCTCGGGTAGATGTCGAGGTACGCCTCGAGGAGCGCTTCGGGCACCTCGCCACCAGGCGGTCCGCCGAGCTTCACCACTCGGTTCGCGCTGACCCAGAGCACCCAGGGCGCGTCGCCTTGGAGGATCCAGACCCAGTCGCCCTCACGCTTCTCCACCGCGGCCTCGTAGGTCGCGAGGTCTTCCACGCGCTCGCGGATCTCTTCGGCGAGCCCGGGAGCCTTCTCGTAGACGCTCACGAAGGCCGTCGCGATCACGACTCGCTCGCCACGGCGGAAGTAGGTGGCGGTGTGCCCCTCGGCGGGGTTGTCCGCGACCTGGAACTCCACGTCCAGCACGTGCTGGTAGCGGCGGTAGGCGAAGTCATCGAGGTCCTTCTCGACGACGAAGCGGGTCGGAATGGACGCGGCGCAGGCGGCCGAGAGGCCGAGAGCCACTACGAGGAGGGTGCGCATGGGAGCCGGAGCATAGCCCAAGGGCGCCGCCCCCTCGACCTACCGATCAGAAGCGGAACTGGACCTCGAGCCGGACCTCGCGCTCGAGCTGCTCGTTCTCTTCGAAGAGACCGCTGTCGGTGGGAACGCGCGCGTCTGCTTCGTGTCGCTCGTCGTAGAGCACCGAGAGCAGGCCGATGTTCCGGTACCAGTACCAGTGCAGGGCGATCCGGTAGCGGAAGACGTCGTTGACCCGCGGCAGCGCGTTGCTCGGGATGTCGAGGGGTGCGCTCTCGTAGGGGTCGGCGATGAACATACCGACATCGGCCGCCAGGTAGAGGTGCTCGGGCCAGAGCAATACGCCGGCCTGGACGTTCCACGCGTTCTGGAGCCCGCCGTCGAAGTCGATCGCCCACTTGAAGTAGTTCTCCGCGCGGAGCTGGAAGATCGAGTGGTTGAAGACCGCCAGCACGTTCGCCGCGGGGTAGCGCTCGAGCGGCTGCTGGTCGTACTTGCCGCCGATGAGGAAGGCGAGGGTGGTCGGCACCCGGCTGTAGAGCATCGGCGAGTCGAAGCGGTTGAAGTGACCGATGACGTCGACGCCGATCTGCGCGCCGGCCGCCCAGGCGAAGTTGTTCAGGCCGCCTTCGGTGCGGCGACCACCGACGTTGCCGGTCCGCAGGCCCTTACCGCCGGCTACGAAGACGCGGTAGTTCAAGCGACCATTCGGCGTGAGCGGACCGCCCTGCTCGATCTGGGCGCCGTTGCCCTGCTCGAAGGCGTTGAGCATGTAGAAGGTCCGGTCGAGGAGGGGAAGCTTCGCCTGGCTGACGATGAACCCGGTGCTCAGGCCGCCCGAGCCGCTGTTGACCGTCAGGTAGTGGCCACGGTCGCTGATCGGCACCTGGAAGTTGGCGAAGGTCAGGCGAGGCGACGTCCCCTCGAGCTGCATCGAGAGGAGGAAGAACGAGTTGGCGATGTAGGGGATCGGGCCGAGCACTCGGACCTGGAGGCGCTCGAACTGCACGTCGGCACCAGTGCGCCAGTCGGTGTCGGCCTCGAGGTCGTAGCTGGCGGCGATACCAGCGACGACCGAGAAGCGGAAGCCGGGGCTGCCGGTACAGACCGAGACCTGCGGGTCGAAGCGGCAACCGAAATCGGCGCAGTCGGTGCGACCGTCGCCGTCGTTGTCGACGCCGTCGCTGCACATGTAGTCGTTGCGCTCGCCGTTCTCGTCGCTGCCCGTGCCGATGAGGCTCTCGACGCTCTGGTCACCCTCGAGGGCGGGGACCGGGTCCGGCGTGTGCAGCCGCTCCGGGCCTTCCTGGGCCTGGGCCGAGCCGTGGCAGACCGTGAGGCCGGGGCCGTTGCAGTCCGGGTCCTCGCAGTCGAGGAGGCCGTCGCCGTCGTTGTCGACCCAGTCGCTGCAGCGCTGGTCGTTCCGCTCCTCGGCGCCGCCGAACATGCAGGACGGATGCTCGAAGCAGTCGGCGTCCGCGCAGTCGGTCAGGCCGTCGGCATCGTCGTCCATGCCGTCTTCGCACATCCGCTCGTGGCTCGGCGGAGCGGACTGGCGGGGCGGCGGTACCGGCTGCGACGTGACCGGGGGCTCGATGGCCTCGGCGCTCTCGGGCGCTGCGGCTCCGTCGGCGGGCGGGGCCTCTTCGCCGTCGGTCTGGGCGGAAGCGATCCCGCTGAAGCCCATGAGAAGCGCCAGGGTCGTGGTCGCGCGGAGGCGTGCACTCATCGTCTCGTCGTTCTTTCTCAGTATCCGCGGCAGTACAGCGGTCGGTTTTCTGGGGCTGAGGGTGCGCTGAACGCCCACGTGCCTACGCCCGCGGCGTCCACGGTGTATCGCCAGCCCTGGCAGTAGCCCTCTTCGGGCGGTCGTCCGGCGTCGATCGCGATCTCGGCGCCCGGCCGCAAGAGCGGGTTCCAGTGACAGTCCCAGTCCTCGCAGTCGGTGAAGCCGTCTTCGTCTTCATCGACGTTGTTGTTGCAGCGATCGACCAGCTCCTGGATCTCCGAGTTTCGTCGAAGCTCCGGCGTGGCGAACATCCGGCCGTCGGTCACCGGCGTGATGCTCTCCTGGCAGGGGTTCGCGATGATGGTCGTCCCATCGATGTTTCGCTCCTGGAGCGAGCCCCGGCAGCTGAAGTCTGCACAGTCGGGGAAGCCGTCGCCGTCGTCGTCGAGGCCGTTCTTGCACTCGTCGAAGCCGTCTTCCTCGTCCACCGGATCCGGGGCGTCGCACAGCTCGATCAGGTCGGGGTCGGTCGAACGCGAGCAGGAGAAGTCGTTGCAGTCGGTGAAGCCGTTCTCGTCGTTGTCGATACCGTCCGAGCAGCGCTCGACGTTGTTCTCGAGCTGTTCGGCACAGAACATCCGGAGGTCGGGGTCGGCGGCCATGGAGCAAGAGAAGTCACCGCAGTCGCGGAATCCGTTCCCGTCGTTGTCGACCCCGTCGGAGCAGGTCGCGATGGTGTTCTCCGGACCCGCCTCCGGACAGTCCGCGCGGCCCAGGCAGCCGCGGTCGAGGCAATCGGTCGCCCCGTCGGCGTCGTTGTCCACGTCGTCGGCGCAGAGGGCGTCCGTGTCTTCCATCGGCAGGGGCGGGCAGTCGAGCTCCTCGGCGCAGTCCGGGTCCTCACAGTCGGTGAACCCATCTTCGTCGTTGTCCCGGCCGTCGTCGCAGACCAGCTCGGTCTCGCAGGCGATGACGAAGGGGTTGTTCCGACAGGAGAAGTCGCCGCAGTCGTGGAAACCGTTGTCGTCGTTGTCGACGCCGTCCGAGCAAAAGAGGTCGCTGAACTCGGTGACGCAGCAGAGCTCCTGGATCGCCTGGCAGTTGCGGTCACCGCAGTCCCAGTTGCCATCCTGATCGTTGTCGATCCGGTCGGTGCACTTGAGGAAGGTGTTCTCCGGCTCCGGCCGGGCGCCCTCGACGATGATGACGCCGCAGAGCCCGGCGCCGATGCAGCTCGAATCCCGGCAGTCGATCATGCCGTCGCGATCGTTGTCGCGGCCGTCGTTGCACGCATCCGGGTCGGACTCGTAGCCGAGCACCGGGCCGTTGATTCGGTCCAGGTCGAAGCAGCCGGCGCTGGCGACGAGCGCGGCCAGGAGGAGGGTGCGCGCCATCATTCGCTCTCCTGCATGTGCGGCGGCCAGGCGCCGTGGCGGCGCAGGCAGTGCGCGCGGTCGCGACCGTAGCGGCGGCGGAAGTCCGCGTAGAGCATGCACGCACCGCGGACCTCGGTGGTCTCGCCGAGCTGACCGGACTGACGGGCGGCGCTCAGCCGCGGCTCGAGCGCTTCGGCGACCGCCGGCTCCAGGTACTCGGGGAGGGTGCCCAGTCGGGCGTAGCGGTCGACGGCCTCGAGGAGCAGCACGTTGCTCAGCTCGGACAACGCGTCACTGAGGCTGGCGTCGCCACGGAGCTCCCGCGCCATCGCTTCGACCTTCTCCGCGTCGGCGTGGATCTCGGTCGCGCACTGCGTGGAGCACTCGGGGTAGGTGTCGCTGTGCTCCCACTTCTCCGAGTGGCCGTCCCGAACGGAGACCATGCGGTTGTAGTGGGTGTCGCGCCCCGGGTCCTCGTCGGCCGAGTGAAGCGAGGTGACCACGAACTTCGGGATGCCGTGCGCCCACATCCCGCGGCGGTGGCGCATGGCGTCGTGCTGGGCGCGGATGTAGGAGGGGCGCGCCGGCGTGTCGTCGATCTGCATCGCGTGGGCGTAGCCATGGCGAATCTGGGCGATCGCCAGGTCGGGGCAGTCGAGGAGCACGCGTCCGTAGGTGTCCTGGCTACCGTCGGTGGTGCAGTGCCAGATGCCGTGGCGGCCGAGGTGAGTCGCCTTCTTGGCGATCACGAAGAGCTCGAAGGGGTGCCAGTCGCCCCAGGAGTGGACGGGCCCGTAGGACTCGAGGGTGTTGAAGCCACCGAGGCGGGAGCCGCGACCGGCCCACGGGCCGTCGAGCTGGCGGAAGGAGTCCCCGTCGTTGAAGTAGACGCGGGTGGGACGCCCGTTGATGAAGACGCGAGTCTCGATGGTGGCCGACGCGCTCGGCGCATCGGCCAGCGGGGCGACGAGTCCGAGCGCCAGCAGCGCGAAGAGGACTCGGGGCGTGGTTCGGCTACGTCCCATGAAGGCGCGGGAAGTTAGGCCCGCCCCTTGGGTGGTGTCAACGCGAACGCCGCTTTTACGAGCCCGTTTCACCCCATCGGCACTCATTGGATGCGGGCCGCGCTATCGTGTGCGCGTGACCTCCCGCCTTCCGATCGCGGCCCTCCTGGCGTTCCTCTCGGCGTGCGGTGACGGCGAGTCGGCTCCGTCAGATGCGGGGCCGCCCGACGTGGGGCCTCCGGACATCGGGCCGCTCGACTCGGGGGTGGCGCTGGAACGCTGCGACCTCGCTGCGGTCTTCGACCGCGACCAGCTCGAGCCGGCGGAACCGAACTCCGGCGCCTACGAGGAGCCGGGGCCCGATCGTCTGACGTCCTTCCAGGCGTCCATCGAGTCCGTGGCTCGAGGCGATCTCGCCGAAGGGCTGGGACACGCGGCGGACGCGGGCTACGCGTTGTGCCGGGCCGAGAGTGACCCGTCGGTCATCGTCTGGCGCCCGCTCGACGCGACCGGTCAGGCGCGGGTCGCGCTCCGGAGCGAGCCCGAGCGCGACCTCTTGGTCGAGGCACCGCATCCATTCCACGACACGAACACGCTGGATGAAGCCCTGGCGATCTTCGAGGGCGTGAGCGCGCGCGTGCTGATCTCGGCCGGTGGGCATCGCTGCGCGAGCATGGCCACGGGCTGCTCTGGCTCGTCGACCGCCTGCGATCGCTACGGACCGGAGCCGCACGGCGTGTACCGACTCTCCGACCCGGCTCACGCGAGCCGCGGCACCTTTCACATCGCCCACACGGCGCTGGCGGCGGCCCACCCGGAGAGCGTCGCGATCAGCGTCCACGGTTTCGGTTCGATCAGCGAGGCGCCCGACGCGCAGGTGATCCTCTCGAACGGCACCACTGCCGCCATCCCTTCGGACGCGCCCGTGGCGCGCCTCGCGGCCGCCCTCGAGGCCGGCGGGGTGGCTGGCGTCGTCAGCTGCAACGCAGGCGCTGGCGTGCCGGAGGTCGGCTCGCTCTGCGGGACCACCAACGTCCAGGGCCGACACCTGAACGGCTCGCCGGACCCCTGCACCACCGCCGGCGGTGCTTCGCGCCAGCGCTTCGTGCACCTCGAGCAGACCCGAACGGTTCGTGACGACCTCCGCGCGAACGTCGTCGAGGCGCTGCGCAGCACCTTCTGAGCTCTACTGCTCGGGGTTCGCTGGCGCCTCGCGCCAGCGGATGGTGACCTCGTCGTAGCCGAGCGAGCGAACGAGGGTCCCGATGGCGGTCTCCGCGTTGGCCCGAGCGCGCTCCATGATGCCGGCCTCGAGGGCCGCGTCGCGCAGCGTGCGCTCGGCTTCGCGGCGGGCACGCGTCTCGAGGTGTGGATCGCGGTTGGCGGTCAGGTCCGTGTCCCGCGTGTGGACATAGGTCCGCTCGTTGTCGAGACGGGCCGAGAAGATCTCCGGCGCGGGGAGGGTGATGGTGGCCTGGTTCGTCTCCGGCTCGATCACCACGTCGCCGTCCTGCATGTGGGTCAGGTCGACCCCCGCGACGACGTCACCGGCCGCGACGAGCAGGATGGCGTCCTCCGCTTCGACCAGCCCGAAGAGCTGCCGCTGGCGGGCCACGAGATCGATCACGCGCTCGACGTGGAAGCTGGTGGTCTCGAGGCGGGCGAGGTCCTGGATGGCGACCACGACGTTCGGGCTCTCGCGCAGGACGTCCACGCTCTCCGGCGGCGTCTCGGTGTCGATGCTGCACATCCACATGCCGAGGGCGCCGAACATCAGCCCGAAGAGGATGCCCCCCATCGCCATGAAGCAGCCGAGCCCACCGGGGTCGGGCTTCCGAGGCGACTCTTCGGGCACCGTGCCGCCCTCTAGCGCCGGAGCGCCGTCCGGTGCGGCCGCGGACGCGTTCTCCTGTACGTCGACGGTCGGGACGGCGCCGCCTTCGAGGGCCGGTGGCTGGCTCTCGCGGGTCTCGGGCTCGCTCTCGTCGCTGCTGCTCACCCCGATACGCTATCAGCCCTCAGCGAGGGGGGGCAGGTTCGAGTGTCCCGGCGTCGGCATCGACCCGGTATCGACGGCCGAGCCAGAGCGACTCGTTGCTCGCGCCGTGGCCGACCGGGAGCGCGGCGACTGCCGGGATGCCGAGATCGCCGAGGCGCTCACGGAGCACGGCGTCGGGCGTCACGCCGTCCGTGCCGGGGTGGCAGTCGACGAGCTCACCGACGGCCACGCCCGCCAACCGCTGGAGCCAGCCGGCCTGGCGCATCGAGGTCAGCACCCGGTCCAGTCGGTAGGGGCGTTCGCCGACGTCCTCGAGCAACAGGATCGCGCCGTCGACGGGAGGGGTGTGCGGCGTCCCCATTAGCGCCCCGAGCACGGCGACGTTGCCGCCGACCAGCGGCCCTTCGGCGACGCCGCCGTTCCAGCATTCGAGGCCGCCGAGGCACGGGCCGCTGCCCTCCAGCGCGTCGACCCATCGAGCGCGCGTCGCGTCGTCGGAGCGGCCGAGGGCGGCCACCATCGAGCCGTGGAGCGAAGGCACACCGGCACGGGCCCACAGCGCGTGGAGCGCGGTGATGTCGCTGAAGCCGACGAGCGGGATCGCCGCGTCGCGGATCCGGTCGGCCGAAAGCTCCGAGAGCAAGCGCGTCGCGCCGTAGCCACCACGAGCAGCGACGATGGCGACGGCGTCCTCGTCGTCGAGTGCCTCGTTCAGCTCGTCGAGCCGGCGCTGGTCGCTCCCGGCGAGGTAGCCCTTTCGATCGAGGATGTCGGCTCGGTGCCGGACCTCGTAGCGCTCGCGGAGGAACGCCACGCCGGCAGCGAAGTCGCTGGGGTCGAAGGGGCCGCTGGGCGCGACCACGCGCAGGACCGCGCCGCTGCCGATGGGGCGCAAGCTCAGTCGACGATCGGGCAGCTGACCGAGATTGGTCCGGCGCCGTTGTTGTCGGGGCGGCACTCGTTGAGGCCGACGAGCGGCATGTCGTCGGGGTCGTTGAGGGTCGCGCTGAACTCGAAGACCTCCGTCTCCCGGCCCGCGGGGATCGAGTACTCGACGCTGAGTACTTCGCTCTCGCCCGGCAGGAGCGGGCGGGTGGTCACCAGGCGGTCGACCCGAACGGGACCCGCGCCGGTCTCTTCGTAGATGGTCACCGGGATGCCCGCGGGGGCGCCGGCACGGCCACTGTTCAGCACGCGAACGGAGATGGCGAAGGTGGCCCGGCAGCCACGGTTCGACGCCACGAGATCGACGAGCACCAGGTCGGGGGCGTCGAAGAGTCCGTCGGGCTGCACGTTCTGTCGGAAGTTGTTCAGGCTCGGCACGGTCCAGTTGCGCACCTCTTCGGTCGGCACCGTCCCGTCCTCGTTGATGTTGGTCACGTGGTACGTGTGCTGGTTGAAGATCCGCCGCGTGCGCACCCACTGGTTCTCCGGGTGACCGAAGACGTGGATGCCGGTGCTCGTCGGGTCGCACTGGAACGCGTAGTCGTTCTCCATGAGCACGATCTCGGCGTGGTCGTCATTGTCCACGTCCACCACGATCGGGAACTCGCGGAGGGTGCCGCTGGTGTTGCACTGATCGTGGAAGATGGCGCCGGTCGGTCCTCGGAAGACGCGGAAGACGAGCTCGTCGTTGTAGAGGACCTCGCTCGTTCCGTCGCCCTCGAAGTCGAAGACCGACGAGCCCGTCGCCCGACTCGAACGGTCGCGGGTGATGAAGTGCCACTTCAGCGTGCCATCGGGCTCGAAGATCACGTAAGCGAAGCCGCCGGCGAAGGCGATCTCGGGCTCGGGGTCGTCGTCGAAGTTCGCGATCGTGGGCGGCCCGCCGCCGTTCGGGTTGCCGTCGGAGGAGATGGCGGCGGCCACGACCGGATCGCTGGTCGGGTTGATGTCCGTCGGGCCCCAGACGGTGTCGCCCGTGGCTCCGTCGAGTGCCTGAATCGAGTGGTCACCGCTCGTGACGGTGACGACCTCGGGCATGCCGTCGAGGTCGAGGTCCGCCACGGCCGCGTAGCCGCCGGCGGGAATCGCCGGACGGATGCCGTCGTCGACGCGCCGGTCCCAGAGGACCGAGCCGTTCATCTCGAAGGCGACGGCCGCGCCGAGCCCTTCGAGGTCACCATCGCCGTCCACGTCGCTCAGCGCCGTGTAGCCGCTGATGCCGCCGGCGAGCCGGCCGACGACGGTTCCGTCGGCATGGGCCACGGCGCCACCCACCACGATCTCCGGCACGCCGTCGCGGTTCATGTCGCCGACGGCCGGGGCGGAGAAGCGACAGAGGACGTCGTTCGGTGGCGTGTCGAAGCGCCGGAGCTCTTCGCCGGCGGCGCTGAGGATGATCAGCGGGCCGGACGTGCTCGGCCGGAAGGCCTGGGCGCAGGTGATGATCTCGGGGCCGGGTGAGCTGGGGTCGACGTCGGCGATCGCCAGGTCGCTGCCGCCGTTGACTCGGTACGCGGGATCGGCGGTCGGCCAGATGCGCGAGCCGTCGTCGCCGCTCACGGCGCGCAGCACGCCGTCGCTCCAGTAGTCGCTGCCGGTGAAGGTCGAGAAGACCACGTCCGGGATGTCGTCCTGGTCGATGTCGCCGTCACCGTCGTCGTCGGTGAGGTTGGCGACCATCGGCGCCATCATCACCTGGTCGTGGCCGGGGAGTACCGTGGCGTCGCCGGTCCAGGACCACTCCTCATCGATGGTGAACTCGTCGAAGGTGGGCCGGTATTCGCACTCCTCGCCGCTGGTGCTCCGCGGGAGGCACCGACCGACGGTGGGCTCGCAGTACTCCCCCTCGTCGCAATCGCGCGTCCCGGTGCAGCTCGCGCCGGGGGTGGTGCAGGCGCCGAGGTAGCAGACGTCGCTCGCGGCACAGCAGGCGGCTTCGACGCCCTCGCCGCAGGGCGACTCGTCGTCCTCACAGGTCAGGATGCAGCGGTCGGCCACGCACTCGGAATCGCCGCCGCAGCAGACGCCGCCGCAGACCGCGCTCGGCAGGCAGCAGCTGTCCGCGGTGCAGATCTCGCCCTCTGGGCAGCAGCCGTCGGCACACATCCGCGCGCTCGGGCACATGAAGGCGTCCTCCCCCGGCTCGCCGCCGTCGCCACGGTCGACGCACGTGCCGTCGACGCAGAGCCGACCGCCGGCGCAGTCGCTGGAGGTGATGCACTCGTCCCCGCCGCCGTCGTCGCAGTCGCAGGCCACGACGGAAAGCAGGAGACACCCAAGAAAGACCCGACCCATGGGGCGGAGTCTACGCTCGGGTCCGCAGAGCGTCACCCGCCCCGTCCTTACAGTCGGTGGAAGCGCTGCGCGCTACCATGCGTCTCACTCTCGTGGATGCATTGCGCCAGTGGATGGAAGGACTGGAGGGGCCGCTCGGCTACCTCTTCCTCGCGCTGAGCTCGTGGATCGAATACGTGGCCCCGCCCTTCCCGGGAGACACGGTGGCCCTCTTCGGAGTCTTCCTCGCCGTGAGCGCCGGCTACTCGGTCGTCGGCGTCTATCTGGCCCTGACCTCCGGCTCCATCGTCGGTGGCGTGGTCACCTGGGGCTTCGGCCGTTGGCTCGCCGCGCGTGAGGAGCGCTGGCCCGCATGGTTCCAGCGGGAGGCGTTCAAGGACCGCCTCGAGAAGGTCCGGCGCCGCTACGAGAGGCACGGCAACTGGGTGCTCGCCGCGAATCGCTTCCTGCCTGCGTTGCGGGCCTTCTTCTTCATCGGCGCCGGCCTGTCGGGGATGCCTCTCCGCTCGGTCGTCCTCTGGGGAGGGCTCAGCGCGGCGGTCTGGAACGGGCTGCTGCTCGCGCTCGGCTTCGCCGTCGGCGAGAACTTCGAGCAGCTGGAGGCGATCTACGCCAGCTATTCGCGCGTGGTGCTCGGGGGGCTCGTGGTCCTGCTCGTGATCGCGCTGGCGTTCAAGCTCTGCTCTCGCGCGCGCAGCACCTAGCTCGTCCGCGGCTGGCGGTCGCTCGGCCCGATGATATCCTGGGGGCGCTCGTGGAGCCGCACGCTCAGAACGCGCCGCATCAGCGTGCATTCGAGGAGTTCTCTCGGGAACAGATCCACTCCCGGGTGCAGCGGACGGCGCTCGTCTGCCTCGTGCTCTTCGGGGGCGCCTGGATCGTGGGCCGCATCGTGTTGGCTGGCCATGCGCTGGAGGGGCCCGGCCGCTTCTGGCTCGGGGTGCTCAGCCTGGTGTCGATCGCCGCTTGGGCGGCCTTCCGCTTTCTCCCCTTCACCCGTCAGTATCCTGCGGCGGTCGCGGTGCTCTTCCACATCCTCATCGCAGCGGGTGCCGCCACGCACTCCGCCCAGATGAGCGACCTGAACGGTCCGTTCTTCTACGGGGTCTACATCGTGCCGCCGCTCTCCATCGGCTTGGCGCTGGGGCTTCGCATGCGGATCGTGATGACGGTCGCCGGCCCCCTGAGCTGGGTGGTGGCCTACTTCGTGACGAACCCCGCGGCGCTCGAGCATCGGATGCTCCACGTGCCGATCATCATCCTCACCGGTGTCGGCGTCATCAGCGTCTACCTCGGCCACCAGCTCCACGCGGTCGTTCGCGAGCGCTTCCTCCTGGCGCGGAAGCTGGAGCAGCAGCAGGCCGCCCTGGAGCGTCATGCCGCGGGGCTCGAGGAAGAGGTGGCGGAGGGCTCCCGCGCGGTGGAGCACCTGAGCCGGGTGCTCGCCAACTCCAACCTGGAACGCGCCGACGTGGCCCGCGCGCTCCACGACGACCTCGGCCAGCTGATCGTCGGCGTCCGCATGGAGCTCGAGACCCTCGAGCGAAAGCTCCAGCGGCTCTCGGAGCCGGGCGAGCCCCGCTTCGAGCACCTCTCCACGGTCGTCGAGACCCTGGACCGTTCCGTTCGCACGTTCATCGACCGGCTGCGTGACCCGAAGCCCGTCGGCGACCTCGGTGAGAGTCTCGAGGAGCTGGTCGGACCGCTCCGGGACCGCTCGGACCTGAAGATCACCACCGCCGTGGACCTGCGGCTGCCGCTCGACGCCGCCGCCCGCGAGGTCATGTACCGACTGGTGCAGGAGGCGGTGACCAACGTGTTCAAGCACGCGGAAGCCACTCGTGTGGACATCACGATCCTGGAGGGCCCGGACGGGTCCGTGGTCGGGACCGTCCGGGACGACGGCCGCGGCTTCTCGAGCGACGCGACCGACGGGCTCGGACTGCAGGGGCTTCGCGAGCGCGCCCAGGCTGCCCGCGGGAGCCTGGCCGTGGATTCGGGCGCAGGCGGCACCACCGTTCAGCTCCGCTTGCCCGCACCGGTCGCGACCATGGCCGAGGTCCGCGCGTGACGCCGGTTCGAGTGCTGGCCGTCGACGATCATCCGATCGTATTGGAAGGGCTCGTTCGCTTCGCGGCCGTCGAGCCGGGGCTCGAGGTGGTCGCGACGGTTCAGTCGCTCGCGGGCATCGGTCCGACGATCGACGAGCTGGCGCCCGACGTCCTGAGCGTCGACGTCCAAGTGCCGGGAATGGAGGGGCCGGGCACGGTCCGTGCGCTCGCCGAGCGCGGCGTGCCCATCTTGCTCTTCACCCTGCTGAAGGTGAACGAGGCGCTCGGCGCGTTGGTGCAGGCCGGCGCACGGGGCTATCTGCGCAAGTCGAGCTCGATGGTCGACTACCTGGCCGCGGTTCGTGCACTGCGTGATGGGGAGCGGTGGCTCCCGCCCGAGCTCGAAGCGATGGCTGGCCAGCCGGTGCAGTCACCGAGTGCGTTGCTGACGCCGAGGGAGCTCGAGATCTTCCGCCACTTCGCGAAGGGCGAGACGGTGAAGGAGGTCGCGTTCACCCTCGGCCTCTCGCCGAGCACCGTCTACAACCACTTCGACCGCATCCGGAAGAAGCTCGGGGTGAGCTCCTCCGCCGAGCTCGTGCAGGTCGGCGCCAAGTGGCGCTTCGGCGAGTAGCTCCCATCGGCGTACCGATGGGAGCTGCCAGCCGGTTCAGTCCGGGTCGATGTGACTCTGCTCGTTGCCGTTGGCGTCATAGCAGCGCACCGAGCTGGAGCGGCGGCACTCGCCGCTGTCACCGGTGATGCGGCAGTCGCCGCCGGAGACGTCCTCGCAGACGCTGGTGGCCTGGCTGCGCGCCGAGCCGTTGTTGCCCTCGACGCAGACCTTGAAGTCCTTGTCCCGGAAGGCATAGCAGCGGGCTTCGGCCAGCGCGGGCAAGAGGAGGGTCGTCAGAGCGATCGCGAGCGCGGGGAGTAGCTGTCGGTTCATGGTTCTTCCTTGCTTGGGTTCAGGGGTGACGGCTCTGGAGCTCGGTGATGTGGAGCTTGCTGCGGATGTTGGCGCGCGCCTCGTAGCTTCCGACCCAGATGTCGTACTGGCCGGTGGGCGGGTTGCGGATGTCGACCATCGGGTTGGTCCCGTTGTTCGAGTCGTCGTTGCAGTGCCAGTTGCCGGCGGCGTCGTTGACCAGGAGGGTGGTGTCGCCGGAGGCGGTCACGTAGAAGCGCAGGAAGTTCGCGGCATCCGAGTAGTCGAGGATGAAGTCCGGCTGGCGCGTCACGAAGCCCACGCAGCCGGAGCCGAGGCTCATGTTGCTCGAGTCGAGCGCGCCGCCGGAGACGATGTTGATCTCCACCGGGTCCGGGGTGAAGCCACCCTCGAGGGCGCGTCGGCCGTAGTTGCTCGAGCTGCCGCCGAGCGACAGGCGGGACTGCGCGACGACGGAGACCGTGAGGCCGGAGACGAGGACGAGGGACAGGACGCCGAGGAGCCGGCGGCGGGACGAACGCATGGGCAAGGACCTTTCTGGGCGGCCGGTGCCGCTCCGGTGGACTCCGAGATTGGCGGGGTGGTTCCAGCGCCGCCATGGAAGAAATTGCCAGTCCCCCTTTCTGGGGTCCGCCCAGCGTCCAGTGGAGGGGTGGGCGCGATCTCGCCTACACTCGAGGCGGTGAGCTTCCCCGACCCCCCGGCGCTGCGAGCGGCTCTCGCCGCGTTCGAGCCCAAGGAGATCCCGAAGCTCCCGGGTCGCCGTAATCACCTCCGCGCCGGCGTCCTCGTTCCGGTCGAATGGGGGTTCGACGACCTCTCGGTGGTCCTCACCGTGCGTGCCGCGCATCTGACCAATCACCCCGGCGAGGTCAGCTTCCCCGGCGGGCGACCGGAAGACGGCGACGAATCCATCGAGGCAACCGCGCTCCGCGAAGCCGAGGAGGAAGTCGGCCTGAGGGGCGCGCAGGTGCTGGGACGGCTCTCCAGCATCCCGCTCTACACCTCGGACTATCGCCTGGAGCCCTTCGTCGCTCAGGTCCCGAAGGGCGCCGATCTCGTTGCCAGCCCCGACGAGGTCGCGGCCATCCTCCGTCTCTCCGTCCGCGACACGCTCGCGCTACCGAACCTGCACGGCATCCCCTGGGCCCACGACGGCGTCGAGTACCTCTCGCCCCTCTTCGAGCTCGGCGACGCGCTCGTCTACGGCGGCACGGCCCACGCGCTCCACGAGCTCCTGGCCGTGCTCGCACCGCTCGTCGGTGCGCCGCTCCCGCCGATGAAGGCCGGCCGCTACGACTGGACCGACGTCCTCCGCTGACCCTTGTCGTCTCAGGCTAGAGGTGGACCTGGATTCCGACCTGACCCTGGAGCACACCCCAGAGATCGAGCTGGTCGCCCACGTGGACGGACCAGCCGCCCGCCGTGCGGGAGTGTCCGACGTAGGCGATGCCCTGGACGTCGACGAAGAGCGAGGTCCATTTGCCCATCGCGAGCTCGACGCCGGCGCCGAGGTGGGCACCGAAGTGCACGTCGTCGATGCGGTCGACGCCTTCCTGGTCCGGGTGGACGAAGCTGAACACCGTGCAGAAGCCGAAGAGGGGGCGGATGCGCCAGCGCTCGCCGATGCGGAAGGGCACGAAGAGGTTGAAGCCGATCGGGTGGTCGTGGCGCATCCCGTCCGGATCCTCGATGGCGAGGTGGTCCGAGTAGACCTCCACGCCGAGCTTGTCGAAGGGCTCCCAGCGCAGCCGTACGCCGCCGCCGCCGCCCAGGTAGGGGCCGGCCCAGCCGAGTCCGTAGATGCCGATCGCGAAGTCGCGCTCGAACGCGTGGCGCTCCGACCAAGCAGCCCGTTGCACGCTCTCGGCCACGGATTCATTCGCGTCGATCGCGACCGTGTCGGCGCCGCCTTCCTGGGCGCTCGCGGTGGTGGTCACCAAACACAGGGCGACGAGCGCCCCTCCCCAACTCCATCGATTCATGCCTCCACACGATGCGAGAAGGGTGCCAGCTCGTTATTCACCGAAATCGACCGAATTCGTGAAGCGGCCTTCACGGTCGGGGGCGGCGGCGATGACTTTCGATTGCACCGTCAGCGTTCGACGGTGACGCCCTTCTCGACGAGCGCGACGAAGATTGCTTCGGCTCCCTCCGCGTCCTTCACCTCGAGGTACTGCGCCTCCAGCGTCTTCAGAGCCGGGAGGTCGACGAGCCACGCCGGGAGCTGGCCGATCCTCCCCGATCCGAGCGAGAGCGTCTCGAGCGCCGGGAGTGCCTTCAACGACTCCGGCAGGGTCTCCAAGCGGTGCGCGCCGATGATCAGCGTACGAAGTCCCTTCATCGCTCCGAGTGACTCGGGCAGCGACTTCATCTTCATCTTCGGCGAGTACGTCTCCGAGCTGAAGTCGAGCTCCTCGAGCCAGGTGAGCCGAGCGAGCGCTTCTGGAAAGCGGGTGAACAGATTGGAGCTCAGGTCGAGGGACCGGAGGCTCGTGAGCTGGTCGATCTCGTCGGGGATCTCGGTCAGGGCGTTCCAGCAGAGGTTGAGCTTCTCGAGGCCGCTCAACGAGAGAAGGCTGTCGGTGAGGCGGTTGATCCGATTGCCCTGGGCTTCGAGGATTCGAACGCCTTCGAGCTCGGCGACCTCGTCGGGGATGCGGGTGAGCTCCAGCCCCGAGAGGTGCAGGGTGTCGCCCTTCTGGCGATGCGCCAGCAAGGCCTTGCGCTCGGCCGAGTCCTTGGTCTCCTTGAGCATGTACTTCAGGCCGGAGCCGCCGCGTTCGAGCATGGCCCGCGCGAGCTTCATCCCGTCGAGCTCGCCCTTCGACTCCTTGGTGATCGCCTTCAGTCGGCTCGCCAGCTTGGTCTCACCGCTCGCGAAGATGTTGGTGCGCTTGAGATGCTTCTTCACCGAGTCGACCGCGGCCTTCGAGGCGTAGCGCTCGAAGAGCGTCTTGGCGCCGTTGCGGGTCTTCTTGTCCAGGTCCTTCGTCTGCCAGGCGAGCAGCAACGCCTCGAGCAGCCCGTCCGGTAGCCCGCCCCGTTTGATCATCTCGAGCGCCAGCGCGACGTTGGCTCCATCGGTGGAGAGGAGCAGCTCCGAGAGCTGGTCGGCGACTCCCTCCTCCGGCGCACCCTCGAGGTGGCGGACGTCGTGCGCGTCGAGCGACGCGTGGAGCTGGGCCTCCAGCAGCACCGGGACCTCGCCTCCCACGTACGGAAGCGCCTTGCCGCCGTGCCGAGGGCCGATGACGATCGCGACGGTCTTCTTCGTGGGCTTGCGCTTGAGGTCCATGCCGAGGCGCTCGAGCCGCTCGCTCAGCGCGCTCCGGTCGCCGGCGAGCCGCCCGACGATCGCGACGTTGCCGCCTTCGACCGGCTCGAGACGTCGGTCGCCCCAACGCGTTTCGAGCTCGCGCAGGGCGGCACGGTGCAGCTTGGTCGCCGTCGAGCCGAGCGCCTCGACGATGGCCTCGTCGGGGACACCCTTCATCTTGCGACCGACCAGCAGGCCGATGTGCACCGGCCGCGCCTCGGCCGCGACGTCGTTCTTGCGGAAGCTCTTGAGGAGCTGGTTGATCGCCTTGGCGTCGTAGCCCTTCGGGAGCTCGCTCCAGCACTCGAATTCCTCCAGCGAGGGCATCGCGAGGACGGCGTCGTCGATGCGCTTCACCGGATAGGACCAGAGGTGCAGCTTGCGCAGCTTGGGCAGCTCGGCGAGCCACTCGGGCACGACCAGCGCCTCGCCATTGAGCTCGAGCACCTCGAGGTTCTTCATCTCGAGGATCGCCTTCGGTGGCTCGCCGCCGATGTCGTCGAGGTCGAGCTTGCGCACGGTGAGCGGATCGTCGCCGACCTCGTCCATGCCATGGACGGTGGGTGGGTCCACGTCGGCGAAGAGGGCGCGAAAGCGAGGGTGGTCCCAGAGGTCGCGGAACGCCTTGTCGTTGCAGGGGCCTTCGAGGTCCTCGCCCTTCGCCCCGTGCTTCTCGAGCGCGTCGAGACACGCGTCGACGTCGCCCAGCAGCTGGTAGACGCAGGCGGCGTTCCACCAGAGCCCCTGCATCTGGCTTGCATGGGGGAGGCAGTGCTCCAGGTAGCGGCGGCATCGGGCTTCGTCGAGTGGGAGTCCGCTGTTGTCGGGGAGCACGGCCCAGAGCGCGTTCACCCAGCAGTTCGCGAAGGTCTCGACCGGCAGCTCGATGAGGTCGTCGAAGAGGGCGTAGGCCTCCTCCACGCGCTTCTCTTTGCCGCTGATCCACTCGTAGGCCTTGTACGCCAGCGACTCGGCGACGGTGCGCGGCCACTTCGCGCGACGATGGGGATGGCGGAGGAGGACCTGCCGCTCCTCGGCGTCGAGCGCGAACCAGCTCGCCACGTGAGCGTCGTCCTGCCGGTCGAAGGCCTCGATCAGCGCCTCGGGTTCGGCCCAGCTCTCGCGGACGGCTTCAGCGTTCTTCCAAAGGCTCACGTTCCCCTCCTCAATGGCTCAGCCGCACCGTGCGGCCCGGCAGACCGTCAGTGCTCCCGCCCTCGGTGATGACCCAGAGGATCGGGCAGCGGCTCTCGATCGTCGGCGACGGCGCGAAGCCGTCGGTGAAGTAGACGAGCCCATCGGCGACGTTCGCGTTCGACCAACGGATCGCGGGGTCGAACGATGTGCCGCCACGACCGCCGACCGCCTTCGGCGTGACGCCCCGGTATTCGTAGTGACGCGCCACCGCAGCGTCGGCTTCCACGACCTGGACTGTCGCGCCGCGGCGCCACACGGCGTAGATCTCGCCGAAGAAGGTCTGCAGATCCTCGTCGGAGACGGAGCCCGAGGTGTCGACCGCGATGGTGAGCTTGTGGCGCCGACGGACCTTCGTGCCGGGCACCGTGCCGTAGCGTTTCGACGGTCGACTGAGCGTGTTCTTGATGTGCGTGCGTCCGCTCTGCGCGATGAAGAGACGCAACAGGCGTCGCCATGGGAGCTCTGGCGGTCGACCGAGCGCGTCGAGCACGGCGACCAGCCGTGAGGGGAGCGGGCCCCAGCCACGCCGACGGATCCGGCGTGAGGTCGTGAGCAGGAGCTCGTCGACGTTGGTCTCGAGCACCGAGAGCACGCCGGACGAGAGCTCTGTGAACTCCTTCCAGCGGCCGTGGGCTCCGCCTCGGCAGCCCTCGCCCTCGCACCAGCGAGCCATCGCCTCGCCGCCTTCACTCTCGCCGCCCTGGCAGTGCTTCTCGTAGAGCGGCACGAGCAGCGCGTAGTACTCGTCGGCGCTCGCGTCGCGTGGGAACGACGGGAAGCTCTCGACGAGCAGCGGGTCGGGGAGATGCTCGACGTCGACGAGCTGGTTCACCACCAGATCGCACGCCATGCCCCAGACCTCGAGCCGCTCTCGGCCCCGAGCACGGATCGGGTGCTTGAGCACCAGGTGCACCAGCTCGTGGCGGAGCGCTGCGGTGCGCTCGTCCTCGCTCGCCGCGTCCCAGAGGGCGGGGTTCACCTCGAAGGAGATCTGTCGGGACGAGGGGCGCAGCCGAACGAGACAACTCAGCTCGGCCGAGGCCTTGTTCACACCGACGACCAGGTGTCCGTAGAAGGGCTCTCGGAGCAAGAGCCTTCTCGACGTGCGGTCCAGGCTGGTGCGCCAGCCGCTCATGCGCCGGTCTTCAGCGCGAGCAGGAGGCGCGCGAGCTTCGGGTCGCCGAAGAGCTTTTGCAGCCCGAGCTTGTTCGGCAGCGTGCCGAGCTCCTGGGCGAGCGCGAGGCGCATGTCTTCCGGCAGCAGCTCGTGGGTCAAGAAGGCGCGCAGCGCGTCGAGCTCCTTCTTGGGGAGCGCCTTCGCTCGGCGACCGAGGTGCAGCGCCAGCCGCGTGCACACCGCCGAGAGCAGATCGATGCGCGGAGGCTCGTGCTTCATCATGCGCTGGAGGCGGGCGTCGACCACCTTCGCCCCCGCGAGGATGTCTTCGGGCGCGATGAGGTCCCCGAGCCCGTGCTGCACGAAGGCCAGGAACGAGGCCACCGTGCCCTTGTCGAGGCACGACTCGCCGAGGACGGTCACCAGGTCGAGCTTCGCTTCGAGGTCCGGGATCTCGGAGATGCGGTCGAAGAACTGCACCAGCGAGCGCGGGGTCGTCCGCTCGCCCGTCACGGCCTCGGGGTAGGTCAGCACGAACGACACGCCCCGCGGATCGACCTGCGCGCTCTCGGCCCAAGCCGCCCAGCGCTTGGCGTCGAAGCGCATGGTCACGTGCATCATCCGGGTGAGCATCGCGTCGTCCATCGGCGTCACCGAGTAGTCGCCGCCGTCCGGGTTGGCGGTCATCACGATCTGCCAGCGGTGGGGCAGCCGCCAGCCAGCGAGCTCGTAGTTCTGGAAGAGCTGCATCAAGCCGCGGAGGATCCGGTCGTCCGCGCGGTTCACGTCGTCGATCAGCAGCACGCCGGGGCCTTCGGCGCGCGGCACCCACTCCGGTGGCGCCATCCGCGTGGCCTCGCCGTCGCCGACCACCACCGGCATGCCCATCAAGTCGCCCATCTCTTCGAACTGCGCCGGGGCGATGCTGACGAAGCGGGCCTCACGGCGCTTGGCCATCGCCGCGACCAGGTCGGTCTTACCGATGCCGTGCCGACCCCAGATGCACAACGGCGTCTGTCGGCGTCCGGCGTCTTCGAGCCGCTGGTTGGCGTCCCAGAGGTGGTCCATGAGCTGCTCCACCTCGGCCACGTCACACTCGGTGCCGTAGAAGATGTAGTCGAACCCGGGTTTGCTCATCGGCCGAAGTGAACCATCGATCGCCAGCGAGGCCCAGCATCGCCGGATCGCCCTGAGCCTGGACCGATGCGAGCGGCCATTGGCGCGGAGGGGTCACTACCCTATACGTGGAGGTGATGGGTCTCGGTCGGGTCAGCTCGTTGCTCGCGCTCGCAGCCGTCTTCGGCTGCGCGGACGAGGCTCCCGTGCCTTCCCCGGTGCCGGTCGCGGCGCCCGTGCCGAGTGGTCCTGCCCACGGCGGCTCGCTCGTGGCGCTTCGCGCCCACCGCCTGGAGCTGAAGGCTCATCGGTCGGGCGAGGTCTTCGCCTACCTCACTCGACCGGACGGTAGCCCGGCGCCGAGCTCCGAGAGCGGGCTGCTCACGGTGACGCTCACGGTCGACGACGATCATCCGCGGCCCGTGCTCTTGCGCTGGAACGCCGACGAGCGGCGCTACGAAGTACGGCTCCGTCAGGAGCCGCTCGAAGGGCCCGCGGACGTTCAACTCATGGTCGGCGGCGCGGTGGAGCGCGGATCGATCGATCGCCTGCCCATCGACGAGGTCCTGGCGGAGAGCGGCGTCGCGTACGCCGAGGCCGAGGAGTCGATCGAGGACGAGGAAGAAGTCGACGACGAGGCCGTCGAGGAAGAGCCCGAGTCGGGCGGCTCTGGGGGTGGTGGGATCCGCGCCCGAGCCCGTCGCCTCTTCGGCTTCTAGCCGAGGCAGGTCCTGTCGGTGTCGATCGTCAGATCCACGGAGGTGGAGCCCACGCCATCGACGCTCACATCGAGGGTGATGCTCGCGGGTGAGGGCTCGCAGACGAGATCGCCGGGCAAGACCACGAAGAGCCGTCGCGTGCTCCCGCAGTGGACTTCGGTCTGGGTGGCGTAAGGGGCCGTCGCACCGTCGCCATAGCTCAGGTCCAGGCTCACGCCGATGCAGCCGAGCGCTTCGGTCCCCTCGCCGCTGAGCTCGAGGGCGACCTCGATCATGAAGGCCCCCTGGCCCCCACGGATCGGCACCGCCATCTCGCCGTCGGCGTATGGGCGGAACGTCGTCTCCGATGCCGGGCCGACCGCGACGCTCGCTCCCGTCAGCGACCCCGTGAAGGGCGCGCTGCAGCGCTCCGCGAGGGGTGGCGGCGCGCACCCTCCGCCAGGCAGCTCGGAGCATGGCGGGTCGCCGGCAGCCCAGGCTCCGTCGGCGCAGGTGTACGTCCAGACGCCGAACGCACGCCCCTGGTCGTAGTCGCAGCTGAGCTCGCCCTCGCACGGTGCGCCGCCGATCGGCTGGTCCGCCGGGCACTCGCGGTCGGGCTCGTCGCAGACAGGGGGACCGGCGTCCGTGGACGCGTCGGTCGAGCCGTCGTCGCCGCACCCGAGAACGAGGAGGACCATCGAGCCGAGGAGGAGCCGTCGCATGGCCAGAGTCTACCCGTGTTGGTTGTGGGGTCGAGTCCACAGCCATGGATCGAAGGCCATGAATCCCAGGCTACGAGGGGGGCTCGCGCCGGCGTTCTCCGGGAAAGCCGAAGTGGAACACCGGATGCAGTCCGTGGGGGTCGAACCCTCACTCATGGAGAACCATCTCATGCTCAGACTTCAGACCCTGGCGTCCTTCGTCGTCGTGACCGCCGTCGCGTGCACCGGCGGCCACCTCTTGGGAGAGGGCCGCAGCGGCCTCGAGAGCCCGGACGTGGAGGATGGTCCGTCGCTCACGAACGAAGCCTCGGTCCTCGTTCGAGGCACGGCCGAGGCGGGCGCCTCGGTGCGCATCGAAGGCGGCCTCGCCGTCACCCAGACCGTCGCCGACGAGATGGGGGCCTTCGAGGCCGAGGTACCACTTCGACCGAATCGGGTCCAGACCCTCGAGGTGCGTCAGGATCTGGGTGCGGGTGCGTCGGCCCCTGCGCTGGTCACCGTCGAGCACGACGACATCGCCCCGGAGCTGATGGTCCGCTGGCCTGCCAGTCCGACGAGCAGCGACGTCATCGAGGTGACCGGATGGACCGAGCCCGGAGCCACCGTGGCGGTGGTCGTCGACGCCGATCGAATGCTCCTCTCGAGCGCCGATGCCGATGGAGTGTTCGAGCTCTCGTCCGACCTGGGTCCGAGCATGGAGGCGATGTTCGATCTGGAAGCGTGGGCGGTCGATGGCGCCGGCAATGTCAGCGCTCGCGCTGACTTCGCCTTCCACTTCGATCCCTCGGTGGCGCTCACGCCCCCGACCCTCGACGCTCCCGCCGCGCCGGTCGCGGATCCGGTCATCGCTCTAGAAGGCACCGCCGACGCCGAAGTGGACGTCGTGGTGCACGGGCCCCGCGGGGAAGCGCGCGTGCGCACCGGTTCCGACGGTGTCTTCGTCGCGGGCGTCGAGCTGTCGCCGAACGCCGCGAGCTTCATCCGCGCACACGCCGAGGACCCCGTGTCGGGCGACATCAGCGCGTCGATCTCGGTGCTGCTCTTCCACGACGACATCGCACCCTCCGCGCCGCGGCTCGACCCGCTGCCTTCGAGCACCAGCTCGCCCACCGTGCACGTCTCCGGTGAGGCCGAGGCAGGCGCCACCGTGGTCCTGGACGGCTCCGCCGGCGGAGCGACCACCCGCGTGAGCGCCGATGGTCGCTTCGCGGCCGACATCGCGCTCGCCATGGACGACACCACGACCATCGACACCTTCGTCGTCGACGTGGCCGGCAACGTCGGTCCGCCGGTCGAATCCTCCGTTCGCTTCGACGCCGATCGCGGGGCGATCGCCATCGACCCGACCGAACGCTACACCTCCGACCCGAGCGTCGAGCTCCGAGGCAGCTCGGACGCGGATGGAACGATCACGGTCTCTGGGGGCGACGCGCCGGCGACCGCGCGCGTCGATGGCAGCGGTCGCTTCGCGGTGGACGTCGACCTGCGCGAGGGCGCTCGCAACGTGCTGCACCTCGAGAGCAGCGCCGGTGGCGAGGCCTTCGTCAGCATCACCCACGACGCCACGGCGCCGGTCCTCGACCTGGATCCACTGCCCCACCACACGCCCGACGTGCTCCGGCTCACCGGGACCGCCGAGCCGTACGCCCGCATCGAGGTCGACGTGGACGGGATGGTCCACAGCTTCTTCGCCGGCGACACCGGAGCCTTCGACGCTCGCATCGACGTCGACGCCGATGCGTCGATCCACGTCGTGATCCGCGCCATCGACCGGGCGGGCAATGCATCGGAGCCTTCCGCGCACGACTTCGAGCCCAGCGACAACCCGATGAACGGTCCAGACGTCCCGGCGTGTCCATCCTCGGTCTCCGATCAGACCATTCGCTTGGCCGGCTCGGCCGACGCCTCCGTGGGCATCGAGATCGAGGGCGGCGCCCGCCTCGCGACCGGCGCGGCCGACGCGAGCGGCCACTTCGACCTCGCGGTCGAGTTGAAGGCCAACGTCGTCAACGAGTTGATGATCACGGCGGTCTCGGGGACGGAACGATCGGCGCCCACTCGATGCACCGTGGAGCACGACGACACGCCGCCCGACGCACCGAGCTGTGGCTTCGAGATCTTCGGCGTCCTCTCGGCCGACCTGAGCCTGTGCCTGCTGCGCACCGACGTCGACTTCGACGCCTCCGCCTGCGTCGAGGGCTACGCCATGGTCCGGGTGGAGAACCTCGCCACGCGCGCGGTCACTCTCGTTCGGGCCGACGCCACGGGTAGCATCCGGGGCTCGCTCGCGATGTGCGGCGGGGACTCGATCGCGCTGACCGCCATCGACGCGGCCGGAAACGCCAGCCTCGAGACCATCATCGAGAGGTGAGGGCGCACCAAGGCCGGCGTGGGGCCTTCTCCAGCTCCGCGCCGGCCTCCGGTCCGACTCTACGCTCGAGTCAGAAAGGCCGTTCAGCCTCGCGACCGCGCGGCGTATCGGGACGGTGTCTCGCCCACGTGTCGACGGAAGGCCTGCGCGAACGCGGACGGAGACGCGAATCCGAGATCGGTCGCGACCACGCTCACGCTCGCGCCCGGCTCCGCGAGTCGCTCGAGCGCGACGTGCACGCGCAGCCGTGTCAGATGAGCGCGCAGCCCCTCGCCGAGCTCGTCCTGCATCCGCCGGCTCAACGTTCGCGTGGAGAGTCCCGCGACGCGAGCCAGCTCCTCGAGCGTCCACGCCCGAGAGGGCTCCGCATCGATGGCCATCCGAGCCCGCTGCAGCTCCGGCGTCCGAGCTTCCGGGAGCGCGAGGCCGGGCGCCTCGGTCCACTCGATCGCGAGCGCTTCCAGCCCCGCGAGGCAGGCGCGCGAAGCGGGCGTCGGTGTATGCGTCGCGTCCCAGCGGCGGGCGTGGAGCAAGAGCTCGCGTCCCACGGGAGGCATGGGGAACACCGCGACACGCTCCGGGGCACGAGCGCTGGGAGCGAAGTAGGCGGTGGCCAGCGTAGCGCGCCGACGGACCTCGACCGAGTGCTCGCAGCCGGCTGGGATCCAGGCGGCACGGTAGGGCGGGAGCGTGTGTGTTTCGTGGCTCTTCGGCACCTTCAGTCGCAGGTGACCGGAGGCCGCGAAGAGGAGCTGATGGCGGCGATGAACGTGCGCCGGACCGACGCCGGCCTCGAGGACGGACTCCAGCACGAAGGCGGGAGCTCGGGCCGCGTCCACGTCCAGCATCGGTCGGAGTCTATCCCGGCTGGCGCTCGGGCGACGGGAGTTGGCGTCCACGCGACGGCCCCTCGTCGGGGCGGCCCTCACGCTTTGGGCCATGCGTGCCCTCCCACTGATCGCGTTGGTCGCCTGTGCCCCGACGCTCGCGCAGCCCGACAGGCCTCCGGCCGAGCTCGGCGACGGTGTCGGGGTCTACGTGAGCGCTCCGCGGGCGTTCGAGACCAACAGCTTCTGGCTTGCCGGACCCGAGGGGACCGTTCTCGTCGATACGCAGTTCACCCCCTCGGAAGCCCTCGCTGCGATGGACGCCGCCGAGCGCGCGACCGGTCAGCGGGTGACCCACGCGCTGGTGCTCCACGCCAACCCCGACAAGTTCAACGGCACCCCGGCGCTCCAGGCTCGCGGAGTCGAAGTGCTCACCGCGGCGTCGGTGGCCGCGGCGATTCCGGGAGTCGACGCCATTCGTCGCCGCTGGTTCGCCGATCGCTATGCGCCCGACTACCCCTCGGAGACCCCGACGCCGGAGAGCTTTCCGGATCACACGCGGACGCTCTCGATCGCGGGGCTGGAGCTCCAGGTCCGAGTGCTCGGCCCCGGCGTGAGCGGGGCACAGCTCGTGGTCCAGCACGAGGGACACCTCTTCGTCGGTGACCTCGTAGCGAACGGACACCACGCGTGGATGGAGCGCGGCGACCTCCACGCCTGGCGGGCTCGTCTCGAGGAGCTCCGAGCCATGCGGCCGCGGTGGGTCCACCCCGGCCGCGGTCCGAGTGGCGGGGTGGAGCTGCTCCAGCGCCAACGCGACTACTTCGATGCGGTCGAGGCGATCCTGCGTGCCCGCCCGGAGCTGTCCATCGCCGAGCTCCGGTCGCGCGTCGAGGCGTCGTACCCCGAGCACGGTCATCCCGTGTTCCTACGGGTCGGTCTCCCGGCCGTGCGTCGGGCGGTCCGAGGTGGGATCAGGCGGCGAGCTGCTCGAGCTGCTCGTGGACGTTCTCCTTCGTCTCCGGCGAGGTGAACCGCCCAACGGCTTCGGCCAGGAGCGGCGCCAAGCGACCCATGTCGGCGCGCGACAGCCGTGCGGGATCCGCGCCGGCGCGTTTGCACTGGGCTTGGAGGATGGGCCACGGAAACGACGTGTGCTGGGCGAGCGTCTCGAACACTCGCCGGGAGAACGCGCCCAGCTCGATGCCGTCGGGCAGGCTCTTGAATCCCAGCCCCATGCTCAGCCGAGCACCTTTGCAGTGAAGTGGTCGAGCTTGTCGGCCGGCGCCATGATGAACTCGCAGCGATCGTCGCCCTTCACCAAGCAGCGGACCTCGCGGCCGTGGAGCTCGAGACCGAACGCGGCGCTGCACCACCCGGCGGAGTAGCCCGCGCTGAAGTGGCAGGCGCACTCGTCGGTCGTGCGCCCCTTCTTGGCGGCCACCTCGGACTCGAAGGTGTTCGGGTGATCGTAGTGGATGAAGTAGGTCTCGTCGGGGGCCGGAGTCGAGTCCTCGTGGATCTCGACCAGCGCCCAACCGGAGTGGGCGAAGTGCACCGGTCCGCAGGCGAGCTTGGCGACCGGATCGGTCAGGCCGAGACGTTCGGCGAACGCGGTGGAGTCGCTCCGGCCGATCTCCCGAGCGGTGTTGTAGATGAACTGCTGCGCGTGGTCGGCTCCGAAGGTGTCGGCCATCGCGTCGAACCAGGTCAGGTAGAGGCTCTCGCAGCGCACGAGCACGTACCGTTCGTCGCCGACCCGAATCGTCCCCTCTTCGGGCTGCCGAACGACACCCTCGAAGAGCTTCTCGACATGGGCTTCCGCTGCCTCGAACGGGGGTTCCAAAGGGGGCGGTACACGAACGGCTTTCAGCAACGTGGCGGCTCCTTTCCCCGCGAGGGTCAGCGGGAACACGAGAAAACGATACCGTCTCCGTTGAACGAAAACAGGCGACACGTTGGTCCTCAAACCAGGAGGTCTAGTCCCCGTTCGCGGGCTCCGCGCGTCACCGCTTCCGAGTCCCCCGTTCGGGGGAGCTCATGGACCATTCGCGCACCGGTGCGTTGCACCGCCAACGGCTTGTGAGCGACCGGGTCGCTCGCACCCTGGTGCGATGGCACCACGCGCACCACGGCTTTCGCGAGAGCGCTGGGAGCGTCACCCGCGCTACCCACGGCAGACGCTCCTCCTCGGCTCCCACGACAATTTCCTGGCGATCAACGACCGGCTGGTCGAGCGGGCGGGTCGGGTCCACGAGCTCGACGCCCTCGAGCCGCACTACCGCTACTGGGTCCACGCGATGCGCAGCCACGAGCGCTATGAGGAGCAGAAGCTCTACCCCTACCTCGAGCACCGCTTCGGTATCGACTTCGACTCCTGCCTGGTCGGCCACCAAGAGCTCCACGAGAAACACGCCGCCGTCCTCGAGGCGTTCCGCGGGATCGAGGCGGAGGAGCCGACAACGGCTCGCGCCGCGCTCGTCGACGCGTTGACCGATCATCGAGACTCCCTCCACGCGCACCTGGAGACCGAGGAGGCGGCGGTCATCCCGCTCCTGCTGGCGATGACGCCCGAAGAGTTCGAGCGCTACTACACGCTGCCGCTCTCCTCGCTGCTCCGGGACGCGGTGCTCTGAACGAAACGAGCCCGCCTCGTGTCGGAGGCGGGCTCGTGGCTGCTGTCGCGATGCGCTCAGTCGCGCTCTTCGATGTCGTCCGTGGACGTCGTCATCGCCTTGAGGAGGTCGCGGTTCATGCGCGCGATCCAGTCGATGCTGATGCCCTTGGGACACGCCTTCTCGCACTCACCGTGGTTCGTGCAGGAGCCGAAGCCTTCGTGGTCCATCTGGCCCACCATCTTGCGGACGCGGTCGGTGCGCTCGGCCTGGCCCTGCGGGAGCAGACCCAGGTGTGAGACCTTGGCAGCCGTGAAGAGGCTGGCCGAGGCGTTCGGACAGGCGGCGACGCAGGCGCCGCAGCCGATGCACTCGGCGGCGTCCATCGCGGCGTCGGAGACGTCCTTGGCGATCGGCGTCTCGTTCGCGTCTCGCGCGGAGCCGGTCCGGATGCTGATGTAGCCGCCGGCCTGGATGATCCGGTCGAAGGCGCCCCGGTCCACCGCGAGATCCTTGATCACCGGGAAGGAGGTCGCCCGCCAGGGCTCGATCCACAGCTCGTCCCAGCCGAGCTGGAAGATCTGCCGCATGTGGAGCTGACACGCAGTGGTGCGCTCCTGCGGGCCGTGGGCGTAGCCGTTCACGACGACGCCGCACATGCCGCAGATGCCCTCGCGGCAGTCGTGGTCGAACGCGATCGGCTCGTCGCCGTTCTCGAGGAGGTCTTCGTTGACGACGTCGAGCATCTCCAGGAAGGACATGTGCTCGTTGACGTCCTTCGCGACGTAGCGCTCGAAGTCGCCAGAGTCGTTCGGGCCGCGCTGGCGCCAGACGTGAAGGGTGAGGTTCTTGGTCTTCATGATTTCCGTGGCCCCTACTACTTGTACGACCGCTGCGTGGGCTTGACGTATTCGAACTCGAGCGGCTCCTTGTGGAGGACCGCCGCGGAGGGTTCGCCGTGGTGCTCCCAGGCGGCGACGTGCTGGAAGTTCTCGTCGTCGCGCTTGGCTTCCATGTCGATGACGTGCTCTTCGCGGAAATGACCGCCGCAGCTCTCCTCGCGGGCGAGCGCGTCGATGCACATCAGCTCACCGAGCTCGAGGAAGTCGGCGACACGCGCGGCCTTCACCAGAGTCTGGTTGAAGCCGTCGGTGTCGCCCGTGATCTTCACCTCGCGGTGGAACTGCTCGCGGAGCTTGGGGATCTCCTCGATGGCCTTCTTCAGCCCTTCGGCGGTGCGGGCCATGCCGCAGTACTTCCAGATGATGTTCCCGAGCTTCTTGTGGAAGTAGTCCGGTGAGTGCTTCGGGTCGGGCGCGTTGGCGAGTGCCTCGAGCTTGGCCTCGACTCCGGCGACCGCGTCGGTGACGACCTTGTCGTCGTCGTCGAGCGTCGCCATCGAGCTGGCTCGGTTGCGGCCGAGGTAGTCGCCGACGGTGAAGGGCAGCACGAAGTAGCCGTCGGCGAGACCTTGCATCAGCGCGCTCGCGCCGAGGCGGTTGGCGCCGTGGTCGGAGAAGTTCGCCTCACCGCCGACGAAGAGGCCGTCGATGGTGCTCTGCAGGTTGTAGTCCACCCAGAGGCCACCCATCGTGTAGTGGGTCGCGGGGTAGATCATCATCGGCGTCTTGTACGGGTCGTCACCCGTGATGCGCTCGTACATCTCGAAGAGGTTGCCGTAGCGCTCGCGGATGGTGTCCTCGCCCAGGCGCTCGATGGCGCTGGCGAAGTCGAGGTACACCGCCCGGCGCTCCCCGTCGACCTCGGGGCCGACGCCGAGGCCGTCGTCGCAGACGTACATCGCGTTTCGCGACGCCACGTCCCGCGGCACCAGGTTGCCGAACTTCGGGTAGCGCTCCTCGAGGTAGTAGTAGCGGTCCTCCTCGGGGATCTTCTTCGGGTCCTTGGTGACGTCTTCCTTGTTCCGCGGCACCCAGACACGGCCGTCGTTTCGCAGCGACTCGCTCATCAGTGTGAGCTTCGACTGGTACTCGCCGCTGCGCGGGATGCAGGTCGGGTGAATCTGCGTGTAGCAGGGGTTGGCGAAGAACGCGCCGCGCTTGTGCGCCTGCCAGATGGCGGTGCAGTTCGAGCCCATCGCGTTGGTCGAGAGGAAGAAGACGTTGCCGTAGCCACCGGTGCACAGCAGCACGACATCGGCCGTGTGGGCCTCGACCTTTCCGGTGATCAGATTCCGCGTGACGATGCCGCGGGCCTTGCCCTCGTGGACGATGAGGTCCTGCATCGAGTGGCGTGGGAACATCTCGACCGTGCCCGCTTCGATCTGTCGGCTGAGCGCCGAGTAGGCGCCGAGCAGCAGCTGCTGGCCGGTCTGGCCGCGGGCGTAGAAGGTGCGTGACACGAGCGCGCCACCGAAGGAGCGGTTGGCGAGCAGGCCGCCGTACTCACGGGCGAAGGGCACGCCCTGCGAGACCGCCTGGTCGATGATGTTCACCGAGAGCTCGGCGAGGCGGTACACGTTCGACTCACGGGAACGGAAGTCGCCGCCCTTCACGGTGTCGTAGAAGAGCCGATACACGCTGTCGCCGTCGTTCTGATAGTTCTTGGCGGCGTTGATGCCGCCCTGGGCGGCGATCGAGTGGGCGCGGCGCGGGCTGTCCTGGAAGCAGAAGCACTTCACCTTGTAGCCGAGCTCACCCATCGTGGCGGCCGCGGCCCCACCGGCGAGACCGCTACCGACGATGATGACTGTGCGCTTGCGGCGGTTGTGAGGAGCGACGAGGTCGCTGTTCTGCTTGTGCTGGCGCCAGCGGTCCTCGATGGGTCCGGTGGGCTCGTTCGACTTCAGCTCGGTGTTGGCCATGAGTTGGTTCCGGAAGCGGCTAGTGGGTGCGAAAATTCTTGGGCGGGGGAGCTCGGGTGAATCGAGGAGGCCTCGCCGACGAGAGAGGGTTTGGGTGCCAAACCCTCAGGGAACGGTGGCCGGAGCGGGCTCGAGCTCCGGGTAGAAGAAGGTCTGCGTGGTCGGCTCGATCCAGCCCATCATCGCGGCGGCCGGGATCGAGAGGAACCCGAGCGTCAGGAAGACGGCGAGGGCGATCGCGAGGTCGCGGCGCAGGTGGTTGTAGCGGGGGTGGTTGGCACCCAGCGACTGGAAGGCGCTCCAGATGCCGTGGAAGAGGTGCATGCCGACGGCACACACGCCGAGCACGTAGGGCACGACGACCGGCCAGTGGGTGAACCCGATGACCATGTTGTTGTAGGGGTTGGAATGGGCCCAGGTGTAGCCCTCGATGCCGAAGAGGGCGGCGCCGTCGGACCAGATCATCCCGCCGAAGGTCAGGTGGACCAGGTGGAAGAGGATGTAGAAGAGGAGGATCGGCCCCGACCAGTACATGGTCTTCGCGGCGTAGTCCGTCGCGAGGCTCTTCTTCTTCGCGTAGCGGCTCTTTCGCGCGTCGCGGTTCCGCGACCAGAGCGAGAAGGCGCTCGCCATGTGGACGAGGATCGCGCCGAGCAGTGCCAACCGAGCGCCCCAGAGGAGGGCGGGGACCGTGCGAAGCCAGACGGCGTACTCGTTGAAGGCCTCCGGTCCAGAGAAGACCTTCAGGTTACCGGCGAGGTGACCAACGAGGAAGCCGAGCCAGACCACACCACTAATGGCCATGATGGCCTTCTTGCCGATGGTGGTCTTGGTGAGAGTGAGAGCGCGTTCCATACGATTCCAGTAGGGGGTGCGAGTCTGGTGGGGCGGACCGGTGGTCCGGCGACGTGCGGACGTGGCCGCAGATACGGGCGTTTGCCCGTGTGAGTCAAGCGGGGGCGGGGTCTTCGGTGTCGGAGGAGGGCGGGTCGAGGTAGTCCACCTCTTCGCCGCGGAAGGTCTTCAGGGTGTGCCGACCACCCTCGCTCGCCACGATCGTCGCTGGGCCGATGGGCACTTTCCCACGACCATTGGGCGTGTCGCAGATGAGCTTGGGCAGAGCGATGCCGCTCAACCTTCCTTGGAGCCGTTCCATGATGTGGATACCCGTCGAGATCGGGGTCCGTAGGTGGCCGGTGCCGCGCACGACGTCGGCCTGCAGGAGATAATAGGGGCGAACGCGCCAGCGGACGAGCCCCCGGAAGAGAGACTCGAGCGTGTCGGGGTCGTCGTTGACCCCGCGGAGGAGGACCGACTGGTTCATCACGGGCAGCCCATGGTCCACGAGCATCCCGCACGCTCGCCGACTTGCCTCGCTCAGCTCCTTCGGGTGATTGAAGTGCGTCATCACCCAAACGGCCGGGTGGCTCTCACGCAGCACGCCGCAGAGCTCGCTGTCGATCCGCTGGGGGATCGTCACCGGCGCGCGCGTCGCGATCCGGATCGTGTCGAGCCAGTCCATCTCGCCGAGGCGCTCGAGCAGTCGCCGAATGCGGCCGGTGCCCATCACCAGCGGATCGCCGCCGCTGACGATGACCTCGCGCACCTGGCGGTTCTTCTCGAGCCACTGGAAGGCCTCTTCGAGCTTCGCGAGCGAGCGCGGCCCGCCGCCATCGCCCACCATCCGCGATCGGGTGCAGAAGCGGCAGTAGACGGCGCAGCGATCGGTCGCCAGCAGCAGCGCGCGGTCCGGATACCGGCAGACCAGGTTCGGCGCGACCTCGTTGGCCTCTTCGCCCAGGGGGTCGCGCAGATCGCCCGGGACCTCTTCGGCTTCTTTGGCGCTCGGGACGAACTGGCGCCGGATCGGGCAGCTCGGGTCCTCGCGATCGATGAGCGAGAGGGTGTGTGGCGTGATGGCGATGGGGAAGCCCTCGGCCTCCGCCCGGGTCGCACCGGCTCGCTCGTCTTCGCTCAGGCGCAGCGCCGACTCCAGATCGGCGAGGGTCCGAAGCGCGCTCGACGCCTGCCAACGCCAGTCGTCCCAGCGCTCCGAATCCGCGGGATCGCGAACGATTTCGAGACCCCTGGAAACGAACGGACGCATGGGCCGGAACCATAGCCCCCAGCGCCGCTTCGGCAAGGATTTACAAGGTCGATCCGCCCCCGCCCTGTGTGCGGCTGGAAATGGGGGCTCTCGGCGTGCGGATCCACATGCAATTGGACCCTTCTGCTGGCACTTCAACGGACCTTGCGCTATCAGCCAGCCGTCTTTACCGCTTTACAGCTTTTGCTGGAGGGAAGTGTAGAAAATGGCCGCCATCGACCCCCGTCCTTTCGATGTGGAGTACCTCGAGAACCCCAGCCAGAGCGAGCTCCGTGAGCTGGCCCTCGAGCATACGCCCTGCGTTCAGCAGTCGGCCGTCGGGAGCATCAACAAGGTCTCCCGGAACAAGGCCCGGATGGCCAAGTTCACCTACATCATCGACGAGCGCGGTGACGCGGCGCCCTGGAGCGCAAACGTGATCGATCCGGCCAAGGCCAAGGAGATCATCGCCCGCCAGGAGGCCTACATCGCCGAGAAGGGCAAGCTCATCGCGGTCGACGGCTACGTCGGTCTCGGCGAGCGCGCGTTCGGTGCCACGTGGCTCTACACGGTCGAGGGCGCGAACATCGCTGGCATGCAGCAGGTGCTCGCTTTCCCGCGGGAAGACGTCGAGCCCAAGGACGCGCTCGCCCAGCCCTTCAAGCCGACCTTCCGGCTGGTCTACACGCCGAACCTCTTCCTCGACGACATGCCGGGCCGCCAGGCCATCCTCGTCGACCTCGAGAACTGGACGACCTACGTCATCGGAGCCGATTACTTCGGCGAGTCGAAGAAGGGCGTGCTCCGCATGCTCAACATGTACGTCTACCAGGAGGGCGGCCTCGTCCTCCACGCTGGCGCCAAGGCGGTCACCAAGACCAGCGGCGATCGCGTGACGATGACGGTCATGGGCCTGAGCGGCACCGGCAAGACCACCACGACCTTCTCGAAGCAGGGCGAGATCACCGAGCCGATCCAGGACGACATGGTCGCCCTGTGGCCCAAGGGTCAGCTCTCGATCACCGAGAACGGCTGCTTCGCCAAGATCGACGGCCTGCGCGCCGAGACCGAGCCCGTCATCCACGCCGGCTCGACGAACGGTGACGCCTGGCTCGAGAACGCCTTCATGAACGAGGACGGCACCTTCGACTTCGAGAAGGGCGTGCTCAGCCCGGCAGAGGTCGGCCGCATGAAGGACATCCTCCTGGCGACCGGCGCCGATGCCGCGAACCTCGAGAAGTACGTGGCCGGTGAGGTCACCGCCGCCGACGTCGTCAGCGACGCCGGCGTCCCGGACGACGGATGGGACTTCGTGAAGTGGACCCAGAACGGCCGCTCGATCATCCCGATGAGCGCCATCCCCGGCGCCGCCAACCTGAGCGACATCCCCGAGGTGAAGTCGATGGGGATCCTGAACCGGGACGAGGGCGCCGACGCCGCGACCCCCGGCATCCTGCGCTTCACCTCGCCGGAGCAGGCCGCGGGCTTCTTCATGCTCGGTGAGACCTCGAAGACGAGCGCCGCCGGCAAGGAGCGCGGCAAGACCCGCTCGCCCTTCACCCAGCCCTTCTTCCCCGGAAAGCACGGCCTCCAGGCCGAGCGCTTCGCCGAGCTCGCCGGCACCATGAACGGCGTGGCGATGTGGTTGATGAACACGGGCTACGTCGGTGGTGACAGCCGCGACGTGAAGGCCGGCAAGGCGCTCAAGGTCAAGATCCCCCACTCCTCGGCCATGCTCGAGGCGCTCCTCTCGGAGAAGATCAAGTGGACCAAGGATCCGGACTTCGGCTACGAGGTCGTCGACGTCGACGCCCCGGAGAACGCCGAGCTCGTGGAGAAGGTCCCGGCGGAGATCCTGCAGCCGAAGCGTTTCTTCGAGCGCACCGGTCGAATCGACGAGTACACCGCGTGGGTCGGCCAGATGAAGGCCCAGCGCCGCGAGTTCCTCGAGAAGTACGACGTCTCCGAGCCGATCGTACAGGCCACCTGTGCGTGAGCGGCTCATCGCCCTGGCGGCCCTCGGCCTGATCGGCTGCGCGTCGTCCCCTCAGCGCTCGGCACCGGCGGACACCGCCACCACCGAGGCCGCCCCCGCCGATGACGGCTCGGGCGGTGAAGGTGCCGAGCCGATGGTCCAGCAGGAAGAGGTCGGCGACGACTCGGTCCAGCTCATGGACGAGCAGGGCCTCGCGATGGACGCGCTCGGCGAAGCCCTCGAGCTCGCCAACTGCGACGACGCCTTCGGTCACCGCGACGCGATCTGCGATTTGAGCGAGCGAATCTGCTCGATCGCGGAGGAGCATCCGCGGGCCGCAGAGCGTTGCGAAGACGCGGAGTCTCGGTGTGCGAACGCACGTGAGCGCGTCTCCGACGAGTGCGACTGAGCTCCCGAAGCCCTCGGCGAACCGTCGCTCCCAGGGGGTGAGCCGTCGAATGCCGGGGGCGAGCCGTTGCGTGGTCAAGTTACTGGAATTCCTCGTGATTCATTAGTTGGCGCCACCGTGGTCGGCCTGATATTCGTCGATCATGGTCGCGCTCGTACCGCGCTCGCTGCTCGCTCCCGCGCACCCTGCGGGGACCTGGCGTGCGCAGTGGCTGGTGAAGCTGCTGCGGGCGAGCGCGCGGCACACCGCCGGGGAGCT
The DNA here is from genome assembly GCA_964462035.1 of uncultured Sandaracinus sp. GTDB lineage: Bacteria > Myxococcota_A > Polyangia > Polyangiales > Houyiibacteriaceae > UBA1660. The sequence continues at coordinate 104,323 of CAYXAP010000012.1, forward strand.
CGCGCCCGCCGAGGCGCGGGCACGGCTCGAGCGGCTCTCGCTCCTGGCGCCGACTCCCGCGGGGGTCCGCCGTCGGCGCGCCGAGCTCGCCGGGATGAAGGCTCGTGTCTTCCGTCCCCGCGACGTGGACGGCAGTCGGGTGGTGCTCCACCTGCACGGGGGCGGCTACGCGCTCTGCTCGGGCCGAACGCACAAAGGCATCTTGGGCGATCTGGCGACGGCGACGCGGCACGAGGTCTGGGCGGTCGACTATGCCCTGGCGCCCGAGCATCCCTTTCCTCGCCCCATCGAGGATGGCGTCCGCGCGTTCGAGGCGCTCGTCGCCGAAGGTGTCGCGCCGGAGCGCATCATCCTCAGCGGCGACTCCGCGGGCGGCGCGCTCGCGGTGGCCGTCACCCTGACCCTTCGAGACATGGGTCGGCCGATGCCGGGCTCGCTCGTGCTGCTCTCGCCGTGGGTCGACCTCGGCGTGACCGGCGTCGATCGGGGAGAGGACTACCTCGTCCCGGATCTGATGGAGCGCTTCGCGGAGCATTACCTCCAGGGAACCTGCCCCACGAACCCGTTGGCTTCCCCGGCCCGGGCGGATCTCAGCGACCTCCCGCCCATGCTGGTCCAGGCGGGCGGGGTCGAGGTGCTGCGCGATCAGATCGAGGGCTTCGCGCGCAACGCGCGGGCCGCGGGCACCGACGTGCGGCTCGAGGTCTGGGACAACATGTTCCACGCCTTCCACGGGTTCCCCTTCGTGGTCCCCGAAGCTCGGGCGGCGTTCGCGTCGATCGGTCGCTGGACCCGCGCTCGCCACACCCGGTGAGCGTCGCTCGCTGACGCTGATGGGGTAGCCAGCCCAGTGGCCACCCCCGTGAACCCAAATTCACGGGTGGGTCCAAGAGTGAACTGGGTCCGTGTTGCCCCACCCTGGAATCGGTCGGTTTTCACGGGTTTCTTGTTGCACACATGTGGGTCTATGTAGGGTGGCACGACTGCTGCTTCGAGGTCTGCCATGTCGTCTCTCCCCACCCATCTCGCGTGCCTGGCCCTGGTGGCCGCCGTGCTGGCGTCACCGGCCATCGGTGAGGCGCAGCGACGCGCTCGGCTGGACGCCCAGGTGGGCGCTCACGTCGCCGAGGCCGCCGGCGAGCGCGCGGTGCGCCCGGTGACGCGGCTCCACCTCTCCGTCGAAGCGGCTGGTCCGCTCGAGGTCGGTGTCTACGTGCAGGCAGTGGCCCGCGAGCTTCCACTCAAGTCTCCGCTCTTCGGCGGCGGCCTCTCGTTCGCGCTCCGTCCCGAGATTGCGGTCGCGCGGCTTCGCCCCCTGATCCAAGCGAGCGCAGGCTATGCGGCATTGCCCGGCGATCAGATGCGGAGCTACGGCACCTTGGATCTCGCGGTGACGGCCGGCCTCGCGGTCGAGCTCACCGATGTGGTCGCCCTCGAGGTCCGTGCCGGTCACCACTGGCTGCTCGGTCTCCCGGATGCGGCCACGCTCCACCACCGCCATTGGTCGGCCAGCGGCGGGCTCAGCTTCACCTGGGAGTGAGCCGCCCTCAGTCGGCGTAGGGATCGGGGTCCGGCTCCGGCCCCGGGCCGAGGTCGTTCGCCGGCTGCGATCCGTCGTCGACGCAGGTGCACTCTTCGATCCCGCCGCCGTACTCGTGGCAGACGATTTCGTCGCAGTCGCTGTTGCAGGGGAGCACGGCGCAGCTCGCGTCCGCGATCTCGCCGCGCGGCGCGTCGCCACGTCCGATGGCGTCGCGGTCGGGGCCTACGCCTTCTTCCGTGCAGCCGAAGGCCAGTAGGGTCAGGGTCAATGCAATGGCTTCTCTCATCGTGTCCTCCGCGGCGGGGGTGTCGCCGTCCGTGAAGGAATGACCCCCGAGGCACCACGAATGGCTCAGGGGCGGATGAGGGCGAGAAAGATTGAGCCATTGGGGGCGACTCGGGGGTCATGTTGACTGTGCCTGCCACCGACCCCGACCTGGCGATGCGTGACGACATCGCCTCGGTGCGTCCCCTTCCGGTAGCTCCAGCGGACCCCGAGCTGGTGGACCGCTGTCTCCAGGGCGAGCGCTGGGCGGAAGAGGCGCTCTACCGCAAGCACGTGCATCGGGTGAGCGCGGTGGTCGCCCGGATGCTCCGGCACGGGCCCGACGTCGAGGACGTGGTCCAGGACACTTTCGTTCATGCGCTCGGGCGGCTCGAGAGCTTGCGCGATCCGAGCAAGCTCGAGCGCTGGCTGATCACGCTCGCGGTGAATCGGGTCAAGAAGCGCTTTCGTCGCCGCAAGCTTCGCCGCCTCCTCGGCCTCGAGCGGAGCTTCGACGACGAGGGCCTGGCGCTGCAGGCGAAGGCCGACTGCTCGCAGGAGGCGCGTGCCGAGCTGATGCTGCTGGACCGAGCGCTCGACCGAGTGCCAGCCGTCGACCGCATCTGCTGGGTGCTGCGGCGCGTAGAGGGATATCCGATGGCGGAGGTCGTGACGACGGCAGGATGCTCGCTCGCGACGGCCAAGCGCCGCATCGCGCGAGTCGACGAGACGCTCGCCCACATGCGTGCGGAGGAGTCGCGATGAACCCGAAGGAGAGCCTGCGCGAGCGACAGGACGAGGTGCGCGTGGGTCGCATGTGGCGTGCGATCGAGGCGCGCCGGCGGCCCGAGAAGCGGCGGCATCGCGCTGCCTTCATCGCGGCGACGATGGTCGCGGCGGCGGTGTCGGTGGCGGTCTGGCTCTGGCCGACGCCTGCACCGGAGGGGCCGCTGACCCTGGCGGAGACAGAGGCGCCGGTGCCCACGGCGATCGAGGCGGAGCGTACGCTCAGCTTCGCTGACGGCTCCCGAGTCGCGGCCGGCGAGGGGACTCGGCTCGACCTCCTCGAGAACACGGCGAGCGAGCTCGCGTTCGCGCTTCGCCGAGGCGCGGCCCACTTCGAGGTGGAGCCCGGCGGACCGCGCCGCTGGCGTGTCGCGGCCGGCGAGGTCGAGGTCATCGTGGTCGGCACCGTCTTCGACGTGGAGCGCTCCGACGAGAGCGTGACGGTGAGCGTGAGCCGTGGCGCGGTGCGCGTCCGTGGCCCTGGGGTTCGCGACGGAGAGCAGCGCATCGAGGCCGGTGGGGAGCTCGTGGTCGAGCCGCCCTCCGTGGACCCACCCGCGGTCGAGGAGCCGGTGGAGGAGCCGCCAGAAGAAGCGCCGGCCACGGTCGTGGTGGCGCCGCCCGCACCGCCTCCGAGCGCGCCGGAACCACCCTCCGCGCGCGAGCTCCTGGCGGACGCCGACGCCGCGCGAGCGAGTGGCGACGTCCGCGAGGCGGTGCACCTGCTCGAACGGGTGTGGCGTGAGCACCCTCGGGACTCTCGCGCACCGCTCGCGGCGTTCACTCAAGGGCGGCTCGAGCTCGATCGACTCCACGATTCCGCGGGGGCGGCCGCGACGCTGGGGCACGCACTCGAGCTCGGGCTGCAGGCGCCCCTGCGAGAGACGGCGCAGGCGCTTCGGATCGACGCCTGGGGGCGCACCGGGGACCGAAGAGTCGGTGCGGCGGCGGAGCGCTTCGTCGCCGACCATCCCGAGAGCGAGTACCTCGACGACGTGCGCCGATGGTTGCCCACGGAAGGCGAGCAGTGAGACGGCCGTTCGCGCTGCTCTTCGCGCTGGGCGCGCTCGTGGCGTCGCCGGCCGAGGCGCAGACGTTGGTGCTCTGCGACGCGGACTGGATGGACGTCGAGCGCGTTCTCGCGTTGATCACCGTCGAGGTCGACGAGCCGTCGCGCTACGTCTTCGGAGTCACCGACTGCTCCGAAGAGTCGGCGAGGGTGGCGGTGAGTGGGCCGAATGGTCTGGCGCGAGAGCGACAGGTGCGGCTCGCGAGCACGGCGCCGGAGGCCCGGTCGCGACTGGTGGCGCTGGTACTCGTCGAGCTCATTCGGCTCGGTACGCGGGAGCGGCCCGAGCAGCCGGTACCGCCGTCTCCCGAGCCGGAGCCTCCCGTCGAGTCCGAGCCCGCCGGCGAACCCGCAGAGCCCGCCGTCGAGCCGGGAGGGGAGGAAGACGTCCCGGCCCTGGCAGCGCGCCCCTGGGCTCCCGATCCCTACGAGCGGGTCGACGAGGAGCCGATCGGGCCCGAACCCGAGGTGCCCCCGGTGGCAGAGCTCCCCTGGGCCGAGAACCCCTATCAGCGCTTCGAGGGCACGGAGAGCACGGACTCGTCACCCGAGGTCGCGGAGCTTCCGGCCACGTTGGCGGAAGAGCCGAGCACGGACCCGTGTAGCGGAGATGGACTCGTCCTCTACTTGAGCGCTCGTGGCTGCTCCACCGCCATCGGCATCGGCGTCGGCGTCGCTCGTCACCATCTCGGCACCACGACCGATGGGTCGCTGCTGTCGTTCCAAGGTCGGCTTCGGTTCCGGTGGCGCTTTGCCTACTTCGGCGCGCGCGCTGCCGGCCGGCTGAGGCGGACGGCGCCGTCCGGGGCGTCCGTGAACCTCTCGGCCTACACGGCGTTCGCGGGCCTCGAGCTCGGCAGCGTACGTTTCGCCCGCGGGGCCTTCGCGGTCGGCGTGCAGGCGGAAGCGGGGGCGATTCGCTTCCGCGAGCTCAACTCGACTGGCGGCTGTTCGAGCACCGACTTCTTTTCGGACTGCAGCGATGGTCCGCAGGTCGGCTCGCGCCCGACCTTTGGCGGCATGCTCTCGCTTCGACTCGAGGTCCCCGTCCGAAAGGGGGGCGTCGCCTTCGAGCTGGAGGGCGGCTGGATGAGAGGCTTGATGGTGTCTTCGTTCTTCGACCCCGTCGCCGGATTGGGTGGGGCACAGCTGTCGTTTCTCGTCGAAGCGACCTTCGGACTGAGGGGGGCGTCTTGAGGTACCTGGCGTTGTTGCTGATCGTGTCGCTCGGTTGCGAGACCGAGTGGATCGACATCACCGGGCCCACCGATCGGCCCGGTGTGGCCGACCTCGGAGCCTTCGAGCCGGATGGTGGCCATCGTGCGGAGGCCGAGTTTCAGCTCGGACAGGCACTCTTCTTCGACCGCGTGCTCAGCGGGAACAAGAACGTCGCCTGTGCGACCTGCCACGTGCCCTTCACCAGCACGACGGAGACACTGCCACTCTCGATCGGCGAGGGTGGCACTGGCACTGGTCCGACGCGTTCGATCGGCGACGGCGTCGTGCTCCCACGCAACACGTCCGCGCTCTTCGTGAGCGCATCGACGCGCGCGCTCTTCTGGGACGGGCGCGTGCAGGCGGACGGCGCGACGATCGTTTCGCCCATCGCGCAGCCGCCCGGCATCGCCACTCCGCTCGAAGCGCTCGTGTTGGTGCCGATCCACGACCGCGACGAGATGCGTGGCCATCCGGGTGACCGCACGGCGGACGGGTTCCGTAACGAGCTCGCCGAGCTCGAAGACCCGCTCGCCGTGGCGGACGCGGTCTTCGCCCGGGTGGCGGCCATCCCCGACTACGTCGACCTGCTACACCGGGCGTATCCCGGCGAGACCCACGGCTTCCAGCACATCGCGCGGGCCATCGTCCGTTTCCAGCTCGAGCTCTGGGACCGGCGCGACTCGGCGTGGGACCGCTTCGAGCTCGACGGCGAGCCACTCGAGGGCGAGGCGGAAGCTGGTCGACGGCTCTTCTTCGGCGACGCCGGGTGCGTGCGGTGCCACTCTGGCGACGACTTCGGCGGCGACGAGTTCCACAACCTCGGCGTGCCCGTGTTCGGTCCGGGCAAGGGCGACGACGGACTCGACGAGGGGCGTTTCGAGGTCACCGGCGACCCGGCGGATCGTTTCGCGTTCCGGGCCCCGCCGCTGCGCAACGCGCGACTCACCGGTCCATGGATGCACAACGGTGCCTACGAGACGCTCGAGGGTGCCGTACGCCACCACCTGGATCCGGATGCCGCGTGGGACGACTACGCGCTGAACCAGCTGCCGAACTCGCTCGCGCTCACCGTTCGCCTCGACGCCGAGATGAAAGAGGAGGTCTTCGCGACCCTCAGTGACGGCGTTCGACCGCTCCGACCGCTGAGCGAACGAGAGATCGACCAGCTCCTCTCGTTCCTGAAGGCGCTGGACGGCGACTCGGAGCTGCTCCGTTCACCGACCACCGCGGTGCCCCTCTTCGTTCCCAGTGGCCTCCCCGTCGACGTCTGGCCCGGCGGCCCCCACCCCTTCCGCTGAGGGACGCTCGCTCTCATCGTTCTCGAACCTCGGCCGGCGATGGTGGGCCTCCTGCCGAGGTATGCAGACCGAAGAGTCGCCGCATGTGCCACGCCTGGAAGACCGCGGCGCGCTGGGTGTCCTCGAGCTCGTCTCGCAAGGCGCTCGCCGAGAGGCTGGTCACGAGCAGCACCATCATCGTCCCGCCCGTCAGGAGCGCGAGCGTGGGGCCCGCGGGGAAGTCGATCACCTGCGGCAAGATGGTGAGTCCGTCGGGGCCGAAGGCGTAGGAGCTCGGCAGCCAGCCCAGGAACTCGAGGGCGAGCGGGCCGAACACCGCGAGCGAGCCGAGGATGGCGAACCGGATCCGGTCCCTCCGAGAGTCGGTGAGCATGAAGATGAAGTTCGTACCCAGCATCAGCTGCGGGGCCAGGAAGAGTGGACCGAACGCGCGGGTCGCGACCGCGATGCTCGTCGTGGTCCAGAAGAGCACGAGGTAGAGCCACCCGTTTGCGATCGGGCCTCGCTTTCGGGCGAGCAACAGACAGGTGATCACCATCCCCGTGACGCAGCCGAGCTCGACCAAGAGCGGCGTGAGCTCGCGGATCCCCTGCAGCGCCAGCGCGGGGAGGAAGAGGAGGAACGCCACGTGGGACCAGAATCCGAGCATCAGCGCGCGGCGGGTGCGCCGCTGTTGGATGGCGTGGAGCTCTTGGTCGACGTCCTCGAGCGGCGTCGGCGGTCGGGCCTCCGCCACTCGGAAGAAGAGCCTCATCGCGCTCTCTCGTCCGAGTGCCAGCGCGCGGCCGATTTCGGTGAGCGCGTTCTCACGCGGCTCGAGCGCGAGAGGACCGTCGAGCGTCTCACCCAGCGCGTCCTCCAACAAGGCTTCTGCGCGAGCCTCGTGGGCCTCTGCCAGCTCCTGTCGGAGGGCCTCGTCTCGTTCTCCACTCAGGTAGCGTTCGATGGCGTCGTGCATCTCACGCATCGACGCGAAGCGGTCCCGAGGCCGTAGCTGCAGGGCCCGGCGACAGATCTGGTCGAGCTCCGGCGCGACGTCGGGCCGCACGGCGGAGGGTCGCCCATCCACCCCCTCGAGGGTCTTGGCCATGCGTTCGTTGGCGGTTCCCGAGCCGAAGAGACGGCGCAGGGTGAGCACCTCGTAGAGCACCACGCCCATCCCGTAGACGTCTGCGCGTCCGTCGATGACACCTCCGCGGATCTGCTCGGGCGCGGCGTATCCGACGGTTCCGAGGACGGCGCCGGCGCGCGTCTGACCCGCGGCCACGTCACCGGTGATGATGGCGTCGGACGCCTCGTCCCCCGCGCCCTCGACGCGGGCGACACCCCAGTCGAGCACGTAGACCTCTCCGAAGTCGCCGAGCATGAGGTTGGCGGGTTTGAGGTCGCGGTGGATGACACCATGCTCGTGCGCGTACTGCATGGCGAGGCAAACCCGCGAGATCGCGTTCAGGAGCGTGCGCCGATCGAAGCGGGCGAGCATCTCCGCGTCACCGCTGGCCTGGCCATGGAGCACCTCCGCGAGCGTGCGGCCGCGGACCCGCTTCATGACGAAGTAGGGGCGCGACTCCGGGTCGACACCGAGGTCGTGCACCGGGACGATCGCCGGGTGCTGTAGCCGACCCTGCACTCGAGCCTCGCGGACGAAGCGTTCGACGGCATCCGGCTGCTCGCGTGTGGGGAGTAGGCGCTTGAGGGCCACGTCCCGACCGACCCGAAGATCGTGGCAACGGACCACTTCGCCCATTCCGCCGGTACCGAGGGGTTCCTGCAGATCGTAGCGGCTCGCGAAGCCTGCCTCGTCCTCCCGCGGCAGCTGAGCCGCGAGGTCGTAGGCGCCCACCTGGGGCTGCGTGCTGGGGCCGGTGAAGACTCGGACGGTCTCGTCGTCGTGACCCCCCGAAGGCGTGGAGGGAAGCGTCTCGGGGTGCCGCAGACCCTTTTCGTCGGTGGTGGGATCGTCGGGAGGCGGTGGGGACGAGCTTCTCACCGACTCAGAGTAGCTCGAATCGGACGACGGATTCCGTTGACCGCGCTCGGCCGCGACCGTAGCGTCGCGCCATGACCGAGGCGTCCGACGAAGCCAAGGAGCGGCTCGGGCAGGTCGTGGGCGGCCGCTTCGAGCTGCGCTCGATTCTCGGAGTTGGTGGCTTCGGCGCCGTCTACGAGGCCCACGACGGGCAGACGGGCAGCACGGTCGCTCTCAAGGTCCTGCACCCTGAGCTCGCCCAGAGCCGTGAAGTGGTGGTCCGTTTCGAGCGAGAGGCGCTGGCGGCCTCGAAGATCGGCCATCCCGGCATCGTTCGGGTGCTCGCCCAGGGCAAGGAGCCGCTCCCCTGGTTCGCCATGGAGAAGCTCGAAGGCCGCGACGCCGGAGACGTGCTCCGCGAAGAGGGCCCGATGGTGCTCGGCCGCGCGGTTCGGCTCGTCCGCGCGGTCTGCGACGCGCTCCACGCGGCGCACCAGGCGGGGATCGTCCACCGCGATCTCAAGCTCGACAACATCTTCCTCGAGGGCCCGGAGCAGACGCCCAAGCTCCTCGACTTCGGCGTGAGCAAGTTCCTCGAGGTGGTCGACGGACAGTCCCTGATGACGCGCACCGGGACGGCCGTGGGCACGCCCTACTACATGTCCCCCGAGCAGGCGCAGGGAAAGAAGACCGTCGGTGCGCCCGCCGACATCTACGCCCTCGGCGTGATCCTCTTCGAGCTGCTGACCGCGCAGCGCCCTTTCGAGGACGAGTCCTACCCGATGCTCGTCCTCAAGATCTGCACCGAGCCGCCGCCGGCGGTGAGCATCTATCGGGACGACGTGCCCGCGGCATTCGCGAAGCTGATCGAGCGCTGCCTCGACAAGGAGGCGTCCAACCGCTTCGCCAGCGCGGCCGAGCTCTCCGAAGCGCTCGCGCCCTACGCCGACGCGGACCAGGTCGTGCGCCTCCGGAACGCGCCACGGACCAGCGACTCGCGCGCCAAGGCTCTCGGCACGGCGCCGACGGCGCTCTCCATCGACCCGCACACCGGCCAGCCGCTCGCGCGCGACCTCGAAGAGGAAGCCGACCGTGCCGCCGACTCGGTTCGCAAGGGCGGGATGGGTCCGTGGATCGTGATCGGGGTGCTGGCGCTGGCCGCGGTCGCCGGCGTGACCGCCTTCCTGATGCGTGCGCCGGAGGAGACCGCCGAGAGCAACGAGTGGCTCCCGGTCCGGCTGCCGAGCCCGGGCATCCCGGTGATCGCGCCGCTCTCGGCGCCGGCACCGACCGAGCTCGGCTGGCGCTGGGAGAATCCGCGGCCCCGAGCGATGCCGACGTGGCGCGACGTCGAGGTCGCTTCGTCGGAGATGATCGCGATGGTCGGCCCCGGCGGACGTGCGGCGAAGCTCACCGGTAGCCAGCTCACTTGGTGGGCCACGGGCACCCGGAACGACCTGAACGGGCTGGCGTTCATCGGTCCTGCCCAGGCGCTCGCCGTCGGCGACGAGGGCACGATCGTCGCGCTCCTGCAGACCGGACCGCGGGCCATCGAGCTCGACTCGACCGCGACCCTCCACGACGTCGTCGCGCTCGGCCCGACCGACGCTCTGGCCGTCGGCGCGGAGGGCACGGTGGTGCGTCTGCAGACCCTGCGGCCGTCCGTGGTGGACACCGGCCGGAGCGACCACCTCTTCGGCGTCGACGAGGACGACGGCGTGGTGCGAGCGGTCGGGACCGGTGGCGTCGTGCTCCGCATCGACGAGGCGGGCGTGACGGTCGAGCACGAGGGTGGCGCCACGCTGCGATCGATCGCGCACTGCATCGGTCGCTGGCTCGCCGTCGGTGACCACGGCACCGTGCTCCGACTGGTCGACGACCGCTGGGAGCGGGTGGCCACGGACATCGACGAAGGGCTGACCGATCTCGCCTGCGACGCCGACCGCTTCGCAGCGAGCGGGCGCGAGGGCAAGGTCTACCTCCTCGACGGCGAGCGCGCCGTGGCGCTGGAGAGCGGCGACACCCTCGGCTTCCGTGGCATCGGCGGCGGTGAAGGCATGGCGACTTGGCTGGTCGGTGACGGCGGCCGTCTCGCGCGAGTCGACGGCGATCATCTGCGGATGCTGACCGCGGGTCCGGTGGCGACGCTCTTCGACGTGACCGACCTCGCGGGCGTGCTCGTCGTCGTCGGCCAGTGGGGGACGCTCGCCAAGACCACCGATGGCCGGCTCGCGACGGTCGAGACCCCGACCGAGGTGGCGCTGGCCGCCGTCGCCAAGCTCGAGGAGCACCGCCTGATCGCGGTCGGCGACGAGGGGCAGCTGCTGGAAGTCACCTTCGACTCCGTCCGCCGCCACCAGCTCGAGGGCGACGACTCGGTGAGCTTGCGCGACCTGGTTGCCGGCGGCGGCGTGCTCGTCGCCGTGGGCGCGGGTGGCTCGGTCGTCCGCGGAGCGCCCGGCGCGTTCGTGGTCGAGCGGGTCCCGGAGCTCGGCACCTTCTGGGGCATCGCGGGTACCCCCGACCGCGCGCTCGCGGTCGGCGACGACGGAGCGGTGGTCCGCATCGAAGGCGCGACCGAGACCCGAGTGCTCTGCCCGGAGGGCCCGACCCTGCGCGACGTGATGCTCCAGACCGAGGGCGACGGCGAGACCTACTGGGCCGTGGGCGATGGCGGCCGCATTCTTCGCATCGACGCCGAGGGGTGCGTGGCGGAGCAGGAAGCGAGCGAGGACGCTCCGGTGCTCCACGCGGTCGAGCTCGGTCCGCAGGGGCGACCCTTCGCGGTCGGCGAGGACGGCGCGGCCTTCGAGCGGGGCGAGGATGGGAGCTGGACCGCTCTGGATCTCTCGGTGGGCGGGCTCGAGCTCCGCGGCCTGCACCGCACCGACCACGACGTCTACCTGGTCGGAGCGAGCGGGCTCGTCATGCGGCACCGCCGGCTCGATTGAACCGTAAGCTCCGGCGCTGAGCTACGTTGTGGGGGCGTGATGACTCGACGCACCCGCTTGGCTCTTCGATGGTTGGTCCTCGCGCTCGGCTTCGCCGTGCTCTGCGCCACCAGCGCCACCCAGCCCGCGCGGATCGACGCGACCCCGCCGCGGAACGAGCCGGCGACGGACGAGCGGGGGAGGGCGACCATCCGGGTCGTGCTCAGCCCGACGGCGCTCGAGTCGGTGGACCACAGCGAGCTTCGCCTGACGCTCCTGGACGCCGGCGAGGAGCCCATCGAGGGGCGGCTCTGGCTGCCAGGCATCGACGTCCAGGGGCCGGTTCGGGGGAACCAGGTCGAGGTCACCGGCTATCACCGCGCGTGTGACCTCGACGCCGAGGAGCCGTGCACCCTCGACCTGCAGCTCGCGCTCACGCGTCCCGCGAGCTTTCAGATCGAGGCGGCCCTGGTCGATCACTCGAACCCGGGCTTCCCCTTCAGCCGCAACGGTCACTTCGGCGCCGGCGCGAACGTGCAGGTGTCGGTGCGATGAGGCGCTCCACCGAAGCCGGCGCGCTCCTGGTGCACCCGCTGGTGCTCGGAGCGCTCGCGCTCTGGGCGCTCAACGACCATTGGTTCAAGAGCGTCGGTGGTTGGCTACCGGGCAAGCTATCGGACGTTGCGTGCCTGATCGTGATCCCCGTGCTCGTCGGCGGTGGAGTGGAGCTCGCCTTCGGCCGTCGCGGCGGCCGCTGGCTCTTCGGCGCGGCCGCGCTCGCCGCCCTCATCATGGCGCTCATCAATACGTGGGCGCCGGCGGCCTGGGCCTACGAGCAGGGGCTCGGCCTGATGCAGTGGCCCTTCCGCGGGCTGGCCTCGGTGATCCGCGGCGAAGGCTGGCCCGCTCACCGGCCCGTGGTCCTGACGATGGACCCGACCGACCTGATCACGCTCCCCGCGGTGCTCGTCCCGGTGTGGCTCGAGCGGCGCCGCACGGGGCGTCGGAGCGTTTCTTCGAACGCGGCGACTACTCGATCAGAATCGCTCGGTAGCTGAGGTCCGCCGCGACCACGTGGAGGGTGAGCTCGCCGCTGTCCAGGTCGCCGGTCAGCCACCCGCCGCCGCCTTCGAGTCCGAAGGCGTCGTCGCCGCGTGGCAGGTGTGAGTCGCTCACTCGTTCGGGGCCTTCCTCCACCGCTCCCTGGTGGTCGATCCGCATCGCCCAGGTGCCGTCGAACGAGTAGCTCTCGCCGGCGAGGGACCACCGCTCGTAGAGGACGATGAAGCGATCGTCACCGAGCGAGACCAGCTTCGGGCGCTCGGCGTGGGTGGTGGCGCTCTCGCCTTGGTGGTCCGTCAGCCACCGGAGCGTATTGGTCGCCGTCTCGCCGCCGGAGCTGACTGTCTGCGAGTCGGGCATCGCCGAATCGAGCAGCGCGTCGGTGTCCCGGTCCGTGCTCTCGAAGTCTCGGCGATAGCGCACGATGGCCAGGTCCCGGACGCCCGCGACCCGCTCGTGGCTGCCCATCGGGTCGGTGCCCTCCGAGCGTTCGGTGGCGAAGAGCGCGAGGTAGCCGAAGGTGGAGTCACCCTCGATCATCGCGAAGTCACCGAGCCGGGTGTACGTGTTGTTGGCGCCGGTCGGCCCCTTGATGTGGAAGAGGGCGTAGCTTCGCGAGCTCTCCTCGGCGACGCGTCCGGTGACGATCGTGCGAGGGTAGGCGTCGCCGAGGTGCATCTCCATGAAGCCGGTGCCGTCATGGAAGATGCGCTGGTCGAACGAGTGGCTCACCCACATCGAGCTCACTCGGACCACATCGCCGGTGGTCGCGTCGAGGTGCGTCGTGATGGCCTTCTGGTGCCGCACACCGCCGTCGTCGGGCGGGGTGTTGATGCCGTGGACCAGCGCCACTCGCCCACCACCGACGGCCAAGCGTGCGGTGGACGCGACCATCGGCTTGATGAGCTGCTCCGGGTCGTCGTCGGCCGCCTCCCGGGCGAGGTCGAGGTCCGTGTCGAAGGCGATGGAGCCCTCGGGGTCGAGCTTCACGACTCGCACCACGCCGCTCCGATAGTCGTTCTCGGCCGGGTACTCGACGGTGACCTCGTCCGCCTCGTCGACGCCGCTGGCCACGTAGAGGTTGCCTGTGTCGTCCCGAGCGAGACCCATGATGCGATCCAAGATCGGCGCCTCGAGCGCCCGGACGATCACATAGTCGTCGTCGTCCCGTTCGAAGCGCAGGAGCCAAGCCTTCCCAGGGCCGTCCGAGTAGTCTTGCAGCAGGACGTCGAAGCCGTCCCCGCTCGCCTCCACGACGATCTCGGGCGTCTTGCCATACATCGCGGGGTGCTGATGGGGACCTACGAGATCTTGCTGGTTCACGTCGAAGGGCGTGAGGCCGAGCTCACCGACCGTGGTCACGGGGATGGGTCTCGGGTCCGGCGTCCCGGAATCGACGCCCGGGGCTGTCCCAGAGTCGCGGCCGGGAGTGTCCGAACCGTCGGAGGTCGAGGCGTCGTCGTCGCCACAGGCGAGGGAGAGGACGAGCACGGCGAGAAGGGAACGAAGGGAGAGATGCATCGGGGGGAGGCTCCTTACACTCCGATCGTTCGCAATCGTCATGCCACCGCAATTCTCCGGAATTGCTTGGTGTTTCGTTTCGTTCTGGGGGCTGTCACCCCCGCCTTGTGGTGGCATGCCCCCAGGAAGGGCCGCACGGTCAGGGACGGGGGATCTGGAAGCTGGTGGGCTGCAGCGGCTCGTAGCGGCCGGTCCAAGGCGGGATGCGGATGGCCCGGAAGATCGGCGCCACGCAGTCACCCGAAGGGAGCGGAGCGTTCCGTTCCGATGGTCGGATGAGCGCGGAGCTCGCAGCGCGAGGCGTCGCGAAGATCCCAGACGGCGCTCAGAACGAGGAGCCGGGCTTCGCCAGGAATTCCCGCTCCTCGTCGGTGGAGTCGCGGCTCAGGAGCTCGTTGCGGTGCGGGAAGCGGCCGAAGCGGTCGACGATGTCCTTGTGCATCACGGCCCACTTCGGGTCGAAGCGCTCGGCGAGGTGCTCGGGCATCTCCGCCTGGGCCTGCTCGAAGAGCTCGAGGCAGCGCGCTTGCGCGTCGCGGTCCTCGGCGTGCATGAAGGGCATGTAGAGGAAGTAGCGCTCCTGGGGGGCGAGCGCGCCCTCGTCGCCGGCCTCGATGGCATCGCGCGCGATGGCCAGCGCGGCCTCGTCCTGGTCGTACATCGCCGGGGTGTCCCGGTAGAGGTTTCGGCTGAGCTGGTCGAGGAGGATCACCAACGCGAGCCGGCCGCGGGGGGTCTGCTTCCAGTCGTCGAGCTCGCCCCGACCCCCCCTTGCGTGGAGCTCGCCGAAGCGTTCGCGCAGCGTCTCGTCGAACGCGGAGCTCTTCTCGAACCAGCGCCGCCGGTGGGCCTCGTCGGAGAAGCCGTGCTCGTCCAGCGGTCCGAGCCAGAAGTCGAGGAGCGCCTCGGCGGCGGCGGGGGTCTCGCTCATGGGGAGACGGTACCCGACCCGTCGGCTTTCGACAGCAGGTCACGCCGGATGACCAGCGCCGCGGTGATGCCCATCACGACGTTGGCCGCCACGATGCCACCGAAGAGCCCCGGCAGGCCGTAGAGGTACGAGCCGAGCCACGCCAACGGGACGGCGAGGGCGACCAGCCGGAGCGCCGCGAGCAGCGTCGCCTTCAGCGGCATCTCCATCGCGTTGTACATGGCGGCGACGAGCAGGGCGATGCCGTAGGGGATGTAGCTGGCGGGGACGATCCAGAGGAAGAGCTTCGTGTACTCGACGATGGCGGGGTCGTCGTTGAGGAGCCGCGCCAGCGGGTTCGCCAGCAGCGCGAGGAGCGCAGCGGCCCCGACGCCCCACACCGTCGCCACCTTCACGTTGAAGCGCAGCGTTTCACGGATGCGCTCGATCTTCCCGGCGCCGTGGTTCTGGCCCACGAAGGGCGTGAGCGCGGCCGTCATCGCGTAGACGCCCATCATCGCGAGGCCCTCGACGCGGGTGCCGGCACCGTACGCCGCGACCGCCTCCGGGCCGTGGCTCGAGACCACTCGGGTGATGGCGCCGGCCGCGAGCGGGGTCAGCAGGTTCGTGCCCGCGGCAGGCAACCCGATGCGGAGGATCCGGCGCCACGACGCGATGACTTGGCTCGGCTTCGGGAGCTCGAAGGCGATCAGCTTCTCGCGCTTCGTGAGGACCCAGCCGGCGACCACGAACGCACCGATGTAGGATCCGACCGTGGCGTACGCGGCGCCCCGGAGACCGAGGGCCGGGAAGGGGCCCCAGCCGAAGATGAGCAGGGGGTCGAGGCCGGCGTTGAACAGGCCGATGATCACCATCACGAGGCTCGGCGTCTTGGTGTCGCCGGTCGCGCGGATCGCGCCGTTGCCCACCATGGGGATCACCAGCAGGCCGACGCCGAGATACCAGGGCTCCATGTACTCGCGGATGAGCGGCAGCGTGTCCTCTTCGGCGCCGAGCGCGCGGAAGAGCGGCTCGATGGTGAGGATGCCGACGGCGGAGACCGCGGTGACCAGGACCAGCGCCAGGATGAGCGCGTCGGTGGCCAGCCGTCGTGTGTCGCTCTCGTCGCCTTCGCCCAGGCTCGAAGCGATGACCGCGGTCGAGCCGATGGAGAGGCCGATGGTCAGGTTCATCACCACCATCACGACGGGGAAGGTGAAGCCCATCGCGGCGAGCTCGAGGCCGCCGAGCTGACCGACCCAGAAGGTGTCGACCAAGTTGAAGAAGAGGATCGCGGCGATGCCGACCATCATCGGCAGGGCCAGGTCGATGAGCGTGCGCCCGACCGGGGCGGTCAGCAGCTTCTGGCGGCGCTTCTCGCTCTGCGACGGGGGTGGTGCGGTCGAGGCGGGGCGAGGCAAGGCGCGTGTCTCGACGGTCGACTTCGCAAAGCGTTACCTGCCGGAAACACGGGGCCGAAGACCCGGGTTCGAGGTGGCAGTCGCCGTCTGGGGGAGGCTATCATCGTTCGCGATGCGTGCCTTCGCTCTTGCTTCGTTGGCGGCCCTCGTCTTTCCGGGGGCGCTGGCCGCCGCGCAGGAGCACACCGAGGAGGCTCGGGTGCACTTCGAGGCGGCCGTCGATGCCTACGATCGGGGGGCATACGAGGCCGCCGAGCGCGACTTCGGCCGAGCCTACGAGCTCAGCGAGCACCCGGATCTCCTCTACAACGTGTACCTGGCGGCCGAGCGCGCGGGGCATCTCGCGGCGGCGGGGGAGGCGCTCGAGCAGTACCTCGCCGAGGGCGACATGAGCGACGAGCGGCGGGGGGCCTTCGAGCAACGGCTGGCGCGACTCCGTGCCCGCATCGAAGCGGCGGAGGTCGATGGCGAGGTCGGCGAGGTGACACCGCGCGACGTCGCAGTCGCCAGCGAGGGCGACGAGCTCGCCACGCCGGTGATCTTCGTGAAGCGCGGACGCATCCACCCGGCGGCCACGGCGCTCTTCGTCGCGGCGGGTGCGTTCGCCGTGTCCTTCGCGGTCGCGGCCGGTCTCTCCGAGGCCGAAGACCGATCGCTCGCGGGCGACTGCGGCCGCGACACCGACTTCCCCAACTGCGCGGACGACGAGCTCGACTCGCTCCAGCGCCGGAACCTCGTGGCCGACATCAGCTGGATCGGAGCGCTCGTCGCCGCAGGCGCTGGGTTGGTCGTGTTCTTCACCACCAAGGACGACGATGGCGAGGTCTCGGCCAGCGTCGGGCTCGGGAGCGTCTCGCTCCAGGGGCGGTTCTGATGCGCGTCGCATTCCTCTTGGTGCTCGCGTTGGGTTGCAGCGTGGTCAACGACCCCGACGATCACCGTCCTGGCGGAGACCTCGACCCGGTCGCGGCCAACGAGTTCTGCAGCGAGGTCGCGGAGGTGCTCTGCGAGGGGCACGTCGACTGCTGCAGCACCCCTTCGGTGGACCTCGAGCCCTGCATCACCGACATGACGCGCCGGTGTACCAGCACGATCGGCGAGATCCTCCTGGACCCGCGCACGGGCTACGATCCCCGAGTCGCCGCGGAGGTCTCCATGGAGGGCCGCGGGTACACCGCGAGCTGCGATACCGCGCTCGCGGCCTGGGGCGGCGACCGCATGGGCTTCCTCCGCGTGTTGCGCGGGACGGTCGAGCCCGGCGGCGAGTGCACTCCGGATGGGTGGCTCGACTTCGCGGCGCAGTACTCCTGCGAAGACCTCGGCCAGGCCTGTGTGAGCAGCGGGGGAGGGCGTTCCTATTGTGTCGACCTCGGGTCGGAGGGCGACACCTGCCGACGTAATGATGATTGCCTCGCCGCGTTCTACTGCGAGGGCTTCCAACCGTTCATCAGCGAGGGGACGTGCATGGCCGAGCTCCCCGTCGGCGCCGCGTGTGACGAGGCGACCGATTGCGCCAGTACCGTCTGTGAATCGAACGTCTGTGTGGAGCTCTCTCAGGAGACCTTCTATTGCGCCCTTCCCGACATCTTCGGTGGCTGACCGCCACGCTCCTACTCTCCGCCTGCGCCTCCGACCCCGTGTGTCCGCCCCCGCCCCCGATGCTGACGGCGGCGGTCACCGGCGGTGAGCGCCCGCCGAGCGACCCGCCGCCCGAGCCGCACGAAGGGCTGAATGCTCGGCTGGCCGGCTTCGACTACCCCTTCGACGTCCAGGCGCTCGAGCTCGAGATGCAGGGGCAGGAGGTCGAGCTGGTCTACATGGATGTCCGCCCGGCCGGCGAAGCGCGTGGCACGGTGCTCCTGCTCCACGGGAAGAACTTCAGCGGCGCCTACTGGGAGCGCACCGCGCGTGCGCTGGTCGAGCGCGGCTATCGGGTGATGGCGCCCGACCAGATCGGCTTCGGCAAGTCGAGCAAGCCGACCGACGTGCAGTACTCCTTCCACGAGATGGCGCGGCACACGATCGCGCTCCTCGACGAGCTGCGGGTCGAGAAGGTGGTGGCGGTCGGTCACTCGATGGGTGGCATGGTCGCCACGCGACTGGCGCTCAGCGCGCCCGATCGGGTGGTCGGGCTCGCCCTGCTGAACCCGATCGGCCTCGAGGACTGGCAGCGCGTGGTGCCATACCGCAGCGTCGCGGCGATCGAGCAGAGCGAGCTCGCGCGGGAGCCCGGCGCGGTGAAGCAGTACATGCTCGCGGCCTACTTCGCGGGCGAGTGGGACGAGGCCTACGACCCGCTGCTGACGATCCAGGTCGGGTGGATCCGAGGCCCGGACGCGGCACGGATGGCTCGAGTCTCGGCGCTGACCTACGACATGATCTTCACGCAGCCGGTGCTCCACGAGTGGCCGGACCTCGCGATGCCGACCCTGCTCATCATCGGTCAGCGCGACCGGACGGCGCTCGGTCGCGACCGGGTCGACGCCGAGGTCGCAGCCACCCTCGGCGACTATCCGGTGCTCGGTCGGGCGGCGGCGGAGGCGATCCCGAACGCCGAGCTGGTGGAGCTCGACGACGTCGGCCACGTGCCCCATTTCGAGGCCTTCGAGCGCACCCTCGAGCCGCTCGCTGCGTTCGTGGCCGTTCGTTTCGCTCCGTAGCTACTCGTCGTCGTCGACGCCCGCGAGCGTGCGGGCGAGCTTCTTCTTGCCCTCGAGGTCCATCATGCGCGCGATCTGGATCCGCTGCGCCTGCGGCGAGCCGGCGCCGTGGAGCGACTCGGTCAGGTAGCCGACCGCGTTGCGCCCCATGGTCATGTTCTCGATGAGCCGCAGCACGCGCAGCCGCCGCTTGGTGGGTACGCCGGGCTTGGCCTTGAGGAACTTGTCGACCAGCGGTCCGATCTCCGGGTGGTCGAGGTCCTTCTCCGAGGGGCAGGTCGCGACGAGGCCGCCGGCGAGATCCTGCGCGAGCCGCCCGAGCTCGTAGGGGAAGCGGGTGACGTTGTGCTTGCAGACGTTCGCGAGCATCGGGTCGGGCTCCCAGTTGCCGGCAGCGCGCTTCGTCGACCGGTGCGAGGCGGCGATGCCGGTGCCGTAGATGGTCTCGTTGAGGTGGGCCATCTCGACGAGCTTGTCCTTGATGTGCGAGGCCTTCGGCACGCCGTTGTCCTCGGCGATCTGCGCGGCGGCGCCGATGAGCACGTCGCCGAGGCCCGTCTTACAGACGTAGCTGCGGCGGTGGTAGGTCGTGAAGCGCTCGACGAGGTCGGCGGCCCAATTGGTCTCGCCGTCCATGAAGACGTGACTGTCGGGGACGAAGACGTCCTCGAAGACGATCATCGCTTCCTGGCCGGCGAAGCCCGCGTTGCCCTGGTCGACGCCCTCGAGCGCACGGCTGTCACAGGACTGGCGACCGACGATGTAGGTCAGACCCTTCGCGTCGACCGGGACGGCGCAGCTGATGGCGTAGTCCTCGTCGCCCTCGCGCAGGCGCATCGTCGGCATGACGATCAGCCAGTGCGAGTTGAGGCAGCCGGTCTGGTGGGCCTTGGCGCCGCGGATGACCACGCCGCCGTCGCGGCGCTCGACCACGCGAACGAAGAGGTCCGGGTCTTCCTGTTCGCGCGGACCCTTGCTGCGGTCGCCCTTGGGGTCGGTCATCGCGCCGCCGACCACGTGGTTGGCGAGCTGGCGTTCCTTCAGGAAGGCGCGGAGCCGCTCGTGGTAGCGGGGCTCCTCGAGGCTGGCATCGATGTCGTGGGTCACGCTGAAGAGCGCGTTGAAGGCGTCCATGCCGACGCAGCGCTGGAAGCAGGTGCCGGTGAGCTGACCGAGGCGGCGCTGCATCTGGTTCTGCTGGACCACGTCGTCGGCGCTCTCGGTGACGTGGAGGAAGCGGTTCACGCGCGTGTCGCTGATCGACGAGTGCGCGGTGGCGAGCTCCGGATCGGCGAGGGCCAGGTCGTAGGTCATCGCGACCGCGGCGATGGAGGGCTGGATGACCGGGTGGTCGACCGGCTCCTCGATTCGCTCGCCCTTGTAGAAGACCCTCAGGCCTCGACCTCGGAGGCTCTGGATGTAGTCCTCGCCGCTCTCGATGCGCTCGCTCATGGGGCGCATCATCGTGGGCTGTGGCCAGGTCTGTCGAGTCGCGGGATTTTTTCCGATCGAGGTGTCGATCGGGCGTAGCCTCGTTCGACTTCGGGGCATGACTCAGGAGGTTGCCGTGGCAGCGAAGAAGACCCGCAAGACCAAGAAGACCGTGAAGGCCAAGCCCGCGAAGGGCGCGAACGAGGCGTTCGTGAAGTTCGGACCGCAGGCGCTGAAATTCCTGAAGGACCTGGAAAAGAACAACGATCGCGAGTGGTTCAAGGCGAACCAGGACCGCTACGAGGCCCACGTGCGGGAGCCGGCGCGGGCGTTCATCCGGGCCATGGAGCCGAAGATCGAGGCCATCAGCGAGCAGCTCGTGGCGGACGATCGGAAGGTCGGCGGGTCCCTGATGCGAGTCCATCGGGACACGCGCTTCTCGAAGGACAAGACCCCCTACAAGACGAACATCGGCATCCAGTTCCGCCACGAGCAGGGCAAGGACGTCCACGCGCCGGGGGCGTACGTGCACCTCGGCCTCGACGGCTGCTTCCTCGGCTTCGGCGTGTGGCACCCGGACTCGGCCTCGCTGAAGGCCATCCGCGAGAAGATCGTCGCGGAGCCGAAGCGCTGGCAGAAGATCATCGGCGCCAAGAAGCTCACCAAGCACTGGCGCCAGGGCGGCGAGTCCCTCAAGCGCGCGCCCAAGGGCTTCGACCCCGACCATCCGCTGATCGACCAGCTCAACCTCAAGGACCACATCCTGGTCTGCGACCTCAGCAGCAAGGAGGCCACCGGGCCGGACTTGGTGAAGCTCGCTACCGAGCGCTTCGAGGTCGCCAAGGACCACATGCGGTTCCTCTGCGAGGCCATCGACGTCCCGTTCTGAGCATGTGGCTCGGGCGGAATGCGCCGGCCTCCCGCCGACCCCGACCGTCGCAGGTGATGACCGAACGCGTCAGAGCTGGTAGGCCACGATGAGCGGCGGGCGGTCGTAGTCGCCGACCTGGCCGGCACCGTCCAGGGCGAGGTAGAGCGTGCGGCCTTCTGGATCCCAGGTGCCGCCGACGATGCGGTGCCGCCCTCCCTCATCGAAGGGGATGCTCCACGGGCCGTACGCGTAGGGCTGCGGGTCCGAGGGGGACTCGGCCTCGAGGACCTCGTCGAGGTCGAAGAGCCAGTAGTAGTTGGAGTAGTCGGCGGCTCCCCGCGCGCAGTAGCCCCCGCAGAGGTTGTCGTCGTCCTGGCGAATCTTGTAGCCGATGCCGGTCTCGGTGCCGCCCGTGCTGCCGACCACGACGTAGGTGCGCGTGCCGGGGACGATGAAGCCGTACATGGCCTTCGAGAGGAAGTTCCAGAGCGGTGAGGCGGCGGCGTCCGGCTCACACGAGGTCACGTCGTCCGTGATGTCGCACTGCACCTCCAGCGCGTCGGGCGCCAGGAACTCTCCACCGCCGTGCGGGTAGTCCATCCACGCTCGGGCGGCGATGACGCCCTCGGCGTTCGCATCGTCGGCCTGCCCCGTGAGGTCCCCGGGGTCGAACGCGTAGAGCGTGGGCCCCACGCTGTAGCGACCGATGATCGAGTAGTTCGACGCCCACCCGGCCAGCGCCGGCCCGCCGAGAGCTTCCTGCCATTCGTCGGGAACGGGCGCGATGAAGCCGGCGCTGCGTGCGCGCCCCTCGAGCTCGAAGTAGCCGATGACCGTTCCATCGAGCTCACCGTCGACCACCAGGAGTGTCGTGTCACTCGCGCTGCCGGCGGCGTCGTACCAGCGATTGGCCTGAACGATGAGGTGTCCGTCCGACACGTAGAGACCGGTGATCTTGTCCATGCCGTCCGGGTTGCCGTTGGGTGATGCGCCCAGCAGCGAGCGGAAGTCCTGTAGGGGCTCCTCGACCAGCGGCAGCTCTTCCACGGTTTCGCTGGTTCCGAGCGTTGGGATGGCGAACTCCGCGATGGCGTTGTGGTGCGCGTGGCCGGCCAGGTAGAGCGAGTGGCGGCCGGCGTGGTACGCGAGCGTGCCGACCGCATAGTTGCTGCTCGAGTCTCCGTGTTCCTGGTCGGAGACACGGAAGGCCCCGACGTAGCTGAGGTCGTCGATCGCGAAGAGCCCGGGGTCGGGCGCGGGGCCGGCATCGGTCTCCGGAGCCGTCGCGTCGATCGCGGGGCCAGCGTCTCCGGTGGGCTCGGGGCCCGTGTCGGTGGTCGTGGCGCCACCGTCGTCGCAGGCGAGGCCGGTGGCGATGGCGAGCGCAAGAAGAGTCGTGCGGGTCATGGTCACTCCGAGCAGTGGTCGGCGCCGATGTCGAAGGACCCCTCGCGGGCCTCGCCATCGATGTCGTCGGTGATGCCGCTGGTGCTCTCGCCGGCGCCCACGACCTCGTCGTTGGCGCAGTCGGCCAGGTGGAGGTCGCCGGTCGCGGCGTTGCGGAACCAGTCCGCGCTCGCCGTCGTCACGTTGCCGCCGAGGTCGGCCGTCGCCCCGTCGCGCGCGCGGATCGTTCCGTTGGTCAAGTTGTTCCGAAGCTCGAGGTTCGCCGTCGAGCCGTAGCGGTATTCGACCCGGTTCGTGTAGGCGTCGGGGTGCGAGAAGAACACCGTGTTGTGCACGACCTGCGAGTCGTGCATCCGGTCGAGCATGATGCCGACGTCGTGCTCGCGGCTGTCGGCGAAGGAGCTGAAGATCGTGTTGTTGCGGATGGTCGTTCCGTAGATCTCGGTGCGGAACCCGAGGCCGATGCCTCGTGCGCAGTTCACGATGACGTTGCGCTCGATGAGGTGACCGCTGCCCTCTTCGCTGTCCCACATGTGGATGGCGTGCTCGGCCAGACCGCCTTGGTAGGTCATCCCCTCGTGCTTGCCGTGGGCGGGGCGCGGCGTTCCGCTCGCGTCGCAGTAGATGCCCTCGAAGTAGCTGTCGTGGACGTGCCAGTCCCGGGATTCGTGGGTGTCGATGCCGCCGGTGTAGCAGGTGGTGTTGCCGTCCGCGGCGCCGTAGCCCCAGACGTTGTCGCGGCCCTCGTCGGTCATCCGGAACTGGCTGCAGCTCACCTCGGCGCGGTCGACGCGAGCGCTGTCGCCCGGGCTCGCCTTCAGGAACTGCTGACCTCCGTCGACCATGTGCACGTCGTGGATCAGGGCGTCGTCGCCGTCCGCCCAGAGGTGAATCAGGTGATAGATCGAACGCCGAACCGTCAGGTGTGCGATGGTCACGTTCGGAGCGGCGATCGTGATCGTCCCGCTCCCGCCGCCGTGCCGGCGATAGGCCGAGTCGATGATGACCTGGCTGGCGTCGCCAGACGCGCTCCGCAGGGTGACGTTCGGCGTGGTGAAGTAGAGGCCGGTGTACCCGCCGGACGGCGCCTCGGGGAGCGTGTAGGTCCCGTCCTCCAGGAGGATCGTGTCGCCTTCGGCGGCGTCGCTCACCACCGAGCGGAGGGTGGTGGTGCGGTCGCCCACGCGGACCTCGCCGTCCCCGGCCGGGCTCACCGTGATCGTGTTCCCCGTGGCGGCCGCGATGCTCGCGGTGATGTCGGCGCAGAGATCGCTGGTCGGCGTCGGCGTACCCGAGTCGGTGGTGGGTGTTCCCCCGTCGGTGCGCGGGCCGCCGTCGGTGCCGGGAGGGATCGGCCCGAGGTCGGTCCCAGGGGGCGCGCCGGAGTCGGTGGTGGGCTCGCCGCCGTCGTCCCCGCACGCGAGGGCGAGGCAGAGACCGAGGGCGCAGAGGCCGCGTGGGATGTGGATCGAGTGCACGATGACCGGTGAGTGCGCCGAGTCCTCGATGTTCTCAGAAATTCTTTCGGGGTCTTCCATCCGGGTGCGCCGATGTGCACTACAGTCCGCCCGTCGTGCGGACTGCCCTTCTGCTCGCGCTCTTGCTCCCGGGGGCCGCCATGGCCCAGGTCCGGCCCATCACCGTCGCGCTCGAGGCCGAGCCGAGCGGGGACTGCACGCTGGACGAGCTCGCTGGCGAGGTGGAAACGCGGCTTCGCCGCGAGGTCTTCGTGGGCGCCGCGGACGCGGAGTTCGTGGTGCGAGTCCTGCCCATGGCGGAGACCCCCCAGCTCGGGCGCCGGATCGTGGTCGAGCAGCTCGGTCGGCCGATCGGCGAGCGGCGCGTCGAGGTCGAGTCCTGCGAGGAGCTGCGCGACCGCGCGGCACTGATCATCGCGCTGGTCGTCGACACCCAGCTCCCCTTGCTGCCCCCGGTGCCCGAGGCCACGACCCCGGCGGGGGATGCCAGTGGCGGGGCATCGACGGGCGGCGCCGCTGCGTCGGACGAGGGCCCGATCCCGGCCGCTCCGGCCGAAGAGACGAGCCCGGCGGATACGATGTCGCCCGAAGGGGGGGATACGACCTCGCCCGAAGAAGAAGCGCCCGAAGAGTTCGAAGAGCCCGAAGAGGAGGCGACGGCGGAGCCCAGGGGGGAGCCGCTCGAGGTGCGCCTGGCCCTGGTGGGTGCCGCTCACGTCGGTTGGTTTCCCAGCGTCGCCGGCGGCGCTGGGCTGGGAGTCGCGGTCCGCGGCCGACGCTGGGCCGTGCACGCGGACGCGCTCGGCTGGGTCCCGGACGATTCGTTGGTGCAGGACCCCGTGTCGATGCGTCTCTACGGCGCGGCGCTCCGGCTCGGCGGGTGCGGGGGAGGCGACCTGGGGAGGGTCCACCTCGTCGGCTGCGGGGTGGTCGAGGTGGGAGCGTTGCGGGTCGAAGGGCAGGGGCTCGACGAACCGGAGTCGCTCTGGCGCTTCTCGCTCCGGGGCGGGCTCGAGGTTCGCGCGACCCTCGCGATCCGCGCCCTGCGCCTCGCGCTGGCGCTCGGCGTGGACGTTCCCCTGGTCCGCGACCGCTTCGTCTTCAGCGACGCGGACGAGAGCACGCAAGTCGCCCACGAGCCCGGGCTGGTGGGCGGCATCGCGCTTCTCGGTGTCGGGCTGGCGTTCTGAGGGCGCTCAGGGCTCGACCAGTCCGAGCCAGAGCGCGCCGCCATCGCCGATGGCCGTGCCGCCGGGCGACTCGAGGGACGCGCCGAACACGCAGACCACCGCCAGTTCCGAGCCGCTGCCATGCCCCAGGCAGGAGTCGCCACCGCTGCTCCCGAAGGTGTGACTCCAGCGAACGGCGCCCGTTGCGTCCAGTCCGGCGACGAAGCCGTCCCGCTCGCCCACTGGCTCCCAGCCGAGCGGCGCCACGGTCGTGTCGAAGAGTCCCGAGACCACCGTGTCCGGGCCGGCGACCTCGACGCCCGTCACCGCTCGGACACCGGCGGACCAGACCCAGCTGGCCTCGCCGTCCAGGTCCAGTGCGGCCACGAAGGCGCCCGGGTCGACCGTCGCGGCACCGAGCGAGAAGGGCGCCGACGAGCTCCCGCCGACGAACACGCCCGTGGCGCGGGTGGCGATCGGATTGAGCTCTTGGTCGCCCGGCCCACCGATCGCGCGGACCCAACGAGTCGACCCGTCGTCGCCGTAGGCGATGACGAACGCATCGAGCCCATCCGACACTCGCGGGGTCCCCTCGACCACCACGGTTCCACCGAAGTCCATCGCGGCGAACGCTCCGCCGGGTCCGAGCGCGCAGTTCTGTACGAAGGCTCCGCGCCCATCACCCTCTGCGACGAGCGCGTTGGTCCAGGTGGTGGTCGCCCCGTCGGCGATCGTGACGTAGCCATTGTCGCCGGTGGTGCCGGCGCTCGGCAGCGCTCCGTCCCCGGCGTCGAGGTCGCCGAGGTAGTTGCCACAGCGAAGGAGCCGCCCACCGGCGCCGTCGATGCCCTTGCCCTGCACGTTGCCGAAGCCGGCCCCGAGCACGCGCGCGTCCGCTCGGGTGCCGTCCATGGCGTAGCGCAGCGAGACGGCGGTCTGAGCCGAAGGCGCGTCACCCACCGGAACGCCGTCGGAGAGCGTGCCGCGAAAGAGGCCGGTGAGGTGAATGCCGTCGTCACCGACCACGGCTCGGTAGAGCGTCAGGAAGTCGGCGGAGATCAGCCGCTTGGTGCGTAGGGCGCCGTCGGGCTCGAAGACGAGCAAGACCCCATCGCCGCCATCGCTGGTCGCGGTGCGCACGTCGCCGTCGCCGAAGTCGGCGCTCCCGGTGAACTGGGCGAGCACCACCCACTCTCCGCCCGGGCCCACGTCGAACGCGCGGAGCGTCAGGTCGGCATCCGGCATGGGCAACACCCGCTCCCGAAGCACCCCGACCGATGCGTCGCGCGGGGTCTGCCGGCCGATGGAGACGTCCTGGCAGGCGAAGGCGAGGGTCAGCGAGGCGAGGAGGAGCCGGGACACGAGGGGAGCCTACTCCGTGAAGAGCGAACGGAGACGAACGCGGTGAACGGAGCCCGGGTAGGCCCGGACGAAGGCGTCGAACGAGGTCCGGGCGTCGTCGACCCGGCCTCGCCGATGAAGGGCCTCGACCCAGAGCGCGTCCCGCTCCTCGGAGAGGACGCCGGCGGGGAAGCGCCGCCGGTGGGTGCGCAGGAGCCGCAGCGCGCCGGCCGGGTTGGAGCGGACGCGGCGGCGTGCGCGCTCGAGAAGCTCCCCTTCGTCCAGGGGAGTCGCGGGGGCCGTCGTGGGCTCGGGCTCTGGCGGCGCTTCGACCACTGGGCCCGAGGAGGCTGGTGTCGGCGCAGGCTCCTCGGCGGGCTCTTCGACCACCACCATGGGCGGGCTCTCCACGGCAGGGGAGGGCGGGGCCGGGTCGTTCGGCCAGAGGAACGCCACCGCCCCGGCCACCAGGCCGAGCGCGACGAGCGCCGCCGGGATGGCCGGGCTGATCGTCACCCCCGCTGCCGGAGGGATGGAGGTCGGTCCGCCGCTCCCGCCGCTCCCGCCGCCACCACCGCCACCGCCGATGGTGCCGAGGATGCTCGCCTCCACCGCCGCCAACTGAGCGTCGCTGGGGAAGTCCGACTGAGCGGCCTCGAGCGCCTCGAGCAGGTCGGGGTCGACGTCGCCCGTCTCGAGCCAACGACCGGGATCGTGCTTGTCCTGGCTCATCTGGCCCCTCCCGTGAGTCGCGCACGCTTGAAGTGGCGCCGGACCTCGTCGCGCGCCTTGTAGAGCCGCGAGTACACCGTCTTGGTGGGCAGCTCGAGCGACTCGGCGAGCGCCTTGATCGGCACGGCCTCGATCTCGACCTGCACGAAGACCAGCCGCAGGTCGAGCGGAAGCGCGGCGATCGCCTGCTTGAGGTCCGCCCGATGTCGGGCGCGTTCGACGTCGCCCTCCTGGTGCGCGTCGACCTGGCGCGGCGGTGGCTCGTCGGTGACTTCTTCGAGTCGCGTTCGGGCCCGTCGCCGGTCCGCCAGCGCGACGCGAGCGGCGATCCCGTGCAGCCAGGTCCGCATCGACGAGCGACCGTCGAAGCCGTCGAGCTTCCGGTGGACCACTACGAAAACGTCCTGCACGAGGTCTGGCACATCCCGCTCCGGGATTCCGAGATAGACGAGGGAGCGCCACACGTAGCGCCCATGCTCACGAAAGATGGAGGCCACCCGTTCCGCCCGTTCGTCGGACTCTCGTTGCTCCATCGCTTCGTGAGTGCGCCCAGCCACGCTTCTTCTCAAAGAATCTGCCACGGCGTGCGAGGCAGAACGCATTTCGTGTTCGGAGTGCCCCGTGTTTCCGGGGATCCGCGGGGGTCCCCTACTCGATCTGGGTGGAGTGGGTGACCTGGATGCTGGGGTCGAGGCTGGCGCCGACGGAGCAGTACTTCTCGACCGAGAGGGCCACGGCGCGGAGGACCTTCTTCTCGGTGAGGCCGTCGCCGGTCGCGGTGAAGGTGAGGTGGATCTTGGTGAAGGGAGCGGGAGTGGCGTCGGCCCGTTCCGCGTCCACGGCGATGGTCAGGTCGTCGAGGGGCTCCTTCTGCTTTCGCAGGATGTGCACCACGTCCATGGCCGCGCAGCTGGCGAGCGCGGTGAGCAGCGCCTCCATCGGCCGCATGCCGCGGCCCTCGCCGCCGATCTCGGGCTTGCCATCGATGAGCGCCTGGCCACCCGACCCAGCGGTCGCTTCGAACGCCGCGGGGCCGACCCGCCTCAGCTCGACCTTCACGACTCGCTCTTGAACAGGGGGGAGCTCAGGTAGTTCGCGCCGCGGTCGCAGAGGACGCAGACCACGACCCCGGAGTCGATCTCCGCGCAGACCTGCCGCGCGGCCCAGACGGCGCCAGCCGCGCTGACGCCGCAGAAGACGCCGTCCTCGCGGGCGAGCTTCCGGCACTCGTCCTCGGCGACCTGCTGCTCGACGTCGATGATCCGGTCGACGCGCTCCGGCTCGTAGATCTTCGGCAGGTACGCTTGGGGCCAGCGACGGATCCCGGGGATCTTGGAGCCGTCGGTCGGCTGGCAGCCGATGATCTGGATCGCCTCCGACTGCTCCTTCAGGAAGCGCGAGACGCCCATGATGGTGCCGGTCGTGCCCATGGCGCTGACGAAGTGCGTGATCTTCTGGTCGGTCTCCCGCCAGATCTCCGGCCCGGTGGTCTCGTAGTGAGCCCGCGGGTTGTCCGGGTTCGCGAACTGGTCGAGCATCAGGTAGCCGCCCTCGGCCACCTTCGCGTGGGCGTAGTCGATCGCCCCCTCCATGCCGTCGGCGGTCGGCGTCAGGGTCACCTTCGCGCCATAGGCCCGCATCGTGTCGATGCGCTCCTGGGTGGCGTGCTCGGGCATCACGAGCTCGATGTCGTAGCCCTTGGCGGCGGCGATCATCGCGAGGGCGATGCCGGTGTTGCCGCTGGTCGGCTCGATGAGCTTCACGCCGGGCTTCAGCTCGCCGCGTTCCTCCGCGCGGACGATCATCGATCGGGCCGGCCGGTCCTTCACCGAGCCGCCAGGACCGCTGCCCTCGAACTTTCCGAAGAGCCGGACGCCCTTCTTCTCGGGGGCGCTTCGGTCGACCCGGGGATCGAGCTCGACGAGGGGGGTGTTTCCGATGAGATCCAGCAGGAGCATGGCCTCGGGAACTTACACGCTGAGCGGCGATGTGCGAGCCGGCACGCTGGGGTCTTGTCCGCCGGCACCCCATCGCGCACTCTGTGGTGTCGCCGTTTTCGAGCACGGCGTCGAGAGACCGAAACGATGGAAAGGCCCGAGCTCGCCCATGAGGTGCTGACCGCGATCCGGCAGATCGTCCGTCGTGTGTCGGAGCACTCCAAGCAGCTCTCGCGGGAGGTGGGCCTGACCGTCCCGCAGCTCATCTGTCTCAAGGCGATCGGCGAAGCCGGGGCCGAGAACCCGCTGACCCTGGCGGGGCTCGCGCAGCGGGTGCAGCTCTCCTCGGCGACGGTCTCCCGGATCATCGACCGGCTGGTCCGCGCAGGGCTGGTCAGCCGCGAGCGCGGCACGGCCGATCGTCGGCTCGTTCGCATCCGGCTGACCGAGGCCGGCGAAGACCGGTTCGACTCGCTGCCGAAGCCACTTCAAGAGGAGTTCCTCCAGCGCCTCGACGCGCTCCCGGACAGCGAGCGCCAGGAGCTCGTCGTCGCGCTCCAGCGCATCGCGGAGCTCATGGGCGCATCCGCGCTCCAGGTCTCGCCACTCCTCGTCGCCGACGACGTGGCCGAAGAGGTCGCCGAGGAGTGAGCGCGCCTACTCGGCCGGTGCGACGACCGGCCGGCCGCTGAGCTTCCGGCCCATGGCGACCAAGCCGTAGAACACGCAGGGCGCCAGGATGCCGGGCATTGCCTTGTAGATGGCGCCGCTCCACGGGGTCTGACCCCAGAGGACCACCGTGGCGATGCCCACGCCCATCATCGAGAGCGCGAGCGTCGAGGGCAGCCACCAGCCGGCGAGCCGCACGATCAGCACTGGGCCGAGTGCTGCGCCCAGGATCGACCATGCCATCAGAACGATGGTGAAGACGCCCGACTCGGCGGTCAGCGCGATCACGAGCGCCAGGACCGCCACGCTCAACGTCGCCGCCTTCGAGGCCTTGGTGGACTTGTCGAGCCGCGGGAAGGTGTCCTGGGTGATCGCCGCCGAGCACGAGAGGATCTGCGAGTCCGCGGTGCTCATCGTTGCGGCGAAGAGCCCAGCGAGCATCACGCCGATCAGCACCGGCGGCAACAACTCCATCGACAGGGTGGGGAGCGCAGCTTCCGTCGCGCGTACCGCCTCCGAGCCCTCGAGCCCAGCCGCGAGCTCGGGCAGGAGCACGCGGCTGTAGAGGCCCACCAGCACGGCCGTCAGGCTGAAGAAGACGTACCAGCCGAAGTAGATGTTGCGCGCCTTGCGGATCGATTTCGTCGAGTCGATCGCCATGAAGCGGATCAGGATGTGGGGCTGGCCGATCGTCGCGATGCCGCCGAAGAGCCAGCCAGCGAGGAAGCCGCCGAGCCCGAACGCCAGACCGTCGGGAATCCACTCCACCAGCGAGGGATCGATCGCCTCGAGTTGCGCGAAGAGGCCGGCCAAGCCGCCGACTTCGACCATCGCGTAGCCGAGCAGGAGCGTCATCGCGCCGACCATCACGATCGACTGCGCGGCGTCCGTCCAGATGGAGGCCCGGATACCACCGGCGAAGCAGTAGACGGTCACGATGACCACACCGATGACCGCGCCGAGCCACATGGGCCAGTCGAAGAGCGCGTGGAGCGTCGTGGAGCCTGCCTTGAGCTGTGCCGCCGCGTAGCCTCCCAGGAAGAGGAAGGTGAGGATGCCCGCGGCGATGGCGATCGGCCGCTGGATGCGGCCCTTCTGATCGCTGGCCAAGAGTCCGGGTACGGAGTTGGCGTTCACCTGCTCGCTCTGCGCGCGCACCCGCTTGTGGACCCAGAGCCAGGTCAGGAAGTCCCCGAGGATCCAGCCGACCTGGACCCACACGGCCTGCACACCGGCTCGGAACGCGAAGCCGATGAGGCCGATGAACATGTAGCCGCTGTTGTTCGTGGACACCGCCGAGAGGGCGATCAGCCAAGGGTTCACGTTGCGGCTCGCGACCAGGTAGTCCTCGGACGAGTCCTGCTTCTGCCGGGACGAGAGCGCGCCGATGGCGGTGAAGCCGATCAGGAAGACGGCGAAGCTGATGGTGACGAGGATCTGGTCCATGGGGTGGGTCGCGAGGCAGAGGAAAGAAAGCGCCCCCGGCTCGCGCTGCGCGCCGGGGGCGTGTTCGTCGGTGCTGCCCGCGAGGGCAGCGGCGCGGTCTCAACCGATCGGGTTCCCGTCGTCGTCGAGAACCGGGTAGGCGCCGTCGGGTCCGTGCGTCTCCTTGCCGTGGAGCGGCGGGTTGAACACGCAGACCATCCGCATCTCTTCTTCGGCGCGGAGGATGTGGTCGTCGT
This sequence comes from uncultured Sandaracinus sp., assembly GCA_964462035.1. Classification (GTDB taxonomy): domain Bacteria; phylum Myxococcota_A; class Polyangia; order Polyangiales; family Houyiibacteriaceae; genus UBA1660. The sequence goes on from CAYXAP010000012.1 coordinate 135,691, forward strand.
TCTTGTCGAGCGCGTAGATGGTGCCGGCTTCGATCACGAAGGTCTCGCCGCTGTCGACGAGCTCCACCGAGCCCTTGCCCTGAATGCAGTACACCGCTTCCAGGTGGTTCTTGTAGTGGAGGTGGGTCTCGGTCCCGGCCTTGATGATCGTGTCGTGCACCGAGTAGCCCATCTGGTCACCACGCAGCACGAGGCGGCGGCTGATCCAGGTCTTGCCCTCGGTGATTCGATGCGGCTCGAGCTCGCTGAGCTTGCGGACGATCAAGACTGGATCTCCACGACGGCCTCGCTCGAGGCGCTCCAGCCCTTCGACGGCGTGCGGTGCTCCTTCATGACCTTCTCGATGGCGCTCTCGAGGATGTCGAGGCCGCGCTGGAGCTCCTTCTCGCTGATGGTCAGCGCCGGGAGGAGCTTGAGGACCTCGCCGTGCGCGCCGGAGGTCTCGATGATCAACCCATTCTCGAAAGCTTCCTTGGACACCGCGTCGGCGACCGCCGGCATCTCGTCGAAGGCGAGACCCTGGATGAGGCCACGGCCGCGGGCGACGCCGTCGAAGCGGTTGGCGAGCCCGGTGAGGCGCTCCATCACCATCTCGGCCTTGGCCTTCACGGCCTTGCTGAGCTTCTCATCGGCCCAGTACTTCTGGAGCGACGTGGTCGCGGTCACGAACGCGAGGTTGTTCCCGCGGAAGGTGCCGTTGTGCTCGCCCGGCTTCCAGTCGTCGATGCCGGGACGGATGAGCGTGAGCGCGAAGGGCAGGCCATAGCCCGAGATCGACTTCGAGAGACAGATGATGTCCGGCTGGACGTCGTAGTCCTCGAAGCTGAAGAAGGTGCCGGTACGGCCGCAGCCGACCTGGATGTCGTCGATGATCAGCAGCGAGCCATGACGCTTGGCGATCTTCTGCAGTCGCTCGAGCCACGCGCGGCTGGCGACGTTCACGCCGCCTTCGCCCTGGATGGTCTCCACGATGAACGCCGCGGGCGCGTCGATGCCGCTCGACGGATCGGCGAGGACCGCCTCCATGTAGTCGAGGGTGTTGGTGTCGTCACCCATGTAGCCGTCGAAGGGCAGGCGGGTGACCCCGTGCAGGTCCATGCCCGCGCCGTTGCGCTTGCTCTCGTTGCCGGTGAGCGCGAGCGAGCCGAGGGTCATCCCGTGGAAAGCGTTCGTGAACGCGACGATGGTGGTGCGTTCGGTGACCTTGCGGGCGAGCTTGATCGCGGCTTCGACGGCGTTGGTGCCCGTCGGACCCGGGAACATCACCTTGAAGTCCATCTCGCGAGGCTTGAGGATCAGCTCGTCGAAGGTCTTGAGGAACTCGATCTTGGCCGACGTGGCCATGTCGAGGCCGTGCGTGACGCCCATGCTACCGAGGTAGGCGATGAGCGCGTCGCGGAGCTCCGGCTCGTTGTGGCCGTAGTTCAGCGCGCCGGCACCGGCGAAGAAGTCGATGTACTCGGTGCCCTTCTCGTCGGTGAGGATCGAGCCCTCTGCCTTGGTGAAGACGGTGGGGAAGGAACGAACGTAGCTGCGTACCTCGGACTCGAGGCGGTCGATGGTCTTGGTCAAGGCTCTCTCCGTAGTGGGCCGATGCGGTGGAGGTCCTCGGGAGGGTGTTCCGCGGGACCGAAGTGTTCTGGGGTGAACCCGGGGCTGACATCACAGGGGACGTCCTGCTCTCGGGCAAAAGCGCGAAAGAGCCGACATGACGGCTCGTTGCCAGGATCGACGGTCGCTTCGAGGAAGCGGACATCGGCATTGGCGGGGCGCTCTACCAATGCATGTAGCATACGTTTGGCGAGACCCTGGCCTCGGGCGTCCTCACGCACGCCGATCTGCCAGACGAAGATGGCTTCGGGGTGCGAAGGCGGCCGGTACGCGGCGACGCAGCCGACGACCTCGCCGTTCTGCTCTGCGAGGAGGCAGTTGCCGGCGAAGTGAGTCGACAGGAGCAGGTACGCATAGCGTGTGTTCGGCTCGAGGACCTTGCTGTCCTTCACGAGCTGGTACATCGCCGATCCGTCGTCGACGGTGGGTGAGCGAAAGGTCAGCTCCGGCGCCTTCTCGGCGGCCGCCGTCACGCTCGTGCTCGCTGGGGCTGAGACGCGCGGCGGGCGCGCGGCTTGGTCGCGTTGAGCTCGGCCCACGTGCGACCGAGGCGGCACGGCGACTCGCTCGGACGCGCGAAGAGCGCTTCGTGCATGCGCACGGAGAGATCGTCGGCGACGGTCGCGTCGAGCACGTAGCTCAGGTGGGTGTCGTCGGCGGCGTGGCTCACGAGGTGGACCTCCGGCTCGCCGAGGAGCTTCATCACGCCAGCGATGCGCGGGAGCTCGTCGTTGATGCCGCTACCGACGACGCTCAGACAGGTCACGTCCTCCACGAGCTCCGGGTCGCAGAGCTCGGCGAGGTCTCGAAGGAGGGCGGGGAGTTGGTCGCTCGCGCCCGGGTCGGCGCCGAGATCGATGGTCGCTCGGATCTCGGACGGCGAGCTCGAGATGAGGTCCATCGAGAGGCCGTGCTCGTGGAAGCAAGCGGAGACCTCGGCCATGAAGCCGACCGGCTGCCAGCGGCGATCGCGGCACATCTTCACGAGGCAGAGGTTCTTCCGGGTAGTGACCGCCTTGATTCCGGGCTGACTCGCCGATGCGGCACCGATGAGCGTGCCTTCGACCTCCGGGCGGTCGGTCCAACGGATACCGAGCGGGATGCCGGCGGCGCGCACGGGTCCGAGGCAGCGCGGGTGCAGGACCTTTGCGCCGAGCGCGCCGAGCACGGCGGCCTCGTCGTAGCTGGCTTCGGGGACGAGCCGTGAGCTGTCGGTCTTGCGAGGGTCGATCGTGAAGAGACCAGGGACGTCGGTCCAGATCTCGAGGCGCTTCGCGGAGAGCGAGGCTGCCAGATAGGCCGCCGAGGTGTCGGAGCCACCGCGTCCGAGGAGGACGGTCTCGCCCTCGTCGTTGTGAGCGATGAAGCCCTGGGTGACGCTGACCTCTGCACCGCTGGCGTGTAGCCGCGCCTGCGCCTCGGCGTTGGCCTCGTGACCGCAGCGGGCGGAGAGGTAGCGCTGCGATTCGTTCGCGTGGGCGTCTTCCTCCGCGCGCAGGATCGTGCGCGCGTCGAGCCACTCGGCGCGGATGCCGACGCGCCGCAGGTACGCGGCGCCGAGCGCGGTGCTCATGAGCTCGCCACGCGAGAGGACGCGAGCGCGCCACGCGGGGCTCGGGTCGGTGGTCGAGGCGAGCTCGGTCAGCTGGGCGAGGCGGTCGCCGAGGATCGCCTCGGCGTCCAGTCCGAGCGCGCGGGCGAGCTCGACGTGCTTGGTCCAGATCCGCTGGAGCACGCCGGTCGGGGAAGCGCCGCTCTCGACGGCAGCGACCAGAGCCTCGAGCTCGTTGGTCACGCCGGAGAGCGCCGAGCACACGAGGACGGGGTGCTCCCCGCGCTGGATGTGCGCTCGGACGGTGCGGGCGATCTGTTCCCAGCGGTGCGGGCGAGCGACGCTCGTGCCGCCGAACTTGAGGACGAAGAAGGGAGTTTTGTGATGTTCAGTCAAAACGAAAGTATCCACCAACAGCAATCGTTGCTGTAGCAATGGTTGTCGTACATAGGACGCGATCCCGGGGTGGTCAAGGGTGCGATGGAAACAGAACGGAAAAGAAGGGGGACCACTGTGAGACGCACCACGCTCCGGGGTCCAATCCCTGCAAAACAGGCTTGAACGTCACTCGCGAGGCTCGTTCGAACCGATCGTGATCGCCTGTCGCGGCCCTGGTGAGACGTCCTGTTTCGGGGACGCTTGGTCAACGGTCCTAACCCAGGCTGTTCCGGAAACGCGTGTCACCTAATCATTGGGGTATCATCGCTCGATGGAACGGCTCCGCGGTCGGGTCCTCGGGGAGGGCCTCTGGGTCTCGGCTTCACTCGGGGTCGGCGACGAGACGCTCGACCATCGGTCGAAGCCGACCCCTTTCGAGCTCGAGCTGGACGACGGGACCGTGGTCGAGGTCGACCAGCGAGGGGCGGCGCTCGGACCCTCGAGCAAGGCACGAGACCAGTGGGAAGACCTTCGGGACGATCCTCGGGCGGAGCCCTTCCACGATCGCGCGCCGGGGCCCCACGTGAAGGTGAGCCTCGAGGGGACGGCCCTGCGCGGCGGCGATCGGGTGATCATCGACGCCGAGGTCGAGCGCCGCCCGGCCACCGAGGGCTATCGGGGCTCCGACGGGACGATCATCACGTCGGCTCGCGCGATCCGGATTGGTGTCGGTGAGGGTGCGGAGGCGTGGCTCGACGAGCGGGCCGCCGAGCGCGAGGTCATCGACGACGACGAGCGACCGGCCGCGACGCCAGAAGAGAAGACGCCAGCATCGCTTCCCGTGCGCGGCGCGCTCGTCGGGCTGGCGGTCGGCCTGAGCGCCACGTCCGCCGCGCTCGCGACCTGGCTCCTCGCGCTGGGCTGGAACGCGACGCGATTCTTGGTGCTCGGGCTGGGCTTGCAGCTCGCCATCACCTCCGTCTTCAAGCTGGCGAGGCGTCGGGCATTGCCGTGGATGGTGGAGGTGGGCACCAGCGACGAGGGCGTGGGTCTCCTATGGGCCAACACCGGCGGCTTCGCGACCCTCGCGGCCGGGTGGAGCGTGGTGCTCTTCGCCTGGATGGGGGTCGCCATCGAGGCGGCCTCCTATGCGGTCGGTGCCCTGATCCTGGTCGGCTTCTCGGCGTGGGTCCTGGCCTTCGTTCTCTTCTGGACCAAACGGAAGGACGCCCGCGCGCTGAAGGTCCTGCTCCGGGCCAAGGAGGGCGGCGGCGATGGTTGGGGCCGCCGAGAGGGCACCCTGATTCGCGGCGCCCTGCGGTGGGACCGGACGCACCAGCTGGACTCGAGCACGTCGACCGAGACCTACACCGACAGCGATGGCCGGCAGCAGACTCGCCAGGTGACGCGCACCTGGTACGACTACCAGCAGACCATCGGCGGCGGCCCGCTGGTGTTGCGAGTGGGCGACGGGGAGATCACCGTCCGATCGAACGGCGGGCTCTGGGGCTCTGCTCACTTCGAAGTCGATGGCCTCACCTTGAAGGTGCGCGCGGCGGAGGGGGACTCGGTCGCGGTGGTCGGTCGCTTCGACGGAGACTCGGTGAAGAAGGGCGGCCCCGAGTCGCTCTTCCTCTTCACCGCGCGCGGGGAGTCGGCGACTTCGGTCGCGCGTCGGGCGATGCTCATGCATCGGCTCGCCATCACGTCGTTGGTGTTGCTCGGAGCGCTCGCCGCGACGGTGGGCTGGATCAACCCGGTGCAGGATCATGTGCGGCTCGCGGGGGAGGTCGTGACTTCGGCGGACCCGGACATCGCGATCGGGGATCGCTGCAGCATCGACATCGGCTACCGCCCATCCGGGGAGTTCCGGACCCAGCCGCACCGTTGTCAGGTGAGCGTCAGCTGTGGCGGCAAGCAGGTCTATGGGGGTTGGAGCCCGATGGGCATGGGGTACTTCGACTGCAACGTCGACGAGCTCACCGGCAGTGACTCGGGGGCCGACGACGAAGACGGAGCGATCGATCTGCAGCGCGACCGGGGCGGCGCCGACCATGGCGACGGACGGGTGCTCTTTCGGTTCCTGCGATGAGGTGGCTCTTCGCACCTCTGTTGCTCGTGCTCGCCTGCGACGAGCCCGAGCCAGAGCCGACCGGGCCTCCGAGCGACACCCGGGCCATCGGCTGGTTGGAGCTCCAGGATCCAGGCGCCGCGCCGCGCCGCCAGCCCCGCATCGCGTTCGAGGTCGATCGCGAGGAGCGCGCCACGCTCGTCTTCGACAGCGTCTTCGAGCCCGCGGGTCATCCGCGCGTCGAGGAGCAGCTGGAGCTTGAGCTCGCGTTGACCTACGAAGACTCTTCGCGCGTTCGCGTCGAGGTCCGCGACGCACGAACGACGGCCGGCGACATCCCCGCCATCGGCACCACCGTGGGCACGACCGCTCGGGTGGTCTTCCACCCGACCGGTGCCACCGAGGAGCCTGCCGTCTCTCCCCCCGCCGGAGCGAACGCTCGTGCCGCCACCTACGTTCGCGGCGCGCTCGCTCAGGTCCTGCCGGCGCTGGTGCCTGCGTTTCCCGACCGGGCCATCGGGGAGGGCGCCCGCTGGGGCGGTGAGGGGTTGAGCTTCCGCCTGGTCTCGGATGATGGCGAGCGACTGGTCATCGAGCGTCGCACGGGGCTGGACCGGGAAGAGCACCTGCCCGATGGCCGGTCGATCGAGGCCTCCGAAGAGCAGGTCTACCGGATCGATGCCCGGCTCGACCGGGTCGCTCGCTCCGTCGAGGCCGAGCTGCTGACCCGCGGCGACGATGGCACGCGAAGGGAGACCGACCTGCGCTTCCGGGTTCGCTGACGTCGTCTCGGCTTTACGTGATGTAGCGTCTGGGTTACATACCTTGGGTGATCCTCTGCTCCGTTCGGCAGCGCCGCTCCGCGCTCGGGCTATCGCAGGCCGCGCTCGCCGAGCGAGTGGGCGTGTCCCGGCAGGCGCTGAGCGCCATCGAGGCCGGGCGGCAGGTGCCCTCCACCACGCTGGCGTTGGCGCTGGCGCGGGCGCTGCGTGCGTCGGTCGACGAGCTCTTCCGGCTGGCCGACGGCGCGCACGTCGAGGTGCGGACGGCCGGGCGGCTGGGGCCCGGCGAGCGCGTCGTGGTCGGGCGGGTGGGCGATGGGCTGGTGGCCCACGCACGGAAGGACCTCTCGCGAGCGGCCGATGGCGTCGTCGTCGAGGCCGGCGAGGGCCGCGCGACCGTCGAGTTGCTCACCGATCCGCAGACGCTCGACGCGCGGATGTTGGTGGCGGGCTGCGCGCCACTGCTGGGCGTGCTCTCCGAACGAGTCACGAGCCGAGAGAGCAGCGCCGTGTGGATTGGCGCGAGCAGCGGCGAGGCCCTCTCGCTGCTCGAGCATGGGCTGGTTCACGCGGCAGGCATCCACTGGTCGGCGGAGCTGGAGGTGCACGCGGCGGCGGCCCGTGCCGCGCTGGGGTCGCAGCGAGTGACCCTCGTGCACCTGGCGCGCTGGACCCAAGGCCTGGTAGTCGCTCCGACCAACCCGCTCGGCATCCGAGTCGGACCCGAGCTCGCCCGGCCGGAGCTCCGCGTGGTTCGACGAGACCCGAGCGCAGCGGCCCAACGTCTGCTCGAGGGCATCCAGCCAAACGTCAGCACCTCCGGCCCGGTCGCGGCCGACCACCGCGAGGTCGCCCGGCTCGTACGGTGGGGCGTGGCCGACGTCGGGGTCGCGATCGAAGGAGCCGCCATCGCGGAGGCGCTCACCTTCCTGCCCATCACCGAGGAGCGTTTCGATCTCGTGGTGCCCAGCGACCGGCTCGAGCTCCCCTCGGTCGCGCGGCTGGTGGACACGCTCGGCCGTCAGCCCTTCCGCACCGAGGCGCGAGGGTTGCCGGGCTACGATCTCTCCAGCTGCGGCGAGCTGGTCGCGGTCGAGGCCGCCTGAGCTCGTGCGTGTCGCTCTCGTGGTTCTTCTGGCGCTCGGTTGCTCGGAGTCGACCGAGCGCGAGCCCCTCCTGGTCTTCGCCGCGTCGTCGTTGACCGATGCCTTCGAAGAGCTGGAGCGCGCCTACGAGGCCGCACACCCGACCGTCGACGTGCAATCGGCCTTCGCGGGGAGTCAGGTCCTCCGGCTGCAAATCGAGCATGGGGCTCCAGCGGACGTGTTCGCGTCAGCCGACCCGATGCACGTCGAAGCGCTCGTCGAGTCCCATCACGCCGAGGGAGCGCAGACCTTCGCCCACAACGAGCTGGCGTTGATCGTCCCGCGCCGGGCCGGCGCGATCGACGACTTCGCGCAGCTCGATCGAGCGAGCCGAATCGTGGTCGGCACGCCGAACGTTCCCGTAGGGCGTTACACCCAGCAGCTGCTCGAGCGCACGCGAGCGACCCACGGCGAAGCGTTCATCTCGGCCGTCCGTGGTGCCATCGTCTCCGAGGAGTCGAACGTCCGGCTGGTGCGCGCCAAAGTCGAGCTGGGTGAGGCGGACGCGGCCTTCGTCTATCGCACCGACGTGAGCGAGGGCGTTCGAGCCGTGTCCATCCCGGACGAGCTTCGCGTCAGCGCCGACTACCCGATCGCGCTGCTCCGAGGGAGCGAGCACCCCGAAGCGGCGCGCACCTTCGTCGACTTCGTCCGGGGTCCCGACGGGCGCGCCATCCTCGAGCGTCGAGGCTTCCGTGTGGAGGCACCATGAGCCGGTCGCTCACCGGGCTCGGTGCGCTCCTTGCGTTCGCGCTCGTCGGGCTCCTGCTCCTACCGCTGATCGCGCTCGGACTCTCGACGGGCCCGGCCGACCTCGCGGCGGGGCTCAGCCATCCGGACTTCCTGCCCGCGCTCGGACTCAGCCTCCGCACGACGACGCTCGCGCTCGCGCTCACTCTCCTCGGCGGCACACCACTCGCTTGGTGGCTGGCTCGCTCGCGTTCTCGGCTGGCTGGGGTGATCGCGGTGGTCGTCGATCTACCGATCGTGGTGCCCCCTGCGGTGATCGGCGTGGCGCTGCTGATGACCTATGGCGAACGGGGGCTGCTCGGTCCGTTGCTCCAGGGCGCGGACCTCGAGCTGGTCTTCACACCGGCCGCCGTGGTCATCGCGCAGCTCGTGGTCTCGGCGCCCTTCTACGTACAGGCCGCGACGAGCGCCTTCCGCGAGATCGATCCCGACCTCGGCATCGTCGCGCGAACCCTCGGCGCGTCGCCGACCGTGGCCTTCTTCCGAGTGGCGCTGCCCGTCGCCGCCCCCGGCCTCGTCGGTGGGGCGTCCCTCGCCTGGGCCCGCTCGCTCGGGGAGTTCGGAGCGACCCTTCTCTTCGCGGGCAACATGGGTGGGCGAACCCAGACCATGCCTCTCGCCATCTTCACTGCTCTGGAGTCCGACCTCCGTCTCGCGGTGGTCTTCTCCCTGGTGCTCGTGGCGGTCGGAGCGCTCCTGCTCGTCGCCGTGCGGCTTCCGGGCCGGAGGTCCGTGTGAGCTGGCGGGCATCGATCGCGTTGCGGCTCGGCACCCTCGGCCTCGACGTCGAGCTCCAGGGGGATTCGGGCGTGACCGCGATCCTCGGCCCGAACGGCAGTGGCAAGACCACCCTGCTCCGCGCCATCGCAGGCGCGGTCCCGGTCACGCGGGCGTCGATCGCCGTCGGCGACCGGGTCCTCGCGGACACCGCGCGAGGCATCGACCGCCCCATCGAGCAACGAGGGGTGGGCTACGTGCCGCAGGGCTACGGCCTCTTCCCTCACCTCCGGGTCCTGGAGAACGTTGCGTTCGGTCTCTCGACGGGTGGCGGCCGCATGTCCCGCTCCGCGCGCTCGTCCGTGGCGCGGGCGATGCTCGAGCGGCTCGACGCTGCGGAGCTCGCGGAGCGATCGGTCGGCGAGCTCTCCGGCGGCGAGCAGCAGCGCGTGGCGCTCGCGAGGGCGCTGGTCATCGAGCCTTCGCTGCTCCTGTTGGACGAGCCGCTGGCGTCGCTCGACGTGCGTCGACGGCAGAGCGTTCGTGGCTTTCTCGCGGAGCAGCTCTCGCGATGGGGGCGGCCGGCGTTGCTGGTCACCCACGACGTCCGCGACGTGGCCGCGCTCGGGGCCCGCGTGGTGGTTCTCGATGAGGGACGGGTCGTGCAGCAGGGAACCCTGCAGGAGCTCAGGGCGAACCCCAAGAGCGAGCTGGTGGCCGAGCTCGTCTTGCCCTGAGAGCGCTTCCGGAGCGGGGAGCGCGCCGGGTACTCTCCGAGCATGGGGGAGGGACGGTCGCCGGATCCGCGCATGAGCGGCACCATGATTCAGCTCTTCGTCGACGGGGCGACCGACGAGCTGGGCGCCGAGGCCGTGGCGCGGGCGCGGGCGTCGCTCCCAGAGGAAACACGCCGGACCCTCGAGCACATCACGGCGGTCAGCTGGGTGCCGATCGCCATGGTCGAAGAGCTCATCGAGGCCCTCGCCGATGCCGGCGGCCTCTCGGTCAACGTGCTGCGGCAGCGGGTCGTGCCGCCCGCCACACGGAAGGGCTTTCACGGGGTTTGGCGGGCGCTCCTCCGGTTCACGGGCGCAGAGGCGCTCATCCGGCGAACGCCCAAGATCTACGCGCGGGGTCGAAACGTCGGGAAGCTCGAGGTCACCGAGGTCGGCCACGGCGTCGCCGAGCTCGCGCTCACCGGCTGGCCCGACGTGCCGGAGGGTCAGCTCCAGAGCGTGGCGCTGAGCATCCAGACGATCCTCCGGATGAGCGGTCGGCCGCGTGCCGTCGTCAGCTGGCGCAGCGAGCCGGGCGGCGGCGGCTTCACGGTCCGCTGGCTAGACGACTGACAGCTCCGCGATGCGTCGCTCGAGGTTGCGGCGCGCCGCCGCCTCGAGCTCGTTCGCCAGGGCTGGGACCCCGTAGATGGGTGTCCGGTCGAGAAAGCCCGAGAGCACCTCACGCCGCCCCGATCGGAAGAGCGCTTCGGGCACGTGCGCGTATTCTTCCCGGATGCGTCGCTCGAAGTCGTCGTAGACCGCGCGCCGTGCGCCCAGGATCGTCAGGTCCAGGTCCACCACGAGCTGCGTGTCGCCGTCGCACGCGCCGTGCGCCTTCGTGGCCAGGATGTGCTCCGCGATCCGCTCGATCGCCTCCGTCTCCACGCCCAGCTCGTCGAGCCTGGTCCGCGCGAGCATGGCGCTCTGCGCCTCGTTGTCGCTGGCGCTCGGGTCGTAGACGGCGTCGTGGAAGAAGAGCGCGAGCGAGACCTCTGCCGGCCGAGCGGCGTAGGCGGCGAACCAATCGAGCCAACCCAGACAGGCTCCGACGTGTTCCATCGTGTGGTACCGGCGGTGCGACTCGCCGTGCCGCTCGAGCAGCTCGGTGAAGACGCGGGACGTGGCCTCCGGCGCGGGCGACGCTCCGGCTCCCGCCAGGGCCGCCTCGAAACGCGAACGGAGTCGTGCGGTCGTGTTCTCGGTCATGGGCTCAGGCTGCGCTCGGTTTCTTGGTTATCCAACCAAACAACGGCACCAGCGGTTAGAGTGTGGCCATGGGCCGACCGAGCAACCGCGCGGAGCGTCGTCGTCAGATTCTAGCCGCCTTCGCTCACGTGTTGGCAGACCACGGCTTCGCTGGCGCCACCGTGGCCGCGATCGCTCAGGAGGCCGGCGTCACCCCGGGTCTCGTGCACTACCACTTCGAGAGCAAGGCGGAGCTGCTCGAGGCGCTGGTGGCCGAGCTCGTACGTGGTTTCCGGGAGCGCGTGCACGAGCGCGAGGGGGAGGGCGACGACCTCACGGCCTACGGAGACGCCGCACTCGCGCTCGACGAGCGCTCCGACCGGACGGCTGCCCGCTGCTGGGTGGGCGTGTTCGCGGAGGCGCTGCGGGACCCGACGCTCTTCCGGCGCGTGCGGCGGTTGATCGACACGGAGTTGACGGCCATCCAGCGGCGCTCGGGCGACCGCTACGACGCTCAGGAGGCGGGGGCGGTGCTGGCGTTCGTGGTCGGCTCGCTCGTGGTGGGTGCGTTCGCGCCGCAGAAGACCGCCGGCTTCGCCGCGCCGGGTCTGCGAGCGCTCGTGGCCGGCCTGGACCAGGGCCCGCCGTGAGCGAGGTCCGACTAGGCATCCGAGCGAACCTCGCCCAGTTCTCGCTCCTCGTGCTCGTCAACGCCTTCGTCGGCGCGATGGTCGGCATGGAGCGCAGCATCCTCCCGGCGATCGCGGAGGAAGAGCTCGGGCTGGCGGGGCGGACCGCGATCCTCTCGTTCATCGTGGTCTTCGGCGTCACCAAGGCGCTGACCAATTACGTGGCCGGGCGTTGGTCCGACACGGTGGGCCGCAAGCACGTCTTGGTGGTCGGCTGGCTCGTGGCCGTGCCGGTGCCCTTCCTGTTGATGTGGGCCCCGAGCTGGACCTGGATGCTGGTGGCCAATGCGTTCCTCGGTGTCAGTCAGGGGCTCACGTGGTCGACCACGGTGATCATGAAGATCGACCTCGCCGGCCCCGCGAAACGGGGGCTGGCCATGGGGCTCAACGAGTTCGCTGGCTACTTCGCCGTGGCGCTCTCGGCGCTGGCGACCGGCTACGTCGCAGCCGAGGTGGGCCTGCGGCCGGAGCCCTTCTATCTGGGCGTCGGCTTCGTGGGAGCGGGGCTGCTGCTCTCGGTGTTGGCCGTTCGTGAGACCCGTGGGCACGTCGACCAGGAGGCCGCGCTCGACGGCGGGCCAGACGACGGCGCGCTATCGCCGCGCGAGGTGGTGATGCGTACCAGCTTCACCGACCCCGACCTCTCCTCGGTGAGCCAGGCCGGGTTGGTGAACAACCTCAACGACGGCATGGCCTGGGGGCTCTTTCCGCTCGTCTTCGCCGCCGCGCAGCTCCCGATCGAGGCGATCGGCGTGCTGGCGGCGATCTATCCGGCGGTCTGGGGCATCGGTCAGCTCTTCACCGGCGCGTGGTCGGATCGGGTCGGTCGCAAATGGCTCATCGTCGGTGGGATGTGGATCCAGGCGGTCGGCGTCGGGGTCGTGGCGTTCGGCCAGAGCTTCGGTCACTTCGCCGTCGGCGCCGTCCTCCTCGGACTCGGCACCGCGATGGTCTATCCGACGCTGCTCGCCGCCATCGGAGATGTGGCCCACCCGAGCTGGCGGGGCTCGGCGGTGGGCGTGTACCGGCTCTGGCGCGACATGGGCTACGCGGTGGGCGCGCTCCTCGCCGGGTTGGTCGCCGACGCCTTCGGTCTCACCGAGGCGACCCTGACCGTCGCGGCGCTGACCTTCGCATCCGGTCTCGTGGTCGCGCTCCGAATGCGCGAGACCCTCGACCGCCGCGGTTGAGCCTCACTCCGGCGCGAAGGCCAGCACCTGGACCGTGGCGCTGAGCCCGGCGTGGTAGCGACCCTCACTGATGTCGCGCTCGACTTCGTGGCAGGTCTCGAAGCGCAGACCGGTGAGCTCCACGCGCAGGCTCTCGGGGGTCATGAGCAGCTCTGCGGCGGGAGGGCCCCCGACGCCCGGGCAGTCGAGCTGTCGCGGGGTGTAGGCCTCCAGCACGAAGGCACCCCCGGCCTTCAGCGCCTTCGCGCAGCGCGCGTGGAGCGGACCACGAATGGCCGGCGGGACGTGTGCCCAGATGGACACGATCGCCGCCCACTGACCGACGCCGGGATCGAAGTCGGCCAAGTTCGCCTCGATGGTCTCGAGCGCGACCCCGCGCTCCTCCGCCAGCGTGGCCGCGTTCGCCAGCCCGGTCGGCGAGAGGTCGACCGCGGTCACCGAGTGTCCACGCTCCGCGAGGAAGACGGCGTTGCGGCCCTCTCCCTCGGCCAGGCAGAGCACCGGGCCCGCCGGCAGCCGGTCGGCGACCGAACGCAGGAAGTCGTTCGGCTCGGAGCCGTATGACTCGAAGCGTTGGCCATAGCGCTCGTCCCAGAACTCGCGATTCATGTCTGGGCAGTAGCACGAGGGGAGTCGCCGTTACTCCGCTTCAGCCGTCTCGGTCCACCAACGGGACCGCGAAGCCGAGCTCCGTGTCCCAGGGGAAGCGGATCCAGGTGGTCTGCGGGATCTCTCGGATGCAGAGATCGGTCTGCAGGAGTCCTTCCTCCTTCGCGTAGACCGTGGCCAGGAACGCCTTCGGCATCAGCTCCTTGATCTTCGCCGCCGTACGGCCGGTGTCGACCAGGTCGTCGATGAGCAGGCAACCCTCGCCGTCTCCCTCGGGCGCCTTCAGGACCTGGGCTTCCTTCTGCTGCTGCCCTTCGTCGCCGGCGTAGGAGACCACGCAGATCGTGTCGACCAACCGGATGTCGAGCTCGCGCGCGACCACCGCCGCGGGGATCAGGCCGCCGCGAGTCACGGCGACCAGCGTGTGCCACTTCGTCCCCATGGCGATCAGCTGACGGCAGAGCTCTCGCGTGTCGCGGTGCAGCTCGTCCCAGGAGATGTAGATGTCGCTCTGGTAGCGGCCCATGGGCCGGAGGATAACCGAGCCTGCCGCGAACGGATCAGCGCTTCCGCACGAGAGCATCACCGCGAACGTCTCGGTGCTCGGGAGCTCGGCCATGGCATGTCGTGCCCCGGCGTGGTGCACCGAGTCAGCCTCAGAGCGCTTCGGGCAGGTCGACGTCCTTGCAGGCCGCGGCCCACATGCGCTTCGCCTCTTCTTCGGAGGAGCTGATCTCGGTGCGAGTCGCCGACTTGGTGACGTAGTCGGCGTCCCCGAGCTCCTCTTCGCGGTAGATGCGGGTCACCGCCTTGCACTGGAAGAAGTAGCGGCCGGTGTGTCCGTCGACGTCGTCGGAGGTGGCCAGGTGGATGGACGTGAGCGCACCCTCGCTGGGACTGATCCCGGGCTCGTCCTCTCGCCCGATGCTGGCCCACAGGTCGGTCTTCACCTTGCCGGGGTGAGCCGCGTTGCTGGTGACGTCCGAGCCGCGGTCCATCAGCCGGCGCGCGAGCTCGTTCGAGAGCAGGATGTTGGCGAGCTTGCTGCGCCCGTAGGCGCGCCACGGGTCGTAGCCGTCGTCGCTCGCGTGCTCCGCCGTGAGCTGGTCGTAGTCCACCGGCTCTGGGTGCAACCGGTGGGCGCCGGAGGCGACGTGGATGATCCGCGCTGTCGGGTCCTCCGCGTCTTCGAGGGCGGGCAGCAGCAGCCGGCAAAGGAGGAAGTGGCCGAGCACGTTGACCTGCCACTGCTGCTCGAAGCCATCGTCGGTGACTTTCCAGGGGAGCGCCATGACGCCCGCGTTGAGCACACAGACATGCAGGGGCCGGCCGGTGGCACGGAAGGTCTCGGCCGCCGTTCGGACCGACGCGAGCGACGCGAGATCGAGCACGAGTGTCTCCGCGCTGGCGCCCTTCGTGGTCGCGGTGAGCGCCTCGACCGCAGCGTTCCCCTTCGCCTCCGATCGCGCCCCCACGATGACGTGATAGCCGGCCTCGATCAGACCCTTGCAGGTCTCGAAGCCGATGCCGGTGTTGCCGCCGGTGACGAGGGCGATGGGACGGGTGTCGGTCATTGCGGCAGAGCATATCCCCAACGCGCCCATCGCGGTGGTCTTCACTCGATGGCGTCGATCCTGGGGCTGCTCACGCGCACATCCGCAGGGAGCCGGCGCCGCGCCGGTAGATCCCAGGAGCGACGCCGTAGCGGCGCTTGAAGGCCCGGCTGAACGCAAACTCGGATGCGTAGCCGATGTCCGCCGCGATGGCGGCGAGGCCGTCGTCCGTCGTCAGCAGCCGGTGGGCAGCGCGCCGAAGTCGCACACCCTTGAGATAGCGGCTCGGCGATTCGCCGAGGGCGCTCCGGAAGCGGCGCACCAACGAGGCCCGGGAGACCCCGACCCTCCTGGCCAGCTCGGGAATGGAGGGGAGCCCGTCCGCGCCGGCGGCGATGCGGACCGCGGCGCGAACGACCGGGTCGGCGATCGATGCATCGAGCTCGCCGGAGAGCTCGCGCAGGCGCGCGGCGAAGGCTCGAGCCAGCGGGCTTGCGACCGAGCGGTCCGTCTCGGTGTCCGCCAGGAGCGGGGCGAGGCGGGCGAGCACGGGGTCGGCATGCACCTCGGCGGACGAGAGCCGAGCCTCGAACGACGACTCCGGGCGAACGAACGCGACCGCCCGCGCGCCCACCGAGCGGGCCGTGAGCATCGCGTGGCCCGAGAACGTCGCCACGGACCCCGTCTCGAGCGGCTCCCCTCGCAGCGTGATCGGCCCTCGCACCGCCAACACGAGGCCCGATTCGCCGGGCAGCTCCACCGGCCGGAAGTGCGGTCCCTCCAGCACGAAGCGTGTCACGTCTTCGGAGCCGTCCATGGCTGGAAGGTGACGGCTCCGCGGACCGTCGACAAGGCCGTGAGCCGATCGGATATGGCTGTGAGCCGTCGGGTCATCGCACCGGATGGGGCGAGCGGCGCGGGCATGCATCGGAGCGATCCGGCCATGGCGACGGGGCCCGTGCTCCGGCACAGCAGACCCATGGAGTCCGCGCAGCCCATCACCGAGCAGCTCCTTCGCTCGCGCACCGTACTGGTCTTCGGCGAGATCGATGCCGCGCTCGCGGAACGCACGAACGCGCAGCTCTTCGCCCTCGCCGGCGCGAGCGACGCGCCGATCACCATGGTGGTCAGCTCTCCCGGTGGGCACGTCGAGTCAGGCGACTCCGTCCACGACGTCGTCCGGTTCATCGCTCCCGAGGTCCGCATGCTCGGCACCGGCTGGGTCGCGAGCGCTGGTGCGCTGATCTACATCGCCGCTCCACGCGAGCGCCGCTTCGCGACCCCGAATACGCGCTTCCTGCTCCACCAGCCCCTCGGCGCCTATCAGGGTTCGGCCGCCGACATCGAGATCCAGGCCGAGCAGATCCTGGCGATGCGCCGTCGGCTGGACCGCCTCTTCGCCGAAGCGACCGGCCAGCCCATCGAGCGAGTGGGCCGCGACACCGACCGCGACCACTGGCTGACCGCAGAGGCCGCGCTCGACTACGGCCTGGTCGGCGCGATCGTCGAACGCAGCTCGGAGGTCGTTCGCCTCTCGGGTTAGAGGTCACGCGCGCACGAGCGCGGCGTGGATCTCATGGATCTGGCGGAAGGATGGGATCCGGGCCGGCGCGGAGAGCTGGCGGTAGGCCATGCGCATCTGCAGAGCGCAGCGCTCGGGGTCCATCGCGCCGATCCCGGTCCCCAGGCCCGGGCAGACGATGGACTCGAGCCGCGTGTCGGTGGATCGTTCGTTGAAGCGGGCCACGGCCAGGAGAATCGCGCGGAACGCGAGGTACGCGTGGGTGGTACGAGCCACGCTCTCGGGGACACGCATCGTCGGGGCGGCGATCAGGAAGGGCCAGTCCTCGTGATCGGTCGGAACGATCACCGCCTGACCCACCGGGAGCTCTCCGTGGTGCTCTTCGAGGATCGCCTGCTGGACTCTCCGCTGAGTCTCGAACCCGAGCGTGTCGCGGATGGCCAGGTCCAGCCCCCCGTCCATGATGCCGAAGCTGTTGGCAGGGCTGACCATCGCATCGGCCGGTTCCGAGAAGTAGTCGGCTTCGATCGCCTCGACCGAGTCGTAGTCCTCGAAGCTCCGGTTCCACGCAGAGGTCATGGCCGGGGTGCGATCGACCAGCAGGATCCGGCCGGGAAGGTGAGGGTTCGCCATCGACCATGCCTACCACGACCGGGCGGGCCGCTCGGGCCGTCGCTAGAGCAGGCTCGCGAGTGCCTCGGCGACCGGCCCGGGTTGGTCGCGAGCGACGAGATGACCCGCGTCGACCCCGATGACGCGGCCGTGCGGGATTTCCCGGGCGAACGCCGCGAGCTCGGGGTCACCGATCACGTGGCTGCGTGTGCCGTGGATCAGCACCACCGGCACCGAGAGCGCTCGCGCGGCAGCGGCGGTCGACTCGCGCGCGCCGAGGACCTCCGCGACGATGGCCGCCATCGCCGGATCGAGGTCGGCGACCGAGGGCGCGCCGCGCTCCTGGGCGCGCTGGATCTTCTCGAGCTCGCGATGGCCCGAATCGGCGCGCGGCGTGGGCACGATGTCCAGCAGGCCGATGCCCGCCAGCCGTTCGCCGAGCGACGCAGCCACGCGCAGCGCGACCACGCCGCCGAGGGACCCCCCGGCGAGCACCAGCGGACCCTCGGCGAACTGCTCGATCACGGCGAGGGTGTCACTACAGAGATCGGTCAGCCGATACTCCTTCGATCGCCCGCTCTCGCCGTGGCCCCGGAAGTCCGGTGCCACCACGTCCCAGCCCAGCGCCGTCAACGTCGGCGCGATCGGTCGGTAGACCGCTCGGCTCTCGCCACCGGCGTGCAGGAGCACGACCGTCCCTGAGTCGCCGCCTTCATGGCGGTCGGCGATCAGCTCGATGCCGCCGGCCATGGTCGTCAGCCTCTCCACGACTCCTACGTAGCAGCTTTCGTCCCGGTCGTGAGGCGCTGGACTCGGCCGCGTCACCTTCGGTTGCGTCAGGCAACGGAACGCCACCCGCCGACTACCAGGGCACCAGACGTGCGAAGCCGTGCGCGAGGATCACCGGGTAGAGGGCGAGGTTGCGAAGCATCGCGTGTGCCCAAGACCATCGGGGTGGGGGGCTGGACACCTCGAGCCAGTGATGGACGAGGTGCTATCGTCCACTCGGCCGGATGACTCGCGATCCCTCACCCACGGCCCGCCCATCACTCGGTGCCATGGTGCTCGCCATCGTGCTGCTCGCCGGGTGCGGCGAGCCGGCACCTCCGCCCGTTCCCGCAGGCGGACCCGACTCTTGGATCTTCGGCGTGCTCCCGGACACGCAGACCTACTCCTACGCCGCCCCCGAGACCTTCGTGGCGGAGGCCACTTGGTTCCGGGATTTCGGGGAGAGCGAACCAGCCTTGAGGGCGGTCCTCCATGTCGGGGACATCGTCGAGCACAACTCGCACGAAGAGTGGATGGTCGCCCGTCGAGCGTTCGACGTGCTCGAAGGGGTCATCCCGTTCGTCGTGGCCGCCGGCAATCACGACATGGGCGAGAACGGCTCCGCCGCCGACCGGTCCACCCTCCTGAACGAGTACTTTCCCAGGTCCTCGTTCGAGCTCCTGGACGACTCCCAGCTCTACGCCGAAGGCCGAGTCGAGAACTCGGCGCACTTTCTCACGCCCTACGTCGGGAGCTCCGAGTGGATGGTGCTGGTGTTGGAGTTCGCGCCGAGGGACTCGGTGCTCAGCTGGGCCGAGAGCGTCCTCGCGGCTCATCCGGACGCCCGGACGATCCTCCTGACGCACTCCTATCTCTACTACGACGGGACGCGCTACAGCGCCGATCGCGCGGACGAACAGCAGTGGGACGTCGGCGAGTACGGGGTGGGGCGTGACCCGGTCGAGCCAGGCAGGCACGCTCAGGAGGTGTACGAACGCCTCATCCGACCGAACGGGCAGGTGGAGTTGGTCCTCTGTGGCCACGTGCTCGAAGCCGGAGTCGCTCGGCGGACGTCGCCACAGGACGATGGCGGATTCGTTCACGAGGTCCTCGCGAACTATCAGCACACGGACGACCTCCTCGCCGGAGTGGTGAGGGTCGTCGAGGTGGATGACGGAGACCGAGTCTTCCGAGTGCGAACGCACGACCTGGCGCGTGGCTACCGGACCGGCGACGCAGACTCGTTCGATCTTCCCATGGATCGGTGATGCGCCGAGCGTGCTGCTTCCCGCACGCGACGAGGTGCCCCGAAACGCAACGAACGCATCCCACGGGGTGAGATGCGTTCGTCGAGCTGGCTCCCCAA
>CAYXAP010000013.1:0-19696 GCA_964462035.1 uncultured Sandaracinus sp.
CGTAGGCGGGACGAGCGTAGCGAGTCGGGTTTACTTACCCCGACCACGAGGGCAGGCTCGGACGAGCAGGACGAGCCCAGCCCCTTCACCCCTTGCCGCAGCCAAGCCGATGGGAAGCGAGGCTACAAACTCCGACGCCGGCAACCGACTACCGATAACCGACGCCGACTACCGACTGCCGAGAACCGACTACCGACGCCGACTACCGACGCCGACTACCGACGCCGACTGCCGACTCCGAGAACCGACGCTGACGCCGACGCCGAGAACCGACTCCGACGGCCGACCCCGAGAGCCGACTCCGAGAACCGACGCGGAAAGCCGACTCCGAAAGCCGGCTCAGGCGGGTAGCGGCGCGGGGCTCGCCTTCCCGTACAGAAACGCCTCGAGCTCGTCCTTCCGCGCCTTTGCGTCGGCGCGGCCGAGGGCGATGAGCTCACGGGCGTACGCGCCGTCGAAGAGCAGGTAGCTCGCGAGGTCCGCGTCGCCGCCCTCACCGACGTCGAGGAGCCGCAGGAACTGGCGGCCGAGGGTCGCGCCGAAGCGCAGACGGTTCTTGCCGAGGTGGTCGGAGGCGATGTGGCCGAGGTCCACGCTCGGGTGGATCGAGAACGCCTCGAGAATCCGCCGCTGCGGATCACCGCGCTCTGCCGCGGCGGCGTTCATCTTCTCGACGAAGTCGTCGCCGTAGGCCGCGATGCCGTCCTTCAGCATCGTGTTCATCTTGCGCAGCTCCTGGAGGTCGGCGTTGAGGTGGTCGATCAGGAACGCGTTGAGCACCTTGCCGAGCAGGAAGGGCGCTCCCGGGTACCGACCCGGGGCGAGGCCGCTCTGGCCGTCCGAGTAGGGGTCGGAGCAGCCGACCACGAAGAGACGGTCGGCGCCGAGATGGATCGCCGGCGAGAGCGGCGTGTTCAGCCGTAGGCCGCCGTCGCAGTGGAGCGAGGACCCGATCGGGATCGGCGCGAAGATCAGTGGGATCGCCGCGGAGGCGAGGACGTGGGCCGGGCCGATGCGCTGGCCGCGGATCTGCACCTGCGGCGTGAAGGGCGCCGGGAGCGGATAGCCGCGAGTGGCGTCCACGAAGACGGTCGGCTGGCCGGTGGTGACCTTGGTCGCCGAGACGGTGAACGCCTTCAGGTGCCCCTTCCGGATGTTGCGAGCGAGCCGTCGCCAGTCGATGCTCTCGCCGACCAGCTTCACCAGCGGCGTGGCGTCGAAGATACCCGTCGCGCGGCGGCCGCCGAGCAACACCCGGCGGAGCGCGACCGCCTGCCGCACACCGAAGGTGAGCACGTCCGCGAGCTGGAGCTCCGCCCACATCGTCTCGAGCTGGACCACTCCGCGACTCAGATCGTCGACGGTGGATGCCACGAAGGCGCCGTTGACGGCACCGACGCTGGTGCCGCTGATGACGTCGATCACCGGCGGGTGCCCCACCCGTTTGACGATGTCGCCGAACGCGTAGCTCAGGACGCCGACTTCGTAGGCGCCGCGTGAGCCACCGCCGGAGAGCACGAGCCCGAGCCGACCACTCGTCGTTCCGCTCACGCGGGCGGCCCGTCCGGCAGACCGCGGGCGGCTCGAGCATCACGCGTCGAGAGGAAGCGATCCCGCAGGGCCTCGCTGCGGATGGCCTCCGCCTTGGCGTGGACCACGTCCTCGGCGACTCGGCGAGCTTCGGCCGCCTCGTCCTCGGCTCCGGCCGCGTCGAGCGTGTCGGCGATGAGCAGCCAGAGCCGTTCGGCCCGCTCGACCGTCGCGCCTTCCCGCAGCCGGATGGCCACCTCCCGCGCCACGCTGGCGGCGTCGGCGTCACCACTGGCGCTCTTCACCGCCGCGAGCCGCGCCAGGGCGTGGAGCTCGAACCCCACCAGCCCCTCGCGTCGCGCGGCCTCGATCGTGGAGCGCGCCGCCTCGGCCGCCCGATCGAGCCGCTCGCGTGCGTGCTCGAGCTGCGCCCGCACGAGGCGCTCGCGAGCGATCTCGTAGTTGCTCCCGAGCCGGGCCGCGATCCGTCGCGCCTGGTCCAGCGGCACCGCCGCCGCGCCGGGGTCCTCACCCTTCTCGAGCATCATTTCGGCGATGGCCGAGAGCGCATCGCAGCGACCGGCCCGGTCGTCCACCGCCTCGAAGACGTCGAGCGCCCGCTGCACGAAGGCGAGACCCGACGCCGGGTCGCCGAGCGTGTCGTAGAGCTGACCCACGTTGCTGAGCTTCCGCCCCAATCGCAGCCGGTCGCCCGTCTCGCGGTCGATGTGGATCGACGCCCGGAACACGGTGATGGCGTCCTCGTAGAGGCCGTTGGCCGTGAGCGCGACCCCGAGCGAGCTGAGCGCGAAGGCCTCGCTGCGGCGGATGCCGAGCCGACGGAAGATCACGATCGCTTCGGTGTAGGCCTCG
Organism: uncultured Sandaracinus sp.; assembly: GCA_964462035.1. Lineage (GTDB taxonomy): Bacteria > Myxococcota_A > Polyangia > Polyangiales > Houyiibacteriaceae > UBA1660. The sequence continues at coordinate 2,404 of CAYXAP010000013.1, forward strand.
AAGGCCTCCTCGGCGCGACCCGCTCGCCGGAGCAAGATGCCCTTCTGGATGAGCACGTGCGCGCGCTGATCGAGCAGATCCCGGCTCGTGCCCGCGCGGTCGAGCGCCTCCTCGCAGAACTCGAGCGCCGCGTCCGGGTCCCCCTGGTTTCGCGCCAGCTCGGCCTGGAGCCGGAGCGCGTCCAGCTCGAGCGCCCGGTCGCCGCTGGCGAGCGCGGCCTGGGCCGCCTCCGGGAGGACTTCCGCGACCGCTTCGTAGCGCGCCGCATCCAGCTCGTAGCGTGCGAGCCGCAGCAAGGCCGTGGCTCGCCGGCGCGGACCGCCGTGACGGCGCGCGATGCCCTTCATCGCCTCGAGCTCGACCGCCTGCTCGTTGGGTCGGCCGAGGAATCGCAAGATCTGTTCGCGCCCGGCGTGGGCACGGAATCGGGCCTCGTGGTCGTCCGGTGAGAGCAACTGCAGCCCGCGACCGAAGAAGCGGAGCGCTTCGCGGTTCGAGTACACCGAGCGCGCGGCGTCAGCCGCCTCCAGGTAGGCCCGCGCCGCCGACGCGCGCTCCCCCGCCTGCTCCAGGTGGCGGGCGATCCGACCGGGCGCCGCCGGACGATCACCGTCGCGCAGGTGCTGGGCGATCCGTCGGTGCATCCGGATCCGGTCGTCGATGTCCGCGCCCTCGTAGGCGACCTGACGCACGACCGCGCTCGAGAAGTCGAGCACACCACCCGGTCGCTCGTGAACCAGGCCGCGACCGATGAGCCCCTGCACTGCGTCGCTGAGCTCGAGGCCGGCGAGCTGGCTGAGCTCCGCCTCGCGCAGTCCGCGACCCGCCACCGAGAGCCAGCGGATCGCATGACGCTCCGTCTCGTCGAGCTCGTCGAGCCGCGCGGCGACCACGCCCTCGAGCGTCGTCGGCAGCTGGATGGGCACCCCCGGCCGGCGCAGGACCCGCCGCTCGTCACCGCGGTCCGCGACCTCGACCGCGCCGCGCTCGATGAGTGCGTCTACGAGCTCGTTCACGAAGAAGGGGTTGCCGCTCGCGCGCGTCATGATCGCCTGGACGACGTCGTCGGGCACGGAGGCGTCGAAGTGCTGCTCGATGAGCTGGCGCGTGCCCTCGTCGTCGAGACTCGCGATCTCGATCTGCGGCATGCCGCGCATCAGCGGCTCGAGGCGCGCCTCCGGTCGGGTGCTCATCAACACCAGGCAGGGCGTTTCGTAGCCCCGCTGCCGCATCCCGCCGAGGAGCTCGAGGCTGGGGGTATCGCCCCACTGCATGTTGTCGATCCAGATCACCACGGGATGTTTGCGAGTGAGCCCGGCGATGAGGAGCTCGAGACCGCGCGTCACGGTGCGCAGATCGCCCTCGCCGCCCTCGTGAGTCACGCCGACCAACGGTGAGAGCGCGTCGTACGCGGTGCGGGCGGCCTCCGGCGGCAGGTGTCCCTGGAGCAGCCTCTCGAGGGCCTGGCCGGCTTCGTCCGGGGAGGCCTCGTCGCTGATGTCGGCGGCGTCGCGAACCAGATCGGCGACGGCCGCGAAGGGCACGTCGGACGAGCCGAAGGTGCACTCGGTCCGCAAGATCCGCGGCTCCGGGTCGTCGAGCGTCCCGAGGGCCGCGCCCAGGAGCGAGGTCTTGCCCACGCCGAGCTCGCCGGTGAAGATCGCGAAGATCGTCTTCTTGGTCGCGACCGCGTCCTCGTAGAGCTCGCGGATGGTACGGACCTCGTCGTCGCGGCCGACCAGCGGCAGGTCGCCCACCGGCATCTCCGCCTGCCGTTCTTCGCGGGTGCGGGCGCTGCGGAGCGCCCACGCCGTGAGCACCTGGGGCGCGCTGCCTGCCTCGGTGCGGACGTCGACCTCGCGCGACTCGGCGTCGAAGGCGTAGTCCCGGCGGGCCAGTCGATAGACCTCCCCGGCGACGAGCACCTCACCCTGCTTGCCGACGTCGGCGAGCCCTTCGGCGACCTCGATGACCGCGCCGATCGGCGAGTAGCGCAGCAGCCGCCCGCTGGCGTCCCGGACGGTGGAGACCGTGCCGCGGCTCAACCCGAGCGACGCGGAGATCGGCGTGAGTAGGTCGGCGCTGAGACCGGCCAGGGCCTCGATGGTGTCGGTCGCGATGCGGACCGCCTCGAGGGGATCGTTCACCGAGGCCTTGCCGAGCCCGACGATGAAACGGAAGCGACCCTTGCCCGGTCCGTCAGGCCAGGAGAGGACCGCGTCGGTCTTGTAGGCGATGTCGGCGAGCACCTTGGCCACCTCGGCGCCGGCATCGATGTTCGCGTCGGTCCGCGAGGCGTCCTCGCGGAACCGACCGGCGACCACGACCACCAACCGCCGCTCGCGGAGCTCGCCGGTGCCCGAGCGCGAGTGGACGGTCTGCCCGTTGGTGAATGCGCGGGCCCGACGGAGTCCCTCGGGGCTCGTCTGCTCGCGGGGGGCGACCTCGTCGATGAAGTGCTCGAGCGCCTCGGCGTCCCAGACCTGCTCCTCGTTGTGGAGGTACTGGGCGAGCGCGCCGGCGAGCGAGCGCGCGGTCTGGTAGCGCTCCTCGCGGTCGGCGGCGGTGGCGCGGCGGACGATCCGATCGAGCTGCTTGGGGATGGTCGGATCGACCTCGCTCGGCAAGGTCCGCTGAGCGCCGCGGACCGCCTCGAGCACGTCGAGCCCCTGGCGACCGGGGTACATCGCCCGGCCCATCAGCAGCTCTGCGAAGAGCACCCCGAGCGAGTAGACGTCGGAGCGGTTGTCGACCTTTTCGCCCCGCGCCTGCTCGGGCGACATGTAGGCGAACTTGCCCTTGATGACCCCGGTCTCCTCCGAGACCATCCGGGCCTTGGCGATGCCGAAGTCCGCGACCTTCACCACGCCTTCGTAGGTGAGCAGCACGTTCTGTGGGCTGACGTCCCGGTGCACGATCTCCATCGGCACCCCAGAGGCGTCCTTGCGCTTGTGGGCGTAGTCGAGCCCCTTGGCCACCTCCATCACCAGGTAGGCCGCGAGGCCGAAGGGGATCTTCACGCTCTGGCGTCGCGAGGCCGAGACCAGCCTGCCGAGGTCGAGCCCATCGACCAGCTCCATGGCCAAGAGGAACTCCCCGCTCGACTGCTCGAAGGCGTAGACCTGGACGATGTTCGGGTGGTTCAGCCGCATCGCGACCTTCGCCTCGTCGACGAACATCGTGATGAACTTGCTGCTGCGGGCGAAGCTGGGGAGCACCCGCTTCAGGACCAAGAGCTTCTCGATCCCCTCCGCACCGGTGGACTTGGCCAGGAAAACCTCCGCCATACCTCCAGCGCCGATTCGCCGCAGGATGCGGTATCGGCCGAGCTGCTCTGGCAGGTCCTTCGCCACGGGCGCGAATGATGCCAGGAACGTGGCGTTCTCGCGACACCGGAAGGGCTGGACGCCAAAAGCGAATGCCCTACACTTTGTCCCAGTATGGTGAGCCCCGATTCAGCCCCCGGACCCAAGCGAGTCCACGACACCCCCTACCACCGGGTGGAGCGGCACGACGGCTTCCTGAAAATGATTCGCTCGGCGGAGCCCTACCCGGACCTGGCGACCATCGAGGCCGAGTATGACGCGCTCGTGTCGGCCCTGGGGCTCTACAAGAACCGGAAGCTCGGCCTGCTCGTCGATCTCCGAGAGGCCAAGGGCCGGAACGACCCGGGCTTCGAGCAGGCGCTCCTGCGCTGGCGGCGAAAGAGCCTCGAGGGGCACGAGCCGCTCGTGCTGCTGGTGAAGTCTGCGCTGGGCCAGATGCACGTCGAGCGGCACATGAAGGACGACGGTCTGGAGGCGCTGGTGACCACCGACGCCACCGAGGCCCTCCAGACGGTGGGCCAGAGGATCAGCGGCGTCGTCCGTCAGGACCTGCCGTAGACGGGCACGATCGCGCCGCGGCTGACGGCGTTGGTCGGTGATGCGAGGAAGGCGATCGTGGCGGCCACGTCCCGAACGGTCGGCCAGGCGCCGTGGTCGGCGTCGGGCATGGCGGAGCGGTTTGCCGGCGTGTCCATGATCGACGGCGCGATCGCGTTCACCCAGATCCCCTTCTCCGCGAGCTCCTCGGAGAGCCCGGTACTCAGCGCGGCCACGGCGGCCTTGGTGGCCGCGTAGGTCACGACGTTCGCCGAAGGCACCAGCGCGGGCTTGGCCGCGACGTTCACGATGCGACCGCCCTCGCTCATCCGCCGGGCGGCGGCACGACAGCAGAGCCACGCGGTGCGCAGGTTCATGCCGACCATGCGATCGAGGTCGGCCACGCTCGCTTCGGTGAGCGGTCCGAAGACGAAGCCGCCGGCCAGATGAATGCTGCCCCAGAGCGGTCCGGCAACGCCGTCATAGAAGGCGTCGACGGCGCCCTCGTCGGTCAGGTCGACGCCGGTCTCGACGCGGGCGCCCTTCTCGATGAAAGCCGCGAGGCGCTCCCGGTCCTGCTCGCCGAAGGCCGGCACGTGGAGCTTGGCGCCTCGAGCCGCGAGGGCCTCACACACCGCGACGCCGAGGGCGCCGCCACCACCGGTGATCACCACACTGCGATCCTGGAAGTCGGTCATGGGCGGAGCCTCGGCCGGGACCAGGCGCGCCGTCAACCGGTGGCGCGGAGGCCCGGCTTCGACCCGGCGGGGAGCTCTTTGATGTAGACGTCGTGCTTGCTGTACGGGATCTCGAGGCCGGCCTCCTCGAAGGCCTTGTAGATCTTCGTGTGCAGGATGTGCTGCACGAGCTCGCGAAGCTCGGCGTCGGTGACCCAGACGTAGAGCGTGTGGGTCAGCCCCGAGGCGCCGAAGGCCTCGAAGCGCACGACCGGTGAAGGCTTCTTGAGCAGATGGGGCACCCCTTCGGGCACCTTCTGGAGCACCTTGTGAACCGTGTCGATGTCGGCGCCATACGCGGCGTCGACGGTCACCCCGACGCGCTGCGCAGTCGAGGGCCCGCCCGCCTCGTTGACGATCATCGAGGCGCCGATGACCGCGTTCGGCACGGTGATCTCGATGTCATCGCGGGTCAGCAACCGGGTCGAGCGAATGCCGATCGAGGTGACTCGACCGCGCATGCCCCCGTCGAGCACGATGTAGTCGCCGATCTTGTAGGGGGCGTCGGCGACGATGAAGATGCCGCTGAAGAAGTTGGCCAGCGTGTCCTTGGCGGCGAAGCCGACCGCGATACCGACGATGCCGGCCGAGGCCAGCCAGGCGGTCAGGTCGATGTCCCACGCCAGAAAGCAGAAATAGACCGCCAGGCCGACGACCAGGAGCTTGCCGATCATATCGAAGACCGGCAGCGTCCGCGGCTGGATGAGGTCCTTCTCCTTGGCCTTCGCGCTCAGCGCGTGCAGGACCAAGGTGACGACCTTCAGCCCGGCCCGGGCCCAGATGATGATCGCCAGGGTCTTGAGGAACGAGATCCCGTAGTGGTGGATCCGGTCGGAGATCGGCAGCCGCAGAAGCGCGACCCCCGTTCCCCAGAGGACCGTGCTGATGACCAGCGGCGAGTGGATCTGCTCGATGATCTTGTCGTCGAGCTCCGTCTCGGTCTTGCGGACCAGCGCCCCGAGCGTGCGCTCGACGATGAACGCGACGATGTAGGCCCCGATGACGGAACCGAGCACGATCAGCCCGGCAAAGGCGTACGTGTTCCCGATCAGCTGACGCAGCTGCTCCATCGCGATCGAAGGCTATGCAATGCCCCGCCGGGGGCACAGAAAGCGACAGACCGCGGGGCGCTCAGGGGATGGCGGCCTTGGCGTTCTCGCGCCGAGGCTGGGCCGCTCGGAGCAGGATCGCCACCACCGCGGTGACGCCGGCGTGGGCGTAGACGATGGTCGCGACGTGGCCGGCCGGCGGGCGCGCGAAGCTCACCATCGTGAGCACGAGGGCCGCCCAGCCGACGACATAGAAGGTCGAGCGGGCGACCACGACGCGGGCCATGTCGTCGTCGGAGAGGAGCAAGCCGCCGGCGCGGATGGCCTTGATGCCGGCGCTCATGCTCAAGCCGGCCACGATCATCGAGATCAGCGCGGTGGTGCCATCGCCGCCCAGGGGCTGGGCCTGCATGGCGAGCACGGAGAGGATCACCGGGGCGAGGGTCGCCGGAAAACTGAGCACCCCATAGGCGATGCTCACGATGCTCGCGACGCGGCCGATTGCCGGGGCCTCCTTGCCGAAGGCGCGGCCGAAACCCCGCTGGATCACGCTACCGCCAGGCTGCTGCTCCTCGGGCGCGAAGCGGTCGTCACGACGGGACTGCCACAGGTCGAAGAGGAGGAGCGCTACGCCGAGAGCGACGGCCAGGCACAGGAGCGCGAAGGACACCCCGACCTCGTACTACACCCCCTGGGTCGGGGCCACCTACCCGGCGCCCAGGGACGCGACGATCTCCGCCAGCCCGTCGGCCAGCGAAACCCGGGCGCTCAGGCCGAAGCGCTCCTTCAGCTGGTCGACCACAGCGACCGAATGGCGGATCTCCCCGGCGCGGGCGGGACCCTTGTTGATCGGAAGATCGGCCTTCGAGACCTCGAGCACGGTCTTCGCCAGGGTCTCGATGGAAGTGCCCTGCCCGGTCCCGACGTTGGTCGGCGGGGTGCTCTCGGGTGTGTCGAGGCAGGCGACGAGCGCGCTCACCACGTCGCCGACGTAGACGAAGTCGCGCGTCTGGCCCCCGTCGCCGTAGATGCCGAGCGGCTGCCCACGATGGGCCCGGTTGGTGAAGATCGAGATCACGCCCGAGTAGGGGCTCGAGGGATCCTGGCGCGGACCATAGACGTTGAAGAAACGCAGGACGCTGGTCGGGACACCGTGGACCTCGGCGTACATCCGCATGAAGTGCTCGCCGGTGAGCTTGTCGACGCCGTAGGGCGAGAGCGGGGCGAGCGGGGCGTCTTCCGGGGTCGGGACCACGGCCACGTCGCCGTAGGCGGCGGCGGAGCTGGCGAAGACCACCTTCTTGGCGCCTCGACGCCGGGCGTACTCGAGGACCTGGATGGTCCCGCGTACGTTCGTACGGACGTCGGCCAGCGGCTCCTCCATCGAGCGCACCACCGAGACCAACGCCGCGAGGTGGACCACCCCCTCGATCTGGACGCCCTCGGCTTCTGCCGCGGCCATCGGCGCGAAGAGCCCCTCGGTGATGTCCGCCTGGATTCGATGGAGCTTCGGGTTCGCCAGGTGCTCGGCGAGGTTGGCCCACTTCCCGGTGGAGAGGTCGTCGAGCACCCACACCTCGTCACCGCGCTCGAGGAGGCGATCGACGACATGCGAGCCGATGAATCCGGCACCGCCGGTGACGAGGACGTTCACGATGGGGGCTTAACAGGCGACGTGGCCCTTCACAATCCGGTGGTGGTTCGGTGGAGCCCGCCGGTTCAGACTCCGCGGATGCGCCTCTACCTCTCGCTGCTCATGGTCGGCCTCCTCGCCTGCGGAGACGACGACACCTCGACCGACGGTGACCTCGACGCGGGCTCGGACCTGGGCGCGGTGGACGTAGACGCCGGTCCGCCCGAGGTGGGCGACTCGGAGATCTTCACGCGCCTCGAGGCCGTGAGCGAGGGAATTGCGCTCGGGGAGACGGCAGACGGCGTGGTCCTCTACGTCGGCGTTCGCGACCAGGGCATCGTGACGGTGGACCCCGAAGGAACGGTGGCCCTCTTCGCCGAGGTGCCGGGGGTCCTCGGCATCGCCGTGCGGGCGGATGGAACGCTCGTGGCATGCGGCAAGGTCGACGACACGGAGGGCGCGGCGGGCGCGATCTGGGCAGTGGACGCGGCCGGCGCCCCGTCGATCCTGATCGACCAGACCGCGGCGGGTGACCCCTACTCGCTGACCAACTACATCGCCGTCGCCCCCGACGACTCGCTGGTGTTCACGGACTCGGACGCCGAGACGATCCACCGCGCCGACGCGGATGGCGGCAACGTCACGCTGATCGACGACACCATCAGCTATCCCAACGGGCTCGCGTTCACCCCGGACGGCACCCAGCTCCTCGTCGCCAGCTGGGACGGCGACGCGGTCCACGCCGCGCCCTTCGACGCGAGCACCGGGACCTACGGTGCGTTCGAGCTATGGCTGGACGGAGTGGCCGCGGTCGATGGGATCGTGACCACGACCGAGGGCGCCATGTTCCTGATCACCAGTGGCGATGGCGTGCTGCGGACACCGGCCGGCGCCAGCGAGGTCCAGGAGGTGGTGAGCAATCGCGCGATCCTGCTCCCCGCCAACGGCGTGATGGGGCAGGGAACGTTCGGCAGCGAGTGGCTCTACATCGCGGCGCTCGGGAGCCCGCGAGTGCACCGCATCTTCGTGGGCGAGACCGGTCCCGCCCTCCCGATCCGCTAACATTGGGCATGCGCTCCGCGCTCGTTCGCCCTCGGGTTCACGCCGTTCCCCTACGACCTGACTTCGAGGCGGCGGACGAGACCTACCGCATCCTCGCGGAGGACGGTGACCTCGACGCCTTCCACACGACCGCAGGGATTCCGTGGGTAGAGGCTGCGGAGGACGCCACGGTCGATGGCTACCCCTCACACCTCCGGTGTGTGTGGTCGCGCATCGAACGGAGATGATCCACTGAGCGCAGGGAGCGCAGGGAGCGCAGGGGACGCTCGTTTTCATTGTTTTCATACGCAGGCGGCCCGTCAGATGATCCACTGAGCGCAGGGGACGCTCGTTTTCATTGTTTTCATACGCAGGCGGCCCGTCAGATGATCCACTGAGCGCAGGTGAGCATAGGGACGCTCGTTTTCATTGTTTTCATACGCAGGCGGCCCGTCGGCACCGACCGTATGAAAACAGTGAAAACGAGCGTCCCCGGGCCTCTTTTCATTGTTTTCATACGCAGGCGGCCCGTCGGCACCGACCGTATGAAAACAGTGAAAACGAGCGTCCCCGGGCCTCATTCGTATGAAAACAATGAAAACGAGCGTCCCCGGGCCTCATTCGGCGGGCTCTTCCCCGGGCCTCATTCGGCGGGCTCTTCGCGGACCGCGGGCTGGGCGATGGCGCCGGTGGTCGGGCGGGAGCCGAGGAAGCGGATCGCGAACGGGACACGACGGAGCTGGTCGCGGACCATCGCCAACCGGACGAGGAAGACGAGCGCCGCTCCTCGACCGAGCGCGGAGTAGAGAAAGACGTCTCGGTAGACCGCGCCGTCCATGAGCGCCCACCCGCCGAGGAGCGAGCCGGCGACCTGGGTCAGGCCCGCGAGGCTGCTGGCGAGCGCGAAGAACTCGACCGGCGCCTCCTCGGGCGCATCGCCCATCAGCAGCTCGAGGCTGGTCAGGTCGTAGCCCGCCCAGGCGACACCCCCGAGGATCTGCGCGGCGACGAGGGTCGGGATGTCCGTGGCGACCAACCAGACCAGGGGCACGAGGGCGACACCGACTCCGGCGACTGCCAGTGACGCCAGGGGCGAGAGCGCGCGACGAGCTCGGCGCCAGAGCGGGAACGCGAGGCCCTTCGCGAGGAGCGAGGCGCTCGAGAGCAACGCGTACTCGGAGAGGTCGAGGCCCAGCTCGTCCAGCATGTAGGGAGTGAAGAAGGGGATGGCGAGCTGGGCCCCGAAGAGGAGCGCCGCCATGTAGAGGGCGACCCGCCAGCGGCCCGCGCGGACGACGGCGCCCAGTCGCACCGGTGGACGAGCGGGGCTCTCGAAGCCGTGCTGACGAGCGAGCGCGAACGCGCTGATGGCGCGAGCCACGAGGGCGACCACGTGGAGGATCGCAAAGCCCTGGAGCGTGGACCCGAGCTGCTCGAGCTCCAGGAAGAAGCCCGCGGAGAGGAACGCGAAGAGGAGTCCGGCGTGGGTGAGGAGGTTCCGCCGCGCGAAGAAGGTGGCGCGCAGCGGTCCGGGCACCAGCCGAGCCATCCACGCGTTCCAGGCCGGCGCGATGGCGGCGTTGCTGGTCCAGTAGACGATCTTGACCGCGAGCAGGACCCCGAGGCTCCGGTAGCCAATCAGCGCGATGGCGAGGAAGCCCAGATGAGCCAACGCCTGGAGGCTCGCCCCGGCGACGACGACTCGCTTCTCGCTGCCCAGCCATCGCACCAAGCGTGGGGTGCCGAGCTGGGCGAGGGAACCGACGAGGATCGGGACGGTCGTCAGGAGCGAGAGCGCGACGTCCCGAAAGCCGAGCTCCACGGCCAGCGCGCCCAGATAGCTCTCGCACGCGCCGAGCATGAGCGCGTGGAACACGCCGTCGACGATCGACCAGCGCAGCGCGCGGCGACGGACGGCGGGAACTGGCCGGCCAAGGTTCGATTGAGTAGCTCGGCTCACGGAAGCGAGGTGCCGAGGGTGCGCCATGAGACCTGGGACGCCAAGCCGGCGCGTAGAGCAGGCGACACCAGCGGAGGAACGAAGAAGAGCGACGGCGTCGTCCGTTCGGCTATCTTCGCCTCGTGGGGGTGCTCCGCTTCTTCGCGCAGCTCGCGATCTGTTCCTGGTACGGGCTCCGCTACCTGGGCGGGCGGCTCCGGCTGATCTTCGTACGCGATCCCGAGGTGAAGCGCGCTCGGCTCGCACACCTGCGGGGTCGGACGGCGCGGCTCGCGATGACGCGGCTCGGCGCGACCTTCATCAAGCTCGGGCAGGTGATGAGCACCCGGCGAGACATCTTCGAGCCGGAGATGATCGCCGAGCTGAGGCAGCTGCAGGACGAGCTGCCGGCGTTCGGAGAAGCCGCGGTGAGAGCGATCGTCCGCGAGGATCTGGGGCAGGAGCTCGAGGAGTCGTTCGACACCTTCGACCCGGTACCGCTCGCTGCAGCGAGCGTGGCCCAAGTCCATCGAGCCACGCTGGGTGACCGCGAGCTGGCAGTGAAGATCCTGCGACCCGACGTGCGCGCGAACGTGATGCGCGATGCTGTGCTGCTCAGGGCGGGCGCGCGGATGGGCTCGTGGCACCCGAAGCTGAAGCTCTCCGACCCGGTGGGGCACCTCGAGCACTTCATCCAGGGAATCCTCGACCAGACGGACCTGCGGCTCGAAGCCGACAACAACCGGCAATTCCGCGAGAACTTCGCCGAGCTCGACTGGATCGTGTTCCCCGAGCTGGTGGAGGAGCTCTGCTCGGAGCGCGTGCTCACGATGGACTACATCCCCGGCGAGAAGGTCGACGAGCTGCCGGAGGGCGATCACTCGCTGCTCGCCGAGCGGCTGGCGCACTGCTTCCTGAAGATGTGCTTCGAGGACGGCTTCCTCCACGCGGACCTGCACCCGGGGAACTTCTCGGTGCTCCCCGACTCGCACGTCGGGGTCTACGACCTCGGGCTCGCCAAGCGCTTGCCCGACGACCTGCTCGAGGAGTTCATCGACTTCTCCAAGTGCATGGCCATGGGCACGGCGGCCGACATGACCGAGCACATGCAGCGCTTCCACACCTACATGGACGGCGTCGACTGGGAGACCATGGAGAAGGACATGGCCTCGCTGGTGAGCAAGTTCCGCGGCCAGACCAAGGGCGAGCTCGAGATGGGCGCGATGTTCGACGAGATGTTCGCCCTCGGTCGCAAGTACCGCGTTCGCCCCCGTACCGAGCTCACCCTGATTCTCGTCGGCATGATCACCGCCGAAGGCGTCGGAAAGATGCTGGACCCCGACGTCGACACCTTCGCTCAGGTCGCCCAGTTCATCACGCCGATCGTCGCCCAGCGAGCCATGCAGCGAGCGCCTGCGAGCTAGCGGCTCAGCGGAATCGGAGCCACTGGATCCCGTGGTAGAGCGCGAGCATCGGGCAGACGACCACACCGACGAGGGTCAGGACCATCACGTAGCCGTCGTTCCAGAGCGCCCAGCTGAGGCCCGCGGACGCGAGGGTCAGCAGGAGGCCGACGAGCGCGAACGTGGAATGGTAGCCGGGGTCGTTCGCGGCGGCGCGTGCGACCAGCGCCTGGCGCTCCTTGGCCACGGCCTGCCCGAACCCGCCAGCAGCGCGAATCTCCTCTAGCTCTTCGCCGACCGGCTTGAAGCCCGCGCGACGCCGAAGCGGCATCAGGAGGATGCCCCAGACCACGACGCAGCCGAGCAAGACGAAGAGATACGCGAGCAGCGTGAGCAGTGTGGGAAACGGGCTCTCCAGGGTGGAGGGCACCAGCGCGGCGACCGAACGTCCGAGCGCGTAGGTGCCCAGGAAGGGGAGCGGCAGGGTCGCGAGGGCGACGAGCTGGTAGCCCCGCTTCGAGAGCGCGGGCTCAGCCATGGGCGCGTGCTTCGGCCAGCGCCGCCTCGTAGGCGTCGCGACCGACGTGCGAGATCACGAAGTCGCGGTGCGCCCCGGCGAGGAGCTCGGCCACGGTACAGTCGAAGCCCGCGCGGTCTCTCGGATTCTCCTGCTCCCAGATGCCGACCGTGCCGTCGTCGCGCAGATCGAGGAAGCGCGTCGGCCAGCCCTGGGGGTCCATCGCTCGCTTCCAGCGCACGCGCACTTTGGGGGTCGGTCGCTCGATTCGCTCGGTGCTCGCCACGACACCGCGACCATAGCCGCTCGAGGTAGGTGCTGACGAGCGCGGGTCGCACTCCGACATACCCCCCGAAAGCGTCGATATTCAGCGCGACTCGAAACCGGTAGGCTGGTGGGGTGAGCGAAGATCGTCGCCGAGCCCAACGACTCGCGAGCTCCGCCCGTGTGTTCTGGAAGCTCGAGGGAGATGACTTCCTCCAGCTCGATCGCGTCCGCGACGTGAGCGACACGGGGGCCTTCATCCTCTCGGACGCGATCCCGGAGGTGGGGGCGATCATCAGCTACGAGCTCCACGACGAGGAGGGGCTCACCATCGCCAAGGGTACTGCTCGCGTGGCGCGCATCGACCCCTCCGGCGGAGGAATCGGAGTGGCGTTCCTCGGAGTGGAGATCGACGCGATGCGCGTGTCGATGACCATGCCCGCCGCCCTCCCGCCGCCGCCCTCCCGGCGCTCCCTCCCCGACAAGCCCGCGGCGACGATCGTGGGGCACGGGAGCAAGCTGCCGGGCAAGCCATCGAGCCGGCCGGTGAGCGACGCCACGCGCGAAGCACTGCTGCCCAACCTCGACCAGGTGATCATCGGCATCGACCTCGGGACCACCAACACATGCGCGTCGTGGTGCAACGACGGGCGGCCGCAGATCATCCCGGGGCGCGCCGGGAGCAACACCATCCCGTCGATGATCAACTTCGACGCCGAGGGCCGCGTCCACATCGGACAGCGAGCGTCGGACCGCCAGATCCTCTTCCCGGAACGCACCGTCTACGGAACCAAGCGACTCATCGGGCGCACCTACACGCAGGAGCTCGCCGAAGCGTTCCAGGGACACTTCGCGTACCCACTCGGCGAGGCCGAAGACCAGCGCTTCGGCGTGAACCTCGGGGACGAGGTGGTGAGCATGGAGGCGATCGCCACCCGCATCCTGCGCGAGGTCCGAAGCACGGCCGAGGACTTCCTCGGCATGGCGATCCAGGCCGCCGTCATCACCGTGCCTGCGTACTTCAGCGAGGTGCAGCGAGAAGCCATTCGGCGCGCGGCGGACGCCGCCGAGCTCATGGTCCATCGGCTGGTCAACGAACCCACGGCCGCGGCCGTAGCCTACGGACACGCTCGCCACGAGGAGGCCCGGATCGCCGTCTGGGACTTCGGCGGCGGCACCTTCGACTTCTCGATCGTCGACATCCGAGAGGAGCGTTTCGAGGTCGTGGCCACGGGTGGTGACAACTTCGTGGGTGGGACCGACTTCGACCACGCGCTCGCCGGGCTCCTCCTCGAGCGCTTCATCGCGGCCGAAGGTCTCGGCGAGTTCGAGACGAGTCCGCAGCAGATCGCTCGACTCCGCCAGGCAGCCGAGACCTGCAAACACGCGCTGACGGCGCGCACCGAGTATGACGTGCGGCTGGCGGACTTCACCCAGGAGCCCAAGCGCGACCTCTTCGTCTCGATCACCCGTGAGGAGTTCACCGAGCTGACCGCGCCGCTGGTCGAGCGCACGGTAGCGGTCGCCAAGGCCATCATGCTGTCAGCTGGGGTCCTCCCCTCCGAGATCGACGACGTGGTGCTGGTCGGGGGAACCACCCGAATCCCCGCGGTCCAGCACGCCGTGGCGGAGCTCTTCCGACAGCCACCGAGCAAGCGCATCAATCCCGACGAGGCAGTCGCCCTCGGAGCCGCGATGCTGGCCGGCGAGATCGGCTCCGTGAACGCTCCGACGCTGATCGACGTCTTGCCGATGACCATTGGCCACGCCGCTGATGGCCGACGCTTCATGCCGCTGGCGAAGCGCAACCTGCGCCTGCCCTTCGAGCGGGAGCTCACTCTCGGCGGCGACCGACGTGGACTGGTGCAGGTGCCGATCTTCCAGGGCGAGGCGCTCGACGTGTCGCGGAACGAGTATCTCTGCACCGTCGTCGCGAAGGACGACCGGCTTCGGAACGGAGGCAAGGCGCGCATCCGCCTCGCGTTCGACGAGCACTGTGTCATGGCGGTCGACGCCGTCATCGCCGAGACCGGCGAACCGGTAGAGGTCACGCTGGAGCGCGACCGATCGCTCGGCGAGGTGCTCAGCGATCTCGGCCACTACTCGGGTCCCGCCGCCCCGGAGACCTGGCAGCCCCCCAAGACCAAAGTCGGGGCCTTCTTCCGCAAGGTCTTCGGGGTCTTCAAGTCCAGCGGGCAGTGGGGTTAGGGCTACCTGCTCACATGAGCACGCCGGCGCGGTCGGGCGTGATCATCGGCGGCAGCTCGGTCTCGCCCAGGCGCTGACGGATGTTCACTTCGATCATCCGGCTCATCGCGCTGAGCGGCAGGCCGTTGAAGTAGAAGGTGAAGGGATCCTCGAGCACGCGTCCGGCCTCGGCGATGAGTGAAAACGCGGTGCAGACCAGCAGGTTCACGGGGATCGTCCACCAGCCCATCCGTTCGACCACGGCCAGCGGAAGGAGGAAGGCGTAGAGCTCGACGAGCCGGTTCGCGAGCAAGCCGTAGAGCGGCGGCATCGGCGTCTTCTTGATGCGCTCGCAGCCACCCTGGATGTTGATGAGCTCGCGCAGCGTCTGGTCCATCGACTGCAGCTGCAGCTCGGTGAGCTCGCTGGCACGGTCGAGCGCGACGAGCTCCTCGAGCTGTCGGTCGAGGAGGGCGTGGGTGAGGTTCGACTCCCCGCGCAACGACTCGACGTCGTCACCGGCGACGAGGATACGGCCGAGGAAGTCGTCGTCGTCGAAGGGGTCCTGCTGGCGCAGGAGACAGCGAAGCGCGTGGACATAGGCCGCGTGCCGGTGGACGAGGCGCCGCCGCACGTGGGGATCGTCGAGATACTTGGTGGCCTGCGAAGCCCAGTGCCGTGACTCGTTGATGAGCGCTCCCCAGAGCTTCCGTCCCTCCCACCAGCGGTCGTAGGCCTGGTTGGTGCGGAAGCTGACGAAGATGCCGATGGCCGCGCCGACGACCGAGAGCGGTAGGGTCGGTAGCTCCAGGTAGGTCAGCGACCACACCTCGACCGACGCGGTGACCGCCAGACCGGAGAGCAGGAAGAAGAGCGAGCGCTTCCACTGCCAGAGGAACACCACCCGGGTGAAGACGAACTGGCGTTTGCCGGGGAGCAGCACGCGGCGATTCTATCCCGACTTCGTACGCGGGTTCACGGGTTCGATCACCGGTCGGCGATGGCGTCGGAGCCATGCGTGCACCAGACGCCGTCACGGCGCCGCAGGCACACGTCCGCAATTCGGTCACGATCGAGGCGACCGAGCAGCAGCGTGGAACCGAAACGCGAGGGAGCGAGACCGGAGGCGTCGCTGAGCTCGCTATTCGTGAGGTGCTGGTATGGGCGGAACTCCGTCCCGTTGGAGAACGCGCAGACCACCCCGGTCACCGCACGTCCGCAGAGGTCGGCCGCGTCGTCGCCATCCACGTCGACCAGCTGGAGCGACCCCCAGTTCGAACGGGACGCGCGCCAGCCTTCCGAGTCGGAGAAGCGCCCGAGGCTCCAGCGGCGCGTCGCGCCGAAGCGACTGCCCAGGTTCGGAGCGCAGTGCACTCCGTCGGGCTTGCGCATGCAGACGTCCGCGTCTCCGTCACGGTCGATGTCCCCGAACATCAACGTGGTCGCGTAGCTGAGCTGCCGCAGGGTCGGGTCGTCGTCGTCGCCGAAGTCGTCGTCGAGCCATCCCTCGAGTGGGCCGAAACCGCGACCGGGGAGCGCCGGAGCGCAGACCACGCCGGCGTTGCTCCGGCCGCAGAGATCCGCGCGGGAGTCGCCGTTGACGTCGACCAATCGCAGCGAGCCCCAGTAGCGCTCTCGACTCCACCCGCGTCCGTCGGAGAAGTCCGCCGTCCAGCGAACTGGCGTCCGCTGCATCCTCGAGCCGAAGCGCCCCTCGCTCACGACGCAGTAGACGCCGTCGCGGTAGCGCGCGCACATGTCGTCGTCTCCGTCCGCGTCGAGGTCTCCAAACATCAAGGTCGCACCGTAGGACGCGGGCCGGTAGCCATCGGCGTTGGAGAACGCGGCCGTGCGGGTGCGAGCCCGCGTGAAGCTGGTGTTGATGGTGCTGACACACTTCACGCCGGAGTTGCCGCGACCGCAGAGCTCCAGGCGCCCGTCGCCCTCGAGGTCGGCGAAGCGGAGCGAGCCCCAGTGACTTCGAGCGACGTGCCATCCGACGGTGTCGCCGAACTCGTGGGTCCAGCGCCCGAGGGCCTCTTCGTCGAAGCGGCGCGGACCGAGCACGCCGGGGATCGCGTCGAGCGGCACGAAGACGTAGCCGAGGGCCAGGAGGGAGGGCACGAGGACTCGAGTCAGCGTCACCGCCTCCCTGGTTTGGGCCAGACTGGCTCTGTGATCGTGAAGCTGTACGACGCCGCGGGTGCTCCCGTCTCTGGCGAAGAGCGCGACCATGTCGAGACCGCAGTCGGAGCCGGTGTTCCCGTGAGCGAGGCACTCGTAGTCGTGCTGATTTCCCGTGCCCTCGCCCGGCACCGTGTGACGGATCGGCCCGAGCACGTCGGCAAGATAGGGGTCGCCAGCGATCGCTCTGTGGCTGTCGTTGGTCCAGCCGTTGCCGGGCGGGCGAAAGAGTCGAACCCCGTCCTCGATCACCCGGTCCAGCGTCAGCTGGTTCATGACGATCTGATATCGGATGTAGGGCTGCCCCCCGTCCACCACCGCATGGTCCTGCGTGTGATTGCCGACGCGATGGCCGAGGCGGATCAAGTCTTCGTAGAACGAGAGCGGATAGCGCGACGTGCTGTCCCGGCAGTTGGGGCTGGCGCCAGTCCCTACGACCGGTGCGCCCGCTAGATGACAGCCGTTGACGAAGAAGG
>CAYXAP010000013.1:19796-144366 GCA_964462035.1 uncultured Sandaracinus sp.
GCGCCAGTCCCTACGACCGGTGCGCCCGCTAGATGACAGCCGTTGACGAAGAAGGAAGGCAGGGGAGGGCTCGCGTGATGGGCATGGCAGCTCTTCGGAAGAGGAACGCCACGGCGCCGCCCGAACGGCGCACCGGAGTCCCCCTCGCGGCACGCATTCGCGCAGGGGCGGTGGGCGGTCAAGGTGTCATCGAGGATGCCAACGATGTGAAAAACGCTCATGGCCATGGGCGGACCTGTCACATTCCACCGTCACCGTTGAAAGCGTCCGCCCAGCGCGCTACGCCGTGCGTCCGAATGGCGGGCGCACCGAACACCGGGGATCTGAACCGCCAGCAGTACGACGCCGTCGAGCACGCGCAGGGGCCGATGCTGGTGCTCGCCGGTGCGGGCAGTGGCAAGACCCGAGTGATCACTCGACGGATCGCCCGACTGCTGGAGCGGGGCATCAACCCGCGCTCGATCCTCGCGGTGAGCTTCACCAACAAGGCCGCCGCCGAGATGCGGGAGCGCATGGCCAAGCTCGTCGGCGAGAAGGCCTCGGACGAGCTCTGGCTCTCGACCTTCCACTCCTTCGGCGTTCGCTTCCTACGCGAGGAGAACGAGGCGCTCGGCTACGACGGCAAGTTCGTGATCTTCGATCAGGGCGACGTCCTCGGCCTGCTCCGCGAGATTCTGCGACAGGGCCACGACCGGAGCCTGGACATCAACGCCGTGCTCTCGCGGATCTCGCTCTGGAAGAACGCCTTCCTGAGCCCGGAGGACGTGAAGCCGAGCGACTTCGAGTACGACGCGATCGCGCGCGAGGTCTATCCCGTCTACGAGGACCAACTGCGCTCGATGCACGCGGTGGACTTCGACGACCTCGTGGTTCTCCCGGTTCGGATCCTGCGCGACCGCGAAGACATCCGGCGGAAGTGGCAGCAGCGCTTCCGCCACCTGCTGGTCGACGAGTTCCAGGACACGAACCGCTCACAGCTCGAGCTGGTGCGACGGCTCGCCAACGAGCTCAACAACGTCTGCGTGGTCGGCGACGACGACCAGTCCATCTACGGTTGGCGCGGCGCCGACGTCGGCAACATCCTCGACTTCGAGCGCTACTTCCCTGGCGCGAAGGTGGTGAAGCTCGAGACCAACTACCGCAGCCGCAAGCCGATCCTCGACGTCGCCAACGCCGTCATCGCCCAGAGCCGCGCCAAGCGACACGACAAGACGCTCCGCTCCGCCAAGGGGCCGGGGCCGAAGGTCCGGATGGTCGCGCTGCCGGACGCAGCACACGAGGCGAAGTTCCTGGTGAGCGAGATCCGGGCCCTGGCGAAGGGCACGGATGCCAGCCCGGATAGCCAACCGATCCGCTACGGCAACATGGCGGTGCTCTACCGCTCGAACCAACAGGCGCGGATCCTCGAGGAGGAGCTACGCATCAGCGGGGTGCCCTACAAGCTCTTCGGCGGCACTCAGTTCTTCGACCGCAAGGAGGTCAAGGACGCGGTCGCCTACCTGCGAGTGTTGGTCAGCCCGCGGGACGCCCTCTCGCTGCGGCGAGCGCTGGTGAACCCGAGCCGGGGCATCGGACAGCAGACGATGGCCCGCGCCCGGGCACACGCCTCGCGCAGTGGGGTGACCTTCGCCACCGCGATGCGACAACTGGACGAGCTCGACGTGCCGACGCGAGCGAAGGCGTCGGCGACACGCTTCTGGGCAGCGGTGGACAAGGCCCGCGCTGGCCTCCGCGCGGACGGCAGCCTCGTGGAGATCACCCGGACCCTCCTTCGCGAGACCGGCTACCTCGGGATGATCGAAAGCGACGACAGCAAGCACGGCGAACGGCGGCGCGACAACCTCTCGTTCCTTCTCCGAGCGATCGAGCGCTACGAGAAGCGGAGCCGGGCCGAGCGAAGCACGCTCCCTCAGTTCCTGAACAGCCTCACCCTCCGGGCAGAAGAAGAGGAGGAGAGCGACCCCGGCAACAAGGTCACGCTGTCCTCCCTTCACTCCTCCAAGGGGCTCGAGTTCGACGTCGTTTTTCTGATCGGTTGCGTGGAAGGTCAGCTCCCACACTCACGTACGACCGACCCCAAGGTGACCGAGGCTGCCCCCACCGATGTCGACGAAGAGCGTCGGCTCTTCTACGTCGGCGTGACGCGAGCGAGAGAGCTGCTCTATCTGACGCGTCCCGAAAGACGGACCATGCGCGGGCAGGTCCGGCCGCGGGTGCCCAGTCGCTTTCTCGAGGGCTTCCCCGATCATGCCTGGGAGTCCTATTCTCCTCACGGAGCGCGTCCGTTGGAGGCGGAGGAAATGGCCGACATGGCGAGCGCACTCTTGGCCCGGTTGCGAGAATGACCGGGCGAATCGATAAACCGATGGTGAGCTCGGAGGAGAACGAAGGCACGATCTTCGAGGCGTTGTGGGCGCCGCGTTGGTTCGGTCAGGACCAGGCGCTGGCGCACGGGCAGGAATCGGTCTTCGTATTCCGTGGTCCGGTGCCACCCCCGCCTTCGTCGTTCACCGTGCTCGCCGCTGGGTTGGAGAAGCCGCGCTACGAAGCGCGCTGTCGGCTGATCGGGATCAACCACGACCAGCTCGGCAAGCTCCAAGCGATCGAGACCGACCGGAGCGGCTACCGTTTCGTTCGAGGCAATGGCGACGTCGTCCATGTGGGTGCCGATGGTTCACTCCAGGACGAGCGTGCGCTCCCGCCGCCGGACTGGACCGTCCGCTGTACCTTCGAAATCCTGCCCTGAGGGGGATGGGTGCGCAGCGTTGTCTGGGGGCTCGCACCCCCAACTGCGACCAGCTGTCATAGCTCGGCCGGGAACCCTTCGCCGAAACGAGAGTGATCTCGTGAGCGGGTTCGAAGCACGTTGTTTGCATCTCCATAAACGTCCGAATCACGGGTGGCCGGGGGGCACCGTGGTCTCGGCGCGGGCACGCGTAGCCTCGAGTACACTCGAGGTGACTCGTGCTCGTGTCTTTTTCGGGCGATCGCGACGCGCCCTGAAACGTCGCGCGGGCGAGCGCGAACCAAAGAGACACACGGGGCGAGCACGGCAGCGGAGGGAACGATGGGCTGGGCGAAAGAAGAGCTGGAGCGAAGGGGTCGGCGAAGCACATCGGGCACGCGACTCAAAGCGGTCCAAGAGGAGCGCCAGCGCGTCGGACTCGTGGGTACGGGTCTGGATCTGGGCAAGGGAGCCTGCCGCCATGGGATCTACGAGCTGCAGCGGCAGCTCGTCCTGGTGGAGGCGGATCGGCCGGCGCGCGAGTCTCACCAGTCACCGGCCGGACAGCTGAGCCTGGTCGTCGAAGGCCACGCCTTCCTCGACGCCGCCAAGCGCGGCATGAGCGCGCTGCTCCTGGACCATCTGGCTCGCTCCATCGTCGGCTGCCTGCCGACCCACGCCATCGAGGGTGATGGGCGAGCCCAGGCCAACCTGGTCCGCGATCTGCGTGAGGCGATGATCGACGCGCAGGAAGCCGCGCAGGGGTCGGGCATCGCGGAAGAGGGCCGCGCGTCGGCGACCATCCTCTTCACGAACGAGCACTTCTTCTGGGCCGCACGCTGCGGCGGCGGCGCCATCTTCCTCTCGCGCGCGGGCTACCTCGAGCTGCTCACCGCCGGCACCAGCGCGGACGACGACGAAACGCCGCTGGACGTGCTCGGCGCGCCGTTGCAGCCGGGTGACACCTTCATGCTCGGCACCCTCGGGGTCGCGAAGTCGCTCGAGACCGAGGTGCTCGGTCGCGCTCTCCGCGACATCGGTGACAACGACGAGGCGGTCGCCGCGGCTGCACGGATGCTCGGGGACGCGGCGCTCTCGGCGGGCATCCACGAGGGCTCGCTGATCATCGCGCGCGGCTGAGGCACCCGAAAGCAACGAGCCCCCGGGTCGGTGACCAGGGGGCTCGTTCGTCGATTCCCCGGCCCGCAAGGGCAAGGGACGTTGGAGCTCTCGCTCCAACGTGGTCAGCGGGTCTGGTAGAGACTCAGCGCGCCGACGTAGAGGAAGCCGACCATGAAGAGCACCAGGAAGGGGATGGTGACCCAGCTTCCGGTGATCACGGCGAGCACGATGGTGACGACGAAGTAGAGACCGAAGGCCAGCTCGAGGAGCGAGTGGATCGGGAACTTCGCCTTGTACTTCTTGCGCTTCCACTCGGCGCTCTTGTCCTCGCCGTGGACGCCGTGCTTCGGGGTCCGGACGAACTCGAGGTCCTTGCCGAAGAGGCCCTCGAGGACCGCGCGGGCGTTGTTGATCGAGAGCCCGATGCCGAGGGCCATCATCAGCGGCAGACGCTTGATGGCGTCCCAGAGGTTGTCGTAGAGCGCGCGGTGCGTGACCAGGTAGAAGACACAGATCGAACCGCAGGTCGCCGCGAAGAGCGGGACGTCGAGGAGCAGGAGCTCCGGGTGGTCCATGCCGCGACGGATCAGCATGTTCGGCAGCTGGAGCGCGGCGAGCACGACTAGGAAGAGGTAGGCGAAGTTGTTGGTCAGGTGCATGACCAGCTCGATCTTCACCTTGAGCGGCATCTTGGTCCGCAGGACGGTCCAGAGGAGCTTCTTGGTGGTCTGCGCGGAGCCCTTCGCCCAGCGGAACTGCTGGGTCTTGAAGGAGTTCATCTCGCAGGGGAGCTCGGCCGGGGCGATGGCCTCGGGCACGTAGACGAAGCGCCAACCCTTCATCTGGGCACGGAAGCTGAGGTCCATGTCCTCGGTGACCGTGTCGTGCTCCCAGCCGCCGGCGTCGACGATCGTCTCCTTGCGCCAGACGCCCGCCGTGCCGTTGAAGTTGAAGAAGCGACCCGAGCGGTTGCGCGCGATGTGCTCGATCACGAAGTGACCGTCGAGCATCATCGACTGGCACTGGGTCAGGACCGAGTAGTCCTTGTTGATGTGGCCCCAGCGCGCCTGGACCATGCCGACCTTCGGGTCGGTGAAGTGGTCGACGAGCTTGCGGAGCACACCCGAGGTCGGGACGAAGTCCGCGTCGAAGACCATGATGAGCTCGCCCTTGGCGGTCTCGAGGCCCTCTTCCAGCGCGCCGGCCTTGAAGCCCGTGCGGTCGGTGCGGTGTCGGTACTCGACGTCCCAGCCCTTCTCGAGGAGCTCGTCGACCTTCGCCTTGGCGATCTGGACCGTCTCGTCGGTCGAGTCGTCGAGGACCTGGATCTGGACCTTCTCCTTCGGGTAGTCGATGCCGGTGATGCCATCGAGGAGCCGGTCCACGACGTACATCTCGTTGAACATCGGCAGCTGGATGGTGACCGTCGGCAGCTCGTCCTCTTCGAACTTGCGGAGAGGCTTCGGCGTGTTCTTGCGATGCTTCAGGTAGAGCATCAGCAGGTGGCTGCGGTGGGCGCCGTAGATGCCCAGGATCGTCAGCGCGATCAGGTACAGCACGATGATGACGGTTTCCATCGAATCCTCTCGTTCGTTCCGGGGGCGCCACGAACGGTCGCGGCGGGGAGCTCGGGGCCTTCTGATGGCCCCCTGAAGTAGGGCCTCGACCGGTCACCGAAGCAGCGGTGAACGATGGGCTGAATCGCACCAAGGCGCAGCCCATCAATTGTCACGCAGATGTAATTCCTTGTCGCCGAACGTTGAAAATTCGCCGCCAAGTACGTGGGATCATGACCTTTTCCGAAACGGGGGGTCCAATTCTCTGCGTCTGAAACGTGCTCGAAATGGAAGTGGACGAAAGATGCGCAGCTGCAAGGGCCGGCGCCGACCCAGCGCGATCGGGGGAGGGCCGCATCTCGTGAGATCGGTCGAAGCGTCCACCGCGTGGGACTGGTCGGCGAATTACCCCACTGGCAGGGTGGGGTCATGACTCGAGTCCTCACCCTCGCGCTGCTGTTGGCGAGCGCTCCCGCCGCGGCTCAGTTCACGACGCTCGTGCGCGTCGGTGATCCGATCCCTTCGACCGACATCGACTTCGCCGACCTCGAAGCACCGGTGATCGGCCCCGACGGCGCGATCGCGTTCGTCGGTCTCTTCGAGGGCGCGCGGGTCTCGCTCGACGCGACCGAGGACGAGGGGCTCTTCGTCTACCAGGCGGACGGCGACACGGTGCGCCGCTTCCTCGTCTTCCGTGAGGGCGAAGAGTTTCCGATGGCGGGGGGACCGACGACGGGCATCCCACGCGACTTCCGGATCATGGGCGATGGCCGGCTGGTCGTCCGCGCGGACTACCAGAACGCGGACATCGGCTCCGGCAACATCGGCATCTGGACCTGGGGCCAAGGGGACGCCGCGCCGACCCCCGAGGTGCTCCGCCGCGACGCGATCGACGGCGCCAACTTCGAGTGGGACGTGATCCAATCGCTCGAGGCCGGGCCCAGCGGCGCCGGCTTCTCGTTCGAGAGCACCATCGTCGACTTGGACAACCTCGCCCGTCGCCTCGATGGCTTTGGCGCACGGAACGCAGCCGGTGCGGTGCGGGTGGTGATGACCAACCTCCCCTCGGACACCGACCCGGACTTCTCGCGCTTCGACATGCGCACCCACCACGGCAACGGCGTCGGCGTCCTCGCGGTGGCCGGTCGCGTGAGCCCGGTCGTCGACGACAATTACGACACCGTCTTCGTCGACGGCGCGCCGACGGTCAGCGACACGGACGAGGGCCTCGACGACTTCCAGGTCGGGGGCATCAACGACGCCGGCCAGGTGCTGGTCTTCGGGAGCGCGGGCACCGCGCCCGACCTCGTGCGAACCGTGTGGCTGCTCGAGCCGGGTGGCGACTTCACGACGATCCTCTCGCCGGGCGACGCCATCGCCGTCACCGGGCTCGACGGCGCGACCTGGGACCAGGCGAGCTTCACCGGAACTCGCATGTTGCTCGGCGGGAGCGGTCACGTGGCGGCGGTCGCGGTTCACGGCGACGCGCAGTCGATCGTGCTCCGCGATCCGGACGGCTCGTGGCGCCTCGTCGCGACCGAGGGGGCCACGGTCGGCGAGTACACGTTCGAAGACCTCCTGCCCGACCCGAACGGCATCGGCACCAACGCGCAGGGAAACGTCGTCTTTCGGGCCACGGTCTCGAGCTCACGCACCTCGGGCACGGACTCGCTCTGGGGCTACGACCAGAGCGCCGGCGAGCTGGTCCGCCTGTTGGTCATCGGTCAGGAGCTGAGCGTGGAAGGCGAGCCGCACCGGCTGACCGATTTCGACGTGCGCCTGGGGAGCGGCGGCCAGGACGGCGACCCGACCGGCTACAACGACAACGGTGAGATCGGGCTGATCCTCCGCTACGAGCCGATCGCCGGTGGCAGTGCGATCACGACGGGCGGCTGCGCGATGGGCAATGCGCCGATCGACAGCGCGGGCGCGCCCGGTGGTGGGCCTGGTCCGGGTGCAGACATGGGACCGGGGGGCGGCTCGGATGGCTCGGTGTCGCGCGACGGCGGCACCGGCAGCGACTCAGGCGACGGCGGCGGCGGGGGCTGTGCGGTGAACGGACGCGCGCCCATGACGACGCTCGCGCTGCTCGGGTTCGCATTCTGGCTCGTGCGGCGACGTCGCTGAGTCGGTTCGCTCGCTCGCCCCGATGGGCGTTGGCCTCGTGTGACGCCCGTGGTCTCATCGGCGAGTGACCAAGCCCGACGAGCAGCTCGCGCTCATCCGCGACCACTTCGACGCCATCGCGAAGTGGTGTCCCGCCAAACCCGAGTGGAGCACGCCGGGGCCGACGCGAAGCGAAGACCAGCTCAGCGCCTTCGAGCGCGAGCACGGCATCACGATCCCGGCGGGCTATCGCCGCTTTCTCCTGGAGGTCGGGGACGGAGGCGCAGGGCTCGAGTGGCACGGCTCGTGCGACTGCGGCCGTCTGCGCGCGATCGGCGAATGGTCACTCGAGCGCAGCTGCGAACCCTTCCCCATCGACGACGACGAGTGGTTCGAGGAGAGCCACCTCGACGATGGGGTCGAACCGACCGACGGCACGGTGCAGCTCGGGCACACCACTGATCACGCGAACCTCCACCTGGTCCTGAGCGGCGAGCGAGCGGGCGAGGTCTGGGAGGACTGCACTGGGAGCGATGGCCCCTTTCGCAAGGTGGCCGACGACTTCCTCGGCCATTCGGCGGCGATGCTCGACCGGATCGTGCAGGCCCACCGGCGGGGTCGCTCGCCCGAGGAGAACCGCGCCGAGGCCGATGCGCTCACGCCGATGCGGCGCGTGAAGTTCTATGCCGAGAGCAGCAAGCACGTGAGCGGCCTCTTCGCCGACGACCGCCCGCTCGGGGAAGTGCTCGGAGGGCTCGTCGACGCGGTCGAGCCCGCCAAGCGCTCGACGGCCACCGGCATGATCGCCCGGGTCATCTCCAACATCATCGCCGACCAGATCATCAATCAGAGGCAGACCGGGACGGAGCCGCTCGACGCCGATCTCATGCGCGAGCTGGCCCGCATCTGGAAGCTCCACCTCGGAAACATCGCGGGTACCGATGAGTGGCGGCTCTTCGGCCCCTACGGCTGGGTCCAGAAACACGTGGCGTATCCGGCGACCATGCTGGGCTTTGCCGAGCTCTGGGACGAGATGCTCGAGGAGGCCCGCTTCGCGTTGAGCCACGAGGGCATCCACTCCCCGGCGAACCACCACACCCACGCGCACATCGCGCTCGCGGCGCTGGACCGCGAGCCGGACCCGGCGTTCGACTTCGCCGACCCGAAGATCAACGTCTGGGAGTACTGGCACCTGAGCCAACTCTTGGCCCGCCTGGCCCCCGAAGCCCGGGAGCGCCTCCGCGCTCGGATCCCCGCGACGATCTACGACTACCTCGTGAGGTGAGGCTCAGACCCAGGTGCACTGGTAACGGGCATGGGTCTCCGAATGCTCGACGAGCTTCGCGCGCACGCCCTTCGCACCGCTGAGCACGGCGGTGGCGCGGATGACCGGGACGTTGCTCATCAGGTTCGTGAAGTCGTGGAGCCGCGGTGGGAACGTCATCTCGGAGATGCACCGTCGGTCGCCGACCTCGTTC
Source organism: uncultured Sandaracinus sp. (assembly GCA_964462035.1). Lineage (GTDB taxonomy): Bacteria > Myxococcota_A > Polyangia > Polyangiales > Houyiibacteriaceae > UBA1660. Next base: position 28,784 of record CAYXAP010000013.1, read on the forward strand.
TCGAGCGTCGTGCCGCGCTGAAAGAGCCGGTTGATCTTCGGCCCCATCTTGAACCAACGCCGCGGACCGACCGCCTTGAGCAGACCTCGATAGAGCGGGTTCTTCGCCAGATCGACCGTCCGCTCGTAGGTCCACTTCAGCATCGCGGACTCGGTCGGGTAGAAGACGTCGCAGCAGGCGTGGAACATCGCGTCGCTGAGCACCGCGGGAACCCACAGGCCGAGCGGGGGCGGCTCTCGGATGATGGTCTCCAGCTCGGACGGGAGGCCGCTGGCGAGGAGCTCCCGCTGGTCCAACCCGCGCAACGCCGAGAGCACGAGCGACGCCTTGGTCTGACAGTGCGGGTAGCTGTTGAGCCCGGCGGGAAGGGTCTCGAGGTACGCACTCAGCTGTGGCAACGACTCCACCCGCCCAGCGTAAGCGCAAACCGCGTGCCCTTACGAGACCCCGTCGCTCGCTCAGAGTCCGACGCTCTCGTAGAGCGGGATCCAGAAGTCGCACTCGGCGCCGCGCAGATCCGTGGCCCCTTCGAGCGGGTCGTCGAAGACCAGCACCTCGCGGCTCGTGTCGTCGTAGGTCGGCCAAGTGGTCGGTGCACTGCTGAGGTCACCGGCGGCGAACCGGGTCCAGTAGTCGATCATCGACACCGACACCGCTGCGTCCGAGGGGTCGGGCGTAAAACCGGGGAAGTCGTTCAGCGTGCCGAAGACGTAGAGGAGCTCGATCCCGTGCGACGCGGCCTGCTCGCCCATCGGCGTCACCGGGCGACGACGGAAGTGGTAGAGGCGTGATTCGATGCCGCCCTCGGCCGCTCGCTGAGCGATGAGCCGAGCGGCGCAGACGAAACGGAAGTCACCGTAGACGGCCACGAGAGCGTCCTTGGGCGTCGGGTAGTCGGCCGGGTCGTAGGTCGCGAGCACTCCCTCGACGACCGTGGAGCCGAAAGACGTGAAGCCCATGGTGACCGCGTCCTCGAAGTCCTCTTCCGTGTCGACGGTCACCCCGGCGAAGAAGAGCGCCATCTCCTCGGCGTTCGCGCCCACCACGAGGCGCTTGCCGCTCGCGTCGCCACTGGCGAGGACCACGCTCGGCTGCCCATCCAGGAAGACTCCGTCCTGAACCGGGCCGAACGCTCCGTCGCTGGCTCCGGTGCTGATCGATCCGACCGAGGTGCTCCCCGGGAGCTCCTCGAGGAGCTCGGTCGCGGTGAGGCCGCGAAGACAGGCGACCGCGTCTTCGGCGTCGCCGCAGACGGAGTCGGAGACGCGAGCGCTACCGCGCGCCTCGGCAGTGCCCATCGACTCGGCGGTGCACACCCCCGACTGCATGATGGCGCTCTCGAAGAGGTCGCGGGACCCGGCCGAGGCCAGCTGGGCGCAGACCGAGACCGCGCCGGCGGACTCTCCGAAGATGGTCACCGCCTCGGGGTCGCCGCCGAAGCCTTCGATGTTCCGCTGGACCCACTGGAGGGCGGCGCGCTGATCTTGCAGACCCCAGTTCGAGACCGAGCCACCCGCGGCCTCGGCGGTGAGGTCGGGGTGCGCGAGGAACCCGAAGGGCCCGAGGCGGTAGTTGGCGGTGACGACGACCGCCGGTCCCGTCGTCGCGAGATCGCGGCCCTCGTAGAGAAGCGAGCTCGGCAGCGCCGCGACCAGCGGCTGGTTGGCGCTGCCCTGGATGAACGCACCCCCGTGGATGAAGAAGAGCACCGGGAAGCCGCCCGCGGGCGGCTCGGTGTTCGGGACCCACACGTTGAGCGTCAGGCAGTCTTCCTCACCGACGATCGACCCGGCGGACGCGCCGAGCGCCTCGACCTGCATGCAGCGCGGGCCGATCGTCGTCGCCTCGAGGACGCCGTCCCAGCAAGCGGCGGGCTCGGGTGCGCGGAAGCGGAGGTCGCCCATCGGGGGAGCGGCGAAGGGGATCGAGAGATAGCGAGTCGCATCGCCGGCGGGCGCGCCGGTCACCCAGCCGGAGTCGGTCCACACCGCGTCGTCGCTCGGAGGGTCGCCCATGGGGCATTCATCACCCGAGCCCATGTCGACCACGAAGCCGTCTGGCGCGCTCGCGTCCGGGACCGCGTCATCGGTGTCGTCATCGCCGCAGGCGGTCAGGAGGAGCAGGGCGAGGGTGGCTCGTCGCAACATGGTGGCACGGTACGAAGGGAGCGGTCTGCCCGCCAGGCATCGTGGACTCCAGCCTCGACCCCGGCGGTCATGCTACTCACGGGTCTGGAAGCCGCCGACACCGGCCGACCACTCGCCATGAACCAACTCCTCGCTCCCACCCGCCCTCGCGCCCTCACCCCTCCCCGGCTCCGCGCCGTCGGGTCCGTCTCGATCGGTGCGCTGCTGCTCGCCCTCTCGGGTCTCGGCTGCGCCACCACCTCGGGGGCCGGCCCGACCAACGCAGAGGCCGCGCGAGAACCAGAGCCGGATCCGAACCGCTCGGTCGACACTCCGGGCGGCCATGTCACCTTCGGTTTCCAAGCGACTCCCGTGGACCAAACCCGCGTTCGAGTGACCGGCGTGCTCGTCGACCTCGATGGCCAGGAGCACGTCACCGACCTCGGTGAGTGGGAAGGAGAGCTGACCATCGTCGAAGGGGCCGATGGGGAGCTGCTCCATCTCCACCTCGAGGGAGGGGAGAACCACGAGTTCGTCGCGGTTCCGGTCGGCGACTCGGATCTGGATCTGCTGGTCGACGGGGAGCGCGTCGGTCGGCTCCACTTCGAGGCGGCGGCGCTCATCGAGGCGGACGAACCGCTTCGCCTGACCACGCCCCGCTTGCTCGAGGAGTGACTACCCGAAGAGGCTCATCTGCGTTCCGGCGATGGCCTCGAAGGTCGTGCCTAGGAAGGGCAGGATCGAGTCTGCGGCGGGAGCGAGCTGTTTCTGCAGGTAGTGCTCGTGGTCGAGGTCGCCGTGCGGCAGATCCACCGGCTCTGGTCCGTGCGCGGTCATCACGTAGCGGATCTCCTTGATCGGCCTACCGAGCTTCCGCGCCGCCTGGATGTGCGGCGGGACGTTCTTCGTGTAGTCGGCCAGCGCGCGCCGGATGCGCTTCCGGTAGACGAGCTCGTGGTCGAGCCGACCGGCGCGGACCTCCGACGCCAACCCGAGCATCCACTCGCGCCACGGTCGGTCGTGGAAGACGCGGTCCAGGAGCTCCCGCTGGAAGCGGCGGGCGAGCGCGGTCCAGTCCGTCCGCGCGGCCTCGAGGCCCTTGATGATCACCTTCTCGCCTGCCGGCGTTCGAATCAGGCCCGCGTAGCGCTTCTTGCTGCCCTTGGTCGAGTGCCGCATGGTCGGCATCAGGAAGCGCACGAAGTTCCGTTCGAACTCGACCTCGAGCGCGCTCTCGATCCGATGCCGTTCCTGGAGCGTACCCCGCCAGTGAGCGTTCAGATCGGCGGCCAGCGTTCGCCCGATGGCCTCGCTCTCGTCCGCATCCTTGCCGTCGACGTGCACGAAGAGCGAGTCGGTGTCGCCGTAGATCACCGCATAGCCGCGCGCCTCGATGAAGGCTCGACTCTCCGTGATGATCTCGTGACCGCGCAGCGTGATCGAGCTCGCGAGCATCGGGCTGAAGAAGCGACAGCCGGGCGTGCCGAGCACGCCGTAGAAGCTGTTCATGAGGATCTTGATCGCTCGGGAGCGCGCGGCGTCGTTGCGCTTCTTCGCCTCGTCGCGAGCCTCCCACAGATGCTGGATCAGTTCGGGGAGGATGTGTCCTTCGCGGGCGAAGCTCGCGCCCTGGAACCCGGGGATCGGGTCGGGGCCGGGCACGGCCAAGCCGAGCGGGTCCACCGCGAAGGTCCGGATGATGCTCGGATACAGGCTCTTGAAGTCGAGCACGACGACGTTTTCGTAGAGCCCCGGGACCGAGTCCATCACGTAGCCGCCGGGGCTCCGCTCTCCGTCTCGTGCATCACCGACGTCGGGCGCGACGTAGCCGCGGCGGTGGAGGCGCGGCAGGTAGAGGTTGTCGAAAGCGGCAACCGAGCCGCCTTGTCGATCCATCGGTAGGCCTGTGAGCGCCTGGCGCTCGACGGCGAAGCCGATCAGGTCCGCCTCGCGGAAGATGTCGAGCACCAGCCGACAGTCCTCCAGGTTGTAGGCCGCGAGCGCCGGCTTGTCTTCACGGTAGAGGCGACGGATCTCCGCGACCGGGTCTCCGTCGTGCTCGATCTTCTTGCCGCGGCCGAGCAGCTTCTGGCCCACGTGCTCGAGCGCGAAGCTCTCGAACGACCAGGTCGCCGCCTTGAGCGTCGCGATCCCATCGAGGACCACGCGACCGCCCACCCGCGCGACGTAGGGCTGCTGATCGCTGCGCGGCTCGAGCACCTTCGCGCGCTCGCCGCCGCGGCCGAGCGACAACGGGATGCGTTCCCGGTCGGCGAGCCTCTGGAGCGTGAGCAGATCGAAGTCGATCACGTTCCAGCCCGAGAGAATGTCCGGGTCCGCGCGGCGCACGTGGTCCAGGAAGCGCTCGAGCAGGGCGCGCTCGTCCGCGACGTAGGTCAGGTCGTCGACCACGGGGCCCGTGCCGGTCATCCACACGTGCTCGCCACCGGCGCCCGCCACCGCGATCGAGAGCAGCGGACCGTCGTAGCCGTCGGTCTCGATGTCGAAGGCCAACACCGAGAGCTCGGTCGCGAAGTCGCACGCCTTCACCCGCGGGTTCGACAGCTCGCGATGGCCCTCCCGCTGCCGCACCGTGCCGAGCACGGTCATCGAACCCGTCACGAAGCGCTCCATGAGGAAACGGTCGTGCGGCTTCACGTCGCCTTCTTGGGTGCGCAGCACACCATCGCGGAGTCGCCGCCGCTCCGACACCAGCTCGCGCTGGGTGCGGAAGTAGACCGCGTCCACCTCGCGCCCGTGCAGGCTCCGAAGCTCCACCGACTTCCGCTGACCCGCCTCCGTGCGCATCCCACGGTCGACGAAGAACACCGAGTCTTGCTGCGTGAAGACGACCTTCACGGGCCCATCGCTCGACGCGCCCCAGAAGGTCAGCCGAACTCCATCGTCTCGATCGAACCACTGCCGGGTGAGCAGCAAGATGTCGATCGTCTCCATCTTCGATGACATAGCACTCCGCCGTTGCCATGCCTGCAAGGGGTCAGAGGGCGGATGAATCCGACGGGAGGCTGCCGTGAGGTCCCATGGCTTCGACGGTCTCCCTGTGAGGAAACGACCGAGCGCTCGCCTCTCTCGTCGATTGACCTTGCCTCGGGGGCCCGGGCAGTGAACGGTGCCCGCACGACTCGCGCAGGGTCTCGAAGAGCGAACGGGCGAACCGTCATCTCCGAGCCACGCAGCCAACAACGGCTGCGACCGCGAGGGCTCCCCGCGCCTACTGCGCCGGGCGTCGCCTCGGTCCGTCGTGAGCGAAGTGAAGATAGAGAAAAGACATGTCGAAGAAACTATTCGTGGGAAGCCTCAGCTGGGACACCGATGATCGTGGCCTTCGTGCCGCGTTCGAGAAGTACGGTGACGTCAGCGACGCCAAGGTCATCAGCGACCGCGACTCGGGCCGGAGCCGTGGCTTCGGTTTCGTGACCTTCAGCGACTCCGCCGCGGCCGACCGGGCCATCGGGGAGATGAACGGCTTCCAGCTCGACGGACGCAGCATCAACGTCAACGAGGCCCGCGAGCGCGCGCCCCGTGGCGGCGGTGGTGGTGACCGCTGGTAGGCCAGCCAGCGCTCTCGAGCGCTGACCCGAGCGGCCGAGCGTCGCTGTGATGAGGCGGATCCGTTCACGGGTCCGCCTCTTTCGCGTCCGTCAGGCCAACCGCCGAAGGGGCTCAGTCGGCCGTCGTCGGCCCGCCCATGTAGCCGATGAGGAGCACCTGCGCGGACACTCCGATCAGCCGGTCGGAGGCCTGCAGCGGTGGGTTGACCGTCTGCTCGACGAAGCTGAGGTCACCGGCCAGCACCGACCGACGCACGACGCTCACGGTCGTCGAGAGGGTCGCGTGTTCCGTGACGGGGATGGCGAAGCCGACCCCAGCGCTCAGGTCCGCGAAGAACATCGCGACGCTCGGGCACTCGTCCGTGCTCGGCGCCTCGTGGTCCGGCACGCTCACGATGCCGAACCCGAAGCCGCCCGCGAGGAAGAGCTGAACGGGGTGCTCCGGATTGACGTACCCGCGGAGCTCCATCCCGAACGCCATCTCGGTCGCGCGGTCGCGCTGGGTGAAGCGGCGCAACCGACCGCCGCCCATGCCGAGTCTGATGTCGACGCCGAGGTGCCGAGTCCGGTTGCGGATGCGGAGTCCGAAGTCCGCGCGACCTCGACCGAAGGCCCCGCGGCTCCGCCCCACGCCCACGAGTGTGTCCACGCCGAGAAAGAAGCCCGCCGTGCCCATTCGTGCCTGGTCGGGTCGGTCGAGGACGAGCGGCGGAGGATCGGGCATCGGCTCGACCAGCTCCGCTTCGACCGCCGTTGCTTCGTCGACCTGCGCCGACGCGACGGTGGGCGCTGCCACCACACATGAGCCAGTGAGCAGGACCAGGATCCAGGGTGATGGTTTTCGCACCACTCGCCCCACGATCGCGTGGTGTTCTGCACCACCACGGCGCTCGGTAGCGCTCGAAGCGCCGAGTTTCGAAGGCTTCGCACTCATCGCACGAAATCCTCAGCACGTGTCGTGCCAGCCTCGCGCCGTCAGGGCGCCCACTGCGTGGGCAGCTCGCCGCGCTGGGCGAGGCACGCGATGTCTGCCTGAGTTGAACTCTCGCCGTCGCATGAACGAACTCGAACGCGCTCATGAGGTTTCCTTCGCGACGAAGGCGGCTGCTCTTTTCAGATTTCGCCCTCGGCGTCACCAAGTGTGAAGCGTTGGGAATCGGGCTAGCGCCGTCTCCGTTGTCGATCCGCTAGCCTCGCGCCATGAAGCGCAGGGAGCTGATCATCGGCGGAGTCCGGACCGCCATCGCCGAGGGAGGTCCGCAGGACGCATCGGACGCGGTCGTCTTCGTGCACGGCAATCCCGGACCGTCGGACGACTGGGACGACCTCGGTCCTCGAGTGGGCGCCTTCGCCCGGGTGCTGACGATGGACATGCCCGGCTACGGTCGCTCGGAGCGACCGGTGGACTTCGACTTCACCGTCGACGGCTACGGCCGACACCTGGGCGCGCTCCTCGACGAGCTGGGCATCGACGGCGCGCACCTGGTGCTCCACGACTTCGGCGGCGGCTGGGGGCTGCGTTGGGCGATCGATCATCCGGAGCGGCTGCGGAGTCTGACGCTCATCAACACCGGTGTGCTCCTCGACTACGAATGGCATGGCTTCGCGAAGCTCTGGCAGCTGCCGGTGCTCGGTGAGCTCTCGTACTTCCTGCTCCGACCCTCCATCACCCGCCGGATGGTCCAGCGCACCAACCCGGTGCCACTCCCCGACGAGTTCTTCGACCGGGTCGCGTCCTACTCGGACTTCGCTCACCACCGTGCGGTCCTCGCGCTCTATCGCGCGAGCGCCAAGCTCGGCGAACAACAGAACGCGCTCGCGTCAGACCTCTCGAACCTCGATCCGCCGACCCTGGTGTTGTGGGGCGAAGGCGATGCGTTCGTCCCCGTCCGCTTTGCGGAGCGACAGAAGGAGATCTTCCCGCGCGCCGTAGTGCACACGCTTCCTGGATGTGGCCACTGGCCCTTCGTCGACCAGCCGGAGGTCGTGGCTGGCCATCTGCTGGCCTTTCTGCGTGAGCAGGTCGGCGTCGACGGAGAACCACCGCTGGTTCGCGAGCCGTAGGCGATCACCGACCGACCCCATCGAGGGAAGCCCATCACCACGGTGCTAGGGTCGAGACGCTGGACACCTTCGACCTACCGATGCTGCAGCGATCGCTGCCCATTCAACTCGCGCACCATGTGGGGGCGGGCAGTCTCGTCTGGCTACTCGTGCACCTGGTCCGGTCGTGGGTGCGCCGTACGCCAGCCAGCTGGGTGACGCTCGCGGGCGGAGACGCGCGCGACCGGAGCGACTGGGTGGCGTTCGATACGGGCGTCGCGGAGGTCGACGACTACTTTCGACTGCGCTTGGCCCATCCCGCGTTCGTGCCGGTCCTCCAACGGGCGTTCGCGGAGCTGACGGCAGCAGGGCCCTTCGATTGGAAGGATCGCTTCGGTGACCGAGTGCGCCACGGCAAACCGGTCGCCGCCGCCGCGCCGGGGATCCACCTCGTCGTCGGCAGCTCGCGTGCCCTCTACTGGCCACATCACTGGGACCGACACACCAGCGCCCAGGAGAACCTCACGCTGAACGCGCTTCCCGATCTCGCGAACGCGCTGACCGAGCTCTACGCAGCCATCGACCGTGCCCTCGAGTCGTGCTTCCGCGATCGACCCATCCCCGTGAGTTCTCGCCGCACCAGCCTCGACGACCCCCTTCCAATGGAAGACGAAGCGGCCGCCGCGCGTCCCGAGGCGAACGGGGAGCTCCGGGCGTTCGCACTGGCCGCGGTGGCTCGTGCCGTGCTCTTCGTCGCGGTGTCCGTCGGGATCGGGTTCGTTGGCTACGGTGTGGCCTCGCTGGTGTCGCCCGCACTCATCGAGAGTGCGCTCGATGGGCCCAACGCCCCGAGGGACCATAGCCCCGCGACCAGCGGCTAAGGCGCCCACTGCGTGGGCAGCTCGCCGCGCTGGGCGAGGCACGCGATGTCCATGCCGACGGCGACGGCGCAGTGGAGGCCGAAGCCGGGCCAGATGCTGCGGCCGCGCATGGCGAGGGTGCCGAGGAAGAGGCCGGCGATGATCGCGGCGAGGGTCTCGGTCATCGGCTTGCCCACGTGGATCATCACGTAGGGGACCATCATCGCCCAGATGGCGTGGCTGCCCATGGTGCGGCCGGCGCGGAGCCACCAGCCGCGGAAGAAGAACTCGAGGCTGAAGAACTGGGCGGCGTAGAGCGCTTCCCACATCAGCAGGTCGGAGATGCTCCGACTGGCGCCGCGGTAGAAGGGGTAGGTCGCCTGGAAGCCGGGCGCGAAGCTGACGACGGCCAGGAGCGTGAGGCCGACCGCGAGCCCGACCCAGTAGAAGGGCGCGAGCTTCGGAGGATCGGGGTGCTTGGTGGTGACATGCTGATCGCGCACGCGATCGCGGCTGAGCCAGATCACGATCACCGGGAAGACGAAGAAGCCGAGCACACGCCAGATCGCCCACCAGGCGTGGTGCATGAGCTCCCAGTAGCGGCTGCCTTCCAGCGAGCGGAAGAAGGTGCCGTCGAGGCTGCCGTCGACCTCCTGCGCGACCAGCCAGTCGACGGTCGCGGTGAAGTCGTCGGGCATGCCCCAGTACTCCATTAGCACCAGGAAGACCGCGCCCGTGCTGAACGCGATCAGCGGACGGCGATCGAAGTGACCGGGCCCGCGTTCTTCGCGCAGCGCCTCCGCCTCTTCGTCGAGCGCACGCCACGACTCCGTGGTGAGCTCGCGAAAGAGGGCGAGAGGACTCCTCAAGGGCTCAGTCCTCGGCGGGGGTCCGCGCGAGCTCGGCGCCGCTCTTCAGCCGGGCGAGGGTCGCGTCGCGACCGAGGAGCGCCATGGTCTCGTAGAGGCCGGGGCTCGCGGTGCGACCGGTCATGGCCACGCGCGCGGGCTGGGCGACGAGCTTCATCTTGATGCCGCTCTCCTCGACCCAGGGGGCGATCTTGGCCTCGAGGGTCGCAGGGTCGAAGGGCTCGGCGGCGCTCGCGAGCTCGTGGAGCTTGTCGAGCGTCTCCGCGGTGTCCGGCGTGAGGAACTTGCGGCGGCCCTTCGGGTCGTAGGTGAGCTCGTCGTCGGCGCGGAAGAAGTAGTCGAGGCCCTCGGCGAGATCGACGAGGGTGGTGGCGCGGAGCTTCACCGGCTCGATGGCGGCGATGAGTCGCGCATCGGTCGGCGAGACCTCGAGGCCACGCTGCGCGAGGAAGGGCACGACGAGCTCGGCGAGCTGGGCGTCGGTGTGCTCGCGGAGGTGGTGGCCCTGCACGTGGGCGAGCTTCTTGGTGTCGTAGCGGCTCGCGGTCTTGCCGACGTGGTCCCAGTCGAAGAGCTTCACGAGCTCTTCCTTGGTGAAGATCTCCTGGTCGCCGTGGGACCAGCCGAGGCGCGCGAGGTAGTTCAGCAGACCGTCGGGCACGAAGCCGAGGTCGCGGTACTCGAGGACCGAGACCGCCGCGTGGCGCTTGCTGAGCTTCTTGCCGTCGGGGCCGAGCACCATCGGCAGGTGCGCGAACTTCGGGGGCTCGGCGCCGGCCGCCTGGTAGAGGAGGAGCTGCTGCGGGGTGTTGACGATGTGGTCGTCGCCGCGCGCGACGAGGGTGACGCCCATGGTCAAGTCGTCGACGAAGCAGCCGAAGTTGTAGAGGGGCAGGTCGTTCTGCCGGAGCATCACGAAGTCCTGCTGCTCCTTGTTGGCGACCTCGATGGTCCCGCGCAGGAGATCGTCCCAGCTGGTGCTGCCCTCGGTCGGCGTCTTGAAGCGGACCACGTGAGGCTGGCTCGGGTCGCCGTCGGTGCGGTCGCGCCACGGCGAGCGGAACTTGAAGCCCTTGTTGCCGTGCTCCTTCTCGTAGGCGTCGCGCTGGGCCTGGATCTCTTCCTTGGTGGCGAAGCAGCGGTAGGCGTGGCCGCTCTCGATCAGCTTCTCGGCGTGCTCGCGGTAGAGACCGAGGCGCTCGGACTGCCTGTAGGGGCCGTGGTCGCCGCCGACGCCGGGTCCCTCGTCCCAGTCGAGGCCGAGCCACTTCATCGCGTCGAGGATGATCTGGATCGCCTCGTCGCTGTTCCGCTTCTCGTCGGTGTCCTCGATGCGGAGGATGAACTGGCCACCGTGGCGGCGAGCCCAGAGCCAGCTGTAGAGAGCCGTCCGCACGCCACCGATGTGGAGGTAACCCGTGGGGGAAGGCGCAAAGCGAACACGAACCGTCATGGCCAGCCGTCTAGCAGGGCCCTGCGGCCATGGCTACCGGCCGCGCCTCTTCTCGAGCAGCGGGGGGACGGTGAGGAAGAGGATGGCGGTGATGACGAGGGCGGCGCCGATGAGCTGGTGGACGCTGGGGACGTCGGCGTCGAGGGCGAGGGCCAGCGCGTAGGAGGCGGCGACCCCGGCGAGGATGCTCGAGGAGCGGTTCACGGGGACGCTGAACGTGTTCTCGCGGCTGTCGAGGAGGATGAGACCGCCGAAGATGCCGGTGCCCTGCGAGAGCAGGCCGATGAGCACGGCGTGCCCGATGACCGGGCTGCCCAGGAAAGCGGTGAACCCTTCGCGGATCGAGTCACCGACCGGGCCGGGGGCGGCGATGGCGATCAGGACCAGCGCGAAGAGCATCGCCGGCGAGGCGACCATCTGCTCCTCGACGAAGTAGCGGAGGGTGGTCTCGCGATCGCCGGACTTCGCCAGGCGGCTCATGAAGCGCAGGCGGACGAAATAGCTGAGGAGGTAGACCGAGACGTCGACGGCGGAGACGATGGTGATCGCGTAGCCGCCGCGCTCGGAGAAGCTGACCACCAGCGCGGCGAGGCTCAGGAGCAGGGCAACCCACGAGAACCACCGCGGCCGGCGACCGGTGATGGTGTCGACGACCGGTGCGATCATCAGGACGCCGCCACGCATCAGCAGCATCACGAAGACGATGCTCACGCCCTCGAAGGTGTAGGCGAGGGTCGTGGTGCCGATGATCGCCGCAGTGCACAGTCCCGAGAGGAACGTGTAGCGGCCGGGGCGCGGAAGCGAGACGCCGAGCAGCCGGCCTCGACTCGCGTAGCGCCACCAGCGCATCACGGTGAGAAAGGTGAACATCGCCACCATCGAGGTGCCGACGGTGACCGGCAGGAGCACGAAGCCATCGACCGCGCCGTTCGAGCGAGGCAGTGCCCCGGTGGTGACCGCTTTGGTGAGGGCGCTGTAGGGGACGTAGGCCGCGAAGTAACCGAAGGCGAACCACCAGATCCGTGAGGGCGTCCCCTTCGCATCGTCGGCCATCTCAGGTGCCCCGCGTATGGCCGAAGAGGCGGATGTGGAGCCGATCGCAGAAGCGATAGCCGCGCTCGATGCACGAAGGGACCAGCCACTCGGCCACGGCATCGAGGCGAGCGCTCTCCACCCCCTCCGGCATCAAGAGCACCCGTTCCGCGGCCGCGCCGAGCTCCTTGACCAGCGCATCGACCTCGGCGAGCTCCGAGGGGTCCGCGAGCACCAGCTTGAGCTGGTAGTTGCCGCTCGCGACGTAGCGCCGGAGCACGTCGTGGTTCAGGCGCAGCGCGTCGTGTCGTGGCCCCCAGCGCGGATGCTCGGGCACGGACGACGCCAGCTTCGGGCTCAGGGACCAGAGGTCGACCGGCAGATCCTTGTGGATGGTGCCGGCGGTCTCGACCGTGAGGTGACGGCCCGCCTCGTGCAGCGCCCATGCGAGCGACTCGATACCCTTGGGCAGCAGCGGCTCACCCCCGGTGAGCACCACGTGGCGGACGTCGTGACCGAGCACCTCGGTGACCACGCTCTCGACCGATCGCACCTGGCCGCTCGGCGACCACGAGGTCTCCGGCGTATCGCACCACTTGCAGCGGAGGTTGCACGCGCCCGTCCGCACGAACACCGAGGGCACCCCCGTGAGCATCCCTTCGCCCTGCACGGAGACGAAGAGCTCCGAGACGAGCAGCTGCGCCTCGGCCAGGGGCAGCGCGCTCAAGAGCCGCCCTTCGGCTTCGATGCGCGGACCGCCCGCGCCAGGAGCAAGACCACCGGCACGCCGACCGCGAAGCCGACGAAGAGCTCGTCCACCAACGTCCGCTCGATCAGGCCGACGACGATCACCCCGAGCGAGAGCACGGTCAGCACCGGCCCTGCGCGGTGGAAGGGTGTGAGCGACATGCCCGCCATGCCCAGCACGAAGGCGTCGGTCATGAGCACGTGCACCGAGTCCACGCCGGTCTTCAGCGCCACCAATCGCTGCAGTGCGCTCACGGCACACGCGAGCACCGCGATCTGGGCGATGCGCCGGTTCACGAGGTTCCACTCGGTCCGCCGACGCCAGATCAGCGCCACCGTCGTGATCACGACGAAGACGACGCCGCCGACGATCGCCAACCGCAGCGGGCTGGGATCTCGGCGCGGCGCGAAGACCACCGCGAAGAGCAGCGTGACCACCAGGATGCCGACGGCCAGCAGCAGCTGGGCCCAGGAGCGCTCGCCGGCCCCGACGTCCGGGTCGAGGTCGGCCTCGAGCTTGCTCAAGCGCTCGCGCTGCGTGCTCAGCTGCTGAGCGAGGTCGCGCGCTTCCTCGAGCAGTGGCTCGGGCGCGGCGCGCATGGCCCCGAGAAGCGCCAGCGCCGACTCCGGCTGCTGTCGCTCGATCTCGATGCGAGCCATCGACTCGAGGAGCGACTCTCGGCCCGCGATCGCCCGGTCGAGCTCCTCCTGGAGGCTCGCCTTCACCGCATCGTCCGCCTGCTCGACCAGGGGCTCGAGCTCGCCGATCGCCTGACCGAAACCGAAGCGGGCCTCGGTGAAGGCCTGGTCGATCGCCTCGCGGTCGCGCTCGGGCTCGACCTGCTCGGCGCGCTCATGGGCGGTGCGCAGCAGGCTGCGGGTGCCGCGGAGTCGCACGTGCGCTCGGAGCGCGGTGCGCAGATCGGCCGCGCGCTGGAACCGGTGGTCGGGGTCGGCAGCGCATGCGCGAATGCAGATCGATGCGAGATCCGCCGGCACGCTCCGCGGCAGCGTCAACGGCGCAGCGCGGCGCACGGACTCGATCGCCTGCGCCAAGTTTCCTCGGTGGGGCGCGCGGCCGGTGAGCAGCTGAAAGAGCGTCGCCCCGAGCAGGTAGACGTCGGTCCGCTCGTCGGCCTTCCCCTCGAGCATCTCCGGCGCCATGTACGCCGGGCTCCCGGAGACTCGCTTGCTCGGTTCGCCATCCAAGGCTCGCGCCAGGCCCCAGTCCGCGAGGTAGACCTCGCCGTACTCTCCGAGCAGCACGTTCTCGGGCTTGATGTCGCGATGCACTACGCCCCGGCTGTGGGCGAAGGCGACGGCGTTGCAGAGCTGCAGGAAGATCTCGAGGTGCCGATCGAGCCCGCTGGCCGCCGGCGCCATCCGGAGGCTGTCTTCCCAGGTCACGCCGCTGACCCGCTTCATGACCACCGCCGGGCCCTCGTCGTCGGCGAGCAGGCCATGGACCGGAATCACGTTCGGGTGCTCGAGGCGGCCCATGATCCGCGCCTCGCGCACGAGCATCTGGACCGCGTCGCCGTCTCGATTGCAGCGCTTCACCGCGACCTCGCGACCGAGCGCCTTCTGCCGGGCCAGGAGAACGACGCCCATGCCGCCACGACCGAGCTCCGAGAGAACGACGAGCTCACGCTCCTCCTCGGTCCCCAGCTGCGCCCTCGGCAGCTCCGAGATCGACGCCAGCGCCTCGTCGAAGGGCATTCGCCCCCCGATCGTCTGCCGACCATCGGCGTCCAGGTCGAGCCCCTCCGCCGAGAGGGTCTCCTTCAGCGCGTCGCTCTGCTCCATCGGACGACGCGGATCTTAGTGCGCTACCGCCGTCGCGCGAGTGCTCAATCGAATCGGCCGCCGAGACGCCGTGGAATCTCGGGCCGACCCCACACGATCTAGACTCGGTCCTTCGGAGAAGACGAACGATGAAGATAGGCGAAGCAGCACGCGAGACCGGCGTGACCATCAAAGCGATTCGGCACTACGAGGCGGTCGGGCTCCTCGATCCGATTCCGCGGCAGGGCCGATACCGAGTGCTCGGTCCGGCGCATCTCCAGCGCCTACGCCTGATCGCGCACTGCCGCGAGCTCGGCTTCGGACTCGCGGACATCGCCGACATCGTCCGGCTGGTCGACGACGCTGGCTCCGACTGTCCGGACCCCGACGCCATGCTGTCGCTGGTGGACGGGCGGTTGGCTACCGTTCGTGAGCGCATCCGCCGGCTGGAGGGGCTCGAGGCACAGCTCACGAGCACCCGCCGATACCTCGACACCCGCCGCGCTTGACTCTCCTCCAAGGGGAGACCGCAAGGTGCTCCTCGGAGGATCGAAGAATGGATCACATCAGCGTGCCCGTCGCCGACGTCGGTCGGGCCAGAGAATTCTACATGGCGGCCCTCGCGCCGTTGGGGTGGACGCCGAAGGGCTTCCGTGAGGGCGTGTACGCCGGCTTCCACAAGCCAGGGTCGCCGACGCTCTATCTGCACGCCAGCTCGGGACCGACTTCCGTGCACCTCGCGTTCGTGGCAGAGAGCGAGGCCGAGGTCGCGGCCTTCCACCAAGCCGCGGTCGGCGCGGGCGGTCACGACAACGGTCCGCCCGGACCGCGTCCGTACGGAGAGGCGTATTACGCCGCCTTCGTTCACGACCAGGACGGGCACAACGTCGAAGCGGTCGTAGGCGGCGTACGGGTCCGGTAGCTCAGGGAACCGGCCGGAGATCGGCGGCGGTCAGCTCGGGGCCAGAGCCCAGGATGCAGACCTCGCGAATGTTCGGCTGAGCCGCCGCGAGCGGCGGGACCGCCAACGTGTGCAGGCCAGCGTCGGTGGCGACGAAGAGACCCGCGGTCGACGCGATCCACACCGTCCGGTGGGCGTCGACCGCCACCTCCATCGTCGCGGTCGTGCCGGGGATGACGCCTTCCTCCGGGACGCGGAGGATCTCGCCGTCGGGCGTTCGGCGATGCAGGACGCCGCGGGCGAGCACGGCGATCGTTCCGTCCGGTCCGACCGCGACGTCGGTGAGGCCTCGGGTCCGTAGCGAGCGCACCGAGCTGAGCCGTGAGCCCTGCACCTGAAAGAACTCCACCGGTGAGATCGGGCCCCGACGAGTGGTGACCCAGGCTCCCTGGGGCGTGTCGAAGAGGCTGAAGACCCCGCGCCGCGACAGCTGTTCGACCTCGCTCGTCTCCAGGTTCACCCGGAGGAGGCCACGATGGGTGCCCACGAGCGCCGAAGTGGCAGACTCGAGGACGATCGAACCGACGGAGCTGCGTGGCAGGACCACCGTCGTCCATGCGTCGGCGCGACGCGCATGTACGGCCTGCCCGTCGGGGCCGCTCGCTGCGAGCGCGATGGTCCCGTCGCATTCGTCCACACCCGTGACCCGGCGGATGGTCGGAGCGAGGCCCGAGAGATCGCCCAGCTGCCAGTCTCCGTCGGCCCACTTGCCGGCCTGACCAACGCCTTCGGACCCATGTACTCGAAGCCACACGTCACCGGGTTCACCGACCACGTCGACGGAGATGGAACGCAGGTCGGAGAAGAAGGTCAGGTCCTCGACTCGGTCGTCCTTCACGCGGAGCAGCCAGGGCACCCGTTCTTCGAGAGCGTTCTTGGCTCGGCGGTAGACGAAGCCGTCACCGGTCGACCAGAGGTCGGTCACTTCGTCGGTGCCGAGGTCGAGGAAGGTGCCGCCGGAGTAGGCCGCGAGCCGGCCATCGGGACCGCCGGCGAAGACCACCGCGTCGGCTGCGAGCGTGCGACCCAGCGGACGGGGTCCCTGACGCATCGCCTGATCGATCCGGTCGACGTTCCGTCCGCTCGCGACCGCCGCGCGGAAAGCGTGGGGCAGAAGGTTCTGGAAGTCGCGATTGGCCCGCGCGGTGTCTCGGTCATGATCGGACACCGGGCCGCTCACCTGGTTGCCGTACCCGTCGAAGTAGGCGTAGGCGTGCTCCGGCACACGACCGCGTTCGAGGTCGACCCGCACGGCGCCGAGCCAGGAGCGCGTGAGCGCGTCCCAGACCACGACGCGGCCGTGCCACGCCGCATCGTTCGTCGTCTCTTCCGGCAGTCGGGTGGCGAAGAAGCGGAGCTTCGGGAGCGCCGCCAGCTCGTGCTCGTCGAACCAATCCTGGTTGAAGTCGTGCCGGCCGCGCGCGGCGTTGCGCTGCAGCTCGTGGAAGCGCTCCACGGTCCGCTCGCTGACCATCTTCGTGTTCGCCTCCGGACACTCCGCGACGTCGCCGCAGAACACCTGGAGGGTGACCCCTTCGGGCGCGGTGATGCCGTTCGCCTCGGCTGGTGCCGTCGCGAGCGCGGCCTGAAAGGCGTCGAGATGCACGACGAAACCCGTGAGCGCCGCCGCCTCCGGCTTCGGCTCGCCACCGCAAGCGAGGCTGAGGACGAGGACGACGAACGAGGCGCGGGCGGGCATGAGTGGGTCCATGGACGGGTCGCTCGACGACTTGCCGAGGACAGGAACGTACGGAGTCGCGGTGGGAGAATTCCCCCCGGGGCGGGGTGCCCCCTTGGAACCACCGGCGAACGACTTAGCCTGCGCGCCCATGACCCCGGAGGACGCACGTGCGATGCAGCGCAACCTCGCGTCCACGGTCGAGCTCGTCGACCGGGTCGGCTCGGTCCGTCGCGTGGCCGGCGCCGATGTCGCCTACGAGAAGACTGGTGACCGCTTCTGGGCCGCGGTCTGCGTGCTCGACGCCACCACGCTCGAGGTGGTCGAGGTCGCGCGACACACGGGCATCGCGCCCTTCCCCTACGTGCCCGGGCTCCTCTCCTTCCGCGAGCTGCCCTGTCTGCTGCCCTGCTTCGAGAAGCTCTCGGTCCAGCCGGACCTCGTGGTCTGCGATGGCAACGGCTTGCTGCACCCGCGGCGCTTCGGCATCGCCTCGCACCTGGGGGTGACGCTCGACCTGCCGACGATCGGCTGCGCCAAGAACCGGCTCCTCGGTGAACACGATCCGGTGGCCGCCGCGCGTGGGTCGGCGGCGCCGATCGTCGATGGCGGCGAACGCATCGGGTCCGCGCTGCGAACCCGCGATGGGGTGAAGCCGGTCTATGTGAGCCCAGGTCATCGCGTCGGTCACGAGACCGCGAACGACTGGGTCCTGCGACTGGCGACCGCCTTCCGGCTCCCCGAGACCACGCGCGCCGCCGACCAGGAGGTCAACCGGCTGCGGAAGCGCGCGGGCTAGCCCGCGAGCTCTCGGAGGGTGTCGGCGAGGGCTTCGATCCACGCCGGCGGCCACGCGCCCTGGAAGGCGGCCTGGTTCAGCTCGAGCTCGAAGCCCGCGTACTCGTCCGGGAGGAACACTCGCCGAAACGCCGTGGGGAGCCCGTCCGACGCGCCGCGATAGGGGGCATTCCGGCGCAGACGCACTCCGGGCAGTCGCTCACCGAGGCGCCGCTTCCACTCACCGGCGAGCTGACGCTCGGGCGGACGCGACGGGTCGTAGAGCAGCCCGATGTCCACCGCTCGTTCCCGCCCATCGAGCGATGGGGTGAACGAGTGGACCGCAACGTGGAGCACCGGCTTCCGCGAGCGGACGCTCGCCGCGACCATCTCGCGGTGTGGGCGATGGAGGGACGCCAGGATCCACTCGCGCCGCTCGCGGGGCAGCGCGCGGATCGGCTCGGAGAAGACCTTCGGGTGACGCTCGCTGCGGTTCGTGTCCGCCACCAGCCGGCTGGCGGTGCTGGCGATGACCGTCGACCCACAGCGAGTCGCCAGGGTACGGGCCGCCTCGATGGCGCCGATGTCGTAGGCGCGGTGGGTCTGCCAGATGTCGGTACCCAGCGCGTCGCGAAGGAACACCAGCTCTTCGGGAACGGCGTTGGTCGCGTGCTCGCAGGAGAAGAGCAGCGAGCGCGGGGTCACGGTCGGTAGGCCTCGCCCTTGCTGAGGCACTGACTCAGCTCGGCCATCAGGGTGACCAGCATCGCTTCGGAGGGCTCGGCGCCCGCTCGGCGGACCATGCGCTCGGCGAGGGTGCCGGAGCGGAGGATGCGGCTCAGCGGCGCCTCGTGCTCGGCGGCCACGGGGTGGCGATCGAGGAGCGCACGCCAGAGCTCGTGGAGGGTCGGCTTCCACAGCTCCGAGACCCCGAAACACGCGAGGTACGCCTCGTCGTCGATGGTCGCGGCGCTTCCGTGGCGCGCGGCGTTCCAGAAGTGGGCGGCCAATCGATCGGTGGAGGCGTCGTCGTCCAACCCGCCGGGGACCGTGCCTTCCACGAGCGCGCGGATGACCGCCACCGCCGCGGCCGCGATCGCCAGGTCCTGCGCGGGGCACTCCTGACAATCGAGCACGCGGATCTCGAGCGCCATGCGGTCGAAGCGGACGATCGCGCCACGGCTGTTCAGCCACTCTTCCGCCAGCAGACCGTCGGGATCGTGGGGCGCGATCGCCTCGTACATCGGCGCGAGGATCCGGCGGTGGTAGTCGCCTCCGCTCTGGATCGGCTCGGGGATGACCTTGCCGGCGATCTCCGGCACCCGCGCCTGGTTGTGGCGGTAGGTGTCGAGGCGCGCATCGAGGAAGGGCTGGCGCTTGCCCTGCAAGTAGGGCGACGCCGCGGCGAGGCCGGGCAGCAGCGGGAGCACCAAGCGCACCGCGGCGTGGAGCCGTCGGAGCTCCTCGTCGCCGTCGAAGGCGAGGTTGAGGTGGGTGCTCTGGAGGTTGACCCAGCCGTGGCCGCGGCAATCGAAGATCCGATCGTAGGCGCGGTAGATCTCCGACTGGCCCGCTTCCCAGAGCGTCGCGTCCGTGTGCGGGTTCATCGTCGGGTGCGCGCCGCCGCCGAGCAGGCGACCGCCGACCGGGCCGAGCTTCTTGTTGATCGCCTTCACCTCCGTCTGGAAGCGCTCGGCGAGTCCTTCGAGCCGGTCGGGGACGTCGAGGGTCTTGACCTCGATCACGTGGGTCGCGAGCTCGTTGGACCAACCCATGAGCCCACGGTCGCGCTCGTCGCGGAGCACGCCACGGTCGGTGAGCAGCTTCGGCGCAAAGGGGCGCACGGCGCGGTCGAGGACCGCGACGGTCATCCACTCGATCTCGATGCCGTAGCCGTCGAAGAGACCCGGACCGCCCGGGTCCGTTCGGGGGCCGTCGAGCTCGGGGTCGTCGGAGCCGTTCACGCCATCCCAATCGGTCATCACACACCCACCCGACGGATCCGTCGCTGCCGCTCGACGCGAGCGACCAGGCTCTCGACAATCCGTTCGTAGAGCACCGGACCGAGGACCTCGTCCTCGACACCGGCATCGATGCTGGGGTTGTCGTTGACCTCGATGACGAGGATCTCCCCGGTCGGGGTCTGCTTGAGGTCGACCCCGTAGAAGCCATCGCCGACGACCGCCGCCGCGCGCAGGGCGACGTCGACCACCTCGGCCGGCGCGTCCTCGACCCGGACGGTCTCGGCTTCGCCCTCGTCGACCTTCGCGCCCGCGGCGTCGCGGGCGACGATCTGCCAGTGGCCGGGGGCCATGAAGTAGCGCGACGCATAGAGCGGGTGTCCATCCAGGACGCCGATCCGCCAGTCGTACTCGGTCGGCGCGAAGGCCTGCGCGACGATGACGTCACTCCGCTCGAGCAGCCGAGCGCCCACCGTCTGAACGTCCTCGCGGGTCGCGCAGCGGACCACGCCGCGGCCGAAGGACCCGTCCGGAGCCTTGAGCACGCAGGGCAGCCCCAGCGCGTCCGGGACCATCTCGAGGCTCGCGCGATCGACGACCAGGCTGGGCGGCGTGGGCACGCCGGCGGCACGGAGGGCTTCGGCCAGGAACACCTTCGAGCAGCACCGGAAGATCGACGTCGGGTCGTCGAAGACCGCGAGGCCGTCGGCCTCGGCGCGGCGCGCGAAGCGGAAGGTGTGGTGGTGGACCGCCGTGGTCTCACGGATCAGCAGCGCGTCGAAGCTCGGCAGGCGCGCGTAGTCCGCGCGGGTGATGAAGGTCGCCCGCACACCCATCGACTCGGCGGCCTTCGCGAACATCTGGAGGGCCTCCGGCGAGGAGGGCGGCTCGGCCTCGTTCGGGTCCTGGAGGATCGCCAGCTCGAACCGTGGCTGCGGCACGCTCTCGGACTCGGCGGCCGGGTGAGCGACCTGCTCGCGCACGATCGCCTCGGCGACCTTCCGATCGGACTCGGTCAGCGAGGTGAGGTCGAGCAGGTCGATGCCCCGAACCTCCCAGCCGCTCTCGCGCTTCTCGAGCGCGATCTCGATGCCCGGCACCGGCAGCCGCTCGAAGAGCTCTCGGCCGAGCTGGGCCAGCGCGCGGTGCCGGAGCGGCACACCGAAGAAGAGGCGCAGGCGCACCGCGTCGTCGTCCAAGGCGGCGAGCTCGGCGGCAGCGGCCGGGCCGATGCGCTCGAGGAGCGTCCGCCGATGGCTGCGCGACTTCAGGTCCTGGATGGTCCCGACGTCGGGCCACACCCGGTGCCCGCGCGCTTCCGCGAGCAGCGCGACGTAGTAGCCGCTGCGCTGATAACCGATGCGCGTGGCGAAGCTCCACACCGGGGTCCGCGTGGCTCCCTTGGCGTGACGAGTGAGGAACGCGCGGGCTTCGACCACTTCGACCCCGGGGAGGGTCCAGGGCCAATCGCTGCGGCGGTCGACGACGACTATTGGCACGGCGGCGGGAAATTGCATCCGGCCGAAGCACCGCGGAAGCCGAATTCGTCCGCGCGCCGTCGATTCGTGCAGCAACGATCGGCGCCACCCTCCCTCGACCACTCAGCGGCGGTCGGAGAAGAACTCGCGGACCTCGTCGGCCCGTGCGCGGACGTCGGCGCGGCCGCGCTCGACGAGCATGTGGGCGTAGTCGGCGTCGAAGAGGATGAAGCTCAGGAAGTCGGCGTCGAAGGTGCCGCCCATGTCGGCCATCTTGGAGATGATGCGGCCGCGAATGCCTCGGCTGCCGAGGTTCTTGGCGTGCTCCCGGGCGAGGCGACCCAGATCCTCGCTCGGGCGGAAGACCAGGGTCTCGACCTTGCGGTAGGGCGTGCCCCGCGCGTTGGTGAGCACTTGATCGAACTCGCTCCGCTCGGTGGTCGAGAGGAACTCGTCGAGGCGCTCGAGGAGCTTGTTGAAGCGCTCGAGGACCTGCAGGTCGTAGCCGATCGGGTCGAGGAGGAGCGCGTCGAGGACCTTGCCAGCGAGGAAGATCGGGCCGGGGTAGGCCTCCTCGGCCATGACCGGCCGCTCCTCGGGCTCGCTCAGGAGCGGGATGACCACGAGCCGGTCGACGCCGAGCCGGAGCGCCGGGGCCATGGGCGTGTTGAAGCGGACGCCGCCGTCGGCGTAGTAACCGGTGCCGATCCGGCGCGAGGGGAAGATGAGCGGGATCGCCGCGGAGGCGAGCACGTGGTCGGCGCGAATGGCGTCGCGCACGGCCTTCCGGCGGCGCGCCTTGCTGGCCGGGTAGTCGACGCCGGGCGCCAGATCGGTGAAGAGGGTGGTCGTGCCGGTCGCGACGTGGAGCGCGGTGACGATCAGGCCCTTGATGCGCGAGCTCTCGATGTTGCTGCGGAGGCGCCGCCAGGGGATGCCCTCTTCGACGAGCTGCTCCAGCGCCCGCGCGTTGAGCACGGCGCGGCCGGTGGTCTTGCGCTCCGGGTTCAGCGGATCCGGCCGACCGGCGATCATGCCGACCGGGTCGAGGCGCAGGTGCTTGCTGAGCTCGAGGGTGCGCCAGTGGCGGAGCAGCCCCTGGGCGTCGTGATCCTCGGCGTCGGCGTGGGCGGCGACCCAGGCGGCGTTGATCGCGCCGACGCTGGTGCCGCAGACCACGTCGAAGAGGCTCTTCGGATTCTTGCCGGGGTCCGCGTCGGCGAGGACCTCCGTGATCCCCGCGATGACCCCCGCTTCGTAGGCGCCGCGGGCGCCGCCGCCCCCGAGGACGATGCCAGTCGTGTGCGTCATTCGGGGGCGAGACTACCTCCGTCGACGCGCGGGGCGGCGCCGGAGCGGTAGTAGTCGGCGATCGCGGCCTCGAGCCGGGGAGCGACGGACGGGTCCCCGGTGAGCTCGGTGGTGCGACGGAGGCGGTCGCGGACGAGCTTCCCGTCGCGATGGATCGCGGCCGTCAGGTCGAGCTCGGGCGCGCCCTCCTTGTCGAAGACCCAGCTGTCGACGAGCACGACACGCTCCGGATCGGGCTCGGCGAGGAGCGATGCGCCGGCGTTGGGGGGCGCAGGCGTCTCGGTGAGCGCCAGCAAGGTCGGGAAGACGTCGAGAGTGGAGACGACGTCGGCGCGACGACCGCCCTCGATGTCGGGGCCATGGACGAGGAGCGGGACGCGGATCGCGGCCTCGTCCATGGTGCGCCCGTGGCTGCGGCCGTCGTCGTGGAAGACCTCGCCGTGGTCGGCGGTGAGCACGACGATCGCACCGAGCTCGGCCAGCCGCTCGAGGACCGGAGCGAGCACCCGGTCGACGTGGGCGATCTCGTGGTCGTACTTGTCGGCGACCGAGTCGCCGAAGCGCGGGAGGTCGGGGTGTTCCGAGTCCGGCCAGTGCGGTCCGTAGAAGTGGAGCCACAGGAAGAAGGGCGCCTCCGATCCGATCGCCTCGAGCGCGGCTCGGGCCACCTTGTCGTCCCCATCCGCGGCACCGAAAGGCACGTCGACCGCGGTGTAGCTCTCGAAGCCGTCGCCGGTGCCCCAGCGGCCGGCGAGGAAGTCGCTGGCCCCGTCGTCGACGACCGCCGCGCCCGTCATGCCGCGACGAGCGAGCAAGGCTGGCCAGGTCGCGTGGGGGTCGTCGAGGGGCAGCGTGTAGGAGTAGATCCAGCGCTCGCCCGCAGGCAGCTCGGGGAGCGGCGGGCGCATCAAGCGCAGGGTGCTGGTCTGGACCACTCGGGCCCACTCGATCCGCCGCGGCGGGATCCCGCGCATCAGCGCGGGCAGCGCGATGCTGGTGTAGCCACCCGCCGAGTAGGCGCGTTCGAAGACGAGCCCGTCGGCGAAGAAGGCATCGATGATCGGGCTCGTGGGCCGCTCGTGCCCGTAGAGACCCAGCCGATCGGCGCGAAGCGCGTCGATGGTGATCAGCACCACCGAGTTCGGCGAGGGGGAGTCGGGGATGGGCGGGAGCGGGAGCCGCTCGGCGCGAGCCGGAGCGTCACCGGCGACGCAGTCGTCGTCGATGCCGTTGCCGGGCACCTCGACGGCGCCGGGGCCGATGGTCGAGTCGAAGGGCGCGCAGTCGCCGCCGTGGAGGACCCCGGCGTAGCCGTCGCCGTCCACGTCGGCGGCCGAACGCAGGCGGGCGAGCACGAAGCCGGCCCACGGCCGCGCCGCGATCGCCTCCGCGGCCGGCGCGGACAGGTGGGTGGTGACCAGCGCCAGCGGCATGGTGAGCAGCAGCCCCCCACCAAGGAGGCGCGCCGTTCGTTCCGGTAGCGGCCGCCGCTCCAGCAGGGCCGTGAACGCGGCGGTCGCGCCGAGCCAGGTCAGGGTCTTCAGCAGCCGGTGGAAGAGCGGGTAGGTGTCTGGGAAGAGCCGGGCGTCGGCGAACGCGAGGGCCCCGGCGAACGCGAGCACCGCACCCATTCCCCACCAGCGCTCGGCGAGCCATGACGGCGCGTCGGTCGAGCGGCGGGTGAGGAACCCGAGCGCCACCACGCCACCAGCCGCCAGCGGGACCGCGATCCAGAGGCCGAGCGCCAGGGAATGGTGCTCGCTACCCCACCGACGGATGGCGCCGAGCGCGATCGCCCAACTGAGCGTCGCCGTCAGTGCCACCGCGCCGAGCGCCAGCGCGGCCTTGGGCTTGGTCCGAGGTGCGTGGGCCAGCAGCGCGAAGACGGCTCCGCCGAAGCCGCCGGCGAGGGCGGCGAGTCCGAACGCCACCGGCGCGACCGAGGGCGCACCGAAGAGATCGATGGCGGCGATCAGCCCCGCGGTGGTGGCGCCAGCCGCCGCGGTGCGAGCCAGCGCCGCGCCCCGAGGCGGCCGTTCGGTCGTGGGCGCGTCGCCCACGGCCTACTCGTAGCGGAGGCCTTCGACCGGCAGCATGCGCGCCGCCCAGGCGCTCGGCGCGATCGTGGCGACCGTGCAGATCGCGATCGCCACCAGGCTGGTGATCACCAGCTCCGACCCGTCGAAGACCACCGGCAGATGATCGATGAGGTAGACCTTCGGGTCCAAGGGGAACTCGAAGGTCGCGAGGTAGGCGACGAGCCCACCTCCTATGAAGAGACCTATGAGGGTGCCTATCACCCCGATCACCATCCCTTGGATCACGAAGACGTTCAGAACCGTCCAGTCCGTCGCACCCATCGCCTTGAGGATCGCGATTTCGCGCTTCTTCTCGAGCACGATCATGATCAGCGTCGCGATCACGTTGAAGGCCGCCACGAAGATGATGGTGGCGATGACGAGGCCCAAGGTGACCTTCTGAATCTCCAGAGCGGTGAAGAGGTTGCGGTTGAGCTCGGCCCAGTCGAGGGTATGGAAGGGTCCGCCGAGCTCGCGCTCGAGACGGCGCGCGATCTCCGCGCTCCGCTCGAGGTCGTGCAGCCGGATCTCGACGCCCGTGACTGCGTCGCCCTGGCCGTAGAAGTGTTGGGCCTCGAAGAGGTCCGTGTAGACGAGGCGGGTGTCGTACTCCTGGAAGCCGGCCTCGAAGATGGCGATGACGCGGAAGTCACGGGAGCGTGGGGTCTGCGCATCCGGTGAGAACGCCGAGACATCGAGGCCCGCCAGCGGCGAGACCAGGGTCACGCGGTCGCCCACGCCGATGCCGATGTTCTGTGCGAGGGTCTTGCCGACGACGATGCCGGGCAGGTCCTGCAGCTCCTCCTGCCGCTCGAGCTCGAGGTCGTCCTCGAGGAGCTCCTCTTCCCACTGGTCGTCGCCTTCGATGTCCAGCTCGTCCGGCTCGAAGTCCGCCAGCAGGTCCTCCACGTCTTCGGGGGAGACGGTATCGACCTCCGGGAGCGCCTGGAACTCGTCGGTCTCACCGTCGAGGTCCGCCGCCGGCGACGGTTCCGAACCCTCGGGCGGGTCCCAGGCCGCGCGACGGCGGCTGGCGGCGCGCAGCCGCCCGTTCTCGTCGAAGAGCTCGCTCTCGTCGATGCCCAGCTCCGCGGCGAGCTCACGCGCCTCGGGCGAGCCCATCTCGATGTCGTCGGCGAGACCGCCCTCGAGGGGTAGCTCCTCTTCTTCTTCGACCTCGGCTTCCGGCGCTTCGGAGGCGCCATCGGTCAGGTCCTCGAGCCACTCCCAGCTCTCCGAAACCTCGCCGGTTCCGTCGGAGGGGCGCGCGGGCGGGCGCGCGCCATCGCGCCGCAGACCGCGGAGCGAGCCTTGGGTGAGCTGCGAGGGCAGGTCCAGCACCTCGGGCATGCGCTCCGGGTCGACCCCCTTCACCAGGACACCCGCGAGCCGGTCGCCCTTGGCGAGCATCATCTCGTTGATCAGGAAGGGGCCGACTCCCGCGACCTCCTCCATGTCCTCGGCGCGCTGAATGACGTCCCGGTACTCGTCGAAGTCCACCCCGTACTTCATGACGAGCACGTGGGCGTTCACGCCGAGCACCTTCTCGCGGAATTCCTGCTGGAAGCCGCTGGTGATCGCGAGCACCGAGAGCAGCGCCGCCACGCCGAGGGCCACGCCGGCCACCGCGATGAAGGTGATGACCGAGACCATCCGGCTCCGCTTCTTGGAGCGGAGGTAGCGCCGTCCGATCTGCAGGGCGTAGGCCATCAGTGGGCCGCACCTATCATGCCGCCCCCGCCGGAGCCATGCGTTTGCTGGCCTTTCGGGCCCTTCGCGCGGGGTGCCGGAGAATGTGCATCACCATCACTGCTCGGCTAAACTGTGCTTCTTCGATGTTTCTTCGCTTTGAACGAACGATTGCTGTGTGGGCGGTCGTCGTGGCTACCCTCACCTCAGGCCTGACCGGTTGCGCCGACGTCCCCCACGTCGAGCTCGACGGCGGGACGGCGGACGCCTCCATCGTGGAGGCCAAGAGCCTGGAGATCGTGGGCGATCCGACGATCTCGCTGACCTCTGAGCAGGAGGCTACCCTGACCGTGCGGCTGCGCGACGCCGAGGGGCGCCCGATGGCCGGCAGCGAGGTCCGCTTCGCGCTCGACGGCCGAGCCCACGACTCGACGCTGCTGGAGGTCTCCGCCCTGACCGATGGGATGGGCGAAGCGAGCACGACCCTGCGGGCCGGGTTGGTCATCTCCGCCTTTCGGGTCCGGGCCTCGGCCGACGACGCCGCCTCGGTGTCCTTCGACGTCGCCGTCGGCGACGCGGGTTTCGGCTCGATGCAGGTCACCCCGACCTACGAGGGCACCCGCGAGTCGCTCCCGCTGGTTCGGATCGGGGTGTTCACCGACGCGACCTGCGAGGACGAGATCGTCCGGCGAGATGCCGGAGACCGGGTGCAGGTGCAGAGCGACGACGATGAGCTCGTCCGCTTCCTCGGTCTGCCGGTCGGGCCCAGCTACGCGGTAGCCGTCCGGGGCGAAGGCGAAGACGGCGTGCTCCTCGCGTGGGGCTGCGCCGATGGCTTCGAGATCGTCGAGATGGACTCGATCGACGTCGCGGTGCCCTTCGACGACGAGCCGCTGATGGTCGATGGCTCGTACCGGACGACCGCGAGCTTCGAGATGCTCGAGACGACCGGCGAGATCACCGGCCTCCTCGAGGACCAGATCGACACGCTCCTGCCGGAGCCCGACGCAACGCTCATCCTCGACATGGCGGAGCAGCAGCTCATCGACGCCGGCGAGAGCGCCGACGCCGCCACCCTCGCTGCGGCCCGCGCCGGCGGCTACGACGGCGTCTATCAGACGATGCTGGAGAGCGAAGGGCTCGGGCCCTCGGTGGCTCACCAGGTGCTCGTGGCGCGGGTGGCGACCGTGCTCACCGGCGTGGGCATCCGCGGACGCATCCGGGTGAACGAAGCCGAGGTCACGTACGAGGTCCTGGGCCTCGAGCTGACCGAGGGCTACCTCGACGCCCGCTTGGCGGAGCTCGACCTTCCGGCCGAGCTGACGGCGACGGCCACCGACCAGCAGCTGACGCTGGAGGCATTGAGCATCGGACTGTCCGCGAGCCAGCTCCTGCGAGCGCTCGCGACCTTCGAGGCCTACGAGCGAGTCTACTCCAATGGCGGCGACTGGCTCGCCTTCGAGGCCGGCTGCAGCACGCTCCCCACGCCGACCGAGGCGATCGGCTGCGACGCCAGCTGCCTGAGGGCCGCCTGCGAGTCGGTCATCGACGAGTACTACGCCGCCGCGTGGATGGCGCTCGAGCCGCTCGACGGCGAGCGAGCGACCTTCGATCTGAGCGGCACCGCCGACCTTTCGGACACCGCGGGCGATCTACGCGTCGACACCGTCGACGGGACGATCAGCGGCGAGTGGACCGGACCGACCGCGAGCACCCCCGAGACGGTGGAGGGCGCGATCGTCGGCCAGCGGATCACCCCGCCGACCTGATGACCAAGGGCTACCCGCTCCAAGCGGCGCGCGAGCTACGTGACCGAGCCGTGGACGACGCCGCGGCGGCGCTCGCGGAGGTGGTGCGGGTCCACGAGGAGGCGAGCGCCACGCTCGCGAAGGCCGAGGCGCTCCTGGCCACTCACGACGGCGAGGCCGAAGCGTTCGAGGCGCGCGAGGCGGAGCGTGGGCCGAGCAGCGCGGCGGTCTTCCAGCAAGTGCAGCACTATCGGGAGGCCCGGTCCCTCGCCCGGGAGCAGCTGCGGGCCGCGGTCGAAGCCGCTCGGCTCGTGGTGGCGCAGCGCGCGGCGGCGGTGAGCGAGGCCCGCGAAGCGCTGGCGACCGCCCGCGCGGAGGCGGAGGCGGTCGAGCGCCACGAAGAGCGCTGGCGCGACGAGCAGAAGCGCGCCGCGGACAAGAAGGAAGAGCTGGAAGCCGAAGACGTGGTCCAGGCGCGCTGGCGCGAAGACGACTGAGATGGTGTGTGCTCTGGCTCCCCGTTCGAGACGGGCCCTGAGAAGAAGAAGAATTTCTCGAATTGTGTTCGGAGTCGCTGGGCGGCTCTGAGATCAGGGGCGGCGGGCGAGGACGGCGCGGAGGATCTCGGTGGCGCCCGCTGGGGTGTCCCAGACCGCCTCCGCCTCGATGATGCGCAGCTCGCCGTCGCCACCCTCGACGGATTCGAGCGCCAGCACGGCGCGGCCCTGGGTCAGGTAGGCGGCCCACCAGGGCCGGAGCGAAGGATCGCTCGGCAACGCGAAGACCTCGAGCTCGACGCCGCCGAGGCGGAGCCGACCGAGGAGCCCGAAGAGCCCGGAGCCCGCGGGGGTGGGCGGCTCGGGCGCGTCGAAGAACTCCTCGAGGCCACCGAGGGCGCGATGGAAACGTGACACGGCCGCGGCCGAACCGGTGACGCCGAGACGACCCGCCCCTTCGACCCCCGGACGACGCATCCGGACCATCGCTCCTCGAACGACCGGCTCTTCCTCGGGCTCGCAGAGGCGAACCCGAACACCGGGCTGGAGCACCTGCAGGGTCTCGTCGCGAAGCAGGAGCGCGACGGCGCGCATCACCTCGAGGTCCAGCTCCGGCCGCTCGTCGAGGATCTCTCCGAAGGTCTTCGGCGCGTCGAGCGCATCGAGGATGGCCGCCGCGAGCGGGTCCTTCGGCGACGCGCTCGGGCCGGGCTTGGGCGCGAGCACGGTCGACGGGCTCGGCAGCTCGACCTCGAGGGTCGCGCGCTCGTCGGTGCGCCGCACCGCCTCCATGAGGAGATGGTCCGTGCTCGCGTCGATCCGCTCCTTGTCGGCGAGGCGACCGGGCACGAAGACGAACTGCCCTTCGCTCAGCGCGAGGAGCCGAAAGAGCGCCTTCTCCGCGACCACGACGTTCGAACGGGCCGAGACCACCCGTCCGTCGCGAACGTAGATCTCGCCGCTCAGGGCCGCGCCTTCGATGCGCAGCAGGCCGGTGCGGCGGCTCTGCGCGAAGACCTGCAGCAGGTCGAAGGCGCCGACCTGCTCGAGCTCGCCTTCGAGCTCCGGGCCGCTGGTCGGCTCACGGCGCGCGCGAACGACCTCGTCCACCCGAGCGGCGACCTCCTCGGCGTGGAAAGGCTTCACGATCGGCTCGCCCCGCGGCTCGAGGGCGCTCAGCTCCGAGGGGTCGCCCTTGCCCAGCACGAAGACGTGCGCGCCCTGGGTGCGCGGGTTCTCGGTGAGCACGTCGACGAACGTGCGCACGTCGAGCACGCGCACGTCGCGGTCGACCAGCACCACCTCTGCCTGCATCTCGACCGCATGCGCGAGCCCGGAGCGGCCGTCGGTGGCCAACACCACGCGGTGACCGTGTCGGCGCATGGCCTCGGCGAGGAGGTCGAGGGTGTCGTAGTCCTCGTCGACCACGAGCACGCGCCCTTCGAGCGAGTCGCTCACTGACCGACCTCCGGCTGCAGATGGTAGGTGCGCTGCAGCGCGCTCACGAGCCCGTCGGCCATGTCGAGATCACTCGCGTGGTAGACGAGCATCGTCGGCTCCGAGAGGCGCCGGGACCGAAGGCGGCGGCCACTGAGCACGTAGCCGCCCAGCTCGGTGAGCGAGAGCAAGAGCACTCGCCCCGCCAGATCCGCACCGGGCACCGCGAGGGTCCGCGCCGTCTGCGAGTGCGCAGGCTGGTCCGCGGACCGCAGCACCCAGCCGCGAACCTGCGAGCGGGCCCCGTCCTCACCCATCTCGTCGATCAGCGCTTCGCCCATCCGCTCGTCGCCGGCGGCGTAGATCACTCCAGCGACGCCCGACCGGCGCGCGTCGGCGACCAGGTGGCGCGAGAGCCGCGGCAGGATCGAGGCGGGCAGCACCGCGTGGTGAGCCCCTTCGTCGTGGGCCGCTGTGAGATCACCGTGGAGCGAGACCCGCCCGTCCGGTCGGACGACGACGTCGTCTTCGGTGCCCATGAGGGTGTCGAGCGCGTCGAAGAGCGGACGACCGCCGAGGCCGAGGCGGCGCCAAGGGCCTTGCCGGCTCTGCTCACCACGCTGTCGGCTGCGACGCAGGAGCGTCCCGAGGTCGGTGCCGTCGAAGGGATAGACCGCGACACCGAAGTTGAGCGCCGGACGGCCGAGCACGGGCAGGTGCTCGGCCATGATCGCGTGCAACTCCTTCTGCGCGGCGAAGCGGCTCTCGATCCGGTGCCGCGCGCCGAGCACGCCGAGCAGGGCGGTCTCCGGCAGGAGCAGGTAGAGCTCGTCGTCTTCGACCCGGGCCACGACGTCGGAGTCGCGGACGGCGGTGAGGACCGCCTCGGTGAGCAACCGACGCGCATGTCGCTGAGCCTCGGGGCGCACCTCGCCGAGCTCGGTCATCCCGTCCATCGCCAGCGTGACCAGCGAGAAGCGACGGCCGTGGCGGGCGGCGCGGTCGATCTCCCGACCGGCCACGTCGCCGAAGTACGCGAAGGTGTAGGCGCTGGTCTCCGGGTCCTTGATGCCGGTGCGGGCGATCGCGTCGACCTTCCGGGCGGCCTCGA
This sequence comes from uncultured Sandaracinus sp., assembly GCA_964462035.1. Classification (GTDB taxonomy): domain Bacteria; phylum Myxococcota_A; class Polyangia; order Polyangiales; family Houyiibacteriaceae; genus UBA1660. The sequence goes on from CAYXAP010000013.1 coordinate 59,997, forward strand.
GCGAGGCGGTGCCGAGAGAGGCGATCACGGTCAGCGCCTGCTCCTGCTCCTCGTTCAGCTTGTGCTTCGGTCGGAGGATCGCCGCGCCGGCGAGCTCCGTCGGTCCGAGGAAAGCGATCTGGATACGACCGTCGCGGACAGCCACCACCTCGGTGGGGTCGAAGGCATCGATCGCCGCCTGGTCGAGGCTCGCGGGAAGCCCGGCACCCTCTCCATGGGCCGCGGCACGGACGAAGGTCCGGGAGCCGAGGAAGGGGGGGAGATAGAGCGCCGCGGACGCGAGCGGGAGCTCCTGGGAGCAGGCCTCGAGGATCCGCTCGGCGACGATGGTCCGGTCGGTCTCGGCGATGAAGGCCGCGCAACGCGCGTAGGTTGCCGTGCGCAACCGGCCGCTCCGAGCCTCGGCGTCGAGTCGCTCGCGCTGGTCGATCAACATCCGGCGCTCACGGGCGCGGTCGACCGCGACCAGCAGTGCGTCGCCGGTCAGCGGTCGGAGCACCGTCTGGAGCACGCCGAGAGCCATCGCGTGGGACGACTCCTCGAGGTCCTGCGGCGTCGTCATGACGATGACGTCGACCATGGGATAGAGCGCGCGCAAGTGGTGGACCAGGGCGAGACCGTCGCCGTGCGGGAGGCTCAGCGAGACGAGCGCCACGTCCACGTCGCCCCGGCCGAGGCGGGTCACGGCGTCCGGCACCGAAGGCGCGACCGTGACCTCGTCGCCCCGCTCCTCGAGCACTCTCGTGGCGAAGTCGGAGTCACGCTCGTCGGCTGCGACGACGAGGACGCTGAGGACCTTCCGGATCACCGCAGCTCGCCGTCGAAGACATGACGCGCCGGGCCACGCATCCGAACCCGCTCACCGGGCTCGCCGACCACGATGGTGAGCGCGCCACCGGGGAGCTCGACCCGGATCGGCACGCCTCGCTCGGCGCGCCCGGTCTCGACCGCCGCGACGGCGGCCGCGCACGCGCCGGTCCCGCACGCCTGGGTCCAGCCCGCGCCCCGCTCGAGGACGTGGAGCTCGATGGCACCGTCCACCATTCGCGCGAAGCCGACGTTCACCCCGGCGGGGAACCATTGGTGCGCCTGGACCTGCGGTCCGTACTCGAGGCGCTCGTCGCGGCTGATCTCGTCGAAGATCACCGCGTGGGGGTTGCCCATGCCGACGGCGGTGAACGCGAGTGTCCGCCCGACGACCTCGATGGGCGAGTCGACCCGGGGACCGTCGGCCGCGACGGGGATCTCCTTCGGCTCGAGGGTGGGTGCGCTCATCCAGATCTCGACGTCTCCGTCCCCGTGGAGCTTCGCGAGATGCGGACCGGCGCCCGTCTGGATCTGGTGCTCGGCACCGCGCTCGAAGTGCCCCTCCCGAACGAGGTGCCAGACCACGCAACGCAGCCCGTTGCCGCACATCTCCGGCACCGAACCGTCCGCGTTGATGACCTCCATCGAGGGAGCGCTCGCGTTCACGATGAGCACGCCGTCGGCGCCGATGCCGCGGTGGCGATCGCAGAGCTGGACCGCCTGCTCGGCATCCACCTGGGCCGAGCCGTCGACGACGATGAAGTCGTTGCCGAGCCCCTCATACTTGCTGAAACGGAGGCCACCACGGCGCTCGGTGCTCATGGCGCGACCATAGCGCCTCACCCGCCTTGGGCCCACCCGCGTTTCGTGACCACGACCGATCAGCGGCCCTCGATGCCGGGGATCGGCATGGCCACCCGATAGAGGGTGGTTCGGGCCGTGATGTAGAGGGTGCGGCGGTCGGCACCTCCGAACGCGCAGTTGGCCGGGGTCATCGGGACGTCGATGGTGCCCCAGAGCGTTCCGTCCGGCGCGTAGACGCGCACCCCGTTGCCGGTGGTGACGTAGAGGTTGCCGGCCTCGTCGACCGCCATCCCATCGGCGCCGTTCGCGTCCGGCACGAAGGTTCGCTCGTTGGAGAGGGTCCCATCGGAGCCCACGTCGAAGGCACGCACGACCGCGTCCGCGGTGTCCGCGAGGTAGAGCGTCGCGTCGTCGGGCGAGAGCGCCACCCCGTTCGGGCGCTGGTCGGTGGTTCCGTCCCACACGCGCGTGAGCGTGTCGCCATTCACGAGGTAGAGGCCGTGCACGTCGATCTCGCGGTCCCCGGCGTTCACCCCGTAGCCGGGGTCGGTGAAGTACCAGCGGCCCGAGCTCGAGAAGACCAGATCGTTCGGGGCGTTCAGGCGGTCGCCCTCGTAGCGCTCGAAGAGGGTCTCGAGCGCACCGCCGGCGGTGACCCGCGCCACCCGGCGACCGGCCTGCAGGCAGGTGATGTGATCACCGTCCATGGCCGTGGCGCTGCCGTTGGCGCCCTCGCTCGGGCGAACGACGATCGAGAGCTCGTCGTCCGCGCCGAGCGCGTAGATGGTCTGTCGGGCCGGGGTCGAGAAGATGAGGTCGGAGAAGACCAGCCGGTCGCCCTGCCAGTGCGGCCCCTCGAGGAAACCGAAGTCGTCGCCCATGTAGCTGCTCACGACCATCTCGACGTCGCCCGCACCTTCGACGGGGTCGATGGGATCCGAGCCCATGTCGGGGTCGTCGCCGCCAGCGTCCACATCGGGCACGAAGCCGTCGACGTCGGGCATGAAGCCATCGGTGTCGGCCACGAAGCCATCGGTGCGACCGCCGTCGGTCGAGTCGTCGGTTCCATCGTCATCGCCACACGCGAGCGCGAGGCAGGCCAGCAAGCAGAGGAGTCGCATGGGCGGGAGGGTAGCCCAGCAGCCGCCGACTGCTCAGGTCCCCGACCAGGGCTGCACCGTGTCGGGCGGCGCGTCGAACTCGGACGGGGCTCGCCCGAGCAGCGCGCGGTAGGTGCGGCTCAGGTGCGCGTGGTCGGAGAAGCCGGCGTCGAAGGCGGCGGCGGCCAGGTTGGCGTGGGTCGCGTTCGAGCTGAGCAGGCCCATGAGCCGCGACCAGAGCGCGTGCCGGCGGAGGCGGATGCCCGTGTCACGCGTGACCAGCCGTGAGAGGCGGTCGAGCGAGACGCCGGCCCGGCGGGCGAGGTCACGGAGCGATCGATCGGGGTCCACCTCCAGTGCCTCGATGGCGGCGCCGACCCGTCGGTCGACCCGCGGTCGCCGCAGGTCGACGAGCGAGAGCGCGATCGCGTCTCGAATGAGGTCCGGCGTGTCCAGACGATCGCGGTCGCCGTAGCGCCGGCAGAGCCCGACCAGCCGATCGGCAGCCGCTCCTTCGATCGCGAAGGGTCGATCGCCGCGCCACGGCGCACCGAGGCGACCGGGAGCGGCAAAGACGGCACACGACCAACCCACCGCGCCGGTCGAGTGCGCCCACCCGGGCGGCGCGACGACCACGCGAACACCGGCGTCGACCCCGACCTCGAGTCCTTCGCCGCGCATCCAGACCGGCGCGTCGATCCCGACGTGCACCTTCCAAGCGACGTGCGCGTGCGTGCTCGTCCGCTCGCCGCGGCTGTGATGGAGCGCTCCGGCTCGGACGATCCGAGCGACGCCAGGGTCACCGGTTTCGTTCAAGCCGCCGCCCTCGCTCCGCGCCATGAGATCAGCATGAACAGCATCGGTCTCTCCGTCTACGCCGCGGCACTCGTCATCCTCTTCGCGAAGTTCGTGGTCACCATCAGCCTACAGGGCCTCGACCGCATCCGTGGCGGCAGGTTCCGCTACCCGGAAGACGCGGCCCACTGGAAGGGCGAGGTCACCGCCGACTCCGACCGATGCGAGCGGGCCCAGCGCCTGCTCCGCAACGACGGCGAAGGCCAGCCTTACTTCTTCGCCCTCGGTGCGCTCTACCTCGTGCTCGGCGCCTGGCCGCTCGGCGCGCCGATCTACTTCGGCGTCTACACGCTCAGCCGCGTGCTCCACGCCCTCTGGCTCTTCCGCGGCACCCAGCCGCACCGCAACCGCGCGTTCGGCCTCGGCCTACTCACCCTCGTGGTGCTGGCCGGCCATGTCGGCTACGAGGCCCTTCTCCGGTGAACCGTCGAGTCTTCAGCTCAATCGAACCGCCGCTCGAGACCTGATGGTCGGCTTCGGGGAGGGTCCGAGTCACGGCTCGACCTACACCCATCCGATCGCCGGCAGAAGGACAGGCGGCTAGCGAACGCGGACGATGGTGGCGTGCTGGCCTTCGCGGGGGAAGACGGCGGTCCAGCCGACCGGGAGCGCAGGCTCGGTGAAGTCGAAGAGAACCCGAGCGTCGCGAGGCGAGAGGTTCACGCAGCCGTGGCTCTTCCGGCGGCCGAAGTCGTCGTGCCAGAAGGCGGCGTGAAGGCCGTTGGCGCCCTCGAAGTACTGCACCCAGGGAACCCGCTCGAGGGCGTAGTTCTCCGAGACGTCGTCGCGTTCGAGGTTGTCCATGTCGCTGAAGGCCAGCTTCACCCAGAGCCGATGCTCACCGAGGGGCGTCGCGTGGGAGGGGCGGTTCCGACCGGTCGAGACCAGAGTCACGTAGACCGGCCGGTCGCCGCGGTAGGCGACCAGGACCTGCTCGTCGATGCTGACGTCGATCCAGGTGCCTTCCCAATCGTCGTCGTCGGGAGCGCTCTCGGGGCGCTCGGTGGACTCGGCCAGGTGGACGTCACGGCGGCGGACCCAGGTTCCGTCGGTCAGCTCGAGCCAACGGCCATGGGCCTCGGCGACGTGGAGCACCTCGCGATGGCCGGCCCGGCGCGCCACCGGACCACCGCGACGGGCGTGGATTTCGACGTTTCGCCGCTTGGTGAACGCGTGGTCGAGAGCCTGGCCCTCCTCCAGCGCTACCCCCTGGAACCCACTGCCGCGCGCCGGCCGGACCTGGTCGGCCTGGATGTAGAGCTGGCGGCGCGTCTTCACGAAGGGCACGCCGTCGTAGAGCATGCGGCCGCTGAGGATGACGCCGAAGCCTTGGCCGAGGGCGGAGTGGTACTCGTCGGCGAAGTAGTCGCTCGGGTGGGCGAAGGCGCGGGTGCCATCGGTCGCGATGAAGGCGTAGTCGTAGGGGAGGATGGCCCCGGGCTCGACCGAGGGGTGGCGGCTCCCGCCCGGTGCCTCGCGGGAGAGCTGCATGTGCCGATCGCAGACATAGGCCTCGCGCCCGACCTTCAGCCACACCCCCTCGCAGCCGGGGGCGTCGAGGCGGGCTTGGATCGGCACTCGGGTTCCCCGGGCCAGGGTCCCGAGCCGTTCGGCGCCACCGCGCGGCTCTGCGAAGAGCGGCGTATCCGCGTCGACCACCTCGGCGCTGCGAGTGCCACGCGGCGGCGGCGGCAGGCGCCGCACCTTCGTCCCGAGGACTCGGCGCTGCGGCGATTGAGCGTGCGAGGCGGGCGAGCTCGCCACCGACCCGACGGCCAACGCCCCGACGAGGAGCGAGAGGAGACCGAGCTGGGTTTGGAGCCGCACGCCCCGATCATAGCGGGCCGTGGCGGGATCGCTCAGAAGCTGACGATCCGTCAGGCGTCGACGGGCTGGGGTGGCCCGAAGACCTTGTCGCGGAGCTCCGTCAGCGCCTCCTTCGAGACCCCGAGCTCCTCCGCCCGCGCGATGTAGTCTCCGATGAGCCGCTCGGTCTGATCGTGGACCTTGGTGAAGTGGTACTTCAGGTAGATCTCCACCTCGAAGGGCGCGAGGATCGGCGCCAGGAAGCTCGCCAGCTTGAGCGTCGGCGAGAGCACCATGTTCAGCGCAGCGGGCGCGCTCTTGCCGGTCTGAGCGGCGACGACGTCGCGGGCTTCGCTGGCCGCAGCCGAAGCCAAACCGGCCCAGGGGCCGGAGCGCATCTTGGAGAAGGTCCAGCTCGCGCCCTCGAGCGCGGTGATGGTCGGCATCAGCGTCGCGGAGCTGAAAGCCATGGTGGCGCGAGCGTCCTCGACCTCTTCCGCGGGGCAGTCACCCGCTTCGAGCAGCCGGACGACGCGCTTGGCGTCGCGACCGGTGAAGGGCTGCGGGCCTGGGATGTAGAAGGCAACCCCTGGATGCTCGACCTCACCCTCGGTGAGTGGCGCCTGGTACGAGACCATCATGATCCCGCCATCCACGATCTGCATGTCCGCCACGTGCGGCGCGAGGAGCGCAGGGATGTGGAGACCGCTCTGGAAGACCACGACCGTGGCCCGGCCCGCGTGCTCGAACATCACATCGAGACCGCCACCGTCGAGGCCCTTTTCGAGACCCGTCGACGAGATGCAGAGCCAGATCTGGTCGTAGTCCACGTCGACCGTGGTGGCCGGATCGGTGTGGACGATGCTCGGCTCGAAGGGCATCGGCTCCCGGCGTCGCTTGCCACGCATCTTGTAGAGGGTCGCGCCCTCCTCGAGCTCTTCCTTCTGTCGTGGGCGCGCGAGCACGTCGACCACCGCACCACCCCGCTGGAGAAACATGCCGTAGACCTGGCCGACGGCGCCGGCCCCCACGATGAGCACCCGCGGCCGCGGCTTCGAGGTCCGGCCTCGTCCGTCGACGGTATCCATGGCGCGAGCCTACACCCCAAGGCGCTCCGGTGTGTCACGACAAAGCGCGGCGAGACCCATCCCGGGGGCGATCAGTCGGTGGTCGATCGTGCAGCGCCGTCTGCGGACCCGAAGTCGATCGGCGACCGGAGCAGGAGGGCGAGCCCACGAAAGTCTGGTGATTTCAAGGGATTGAATCCGCGAATGCACCTGTAAGGAGCCGGGGCACGCTGTGTGCACAGTACGTACACCATGCATCTCGGCCGCGCCCTCCCCGTCCTCCTCGCAGCCCTGGTCATGGTCGGTGTCGGCTCGTTGCCGTCGGCCGCAGACGCTCAGACCGTGGGAGACATCGCCGCCCGCGGCGCCTGCAGCACGTCGGGTGTCGAGGCGATCAGCCGGCAGCTCGCCGAAGCCCAGATGTGCATCCGCCCCGGCGCGTTCGTCCGCTTCGCACCGCATCCAGGCATCACGCTCACCTCCTCGCGGATCCATCCCTTCGCGCAAGCGAGCGCACGAGACGCGCTCCATCGAGCGGCCGCCCGCACACCCATCTCGGTGAACTCGGCGTTCCGGACCCTCGCCGACCAGTACGTGCTCTACCACTCGGGCGGCTGCGGCCTCGCGGCCACTCCAGGGCGCAGCAACCACCAGTCGGGTCGCGCGGTCGACGTCCAGAACTACTCCGCCGCGCGCTCGGCGCTCCAGGGCCAGGGATGCACCTGGCTCGGCTCGCGGGACCCGGTCCACTTCGACTGCCCGGGCTCGGACCAACGGGCCGACTCGATCCGTGCGTTTCAGCGCCTGTGGAACGAGAACAACCCGGGGGATCGCATCGCCGAAGACGGCCTCTATGGCCCCGCCACCGAATCGCGGCTCGGCCGCACCCCTGCCGGCGGCTTCGCCCGCGGCGCGTGCGACACGACGCCGGAGCCTCCCCCGCCCTCCGGCGGCCGGCTCCGCGGAGCGGTCTATGAGAACCCGAGCACCGATCGGCGCATCGAGGGAGCGGCCGTTCGGGTGGTCGGCGAGGCCCTCGGCGCGACCACGGGCGCCGACGGGATGTGGGCCTTCGAGGTCGCCGACGGGACCTACACGGTCGAGGCCTCGAAGAGCGGCTTCACGACTGCGCGCCACACCTGCACGGTGGCCGGCGGCGACACCTGGTGCTCCGTCGGGCTCGATGCCGGCAGCACCGAGGGCACCATCCGAGGCGTGGTCTTCGAGGACGTCGGCTCCGGCCTCGCCGACACGACGGCCCGGATCGAAGGAGCGTCGGTCGTGGTGACGGAGACCGGCGACCGGGCCACGAGCGACGCGACGGGCAGCTGGGCGCTGACCCTACCGGCCGGGACCTACACGCTCGCGGTGAGCAAGGGCGGATACTCGGCCGGATCACGCAGCTGCAACGTGACCGCCGGCGGCGAGACGTGGTGCTCGGTCGGGTTGGCCCTCGATGCCGTGGCCGGCGTCGCACAGGGAGTACTCTTCGCTGGCTCGAACGTGGAAAGGCGAGTCATCGGCGCCACCGTCCGTGTCGTGGAGACCGGCGCGTCGCTGACCAGCCGCGAGGGCGACGGCTTCTTCCGCTTCGAGCTCCCGCCCGGGACCTACACCCTGGAGGCGAGCGGCGACGGGATCCTCACCGCCAATCGAACCTGCGAGATCGGAGCGGGCAGCGTGACCTGGTGCTCGATGTCGATCGAGAGGGACCGCAGCGGCACCACCAGCGCCAGCGTCGTCTTCGAAGACGTGGACGGCGCGGAGCACGGTGGAGGCGCACCCGCAGACGCGGACGGTGCCGCCGCGGCCACCTACCCCGGACCCGCCGGCTCGCTCACGAGCGGCTGCTCGGCCACCGGCCAAGCGCCGAGCGGCGGTCTCGCGCTCCTCTTCGCCCTGGCTCTCCTGGGGCGCCGGCGCCGCTGACGTGATTCGGGGAGAGCCTGGCGCCAATCGCCACGGGATTGGCGCATTCTGCCAGTGCGGGCCACGGCGCTCTCCCCCTAAGGTGAGAGCACCATGGGGACACCCAAGGACTTCCCCCTCGACCCCGGTTGGCGGCTCGTCATCCAGGACCTCGGGATCGCTCCTGCGGACGTGCTCCGTCGGGCCGGGCTCGCGGACGACCTCCTCCTACAGTCCGACGTCCGGGTCTCGACCCCGGAGTACTTCCGCTTCTGGCGAGCGCTCGAAGGGCTGATCGACCATCCGGCGTTCCCCATCCGGCTCGTCGAGGCGGTGACCACCGAGACCTTCATTCCAGCCTTCTTCGCGTCCATCTGCAGCCGGGACCTGCTCACGGCGGCTCGGCGGCTCAGCACGTACAAGCGGCTCTTCGCGCCCATGCGGCTGCACGTGGTCGACGACCCGCAGACCCTCGAGCTCCGCTTCGAGTGGCTGGACCAGACGGTTCGGCCGCCGCCATCGCTCATGGCGGCGGAGCTGGCGTTCTTGGTCCACCTCACCCGGACCGGTACCCGCGAGCGAGTCGTTCCGCTGCGGGTCTCGACACTCGAGGCGCTCGACGGGAACGACCGCTACGCCGAGTACTTCGGCGTGACTCCGGTGAGCGACGACGTCTGTGGCTTGGTCTTCTCGGGCTCCGATGCGGCCCGCCCCTTCCTGACGGCCAACGCGCGGATGTGGGAGACCTTCGAGCCTCAGCTGCGACGGAGGCTCGGGGAGCTCGACGCGAGCGCGTCCACGACCGAGCGCGTTCGGGCGCTCCTGCTCGAGTCCCTGCCCAGTGGCCAGACCTCGATGGAGCAGATCGCCAGTCGGCTCGGAGTGAGCAAGCGAACGCTGCAGCGGCGGCTACGCGAGGAGTCCATCTCCTACCAGGAGCTGGTGGCCGAGGTCCGAGAGGCCCTGGCGCTGCACTACCTGACGCGGACGGAGCTCTCGAACGCCGAGATCTCGTTCCTGCTCGGTTTCGAGGACCCGAACTCCTTCTTCCGAGCGTTCCGCGAATGGACCGGCGCGACCCCCGAGGCGACCCGACGCGAAGCCCGCGCCTGAACATCACGCCGGAAGGCGCTATCATCAGGGGGTGAATCTCGAAGGCGACGAAGAAGGGATCGCGGTCCTCAAGGAGCTCCACGCGAAGGACAAGACCTACCTGAAGTTCCTCGTTGGCGAGGCCAAGTCCAACACGGACATGAAGACGACGTTCAAGGGAGAGGACGGCCGGGCCTTCGTGCTCCGGCTCGACCCCAAGAGCGGAAACCTGGTCGTCGAAAAGCAGGGCTGAGCCCCCACTCGGATCAGAAGTCGCTGATGGGGACCGACATGTCCCCGCAGACTCCGCACACGCAGGTGGAGGCGCAGCTCAGGTCGGCGCAGTCGAAGTCCCCGTCGCAGTCGTTGTCGAACCCGTCGTCGCACGCGAGCTCGGTGTTCTCCGGGCCGCTGGGCGAGCAGGCCCCTCCGTCGTCGCAGAAGCCGCCGCAGATGCACGTCCCGTCGCAGCTCGGGTCGTCGCAATCGAAGGACCCATCGCAATCGTTGTCGAACCCGTCGTTGCAGCGCAGCTCGGTGTTCTCCGCGCCGCTGGGGGAGCACATCCCGCCGTCGTCGCAGGCGCCACCGCAGATGCAGGCACCGAAGCAGCCCGGGTCGTCGCAGTCGAAATCCCCGTCGCAGTCGTTGTCGAACCCATCGTTGCAGCGGAGCTCGGTGTCTTCCGCGCCGCTGGGCATGCAGATCGGCTCACAGATGCCGGCCATGCAGATGCCGGGCCCGCCATCGACGCGGCAGCTGATGCCCTCGCACTCCGAGTCTTCACAATCGATGTCGCCGTCCGCGTCGTTGTCGACGAAGTCGTCACAGATCTCGAACGCATCGACCACGCACGCACCAGCCCTGCAGATCCGACCGGCCATGCAGGTCCGGCCCTCGCAGAAGCTGTCGGCGCAGTTGGCGACGCCGTTGCAGTCCTCGTCGCCCGGCAGCGCACAGAGCTCCGTGGTCTCCGGGCAGCTGCAGATGCCGCCGCCGCAGACCTCGCCATTCGAACCGCAGCTCGTGCCGGCACAGTCGAAGTCCTCGCAGTCCGCGCGCCCGTCACAGTCTTCGTCGCCAGGGCTGCTGCAGTCCTCGACGGTGCCAGGGCAGGTGCAGGTGCCGCCGACGCAGGTTTCACCGTTGGTGCAGTCACCCGACCCGACGCAGCCCGTGCACCGATCGGAGCCCTCATCGCACGTGCTCATGCCGACGCACGGCGAGTCACCACCGGTGCAGGTGCCGTCGACGCAGGTGTCGGCTCCGTCGCAGTACTCGCCATTGTCGCAGGGTCCCGCCCGCGGCTCGTCGATGCAGCCCGACGCGGGGTCGCAGACCGCGCGGAGGCAGACGTTCGACGGCGCGGCGCACATCGAGTTGGCCGGCTCGAACGTGCAGTTGCCGCTGGTGCACGCATCGATGGTGCAGTCGATGCCGTCGTCGCAGTCGGAGTCCATCGCGCAGCGACCGGGGCCCATGTCGCCGAGGTCCGGCATGCCCATGTCGGTCATTCCGCCGTCGGGCGGCTCCGGCTCGACCAGCGGCGGCTCGATGCAGCGAGAGCCGGTGCAGTGCTGGGTCGTGCCACACGGCACGTCGATGCAGCTGTCTTCCAGGCGAAGCACGACCACGCGCGTCTCCCCACGCACGTAGGTCCCGACCAGGGCGGCCTGTGCGAAGGTCTCCGCGACCGGGTCATCGATCGCCTCACGGCGGGCTCGAGCGACCACGCGATAGAAGCGCGAGGGATCGTCTTCCTTGGGAGCGATGGCGATGGTTCGTGGGAAGCCGCTGCCATCGAGCGTGACCGTCTCGGCCGCGACGAAGGCGCTGCGAGTGGCACCACCGTCGATCTGGACCTCGATGCTCCGCGTCATGGCGGCGACGCCGGGGTCGGCCTCGATCCGAACGATGATCTGGCTGACCTCCGGATCCGAACAGGAGACCAGTAGCAGCGCGCCGAGCGCGAGGACCCTCTTCACGGCGACTCCAGGGCGAAGACGAGAATGCCCTCGTCACTGGGCTGGTAGTCGGGGTCGGGGTCGCGGAGCACCACGGCCAGCACGATCGCCAGCCCCACGAGCACCGCCGCACCCACGCCGATGCCCACCCAGAGCCCCGTGCGGGACGATTCGGTCGTGGGCTCGTTGCCGCCCGTCGTGTCGGTGCCCTCCATTCCCGCGGCGGCCGTCTCCTCGGGCGTCGGGACCGTCGTCTGCTCGGTGCCATGCTCGCGGCCGTGCTCGAGCGCGTCGCGCAGCAGCGCGATCCGCGCCTCCACACTCCGGCGGTTGTCCGCGTCCGGAACCGCTGCCAGATAGGCCTCGAAGTGCTCGAGGGCGACGGCGTTGCGGCGAAGCCGGTCGGCCGCCGAGGCGATGTTGAAGAGGAGCTGCGGACGACCGCTGAGCTCGTGGGCCCGCTCGAAGTAACCCAGCGCGTCGTCGAAGCGCCCATCGTCGAAGGCGACCCGACCCGCCTGGTAGAGCGCGCGCGCCTCCTGGTCGTGGGCGTTCGATCCCTCGGCGCCACTCTCCTCCGCATCCTGCGCAGACGCGGCCGCGGCCGTCAGCACGAACGCGAGCACCCCCATCCAAGCGAGCCGTCTCGACCACCCCACAGGCCCCGAACCTCCCATCACTGGAAGAATACACCTCCCTCCCCGGTGAGACCATGGAGTCGGTCCCCTCGATGTGGCTCGGGCTACGCCCAACGCAGACGGCACGCCCGGATTTCGGTAGCCTCTGCGGATGGATGATCGTGTGGCGCGCGCGCTCGTGGTGGCCAAGGTGCTGGTCGCCGACGGGATGATGACCCCCGAGGAGAAGGGCTTCCTCGACCGCATCATGGGCAAGCTGGAGCTGGATGACGCTCAGCGGGCCAAGGTCCACGACCTGGAGGGCATCGACGAGGCGGAGACGGTGACCGCCGCCCTGCCCGAGCCCGATCGCCGCGCGCTGGTCGACGAGGTCCTCGAGGCCGCGCTCGTCGACGGCAAGCTCAGCCCGCACGAGACCGAAGCGGTCGCCAAGCTGACCGCCGCGCTGAACCTGGACTGACGCCCGCGGGACTCAGCCGTCGCGGACGCCGTAGCGCTTCGCGAGCTCGCGGAGGTGGTAGCGGGTGAGCCCCGCCGCCTGGGCGCTGCGTGTGACGTTGTGTCCGTGCTTGTCGAGGAGCGCCTTGAGGTAGGCCGCTTCGAAGGTGTCGAGCACCTTCTGCTTGGCCTCCTTGAAGGGGACCTCGTCTTCGACGAATTGCTCGGCGTTGCCGCCCGGAAGCGGCTGCGCCGGTGTCTTCTGGCTGGTGGGCATCAGATCGCGAACGGTCAGCTCGGGACCATCGCCCAGCGACGCGCCACGCTCGACGGTGTTCTTCAGCTCGCGGATGTTGCCCGGCCAGGGGTAGGACTTGAGCTTGGCCATCGCGTCGGCAGCGACGGTGAAGAGCTTCGAGGGGTCGTCCGGGAAGTTCCGCCGGCTGAACTCCTCGAGGAAGGCCTCGACCAGCAGCGGCACGTCCTCGTTTCGCTCACGCAGGGGCGGCAGCTCCACCTGGACGACGCTGAGGCGGTAGTAGAGGTCCTCGCGGAAGGTCCCCTCGTTGACCATCTGGCGGAGGTCGCGGTTGGTCGCGGCGACGACGCGGACGTCGACCGGGATCACCTTGTCGCCGCCCACCCGCTTGATCTCGCGGTTCTCGAGGACCCGGAGCAGCTTCGGCTGCAGCGACATCTCCAGCTCGCCGATCTCGTCGAGGAAGATCGTGCCGCCGTTGGCCTGCTCGAAGCTGCCGCGGTGCCGGTCGGTGGCGCCGGTGAACGAGCCGCGCTCGTGGCCGAAGAGGGTGCTCTCGATCAAGTTCGAGGGGATCGCCGAGCAGTCCTGGACGACCAGCGGCTTCTCCTGGCGCTGGCTGCCGCGGTGGATCGCGCGGGCGACCAGCTCCTTGCCGGTGCCGGTCTCGCCGCGGACCAGCACGGTGAGCTCCGTCGGGGCGATCTTCTGCAGGACCGCGAAGATCTCGCGCATCCGCACGCTTCGGCCGACCAGATCGAAGTAGCGATCGTCCTGGGAGAGATCGATCTCGACCTCGCCTTCGAGCGACTCGAACTTCACCCGGGTCTTGCCGATGGTCACGACCGTGCCCGGCCGCAGCCAGATCTCACGGATGTGGAGCTCGCCGATCTTGGTGCCGTTGGTCGAGTCGAGGTCCTTGAGCAGGAACCCCTTCTCCTTGGCGATCAGCTCGCAGTGGGTGCCGCTGACGGCCTTGTCGCCGAGAACCAGATCGCAGATCAGCGAGCGACCGATGGTCACCAGCTCCTTGTCGATCTCCAGCTCCTGGCCCGCGGAGGGCCCGTCGAGGACGGTCAGCTTGGCCTTCTTGAGCCGACGCTTGGTCGCCTTCGCGTCGACGAAGACGGTGGTCAGCCCCGATTGGCTCTCGCTCTCACTCATGCCCGCACCTGCGCGCTCTCTTCCGCCCCATCGGTCCGCAGCGCCGTGATCGCCGCTGCGTAGTCATCCTTCCCGAACACCGCCGAGCCGGCGACGATGACGTCGGCGCCGGCCTCGATCACCTGGCGAGCCGTCCCGGGCTTCACCCCACCGTCGACCTCCAGGTCGATGTCGTAGCCGCCCTCGTCGATCATCTCGCGGAGCCGACGGATCTTCGGCAGCGCCTCCGGGATGAAGGACTGCCCCCCGAAGCCGGGGTTCACGCTCATCACGAGGATCAGGTCGCAGTGGGGCAGCACGTAGCGGACCACGTCCTCGGGCGTGTGGGGGTTCAGCGAGACGCCGGCCTTCTTCCCGAGCCCGCGAACTTGCTGCAAGACCCGGTGGAGATGGTCACAGGCCTCGGCATGGACGGTCAGCCCGTCGGCTCCCGCCTCGGCGAAGGCCTCGAGGTACTTCTCGGGCTCCACGATCATCAGATGGACGTCGAGGGGCTTGGTCGTCGCTTGGCGGACGGCCTTCACCACGACCGGCCCGATGGTCAGATTTGGCACGAATCGGCCGTCCATCACGTCGACGTGGATCCAATCCGCCCCTGCCTCGTCGATGGCTTGGACCTCGGCGCCCAGCCTGCCGAAGTCGGCCGAGAGGATGGAAGGGGCGATCCGGAGGGGTCGAGGGGAGCGCGACACGCCCGCAGTCAAGCGGTCGCCCGCCGCGGTGTCAACGTCAGTTTCCAGTGGAACGCTACTCGCCTCGGCTTGACGCAGCCAGTGGGGGGGAAGACAATCCCCCAGCCGTGCCGGCCCTACCCGGGCGGGCAACCCGACTTTCATGGCAGAACAGCGATACCGCGTCGTCAAACGCCTCGAAGCCGGAGGCATGGCCGAGGTCTTCATCGGCGAAGCCCAGAGCGTCCAAGGCTTCAAGAAGAAGGTCGCGATCAAACGCGTTCTGCCGCACCTGGCGCAGAACAAGAACTTCATCGGGATGTTCCTGGACGAGGCCAGGCTCGGCGCGCGCCTGAGCCACGCCAACATCGTCAGCGTCTTCGATATCGGCGCGGCCGACGACACCTACTTCATCGTGATGGAGTTCGTCGACGGCTGTAACCTCAAGAAGATCATCGAGGTTCTCCGGAAGGCAGGCCGCACGGTCCCCTTCAAGGAGGCCGTCTACATGACGATGCACGCCTGTCGGGGGCTCAGCTTCGCGCACGAGCTGCTCAACGACGAGGGCGAGGAGATGGACATCGTCCACCGCGACGTGTCCCCGCCGAACATCCTCGTCAGCAAGCGCGGAGAGGTGAAGGTCACCGACTTCGGTCTCGCGAAGGCGACGACCCAGCTCGAGAAGACCGATCCCGGCGTCGTGAAGGGCAAGTTCAGCTACCTCTCGCCGGAAGCGGCTCGCGGCGAGGACGTCGACGAGCGCGCCGACATCTTCGCGCTGGGCATCGTGCTCTGGGAGATGCTCGCCGGTCGGCGGCTCTTCCTCGGCGAGACCGACTACCAGACGGTGAAGCTGGTCCAGCAGGCCCAGGTGCCGAGCCTCGCGAAGATCTCCCCCGAGGTCGACGAGGAGTTCGAGGGCATCCTCGCCAAGGCGCTCACCCCGAACCCGGACGAGCGCTACCAGAACGCGCGCGAGTTCGAGGACGCGCTCGCGGGCTACCTCTTCAGCCACCAGAAGAAGGTCACCGCCACCGACATCTCGAACCTGGTGAAGAGCATCCTGGCGCAGGCCGACGCGGTCACGCCGGAGACGCCGAGCAACCAGCAGTCGATCATCGACAAGCTCATCCAGGAGGAGCTCCTCCGCTTCACCTCGCTCGACGACATCAGCGACGACCCCTCGGTCGCGGCCCCACTCAGCCCGGACGACGTGGACGGCGCGCAGCCGCTCGACGCCGGGCTCTTCGAGAACCCCGCCGATTGGTTCAGCGACGACGCCGACGTGGCCGCGGCCCTGGACTCGAACTCGGGGGACAAGTCCGAGCCGGGCTGGCGCGAGTCCGGCCTCGAGTCCCTCGCGGCGACGCTCGAGCAGGACGACCCGGCGCCCGCTCCGCGGCAGAGCGCTCCGACGCCCGTGCCCTCGGCACCGCCGGCCGCTCAGCCGAGCAGCGGCGGTGGTGGTGGGGCCGGCATCGTCATCGGCCTGCTGGTCCTGCTCCTCGCGGGTGCAGGCGCAGCGGCCTACTTCCTCGGCTACATCGGCTGAGCCCGCTCGCGCGCCAACCGGTCGAGCGTCTCGAGGGTCTCGTCGAGGTCCGCCGCCGTCGTGCGCGGGCTGATCGGGCACGCCCGTAGCCAGCGGCGCCCATCCAGCAACGTCGAGCTGACGAAGGCACGACCGGTCGCCTCGAGCCGCCGCACCAACCCCGCGTTGATCGCGTCGACCACTTCGTCGGTCTCCCCCTCGGTGAAGCGGAAGGCGAGCACCCCCAGGCTCGGCGGGGCCGCCACGGTCCAGCCGTCGTGCGACTCGACCCAGCGAGCCATGTGCTCGGCGTTGTCCACGCCGCGCTCGATGGCAGCGCCGATCGCATCGGCCCCGAAGACCTGGAAGGTCGCCCAGACCTTCAGCGCCCGAAACGAGCGGGTCAGCTGAAAGCCGATGTCCTGGAAGTCGACGCTCTCGTCGTCTCCCCGGACGTCCGAGAGGTAGTCCGCCCGCGCGTCGAACGCGCGCCGAAGATGGCTCCGCTCGCGGACCAACGCGCAGCCACACTCGTAGGGCGTGAAGAGCCACTTGTGGGGGTCGAGCGAGAGCGAGTCGGCGCGGTCGATCCCGCGAACCCGGGAATTCGATTGGGGGCCGAAGACGGCCGCCCCTCCGTAGGCGCCGTCGACGTGTAGCCACACGCCTTCGCGCGCGCAGAGGCTCGCGATGGGCTCCAGCGGATCGACCGCCCCGGTGTTCGTGGTCCCCGCCGTCGCGACGACGGCCATCCGCGCACGATCGGCGTCCGCGCGGAGCGCGGCCTCGAGCGCATCGACCCGCATCTGGAAACGGTCGTCGGCCTCGATCACCACCGGCTCCGCCAACCCGAGCAAGCGGACCGCCTTGGCGACCGAGCCGTGGGTCTGACTGGAGACGTAGACCCGGCCGGGACCCATCGCCTGGCGCGCGGCCGCGAGCCCGGTGAGGTTGGCCATCGAGCCACCACTGGTGAAGAGACCGCCCGCGCCAGGGGGAAAGCCGCAGGCATCTCGCAGCCACCCGAGGGTGACCTCCTCGAGCACGTGAGGGCCGGGCGCCTCCATGAAGTTGCCGAGGAAGGGGTTGAAACCCGACGCCAGCGCGTCCGCGAGGACGGCCACGAAGTTGCTGGGCGAGGGGATGAAGCCGAAGAAGCGGGGATGGCCGGTCGGTGCCGCGGACGCGAGGACCTCGTCGACGGCACGCTCGAACACTGCGGCTGGGTCCCGACCTTCGCGCGGCACGCTCTCGGAGAGGCGGGCCAGCACCTCGGCCCGACGCTCCTGCGGGGGGATCGGAGCCTTGGCGAGCCCCGCCCAGCGCTCCACCAGGCGGTCGACCACCCGATAGCCGAGCGCCCGCATCGTCTCGATGTCGAGGGCGAGGCGCTCGCGATCCACGCCATCACTCATCGGCAGCGTCGCGTGAGCCGGCGGACGTCGCGGGCGTCGATGCCGCCCGGCGCCGCGCGAAGGTATCGCTGGCCGAGCTCGCAGCGCTCGGAGCCCGCGCGCATGTGGATGACCAGCTGGCCGAAGACTTCGGGCGGAGGCATCCGGCCCTCGGCCGCGCGTTGGAGGTGCGGCTCCGGATCGCCGCCGGTCGCGTCGGCGATCATCGCCAGGAGGAAGTGAGCCTCGGCGCTTCGCTCGTCCTTCTGCACGGCCTCCTCGGCATGCTCCTTCGCGTCCGAGAAGCTGCCGTACTCGAAGCGAACGCGCCCGCGGGCGACCGCGACCCGCGCCTCGTAGCGATCGCCGAGCTCCTCGGTGCGGACGATCCGCTCCGCCTCGCCCACGGCCTGGGCGGCGCCCCGCAGGTCGCCGAGGCGGGTCTCGACGAGCGCCATGCCCAGGTGAGCCTCGATGGCATCCTCGTCGGCGTTGAGAGCCCGCTCGAAGGTCCGCTTGGCGTCGCGGTAGTCCTCGGCCTGTGCCTGGGCCCATCCGTACGCGGCCAGCAGGTCGGCGTCCCGACTTCGGCGGCCGACCAGCGACCGGAGCGCCCGGGCCGCTTCGCGACCGCGCCCCTCCAGCACCATCAACCGAGCCTTGGCGACTCGGAGCTGACGCCCGCGCACGCCGCCCGCCTCCGCCGCCTCGACCGCCGCCTTGGCCGCCTCCACGTCCTGGTTGGCCACCGCCAAGAGCACCTTGCCGAGCAGCGCCGTGTCGTCACCGGGCCGCAGCTCGAGCGCTCGGTCGTAGGCCTGCGCGGCGCGTTCCAGGTCCCCCATCCGCCGCGCCGCTTCGCCGAGCGACGAGTGGAGCGCGACGTCGTTCGGGCGCTGCTCCACCAGCGACTCGAGCGTCCGCATCGCGGCCTCGGGTTGGTCGGACGCGAGCTCGACCTCGGCGCGAACGATCAGGATGCTGGGGTCATCGGGCGAAGCCCGCAGCCCACGCTCGATCACCTCGAGCGCTTCATCGGCGTCTTCGTTCGCGAGGTGCGCGCGCGCCAACATGGCCACCGCCTCGGTGTTCGCCGGAGCTGCTTCGACCGCGCCCTCGAGGTGGCCGATGGCGTCCGTGAGACGCTCCTGTTCGAGCGCGATGGCGCCGAGGCGGACCAACGCCTCCGGGCGGCTCTCCTCGTCGGCCGACGCCGCCTCGTAGAATCGTTTGGCGGCGTCGAGCTCTTCCTTGGCCTCGGCGAGCCGACCGCGGAGGAACGCCGTGCGAGGTGAGTCCGCCGCGCTCTCCAGGACCCCTTCGAGGGCCTCCAGATCGTCCTGCGCCAGGTAGACCTCGGCCGACACCGCCGCGCGTCGGCGTGTGTTCGCCACCTCTTCGGGGAGCGTGTCGATGAACGTGCGCGCGTCCTGGGCGGAGTCGATGGCCAGGAAGATCTCCGCGAGGCCGAGCCCGTAGGACTCGGAGGCGGGCGGGCGGTGCTCGGTCGCGGCGGCGAGCTCCTCGCGGGCACGAGCATCTTCGCCCTGGCCGGCAAGCGCCCGTGCGGCACCGAGGTGCGCCCAGGCGCGCTGCCGATCGGAAGCGCGCGCCTGAAGCGCGTCGAGCACGGCCTCCGCTTCGGCCAGACTCGCGGCCCAATCGTCGTTCGCGGCATGGGCCTCGACCCGAGCGAGCCGGACGATGGGTGATGCCTCGGCCCCCGCCACCCCGCTGGTCAACTGGAGCGCAGGGTCGCTCTCGCCCTGCGCGGCCATGACCCGCGCCAGGAGCGCCGCGTAGCGAGCCGATCCCGGGCGAGCCGTCTGGGAGCGCCGGGCGTGCTCGATCGCCTGCGTCGTGTCTCCGCGCGCCATCGCCACCGAAGCCTTCGCGTAGGCACCTTCACCGGCGACATCCGTCGGCTGCAGAGTGTCGCTGAGCGCCGCGGCCTCTTCCACCGCGCCGCGCTCCAGCGCGAGGTAGGTGCGGGCGATGCGGGCGAGCGCGCGCCCGCTGTCCTCGGTGCCGAGCTGAGCGAGCGCACTCTCGGCCGCCACCTCCGTGTCGGCACCGTGTTCGTAGGCGGCGACGGCGTTGAGCCACGCCTGTCGCGCCCGAGCCCCAGGGCTGTCGAGCTCCTCTTCGGCCTCGAAGGCCAGCGCGGCCTGGACCGACCCGATCAGCCCGTCGTCGGCTGCCGTGCGCGCCGCGATCTGTGCGTCGTCCTCGGCGCCGCTGGACCCGAGCGTGCGGATGAGAGCGACGATCATCACGAGCAGCAACACCGGGATGCCGGCCAGCGCGATCCACACCCGCGTGGGGACCTCGCTCGTGCCCGTACGCTCGGTGATCGCGGTCTCGAGCTTGCTGCGCCAACCGCTGACCGTGTCTTTGATCGAGCTCCAGGTCTCGCCGAGGGGCCCCGCAGCTCCGCTGGTGTCCGTGGGCGGGCCGATCGGGTCCGCGACCGGCGCCGGTGGCCGCTCGGTCGGGATCGAACGCGACGGCATCGGCATCGGTGTCGCGGAAGCCTCGAGCGAGGGGCCGCCCGGGAGCGCCGCGGGGGCGAAGCCGGGCGGTGCCCCGGGCGCGGCGATCGGCTCGGGGATGGGAGCCTCGCGCGCCGCGGTCGCCTCGCCTTCGAGGGGCGGAAGGCCGGTGTCGATGACATCGCTCGGGAAGTCGAAGCCTTCGACTCGCGGGCGAGCCTCGGTCGTTCCGTCGATGCTGGCTTCGTCCTGGAACGAGCGGCCGGCGGGCGCGCGGCCACCGGGCACGATCTCGGGCGCGGAGACCACGGGGACCGCGGGTGTCTTCGCAGCCTTCCGGGCGCCACGGGTGGTCTCGTCGTTGAAGTCTTCGGCCGGCGTGGCGTCCGCCATGGCGACCCCGGGCAACCCACCATCGGTCGACATGGCGTCGAGCTCGGCCAGGTCCAGCTGACTGGTGTCCTCGCCGGCGAGGGGCTGGAGGTCACTCGGGTCGAGCTCCCCCGTGCCGGAGACCGGCGCGAGATCGTCGAGGCTGAGCTCCGCGGTCTGTGGCTCGAGCGGCGCCCCCGGCTCCTTGGCACCCGTGTCGAAACCCGCCGTTGGGGCGGGGCCCTTGGGCGGAGGTGGGTTGGAGCGCGGTCCGGACGAGCGGCCGGGCACCGGGATGGGAGCACCAGGCTCGGGCGCCACCGCCGCGATCCCCAGCAGGGTCGCCTTGCGCTTTGGCCGTGGCGCACGTGGGGCGGGAGCGCGGGGCGCGGACGGAGCCTTCGGCATCGAGGGCGCCGCGGCCTTCGGCATCGACGGCACCTTGGGCGCGGCCGGCGGCGCGGAGGGAGCGGGCAACGCCGCGCCTGGTGACGGGATCGGCTTCGGGACCTTGGGCGAATCGCTCGGCGGCAGCTCCAGCTCGCGTGACTCCTTGGCCAGCTCCGGGTCGACCTGGATCGACGGACCGGTGTGCACCCGCGGATCGTCGCTGGTCGGATCGTCGAAGGTCTCCGGGAGCGAGGCCGAGGCGGTGGTCGCCTCGCCTTCGAGGGGCTCGAGTCCGGAGTCGGTCTCGCCATCGGTCTTCTCGTCCGCGAACCAGCGATCGATGGTCTCCATCGGCGGGGGCAGGTCCTCGGGGGACTCGCCGAGCTCTTCGAGCAGCTCCCGCGCCTCGTCGTCCGAGGGGTCGAGCTTCAAGGCCTGCTTCAAGGCCTTCCGCGCGTCGTCGGTTCGGCCGAGGCGCATCCGAGCCTCGCCGAGCAGCCGGTGCGCCGACCCGTTGTCCGGGTTCTTCCGCACCAGCGAAAGCATTTCGAGGCGCACCTCGTCGTGGCGGTCGAGGGCCAGCAAGGCCTGGGCCAGGAGCAGACGGACTCGTGCCTCATCCGGGCGAGCCAGGAGAACCCGGCGACATGCCCGCACGGCTTCTTGGTGCTTACGCTCGGCGATGAGCTGCTTGGCGCGCGCTATGACCTCGGGGACGGTCGATCCCATCCGGCCCGGAGAGTAGTCGGAAGCCCCTCCTCATGGGAAGGACTCCGCCCCCCGAAGGGTGACATTCGTTGCGGCAGAGCGAGCGACTCAGGGGCCGACGTCGGTCCAGGCGTCATCGCTGGTGCGGAACTGCTGGAGCCAGTCCGCCAAGGTGACCCCACCCGCGGACGAATCCGAGAGGCCGTCGAAGGTGAACGTGTGGGCACCACCGTCGACGTAGAAGGTCTGGAAGTTGGCGTCGTCGGCCATGAGGTCCCGGAGCTCCAGGAGCCCGGCCTCGTAGTCCTCGGGCGGCATGGTGGTCGGGAGGTTGCAGCCCGAGCTGTAGCCGTAGCTGAAGAACTGCCGGAAGGTGCCGTCCGCCGTGTAGCTGAGGAGCGCGAAGTTCCGGTCGGGGTAGTGCCGCGCCAGGTAGGGGAACGAGTTCACCAGACCGCCACCGTCGTCGCAGGTACAGAGCTCGCACTCACCCGGGACCTCGATGCCCCAGATCTCGCGGGTCGTCGTCTGGAGGCAGGGCCGCAGGTAGGTGTCGCTCAGCAACGCGCCCGAGTCGTTCAGCATGTGGACGGGGGTGCAGCCGAACGCCGATGCGGTGATCGGGTAGTTGACGACGGTGCCGAGGCCACCCGCGCTGCGGCCGCCGAGTACGACCTCGTCGACCGAGTCGCCGAAGGTGGCGGCGATGCGCTCGATGAAGGCCTGGTAGTTGAGGTGCCCGGTCTGAGTGCGGCCGTCGAAGCCGCTGCCATCGGTCGCGGTGCCCGAGTGTGCGTCGCCGCTGCAGTAGGGCACGTACACGAAGTTCCAGTCCGCGAAGGGGTTGGCGTCGTCGGTGCGGTCGGTGATGCCCCGGCCGAGCGTCACGGTCCGCGCCGCGGTGTCGAGCTTGTCGGCGTCGTAGCCATCCTGGTTTGCGACGCCGAGGCAGCTGAGCCCATCGAAGCAGGCGCCGCCGCCCTCGAGGAAGATCAGCAGCTTGGTCGAGTCCGGGTTCGGGTTGATGCCGATGCCGGTGGTGCTCCCGTCCATGCAGAAGGCGTCGTCGAACGGCACCCACGTCCAGGTGTCCGCGTCCGCTTCGATCGGCTCGGCGTCGGCGACGCCGGGGTCGGTCGAACAATCCCAGACGTCGGGCTCGGGCTCACCAGGGGGACAGGCCGCGCCCATGTCGACCGGAGGTCGGAACGAGTCGACGTCCAGCTCGGCGTCCATGGGGACACCACCGTCGACACAGTCGTCACAGTCGGTGCCATCCGTGTCGTCATCGCCACAGCCGCTGAGGAGCGCGGGGGCGACGAGCATGAAGGAAAGAAGCAAGCGGGGGAGGGTCATGATGCGCGGGAGTGTAGGGGAAAGCGGACAGATTCGGCCACTGTGGGTGTCGTTTTAGGACGGAGAAAGCGCTTCACTGTCCCCGAGGAGTGATAGACGCCCTCCAACGAACTCACCCATGATGGTGAGGTGTCCCCTCCACCATCATGGGCGTTGGAGAAGCTGCCGGTGGCGCTCGGCTGCTACCGAAGAGCCGACGGGGACTGGACGATGGCGCGGTGCACCCCGCGCTACCGCGTCTTGCTCGAGACACCCGACGCGGGACTGGCGGAGCTGACCCGTCTCTCCGGGAGCGCGCTCACGGCCCTGGTCGAGCGCGCAGCGGCCGACGAGGTGTTCGTCGATCTCGAACCCCGCCAATCGACTCGCGCATCCACCCATCGCATCGTGCTCCGCGCGGACGGCGACGACGTATGGGCCTCGCTCGCGCCGCGCGCCGGCGACGGTGTCCACCCCGCACACTTCGAGCGCATCGTTCAGGAGTCGCCAGACATCATCGCGATGATCGATCGCGACTTCCGCCACGCGTTCGTGAACCGTGCCGTGGAGAACGCATCGGGCATGACCGTGGACGATTTCATGGGTCGAAGCCACGACGAGCTCGGGCTCCCCGCCGAGATGGTGGAGCGTTTTCAGTCGGTCTATCGCGACGTCTTCGCGACCGGCGAAGAGGGCCGCAAGGTGTTCGAGTTCCCTTCGCCCGACGGGACGCTCCACTACTACGAGTCGCGCGTGGTGCCGCTCCTCGAGCCCGATGGCAGCGTGAAGGTGCTGCTCAGCTACGCGCGAGACATCACTGAAGAACACACTCGGCACGCGCTGGAGACGAAGCTGCTCGAGACGCAGCGGCTGGAGAGCCTCGGCCTGCTGGCGGGCGGCATCGCGCACGACTTCAACAACCTGCTCGCGAGCATCATGGGGACGGCCGCCGTGGCTCGGCGGCGACGGAGCGACCCCAGGGCCATCGACGAATCGCTGGAGCAGATCGAGCAGAGCTGCCTACACGCCGCCGAGCTCTGCCGGCAGATGCTCGCCTACGCCGGGCGTGGCCGGATGGCGCACGAGCCGTTGGACCTCGCAGAGGTGATCCGCGAGACGCACGAGCTCCTCTCGACGTCGGTGTCCAAGGACGTGGCTTTCTCCTTCGACCTACCCGCCGAGGTGCCGTCGGTCCTCGGGGACCGGTCACAGCTGCAGCAGGTGATGATGAACCTGCTGCTGAACGGCGCCGAGGCGACCCAGGGCGATGGCCACGTCACGGCCAGCGCGCGCGCGATCCTCTCGGACATGGTCGATTGGTCGGAGGCAATCCTGGCCCCGGAGCCGCTCAACGGTGAGCTGGTGGAGCTCTCCGTCACCGACGACGGAAGCGGCATGGACGCCGAGACCCTGGAGCGGATCTTCGAGCCCTTCTTCACCACGAAGTTCACGGGGCGCGGTCTCGGTCTGGCGGCGACGCTCGGCATCTTGAAGAACCACGGCGGCGGCCTGATCGTACGAAGCGAGCCGGGGGAAGGGACCACCTTCCAGCTCTACTTCCGCACCACCCGCGACACCGCCCAACCCTCCGCGCCGCCACCGAGGCCGAGCTCGGCGGGACCGCTGCGGGTGCTCGTGATCGACGACGAAGCCGCAGTGCGTGACGCAACCGCCAAGATGTTCGAGGTCCTCGGCCACACGGTCACCGCCTTCGCCGACGCCATCGAGGCGCTCGACGCGCACGCGAGCGCGGACCCGCCGCCGGAGCTGGTGGTCCTCGACCTCACCATGCCGGGCATGGACGGGCCGACGGCGTACGCGGAGCTGCGCGAGCGTAGCGACACCCTTCCCGTGATCCTGATGAGCGGCTACTCCGAGGAGGACGTCGCCGACCTGCTGGCGCACCCCGCTACCGCGTTCCTCCACAAGCCCTTCCGCTTCGGCGACCTCGAGCGGGCGCTGAGCGAAGCCGTCGCGAACGGCGACGACTAGCGCTCAGTCCGCGAGGAGCGGATCGAAGAGCGCGACGCCGGCCGCGAGGAAGATCAGGTCGAAGGCCGCGAGCGCGCGAACCCAGCCGAGGAGCTCGACCAGCGAGGCGCCCGCGAAGAGGTCGCGGGTGGCGACCACCGCGCCGAGGAGCGCCGGCGCGATGAGAGGAAAGACCACGAGGCTCAACACCAGGTCGCGCGCGCTGCTCGAGCGAGCGGCGAGAGCGCCGAAGAGCGTCCCGGCAGCGACGAAGCCGAGCGTGCCGAGCGCGAGGAGCGCGAGGAGCATGGGGAGGATCGGCAGGAGATCGACGTGGAAGAAGAGCGCGGTCAGCGGGAGGACGATGGCCTCGATCGCGAAGACGAAGAACAGGTTGGCGATGAGCTTGCCGATGAAGAGCGCGCCGCGGGGCATCGGCGCCAAGAGCAGCGCTCGCAGCACCTGGTTGTCGCGCTCCCGCTCCCACGACCGGCCGACGGCCATGACGCCGGCGAAGGCGATGGAGACCCAGAGCACGCCGGGCGCGATGCGCTCGGAGAGGCCCTTGCTCAGGTAGAATGCCAGGCTCGAGAGCACCACGACGAGCAGCGCGAAGAGCCCCGTGGTCACCACGACCTCCTTCGTGCGGAGCTCGATGCGCAGGTCCTTGGCGGCGATGCGCCAGCTGGCGACGAGGAACGCCTTCACGCGGCCTCCTCGGTCACGCGGCCACGCGAGAGACGGATCGTCCGGTCGGCCAAGCGCTGGGCGAACGCCGCGTCGTGCGTCACCAGCACGACGATCGCGCCGCGCGTTCGCTCCTCGTCGATCACCGCTTCGAGGCGCTCGACCCCGCGCACGTCGAGGCCGGTCGAGGGTTCGTCGAGGAGGAGGAGTGCCGGCTTCGCGAGCAGCGCCCGAGCGAGGGCGAGCCGCTGCAGCTGGCCTCGCGAGCACGTGCGCGCCGGGCGCTCGGCGAAGCGCCCGAGCTCGAAGCGCTCGCGGAGCGAGTCCATGACATCGCCGACGCCGTAGAGCGACGCGAAGAGCGCGAGGTTCTCCATGCCCGTCAGGTCCGGGTAGAGCATCGGTGCGTGGGCGAGGAGCCCGACGTGACGGCGAGCGTCGGCGCCGCTGAGCTCGCCGTAGGCGATGGTTCCGCGAGTCGGGCGCGCGAGCTGGGCGAGGAGCTGGACCATCGTGCTCTTGCCGGAGCCGTTGTGCCCCTCGATCACCGTGACCGCGCCGGCCGGCAGCTCGACGCTGACGGAGACCAGCGCTGGGGTGCGCCCGTAGAGCTTGGTCAGCCCTTCGGTCCGCACCGTGGTGAAGGGCAGCTGCGTGTCCACGCTCATGCCGGCGCGAGCATGCCACGGGACGGCGGAAACGCCTGCAATTCGGCCAGTCAGCGAAAGCGTTGGTAGAGGGCGTCGCGCCACTCGACGAGATCGGCGAAGCGCTCCGCGAGGGCCCCGTCACGATAGGTCTGACGGGTGGCGTCCCCGATTCGCAGGTGAGTCTTCGGCGGCTCCACGAAGGCCAGCATCTGCGCCATGGACATGTCGGCGTAGCCAAAGGTCGGCAGCAGGTGGCGGACGCCATCGGTCTCGTGCCCCGCGTCGAGGCCCTCCCGGAGCTCGGCGAGCGCCGCTTCGAGGGCCGCGTTCGGGTCGCCGGGCGTCACCGGAGAGTATTTGCGCATCGTCCGCCGGATGCCGGCACGCGCAATCGCGAGCTTGCCGGGCACCCGCCGCATGTTGGGCGGCACCAACTCCGCCATCGACGCCGGCGACCGCAGCGTGCGAACCAAGCTGCACATGCGTCCGGCGCTCATCGCCGCGCTCGCGCGCTCGTCCCAGCGGAGGATGGCGGCGCGCTGATCGGCGGGGATCACCGGCCGCTCCCCATGAGCCTGCGCGTGCTCCGCGATGGCCAGGCCGCCGTCGAGCACACCGTCATCGGTCTCGAGGATCGGCACACTCACCGGACCGCGCCAGCGACCGAGCGTACGCCGGAGCGCGAGCTCGTCGAAGAGCGGTTTGTAGGAGCGCTTCTGGTAGGGCGCACCGGAGTGGTCGAGAGCCCAGCGGGCCCGCTCGGACCACGGTGAGTAGGAGAGACTCCAGAGGCGGGGCGTCATGAGTGCGGATTAGCGGGTCTCCGAGAGACCCGCAGCTCGCATTCAGTTCACTCGCGATCGACCTTGAAGCGACCGCTCACGCCGGGGAACGAACCCTCGGCGGCGGTGATCGTGCCGCAGAGGTGCTCGGCGGTGATCTCGGTGAGCTCCAAGCTGTGGTCCACCATGGGGATGATGCGGCTGCTGCCGCGGTACATCGAGTTGGTGCTCACGCGACCCCCGGCGGCGCCGTCCTCGGTGAACTCGCCGGCGGCGAGCGCGTCACCGGCGGCTTCGATGGAGATCTGGAAGATCAGCTCCCCGTCCGGCACGTCGGGGTTGCCGGTCGGAGCGGCCATGCCGAACTGCGGGTCCTCGGGGAACTCGTAGGTGGTGAAGACGAAGTCCGCCGTCTTGTCCAACGTCACGTCGGCGAAGCCGGACGTCGGCTCGAAGGTCGCTTCGACTCCGTCGAGGTGCGGACTCCCGTTCAGGTTCGCGATGGTCAGGCTGGTCGCCGCCGGGCAAGGGCCGTCGTCTGCGGGCGGGGCTTCCGCTTCGGTTTCCGCTTCGCCCTCACCTTCGGTGGCCGGCGCCTCCGTGGCGGGGGCTTCGGTGGCGGCTTCTTCTTCGCCACCGCAGGCGGCAAAGAGTGCAACGAGGGCGAGGATCGATGTGCGCTTCATGGTGTCTCCCATGGGTCCGGAGGCTACCACCGCGCTCACGGCGCTCCCCGTTCAGAAGAGCGACGCGACGATGCCGTCGAGGCGCAGCCATCGATCGCGCGGAATCGTCAGGACGCCGTCTTCGAGGGACAGGTCCCCACGCTGGAATCCGCGTTCGAGGGCGCGCTCGCGGCCCACCCGTGGATCGACGCCGACGCGCTCCGCGAGCCGGTCGAGGTCGACCCCTTCGGTCGTGCGGAGCCCGAGCATCAGCGCCTCTTGGATCCGCTCGGCGGCGTCCAGCTCCTCGCTCCATTCCTCGACTGGGTCGGCGAGATAGCGCTGCGGGTCGCTCTGGTTTCGCCAGCGACGAGCGGTGCCGTTCTCGCTCAGGCAGCCGACCGCCGCCGCGCCCAGCGCGAGGTAGTCGCCGCCGCGCCAGTAGTGCTGGTTGTGGCGCGCCTCCTCGCCGGGGCGCGCGTAGTTGCTGACCTCGTAGTGCTCGAGCCCAGCCGCGGCGAAACGCGCTTCTGCCTCGAGGAACATTCGGGCGTAGTCGTCTTCGTTCGCCGTCTCGAGCTTCCCGGCCCGTTGCAGCGTCCCGAACTGAGTGCCGGGCTCGATGGTCAGCGCGTAGGCGCTGACGTGGTCGAGGCCTTCGGCGACGAGCACGTCGACGTCGGCCAGCACGTCGCGCTGGTCGCGCATGCCGAACATCAGGTCGGCGCTCACGCGTACTCCGGTCGCCTTCGCGTCACGCAGCGCACGGAGGGCGCCCGCGCCATCGTGGAGGCGACCGAGAAACTTCAGGTGGTTCTCCCGGAGCGACTGCACCCCGATGCTGGTGCGGTTGATCCCCGCGCCGGCGAACGCCGCGGCCTGCTCCGCGCTCAGCGAGCTGGGGTTGCACTCGGCGGTGACCTCGAGGTCCGGGACCTCGGCGTCGAACGCGCCACGAATGCGCTCGAGGGTCCGGCCGAGGGCCGCGGCGCTCCAGAGCGAGGGGGTGCCGCCCCCAAAGAAGACGCTGACCAGTCGGCGGCCCTCGAGCTGCACCCGGCGGGCCTCGAGATCGCGAGCGATCGCGGCCGCGTAGCCGTCGTGGTCGATCGATGCCGGCTCCACCGCCCGAGTGGCGAAGTCGCAGTACGGACACTTCTTCGCACACCAGGGAAAGTGCACGTAGACCGCGGTGTCGCGGTCCTGTTCGAGGCCGGCCATCGGCCCACCATGACCCCGGCGACGAGGGCCGTCGACACGGCGGCGTATCGGTCGTCAGGCTTCCGGGTCGAGATCCCAGCTGGCCGCATAGCGCGCCATCTCCGCGCCGGTGGAGACGCCGAGCTTTCGACGAATGCGGTCGGTGTGAGTGTAGGCGGTGCTGGCCGACATACCGAGCGCGAACGCGGCCTCCTTGATGGTGCTTCCCGCGGCGAGCCGCCGGAAGACCTCCAGTTCCCTCGGGGTGAGCACTTCCTCGGGTGAGCCCGGCGGAGCCGTGGACCGGAGTCGGTCGACGAGCTCGTCCGGGACGACCTGCTCGCCTCGGTGCACCGCGCGGATCGCATCGAGGTACGCCTTCGAGCGATTCGACTTCGACAGGTAACCCGCCGCACCGGCGCGGACGAGCGCTGCGATCGCGTCGTCGATGGGGTGGAGCGTGAACAGGAGGATGGGCACGCCCACCGTGACGATGGAGGCGATCGTGCTCGGGCCGCGCATGCCGGGCATCTGGACGTCGAGGCTGAGCACGTCCGCTCCCGCCTCGGCGATCGCCTCCGGCAGCCCTTCGGCGGAGGCCGCCGTCCCGACGACCTCGAGGTCTCCGTCCCTTGCCGCGATGCGCTCGATGCCCTCCACGAGCATCGGATGATCGTCGGCGATGAAGAGCCGGATGAGGCTCACGGCGAGACCTCGGTCGAGCTCGAGCGGGGGGTGGGGAAGCACATGCGGACCACCGTTCCTTCGCCAGCAGTGCTCTCGACCCGTAGTGTTCCATCGAGGCGGGCGGCACGCGCACGGAGTCCACTCAGGCCCAGCCCACCGGCGAGGCTCGGGTCGAAGCCGCGGCCGTCGTCGCTCACCTCGGCTCGGATCTCTCCGGCAGACTCGCTCACGGCGATCACCACGCGATCGGCCTCGGCGTGCTTGAACACGTTGGTCACGGCCTCCTGCACGAAACGATAGACCGTCTCACGCACAGACTCCGGAGGCGACCCGCTCAGCTCGACCGAGGTCTCGATGGCCATCTCGGAGCGCGCACGCAGCGGCGCCACGATGGACTCGAGGGCAGTGCCCAGATCGCCGACCGGAGCCGGTTGTCGAAGCCGGTCGATGAACACGCGGACCGAGCTGTCGAGCATCTCCACGACACTCGAGAGATGCCCGACGGTGGCCCCTTCCTCATCGGGCACCTGCGCGAGCGTGCTCTCGAGCATGTCGAGCTCCATTCGCACACGGACGATGAGCTGGCCCAGATCGTCATGGAGCGCACGAGCCACATCCGCCCGATCGACGCCGGCACGCTCGAGCGAGCGGCGAAGGTCGTCGAGCGCGTCCGAGCGCTCCTGCACCTCGCGCTCGAGCTCCTCGGTCTCTCGGGCCAGCGAGTCGCGGTGCCGCTCCAGCTCTCGCTCGGCGAGGAAGCGGTCGCGGCCCACCAGGTGCACCTGATGTCCGAGCATCACACTGATCATCGAGGTCGCCGTGCCGACGATGAAAGGAAGCGAGCTCATCGGGTGTGCGGCGGGCCACAGGAGGTAGACCAGTGTGAACCCCGCCGGTCCCACGAGCGTCACCACGAAGCGCCAGCGCAAACCCATCGGCAGGCCGATCGCCAGCGGCGGCAGCAGAAAGACGGCGTAGACGTTGAGGCTGCCGACCTCGCCGAGGCTCGTCATGCCGAAGCCACCGGCCACCGAGTGCACCACTTGGAAGACGGAGGCGACCGCGATGGGCTGGCGCGCCGCGAGCGGCAGGTAGCGATAGGTCAGGAAGCCGACGAACGCGAATCCGGTCATCAGGGCCAGCCACCGCTGGGCCGAAGCCCCCACCGCGGCGGTGTCTCCCGCAGCGAAGTGTGCGATGAGCCAGCCGGTTCCGAAGCAGAGCACGGAGACCAACGTGACCTGCTCGATGCGGCGACGTGCCTCTCCCCGAACGAAACGATCGAAAGCGCGAGCATCGAGCTCGGTCGGCGGGGTCGAAAGGCGTCGGGGCAAGGCTGGGAAGCGGGCGACGTCGGCCTCGGCCGACGGGGTAGCAATTACTGCCATACCGCGCTCGTCGCGCCACCCGCCACGTTCGACGACTCGATGGAATCGGAGGAAGAAACGATGAGGAATCGGACGACGATCGGGTGGCTCGGGCTGGTGATGGCATTCGCTGGATGGTGAGCGACCGAAGCACGAGCCCTTCCTGCGGCGCCACGACAGCGACCCGGACGACGACATGGACGACAGCGTCCCGGGAACCTCGAGCCTGAGCTTCCGGGTTCACCAGCAGACCGACGGCACGACCGTACAGCCGCTCTGGTACGACGCGTCGGTGCCTCTCGGCTACCGGCCGACGCTCCAGACGGGCGGAGAGATCGAGGAGAGCAGCGGTGGCTACGTGACCGGCTTCAACAACACCGTGGACTACACAGAGTTCGGCCACGACACGCGAACCGAGGGCACCGTGTCCTGCGCGGTGCTCTGGGGGACCCCGCTCTTCCCGCCACCGATTCAGAGCTACTCGGAGCTCGAGGTGGGCTGGCAGGTGCTTTGGGCGATCAGCCCGGCCGATCGGACCAACGATGACGGTTACAGCCCGATCCTGGAGACCATCCCCGACTAGGTCTCGGGTGCCGGAAACGAAAGCGCGCGGCGCCGGACGAACCGGCGCCGCGCGCTTTCGTTGGCCCGTCGAGGTCAGTCCGGGCGGGCCGTTCGTCGATACTCGGTCGCGAAGAGCACCTTGCCCGTGGAGAGCTGGGTGAACTGGCAGAAGACGTAGGCGTTGACCAGCTCGTCGCCCGGGTCCTCGGCCGAGTGGTGGGCGCAGAAGGAATGCTCGACGAAGCCCTGTTCCTCGAGCCGGTCGCGGTAGGCGCCGCCACGCACGCCGCTGCTGCCGTCCATGCACTCGTACTCCTCGCCGAGGGAGTGACCGCAGAGCAGCATCTTGTAGCGCGCGCTCACCCGGTCGTCGCTGTAGTCGTGAAAGCTCATCGGGATGGTCCCGGCCGACACGTCGTCCGAGCTCACGCACTGCATCTTCCAATCGTTCGCGTCGTCGACCAGCCCTTCGTAGGCTTCCTTCGGGAAGCGGAACACGGCGCACTCGCCGGGCTCGAGGTTCTCGAGGAAGCAGGGGTCGCTGAGCGATGCGTCGCGGCGGTCGAGGAACCCGTCACGGGTCTCCGTCGCCAGTCCCTGGCGCACGTCGTAGCTCCCGATGCGGCCGATGGTCACGGACACCGGATTCAGGCCGGCGCACTGGAGCCCCTGTCGAAGCTCGGGGTTGGGCTGGGAGTCGGCGTTCGGAACGGCGGGCTCGACCTCGGCCGTGGTGTCCGCCTCGTCGGCCGGAGCGGACTCGGCGGATTCGTCGTCGGGGGTGGAGTTGGAATCGCCGCTGCCCTGGAAGAGGGAGCAGCCGCCCGCGAGGACGGCCACCAGGGCCACGACGTGCTTGGTGCTGAAATCAGTCATGGGCCTGGCGTACCCACTGCGGTTCGGCCGCGACATGGTAGTG
Organism: uncultured Sandaracinus sp.; assembly: GCA_964462035.1. Taxonomy (GTDB): domain Bacteria; phylum Myxococcota_A; class Polyangia; order Polyangiales; family Houyiibacteriaceae; genus UBA1660. The sequence continues at coordinate 92,284 of CAYXAP010000013.1, forward strand.
ATTGCTACTTTCCCGGCCCGTGGATGACCCGCGGTCGATCGCTCGGGGGAGCGCGCTGGCCCAGCTCGAGAACGCCCGTATTGGCCAGGTCCGAAGCCTTCGGGGATGGCAATCTCTGCCATCGCCAGCTCCCCCGAGCAGTGCCAGATGGGCATCGTCCACTGGAGGGTCGCGGGGCTGGCAGAGCGGACCTATGCTCTCCGCGATGGACCCCTTCCCCGTACTCCGCATCACCAAGGACGACCTGATCCCCGAGGGCAGCTTCGCCGAAGCGCAGGCCGCCTTCTTGAAGCCGGATCCGGCCGTGGTCGCCGAGCTGAACGAGCTCCTGAAGACCAAGAAGATCGGCGTCGTCGCCCACTTCTACATGGACCCGGAGCTGCAGGGCGTGCTGGCCGGCTGCGATTGGGAGCACATCGGGGTCAGCGACTCCCTCAAGATGGCGGACCGCGGCGGCGAGATGGTCGAGGCCGGTTGTGAGACCATCGTCGTCTTGGGCGTCGACTTCATGAGCGAGAACGCCCGGGCGATGCTCGACGCGGCGGGCCACGACTCGGTTCCGGTCTACCGCGTGGCGGTGGACGAGATCGGCTGCTCGCTCGCGGAGAGCGCCGAGAAGAAGGCGTACGGCGCGTACCTGACGGAGGGCTCCCGGACACCGAACGCGCTGCACGTCGTCTACATCAACACCAGCCTGGTCACGAAGGCCAAGGCCCACGCGCTGATCCCCACCATCACCTGCACCTCGAGCAACGTGGTGCAGACCGTGCTCCAGGCCGGCGCGCAGGTGGACGACGTCTCCATCTTCTTCGGCCCGGACACCTACATGGGCCAGAACCTCGAAAGCATGCTCCGCGCCTACGAAGGCATGAGCGACGAGCAGGTGCAGGCGCTGCACCCAGCGTACGACGCGGCGAAGATCGGCGCGCTCCGGAAGCGCTTCCACTACTTCGAGCAGGGCAACTGCGTCGTGCACCACATGTTCGGTGAAGACGTCGTCTCGCGTGTGAAGGAGAAGCACGCCGACGCCTTCGTGACCGCCCACCTCGAGGTGCCGGGCGAGATGTTCGCCATGGCCCTCGACTATCAGCACGAGGGCCGCGGCGTGGTCGGCTCCACCTCGAACATCCTCGGCTTCATCCTCGGCAAGGTCCGTGAGGTCATCGAGAGCGGGAGCGACGAGAAGCTCCAGTTCGTGCTCGGCACCGAGGCCGGCATGATCACGCCGATCGTGCGGCAGGTGCAGCAGATCCTCGCGGACGCGGGCACCGATCGCTCGGTCGACATTCTCTTCCCCGTCGCGAGCGACGCCGTCGCCCAGACCGCCGACACCTCACTGCCGATCGTTCCCGGCGTCGCCGCGGGCGAGGGCTGCACCACCGCTGGCGGCTGCGCGACCTGCCCGTACATGAAGATGAACTCGCTCGATGCACTGCTCGCGCTCTGCCGCAAGATCGGCGACGCGACACCCGCCGAGCTCGAGCCCTTCGAGCCGAAGAAGTATCAGGAGACGATCCAGGGCCGCACCGCCGCCGACCTCGGCGGCGAGCCGATCCTCCACATGCGCGCCTTCCAGCAGACCGGCGAGCTCTCGACGGAGCTCGTCGACGACATTCGGAGCCGCCCCGGCAGGGGCCGTGACGCTCACCTGAGCTGACCCCGGTTCGACGCGGTTCGAGTCGACGGAACGGGCCCCCACTCGAGGCGGGCGTTCGCTACGTTGCATGACGCAGGCGCCGCATCTCCGGGCAACCCAGCCCCGTGCAAGTTCCGATCGTAGTGCCGCGTCGCTCGCGGGAAGCGAGCAACTGGAGCGTCAGAGCTCCTGCCGGATCGCGACGTGAATGCGCGTGCCCAGGCTCGGAATGTCGACGCCTCCGCCCCCGGCTTCCACGTACCCGCCGGGAGCTCCCCGAATGCTCAGGGAGAGCACCGTCTCACGTTGCCCGAAGAGATGTAGGCCGACCGAGGAGACGGTGAGATCCGCGGTGACATAGGCCGGCAGCTCGTAGGTCTCGTTCAGATCTCGGTTCAGTAGCTGGTTGTTCACTAGCGATGCACGGCGCCGCCCGATCACGCCGGCGCTCGCGTTGACGTTGATGTGCGCGAACGCGAGGTTGATGCCGAGGTTGGCCGTGATGTCTGGATAGCGCCCCACCGGCGCCGCCGTGTTGAAGGGTGACGTTCGCCACGCGAAGTCGGTCTCGTCCGACCGCTGCTGAGGCCGAACCTCGCTCCGCAGGAGGAACCCGCCGTTGGCGAAGAAGGAGACGACATGATCGGTATCGTAGCGAGCGCTGAGCTCCAGACCTTGGACCGTCACGTCGGCGTTCCGACCCACCAACCGCCCCTCTTCGACGAGGAAGAGAACGACATCCTCCACCCACGTCGAGAACACCACGGCAGAGATGTGGAGCCCCTCCACGGGACGGATTCCGATCTGCGCCTCCACGGTGTTGGCTGTCTGGGGCTTCAGAGTCGGGTTGCCCAGGCTCGACCCCGAAATCGTCAGCCGATTGCGATAGAGCTGGAAGGGAGATGGAGGCTTGTATGCACTCCCGTAGATCAGCTTCGCGTAGAGCCCGCTCCACGGAAACTCGTAGACGATGGCACCGCGGCCACTGAGCTGAAGGGCTCCCCGCTCTTCGATGGTGATCGACTCTCCCGCCGGACCGACGACCGTGCGGTCGCCGAGGTCACCGAGGCAGAGGCGGACGGGGCTGTTGCACGCGATCTGGCTGTTGTGGTCGACCCGCGCGCCGAGTGTGATCTGAAGTCGGTCCCAAGGGTTCCACGTCAGCTGGGTGTACGCACCGATGTTGTAGAACGTTCGCTCGCCCAGGCCGCCATCATCGGTCACGGCGCCCGTAGCCTCGTTGATGGACTCGATGGTGAGCAGGTCCTCGAGGTCGTGGGCGTAGTCGAAACCCAGTCGGAAGGAGCTCCGTTCGGCGAACGTGTAGTCGCCCTGCGCGAGGACATCAATCGCGGTGCTCGAGAGACGGCGACGCTGGAGTCGGCCAGCCACGAGTCGGTCCCGAATCCGCTCCTTGCGCGTCGGTTGGCCATGGCTCAGCGCGATGGAGACTTCACCGGCGAACTCTCCAGGCTCGAAGCGCCCGAGCTGTGCCCGCAGGCGCGCATAGCCATTGGCGTGCGTCATGCGCGTCTCGTGGGTCAGGAAGGTGAAGTCCTGCCACTCTGCGTTCCGATCGGAGTACTGGAGGTTCGCGTCGAGAGACAACGAAGCGGTGTCGGAGAAGTGGTGCGTCCCGATCCCGTAGAAGCTCGCGGTCCGTTCGATGTCGTTTCGGCTGACGGGGTTCTCGAAGAGGAACTGGCGGGCGCTCGAGTCGAAGCCCGGAGAAGGGAATCCCCGCGGAGCGTCGAAGCGGTCGGGATCGCTCCGGAACGCTGCATCCCGGATCAGGTCCTGCACACCCGGGACCACGAGCCCGGAACGGTCGGCCCGGTGGACGGTCCCGGCGAGGAGGAAATCGAAGCCCCCTTTGGATCCGCTGGTGAGGAACGACGCAGAACCGTTGAGCGTATTGTCCGTCGGCGTCTGCATCGCATAGAAGTCGCCGGCGACGGAATGCGCTGGCCGACGTCCGAGCTCCGAGTCCGCCCCTTGGAAGGTGATGATGTTGATCACGCCCAGAAACGCGTTCGCACCATAGAGCGCTGAGGCCGGGCCACGCAGCACCTCGATGCGGTCCACGGCCGCGATGGGGATCAACTCGAACCCGAGGAAGTTCCCCGAGGTGGGCCGGAACATCACCGGCTGCCCGTTGATCATCACCTGGATGATGTCGTTGGGAGAGCCCGTCGCGGCGAAGATGCCGCGCACGCCGGCGTTCTGGTAGAGGTGGTCGTCGACGAGGTGTAGTCCAGCCACGTGCTGCAGCGCGTCGGCGACCGTTCGATAGCCGCGACGGCGAATGTCTCGGTGGCTGATCACCTCGACGACCGACGGTGCCTCCTGGAGGGTCATCTCGGTACCGGTCGCCGTCACGGTGGTGCCGAGCAACTCCTCGAGCGAGACCTCCTCGATCGCGTCCACATCGAGCAGAGGGTCGACATCGTCCGTGGGGTCGGGCGTCGGCGGAGGCTGATCCTCGGCAACACGTGGCAGGTCGCGAACGGACAGGTCTGGAGGTTCTCCTCCCGCTGGCTCGTCAGTGTCGACGTCGTCGTTCGACGGATCCTCCAGTTCGACCTCGGACTCGCTACCGCTATCGGGCTCCGCCTCCGTCTCCGTTCGATCCGGAGTGTCGGACGCGGCCTCGTCGCCCTCATCGGGGTCCGCGGCATCGCCCGTACTGGAGTCGTCCTGGTCCGGGGGCGGGTCGAGCTCACCCTCGACCTCGTTCGGTTCATTCTCTGGGGGTGGCTGGGCCGCGACGGGCCTCGCCGCCAGACCCACACCGATGGAAAGTGATGCGACCAGCATCAGGCCCCATGAAGTGTGTGACCACCGCTCGAGACGCGCGGCGGGGAGCCCACGCCGTGCGAGACTCTTCCGTGTTACGGGCATGCCGTGGCGTCAGGCGTCCAACAACCGACGGTCTCGAGCATCCCGGCGGTGATCGTCCACTCCTCCACGTTCGACTGTGGGTCTCCGTTCGCGTCGAGGTCGACCGGACCCGAAGCCCCCTGGTAATTCACCATTCCGGCATCCAGAGACGCGAGGACCTGGGCCCACTCCTGAGGGTGGACCTCCGTGCCGGAGCTCGTGCGCTGGAGGTTGTCTCGAACCTGAACCCGATCTTCCGGGTCGTCGGACAGAGCCATCGCGATCGCAAGCAGGTACGCGGCGTCGTAGCTGTTCGCGGCGAACGGGCCTGGATCTTCCCCATAGTTCGTTCGGTAGCGATCGAGAAAGGTGTTGAAGTCGGTTCCGGTGGGTGAAGCCGGGATGGTGCCGAGCGCTCCTTCCAAGAACGCGTCGTCGGCCACTGTCTCGATGAAGGAGACGTCACGTAGCCCATCTGGGAAGAGCAGCCGACCGGGATCGAACCCATCCGTCACCATGGTCTGAGCGATGGCGGCACCGTCCGTGGTGAATGAGATCATGAAAACGGCGTCGGGCGCAGCAGCTACCGCTGCGGACACGGCCGCGTCCGCGAACCCCGGGGTCTCCTCGTCGTAGGTGAAGAAGTCGGTGGTTCCGCCACCGGCCGTGAAGTCGGCCGTGAACACCTCACGAAGTCCATTCCCGTAGGGATCGTCGCGATTGATGACGAAGACGTTGGAAAGCCCCTCGCGCTGCGCGATCGCAGACACGATTCGACCTTGGAGTGCGTCCGACGGGGCCGTCCGGTTGAGCCAGCCGTCATCCGCGATGCCCGTGATGGCCGGCGAGGTCGCCGACGGTGAGATCATGACGATGCCCTCGGTGATCGCGATCTCCGATGCCGGGATGGTGGCCCCGCTGCACGCCGCGCCGACCACCCCGGAGATCTCCAGGGCGCCGGCGAGCTCCGTGAGTGCTCCCCGGGCGGTGGCCGCATCGCACATGCTGTCACACGTGACGAGCCCCACCGGCCGACCGTCGATCCCGCCGGCCTCGTTGATCTCGTCCAGCGCCTGGAGGACGGCATCCTCCATCGACTCCCCCACTGGCAGCGGGCCTGTGAACGGGAGCGCCGCAGCAATGTAGTAGTAGCCGTCCAACGAGACCGAACAGCTGGAGAGCCCCTCGACCGGCCGGGTCTCATCTGCCGGATCTGGGCCCGAGTCTCCGCATCCGCACACCGCGACTAGCAGCGCACACCCCCACACATCGGTCCACCTCATTTGTCCCCCTTCCGAACCAGAGTCCGGACTGAAGAGGGTACCAGGCATGGAAGAATTGGACTAGGATGGAATTGGTTTTTTCACCCAAAAGGGTGAGGGGGTAACGTGTTGTGAATCAGGGGTGGGGGAACAAGGGACATGGGTGACCCGCTCGAGCCTTTCCGTAGCAAGGCTGTCGAGGAGGAGGTCGCCGAAGGGGGAGAGGCCCACGACCTCTTGCTCTTCGAGTACGGCGAGCGCGTCCATGGCATCCGAGCGGCGAGCGTCGACGCGGTCGTCGCCCACCAGCCACCTGCTCCGCTTCCAGCGACCGTCCAGGCCGTCGCCGGGGTCGTGCAGGACCGGGGCCGGGTGGTGGTGGTGTTGCGTTCGCCAACAGGCGCGCCCGAGGACGCAGGCGTCGTTCGGCGCCTCCTGATCTGCCGGACGGAGCGGGGCTTCGTGGGTCTGCCCTGCTCGACGACGCGCCAGGTGGGACGGGTCGTCGTGAACGAGCCACTCACACCGGGCAAGCTGCTGGACTCCTCGGAAGGGCCGATCCTCTTCGTGGATCCACACCACCTGGTCGAGAGTCTGCGAGGTGAGCGATGCTGACCGCACCCGCTGACGTCCTGGTCATCGACGATAGCGAGATCGCTCGACGGTCCATGGCGGTGGCGCTCGAGCGCGCCGGCTACAGCGTGGTTCAGCTGGAGACCCCCATCGGCGCCACCCGGGTGATCTTCCGTCACGAGGTGAGGCTCGTGGTCGTGGACGTGAACCTCCCGGCGATCCGAGGCGACAAGCTCGCGGCGCTCTTCCGTGGGAGCGACCGATTGAAGGACCTGCGGGTGCTCTTGGTATCGGGACTCACCAGCGGCGAGCTCGAGGAGCTCGGCCGCACGGCGATGGCCGACCAGGTGCTGCCCAAGTCGGCGGGCCCCGATGCCCTCGTCGAAGCCGTGAAGCGTCTCATCGGCAACCCCGAGGTCCCGTGAGCGCCGTCGTGCTCATCGCCCACGCAGGAGTCCCTTGCGCGCTCCCCAGCGCCCAGGTGCTCGCAGGGGCGAAGACGGAGCTCGACGAAATTCGACTCTTCGACCGACCGGAGCTCCGAGCACATCGCCAGCTCGTCGTCGAGACAGCCGTCGGCCGGCGCCGCCTGGCATGCAGCGCTGCACGACTGACGGACCTACGAGGAGCCCACCTGGCCGCCGTGCCCGCGATGCTCCTCGAGCCGCTCGCCCTGCCTCACGTGGTGGGGATCTCCGACGGGCCAGACGGCATCGTGTGGCTCATCGATCTTGGACGTTGGGAGGACCCATGAGCGAGAGCACGACCCCTGAGCGCACGCAGAAGCTACGGCTTTCGGTCAGGGGCAAAATCATGGCGCTGGTCGGAGTGGTGGTGTTGACCATCACAGCCCTCGACGCCTGGTTGGTTCCTGCGCGAGCCGCCGACGCCGAACGGGAAGCGCTTGGCGAACGCTCGCGTGCAGCCGCAGCGATGCTCGCCGACTCCGTGCGCCCAGCGCTCGAGTTCGAGCAACGCGACGCGGCGCAGGACGGGCTTCGATCGGCGCTCGCCGATCCGCTCGTACGCTGGGCAGCCATCTACCGCCCCGACGGGACTCGCTTGGTGCAGGTGGGCGGCAACAGCCCGTCCCGACTCGAGTCCGTCCACGAAATGGACCCGCGTTGGGGAACCGTGCCGGGGATCGCGACAATCGGCTCAGGCCAAGTCGACCTCGGTACCGTCGCAGTGGGTTTGCGAGGCGACGACATCGCCGAGCGTCGAGAGTCCACGCGCCAGACGATCTCGACCCAAGGCCTCGCGGTGGCGCTCCTGGGGCTCTTGCTCGCGTTCATCATCGCTGGACGGATTACGCGGAGCGTTCTGGAGATCCAGCGCGCGGCGGAGCGCATCGCACGCGGAGACGTCGACCGAACACTCGAGCTCTCGGCCCCGAACGATGAGTTGGGAGACATGGCGAGTTCGTTCATGGCCATGAACAAACGGCTCAGGGCACTCCAACAAGCCGCTCGCCGCGTAGCAAACGGAGACCTGACGGGATCCATCGAGGGCGAGGGTGAGCTCTACGCCGCCTTTCGTCAGATGGTCGACTCGCTACGAGAGCTCACGTCTAGTTTGAGCACGAGCTCCGAGTCGGTATCCGGTGCCGCTGCCGCCATGTTCTCCGCGGTTCGTGAGCAGCAGACTCTCGCGACCCAACAGAACTCCTCGCTCGAGGAGATCCGGCGGACCCTCGAGTCTCTGACCGACGCTGCCGAAGCGGTCGCCAAAGACGCGGACTCGGTCCGCGAAATGAGCGGCCGCACACTCGAGAGCTCACAGCGAATGGCCGACCAAACGCGGTTGGTGAGCGCTCACTCCGACCGGATCGGGGAGATTCTCTCGTTGATCCAGGACATCGCCGATCGCTCCGATCTCTTGGCACTCAACGCAGCACTCGAGGGGACGAAGGCCGGAGAAGTCGGCCGGGGGTTCTCGCTCGTCGCGGCGGAGATGCGCCGCCTGTCCGAACACGTGATGGATTCGGTGCGGGACATCCGCAAGCTCGTCTCCGACATGCGCAGCGCATCCCATTCGTCCGTCCTCGCCACCGAAGAGAGCACCAAGCTCGCAAAAGACGCCGCCGCGGCGGCCGCCAAGATCTCGAGCGCCGTCGGCGAGCAGAAAGAGGGAACTCGCCAGGCAAAAGTCGCCGCCGACGAGGTGGTACGAGCCGTGAACGAGTCTCTCTCCGGTGCGGAGGACACCACCCGCTCTGCGGAGTCACTCCTGGAGCTTAGCCACGAGCTCAAGGAGCGCCTCAAGGCCTTCCGGGTCGGCATGAGCGATGGGGAGTGACGCGGATCTCGAAAGGCTCTACTGGCGTCATGCTGCATCCCACGTCGGCCAGCTGACCGAGCTCTGGCTGAGAATCGAGGAGGGCGATGCCGGGACCGCGGGCCCCGAGCTGAAGCGCCTCCTCCACACCATGAAGGGCGAGGCCCACATGCTCGGCCTCGCAGATGCAGCCGAGCTACTGGCAACGATGGAGGAGGGGTCCATCGACGCCCGATCGGGGCCGAGTGAGGTGCTCGGCGATGCGTTCCTCTCCGCGGTCGACGTGATCGCCCTGATGGCCGAAGGACAGGGCGCGCTACCCGATGGCTTCCGGCCGGTCCTCGAGGCTCTGCAGCGAGCCACGGCGACACGCTCCTCCGCACCGGCCCCACCCCCCGAGGACGCCGGCTCCATGGCGGAGCCCGTCACCAGCAAGGTCGATCGAGGTCTGGACCCGCTCGAGCTCGTTCCGCTCATTCACGAAGCGCGGCGGGTACATCGCGAACAGAGCCTCTTGCGCCCTCGGCTTCGCGAGTTTCGCGGGATGTTGCGTTCGTTGCTGCTCGAGATCGACCCCTCACTGGGGTCGGAGGAGCTCGCCGAGCGTGTGGTCAAGACCCTCAGCTTCGGAGCCGAGCTGGAGCGGCGGATCACTGCGCTCCACTCCGAATGGTCAGGCCGTGAGTTCGCGCTCGACACCGCGCTGGAGCGATTGGACGACGTGATCCGGGCCGCAGCCCTGGTCAGCGTGGCAGCGCTCGAAGCGCAGGTTCACCGGACCGCACGTTCGGCCGCCCGTACGGTCGGCAAGAAGGTCGCCGTCTCATTCGTCGGGGACGCTTTCGTGGACGCTACGGTCGAGCGATCGTTGGGCCCTGCCCTCCTCCACCTGGTGCGCAACGCGGTCGACCACGGCATCGAGCTCCCGGAGGAGCGGGAGGCGGCCGGAAAGCCGGCGGCCGGTACGGTGGACGTCACCATCCATCAGACCGAGTCCTCCGTGCACGTCGCGGTGCGGGACGACGGCGGCGGGGTCGACCTCGCGAAGCTGCGGGCGCGGCTCGGAGCGCAGGCCCCCCAGGACGACCGGCAGTTGCTCCATCGAATTTTCGATCATGGGCTGAGCACACGGGACGAGGCGACCGAGCTCTCGGGACGGGGGGTGGGCCTCGACGTCGTAGCCGAGCGCGTGGGCGCGGTCGGTGGGAGCGTCCGGGTGAGCTCGACGCCAGGTGTCGGAACGACGTTCGAGTTGGTGATGCCGACCATGTTGCGCGCCGACGTCATCGTGCCGGTGACCGTGGCAGGCGTTCGATTCGCTCTACCTGCGCGATCGGTGCTCGCCATCGAGCGGATCGAGGAGCCCATGCGCGGCGCAGACGGCTGGTGCGTTCGCACGGGTGATGAGGGGGCCTCGGCCCTCGTGCCCATCTTCGACCTCGCAACGATCTTCGGTGAGAGCCGTGCACCCGAGTCAGGCGACCTCGCGGTCCACCTGCGTCATCGGACGGGGAGGTTCGCCGTACGGATCGCTTCCTTCGGCAACCCGCGGACCCTCTCGTTCGAGAGGCTGGAGGAGCTCCCCGCCAGCTCAGACGTGGTCGTGGGCGTGGCGCCCGCGCCGGACGGCGGCGTCGTCTTCGTCCTCGACGTCGATCTGGTCCACAAGGCGGTGCAGAGTGGCCCCGCCCCCGCGGCCCACGCCCCAGAACGACGCCGGGCGGTTCCCCACGTGCTGGTCGTGGAGGATGCGCCCGTCGCGCGAGAGCTCTTGATCGGCTTGCTTCGCTCGTTCGGGCTGCGCGTCACGGATGCCGCCGACGGCCGCCAGGGTCTCCAGCGCGCCGCGAGCATTCGTCCGGACCTCATCCTGACGGACGTCGAAATGCCTGGGCTAGGGGGCCTCGAAATGGTCGCGGCCCTGAGAGACGACCCGAGACTCGCGGCCGTTCCAGTCGTGGTGCTCACGACTCGAATCGATGAAGAAGTCCGTAGTCGCGCACGTGCGCTCGGAGTCCGTGCATTCTTGTCCAAGCAGCGCTTCGTCGAGAAGGAGCTGCGGAGGGTGATCGACGAAGCGTTGACGGGAGCGCCTCAGTGACCGTTCGGGTCGTCCTGCTGGAGGATTCGGAGGTCGCTGTGGCGCGCCTGCGACAGGTACTGGAGGCCGCACCCGACATCCAGGTCGTCCGGGCGCTGGGCTCGCTCGCCGGGGTCGCCCTCGCGGAGGAGTTGCAGGGCTCGGACGTGGTCATCGCGGACATGCTGATGCCGGGTCGCTCCGGTCTCGGTGCGCTCGCGGAGATGGTCGCGCTGAAACCGGTAATCGTGGTGAGTGATGCAGCGACGGGTTCGAAGCTCGCTTCGGAGGCGTTGGCGCGCGGGGCCCGCGCATTCATCACCAAGGCCGAGCTCGCGACTGCGGCGGGTCAGGAGAGGCTCCGGACGCAGGTGAGGCGCGCGACCAGTCGACGGGCGTTCAACCGCCTCGACCCGATCGTGCTCTTCGTCGGATCGACCGGCGCGCACCGAGCACTGACGGTGATCGTTCCGGCGATCGCCCGCCGAGAGCTCCGGATCGGGATCCTGCAGCACCTGCCGAGCGACGGGGACGTCGCCTTCGTCCAATGGCTGGCTCAGCTAGGCCTCCGAGTCGACCTCGCGACCTCGGGGAGCGCAATCGCCGCGGGCACGGCGCTCGTGGCGCCAGCGGGCCGCCACATGGTTCTCGAAACACTGGCCTCGGTGCGATTGCGGGCTGCGGCCCCCGTCGATCTCCACGTGCCGAGCGCCGACGTGCTCCTCCGTTCGGCGGTGCCCTTCGCGGCAGCCGTCACGTGCGTGGTGTTGAGCGGTCTGGGGCGTGATGGGGCCGAAGCCGTTGGTCCGCTGGTCCAGGCCGGTGGGCGCGTGTTGGCACAGGCACCCGATACGTGCGCCGCCCCATCGATGCCCCGCGCGGCGCTGGCGGCGAGTGACCGGGTGCGCGCCTTCTCGCCAGCGCTACTGGCGAAGGAGCTGGTGCGTGTCAGTGGCCGATGACCCCGCGCTGGTCGCCTGGATCGAAGACGTGCTTCACCGGAGGCTCGGGTTCGTGCCGCGCCCGCTTCCTCGACGGGTGCTCACAGCCTTTCACCGCCTCGCCGCCACGGAAGGAGTGACCTCCGCACGCCTCCTTGGCCGGCAGCGTCTCGCACCTGAGCCGCAAACCCTGGAGGCGCTGATCGCGGCCGCCACCGTTCCCCACACACGGTTCAATCGTCACCAAGAACAGCTCGACCGCTTCGCCAGTGAGGTGGCGCAGCGGAAGGGTGAGCTGACGATCTGGAGCGCCGGCTGTGCCACCGGCGAGGAGCCGTACACCCTGGCGATGATCTTGCTCGAACAGGGAGCGCGGGGACGGATCCTGGCAACCGACATCAGCGCAGAGGCGCTGGAGCGCGCCCGTGCCGCGACCTACACGGGGTCAGTCGCGCGGCGCGCGGGCCTCGACGTCCAGGGCGACTCCTGGCGAGTCCCGCGAGAAGCCCGCGAGCTGGTGCGTTTCGAGCGGGCATCGCTGGTCGGCTCGTCGCCCTCCTGTGGGGAGCGCGATTTCGACTACGTCTTCTGTCGAAACGTCCTCATCTACTTCGACGCCGAGGAAGGGCGACGACTCGTCGAGCGCCTCCTCGGCACGCTCGCGGCCGGTGGATCACTCGTGCTCGGGCCCGTGGAGGCCCTGCGTCGCCTCCCCAGCGGCGTGCGCCGAGTGCCGCCGCTCGGGTGGGTGAGGCGGGAGCCGGTGGCGGACGAGGCGCCGGCTCCGTCGCCGGCCACCCCGGCGGATTCGCCGACATGGGTCGAACCGGACCTCGACGGAGCGGCTAGGGCCCTCGGCGATGGCGACCTCGATCTCGCGGAACAGCGACTGCGTCACGTGTTGACCACCGATCCCCAGGCCGCGGTCGCCTGGTTCCTGCTCGGTGAGGTGTTGCTCCAACGCGCAGAAGCAGCCCAGGCGCGCGTGGCGTTCTCCAGAGCAGCGACCTTGGCTGACGACGATGAGGCTGGGACCACGCTCGCCGCGGCGGCGCGACGCCGCGCCAACTCGGACTTCAGCGAATGACCTGAGCGAGGCGAAGGAGGGCTGCGTCCAGCCGAGCGCCCTGCGCTTGGGTCGCGGGGAGGTTGACGAACAGGGACACCTCGCTGCCGCTGGTGACGATGCCGAGACCGAGCCCATGGTCCAACCCCGCCCGCTCACCCGTCATCGCGAGCATTCGACGAGCCGTCGCCGCACTGCTGATCTCCCGTGCGACGTCGAGGAGTCCCTCGCACACGTACACCGCCGCTGCGCGTTCCGAGCGAGCCCGCCGCTCCAAGTCCTCCTGCCCAGCATAGGCCACGGCAACGGTCCTGACGGGCATCCCCGCCACCGTCGTTCGACGGCCGAGGGCGTCGAGCGCGCTCCCGAGCGCGCGGCGCTCGACTTCGGAAGCCCGATTCCCGGACTTGTAGACCAGAATCACGGTGACCTGATCATTCGTACGCTGACGCAGGTTTCGGTCGTAACTGAGGATTCGCAGCACGAGCGCGGCCTTCCGCGCGGAAGCGCTCTGCGCCCACGCGGTGCTGCCGAGGACGCTCACGAGGAGCGTCGCTGTGACGATGTACCTCAGCCCAATCACTTTCTTCCTCTTGAATGACGTCTCCTGTGGTGACGCATTCAATCCCCCGCTCCCATGGTACACGAGCCACCCCATTGGAACAGCCGAAGGAGGTCCCGAGCTCGTTCACGGACCATCGGCCGGGCCGACGTCCACCCAGGAGCGTCGCGCCCCCAGAGGGGCACTTGCCCGGCCGCAAGGGCCTTCGGCAGCGAACGAACGACTGCGCCCGAGTTGTTACGCCACCTCCGACGTCCGCGCAGGTTCGACTCGGTTCGGCTCAACTCGGAGCGAGCTCGAGTGAGAGCCGCGCGATCTGAGGATCGGGCCCATTCCGGGTGTCACGAAAACCAGCCTTGTGGAAGACGCGAAGGGACGCAGGGTTCGTCTGCTTGATGAACGCGTGGACGACGGCGACCTCGGCGTCCTGCTGGAGCCGAGCGACGCCGGCGCGGATGGCGGCCGTGCCGAGACCCTCACCCCGGCGCGAGGGATCGAGGGAGACCGAGATCACCGCCGCCGAGTCGACGGCCTTGAGATCGAAACGAATCTGTCCGACCGGGGTGCCCTCGTGCTCGACGACGTAGAAGTGGCAGAGCGGATCGGCGAGCTTGTCTTGGAGCCAGTAGCGGTGCTCGCGCCACTCGAGCGCACCACTGCTGAACGAGTGGCGCAGGGCCTCCGGGTCGTTGGCCCAATCGAAGAGGAGCCGCGCGTCGGCCAGGACGACCGGCCGCAGGCTCAGCTCGGGCGTGTCCGTCGGAGCCATCGCGTTCGGGGGAACGCTCACCGGACGAGCGCCGAGAGCGTTCCCTCGAGACCGGGCTAGACCAGACCGGAGCCCATCGTGCAGCGAACGACGGATGCGATCGCGAGCAGGATGCCGATGATGATCGCCGCCAGGTGGACCGGGAAGTCCGCCGCCTTTCCGTCGGGCATCTTCGGTCCGATGGTCAGGCCGAGGGTGCCGACGATGGCGAGCGCCACGTTGGTCGGGATGGCGATCCAGTTGAGGATACCGAGGCAGGGGATCATCCCGATGACGCTCAGCACCGGGCCGAGCACGAGCAGGACGATCGCGGCGATCTTCCAGCCCTTGGGATAGTCGTCCCCGCCGGCTCCCCCGGGCGGACCACCGTAGGGGGGGCCACCCTGCGGACCCATGCCGCCGCCATAGCCACCACCCGGTGCGCCGTAGCCGGGCGCGCTGCCCGGGCCACCGGCCGCCGGAGCGCCACCGTAGCCGGGAGGCGGACCACCATACTCACCGGGTTGGGGTTGGCCGGCCGGCTGCTGGAAGCCGCCCTGCTGGTCTTGCGGCTGACCGAAGCCTCCTTGCGGCTGTCCCTGCCCGGGCTGGCCGAAGCCACCCTCACCTTGGCCCTGAGGAGGTTGACCGGGCGGACCGCCAGCGGGGGGACCGCCGAAGTTGTTGGGATCGTCAGACATGGAGCTCGCTTTCCTGAGCGGTGGGGAACGGAGTGCTCGCCGCGGAAGCGGCAAAGAAGCGAGGGCGGTCCCGAAGGGTCCGCCACACGCAGTAGATGGAAGTCAGCACACAGAGCCAAGCCAGCGGATAGCCGAGGGCGACGCCTCGGTTGAAGCCCATGGCCATGCCGAAGTCGCCGTGGGAGAAGGCCGAGAAAGCTCGGCTCATGCCGCACAGAGCGCAGCCGGCGCACTCGGCGAAGCTGCCCTGGAGTGGCCCCAGATGCTCGCCACCCGCGATCGCCTGCGGGGTGAACGCGAAGCTGAGCCCGAGGCAGAGACCGGCTGCCAACCCCGGAAGGGAGACGATGAAGACCAAGAAGGCGGTCATGCCTCGCTCGGCTCTGCTGTCGCTCCCCATCGACCGCAGCTTATGCGAAACGCCGACCCTCGTCACCGGGAGTCAGTCGACGAGCTCGTCGGGGACCACCGGCTCTTCGAGGGCCTGGACCTTCTTCTGAGACTTCTTCCGCAGCCGCATGTTGAGCAGCTCCATCGAGAGCCCGAAGCCCATCGCGAAGTAGATGTAGCCCTTGGGGATGTGCTGATCGAGGCCGTCGGCGACCAGCACCACACCGATGAGCATCAGGAAGCTGAGCGCGAGGATCTTCATCGAGGGGTGGCGGTTCACGAAGTCACCGACCGGCCGGGCGAAGACCAGCATGATCAGCACGGCGATGACGATCGCCACGACCATCACCTCGACCTCGTCGACCATCCCGACCGCGGTGATGACGGAGTCGAGCGAGAACACGATGTCGAGGATCATGATCTGGGTGACGACGCCGGCGAGGGTCTTGGACCAGCCCTCGACCGCCTCGTCCTCGTGCATCTCCACCTTCTCGTAGATCTCGTGGACGCTCTTTCCGATCAGGAAGAGGCCCCCGACGATGAGGATCAGATCCCGGCCCGAGATCTCCTCACCGAAGACGGTGAAGAGCGCGTTCGTCAGGTGCATGACCCAGCTGATCGCGAGGAGCAGCGCGATCCGAGTGACCATCGCGCCGCCGAGACCGAGCCGGTAGGCGACCTTCTGCTGGTCCTTGGGCAGCCGAGCCGTGAGGATCGCGATGAAGACGATGTTGTCGATCCCGAGGATGATCTCGAGGGTCGTCAGCGTGAGCAGCGCGATCCACGCGTCTGCCGTGGCGAAGGTCTCCAGCATGCGGAGGCTGGATACCACGCGGTGTGGTCAGCAGGTACTCGGCGCGCAAACCCACCGACCGTCGCCGCAATCGGTAGCCGGGATGCTCCCGTCGGGCGTCGCGCAGCGGATGTCGCAGGTGCTCGCTCGCTCACAGCGGGCGACGCCAGAATCCATCACGACCGAGCACGACGCGAGGTCGACGCAATCCACCGCGCAGTCGGCGCCACATTCGACGTCGCAGGTGCTCACGCTCCGGCAGTCGACCGTGCAGTCGTCGCCACACGCGAGATCGCAGTCGGAGGTGGAGCCGCAGCTCAGGTCACAGCCGTCCCGGCATGTCCCGTCGCAGCTGCTCAGGCTCTGGCACTCGCCCACACAAGGCACGTCGTTGCAGACGAAGCGGCAGTCGTCCGTGTCCGTACATGCGCAATAGCCGGGCTCGCAGGGCCCTTCGTTCGCACAGCCGAAGAGCCCGATGAGAAGGGCAGCCCAGCGGAGGACGGACCACAGCCCGCTCGTGAGCCGGATTCCGGGGTTCGAAGAGGTCGGCGTTCGGAGCTCCATGGCCGCGAGCGTCGGGCATGTCGTTCGAGCTCGCACGGGCCTGGCGCGAATTGACACCCCTCGGACAGCGGGAGGCCTCTCCTCGTCGCGGACAGAACACGACACGGAGGCGCCGATCGGCGCCAGCTCTTCGTTTGTGGAAAGTAGGTGTCTCACGCCCCTGCATGGTGGTTCGGGAGGGGCGTGAGGAGCCGGAGGACTCGCTGGTCGGGCAGCTCGTGGCGGACCGGTATCGGGTCCACCGGCGGGTGGCGATCGGGGGGATGGGTGCCATCTATCGAGCGACGCAGGAGCCCCTCGGCCGACCCGTCGCGTTGAAGACCCATCGCTCGCTCGGAGAGCTCGAGGGACACGTCGACGCCGACGCCGTGTTCCTCCGGGAGGCCGCCGCTGCAGCGCAGATCCGCCACCCGAACGTCGCCGAGGTCTACGACTACGGGCAGCACGAAGGACGCCCGTTCATCGCCATGGAGTGGCTCGAGGGCGAGACCCTCCGCCAGCGGGTCCGGCGAAGCGGTCCGATGGAGCCGGCAGAGGCGCTCCGCATCGCCCTGTTGATCCTCGGCGCCCTGGAGCGCGTGCACGAGCTGGGGATGGTCCACCGCGACATCAAGCCGGCCAACGTGGTCCTACTCGAATCCGGGGAGCCGAAGCTGCTCGATTTCGGGCTCGTCCAATGGAACGACGGGAACCAGGACCCCTTTCGTTTGGATGGTCTCTTCGTCGGGTCGCCCCAGTTCATGCCTCCCGAGCAGATCTCCGGTGAAGGATCGCTGGATTTGCGGGCGGACGTCTACGCGTTCGGCGGCTTGCTCTACTACATGCTCGCCGCCGCTCCGCCCTTCGACGGATCGGGCGAGGAGCTCCTGCGGCGCCACCTCGAGGCACGGCCGAAGAGCCTTCGGGAGCGAGGCGTCCTGGTGAGCGGTTCCCTCGAGCAGCTCCTCGCGTGCTGCCTCCGCAAACGGGCCGACGATCGCTTCGCGGACATGGGCCAGCTGCGCGCCGCGCTCGGAGCGTGTCCGGAGGCCGGCGGATCCGACCCGAGAGAGGTCGAGGAGGCCACAGCCGCGATCGAGATCGTCTTCGAGCAAGCGCCGGAACGAAGGCCACGTGGGCGGCGATGGGTGCTCTCCCTCGCAACGCTCGCGATCGCCGGCTTCGTGGTCGGTTGGTGGTGGGACCGGGAGCCACCGCTCACGCCCGTCGACGGGAAGGGCCGAGGACCCCAGGCGGCCACCGAGCAACAGAGCTCGGAGCGGCCTCCGCTGGAGCGAACGGAACACCGGGCGCCCCCACCAAGGCACACGGAGCCCGAGCCCGAGCCCGAGCCCGAGCCGATCGAGCGGACGTCTTCACCCGCACGACCCGCGCGGAGGAGGACCTCCATGGGCCGGGACTGGTCGGCCGGTGGCCCCGCCCCCGCGTTGCGTGACCCTTGGGCCGACGAGTGACTCGACCCCGTACGAACCGACGGCAAGGTCCCGTCGGGTCGATTTCTGCACAGCTGGTACTAAGCTCCCCGCCATGAATGCTTTGGTGGAGCTGAAGTCGGAGCTCCGAGCGATCTCCGATCTCAACGCGGCGGCGATGGTCCTCGAGTGGGACCAGAACACCTACATGCCCCCCGGGGGCGCGGATGCCCGCGGTCGACAGATCGCGCTGCTGAGCCGGCTGGCGCACGAGCGGCGCTCGGCGACACGGATGGGCGAGCTGCTCGGCGAGCTCTCCGCCATGGCGGACGCCGAGAGTGTCGATGGAGCCCTCGTCCGGCGAGCGCTCCGCGACTACCAGCGGGCCACCAAGGTCCCGGCCGAGCTGATGGAAGCGATCAGCAACCACGGCTCGGTGCTCTACTCGGCATGGGCCGAGGCCCGGAAGGCCAACGACTTCGAGGCCGTCCGGCCGCTGCTCGAGAAGAACCTCGAGCTCAGCAAGCGCTACGCCGAGCACTTCGACGTCGACCACCCGATCGACGCCTTCGTCGACGAGCACGACCCGGGCATGACCGCCGCGAGCCTCAAGACACTCTTCTCCTCGCTGCGCGCCGAGCTGGTGCCGATCGTCGAGGCGCTCCTGGCCCAACCGGAGCCCGATCGCAGCTTCCTCGACGCGGACTACCCCGAGGAGAAGCAGCTGGCGTTCGCCGCCGAGGTCAGCGCCGCGCTCGGCTACGATTTCCAGCGCGGTCGCCAGGACCTGACGCACCACCCCTTCATGATCCGCTTCTCGTCGGGCGACGTCCGGATCACCACGCGAGTCGACCCGCGTGACTTCACCGACTGCCTCTTCGGGACGATCCACGAGACCGGTCACGCGCTCTACGAGCAGAACATCGACCGCGCCCTCGACGGCACGCCGCTCGGCGCCGGCACCTCGACCGGCGTTCACGAGAGCCAGTCTCGGCTCTGGGAGAACCTCGTCGGCCGGAGCCGTCCCTTCTGGGAGCACATGTATCCCAAGCTCCAGGCGACCTTCCCGAAGCCGCTCGCCGACGTCTCCCTCGACGACTTCCACCGCGCGATCAACACGGTCGAGCGCGGCTTGGTCCGCGTCGACTCGGACGAGGTCACCTACAACCTCCACGTGATGCTCCGCTTCGACCTGGAGTGCGCCATGCACGAGGGGGAGCTCGCGATCCGCGACCTGCCGGAAGCGTGGAACGCACGCATGGAAGCGGACCTCGGAGCCAAGCCGCCCACCGACACGCTCGGTTGCCTGCAGGACGTGCACTGGTACTGCATCCCGATCGGCGGTGCCTTCCAGGGCTACACGCTCGGCAACCTGATGAGCGCCCAGTTCTTCGGCGCGGCCAGCGATGCACTGCCCGAGCTCGACGCGCAGCTCACGGAGGGCGAGGTCGGCCCGCTCCGAAGCTGGCTCACCGAGAACATCTACCGGCACGGGGCGACCTACTTCCCCGATGAGCTCATCGAGCGGACGACCGGCTCGGCGCTCAGCCCCGAGCCCTTCCTCGCGTACCTCCGGAAGAAGTACGGCCCACTCTACGGGGTAGACTTCGGCGCGTGAGCCGACTCGACCGCATTCGCCGCCCCTCCCGCCTCTTCGGAGGCCTCGCCGCGCTCACCTTCGCGGCGCTCATCGCCGGACCGACCGGTGACGGAGCCAGCGAGCCCGGCTTCGTCGGGGAGTACACCCATCACGCCGTCGCCGCCGACCAAGCCGTGGCATCGCGCGCGGGCAACGAGATCCTCGAGGCGGGTGGCAACGCAGCCGATGCGGCCGCTGCGACCATGCTCGCGCTCGGGGTCGCGAACCCCGCGTCGAGCGGGATGGGCGGTGGCGGTTTCCTCCTCTACTACCGGGCGAGCGATCAGACGCTGACCTTCCTGGACTTCCGTGAGCGCGCGCCGGCGGCCTCCACGCCGGACATGTACGACGACGTCGCCGAGCCGCTGCCGGGTCCGGCAAACTCCGCATCGCAGCTCCATGGACTCGCCTCGGGCGTGCCCGGCGAACCCGCGGGCATCGAGGCGATGGTGCGACGCTTCGGGAAGCTGCCGCTCTCCCGCATCGTCGAGCCCGCGCGCCGACTGGCGAGCGAGGGCGTGTCCGTCTCCGAGGCGGTGAGCCGGATGAGCGGCTACTTCGCCACCCACATGAAGGCCGACCCGCTGATGCGGACCTGGTTCGAGGGTGACGCCTCCTCGTTGCCGGTCGGCCAGCGACTCCGTCAGCCCGAGCTCGCTCGCACGCTGCAGGCCTTCGGTCGTGGTGGCTCCCGGGCGATCTACACGGGCCGCATCGCCCGCGCGATCGTGCGCGCGAACAACCGCTTCGGCGGCAAGATGACGCTCCGAGACCTGGCCGACTACGAGGTGGTGGAGCGCGCGCCCGCGAGCGCCGAGCGCTTCGGCTACCGCTGGGTCACGGCCCCGCCGCCGAGCGCCGGTGGCTTCACCATGCTCCAATCGCTGGCCATCCTCGAGGGTCTGCCCGAGCGCTGGCGACCGATGGCCGAGGGGCCTGCGACGGCGCCGCTCCTGCACGCCCTCGCCGAGTCGTGGAAGGGCCCCTTCCTCGATCGGGAGCGCTACTTCGGCGACCCGGACCACGTGGAGCTGCAGCTCGACCGACTGATGGCGCCGGAGCGGATCCGGGCGCGGATCGACGCCTTCCACCCCACCCTGGCGATGCCGCCGGAGGACTACGACTTCCCGCTCGAGCCGAACGAGCCCGACATCGTCCAGAGCGACAACGCGGGCACCAGCCACCTCTGCGTGGTGGACTCCGAGGGCAACGTCGCCGCGGTCACGACCACGGTGAACCTGCCCTTCGGTGCGCGCTACACCGCCGCCGGCATCGTCATGAACGACGAGATGGACGACTTCGCGCGTTCGGTCGGCGAGGCCAACGCCTTCGGTCTGGTCGGTGGCGCACCGAACCTGCCGGGGCCGGGGAAGCGGCCGGTCTCGACCATGTCGCCGACCATCATCCTCGACGGCGAAGGCCGCCCGGTGCTCTGTGCCGGCGCCGCCGGTGGCAGTCGAATCGTGACCGCGATCCAGCAGGTGGTGATGAACCAGCTCTTGCTCGGGATGAACGTCCACGACGCGTTGGCCGCACCCCGAGTGCACCATCAGGGACACCCGAACGCGCTGCGGGTCGAGGAGTTCGCGCCACTGCCCGAAGCGCTCCTCGATCGTCTCGCCGCCCGCGGCCACGAGCGGGAGCCGATTCGCAACGTCGCGAACGTGCAGACCATCCGCATCGTCCGCACCGATGACGGAGTGCGTCTCATCGCGGGCAGCGACCCGCGCAAGGGTGGCCGGCCCGCGGGACGCTAGCGTTCCACGACCGTTGGGACTCTTCTTCCGCTGGTCGGCGTGAGCCTCGCTCCATCACACGCGGAGCTCACTCCCGACCGGCGGGGCCCGATCCCCGAATCGCGGATGGCGCGCAGAGGGCGTAGAGTGCGCTCGTGAGTCTCTTCGCCGCCCTGGAACGGCTGCTCTCGGGTCCCGAGAAGGCCGCCGACCGCGACCACCCGATGGCGCTCGTCGTGCGGGAGCAGATGCCCGATGCCGCCGAGGACACGCAACGCCTCGTGACCGCGGTCGCGGGGCTCTTGGCATGTGTCGCGTACGCGGACCGGGAGTTCTCCAAACCGGAGCAGCACGCGATGCGCGCAGAGCTGGCTCGCCTGCCGGGGATGGCGCCGGCGGGCGCCGAGCGGATCGTCGGCGCGCTGAGCGCGGACATCCGGCAGATCGTGGCGAATGGTGACCACGGCTGGGTCCGTGACCTCCGGGAGCTGACCACTCGCGAGCAGCGCCTCGAGATCCTCGACGTGCTGCTCGATCTCGCTGCGGCAGACGGAGTCATCGACCACGCGGAGGTGAACTACCTCCGGCGGCTCGCCACCCAGCTCGGCCTCGAGCAGCAGGAGTACAACGCCGCGCAAGCGCGTCATCGAGACAAGCTCGGCCTGCTCGACTGAGCGCCGTCGAGAAACTGCTGGACGTGGATCCCGCCACGGCCGCAACCTCGCGAACGAAGACCAGGGAGGGGTTCGTGGGACAGCTCGACGACTACATCGTGGCTCAGGTCACGCCGATGCTTCAGCCGGGGGAGAGCATCGGGTTCTTTGGCGCAGCGGAGAACTACCCGCGCTACAACCCGCTGGGGAACCCGGTGGGCAACCCCCGCATCCTGCTCGTGGCGGTGACCGAGAAGCGGCTCTTCCTCCTCGAATCGGAGGGCTCCGGCATGATGGGCGGCGGACCGCCCAAGCCGATGCACTCGTCGGTGGAGGTCTGGGACTTCGCGGCGGTGCGAAGCGTTTCGTACAAATGGTACGGCGGCCTCCACAAGGCTCACGGGCTCATCATGTCTCCGCACGACGGACTCGGGCCGCTCCAGGGCAAGGGCCGGCGGATCGACATCAAACGCGAGATCGAAGGCTGCGACGCTCAAGCGAACCTGTGTGATCAGTTCCCGGCATGGCTCCAAGGACAGGTCGAAGCGCAGGGCTTCGGTCCGCCACCCCCGCCCGAGCAGCCCACCGCTGCGGCGATGGTCGCGGCCGGCGGCGGCGCGGTGACCCCGGCCGGAGGAGGCAACGCGCATTACCAGCTGATGATGGAGGTCCTGCAGCCGATGCTGGCCGAGGGCGAGACGATCCGCGTCTACGGTCTCGCGCAGCACGCGGTCCGTTGGGCGCTCGGCCTGCTCATCAACGGCGTCCGGAAGTACTTCTACGTCGTGCTGACCGACCGGAACCTCTACCTGATCCGGGTGAAGGGAGGCGTCAGCTTCGGCTTCTTCTTCCGGCTCCGATGGCTGCTCTGGCCACCGAACCTGCTCTTTCGCTACTACGCGAAGCCGAAGCTCAAGGACGTTCGGCAGATCCCGCTCGAGCAGATCTCCAACGCCTGGGTGAGGGACTCGATGGCAGCTGCCGGTGGTCTCCTCGACAAGCTCATCGTCAAGCTGCTCGGCCTGCGCGGAACGCGGATCGAGCTGCAGGGCGACAAGCCGGTCGACCTGATCATCGACAACATCGAGATGGCCTTCCCGGAAGCGCAGAAGGGCCTCTACTCGGTCACTCGGGAGATCCGTCAGCTCAAGGAGCTGCCCCCGCCGCCCGCCGGCGGCCTGCCGTAGCCGCCGCGAGCTTGCGAGATCGGGATCGCGACTTAGGGTCGGCGGCCATGAGCCACCCAAGTCGCTGAGCCGCGTGACCGCCGAGAGTGGGCACGCATCCGTCGCCCCGTTCCTCGAGCTTCACATGTCTCCGCTGCTGCTTCGGCTGCCCGGTCCCGGGTCCTGCCGCTCCGACCGCTTTCGTTCGCGCGTCCGCCGCCTGGCGCTCCGCCACGGCGTCTGTCCGCGCGCCCTCCTCGCTCGATTCGCCTTCAAGTGCGACGAGCAGCACTTCGCTCGCGCTCTGCTGAGCCGCGCCACGCACCTGTGGCTCTGGCGCGTGGACCAGGCGGGCGCCGCCGGGGACTTCGTCGTGGTCGACATGTCCTCGCCGGACCCGCGTCGACGCCCGGCGCTGGCCCTCGACCTCAAGCTCGGGGCCGACGTGCGCGAGGCCGGCTCGCACCAGCTCCGGCACCGCGACGCCGCGGTCGCCTCGCTCTCGTGTACCGCCGCGACCGCGGCCACACCCCTGATCGGGGATGGCCGAGCCATGCTCGATCACCTGGCGTGAACGCTGGGCCGCGGCTCGCGGCCCTGCGTTCGCGTCAGTGTACGCCGATGCCGTCGGCGGGCGGTGTGCTTCGAGTTCCTCGCATCGTTCACTCCTGATCCCCAACCTCGGCCACCCTCGTGGATCCCATCGTGTGAACGAGCGTGTGAACTGCAGGCGGCAGGATGGGTCAGGCGCTTGCCGCTCCGGCGACGAGGGCGGCGTTCGCCGGGAGGTAGCCGTGCGCGGCGTACCAAGCGAGCGTGTCGCGTGCCGTCTCTGCCACCGGGCGGAAGGTCGCGCCCAGCTCGCGCTCTGCCTTGCTGGAGTCGATGCGGTGGTCGGCAGTCATGATCTTCACTCCTTCGTAGGGGAGCTTCGCCTTCTTCGCGCCGGTCAGGGCCGCCCACAGCTCCGAGAGGCGGGAGAAGGTCAGCGCGAGCCACTTCGGTAGGTCGGCTCTCGGAGCGCGGACACCGCCGGCGTCGGCGACCGCGTCCACCAGCTCGCGAAGCGACACGTAGCGGCCACCGACGATGTAGCGCTCGCCGTGTGCGGAGTCCTTCGCGCGTACCATTGCGGCCGCGACGTCGCGGGCGTCGACCGTGCAGGTTCCGCCCTTGGGGATGGCCGGCACGCCGCCGGCGATGACGTCGAGCACCATCGCACCCGCCGCAGTCGGACCGGCGTCGCCGGGCCCCCACATCCAGCCCGGGAGGATCTCGACGATGCGCATGCCGGAGCTCGGCTCGAACGCGCGGATCTTCGCGTCGCCCTCGACCTTGCTTCGGAAGTAGCCGTTCGAGAGCTGCAGCTCCGTGGGCGGCGTGTCTTCGTTGCCCGCCGATCCATCCGGCTTGTTGCCGATGGTCCCACCGGAGCTGGTGTGCACGAAGGCGGCGACTCCGGCGACATCGGCGGCGGCCATCAACGCGAGCGTGCCACCGATGTTGATCGACTCGAGCGCCTCGGCGTGGCTGCCGCGCTCGTAGTACTCGCGGAAGTAGGCCGCGGTGTGGAAGACCGTGCTGCAGCCCGCGAGCGCATGGGCGAAGCCTTCCACCTCCCGCATGTCGCCGACCACGATCTCGACGTCCAACCCGGCCAGCACTCGGGCCGCCTTCTCCGCCGAGCGCGCCAGCCCGCGCACTCGGTAACCCTCCGCGAGGAGCGCCCTGGTCAGGTTGCTCCCGAGCATCCCCGTCACTCCCGTCACGAACACCATCTCGTTCTTCGTCATCGCGTCTCTCCTTCGCCCCGGCCCCGCCCGTTGGACAACGACCGGAATCCGAAGCATTCTTCAGGTAAATTCTGAGACATCCTTCAGATTTGACCATTCGCATCCCGCCGCCGCCCGAGAGGAGCCACTAGTGACCCAGCTAGTCCATAAGACACGACGGAAGCGCCCGAAGCAGGCCCGTTCACGAGCCACGGTCGAGGCGATCCAGGAGGCGGGCTCTCAGGTTCTGGTCCGCGATGGCTACGCCAAGCTCATCACCACTCGGGTGGCCGAGCGCGCCGGCGTCAGCGTCGGGACCCTCTATCAGTACTTCGCCTCCAAGGACGAGCTGGTGCGGGCGCTCGCCGAACGGCAGGCCGTGGGCACCTTCGAAGCGCTGGCGGGTGCGGCGAAGGCAACCGAGGGTCAGGGGATCCGTGAACGGATCCGCGCGATGCTGAGCTCACTGCTCGCGATGAAGAGCAAGGACCCGGCGTTCACCTCGGCGATCGCCTCGGCGATGCTCGAGCTCGAGGGCAAGGCATGGCTCGCCCGCACGATGGGTCAGACGGAGATCCTCGTCGCCGGGCTCCTCGAAGCCCATCGTCATGAACTCGGCCCACTCCCAGACCTGGCGCCCTTCGTGATCGTCCGCAGCGTCGAAGGGGTGATGGGCTCGCTGGTGGTGGACCCCCCTCGACCCCTCGGCGACCCATCGTTGGTCGACGCCCTCGAACGGCTGGTCCTCGGTTACCTCGGCGTCACGGTCGAGTCGTAGGCCTCTGGCGGAGCGCTCAGCGGCCGCTGCGCATCTTGAGGATGGCGGCGAACGAACGGGTGCGGATCTCTTCTTCGGTGAGGCCGGTGACGGCAAGCTCCTCGAGGGAGACGGCGCCGCTGCTTAGGCCGCGGAGGAAGTAGTTGAGCAGGCCCTGGCCCGTCGCCGCGTCGTCGAAGACGTCGCCCACCAGCGTGGCCTGACCGGCCTTGGCCATGAAGTTCGACAGGCGCTCGGCGGCAGCGGCGAAGCCCTCGAGGAAGAAGGCGTAGCCGGCCGCGTAGCGGATCGGGAGCTGACCGGGGTGCAGGTCCCAGCCTTGGTAGAGGCCGTTCTTCAGCGAATGGCGAATGTGGTCGTAGGCCATCTTCCAGGCGCCGTGGACGACCGCGAGGTTTTCCGCCTCCTGCTCCGGGGTGAGGTCGGCGCCTCGGTGGGGCGCGACCGGCATCACGTTGGTGGCGCCGTCGCTGAGCCAGAGGCCGGTGTTCGCGTAGGCGACCTTCATCATGTGGAGCGCGAAGTCGCACGCCGGGTGGTCCATCTTCTGGTACGCGGCGGTGATCGAGCAGCTCGCGGTGTAGTCGTAGGTCCCGAAGTGCGCGGCGACGCAGCGGCCCTCGGCGGCCTGGTGCAGCAGCGGCAGGTTCGAGCGACCGTCCGGCGCGAGCAGCGTCTGGGTGAGCTCGATCATGAGCTCCATCTTCAGCGCGCCCGGCTCGAGCGCGGTGTCGGCCTCGAGGGCCTCGAAGAGACGCACCAACGCGGTGACCTGCTCGGGCACCGGGACCTTCGGCAGGGTCACGACGAAGTTGTCCGGCAGGCGGCCGGCCTCGGCGACCAGGGTGCGCACGAAGATGTCGAGCGTGCGGATCGAGCGGAGCCGGAGCTCTTCGTTGAGCGGCTTGATCCGGATGCCGATGAAGGGCGGGAGCGTGCCTTCGGCCATGCCCTTGGCGACCTCCTTGGCCGCCCGCCCGGCGGTGGCGTCTTCCTCGTCGTCCGGTCGATTGCCGAAGCCATCCTCGAAGTCGATGCGGAAGTCCTCGACCGCCTCGCGCTCGAGCTTCTTGCGAACGCGGTCATGGACCGCGAGGGCGAGCCAGGCGTCCGGGCGCTCGGCCTGGAGCGCTGCCGGATCGCTGGTGAAGCGCTGGTGCAGCTTCAGTGGGTCACCCGGCTCCCGGTCGATGATCCCGAGCGCCTTGGCGAAGGCGAAGGGCTCGGCGCCATAGGCGTCGAGCGAACGGATCGCCAGCTCACCGAGCTTCTGGGTGGTGGTGCTCTTGAAGAGGTGAGCGCCACCGTAGACGGTGTGCACCGGCTGCCGGTCCGGTCGGTCACCGGGGTAGCGCTCGGCGAACGCCTGGTTCGCCGTCGCGAGCTTCGCCAGCGCATCGGCGCAGGTCTCGTGGAGCTTGGAGTCCATGGTTCAGCGGTTCTTCTTTGGGCGGAGTTTGGGTGAATCGAGGAGGCCTGGCCGACGAGAATGGTCACCAAGAACGCAGGTGCCAAACCGTCATGAACTAACTGCCTCGGTAGGTGCTGTAGCCGAAGGGGTTGAGGAGCAGCGGCACGTGGTAGTGCTCGTCGGTCGCGCTGATCGCGAACACCACGGGGATCTGTGGGTAGAAGCCCTCGCGGCCGCTGTCGCTGAGGTAGTCGCCGACGTAGAAGGTCAGCCGATGGACGCCCTCGGTGAGGGTGCCGGGCTCCATCAGGTCGGCGATGCGACCGTCGGCGTCGGTGACGCCTTCGCCGAGCGTCGCGTAGCCCCCGGCGCTCTGCTTCTCGAGGACGACCCGCACGCCCGCGGCTGGGCGGCCGACTGCGGTGTCGAGGATGTGAGTAGTGATCGGGCTCTTGCTCATGTCGCGTCCTGGATCTTGTCGATGCGGAGGTGGGTGATCTTCGCCTGCTCGGCGGCGGCGATGCGGAGCTCCTCGGCGGGCTCGTTCGGGAGCCTAGCCTCGAGCAAGGCGAGCATCTCTGCCGCGGACTTGCCGGTGGCGCAGACGATGAAGATGTGACCAAAGCGCGCCTCGTAGGCGACGTTGCCGTCCCGGAGCGCCTGGAGGGTGGCCTCGCTCGCCTCGGCGACCGAGGCCTGCTCGCCGCCCGACCAGTCGGCGGTGCTGGCGAACTTCTCGCGGAGCGCACCGAGGTCCGCGCCGATGCGCGGGTGGTGGTCGAAGGCTTCGAGGATGTCCGAGCGCTCCATCGTGGCCCAGACCTCGTCGGCCGCTCGGTGCAGCGCGTCGTCCGTACCGAAGGGGCGACGCCCGAGCATCCCCTCCACCCAGCGGCTCGCGCCGCAGCAGCGAGTCAGCGCGGCCGAGGCCTCCGCCGCCCCCATCGCATCGAGCGCCGCCGCGCTCACGACCGCTTGCCCCAGCAGCGCAGTCGGCTGACGCCGCCGTCCGGATAGATGCTGAAGCGCAGATGGGTGAAGGGACCGCGGGCGCTGAGCTCGCGGACGAACTTGCGCTCGTGGGCGGCGAGCTTCGTCGGGCCGAGCACCTCGGTCCACTCCGCTTCGAGCAAGTCGGTGATGCGGGCGCCGGGCAGGTACACGCCCTCGAGCATGCAGCGATCGGGAAAGTTGCCCTTGAAGTGGTTGGTGTCGATCTCGACGACGCCGATCTCCCCGGCCGCGCCGAGCCGCAGGAGGATCCAGTCGTGGCCCGGCCCCCGCCGCCGGCGGCTCTCCCAGCCGCCGCCCATGTTCGCCGCGCGGTTCGGCGCGATCAGGTTGTTCATCGGACCGAAGAAGGAGTCGCTGCACGCGAGCGCGAGCCCGCCGTTGCGCACGCTGACCAGATCGACCTCGTCGGCCTGGACGTGGGGAGCGGCGGTCTCGTCCACCTCGCGGACCCAGCTCGGCGCGACGTCGCCGAAGACCCGCAGGCGAGCCACGCCGCCGTCTGGGAAGATGTTCAGGCGCACGTGGGTGACGACCTGGTCGGAGTGGACCGCGAAGAGGTTCTGCGAGCCCGGCCGCAGCGGCGACTGCTCGAGGACGGTGGTCCAGGCCGCGTCTTCCCAACGCTGCCCCTCCTCGAGGTGAGCCGCCTCGAGCGACGCGTAGGGCGGGTGGTTCCCGAGGAAGTGCGCGGTGTCGATGTCGAGGCCGCGGATTCGCCCCGGCGCGCCGAGAGCGATGACGCACCAATCGTGGCCCTGCTCACGCTTCCGGCGGCTCTCCCAGCCGTCCATCCACTTCCCGCGCTCGGTGTACTCGTCGGGCAGGAAGATCGCCGGTTCCGGCTTCAGGAGGTTGTCCATCCCGGCGAAGAAGTCGTCGCTGGTGGCGAGTGCCCGACCGCCGAGGGTCGAGCACGCGAGGTCGATCAGTCCGGGAAACGTGGCGCGCTGGGGTTCGCTCATCTCTGTGTGTCCTACGCCGAAGGGCGAAGCGCGCAACCGTGAAGCCAGAAAGGGGCGTCTGTCCAGTGCTCGGGCCGAGCGAGCGGAGGTCTTTCGTGAGAAGCTGGCGCCATGTCTTCCAGAATCGTCTCCGCGCTCGCCTTTCTGGCCATCGTCGGTGCCTGCGACTGCTCGAGCTCGCCGGGCGACAGTTGCACGACGAGTAGCGATTGCGACCCCGGGCAGATCTGCGTCGACGGGACCTGCGCGGACCGAGCGGACGGCAGCCTCGGCGATGGGGGCGACGAGGCCGATCTGCCCGGCTGCGAGTCGGTCTGTGGCGCCGACTGCTGCGAGGCGGGCGAGCTCTGCGTCGCGGACACCGCCTGCGGGCGCGACGGTGGGCCCTGCACCACCAGCGACGACTGCACGGGCGACGACTATTGCGACCCGACGCTGATGCGCTGTGTGCCCTGGGGCATCCCCGAGGGCATGGACCGAGACCCGGACTGCACCCGACTGGCAGTCGCCGGTGCTTTCGCTCCGACCGTACAGTGCGAGTTCCGTGAAGCGCCCGCGGGAGACCCCTTCCCCGCCCACCTCCACGTGCTCACCACGCCGATGGTCGTGGACTTCGCGATCGGTCGCGGACCGGACGAGCCGCGCCGGCCGTCCATCGTCGCGGTCTTCGACGACGGCGTCGATGGCAGCAGCGAGTTGCCCACCGGCGTCATCCGCATCCTGGACGGGCGAACCTGCGAGCAGACCGCGGAGCTCGGCTCCCTGCAGCTCACGTCCCACAGCTCGCCGCCCGCGGTGGGCGACCTCGATGGCGACGGGCGCGCGGAGATCGTCGCCAACCAGGGCGGCGGTGGCCTGGTCGCGTTCACCTACGACTCGGACACGAGCGCGTGGACGGTCCTCTGGCGCTCCACCACCGACGGATCGACTCCCTACAACCCCACGGGCTCGGGCTGGGCGGGCCCGAGCATCTACGACCTCGACGACGACGGCGTTCCCGAGGTCCTCCGTGGGGGCATCGTCCTGTCCAACGAAGGCGTTCTCGTCGACGCGGGCTCGCTGGGGCTCAACGCGCACAGCCAGGGGATCTTCGGCGTGGTCGCGGACGTCGACGCCGACGGGACGGCGGAGTTCGTCTCCGGCAACGGCGTCTGGGAGTGGGCCGGCGCGGCGTGGGCACCCGAGAGCTACGTCACGACCTCCACCGCGAACGGCCACGTGGCGCTCGCCGACTTCGGCGCCTACCCCGGCGCGAACGACTGGCCGGCGGAGACGCCGGAGATCGCCGTGGTGCAGACCGGCGCGGTAAGGGTGCAGACGCTCGACGGAACCATCGTCTTCGGACCGGTTGCTCTTCCCGGTGCCGGCACCGGAGGTCCGCCGACCATCGGCGACTTCGATGGCGACGGTCGTCCGGAGCTCGCGAGCGCCGGCGCGAACGCCTACTCGGTCTTCGACCTCGACTGCACGGCGACCCCCATCGGCGAGTGTGCGGCCGGGACCACCGACGGTGTCCTCTGGTCGCAGCGCTCCCAAGACGCGAGCAGCAACGTCACGGGCTCGAGCATCTTCGACTTCGAGGGCGACGGGCGCGCGGAAGCGGTGTACGGCGACGAGTGTTTCATCCGCGTCTACGACGGCGAGTCCGGCGACGTGCTCTTCAGCCAGGCTCGCAGCTCCTGCACTTGGTACGAGAACCCGGTCATCGCGGACCTCGACGGCGACTTCAACGCCGAGATCGTGATCGGCGACAACTACAACTGCGGCTCCGCGGACTCGGGCCGTGACTGCAGCGGGTTCGGGCTCGGGCCGCGCCAGACCGACCCGCTCTTCGCCGGCCTGCGATGCATGGAGGACGCGGACTGCCTGAGCGGCTCGTGCGACGCGGGCTTCTGTCGATGCACGATGGACTCCGAGTGCTGCGCAGGTGTCGGCTGCGATCGGGCGGCCTTCGTCTGCGAGACACCGCCCGTCGGCACGCCGGGCACCGGCAACACCTGCCGCGCGTCGCGGCCGGTGGGCACCCTCGGCATCCGTGTCTACCGAGACGCCGCCGACCGCTGGGTCCGCTCGCGCCCGATCTGGAACCAGCACGCCTATCACGTGACCAACGTGAACGAGGACGGGACGATCCCGCGGACCTCGGCCGCCGACCTGAACTGGTCCGAACCGGGTCTGAACAACTTCCGCCAGAACGTGCAGGGCGACGCGACGCCCGGTGCGTCGCCGGACATCACCTCGCGCG
Organism: uncultured Sandaracinus sp.; assembly: GCA_964462035.1. Taxonomy (GTDB): domain Bacteria; phylum Myxococcota_A; class Polyangia; order Polyangiales; family Houyiibacteriaceae; genus UBA1660. The sequence continues at coordinate 123,548 of CAYXAP010000013.1, forward strand.
CGGACGCGCTCACCTGCGAAGGCGACGGCGCCACCATCCGCGCCGTGGTCTGCAATCGGGGCACCGACGACGTGGGCTTCGGCGTGGCCGTCGGCTTCTACGAGGGCGACCCGAGCGCCGGCGGTACTGCGATCTGCAGCGCCCGCACGGAGAGCGATCTGTCGCCTGGCGAGTGCGAGGCCGTGAGCTGCGACTGGGCCGACCCGCCCACCGAAGAGCCCGGCGTGGACGTCTGGGTCGTGGCCGACGACGGCGAAGAGACCTTCGAGTGCCGTGAGACCAACAACGTGACGATCTACGAAGGCGTCCGCTGCGGCGTGCTGCTCTGAGCGGGGAGCCGCCAGGCGACGAAGGCCGTGGGCAGGCCGAAGACCGCGCCCGCCAGTAGACCGAAGCCGAGCCCCGAGAGCACGACCAGGGCAGCCGGCGTGGTCTCGCTCGGGAGACTCGCACCGACGAAGTCGAGCGGTAGCGCGAGCGCCCAGCCGAGCGCGCTCGCGCCGATCCACCGGGCGGACGAGACCCCGTGTCGGCGGAGCTCCAGTCGCTGCGCCAGACCGAAGAGCAGGCCACCGAAGGCGCCGCCGGCGGCGGCGATGGTGAGCACGAAAACCCACGATGGCTCAGCTGGCGGCTCGCCACCGGAGTCGAAGGTCATGAAGGTCGAGGGCGCCATGCCGAGCGCCCAGGCACCGGCGGCCACGAGCACGGTGAGCGTCACGTAGCGACGCACGGAGAGCGCCGGCAGCCGGTGTCGCAAGAGTGTTGCCTGCGCCAGCCCGAGCAGCGCGCCCTCGACCGCGCCGACGGCGATCGTCGCGGCGTAGACGGTCAGTCGCGCGGTCCAGGTCTCCGGCTCGCCGAAGAGCGAGACCAGCGCGACGATCGTCGCGGCGGCGAGCCCGATGCCGAGCAGCTCCGCCATCCCGTTCGCCGCGATCCAGCGCGCGACGAACGCACTGCGAGTCAGCGAGGACGACCGCTCGGGCGCTCGGTCCAACGGGCCGGCCCCTAGCGTGCTCGACCGAGGATCGGCCGGCCGCTCGGCTCGGTGAAGGTCCCGTCGCGAAAGATTTCGCGGCCCCGGAGCCAGGTGCGGTGGCAGCGGCCGAGGACCTCGCGACCGAGGTAGGGCGAGACCGGGTGCTTGAAGTGCAGGTCGCCCATCCCGATCGCGTGGGCGTCGGTGAGGTCCCAGGCGGCGAGGTCCGCGTCCTTGCCGGGCTCGATGGCACCCTTGCGCTCGCTGACACCGGCAAAGCGGGCGGGCTCGGCCGCCATCCAGCGGACGACGCGCTCGATCGGGATCCCACGACGACGAGCTTCACGCCACACGCTTCCGAGCCCGAGCGAGAGCGAAGCGATGCCGCCCCACGCGAGGCCGAAGTCGCCGACGCCGTCGGTCTTCTGCTTCAGGTCTGGTGTGCACGGTGAGTGGTCGCTGATGACGAAGTCGATGACGCCTTCGTCGAGGGCGGCCCAGAGCGCCTCCCGGTTCGCCTCTTCGCGGATCGGCGGGGCGCACTTGAACTGGGTCTCGCCCTTCGGGATCGATTCCGCACTCAAGCAGAGGTAGTGCGGGCAGGTCTCGACCGTGATGGGCAACCCCTCGGCGCGGGCGTCGCGGAGCATGGGCACCGCGGTCGACGAAGAGAGGTGGACGATGTGGACGGCGCAGCCGGTCTCGCGGCAGAGCCGGATGAGGAGCGCGATGGCCGCGTCCTCCATCGCCTTCGGCCGAGAGGCGAGCCAGGCGTCGTGGTCGTGACTGCCGGCGGCGCATGGGGCGTCGCCCAGATCGAGCTCGGCGTGGGCGAGCAGCGGGATGCCGGCGTCGCGGAGCGCGACCATCGCGGCGCGCAGGGTGGGCTCGTCCGAGTCGGGGAAATCGTCGATGCCCGAGTGACAGAGGAAGGCCTTGGCGCCGAGGACCCCCCGCTCGGCGAGCTTGGTGAGCTCGGCGTCGTTGCCGGGGACCACTCCGCCCCAGAAGCCGACGTCGACCCGGTAGGTGCCCTTCGTGGCCTCGAGCTTCGTCTCGAACGCGCCGAGCGAAGTCGTCACCGGATCGCAGTTGAGAGGCATGTCGACCAGCGTGGTCACGCCGCCCGCCGCTGCCGCGCGAGTGCCGGTGTCGAAGCCCTCCCACTCGGTGCGGCCGGGCTCGTTGATGTGCACGTGGCAGTCGACCAAGCCCGGCAGGAGCGCGAGCTCGCCGAGGTCGGTCGTCGGAACGGACTCGGGGAGCTCCGTGGTGAGCGCTTCGATGCGCTCGCCAGCGACGACGACGGCTCCGTCGACGATGCCCTCCGGCGTCACGATCTGCCGGCTCCGAAGCGCGAAGCTTTCCGTCATTCGAGGTCGGTCTTGGCGCCCTGGTAGAACCACGCGCCGATCAGATCGCGCTCTTCCTGGGTGATGCCGGTCTGGTTCCCGAGCGGCATCACCTGGGTGACCACGACCTGGGTGTTGATCCGATTGGCGGCCGCGGCGATCTGGTCACGAGTGTCGAACATCACGTTCTGCGGCGGCGTGGTGAAGCCGGAGTCGGCCGCGGGCGTCGCCGAGTGGCAACGCACGCAGTGGGTCTCGATGACCGTGCGGACCTCGGCGAACTCGACTGGCGGGTGGTCCGCGTAGGTCTTCGGCAAGGTCACGAACGCCAGCCCGAGCATCAGCGCGGCGGCGACCGGCAGGACGTAGACGTTCTTCTCGCCCTTGCCGCGCACGTTGAACCAGTGGCGGGTCAGCGCGCCGGCGAGGCTGATGCCGATGAGCAGCGCCCAGTTCCACTGGTCCCCGTAGGTGAAGGGGTAGTGGTTGCTCACCATGATGAAGAGCACGGGGAGCGTGAAGTAGTTGTTGTGCAGCGAGCGCTGCGCGCCGGCGATGCCGAGGGCCGCATCGGGCTCCTCGCCCTTCGTCATCGCGTCGACCATGATCTTCTGGTTCGGGATGATCACGAAGAAGACGTTGGCCGCCATGATGGTGCCGATGAGCGCGCCGATGTGGATGTAGGCCGCGCGGCTGCCGAGCACCTGCGTCAGACCGAAGGCCGCGCCGCCGATGAGCGCGAACATCAGGATGCCGAAGAGCAGCGGCTGCTTCCCGAGCGGCGACTTGCAGAGCAGGTGATAGACCAGCCAGCCACCGACCAGAGTGCCGGCGCCGATGAGCACCGCCATCCACGGCGCCATCGGGTAGACCGAATTGTCGACCATGAAGGTCGAGGCGTTCAGCCAGTAGACGAGGCCGAGCAGGCAGAAGCCGCTGATCCAGGTGAAGTAGGCCTCCCACTTGAACCAGTGCAGGATCTTCGGGAGCTTCTCCGGAGCGACCTTGTACTTCACGACGCGATAGAACGCGCCGCCGTGCACGGACCAGAGATCGCCAGCGACGCCCTCTTCGAGGTCGTCGCCGGGACGAACGTGGTTGTTGAGCCAGTTGAAGTAGAAGGAGGTCCCGATCCACGTCACGCCAGTGACGATGTGGACCCACCGGACGACCAGCTCGATCCAGTCGGTGGCATGCTCGAACATCAGAAGAGCCTCGCTTTAGCAGGCTCCCGATGCACGACAAGCGGTGTCCCGACCGGAAATCGGGACACCCTCGCGCGGGTCAGGTGCCGATGCAGTAGCTCGGATCGGCGCACTCGCGGGTGACGAAGGGGCCACCCATCGACGTGACCTCGCAGTTGCCGGAGGTGCACTCCGGGTCGGAGCTGCAGGTCTCGCCGTTCGCGAGAGTCGCCTCGCACGTCCGGCTGCCGTTGTCGCAGTAGCTGTCCGTGCACTCGCCGAGGCTCTCGAAGGACTCGCTGAGGCACTCGTCACCCTCGTCCAGCGCGGTCGGCGCGGTCGGTGCGATGCAGGTCGCGGTCTCGCCGATGGCGCTCGGCGGGTCACAGAGCAGACCGGGCTCGCAGTGCTGGTCGGGGAACTGCGCGCACTCTTCGTCGACCGTGGAGATGGCCACGCAGGTGCCCGCGTCCCCACCGGCGCCGCCGGTGGTGCAGCTGCCCGCGCCACCGACGCAGCAGAAGGCGACCTCGGGGTCGCAGGTGCCGTAGGGCTCTTCGTAGAGCGTCATGCAGTCCTCGCCGACGCCCGCCGTGCGGTCGAAGCTGGTGTGCTCGACCTCGTAGACCATACCCAGCGTGGTGCCGCCGATGCGAGCGAAACACGTGATGTCCTCGAGGGCGGCGACCAGATCGTCGCCACAGCTGGCGGTCGCCAGGTCCTCGAGGCAGGCCGCGTGAGCGGTCTCGTCGAAGTCCACGTTGCCAGCGCGGGTCTCGGTCAGCCAGGTGCCGAAGGTCACCTCGTCGAGCTCCTGCATGACCGCCACGCAGGCGTCCATGTCGGCGGGCGGGAGCGCGTCCTGCTGGTCCTCGTAGGCGCAGCTCAACCCGGGGATGCAGCTGTACTGGTCGAAGAAGCGCTCGCGACTGTCGGCGTCACAGCAGCGGAAGAGCGCCGCGCACTTGGCCGTCGCGACGTCGACTTCGAAGGTGTCGAGGGCGGTGCCGCCGCCGCCGTCCGTCTCGGTGAAGGCATCCGTCTCCACGAACGCGTCGTCCATCTCCGTGAACGCGTCGTCCGTCTCCGTGAACGCATCGGTGCCGCCCAGGTCCGGAGCCGCCATGTCGACGGCGTCGTCACCGTCGTCGTCTCCGCAGCCTGCGGCCGTCGCCAGCGCGCCCACGGCGCCAAGCCAACCGAGCCACCCGAAGAGGGACCATCGAAGCCATGCCATCAGAGTCATTTCCACCTTCTCCCGGCCCAACCCGGGCCAGGGAGATGGAGCCTCCATCCCTCATCTGTGACCCAAGGTGGTGAGATGCCTCACGGCCCAGGCCCGGAGGGGGGTGCTGGAAGGCGCCAGATGTTGGAGCGGAAGGTGTGGGCGTGGAGGGCGAGACGGGTGCCGCTCGGGTCCACCCGTGGGTCGCCCACGAGGCGCTCGGTGCTCCGAAGCAGCTCGGTGGTCTGGCCGTCAGGGTCGATGCGCATGACTCGGTAGGGATCCGGCGGGCGACACCAGCCGGTGAGAAGCAACGTACCGGGCGGCCCGAGGACCGGCGGCGCGTAGGTGAGCTGATGGCCGTCACAGCCTTCCGGGAGCGTGACTCGACGCGTCTCGCCCATCGGCAGGGTCACTCGGTCGATCGCGGGCTCGCCCCGGATCGGGATGGCCACCTCCGGTTCGTCGCTCCAGCGCACCGCGAAACCCGCGACCGCCGATTCCGGCGGCTCGACCTCGATGACGACATCGCCGGACGGAAGCGCGATCCACCGCAGCCACGGGTCTTCGCCCGTTCGGATGACGATGCAGCGGAGCCGATCGGGGTCGCACTCCGCCCAGTGACTCACGGGGGGCGGACGGCGCCAACCCGCGGCTCCGGGCGGAGGCTCCGGTGCGCGCAGCAGCACGTGCTCCCGTCCCTCGGGGTCTCGATAGACCAGCGTCGCCTCCGCGGTCTCGACACTCGGCGGCCGCCAGTAGGCATGGCCCGCCCCCGCGCGCTGTGGCCAGGTCGCGGCGCCGTCCACGAGCGGCTCCGGCAGCGAATCGTCGTCGAGCGGGTGACGGAGAGCCCGGAACGTCTGTCCCTGCTGCTCGTCCACCAGCACCGCCGATCCATCGGCGCTCCACCCGGACGGGCGGAGGATGGCCAGCGAGCGGCTGATGCGCTCCAGCTCGCCGATGCCGTCGGCGCTCAGCGGGGCGACCATGAGCTCCTTCTCCTGCGAGTGGCTCGTGGCCACGACCCGCCCGGCGTCGTCCACGCTCAACCGACACGAGTCGAAGGGCAGCCGCGCGTAGGGCTCCGGAGCCCAGCCGTCGGCGGGTGTGCGAAGGAGCTGGCGCTCGCCCTGTGGGTCGCCGTTGGGGTCGTGCCCGACGAGCAGGCTCTCCTCGCCGAGCCAGGCGATCGAGACGCCGTGCGTCGGCATCCAGAACGCGGGATCGGAGTGCAGCACCTCACGCTCGCCGTCGGGGACTTGCATCACCGAGAGCTCCACGGTCGCGGCGCCCTCGTCGGTCTCGTGGACTCGGAGCACGGCCATCCGGTCGCCGTTCGGAGAGAACGCGCTCGCCACCAGCACCAACGGCGCTTCGACGATCGTCCGCACCTCGGAGCTCTCGGTGTCGACGAGCTCCAGCCGATCCGGCCGCTCGACCGCCAGCCAGCGACCGTCGGGTGACGGCACGGGGCAGCCGTTGCCCTCGAGGATCTTCCGGACCTCGGTCTCGCCCGTCTGCTCGCCGAGCTCGGCTCGGTACACCCCATCGGCGCCACCGATCCAGAGCGCGCCGCCAGGCGCGAAGGCGACGCAGTGCGCGCCGAGCGCGGCGTCGGTGATGCGACGCACGTCGCCGGTCCCGAGGTCGCGCACGAAGACACCGCGGCGCTCCGCGTAGGCGAGCTGGGACCCGTCGGGGGAGTGAACACCCTCGAAGAGCATCGCGCTCGAGTCGAGGTCGGTGAGCCGCTCCCAGTCGTCGACTGGACGCGGTCCGGCGCTCTCGGCGGGCTCACGCTCGTCGGTCGGTGGTGACTGCCGACTCTCCTTCTCGAACGAGGCTCGAACGAGAACCAGCGACAGGGCGGCCACGATCCCCATCGCCATGAGCAGACCAACACCGAGCTGGCGTGACCGCTCACCGCTGGCGATCTGCGCGACCAGCGCGGCGCCATCGGCCGGCCGGTGCTCCGGCATGGGCCGGGTGCAGCGCTCCGCGAGGGAACGCAGCCCGAAGGGCGCGATCCCATCGGGGATCCCCGAGCCCAGCCAGCGGAGCAGCACCCCGAACGCGAAGACGTCGCTCGAGGGGCTCGGCTCGCCACCATCGCGCACCTCTGGCGAGACGTACTCCGGTGTGCCTCCGCGCGGGCCCGCCGGGTCGGCGGTCCGTGTGGCGAGCCCGAAGTCCACGAGCTTCACGGAGCCGTCGGCGGTGACCATCACGTTCGACGGCTTGAGGTCGAGGTGGATCAGGCCGCCCGCGTGAAGCACGGCGAGCGCCTCGGCGATCGTCCGAGCGAGCCGGCGCGCGTCCTTCGCGGAGCTCGGCTGCTCGAGCGGGGTCCCTTCCACGAGCTCCATCGCGACGTAGGCGTAGCCGTCCTCGCTCTCGCCCACGTCGTAGACCGTCACCAGCGCCGGGTGCGACACCGACGCGGCGGCGCGCGCCTCCCGGAGGATCGCATCGCGCGCCAGGGTCCCCGTCCGGTCGAGCACCTTGAGCGCGACCGGTCGATCGAGCCGAAGATCCGTCGCGCGGAAGACCCGGCCCATGCCGCCGCGGCCGAGCGCCGCCTCCACACGATAGGGGCCGAGCTCGCTCCCGGGACCGAGCGGGTCGAGCGGGACCGCGGGCGCTTCGGCGAGCGCGCCGAGCAGCTCCTCGAGCTCCTCCTCCGTGATCTCGTCGCCCACTCAGGCCTCGCGTGCTCGCTCGAGCGCCGCCTCGCGGAGGCGCTTCTTGAGTCGGTCGAAGCGCTTGCGCACCGTGGCGGATGCTCGCTCGAGATCCTCGTGGGCCTCGTCGCCGAGCAACACCAACGCGACGTCGTTCCAGGCCATCTTCCGGTCGACCCGCAGAGTCAGGAGCGTCTGCTCGTCGGGGTCGAGCCGCTCCCGGAAGCGCGCGAGCCACTCCTTGTTCTCGGTTCGCAGGTGCGGGAGCGTGGTGCTCTTCTCGGGGGCCTGCAGCGCGACCATGTCCTCGGTGTCGAGCCGCGCCGGCCGCTTGTCGCGGGTGCGCGCTTTCACCACCGCGTTCCGGGCGGCCTGGTAGGCCCAGGTGCGGAACGAGCTCCGCCACTCGAACCCTTCGAAGCCCTTCCACAGATCCTCGAGGAGCTTCGCGAAGACGTCGCGTGCCCAGTCCTCGCTCCGAAGCACCGAGATCATGTAGCCCAAGAGCTCGGGTCCATAGCGGCGCACCGCCAGATCCATCGCCTCTCGGTGGTCACCCGCATCGAAGGCGGCGCGGATCCGTTCTTCGTCGGCCGGAGCGTCGAGGAGCGCCACGGCCGGAGGTTAGCAGGGCGCCGGAGGCTCGGCGCGACCGTCCTCCCCATGGGCCGGTGAGTCAGAGCAGCTCGGCCTGGAGCCGCACCTCGAGCCAGCGGTTCGCGAAGAAGTCGAGCATCAGGTAGTAGGTCCCGGCCTCGGTCGCGGTGAACCGGAAGGACTCCGGCTCGCCGTAGCCGCCCGCCTCCTCGGCGGCGACACACGAGAAGTCTCCGTCACAGACGGAGGGGTCGCCGGGCCCGACCAGATAGATCGCCGGGTTGTCGTCGTCGTTGGTCGGCGTGGCTCTCACCGAGAGCGTCTGACCGGCCTCGAGGGTGATGGCGTAGACGGTCTCGACGCCGCCCTTCCCGCTCGGGAAGCAGCTCTCGGCCGTGTAGTCCGGAGCGGCGCCCCGCGTCTGGACCACCTGGTCATAGGGCAGGGTGACCGTCTCGGCCGTCGCACAGGTGTCGTTGGGCGGCGGCGTGACGCATTCGCTGGCGGCCCAGGTGCGGATCTCGTCGACCAGCACACAGACGTCGCCGTCCGCACAGCCCGTTGCCGCCGGCGGCGCTTCGTAGGTCAGCCCGCAGTCCGGGTCCCACGCGCCACAGCCGCAGTGGCAGGTGCCGTCCTCCCAGGTCGAGGGGTGGCAGGTCCACGAGGGCGGCCGCGCGGGCAGGCAGTAGCCCGCGGTCTCGCCGAAGATCATCTCGCAGTACTCGTAGTTGTCGGCGTCGCAGTCGGCGTCACTGGTGCAGACCGGCCGACAGGTCCAGGTCGGGTCGTCGCCGTCGTCTCGGGCCCACTGGGCGCAGACACCATTCGCCACCCCGACGTCCTCGGCGCAGTAGGTCAGCCCGAAGGGGTCGTCACAGGCTTCACCGAGCGCCGCGTTGTCGAAGCGGTCGGTGTCCGTCTCGCAGATCCGTTGGCCGTCGATCCAATAGACGCAGGTCCCGAAGCCACAGGTCCCGCTCTCGGAGCAGTCCCGGTAGCACGCGGCGTCGAAGCCGCTGCAGACCTGGCCGTCGCCGCAGCCCGCGAGGGGGAGTGGCGTCGGGTCGCACTCGGGGTCGGGCGGGAACTCGTCGCAGGGGAAGCAGTCCGGGTCCCACGTCCCGCAGGCACAGTCGCAGGTCTCGCCATCCGCCCACTTCGACACGTCGCAGGTCCACTCCTCGGGGGGAAAGACGGCGTCGACGTCCACCACCGGGAGGGCGAGGCAGTGGCCATCCTCGACCGGAGTGGCGGTGATCGTCCCGGGCATCTCACCCGGTCCGATCGTGACCTCGCGGAGGATCACGTCGCGGAGCACGAAGCTCATCCGCACACCGAAGGGATCCTCACGAAGCTCGAGCGTCCCCTCGTAGGCGAAGTAGCCGCTCTCGAGATCGGTGCCCTTGGTCGCGATGACGCAGTGAGGGCAATCGGGGAAGTCTTCGTTCGGCGGCTGGCCGAGCTCGAAGGTGCCCTCGTACTCCACGCCGCCAAAGCGCTGGAACCAGAGGTCGAGGCCCCACATCACCTCGTCGAGCTCCGGTTCGATGGGCGCGCGAACCCGGATGCCGGTGTCGGTGATGACGTCGAGCTCGAACGCCCCGACCGAGACCGGCTGGCACCCATCGACCCACATGTCCGGGTCCCCCAGATCGGGCGGCTCGGGCATGTCGGCCGTCGCGGCGTCGTCGGGCATCGACATGTCGACCGCCGGCCCGCCGTCGGGGCTGGAGCCGTCGTCGTCGCCGCAAGCGATCAGGCCGAGCAGGGCGACCAGGAGAAGGCGGGGTGCGCGGGAGGAAGTCATGGCAACCGGGTAGAGCCGGCCACCTGACGTTGTGACGGAAAAAATCGTCACGCGCCCGCGAACGGGCTCAGGAGACGACGGCGACCACGAACTGACCGTCTTGAGCGGCCTCGGCGAAGAGCGAGGCGACCTCCGAGTCGAGCTCGAGGGTGGTCGACTCGGTGAGCGCGTTGCGTACCGCCTCCGGATCCAGGAAGAAGGCGGGCCCGTAGCCGGCCTCGTACTCGAGCTCGCCGGAGACGCCGAGATCATCGATGACCGGGTCGCCGCTCACCCGCTCCCCCATCGCACGGCTCATGGTCTCCATCTGCTCGCGGGCGAGCAGGTAGTCCATACCGGCGGTGTGGTCGGCCTCCATGCCGAGCTCCTTCCGAGCGCGCTCGGCCTCCGCGCCCTCGCCGAAGAAGAGCGCCTCCACCAACGCGTCCTCTCGGGCCATCTTCTGCAGGGCCCGGGAGCTGACCCGGGCGACGTTCAGCCACATCGACATGGGCCGCAAATAACAACAATCGCAGCAGATTACGAGTACGGCCCCCAGAAGGTGGTCCTTCTGGGGGCCGTTTCGAGTCATCCGTGCTCGCAGAGCGGACACGAGAGGCGGGTAGGATGCGGTGATGCTGCGCTGGTTGCCGTTGGCTCTCGGGGCGCTCCCGTGGATCCCCGCATGCGGCTCGTGCGACGAGGGCGCGCCGCCCGTGCCGATCACGGCAGATGACGAGAGGGAAGAGGGCGATGAGAGGGCGGAGCGCTCGTCCGACGAACCGGAGAGTCCCGAGGCCGGAGAGTCGACCGTGCCGCTCACAGCCGGGGATGACCCGCCGCCCGCAGCGGCCGCGCCCTCGCCGGCGACCGTCGCGGCACGGCTGGCCCCTTGGGCGCTCCCTCGGCCGACCGGTCCGCGCGATCGACAGCGGGTCTTCCTGACCGTCGACGGGGAAGCCGTGGTGCTCGTGGGCGGCTCGGAGTTCTGGCGCGTCGAGCTCGACCGAGAGGAGGCACCGGTTGGCGTCGCGCCGTGGATGCCGGGGCCGCGGGATGCGTCCGAGATGGAATGGATGCCGCCCGAACCCTTTGGTGGCCTCTTCTTGAGTGGGACGGATCGTGAGCTGAACGGACCACTGCCGCCGCTCCGCGCCCTGGACGCCCAGACCCTCCAGGAGCGCTGGCAGGTGCCGGAGCTCGGCTTCGACGTGCACGGCGTGGGCGCCACCGAGGGGACGGTCGTCGCCGTGACCCACCGCCGAGTCGACGCCATGGACCTGGCCACGGGTCGCCGGCTGTGGGGTGACGCACTCGAGACCCGCTACGAAGAGGGAGAGGTCTGGCTGTGGACGCTCGCGGTGGACCGCGGGGTGGCCGTGGTCTCGCGCGGCCCGCGGATCGTCGCTCGCGACGCACGCACCGGCGACGTGCGCTGGGAGGGAGAGCCCTCACCACACTGGCAGTCGCTCGTACCGGGCGGCGAGGGTCGGGTGGGCGTCGTGGAGGGAAAGACCATCCGTGTGCTCGACATCTCGAACGGCCGCGAGCTCGGCCGCGCCCGCTTCACCCACCCGGCGCACCCATGGAGCGCGCCCATGATCGACGGCGACTGGATCTACGCCCTCGGCACCGACGACGAGACCGTGATCGTCCAAGCCCGACGGTGGCGTGGCGGCTCCGGGCGCTTCGACACGCGGCTGCCCTTCGGGGCGGCGCCACCGCTTCCGGAGGAGGACGACTGGGACGAGCTCGCGCCCTCGGTCGCGGCGATGGACGGCGTGCTCTTCGTCTGCCGCGGCGGCGACGTCATGCACGCCATCTCGGCGACCACCGGCGAGCGCTTTTGGACCGAGCGAGCCACGCCCTGCCATCAGCCGCGGGTCTGGCACCCGCACCCTGGCGCGGCCGGCGTGCTCTTCCCCGACCCTTGGCGGAGCGCCGATGCCTGGGCCCTGGGCGCCGAGCCCGTCGCCACCCACTCGCAAACCGTGAACGGCACCGTGGACTGCGACGGCCCCCTCGCGGGCGCGGACGTTTGGATCGGCGAGAAGCACACCCGAACCGATCGACAGGGGCGGTTCCGAGCCACCTTCGCCGACCTCCGTAGCGACGCCGTGGCGATCCACGTGGAGCCGCCGCGAGAGGCGCCGCGCACGTGTCGGGCGGCGAGCTCCGAGTGGAGCGGGGAGCCGATCGAGATCGACGTCTACGACCCCTTGGGCGGCGAGCACGCGATGCCGCTCATCGGGCTGTGAAGCTGGCGGTCAGTCGCAGTCGCAGCTCGCCGGGGCGGTGGAGTCGAGTGGACGGCCATGCCCGGCATCCAGGCAGAATCGGTGAAAGGACTCTACGCCGATGTGTCGAGCGTTGGTGGAGCGCGGAGCGGGGCCTCACTCGACCATGAGGACGTAGGTCCCGGTGGCGCCGGAGTAGCCGTAGACCCGCACGAGGAAGGGGCCGTCGTGGCCGTAGCGCTCCTCGTCGGAGGTGCCATTGCTGACGCCGAGCCGGCGCCCCTCGGTGTCGAAGGCCTCGAGGTCGAGGTCGCCGGTGGAGTGCTGGAAGCCGAGGACCGCCTCGCCGCCGGCCGGGATGAGGTACCAGTCCTCGTCGCCGTCCGCGCAGATCTCGCCGTTGACCGGGCCCTCGTAGCGGATGGCCTGGCTCGAGCTGTCGTCCTGACCGAGGGCGTCGCAGGCGTCGGCCGGCTCCGGCTCCGGCTCCGGCTCCGGCTCCGGCTCGGGGTCGGTCACGCCGCCACCGGCGCAGAAGTCACCCACGGTGCGCTCGGCCATCGCGTCCTCGGCGACGTCGCGCTGGGCGCAGCTCTCGTCCTCGCTCCAGGGCTGCCACTCGGCGGCGAGCCCCATGTCCGCGGCGTGGTCGGCCCAGCGCTGGTAGCCGGTGCCGGCCTCGGCGCGAAACACGGTCGGCGCTTGGCAGAGGCCATCGGAGGCGGCCTGGGCCTGCTCGGCGCGGGCGTAGTCCATCACGATGGTGTGCATGGTCGCGGTCGAGCGGTTCCAGCAACAGGTCCGCGCCTGGTCGTACTCGAGCTCGCCGAAGACGTGGTCCTCGAGGGTGCGGTGCTCGCTGTCGGTGCGCTCCCGGCTCCAGCCGTAGAGGTCGGCGGTGAGCTCGTAGAGGCGGGCGAAGGCGTCCTCGCGGCGGGTGCGGGCGGCGCAGCTCGCCGGGTAGTCGCGGAGGTGGGCCCGGGCGGCCTCCACCTGCTCGAGGGCGACCTCGACCTGCTCCTCGGGGGAGACGTCGGCGAGGATGTCGCGGAACTCGTCCGGGCGGCTCTCGATCTGCGCGGTGTCGCCGGGATCGATGTAGCTCGAGAGGTCCGCATCGCGGACGACGTTGCGCCAACGGCCGCTCACGCGAACCGCGGTGCGCCAGCGGCGGATGCCACCACCGAGCTCGGCGTAGGGGTTGCCGTCGGAGTCCGTACCGACGCCGCCGGTGGTGCTCGCGGTGAAGCTGCTGCGAGCGCGGGAGGGCTCCTCCCAGAGAGGCTGGCGGCGGGGCATCGATCCGCTGGCGATCGCGGCCTGCAGCCGACCCGGGACGGGCTCCTCGACCTGCATGACCGGCATCACGTGGCCGATGCCACGCTTCTGCCAGCGCTTCAGGAGCACGTCGCCGGCGCGGGTGTCCTCGGGCTGGATGTGGAACATGTTGGCCTCGTCCGCGAGGTTGGCGCTGCCGAAGTAGAGGAGGAGCAGGCGGGCGAAGTAGCCGACGCGCTTGTTGAGGAAGATCTCGTCGAAGTACGCGCCCGCGCCGGCGCCTTCACCGAGCGAGGGCACGCCGTCGTCGTCGCCGAGGCGGAAGCCGCGGAGGCGGGAGTCGCTGGGCCAGCTCTCACCCTCGGACCACTCGCCGGTGTAGTCCCGGTAGCTGGTGCGGAAGCTCGGAAAGCGGCCGACCTTGGCGCCGTCCGAGTTCACGAAGCCGAAGTGGCCGGCGTACATCCGCTGGCGCGTGTGCGCGTCCCAGCCCTGGATGTAGAAGGGCAGGCCGTACCAGCTGGCGAAGGCGGCCCGGAGGAAGAGCGCGACCTCGGCGCACTCGAGGGTGGGCGCCTCGAAGGTGCGACCCTCCCACGGAGTGGTGACTCGGAAGGTCTGGCCGTAGCCGGTGGCGCGATCGATGCGCTCGAAGCTGGCGACCCAGGCGTCGAACTTCGCCTCCCAGTCGAGACCGCTGTTCGCCTCCCAGGCCATGCCCGCCTCGGCGTCGACGTCGGACCAGTCGCGCGTCACGGCCCACACCTCGGTGGCTACGCCGTTGCCGACGCGCGGGCCGGCGGTGCCGTCCGCGTCCGTCTTGCCGTCGGTGGTCGGGCTGGCCTCGAAGGGTCCCTCGAACCCGGTCTCTTCGTAGGCGTCGTCCAGAGCGGGCGAGTTGCCCGAGGTGGGAGCGCAAGCAGCCAGGGCGAGGAGTGCGGCGATGTAGGTGCGGTCCATACCCACTCCTACAGCCAGAAGCGTGCCAACGATCTCGTCACGAAATCATTGGGCTTTTCGAAGAGCCGGTGGCGGGTCGATCCGCCGATCGCTGGGGTCGATAGAACCCAGACCGGTCGAAACGCCAGTCACTCCGGGCCGCTGGGGCCCACTGGCGGGCCACCGGCGGACGATGGCGGAACCGCCGGCTCAGTCCTCGACGAGCCGAGCCAGCGCTTCGACGTGTGGGTCGCTCGCGCCCATGGCCGAGAGCGCTCGAGCCAGCTCCACCACGTACTCGACGTTGGGGCCGCTGGGACCGACCGACTCTCGGACCTGCTCGGCGATGACCTCGAGCGAGGCCTCACCGAGGTAGTTCGCGTTGTCCGGTGTCGCGAGATAGACGAGCGCGTCGACCCGCTCGCCGCTCTTCAGCTCGGCGGCGACCTCGTGCCGGGCGTAGCCACCCTTCTCGCGGTGGTCGAGATTCGCGAGCACCGCCCGCCGATCCGCTGGCGCGACCTCGTAGACCATTCCCCAGCAGACGGCGTCCGCGTCGGGGACGAGCGTCACCACGCGCCCGGGCTTGCCGGGCACGCCACGGTGGTCGGTGCTTCCTTGCCAGAACCGGCGGGTCCAGCCGCGGATCGCCGCTGGCTCACGCCGTCGGTGTTCGAAGGCCGGTCGCCAGACCAGCGAGCCGTAGCCGAAGACCCAGAGCGCGCTCACGGCGCGCACTATGCCACGGTCAGCTCGGGATCCACGCGATGCGGTACTCGCAGAACTCGTCGCCGAGACGCGTGCAGCGCTCGTGATCGACGCCCGCGCGCAGTACCGGACCGCGCTGGACCAGCGAGGTCAGCAGCCCTTCCTGCAGCATGCAGTTGAAGGTCTGGGTCCGGCGCATCCGACAGAAGCGCGGCGCTCGTTCGAGGATCTCCCAGCCACGGCCCTCCGGGTCTTGGATCATCATCGACGCCGCCTGGACCAACGCCTCCAGGATCGCCACCGGACCGGAGTCCGCGGTGATCACGCCCTGCTTCGACATCTCGGTGTAGACCCGGCGGCCGATGGCCCGGCCCGCGCCGCGGATGGAGGCGGCACCGAGGTTTTCTTCGATCCAATCGCAGATGTCGTTGTAGAGCTTCATCGGTACCTGGGCCGCCGGGTCGGCGGGATCGATCCCCTTCGCGAGCGCGAAGGCCGGCGCGCACAGGCGTTTCATCCCGTCGTACTCGGAGAGCACGTCGAGGATGAAACCCGCGTAGAGGGTGACCCCTCGAGTGGACTCGTTCACTGTCGCCTCCGATCGTGGATCCATCGGCGGGTCACGACGATGGCGCCGCCGCCGCCATGCCTCTCCAGGGTGAGCTGGTCCATCACCCGTGCGATTGCACCGAGCCCGGCACCGAGCCCGCCGTCGAGCGGTTCGTCCGGCCGTCGTTGGCGACCGGCCGACCAACCGTCGGCCAGCGCCTCGGTCGGATCGTCGATGCCGGGGCCACGGTCGATGCAGAGGAGCTCGATGCCGGGGTCCGTCTCACCGAGCAGGCGAAGGTGGAGCGTCCCACCGCCGCCGTGACGCACGGCGTTGGAAGCGAGCTCGGCCGCACACACGCCGATCTGTCGAGCGATGGCGTGGCTGAACCCCGCCGCGAGCGCGATGTCGTACGCCACCCGAGCGCAGACGAAACGATCGGCGTCGTCGGTGCATGGGAGCGCCGCCGATGTCGGCTTGGTGCGCGCCCTGCGCTCGGCGTAGGGTGCGGCGTGGCCATCGCTCACCGCACCCGCCCCATGCCAGGAGAGACCGAGAACGGCGATGGGGTCCTCGCTCTCGCCCGACCCGAGGGTGAGTGGCTGGTCGTCGTCGATGGCCTCGGCCACGGTCCCAAGGCTGCGGAGGCTCGCGAGCGGTGCCTGGACGCGGTGGCTGCGATGGCCGCCGATGCCCGGGTCCAGGCCATCGTCGACGCCGCCGACCGAGCCGCTCGCAGCACCCGCGGCGCCGCGCTCACCATCGTCATCCGCCGAGGCGACCGCCTCGAGGCGGCCGGCGTCGGGAACGTCGGGCTCCGCAGCGACCTCGAGCTGCCCTTTCTCCCCACGCCGGGGATCATCGGTCAGGGCGTCCGACGCCTTCGAGTCGCCGAGGGCAAGGTCGGCAGCGGGGGACGAATCGTCCTCCACACCGACGGCGTGTCCAGCCGCTTCGCGCTGAACGACCTCACCGGTCTCGACCCGGACGCCGCCGTCGCGTTTCTCTTCGATCATCACGTGGCCAGTCACGACGACGCCACGGCCCTGGTCGCGGACCTCGGCTAGCGTCGAGTCCATCATGCGCGGCTCAGCGCCGCGGATTCGCCGGCGAGACAGTGGGCGAGCGCGTGCTCGAGATCGTGGCGCGCAGTCAGCCCTTCGAGCTCTACGCCGATGGCCACGAGGGTCTGCGCCACCGCGGGCTGGATGCCCGACACGATGCACTCGGCGCCGAGCAGGCTCACGGAAGACGCGAGCTTGATCAGGCGGTCGGCGGTCGACGTGTCGACGTATTCGACGCCGGTCAGATCGACGACCACGTACTTCGTGTCGGTTCGAGCGACTTCCTCCAAGACCTTCTCGGACATCTGCGCGCTGCGGCGGGTGTCGAGAAGCCCGACGACGGGCACGGCGAGCACGTTCTCCCACACCTCGATGAGGGGCGTGGAGAGCTCGTCGAGCGCCATGCGGAGTCGCTCCACGAGCTCCTCGTTCTCCTTCTCCCGAGCCTCGAGCTGCTCGTTTCGGGTGGCCAGCTGTTGCCCGAGCACGCGCTCGGTGGTCACGTCTCGGAAGACCGCGACGGCACCGCCACCAGGAAGCGGTCGAGCGCTCACGCCGAGCCAGGTCCCTTCCGGGGCAGCGGCCGAACGCATGAAGACCGCGACGTCGTCGACGCGCTCGCCGGCCATCGCTCGGGCGAGGGGTAGCTGCTCCGTCGGGAAGGGGGTCTCCTGGTCGGGAAGGAAGAGGCCGTAGCGCTCGGACCATTCCTCCGTGCTGGTCTCTTCCTGCTGCAGGCTCCCGAGGATCTTTGCCCCCGTCGGGTTCATCCGCAGCGAGCCGTCCATGCTCGCGATGGCGATGCCGTCGGGGTGCCCGTCGATGACGACGTCGAGCAGGTCGGTGTGCTCGGCGGCTTCGGCCTTCAGAGCGTCGAGCTCCTTCTCGAGGGCCGCGATCTCGTCGGCCTCGTTCGTTCCGTGGGGGGCTCCGTCTGCCATGGTCGTTCCTTCTTCCATCAGAGGCTCCGGCGCCGACGCCAGCGGCGACGACCGGGGTGAGCGAGCGCGACCGAGAGGGCCGCACGCAGGTTTCGGTGGCTCGGGAGCTGGTCCAGCCGAATCCCGAGCTCGGTGAGGGTCTGGGCCACGCTCGGCTGCATTCCGCTGACCATCGCGCGACAACCGAGCAGCTCGACGGCGCGCGTGAGCTTGCCGAAGAGGTCCGCGGTGGTGGTGTCGATGACGTCGACACCGGTGACGTCGATGATCACGCAGCGCGCGCCGGTCTGGCTGACCTCGTGCATCAAGCGCTCCGAGGCGCGGGCGCTCCGCTCGCCGTCGACGATGCCGATGATGGGCATCACGAGGATGTCCTCGGCGATCTTGAGGACCGGCGTGGAGATCTCGTCGATCGCGACACGGAGCCGGTCGATGAGGGCGCGGTTCTCCGCGTCGCGCGCCGCCAGCGTCTGACCACGTTCCTCGAGCTCGCGCTCCAGACGCAGCTGCTCGGTGACGTCTCGGAAGACGCTGATCGCTCGGCCGTCTTCGAGGGGGCCGCCGGTGCAGGAGATGATCACGGTCTCCGCCGGCCGCCCCGCTGCCTCGTCCGCCGGAAGGCGCACCTCGATGAGCTCGCCATCGATCCGCTCACCCTGGAGCGACCGGAAGCCCGGCAGCTCCTCTACGGCATAGGGCGAGCCGTCCATGTGGAAGAACCCGAAGGTCTCCTTCCATTCCTCGTCATCCGGGTCGTTGGTCCGCGCGAGGATCGACTCCCCCTTGGGGTTGATCGTGACCTTCCCGTCGGCACCGATCAGCGTGACGCCGTCAGGGCTGTCCTCGTAGACCGCCGCGCGCAGCGCGCGTTGGTATGCCACCGACTCGCGGGCAGCTTCGACCTCGGCGCGCAGCTGCCCGAGCCGGCCCCCTGGGGGTCGATTCGTGGTCGTCTCACTCATGCTCTCGCTCCTTCGGAGCCTTCCGCTCCTGCACCAGCCCAGGTGACGTCTTCTTCGTCCATCTCACCCTCGGGCCACACACCCAGCAGCTCGAGGGCCGCTTCGAGGTCGACGGTCGTCTCCACCGCGTCGAGCTCGATGCCCATCGTCTGCAACGTCATCACGATCGTCGGGCTGAGTCCGGAGAGGACCGGTCGCGTACCCATCAGCCGAGCCGCTCGGGCGATCCGCCCGAGGACCGCGCAGAGGTGGCTGTCCATCAGCCAGATCCCCGACGCGTCGAGCACCAGCCCGACCGGCGCCGTGGCGCGCACACGCTGCAGCACTCGGCTCTGCAGCTCTTCCATCTGTGAATCCCCGATGTCGCCCTGAAGCGGCACGATGAGCCGCCCCCAGAGCTCGAGGATCGGGATGCTCTCTCCTGCCCTCATCCGTTCACCTTTCAGCCCAGTCACAGGGCCAGCTCCACCTCGACGCGAGTGCCCTTCGGCCCCGTGTCGACGTCGAATCGAGTCGCGAGTCGCGCGACACCTTGGAGGCCCTTGCCGAGCCCCGTCTTGCTTCGGTAGTCCCCCGAGAGCACCGCCTCGAGGTCCTGGATCCCAGGCCCTTCGTCGATCGCTCGGAGCAAGAGATGGGCTGGGTTCCGCGGCTCCAGATCGAGCTGGCCCGTGCCGGCGTAGGCCACGATGTTGCGGGTCAGCTCGCTGGCGACCGTCGCCGCTCGCTGAGCCGCGAACACTCCGGCGCCGAGCGCCAGCGCCAGCTCGCGGGTCTTGGTGCGCGCGACGGAGATGTGTGCCTCGAGCTCGATGGCGATGGTGACCGACTCGAGCGCGGGAGCCTCGTCGCCCGCGAGCGCCTGGAGCTCCGAGAGGAGGGTGTCTTGGAACGCCGGCTCCACGAAGAGCCGGATGCCCGACTCGAGCTGGCGCAGGAGCGCGGGGAGGTGCTCCGCTCGCAGGTTGCCATCCGGAACCCCGGCAGCCGACTGGGCACGCCGCCGAACGGACTGCGCCAGGATCTGCGGCATGTAGCGGCCGAGCACCCCGACCACGTCGTCGTCGAGAGGCCTCACCACTCGTCTCCCGTATGGGCTCGAGGCACCTCGAGCGTGACCTCGGTGCCGATGCCGTTCTGGGTCTGCACGCGAAGGGATCCGCCGCTTCGGCGGAGAACGGCCAGCGTGGAGCCGAGCCCGCTCTCGGGGTCGAAGCCCTTCCGTGCGTCGCGGAGCTGCTCGAGCACCGCCGGCGGTATGCCTCGGCCGGAGTCGGTCACGATGATGGCGACCCAATCGACGTGGGTCCGGGTCCGCACGCGCACGTCGTTCGGTCGGCTGACACCGACGCCGGAAACGACGGCATTGGCGAGCACGTTGAAGAGCACTCGGGTCAGTTCCGTGCGCTCCATCGCGATTCGGAGACCCGGGTAGTGGGCGCTACGGACGGAGGTGCCTTCGGGCACGAGCGGCCGCACCGTCGCGATGGCGCGCTCCACGCTTTCCGCCAGACAGGTCGCGGGCTGCTGGTCCGCTCGCCCTGCGCGGATGGTCATCGCGATCCGCGACGCCAGCTCGCCGGCGTGGTGGGCGTCGAGCACGTGCCGATAGGCATCGGCGGCCGCCGGGGTGGATTCCAGGAGCTCGCGCGCCACGCGGAGACTCTGGAGGGCGCTGCCGACCACGCGGCCCAAGTCACCGATCGCCTGGGGGAGGGCAGGTGGTGGCTGATCGATGGGGCCGCGTGGTCGTGAGTGATGCAGCATGATGTCTTCCTAGAGCAGGTGCCGTGCCACCAGACCATCACACGGAATCGTTGGTCATTTTCCGATGTGGAGCCGGCGGTCGCGGAATCTCGTGACGGAATTCCGTGACCATGACGGCATACCGTGACGCTGTCATGATTCAGTCGGAGCAGAAGCGTTCGGGCGCTTCGACACCGAGGACTCGACAGCGGACGGTCGTACTCACAGTCCGAGCACGACTTCGATCCAGGTGCCGTCGGGCCCGGTGTCGATGTCGACTCGCCTCGCCAGCCGTCTGACGGCCCGAAGGCCCTGACCCGGAGGCTCGCCAGCGAGCACGGTCTCGAGCTCCGGGATCCCTGGGCCCCGATCGACGGCACGGACGACGAGCTCCCGCTTTCCATGCGGCCCGACGTCCAATCGACCGGTGTCCGCGTACGCCACGATGTTGCGAGCGAGCTCGCTCACCACGGTCGCGGCTCGCTGGGCAGGGAGCACACCAGCGCCGAGCGCGAGCGCGAGCTCCCGAGTCTGGCGCCGGGCCAGCGCGACGTGGGCCTCGGTCTCGATGATCATCGAGA
>CAYXAP010000014.1:0-1661 GCA_964462035.1 uncultured Sandaracinus sp.
CGCCGACGCCGACGCCGACTCCGACGCCGACTCCGACGCCGACTCCGACGCCGACGCCGAGTCCGAGTCCGAGTCCGAGTCCGAGTCCGACTCCGACTCCGACTCCGAGTCCGAGTCCCGACCGCCGACCTCCGACTCCGAATCTCGGCCCCCGACTTCCGACTCCCGACTGGATGGCGACTCCGCGCCGACGACGGATCCCCGAGTCGATTCCCCTGCCCCCGCGCAGGCGACCATGAACACGACCAGGAGCAGGCCTCTCACCCCTGCACTCTACCCGACCTCTCAGTCTGCGAGGGCCGGTGGGCCGTTCGACGAGCGCTCACCGAGCACCTGACGAGCGACGGTGGCGTGCGCGCCCTCGGGCCAGCGCTCGAGGTAGCGACGGGCCGCCTGATGGGCGGCGGCTGCGTTGCCCGCCGCCGTGTAGGCCTCGATCCGGCGGCCCTCGGCGACCGCAGCGAAGGGCCCACCCGGCGCTTCGTTGGCGGCGGCGTCGAAGAAGCGCGCCGCGCCCGCGTGGTCGCCGCGCGCCAGGGCCAACCGGCCGAGGAAGAACGCCGCCTGCGGCGCCCGGGCGTCGTCCGGATGACGTACCCGAATCGCCTGATACGCCGCCGCGGCCTTCTCGCTCTCGCCCGCGAATCGCGCCGCGTCGCCGAGCATGATCAGGTCGGCGGGGTCGCCGAGGGCGAGGATCCGACCCCAGTCGGCCGCGCGGATGGCGTCACCGTGACGCCCCTCCCGAGCGAGCCGTCGCCAGTCCAGGGTCGCCGCCCGCCGACGTGGCCGTCGCGCTTCCACCGGTTCGACCACCGCTTCCGTGACCGCGCTCGGCTCGTCCCCCGGCTCCGGAAGCTCCAGCTCTGCCACCGCGACCGGCTCGTCGGGCACCGAGAGCCGCACCGTCTGGCCAGCGACCACCGCCCGGCGCTCGAGCCCCGGCCCTTCCAGCTCGACCCGGCCCTCTTCCATGTGGAGCTCGAAGGCGCGCGTCTCCGGATCCCAGCCGACCGCGAAGCGGGTCCCGACCACGTCGACCATGAAGGGGCCCGCCTGGACCGCCCACCGGGTCGACTCGTCCCGATGCACGACGTCCAAGCGGACGCTGCCTCGTTGCAGGTCCAGCCGCGCACCATCACCGTCGACCTCGGCGAAGCGGAGGTCGGACCCGGCCGCGAGCTCCAGGGCGCTCCCGTCCGCGAAGGCGATGGCCTCGGGCGCGTCGGCGCTCACGAACGAGCCGGCGCCGCCAGCCCGACCATCGGGCAGTGTGAAGGCGAGCGGCGTATCGGCCGCGGGTCGCAACGTGACCCACGCGAGAGCCGCCGCCGCCGCCAGCCCGGCCACGCCCGCGAACGCGAGCCACCGACGCGACGGCCCCGAGGGCTCGGGCCGCCGAAGCAGGCGGGAGCGAACGGCGCCCAGATCGTGGCGAGCCTCCAGCGCCTCGTCCTGCAGCTCGGCGATGGCTTCACCGAAGCGCTCGAGGGCCGCCTCGTCGATGCTCTCGTCGCTCATGCGGCGCTCCATCGCGGGCTGCGCTCGAGCCACTCGCGCAGGTGGGGGTCGTCGTTCGCCGCGGCGACGAAGCGCTTCTCGGCGGCCTTGAGGCGGCGCTTCACCGTGGAGAGCGAGACGTCCATCGCGTCGGCGACCTC
>CAYXAP010000014.1:1761-46220 GCA_964462035.1 uncultured Sandaracinus sp.
CCTTGAGGCGGCGCTTCACCGTGGAGAGCGAGACGTCCATCGCGTCGGCGACCTCGCGGAGCTCCAGCTGCTCGAAGTATCGGAGCGTGAAGGCGATGCGCTCGTCGGCCGAGAGCTTGTTCAGCGCTCGCCGCACGCGGGCCAGCGCCAGCCGCGCCCGCGGGTCGGCCGGGGCCTCGCCCGGATCGGGCACCTCCTCCGGCGCCATGAATCGGAGCCAACGGCGGCGGGTGCGCTTCCGGATCACGCCGCGGGCGGTGAACACCGCGATCCGCACCAGCCACCCCTCCAGCCGGTCCGGGTCGTCGAGCTTGTCGATCGACGAGAGCGCCTGCGCGAAGGTCTCGTGGAGCACGTCCGGGAGCTCGTCGTCCACGCCCAACACCCGCGCCAGAACCCGCCGAAGGTGGAGCGCATGCCGGTCGTAGAGAGCCGCCGGGGCGCCGGGCTCGCCGCGGCGCAGAGCCTCCACCAGGGCGGCGTCGTCGCCCACGAAGCCGAGATGACGCACCGCGCCCCCTCCCCGTTCGGGGTCACGTTCAGGCGTCGGTGGGGGCGCACTCTGGCGAGCCGCTCCGCTGGCTGTGGTGACCATCTACCTCCCTCAGTGTCACCCGAGCCCGCAGACGGTCCAAATCCTATCGGCTCGCCCAGGCCTGCGGGCGATTCAGGGGGAGAATCCAGGACTTGGGGGCGAAGCCGTCCTCGACGCGGGCCAGGTCCACGTCGGGGTCGACCAGCCGCTGGCGCCGCCGTCCGTTCAGCGAGCACCAGGTGTCCGCATGGACCGCGACGGGCCCTCGCCCTTCCGGACGCCACCGCTCGGCGAGATGGTGGGCGTAGGCGAGAATGAGGTCGGGCTGGGTCTCCATCATCCGCAGCTGCAGCGGCGTGAGCTCCTCGCTCGGGAGCACGACGGTCTCGCGTCCGTCCGGCTCGCGAACGATGAAGTCCACCTGACCGGTCTTCTCCATCACCATCACGTTCCACGCGAAGCGGAAGCCCTGCTCGTGCCACGTGGAGGCCCCCTCGTAGAGGTGCTGACGGAGCGGCACCAGGAGCTGCACCGCGAAGTGCAGCGCGAGCGCGGCCACCATCCAGCGCTTCGGCGCGGGCGCCGCGACCTCGTCGACGACCGGACGCGCTCGTCGCGGCCAGGACGGGGCGAAGAAGATCGTCGTCGCCGCGATCATCAGCCAGGGGAAGATCCCGATGGAGAAGAGCGCGGCCGTCATCGCGTGGAACGCGACCACCGCGACGTAGGCGAAGCGGCGCGTGCGGCGATGCCAGAGGAAGAACGCGATGCTCAGATCGAAGAGGCAACCGGCCCAGCTCATCGCGATGGCCACCCAGGGCTGATCGAGCCACGGGCCGATCACCGGCAGGTCCGCGTAGCGGGCGAGCCAGGTGACCAGCGGCTGCCCCTCGAGGAGCCAGTCCGGGCGCAACTTGGCCACGCCCGCGAAGAAATAGACCAGCCCGAGCTGGAGCCGCAGCGCGTTCACCGGCCACGAGGGGATGCTGCGCTTCGGGCCCTCGCGGCGCGCGTCCATCGACCAGATGGCGCTCACTGGCATCAGGAGCATGAGCGCCGCGAGGATGCTGACCAGGTAGTAGTGGTTCAGGTAGGTCGAGCGATCGAGGAGCTCGACGTACGTGAAGCTGGCGAGGAACGCGCCGAGGCTCCAGCGGGTGCGCCAGCCGAGGGCGACGCCGACCGCGCTCAGGAAGACCACGCCGAAGACCGCGTGCATGCCCCAGCCGGGCAGCGGCTGGATCCACTCGAGGCCCCAGTAGGGGAACATCACCGTGGGCGCGACGTAGAGATCCTCGACCCAGCCCTCCGCTTCGTAGCGGAGGACGTTGAGCGCCATCAGGGTCCCGAAGAGGATCCGGAAGACGGCGAGCGACGCGGGATCGATGCGCTTCATCTCAGTCGCCGTCGGTCGGGTTGAAGGTGACCGTCACGCCGAGCGCCTGGGCGACGTCGACCGCGAAGAGCACCTGCAGGTCGCGCACCGCCAGGTAGACCTCGTCGACGAGCTCGGGGGTGTCGAGGATGGCGGCGGCCAGGTGGTCGGAGACGGCGTCGAACGCCGCGTAGGTGGCGGCGAAGGCGGCGTCGACCTCCGGCGCGAGGCCGGGCTTGCGCGCCAGCAGCCAGTCGCGAACGCCGATGGCCGGCTCCGCGCCCATCGGCGGCGAGCCCTCGATGTCGCCGATCCAGGCCGCCTCGACGCCGCGGATGGCGTCGCGCGCGTCGTCGAGCGAACGGTGCGAGTCCGGCGCCTCGATCGCGTCGAGCTGGACCACACCTCCGTCGCGCTTGCCGAGCGGCTTGCCGAGCTTGACCTCGCGAACGTTCTCGAGCGTGAACACGAGCTGCTCGATCAACACGCTCGCCGAGTGCTGCACGCCATCGAAGTCGCCCTCCCCGCGGACCCACTGACCGAGGTAGTCGCCGCCGGTGGGTGCCCACGCGTCGAGCAGGCTCTCGGCGACGGTGCGGATCTGCGTCGTCAGGCTCTGCAGGTACTCGCACGCCCGCGGCTCCGCGAGCGCGTCGAGCTCGTAGGCGAAGAGCAGATGGTCGAGCGCGGGGAATCCCTTGGCGTAGCCGCCCGCTGCGAGGATCGCCTCCGCGGTCACGGGCTCGGTCCCGGCCAAGCGGTCGTCGACCGTGGTCGCGCGTCCGGGCCAGAGATCGATCTCCGGGCCCAGCCGGAGCGGGCTGTCGGTGTAGGGACCGAAAGCGAAGACCTCCGCCTGCTTCAGCGGCGCCTTCGCGGCGCGGAACGCGCTGCGGGTGGCGTCGAGGTTGGCGTCGGTCGGGTCGGCGCAGAACGCGGTGGCGGCCCCCTCGAGCTCGCCGCTCCGCTCGACCAGCTGCTCGTAGAGGGTGAGCGTCACCTCGTCACCGATCGACTCGAGCATCGCGCTGCGGTCGAAGGGGTCGCCCGGCGCACAGCTCGCGATCGCGAAGAGGCAGAGGATTCGAAGCGTGGTCTTCACAGAGACTCCAGGAACGCGAGGAGGGCGCGGCGGTCGGCTTCGCTGGCCAAGCGGAAGGCCTCCCGGCTCGGCTCGGCCTCACCGCCGTGCCAGAGGATGGCTTCCGCGAAGCCGCGGGCGCGGCCGTCGTGCAGGAGGTTGTCGTGGCCGTTGGCGGCGGCGACGAAACGCAGCCCCCAGAGCGGCGGCGTGCGCCAGTGCGAGCCCTCCGCTTCGAACACCGGACGGCCATCGCTCAGCTCGGGGCCCATGTCGTGGAGCAGCAGGTCGGTGTACGGCCAGATGTGCTGCTCGGAGAGCGCGGGGAACCCATCGAGCGTCGCCGTGACGTGATCGGGCACGTGGCAACTCGCGCAGCCGAAGTCCCGGAAGCGGCGCCAGCCGGCGCGCACCTCGGCATCGTCGGTGCCCGTGCGAGCAGGGACCGCGAGCGTGCGCGCGTAGAAGGCGACCTTGGCCAGGAGCTCGTCGTCGACCTCGGGATCGCCGCCGCGCGGAGCCTCGGCGCACGCGGTCTGCGCGGGACCGCAGCCCTCGTCGGGGAAGAGCGAGCTGGTGACGCCCAGGTCGCCGAGGAAGGCGCCGGCGGTCTGGTGGTAGACGGTCGGTTGCTCTGCCTTCCAGCCGAAGCGGCCGACCGCCGACTCGCCGGCGAGCGGATCCCACACGCGCTGGACGACCCCACGGATTCCGTCGCCGTCCTCATCGTCCGGATCGGCGATCGCCTCGAGGCGATCGACGCCGATGGCCTCGAGCAAGCCGAGCCCGATCATCTGCGGCGCGACTCGCGGAGAGACGCGCACGTCGTCGGCCATCGGCCCGAAGGCCAGGTCCTCGATCGTGTAGGCGGGGCTCCGCAGCGAGTAGGTACTGCCGTCCCCGTAGCTGCCTGGCACCTCGGTCCAACGGACCGTCGGTCGCCCCTCGGCGGGAACGCCGTCGACCGCGAAGGGCTGCAGCTGGTCGCCGTAGATCGGCTCGGGGACGACGCCACCGGTGATGGGATCGACGCCGTCGACGCTGAGCCGAAGCAGGACGTCGACCATCGGCTCGCCGGGCTCGGGCGGTGCACCGCGCCCGTCGCGGAAGTGGCAGGTGGAGCACGCGGGCGCGACGAAGGTCGGGCCGAGTCCGTCGCGCGCGGTCGTCGACGCCGGCGCCGCGACCCACGCCTGGTTGAAGAACGAGTTGCCGGTGAAGAAGCGAGTCCGCTCCTCGTCCGTGAGGTTCGGCGCCGGGAAGGTGAAGGCCTGCGACTGGCTGACCAGCAGCAGGAGGGTGGTGTCCCCGCCCGGATAGCGGTCGCTGGGATCCGGGCCGTCGCTCCCGCCACAGGCGAGCGCGATCATCGAGAGGAAGGCAAGGCTTCGCATGGTTCCGGGCGGGGCCTGGGTTATTCGGGGTCCGGGACGGCGAAGCCGAGCTCGACGAAGACCTCCGAGAGGAGCATCTCCTGCGTGCGCAGCGAGTCGATGAGCGCCTGCACCCGCGCGTTGCCCTCGGTGTTGCTCGGGTCGATCTCGAGGTCGAAGGGCGGCTGGAGCGCCATCGCGAAATCGACGCTGGTCTGGATCCGCGCGTCGAGCTCGTCGGCGAGGTCGGCGTCGAGCTCTCGGACCACGTCCTCGATGCCCGTGCCGTCGGCGCTACCGAAGCTGCCGCGCCAGACGTTCTGCACGCCGATGACGTCGTAGAGCATGTCCTCGTGCGTGTTGTCGGAGAAGCAGGAGTGCTCCTCCTCCTGCTCGCCCGCGTCGAGCGCCGCCTGCAGTCGCTCCCCGCCGGTCTCGAAGCCGCTCAGCACGATCATGCCGGTGAGGATCTTCTGCAGGCCCTCGCCCGCATCGCCCGCCTCGAGGTCGGCGCGATAGTTGGCCGCGCCCGCTTCCCACTCGGCGGTGAGCTGCTCGAGGTGCATGACCAGCAGATCGCCGAGCGTGGTCAGGTACTGCGCTCGGCGGTCGGCGTTGGCCGCGTCCACGTAGTCGCTCGCCGGGCGCTGACCGGGCAGGTCCTCGCTCGGGTCGGTCAGGTCCTGGCCCCAGAGCAGGAACTCGATCGGGTGCCAGCCGGTGACCACGTCGGACTCGCCGCCCTCGCCGTTGGCGTCGACGAGCGAGCTCATCGAGATCTCGAAGCTCGGATCGTTGATGCGACCGGCGTCGGGGCTGCCCTCGACGTAGTCGACCGTCTGCTCGTCCATCGGCCAGGCGTTGATCAGGCCCTCGGGATCACCGTCGGCGCCGTCGATGGGGCCGTCGTAGAAGCGGTAGACCTCGGTCTGGAGGTAGGGCCGGCGAGCCGCGAGCCATGCGTTTCGGGCCGCATCGAGGTTGGTCTCGGTGGGGTCGGCGACGAAGGCCTCGAGGGCCGAGTCGAGGTCCCGGGCGGCGTCCAAGCTGGCCGCGTAGCTGGCGTGGACCACCGCGCCGTACTGGGTGACGGCGGCCTCCGCGTTGGAGGGGAGTCCGGCGGGATCGTCCCCACAGGCCATGAGCCCGACCAAGCAGGCGACGATCCGATGATTCCTCTTCATGAGTGCTTTCTCTCCTCGAGAGCGAGGGGCGCCTCGGGCCCGCTAGGTTATGAAAACGAAAACTGTTTTCAATTTCATCGAGAGTCAAGCGGAGCGTCGACGGACATGATTTTCGTAAGAATCGCGTCCGCCGTTACGCCCTCGAACGGGGACATGCCGGACCGGATCGCCTGGTCGGCAGCTTCGCCCGATGCCGCCCTTCACGAGGTCCGCGGGCGGCGGCGTTGCGCCCGGCGTCGGCCATGACCGAGACTCCGCCCATGGTCTCCGTGCGCACGAAGCTCATCGGCCTCGTGCTGGGGTCGTTCGTGCCCGCCGTCGTCGGGGCCGTGATCGCCGAACGCGCGTCCGAGCGCGAGCTCCTCGACGAGGCGGCGTTGCACATCAAGACGGTCGGACACCACTTCGACGACCTCCTCGAGGAGTACGAGCGCCACGCGCTCCTGGCCGTCGCGTTCGCCACCCACGACGCGAGCTTCGACCGAGCCGTCGCGGAGCGCGACGAGGCCGAGGTGGGGACGTTCGTCGACCAGCTCGCGGGCGCCTATCCGCACCACGAGATCATCGCGACGGACGCGGAAGGAAACGCCATCGCGATCGGCAACGAGGTCTATGGCGTGCCCACCCTCTCCCCCGAGTCGAGCCCGGCGTTCGCGGCACTGCTCGATGGCGAGCGAGTGTCCGGCCTCTTCGAGCTCCGCGCGGGCGACAGGGTTCGCTACGCGCTGGTCGACGCCGCGCCGGTGATGTTCGAAGGAAACCAGGTGGGCGTGCTCGGCCTCATCACCTGCGTGGACCAGGCGTACGTGGAGCGGCTCTCCGACCAGCTCGACGCCGAGCTGGTGCTGAGCGTCGACGGTGAGGTGGTCGCGACCACCGAGGGACACCCCGCGCCGACGCTGCGAACGGCTCGAGAAGAGGTCTCCTTCGAAGAGCAGAACGGTCGGCTTCTCGCGCTCGAGACCTTCCACCCGCAAAAGCTCCAGCCGCACGGGCACGACGTGCGGCTCACGGCGACCCGTGACGTGACCGAGCTGCGCGCGATGGCCCGCGCGGACCTCTACCAGCAACTCGGGATCCTGGGGGTGGCCGCCCTCCTCGCGCTCGGCTTCGCCCTGCGATACGCGAGCCGACTCGCGAGCGGGCTCGAAGGGATCGCCCACGCGGCGAGGGCGCTGAAGGACGGCCGCTACGAGCGTGCCCCCGAGGTGCACACGCACGACGAGGTGGAGCTGCTGGTCGACAACTACAACGAGATGGTGGTGGGCCTCGAGGAGCGCGACCGGATCCGCGAGACGTTCGGCCGCTACGTGACCCGCCAGGTCGCCGACCACCTGATGCAGAGCGAACAGCATCTGGGCGGCGAGCTGGTCCCGGTGACCGTGCTCTTCTCCGACATCCGGGCCTTCACCACCATCAGCGAGAGCATGCCGCCGCGGGAGCTCCTCGACTTCCTGAACGAGTACTTCACCGGCATGGTGGAGAGCGTCCTCAGCCACCACGGCGTCGTCGACAAGTTCATCGGCGACGCGATCATGGCGGTCTTCGGCGCTCCGAGCCCCGAGCAGGAAGACCCACTCCAAGCAGTGCTGGCCGCCCTCGAGATGCAGGAGCGGCTGAAGGCGATCAACGAGGGCTTCGCCGAGCGCGGCCTGCCGGAGATCCGAACCGGCATCGGCTTGCACTACGGACAGGTGGTCGCCGGCAACATGGGTCACAGCGAACGGATGGAGTACACGGTCATCGGCGACACCGTGAACGTCGCCTCGCGCCTCGAGGGCCTCACCAAGGAGTACGGCGCCGACATCCTGATCTCGGGCCAGCTCCACGAGCTCGTCTCCGAGGCGATCGACGCCGAGCTCATCGAGCACGTCCACGTGAAGGGCCGCGCCGAGTCCGTGGCCGTCTATCGCGTCATCGGTCGTCGCGCATGACCCGCTACTGCGCGACGTAGCCGCCGTCGCCGACGAAGCTGGCGCCGGTACAGTAGCTCGAATCGTCGCACGCCAGGAAGAGCGCCATCTTCGCCATCTCCTCGTTGGTGCCGTAGCGCCCGAGCGGCACCCGGGACTCGAACATGGCGTGGACCGCGCCCGGTTCCTCGGGCGACGCCTGCTCCTCGATCGAGCTCATCATGCGGTTGTCGATCGGACCGGGGTTCAGTGTGTTGACCCGGATCTTCGCGCTCGCGAGCTCCGCCGCGGCGCTCTTCACCAGACCGATGACCGCATGCTTGCTGGCGCAATAGGGGGCGAGCCCAGCGGCGCCGATCAGCCCGGCCACCGACGAGGTCACGACGATGCTCCCGCCGCCGCGCTCGGCCATGAGCGGCGCCGCGGTCTGGATCGCCAGGAACGCGCCGCGCACGTTCACTGCCAGCACCCGGTCCAACTCCTCGACCGGGTAGGCCGTGATGGGCAACACCTTCCCCTCGATGCCCGCGTTCGCGATGTAGACGTCGACGCCGCCGAAGCGCTCGACGGTCGCGGTGACCAGTGCCTTCGCGTCGGCTGGGACCGAGACGTCCACCACCTTCGCCTCGAGGCGCGAGCTGTCGATCGCGTCCTTCGCGGCCTTCAGCCCCGCCTCGTCGACATCCGCGATCATCACCGACGCTCCTTCCTGCAGGAAGAGCTTCGCCGTCGCGAGCCCGATCCCCCCGGAGCCACCGGTCACGATCGCCACCTTGCCGTCCAACTTGCCCATCTCATCGCCTCCCCCGGTGGACGTCCGCCACCGGTCGAGGGGAGCACGAGCAAGAACGAGACCAGCGGCGATGGACCGGCATCGGGTGAGTTGGACGCGCAAGATCTGCGATCCCACCCGCTGGGTCGCGTTTCGTGCGTCAGCTCAACTGGCGCGCCAACGCGCGGAGCGCGTCGACCGTCGTGAAGATGCCGACCACGGTGGAGCCGTCCATCACGACCACCGCGCCGTACTTGTGCTCGGCCATCTCGCGCGCGACTTGGTCCATCGGCGTGTCCGGGCCGACGACATAGGGCTCCATCGACATCGCCTCCGACACCTCCAGCGTGGCGGAGTCCACGCCGGGCAAGCGCTCGACGAGCGCGATGTCGCGGCTGGAGATGATGCCTTCGATCTGGCCGCCGTGGAGCACCGGCAGATGCCGCACCCCGAGCTCCCGCATGACCTTCTTGGCCATGGCCAGGCTCTGCTCGGCACCGATGGTCTTCGGGCGTGGGGTCATCAGCTCACGGAGGGTGGTCTTCGAATCGGTCATGGCGCCCGCGATTGCACACCGCGCGCCAGCGTGACCCTTGACCTCGCGGCCACGCCCGGTGGAGGTTCCGCACCATGGCCGACGACGTCTCCCTCGCCCTCTTCGAACGTGCCGCCGAGCGACTGCCCGGTGGCGTCAACTCTCCCGTCCGCGCCTTCAAGAGCGTCGGCGGCTCGCCGATCTTCGTGAAGGAGGCCCATGGCGCGACCCTCGTGGGCGCCGACGGCACCGAGTACGTCGACTACATCGGCTCCTGGGGGCCGATGATCCTTGGCCACGCGCACCCCGATGTGGTGAAGGCGGTGCAGGACGCCGCCGCGAAGGGCTCGAGCTTCGGTGCGCCGACCGAGCAGGAGATCGACATGGCGGACGCCATCGCCGAGGCGCAGCCGCACATGCAGATGAGCCGGCTGGTCTCCAGCGGCACCGAAGCGACCATGGGCGCGCTCCGGCTGGCCCGCGGCATCACGGGTCGCCCGCTCATCATCAAGATGGAAGGCGGCTACCACGGCGGCGCGGACTACCTGCTCGTGAAGGCCGGAAGCGGCGCGGCCACCCTCGGTGAGCCCGACAGCGCCGGCGTGCCGCCGGGAATCGCCGCCACCACTCTGACCCTGCCCCACAACGATCTCGCCGCGGTGAAGGCCGCCTTCGAGTCGCGCGGGGACGAGATCGCCGCCGTCATCGTGGAGCCGGTCGCCGGCAACATGGGCTGCGTGCCACCGGCCGAGGGCTACCTCGAGGGTTTGCGTGACGTGACGAAGGCGCACGGCGCCCTGCTCATCTTCGACGAGGTGATGACCGGCTTCCGCGTCGCCTTCGGTGGCGCCGCCGAGCGCTACGGCGTCACCCCCGACCTGACCTGCCTGGGCAAAATCGTCGGCGGCGGCCTGCCGGTCGGTGCCTATGGCGGTTCCCGCGAGCACATGCGCCACGTCGCCCCGACCGGCCCCGTCTACCAGGCGGGGACCCTGAGCGGGAACCCGCTCGCCGTCGCGGCCGGGCTGACGACCCTGCGGCTGCTGAAGGCCGAGGGGACCTACGAGAAGCTCGAAGCGATCGGCGCGAAACTGGAGGTCATGCTCCGCGAGGCTGCCGACGCCGCCGGCTGCACCTGTCACATCCAGCGGGTCGGGGCGATGCTCACCGTCTTCTTCCGCGAAGGCGCCGTGCGCTCGTGGACCGACGCGGACGCGTGCGATCGCGAAGCCTTCGGGCGCTGGCACGCCGGGTTGATCGAGGGAGGCGTGCATTGGCCGCCGTCCCAGTTCGAGGCCGCGTTCCCGTCGCTGGCCCACGACGAGGCCGCGCTGGAGAAGACCAAGGCGGCGCTCCCGAAGGCCTTCGCCGCCGCCAAAGGCGGCTGAACGGGTCGATGGGGTGCGTCCGCCCACGGGGCTGGCGGCACCCCGTCCTTGACCCCCATACCCCCTGTGCTACACGCCGGCCCGAAAGCGCCTGGGCCGATGGGCTCCGCTCTTTCACCGGCCCTTTGAAAAACCGCATCGCCATGCCCCTGCTAGGCCCCGAACAAGTGAAGGATTTCGGGCGCTACGGAGCCGTGGGCCTCGAGATGGCCGCCCTCGTGTTCGTGGGCGTGAAGATCGGCGAGTGGGCGGACGCCCGCTTCGGCACCGACAAGATCTTCACCCTGGTGGGCGTACTCTTCGGGATCGCCGCCGGCTTCTACTCGCTCATCAAGCTCACCCGCCGCGCCAACCGCGTGGCGGCCGAGGACGAGGCCGCGGAGCGTTCCCCAGACGACGGTTCGACCCCAGATCCCGAGTCCGACGAACGGCCCTGAAAGCTCGAGCATCGATGCGGATCCCGTCCTCACGGACGCCCCCCAACCCAACTCACCATGTCTCCCCAGCTCAGCGAACGAATCACCCAGGTCATCGCCATCAGTGGCGTGGCGCTGGTGTTGCTCGGCTTCACGCTGTGGGGCGCGCAGGGTGCGCTCGGGGCGTTCGCCGGTGCGCTCGTCGCCATGGCCAACTGGGGCGTCATCCGCTGGGTGGCCCTCCGCATCACCGGTCAGCACGTGCAGAACCGGGGCCGTCTCTTTCTCCTCCTCGGTCTCAAGACCGCAGCGCTCATGGGCGTCTGCTGGCTCTTGCTGACCCAGGTCGCCATTCACCCCAAGGGCTTCATGATCGGCATCGGAGCCTTGGTCGTCGGAATCGTCGTCGCGCCGCTCACTCTGAGTGAGAAGGCCGATCCCAACCCTCACGAGGAACAGCCCGATGGCTGACCCCAACGCAGCAGAAGCCGCCTCCTCCCTGCCGGACCACTACTCGTGGTTCAGCATGATCGAACAGAAGGTCCACCTCGGCGATTCGCTGGGCTGGCCCATGAACGAAGAAGGTCAGCGCTGGTTCTTCGGCGGTGACATCCACCTCCTGCACGTCTGGGCCCTGAGCTTCGTCGTGCTGGTGCTGCTGGTCTTCGGTCTGATCACCCGGCGCAACGTCGCCGACGCCGAAGAGGCGGTCGTCCCGCAGGACAAGCTGACGATCTCCAACTTCGTCGAGCTGATGACCTCCGGCGTCTACAACATGATGGCCGCGATGATGGGGAAGGATGCCGCCAAGTACTTCCTCCCGCTCATCGGCACCTGCGCGTTCGTCATCTTCTTCTCGAACGTGCTCGGCCTCATCCCCGGCTTTCTGCCGCCGACGGACAGCCTGAACACCACCGCCGCGATGGCGATCGTGATCTTCCTCGCGACCCACGTGTACGGCATCAAGAAGCAGGGCTTCGTCAACTACTTCAAGCACTTCATGGGCCCGGTCATCTGGCTCGCCCCGCTGATCTTCGTCATCGAGCTCATCAGCCACCTGGTGCGCCCGGTGACCCTCGCGGTGCGTCTCACCGCGAACATGTTCGCCGACCACGCGGTGCTCACCGTGTTCATCGGCCTGCTGCTGCCCACCGTCGTGTGGTTCCTGCCGCTCGCCCTGCCGGTCTACATCCTCGGCTGCGTGGTCGTGACCGTCCAGACGCTGGTCTTCTGCCTGCTCTCGACCGTCTACATCTCGATGGCCATCGAGGACACCCACGCTCACTGACGAATCCGCCGAGCTCCGGCCCGGCCCCAACAACCCCGCTCACCCAACCCTAGATTTTCCGCCTCCGCTGAGAGAGGCATCAAGAGAGGCTAAAACCATGAAGAAGCTCGCCCTGCGGCTCACCGCCATTTTCTCCACTTTCCTCTTCTCCGCCGTCGCGTTCGCCCAGGACGCCGGTGCCTCGAACGAGCACGACGAGGCCGGCTGGAAGGCCATCGCCGCCGGTCTGGCGATCGGTCTGGCCGCCTTCGGTGGCTCGCTCGGCCAGGGCAACGCCGCGAAGGCCGCCCTCGAGGGCATCGCGCGTAACCCGAACGCCGCGGACAAGCTGAACACCCCGCTCATCCTCAGCCTCGCGCTCATCGAGTCGCTCGTCATCTACGCGCTTCTCATCGCCGGTGGCTTCATCGGGCCCCTCGGCTGAGCCGAACCCGACTCCTGTCTGGCGGCGGTGCTCCCTCGGGGGCGCCGCCGTCGACGCGTCTGGACCGCTACTCCGGCGGGAGGAGGCCCTCGAGGAGCACGTCGCCGAAGCGGTCGTAGCCGCGAGCGGTGAAGTGTACGTAGTCGTCGCGGGCGAGACCCTCTTCGACCCAGCGGAGCATGCTCATCTCGCCTCCCATGAAGGCGATGGTGTCGAAGTAGGCGCAACCGAGCCGATGCGCGATGCGCCGCTGGGCCGCTGCGATGCCGCGCGTCCGAACGCGGGGCGTCCACTCCTCGCCTTCGAGGAGTGGCTTGTCGGCCGGACCGACGACCAGGCACGAGGCGTTGGGCGCGTGGCGCTTCGCGCGCCGGAGCGCACGCTCGAACTGGCCCGAGAAACGGCTCATCGGCTCCGCGAAGTCGTTCCCTTCGTTGCCGCCGTAGGCGAAGACCAAGAGATCCGGCGCCATCGCCTCGAGCTGCTGGCGATGCACCGGGTCGCGCCACTTCTGATGGTAGCGGGCGCGGGAGCCGCTGAGGCCGAGGTTGTGGAGCACCACGCCACTTTCGCCCCGCCGGACGTCCACGCCATAGACCCGCACCGGCTTTCCCGGCAGTGCGCGCAGGGTGAGCTCGTGCGCCCCCGCCGCGACCTCGACGGAGTGAGTGCCCGCGGCAACCCGACCAGCGGTGTCGATGGTCGCGACGACCGCACCATCGACCGCGACCTCCAGCTCTCCGCCGCCCCGTTGCCGCTGGAAGAGGACATCGAAGCGGGTGGCGATCTCCCCGACGCCGAGCTCACCCGTCCGGATGCGGGTGGACGCGTCCCGTCCCTCCGAGTCGAAGACCAGCCCGGCGACTCCGTAGTGATCGGGCACGGTGCGGTGCCGGCCGAGGCGGAGCCGCGACCAGCCCTCCCCCAGGTCGACCTGCACCCCGCTCTGCCAGTAGCGCCGCTCGTTTGGCCAGGCGGCGAAGGTGAAGCCGCGACCGCCATCGCCGTAGCGCTCCTGGA
Organism: uncultured Sandaracinus sp.; assembly: GCA_964462035.1. Classification (GTDB taxonomy): domain Bacteria; phylum Myxococcota_A; class Polyangia; order Polyangiales; family Houyiibacteriaceae; genus UBA1660. The sequence goes on from CAYXAP010000014.1 coordinate 15,066, forward strand.
GCGCTACGCGGATCCGGCTCGTCCAGTGGTCGCAGGCGGTGTGCGATGCCCCCCAGACCGCGACGCTGGCGACGCCCTCCCCCGCTCCGGCGCGAACGAGCGCGTCGCGAAAGCGGTCGAGCGCGTGACCACTCGGGTCGTCGAAGGGAACGTCGAGCCCGAGGCCCTCGGGCCACTCGTCCGACTGCGCCTCGGACTCCGACTCCGCCGACCGATCCCCGACCACCGACTCGGACTCCGGCGACCGATCCCCGACCACCGACTCGGACTCCGGCGACCGATCCCCGAGCACCGATTCGGGGGCGGCCGACGCGAGCACGGGCGGCGCCGGCGGTTCCTCCCCGCCGCACCCCACTGGCACCAGCGCTCCCAACAGCGCGATCGCCCCGAGCAGTCGCACGGCAGCGAGCCTACTTCGGGGACCCTCGGTCTGGGAATGACCGAAGCGCACTCGAGCCACCCCGTCGACGGCCTCGAAGCGATGGGTTACTGGATCCCCATGCTCCGCGGAACGCTTCTCGTCACCCTGCTCCTCTCGGCCGCCTGCGGCGACGACGACCGTGTCCCGACGGACGGCGGTCCGGCCCGCGACCTCGGCATCACCGACATGAGCATGGATGCCGGCTCCGTGGCCGACGCCGGGTCCGCCGACGGCTCGGCCGAGAGCGACGGAGGCGCCGCGGCCGATTCCGGAACCGACGCCGGCGAGGGCACGACCGACGGAGGACCGGTCGAGAGCGACGCCGGTCCGCTCGCGTGCGTCGACGGGCCGCTGACGCTCGATTCCAAGCGCACGTCCACCACCATCGGCGGCGCCGACGTGCGCAACCCGGATGGCAGCGACTGCATCGGCGCGATCGGCTCCGGTCCCGAGCGCGTCTTCCTCTTCACCGCCCCCGACACCGACGACTATCGGATCACCGTCGACCCGCAGAACGACACCTTCGATCCGATGATCTACGTGCAGGAGAGCTGCAACGACTCCACCCCGTGCATCGCCGGCACCCGGCTGCAGGGGCCTGGCGGCACCGATGTGACCACCGTCTCGATCACCGGCGGGTTCTCCGTCGTCATCACCGTCGACACCGATCTCGGCGCCGGCGGCGATTCGGGCGGAGGGCCGTTCTCGATCGTGGTCGAGCGCATGCCCTGACGTGCCCCCCGGTCCACGGTGTCGTGGGGTGATGGACACGACCGCCACCCGACCTCGCTCTCGGGACCGGGTTTGCGCCTGGCCCGCGCTTTGCTCGGTCGACTCTCGTGACTCTCATCCCGACGCGTTCGCTCCTCCTGACCTGCCTCCTCGCCGCCTGCTCCTCGGAGCCCGCCGACGAGCCGACCCGGACCCCGCCCAGTGGCGCGGAGGCGCCGGGCGCGGCGGAGCCCACCCCGGCGGAGCCCACCCTCGCGGAGCCCACCCCGGCGGAGCCCACCCCCTCGGGACCCTCCGCCTTGGAGACCTCCGCCGCGGAGCCTCCGGCAGACGCGGTGCTCCGGGCGCGAGCGCTCACCACGAACGACGGCGACCAGCCCGTGTGGCTCGGTCCCGATGGTGTCGTTCACGTCGGTCACCTGACGGTGTCTCTCGGGGACGACTACGCCGGACCCGACGAAGCCCCCCGCTTCGAGCGGCAGGCGAGCCTGTCGATCGTGGCCTTCGACGAGAGCCGCGACGCCGTCGTCCTCGCGCTGCCGACCCGGGACGACGAGGATCCCCCCAACCACTACTGGGTCTGGCTTGTTCACGAGGGCGCGTTGGTCTCCGTCTTCGACCAGGTCGTCGGCGGCTATGGCGTGCAGCCCCTGCTGCTCCCCGGCAATGGCTCCGTCCGCTACGTGGAAGACGGTTGGGCCGCCTGCGAGCGACTCGAGTACCCGGCGCAGGCGGCGCGGCAGGAGGTGGTGCATTGGTGGGTGCATGGCACCCGCTCGACGCGCGAGGAGCGCACCGACACCGACCAGATCCAAGTCTGCGACCAGCTCGCGGCGTGTCCCTTCGTCTACCGAGTCGAAGGTGGTGAGGAGACCTTCGTCGGCGAGGTGCTCCGTGACATCCGTGGCAGCGAGAACGCGACGCTGCAGCCGCTCGCCATCGGCCAGACGACGGGTGGAGCGGTCCACTTCCGTCTTCGCGAAGAAAAGGAAGAGGTCACCTTCCTCGACGAGCTCTACGTCGAGGTCGACGGAGTCCGCCTCGACCCCGTGTCGTGCGCTGGCGGCGATGGCGCCTACTGTGCAGCGGATGGTCGCCCCCACGTCATGCGCCCCGGGGACGAGCTCGACGTTCGCTTCGAGCTGCCCGCGAGCGGCGAGCTGACGATCTGGGCGCGTGGCTACTACGTGCCGACGCCCACCGCAGCCACGCGCTGAGGGTTGCTCTGGCGCCCGTTCGACCGCACAACGTCGGCCATGAGCGACGAGAAGACCGAGGCCGAGTGGCGTGAGATCCTGACGGCCGAGCAGTACGCCATCCTTCGCGAGAAGGGCACCGAGCGCGCGTTCACCGGGGCGCTCTGGGACCACAAGGGGAAGGGTGTCTACAGTTGTGCCGGCTGCGGCACCGAGCTCTTCGACAGCGAGACCAAGTACGACTCGGGCTCCGGCTGGCCGAGTTTCTGGGCACCGGTGGCCGACGGACGCATCGAGCTCGTGGACGACAGCAGCTTCGGGATGCGCCGCATCGAGGCCGTCTGTGCTCACTGCAAGGGCCACCTCGGCCACGTCTTCCCGGACGGTCCCCAGCCCACGGGCGAGCGCTACTGCATCAATTCCGCCTCGTTGAAGTTCGAGGAGCGCTGAGCGAGCGTTCCTCGCAGGCGGCTTGCCACGGGCAGCCGCTCGGTCGACACTGGAGACCACGATGCCCCCCTGGCTGAAAATCGCTGCCGTCCTCGGCATCCTCGTCGGAGCCGTGGTCTTTGCGCTCCTGAACACGAGCGCGGGCGACGCCTTCGTCTATTCGAAACCGCTCACGACGGTGGTGACGAACCCCGGCGAGTACATGGACCGCCCGCTGAAGGTGGAAGGGGAGCTCCGTCAGGGCTCGATCCAGTTCCGCGAGGATCCGTGCGAATGGCGCTTCGTCCTCGAAGAGGGCGACCAGGAGATGCCCGTGCGCTTCCCGCGTTGCGTGGTGCCCGATACCTTCCGCGACGGCATGGGCATCAGCGTGACGGTGCAGGGCCAGCTCGAGGGCGATGGGCGCACCTTCCTCGCGGAAGAGGTCATCCCGCGCTGCCCCTCGAAGTACGAGATGCAGGAGCGCCTCCAGAACGGCGAGGCGATGCCCCACTCCGAGGGTGCCCCCAGCGCCAGCATCGGCGGCTGACCCCAGGCTTCCCTGCCCACTGGGCTCTTGTTCTCGCACAAAGCCACAGAGAGCACGAAGGACCACAAAGGGTTTGGTGGGTCCGTCGACGCCGCGCGAGCTCTCCGCCTGACGCCCCGGGCGATCGCCACGGCGGCGCTCGCCGTTCCCCAATCTCCCCTTTGTGGATCTTCGTGTGCTTCGTGCCTTTGTGCGAAAACAAGGGCGCATCGGGTGGAATCGAAGCCTGAGCCGGGTGGGGGTTGTCGGAATGGGTGACGGAGCGTAGACAGGCTACCGATGCGCGAGCTGATGGACGCCGAGGCCGCGATGCGGACCCTGAAGCGGGTGGCCTCCGAAGTGGTGGAAGCCACCGGGGGCGCCAAGGACCTCGCGATCGTCGGCATCCGGCGTGGCGGCGTGGACGTCGCGGATGCGCTCGCAGACCACGTGGGCTCCGAGATCGGCTCGACCGTGCCGACCGGAGCGATCGACATCGCCCTCTACCGGGACGACGCGGCGACCGCCCTCCCCGACCCGAAGATCGGCCCCAGCTCCATCCCCTTCGCGGTGGGGGGCCGCGATGTGCTCATCGTCGACGACGTGCTCCAGACCGGCCGGACCATCCGAGCGGCCATCGAATGCCTGCTCGACTACGGACGGCCCCGCCGCATCTGGCTGGCGGTCCTCCTCGACCGGGGTGGTCGGGAGCTGCCCATCGCCGCCGACTTCGTCGGCAAGACCGTCGACGTGCCCAAGGGCGTGCGCATCGACGTTCGCCTCGCCGACACAGCGGACGCCAAGGGTGCGTTCGTGGAGGAGCCCGCGTGAGCCAGACCCCCGACCGCCCCTTCCCGCACCGGCACCTGCTCAGCCTCGAGGGGTATTCGACCGACGACGTCACCCAGATCCTGGACACGGCGGAAGCCTTCTTCGAGGTCTCGCGGCGAGCGGTGCGGAAGGTCCCGACGCTCCGCGGCAAGACGGTGCTGCACCTCTTCTACGAGGACTCGACTCGGACCCGCACCAGCTTCGAGCTCGCAGCCAAGCGCCTCAGCGCCGACACGCTCAACCTCAGTGTGAAGACCTCGAGCGTGAAGAAGGGCGAGAGCCTCAACGACACCTGTCGGACGCTCGGCGCGATGCACCCGGACATCGTCGTCATCCGGCACAACGCCTCGGGCGCGCCGCACTACGTGGCCAGGAAGATGGACGCGCGCGTGGTCAACGCCGGAGACGGCATGCACGCGCACCCGACCCAGGCGCTCCTCGATGCGTTCACCATCCGCCGGAAGAAGGGCACGCTCGAGGGGCTGAAGGTCGCCATCCTCGGCGACATCGCCCACTCGCGGGTGGCGCGGAGCAACTGCCGGCTGCTGCGACTCTTCGGCTGCGACGTGAACGTGGTCGGTCCCCGCACGCTCGTCCCCCGCCACTTCGCCGAGGCCTTCGACGTGAAGGTCCACGACCGCCTCGAACCGGCGCTCGAGGGCGCGGACGTGGTCATGGCGCTGCGCATCCAGCGCGAACGACTCGCCGAAGCGCTCCTGCCGAGCCTGCGCGAGTACAACCGGGTCTTCGGCCTGAACGCCGAGCGGATGAAGCTCGCCAAGGACGACGCCATCGTGATGCACCCCGGACCGATGAACCGGGGCGTGGAGATCGAGCCGGACGTCGCCGATGGGCCGCAGAGCGTCATCCTCGACCAGGTCGAGGCCGGCGTCGCCACCCGGATGGCCGTGCTCTACGTGTTGCTCGGCCAGAGCCCCGAGGCGCCCTCGGCGTGAGTGTCGTGCGCACCGGCCTCGATCGCCTCCCGGGCTCCACCTTCGCGAAGGAGCTCGAGGGCAAACGGGTCGGTCTCCTCGCGCACCCGGCGAGCGTGAACCGCGAGCTGGTCCACGCCCTCGACGTCCTCCGGGGCATGGGCATCCAGCCCACGATCCTCTTCGGGCCCGAGCATGGCTACGCCGCGACCGCGCAGGACATGGACGGCGTCGACGGTGGCGAGCTCGACGGCGTGCGCATCGTCAGCCTCTACGGCTCGAGCGCTGCCGACCTTCAGCCGAAGCAGTCCGATCTGAAGGAGCTCGACGTCGTCGTCGTCGATCTGCAGGACGTCGGCGCCCGCTACTACACCTATGTGTGGACCGCGGCATTCATGCTCCGTGGAGCGGTCCGCGCCGGCGTGAAGGTGCTCGCCCTCGATCGCCCCAACCCGCTGGGCGGCGAGGTCGTCGAAGGCCGACCGCAGCGGGCCGGCTACCGGTCGTTCGTTGGCCTCTACGACGTGGCCGTCCGCCACGGCATGACCCTCGGCGAGATCCTCACCATGGTGGTGGAGCTCGAACGACTGCCGCCCGAAGCGCTCACCATCGTCCCGATGGAGGGGTGGGGCCGCTCGATGTACTTCGACGACACGGGGCTCCCCTGGGTGCTGCCCTCGCCCAACATGCCGACTCTCGACACGGCCATCGTGTACCCCGGCGGTTGCGTCATCGAGGGCACGACCCTCAGTGAAGCCCGCGGCACCACGCGGCCCTTCGAGCTCCTGGGAGCGCCGCACGTCGACGCGGCGGCCATCGCGGCCATCGAGGTCCCGGGGGCCGTCCTTCGCGCGTGCGCGTTCGAGCCGACCGTGCGCAAGCACGCAGGCGAGATCTGTGGCGGGGTGCAAGTCCACGTCACCGACCGCGCCACCTTCCGCTCCTACCCCACCTACCTGCGCCTCATCGCCGCCATGCTCGCGCAGGCGCCGGAAGACGTCTTCCCGTGGCGCACCGAGGAATACGAGTACGAGACCAACCGCCCGGCCATCGACCTGCTGACGGGCGGGCCCGAGTACCGCCAGCGCGTCAACGCTGGCGACCCGCTGGACGACTATCTGATCGAAGACCGCGAAGGCGCCCGGCGCTTCCTCGATGTTCGTCGGTCCTGGCTGCTCTACTGAGCACGCGCTAGAACGACGTCATGCAGATCGAGGTCAACGGCGAAGCCAAGGACGTCCCCGAAGGCACTACGGTGCGTGGGCTGCTCGAGACGCTCGGCTTGGCCGACACGCTGGTCGCCGTGGAGCGCAACCAGACGGTCATCCCCAAGGCGCAGCACGCCACCGCCACGCTCGAAGCCGGGGACGAGGTCGAGGTCGTCCACTTCGTCGGCGGCGGCTGAGAGCACGTCACACCGGGTCGACCGACAGGACCGCCGGCCGGTCGCCCTCACCGGTCAGCACCAGCGTGCGCCCGTCGCGATAGCCTTCGCCCGGCGCGTGCTCCTGGCTCGCGTCCGCGAAGACCGTCACCCGATCGCCCACTCGAATCACCGCTTCGGCGAGCCTCGCTTCGCTCCGCGGAACGCCGAGCTCCTCGAGCCGGTCGTCGAGCTCGGCCGTTCGCTCGACGAGCTGAGCCGGTACCGTGGGGAGCCGCAAGACCCAGTCCGTCGCACGCACCTGCACGTCGCGACCGTCGTCGACGCGGAGGGTGAGCTCCGGTGCGACGAACGCGTCGTCGATCGTCCAGCGGCCCACCCGCCCCTGCAGCCGCACCGCGACCGCCTCCACGCCGCCGAGGGGTGAGCGGATCGGCCGCTTGGTGGTCACCACGCCCGTCACCGGTTCCCGGTCGGCGGTCCCGCGTGCCAGCATCTCCGCCTTCTCGCGCTCGACGTCCAGGCGGCGGCGACCCCGCTCCTCCGCACCCGCGCGCAGCCCCGGCGGCTTCCGAATCCAGTCTAGCCCCTTGATGAGGAGCTCGGTCCACATCGACAGCGAGAAGAAGAACAAGCCCGCGCCGAGGAGACCGATGAGCCCAGCGTTCCAGGGCAGCATGTCCTCGTCGCGGATGACGAAGGAGAGCCCGAGCAGGAGCAGCGCGAAGCCACCCACGCCGACCGCCAACACGCGTCCGCGGGTCCAGCTCCGCACGCGCCGGATGAGCTGACCGACGCGCTCCAACCGGCGATCCAGCGGATCGGGCCGCGCGCCGAGGTCGTGGTCGAGCACGCAGACCCCCACCCGGCGTCGACCACGCACCAAGGCCTCCCCGAGCCCGAGGAACACGGCCATTGGAAGTGGCAGGGCGGCGATCAACATCGGGAGGGTCACCATCGCCGCCAGGAAGAGGCCCGGACCGGCGATCGCCGAGTTGATGATCAGCTCCGACGCCTCCGCATCGGCCGGAGGACCGAACACGAGAATCAGGAGCGGCAGCAGCAGCACCAGTAGCGGAATCGGAGCGACCGTGAGCCCACCGAGCAGGAGGAAGACCCAACGCAAGAAGCGCCCCGGTGCGATGAGGTCGGAAGAGCCAGCGAGCCGGGTCTTGCCGCCAGCCCCAGGCGAGCGCGTTCCCTTCCTGCAGAATGGACAGCTCCCGACGGTGCGGGGGAGCCGGAGCCTGCATCTCGGGCAGAGCTTCTCGAGACCGGTGCGCACCGGTCGAGCGTACTCTACTCGCGGACCTCGTCGGGCCCCGGGCCGCTCGGCTCGAAGCCCTCGTCGAGCACCAGGAGCACCTTGTCCAGCTCGAAGCCGTCCTCGCGCATCGAGAGGTGCACCTCGTGCTCACCGGGCGCGTCGACGGTGAGGAAGACCGTGCGGGGCGTACCGCAATGGTTGGAGCTGCGTCGCTGCGCGCTCGACCAGGTCCAGCGGTTCTTGCCGCTGCAGAACTGCACCCGCGCGCTCTCCTCGGGGAACGCTCCATCGATGCCGACGTGTAGCCCGTTGTCCTCGCCCCCCGTGGAGTAGGCGCGCACCCACACGATGTAGCGACCCGCCGTCTCGAAGCGGACCGGATAGGTGAGCATCGGCCCCGTGCCTCCGCTGCCGTGGAACGACTCGCCGCTCACCAGCGGGTCGTCGTGCGTCACGCGTGTGTCGGGCAGGGCCTCGAGATAGGCCCCACCCGAGGCGCCCTCCAGGTGTGGCGGGTCCGGGTCCGGCGCGATGTCCGGCGCCGACGTCGCGTCGAAGCGGACCCACTCTCGGTGCTCGGTGTTCTCCATGCGCGCGAAGCTCTCGCCCTCGATCGCGACGACACCGTCCACCTCGAGGATGACGTCGCCCGGCGGGTCCGACGCCACGAACATGTCCGGCTCGGTCGCCGTACCCGCGTCCTCGTCCGCGGCGACGAACGCGTCGGCGGCCGTCGTACCCACATCGTTCGTCGGCCGGGCCGCGTCCATGGTCGGCGCCGCTCCACCATCGCCGGCCTCGAGCTCGTCGGTGCCCGACATGGTGCCGGTGCAGCCGAGGGCAGTGGCGAGGAGAACGAGCGGAGCGCTGCGCATGTTCTTCGGTCTAGCCCTCGCCGTCGCACGCGACCGTTACGGAAAGGTCGTCGGTGGTACGCTCCCGGCGATGCGAGTGTGGATCGTGGTGGGCCTATGGCTCGTCTCCGTGCCGATGCTCTCGGCACAGGAGGCACCGAGCGACGCGCTTCGCGAGAGCGCGCGCGCGGACTTCGACGAGGGACGCGCCGCGCTCGAGCGCGGCGACGTGTCGGCAGCAATCACGGCGCTCGAACGTTCGCTGCAGCAGCTCCCCTACCTTCCGACCGCGTACAACCTCGCGGTCGCTCACTCGGAGGACGACGAGGCTGCCGACCCGAGCCGAGCCGCCAACCTCGCCCATGCGATCCTGACGGGCGACTTCGGCCGGCTCGATCGGCGCGAGCGGCGGGAAGCTCGCACCCTCCTCGCAAACGTGAGCCGGCGGGTCGGCCGGGTGACGATTCGGGTCAGCGGCGCGAGCGAGCCGTGGCTCGAGCTCGACGACATCACGCTACCCGTATCGGCCACCGAGGAGTCGACCATCTACGTCGCGCCCGGACGGCACACCTTCGAGGTCGGGGCCGAGGGAACGCGGGCACACCGCGTGGCCCTGCATCTCAGCGAAGGTGAACGCGAAGAGCTCCGCATCGATCTGAGCGCCCCACCCCGCGGCACCCTCCGCGTGCGAAGCGAGGACGACGTCGACTGGGTCGAGATCCTCGGTGTCCGTGAGGGGCCGAGCCCGCTGGAGGCGTCGGTGCCCGTGGGCGTCTACGAGGTCGGTCTCTCGGATCAGCCGGAGACGCGCCGGAGCGTGAGCGTGGGGGCGGACCGAGTCCGGGAGGTCTTGCTCGAGCGGCCGCCGAAGCGTTGGCCTCGGGTGGTCGGTGGCGTGGTCGCGGCCGTCGTCGCCGTCGGGGCCGCCCTCGTGGTCGGGCTCAGCGTCCGAGGAGGCGCCGAGGGGCCCGAGGACGACCCGGTGTTCGGGACGATCGAAGCGCTTCGCAGCCGCTAGTCGGGGATCATCATGCCCGGCGTGGTCGAGTCGCGCCGTGGCACACGCGCGAGAAGCTCGACGTACTCGCTGGCCAAGAGCAGCTCGTCCTCGGCGTCCTCGCTCGCGCGCGCCAGGACGTGCTCGAGCACCGACGCCACCTTTCGCGCGCTCGCCGGCCGACTCTCGGGCTCCTTCGCGAGCAGCCCGAAGAGCAGCCCCACGAGCTCCGGCGGCGCCCCCGGCCGCAGCTCCATGAGGTCGGGCTGCGGCTCGTTGAGGATCCGCTGCGGCGCGTCGTCGCCGGCGTAGAGGCGTTCCCCGGTGAGCAGCTCGAAGAGCACGACACCGAACGAGAAGAGGTCGGCACGCTGGGTCGGCTCCTCGTAGCGAAGGACCTCCGGCGCCATGTACCCCACCTTGCCCTTGAGGATGGCCTGAGTCGTCTTCGTGCTCCGCCCCAAGCCTCGTGCGATCCCGAAGTCCGCGAGGCGGGCGATGCCGTCGAGCCCCACGAGCACGTTGGCCGGCGAGAGATCCCGGTGAATCATCCCCAGCGACCGGCCCTGGAGGTCCCGCGCCTCGTGGGCGGCTCGCAGACCGAGCGCCACATCGCGCATCAACTCCAGGCCCACCTCCATGGGCACCGACTCCCCCCGCGAACGGGAGCGGCGCACCACCTCGACCAGCGAGAGGCCGTCGATGTACTCGAGGATCATGTAGGGGCCATCCTCGTCTTCACCGACATCGAACGTACGGACGACGTTGGGGTGGTAGAGGTGCCCCGCCATGCGAGCCTCGTCGAGGAAGGCCGCGCGTGCCGCCTCGTCCTCACGGAGCACGGGGAGCAGCCGCTTGACCGCGTAGCGGCGCTCGAAGGCGCCCTCGCGCCGAACCGCCAGGAGCACGGCGCCCATGCCACCCTCCCCGAGCGATCGGATCGCCCGGAGGCCGGCCGGCGCTCGCATCATCTCTGCGTCGATCATGGGCAGACGAGAGGCTCGCTGCTGACGGCGACCTCGTCGAGCCACGCAGTACCATCGGTCCCGGTGTCCGGCACCCGGAAGAGACCGACCCGCGCGTGGGCCGCGCTGCCGACGAAGTCGGCGGCGGCCGGGTAGGGACCGGTGAAGCGCTCGCCCTCGTAGGCGACGGTGGCTTCGTTGGTGGCGGTGTTCACCGTGAGCTCCACGCAGACCCAGCGACCGAGCGGGAACGCCGACATGGGCGCGCTGCGTTCACCGCCGTCGCCCAGCGTGACCAACGTGGACTCGTCGGGGCCCACCTCGAGCTCCACGCCAGCGGTCGGCACGTCGCGGTAGCTGTCGCCGATCGTGAGCCCGAGGAGCGATGTGGTCGCGCCGTCCGGAGCCTCCACCCAGAGGAAAGCCCGGAGGTGGATCGACTCTCCCTCGGCCAGGGGCTCGACCGGCGCGACGAAGAACGACTGACTCGGACTGTCGAAGCGCACGAGCCTCAGCAAGCCCGACCCACAGCTGGGGGACACCCCTGGCGCCAAGACGCTGACGGCGCTCACGAGCTCGACGCGCCCGGAGGGAGAGGTCTCGCAGGGCGGCGCGCCACAGCTGGCCGGCACCGAGCCTCCTTCGAAGCCCTCGACCCAGCCGATGCGTGTGGGGCAGTCGATGGGGACTGGCGCCGCGTCGACCGTCCCGAGGTCCTCGACCCCCGCGTCCATCGGACCGAGGTCGGGCGGGCCGCCGTCCTCGGGCATCCCCGCGTCCATTCGCTCGCGGATGCAGGGCCCCGGCGCCCGCGGCGAGTCCGGAGACGGACCAGGCGTCACGCAAGCGTCCGCGCACTCGCCCGCGATGCACGTCGTGCCCTGCTCGCAGGGTGTCTGGCGGCAGCCCGCCGAGAAGCGTAGGACGACGTAGCGAGTCTCTCCCTCCACGAACGAGAGCTCCGAGCGCTGAACGCCCAGGCTCTCGCCCTCCGCGTCATTGGCCTCGGCCACCACCAGCACCTTGCGGCTTGCGTCGTCGCCGATGGGCACGATCGGCACCCGGAAGGGCCACTCGTGGTCCTCCGTGGCCCCGATCTCGACACTGCGCTGGGTCCGGTCGCCGTTCTGGCTGACCACCTCCACCCCCAGCCGGGTGGCCTCTTCGACGACTACGGGGTCGGCCTCCAGAATGACCACGACCTGGGTCACCGACCCCTGGCAATCGCAGCCTCCCACCGTCAGGAGCAGGAGCGCGAGCCAACGCGGCGCGCAGATCATGAGAGCACGCTACCATGCGCATCGCCGATGACCGAGAGCCCCGAGATCTCCATGGACCGCTTCCCCGCAACCGACCTCCGAACGAGCGCTGAGCTCGACCGCTGGCTGGGCGGCGAGCCGATCGCCGCGCCGAGCGAGCTGGAGCGCAGCGACGCGGCGCTTCGGGTGGAGCAGATGGTCCTTCGGGCGCTGGCCGCCCTCGGCACGTCCATCGACGAGGCGGTTCAGCACGCGCGGCAAGCGAGCCGGGCGGCCTATGCCGAGGCGCTCCCCGCACAGGAGCTGCTCGCCTATTGGGCCCTCGCTCGGGTGCGGCGAGTGAGCGGAAACCCGTACGCCGCCGCGCGGATCGGGGGGGCCCTCTGCCGCGCGGCCCCGGAGCCATGGCGGCCCCTCGTGGATTGGGAGCTCACCATCGCAGGGGGTGACTCGTCCGAGCTGGACCGGCCACCAACGGAGCCATCGGCAACCTGGCTTCAGCTTTGCACCGCCGCCGAAGCAGGGGACGACGCTGCGTGGCGTACCGCGCTCGAGCGCTTCCGCGCCTTCCGACTCCCGCCCGCCATCGCCCGCGAGCGCGACGCGCTCGTCCGTGGGTTGATCGGCGAGGGCGTCGGCGAGCTGGACGCCCTCCGGCAGGTGTCGGGCGCCCTCCAAGAGACCGCAGCCCGCTCCGGGCAGACTCCCGCGGTATGGCAGCTCGCGCCCGGCACGACGCCGCGGCTCGGGTGGTGCGTCGCGCCGAGCGAAGGCGAAGCGCTGCGGCTCATGGACGAAGGCGACCGGGTTCGCGCACTCGGAGCCACCCTGGCCGAAGGTGGAGCGGCCGGGGTCGAGCTCACGGACGCCTTCGAGCGAGTCTACGGCTTCGCCTTCGATCCCTCGGTGCACGACGGAGTCTTCCGAGTGCTGCTCCATCGCGTTCGTGGCGCGCTCGAGGGCGTGGCCGAGATCGAGCGGGAGGGGGACCGGCTGGCCCTCGCGGTGGCCCAGCCACTCCGCCTGCCCGAGCCGCGGAGCGAGCCTCCCTTCGGCGACCGCATCCTCCGCGTGATCGCGGCCAACCCCGGGAAGACCGCGCGCGAGCTCGCCGAGCGATCCGGCACCACGGTGCGCGCGGTGCAGCGAGCGCTGAGGCTCCTGGTCGAGACCGGCGCGTGCAAGTCCGAGCGCGTCGGGCGAGCCGTGATCTACGCGGTCGAAGACACCACGTTCAGCGAGCCGACCCACTTCCGATGAGCGGCGCGACCCCACGCCGGCCCGCTCCGCCGGCGGTCAAGGAGATCGCCCGAGGCGGCTCCGGCACCATCGAGCTGGCGTTCCGCGGCGCTCTTCGCGGCATCGGGTTCCAGCGGATGATCGCCATCAAGCGCTTGCGCCCCGATCGGCGCGAGGAGCCCGAGGCGCGACGCATGTTCCTCCAGGAAGCACGCCTCACGGGCGAGCTTCGCCACCCCAACGTGGTCGGCGTGTTGGATCTCGGGGAGGACGACGAGGGCCCCTATCTGCTGATGGACTTCGTGCTGGGGCTCTCGCTCGGGGAGCTCTCCACCGCGCTGGTCGAACGGGGAGTGAAGCTCCCGGTCCAGCTCGGGCTGCGGATCGGAGCTGCCATCGCGCGAGGGCTCCAAGCCGCACACGAAGCGACCGATTCGAAAGGCGAGCCGCTCGGCCTGACCCATCGTGACGTGTCGCCGAACAACGTGCTGGTGGGCTTCGATGGCGTCGTCCGCCTCGTCGACTTCGGCCTGGCTCGCGCTCTCGAGGATGCACGCTCCGGCGAGCTCCTCCGCGGCACGAGCGGCTATCTCGCACCGGAGCAGTTGCGCTTCGAGCCCATCGATGCGCGCGCGGACCTCTTCGCGCTCGGCGTGCTCCTGGTGGAGCTGGTCAGCGGCGAGCGGCTCTACGGAGACCAAGACGCCCGGGTGGCGGCCAAGCGCATCGTCAGCGAGCCGGTGCCCGACGTTCGCCACCTCCAGCCCGACCTCTCGGAGCCCGTCGCCGCGCTCCTGGAGACCCTGCTGGCGAAGGACCCCGCCGACCGACCCACGGGCGCTGCCGAGGTCTATCGGCAGCTGGAGATCGCCGTTCGCCGACGAACGTTGCGTGAGGGACCACTCGATCTGCAGGGGTTCCTCGAGAGCCACTTCGAGGGGCTCATCCAGAATCGGCGCGAAGAGCTCGCCGGACTCTGGACGGTACACACGACCGGGGGATTCGCGACGAGCCGCGCAAAGCCCCCGTCACGACGAGGCCGGTGGGTCGTCGCGGGAGCCGTGGCGTTCGCCCTCGGGGGCTTCACGGTCGCCCTACTCGCCGATGACGACTCGGCGCCCAGCGCGACCTCGACGGCGGACGCCGGCGCTTTCCCGCCGATCGTCCCGCCCAGCCCTCGCGACGCGGGTGCAGCGCTCGACGCCGGGACCTCGAGTGACGCCGGGCTGGGTCCGATGGATGCCGGGATGGTCGAGGATGGCGGGGCCGAGGAGCCTCCGCGCACCCGGCGTCGTCGCCGGCGCCGCCGCAACGAGGGTGGCCGAAAGCTGTGGGAGTGGTAGCGAGGACGGGATGCGCTGGCAGGACGGGAAACGAAGCTCGAACGTCGAGGACCGCCGCGGAGCGAGACGCCCCGGAGGCGGTGCGCTGCTCAAGCTGGGCGGCGGCGGCGGACTGGCCGTGGTCGTCGTCGCGATCGTGATGATCGCCCTCGGTGAAGACCCGATGCAGCTCCTCGGTCTGCTGGACGGCGGCGGCGGGAGCGGCGCCACGGTGCAGTCGACCCCGGAGGAGGACCAGCAGGTCGAGTTCGTGCGGGTCGTGCTCGGGGACACCGAGACGACCTGGAACCAGCTGCTGCCCCAACAGGGCGGCCGCGCTTACCGGGAGCCCACCCTGGTGCTCTTCCGCGAGGCCGTTCAATCGGCCTGCGGCTACAACTCCGCCGCCGTGGGCCCCTTCTACTGCCCGCCCGACCAGCAGGTGTACATCGACCTCTCGTTCTTCGGAGAGCTCGAGCGTCGCCACGACGCGCCTGGCGACTTCGCGCAGGCATACGTGATCGCGCACGAGGTCGGCCACCATCTGCAGAATCTCCTGGGCACCTCGACGCGCGTCCACCAGGCCCGAGCGCGCCTGTCGGAGGTGGACGGGAACGCCTTGAGCATCCGTCAGGAGCTCCAGGCGGACTGCTACGCGGGCGTGTGGGCGCACTACGCCCAGCAGCGCGGGCTCCTCGAGCCGGGTGACATCGACGAAGGGCTACGGGCGGCGGCCGCGATCGGCGACGACACGATCCAACGGCGCGCGCAGGGCCGCATCACGCCGGAGACGTGGACTCACGGCTCGTCGGAGGAGCGGGTCCGCTGGTTCCGCACGGGCTTCCAGAACGGCACGATGCAGAGTTGCGACACCTTCCAGGGCACCGGGATCTAGCTATTCGGCGGCGGAATCGGCCGCCGACTCGTCCCCGTCCGGCTTGCGGCGAAAGGGGTAGAAGAACTGGCCGAAGAAGGTCTTCGGCAGCGGCGAGACGGTCCCGTAGTACTTGGGCCAGTGATCGCCGGGCAGGTGATAGCTACCGAAGAGCAGATCCCAGAGCGGCGTGTGCACCGAATAGTTGGTGTCGATGGCCGGGTCGTCCTTCGCGTGGTGCCAGTGGTGGAACTGCGGTGTCACGATCAGGTACTTCAGCGGCCCGAACTTCAGTCCGAAATTCGCGTGGACGAACACCGCCTGGAACGCCGCGATCGCGACGTAGAAGTTGAGCGCATCGAGCGACGGGCCGAGCAGATAGAGGGGCACCATGACGAGCGAGCGGTCCGCGATCGTCTGGACGAGATGCGTCCGCGAGCCGGCGAGCCAATCCATGTGCTCGGTGCAGTGGTGGACCGCGTGGAACTTCCAGAGCGCGGGCACCTCGTGGAAGATCCGGTGGACCCAGTACTGCACGAGATCGGCGAGGAGGATGAGGATGGGCACCTGGACCCAGAGCGGCTGCGACTGCATCCACTCTTGCAGGCTCGCGTTCGTCGCCCAGCCGAAGGCGAGTGGGGCGAAGCCGTTCCCGACGAGCAGGAAGAGGGCGATCAGGATGTGGTTGAGCCCGAAGTAGAGCAGGTCCATCTGCCACTCCGGTCGGAGCACCACCTGCTCCGGATACTTCGGGAGGATCTTCTCGATGAAGATGAAGAGGATCGCGGACCCGAGGAGGTCGAGGAGCATCCAGTCGACGCCAGCGAACACCGGAGTCCGGCGCACCGCGCTCGGAGCCTCGATACCGTAGCCGCCGAGAACCCACGCGAGCGCAACCGCCACCAACCCGACGGCCGCGGTGCGACGGGTCTTGCCGCGCACGAAGGCCAGCAGGCCGAGGACCAACGCGGTCCACATCGACGCCTTCAGGAGCAGCCGGATCCACTCCGGGTCGTAGACCTCGCGGAGCTCCGGGGTCGTCAGGTACTCCGGGTAGCGAAAGCAGAGGACTCCGAAGAGGCTGCCCAGCCCCAGCACGGTGCTGAGCGCGCCGCTGATGCGGCCCTCTCCAACCCGTAGGGCCCGGGCCGACATGTCGGCGATGACTCGCGGTCCGTAGCTGTAGCGCCCGGGCTCGGGAGGCGGGTCGGCGTTGGTGGCCACGGCGCGAGGATACCGGGAGGCCATGCCGGGTGCTCACTTCTTCGACAGCCGCCGTTTCAAGAGCCGAAGGAAGCGCTCGGCCTCGCTGTCGCTCCGGTCCAGCGAGTAGGCACGCGAAAAGAGCTTGAGGGCGGCCTCGTCGTCCCCCTCCAGCGCCGCGAGCTGGCCTCGAACGTGCCACGCGAAGGCGTTGTCTCGGTCCTTCTTTCGCACCCGCTGGGTCAGCTCCATGAGCTCCTGGCGTGCCGCTTCGGCGGCTCGGGGATCCGGCGGCGGGACCGCCCGGAACTCGGCCCAGCGCGCGTAGAGCTCGTACTCGATCACGTCCGGCTGCAGCTCGGCGGCGCGCCGCAGCTCGCGCGCCGCGACGGGCCAGGCGTCGTAGCCCATCTGCGTGCGACCGCGCTGGTGCGCCTGCTCCGCTTCGAGCGCGGCGCGCTGGCCGTCCATCGGGGGGACGAGGGACTTGCGCTCGAGCCGCTTCCGCGAAGCCGCGAGCTGGGCCGCGAGGCGCTGGACGGCAGCCCGCGGTTGCTCCTTCGACCCGGAGGGCGGCGGGGGCTTGGACGGGTCGAGGGCGCGGTCGCTCAAGCGTACGCCGCCAGTGAGGATGAGCGCGGAGAGCAGGCGTGCGCGGCCGAGCCGGTCGAGGCCTCGGCCATCGCGAAGCTGGTTGATGGTGGTGCGTCCATCGAGCTTGCGGAGGTAGCCGCTTTCGCCGGGCGTGAGCTCGAGTTGCTGCGACACCTCCCGCTGGGTCTTCGCGAGCACCGGGAACCGCTCGCCATTCGGACCGAGGGTCGGGAGCGTCTGGGGAAGGGTCCAAAACTCGCGAATCCCTTCGACGATCACCGGCAGCACCGGCGTCGGCCAGTGGGCGACCTCGCGCACCGGCTCCGGCGAAGGGTCCCACCCGATACCGACACGGGCCCACTGAAAGCAACACAGGAGCTTCCGCCGCACCTGTGCGTGGAGGGCGTCGTGGACCATCTCCGGCTCGAGGTAGCCGAGCGCGACCACCACCTCGCCGAAGCGCATCTGCTCGCTCTCGATGAGCCGCGAAGTCATCTGCTGGATCACCGCGGAGTACTGCTCTTGGGTGAGCTTCCCCTCGCGGACGAGCCGCCGGCCCAACGTCTCACCCAGGGTCCCCTGCTCGGCGAAGACCAGCTTGCCCTGCGAGAAGAAGAGGATCGTGGTGACGTCGGTGCTCGTGACCTCGAGGGTGCCGGTCCGGTCGCCGCGAACGATGCTCGTCAGCACGCGCGCGAGCTTCGCACCGCTTTCCAGTCGAGCCACGGAGCGAACTTACCAAGCATCCGGCCTCGCAGGAGACTCTCGATGACGTCACCCCCCGGCGGGCGCCGCTCGCCGGCTCAGGCCAGGAGCACGCTGGCGTCACCCTCGCTGGCCACGCCAGTGGCCGAACCGACGGTCGCCGGGAGCTCGAAGCCCTGCAGCACGGCGTTGTAGAGGTCCACGCAGTTCATCGTGCGGTCGGTGTAGAAGCCGGGGCGAAAGCGCCCGGCGCCGCCGAGGACCGCGTGGAAGACGTTCTCCTTGGAGTGGTTCCAGCCGTACTCGGTGCCGATGAGCACGGTGGCGTTGTCGAGGACGGTCATCCCGTTGGCGTCGGGAAACGCGGGATCGTCGAGCTGCTGGAGGAAGTACGCCAGGTTGCTCTGCGCCAGATGCTGGTAGAGGCGCGCGTGGTGCGGCTGGTTGTCGTGGAAATAGCTGTCGTGCTGCGAGGTCCCGGGGAAGTCGGTGGACCCGCCCATCGCGGTGTAGGTCCCGCTCAGGTTCATGTGGCCCCCGGCGGACTCGAACATCAGGTTCCCGTAGCGGACCAAGTCACAGCGCAGCGCGAGCGCATAGAGGTCGGCGTGGAGGTGGAAGACGCGCTCGACGTCCTGCCACGCGATGGCCGGCGCCGCGCCCCCGGTGCCGTAGGTGAAGCGATCGTAGTCCGCGATGGCTGGGTCGCCCGGGCGGTCGCCGACCTCACAGCTCGCGACCGAGCCTCCGCCATCGCCCATGTCGATGATGTCGTCGGTCGGAGCGAGCTGGAGCTCGATCTCGCGAATGGACGCCAGGTGCTGCTCCATCTTGAGCTTCGAGGCATGCCCGAGCGGGGAGCGGTCCGAGCCGTAGTGCCGGTAGTCCTCCATCACGGTGTCGAGCACGCTGCGCTGGATCCGCCGACGGCGCCGCTCGGCCTCGAGATCCGGGTCGGCGGGGTCGACCGGTTCCGGATCCGGCATGACGCTGCCGAAGACCCGGTCGAAGACCTCGGAGGGTCGCTTCACCGGCGGTCGCGCCGAGCCGTCTGGGTTGAAGACCCGAAGGGCCTGAGCGTCGCAGGCGCCGCGGCGCCACCAGAGGCCGCTGACCAGTGTCGGCGCCGCCGGATCGAGCGCGCGCCGGATCCGCTGGTCGAGGGACGGACCGCCCGCGACGTTCACGCTCTGCTGGTGCTCGCCGACGAAGGTGATCGTGGAGGTGTTGCAGTGCGCGCCGCCCTCGCTGCCCTGCTCCATGTTCACGCTGAAGCAGGCCATCTTGTCGGCGAAGGGTCGGTAGGGCTCGAGCGGCCCGTCGAAGTCGTTCTGCCAGGAGGGGTCGAGGCCGAGACCGAAGAAGCAGGTCACGACGCGCTCGGGCACGCTCCCCATCTGACCGCGGACCGCATCCGGTCGCGCGAGCTCGTTCAGGAAGGGCAGCGCGATCGCCACGCTGCCGGCGCCGCGGAGGAAGACGCGCCGTGAGTGTCGGTGGGGTCGTCGAGCCATCATCGTTCCTCCGGGATCGCACGCAGGCGGAAGAGCTCGCTCAGCACGAGGAGTCGCAGCAGGTCCTCGTGACCGCCGCTGGCTCCGAGGCGGTCGCTCAGCTCGACGACCGCTGCGAGCTGACCACGCTCGATGGTCGCGCCGAGGGCCTGCTCGGCGTGACGCTGCACGAAGCAGCGCTGGACCCGTGGGTGGTCCGCGAGGAGCGCGACGTAACCGTCGTAGTCGTCGTAGCCGACCTCGACCCCGTTCTCGTCGTAGGTCGCGGGAATCCAGCCATCGACGCGAAGCTCGTTGCCGTGGTCGTCGGTGTCGCGGAAGCGTCCCCGGAAATCGAAGCGCTCGAAGCCGTAGGCGAGCGGATCGAACTGCGAGTGGCAGGCGCCGCACTCGCTCCGCATCAGACGTGTCTCGGCGATGTCCCGCTCCGACGCGTCCTCGGGCTGCTCGGCCACGAACTCGTCGATGGCGTCCTGAAGGGACGCCGGCGGGTCCGGTGGCGAGCCACAGAAGACCTGCCGCTGGAGAAAGAGCCCGCGCGCGACGATCTCGCCACCGTCCGCGTTGGTCATACCTGCGACGATCCCCGGCTGAGCCAGCAGGCCCGCGCGGCCCTCGGCGTCGGTCAGGTCGTAGGTCTGCAGCCCCTCGCCCATCGGCTCGAGGCCGTACCCCTCGGCCAGGGCCGGCGTGAGCACCGCGCTCCGCGCGTCGAAGAGGTCGAAGAGCGCCCCACCCTCTGCCAGGTGGTCCCGGTAGAAGGCGACGGCGCTCGCGATCAGCTCGCCCTTCAGCCCGTCGTCGTCGGGCAAACTCTCGAGGCGGGCCCAGTCCCGAACGAAGCGCTCGCGCACCCGATCGACCCGGGGATCGGCGAGCATGCGTTCGACCTCCTCCGCGAGCCCCTCCGGGTCGTCGAGGGCGCCGCTGGCAGCCGCATCGAGCAGCGCCTCGTCCGGCGCCGACGCCCAGAGCGCATAGCTCAGCCGGCTGGCCAGCTCATGACCCGCGAGCTCGCGGGTACCTTCGCCATCGAGCTCGTCCTCGAGCAGGTAGAGGAAGCCGGGCGACTGGAGCATCGCCTCGGCGACCGCGTTCGTCGCGGCTTCGTGAGCGACTCCGGCGTCGGCGTACTCGGCGGCCACCGCGTCGAAGAGCCCTTGGTAGAGAGTGCGCTCCCGATCGTCGATGGGGCGGCGAAAGAGCCGGCCGCCGAGCGCCTCGGTGGTGGCTCCGGCGCAGTCGGCGCTCGTGTCCCCGCAGTCGACGAGGCCCTCCCGAAAGGCGGCGAACTCGGCAGACCCGACGACGGCCCGGGCGAGCGCCGCATAGCCCCGGACGTGATCCGGGAGCACGGTCTGACCGCTCGCGATGTTCGCGAAGCCTTCGATGGGCCGGTCGGCAGGCAGGGCGCTCGACGCCTCGTCGCTCAGGCGCAGACCGACCACGTCGGCGATGGTGTGGACGTATTCCTCGCGCGTCAGCCGACGGGCCAGTGGCTCGATGGCGCCGAGCTCACCGGGCCGCGCGGTCCCTGGAGGCAGATCCCCCTTCTCACCGATCTGCCCGGAGCAGGCGGCGACGAGCGCGATGACGGTGACGAATGCTCTTCGCACCCGCACAGCCTGCAACCCCCGACAATCACGGTCCGTTACCCACCCGTCGCGGGAGCCATCGCACGGCGAACGCCCGCGGGCGTTGCGCTCGGGCCCGCGGAGCGGCTAAGCCAAGCGCCATGAGCGACGACGCCTTCCGCATCGGCGAGTACACCTTCCAGTCCCGCCTGTTCACCGGCACCGGCAAGTACCCCAGCCTCGAGATCGCCGAGAAGGCCCTCGAGGCCTCCGGCTCCGAGGTCGTCACCGTGGCGGTTCGCCGCGTCGACCTGAAGGGCGGCGGCGACCGTTCGATCATGGACGTGCTCCGCGACGCTGGCGTCACGCTGCTGCCGAACACCGCCGGTTGCTACAACGTGGAGGACGCCGTCCGCACGGCACGCCTCGCACGCGAGATGCTCGACACCCCGCTGGTGAAGCTCGAGGTCATCGGTGACGAACGCACCCTCTTCCCCGACGTTCCCGCGACCCTCGAGGCCGCCAAGACGCTCGTCGACGAGGGCTTCGTCGTGCTCCCCTACGTGATGGACGACCCCGTCGCCTGCCGTCGCCTCGAGGAGATGGGCTGCGCGGCGGTGATGCCCCTCGCCGCGCCGATCGGCAGCGGTCTGGGCATCCGCAACCCGTTCAACCTCGAGATCATCATCGAGCACGCGAACGTCCCCGTCATCGTCGACGCCGGGGTGGGCACCGCCAGCGACGCGGCCTACGCCATGGAGCTCGGCGTGGACGGCATCCTGATGAACACTGCGATCGCCGGCGCCGAAGACCCGGTCCGCATGGCGCGCGCGATGAAGCACGCGGTCAGCGCCGGGCGCGATGCGTTCCTCGCCGGACGCATTCCGAAGAAGCTCTACGCGACCGCGTCGAGCCCGCTCGAGGGCGTGATCGGCAGCCGCCAGGACGCATGATCGCGCGCCTGCTCATCGCGCTCTGGCTCACCACGGCGCCCTTCCAGTGTGCGTCGGAGCCGGACCCGGACCGCCGCATCGCCGACACGCCCTCCGAGGCGCTGTGGGGGCTCGCCGAGGAGTTCCGCGAGGCGGATGACGCCGCGGCGCGCGAGACCACCCTCCGGCGCATCGTGGAGCGCTATCCGGACTCCGCGGAAGCAGAGATGGCCCGAATGGCGCTCGACGGTCGAGAGCCTCCGCCCCCGGGCGAGGCCGAGGATTGAGAGCCCCACGGCTCCTGCTCCTGACGCCCCCGAAGGGGCCGCTCGACCCACTGCGGGCCACGCTCGAAGAGGTCGCCGGGGCCCCCGAAGTGGCCGTGTTGCTGCGACGCCCCGGAGCGAGCGATCGCCAGGTGCTGATCGAGGCGCGGTCCCTCCGGGGACCGGTCCCGCTGCTCATCCATCGCCGACCGGACCTCGCCTTCCTGGCTGGTGCCGCCGGCGTCCACCTGCCCGAGCGGGGGCTACCGGCGCGAGAAGCCCGCGCACTCCTGGGTGGCGACGCGCTCATCGGCGTGTCCCGACACGACGCGGCCGGGCTCGCGAGCGCCGGCGACGCCGACTACGCCACGCTCTCGCCCTTCGGTTCGGTCGCCGACAAGAACCCACCGCTGGGGGCAGACGGATTCCGGGCGGCGCGTGCCCAGGCCGCCGATGGGCTGGCCGTGCTGGCGCTCGGAGGTCTCTCGCCGGAGACCTGCGAGGCGGCGCTCCGCGCCGGCGCCGACGGAATCGCGGTTCTCCGCGGCGCCCACGAAGCCCGAACGCTTCTTGACATCCTGCGGGCGCGAAAGGGATAGCTCCAGAGTGGCGAATTTCTGGAAGGGACTCCTGAAGATCGGCCTGTGGGTCGGCGGTGTGCTGCTCGTGATCGGCGGTGCGCTGCGCATCTTCTTCGTCACGCCGATCACGACCGGCTACGACTCGATGGCCCCCACCTTCCTCGCTGGCGAGAAGGTCCTGCTCTGGCGGGGCGGCAACATCGAGATGGGCGACATCGTGGTGTGCGAGGACCCGAGCAGCTCGGGCACGATGGTCTTCGGTCGCGTGATGGCCAAGGGCGGCATGACGCTCGGGACCGGCCCCCGCGGACGCTTCTCGATCGAAGGCACGAGGGTCGACACCGACTGGGGCGACACCCTCGACTTCTACGACAACGACGCGAACAGTCAGGTGCGCGTTCGGCAAGGGACCGAGACGGTGGGCAACACCGACCACCAGATCTTCGTCCGCGAGCAGACCGAGTTCCGGCTCCGTGAGACCGAGGTCCCGCCCGGGAAGCTCTTCCTCCTCGGCGACAACCGCGGCACCCGGAACCACGACAGCCGGACGTTCGGGGCCGTCGACGAGGCCTCGTGCATCGGCACCGTCTTCATGCGCTGGAATCCGGTCGACCGCGGCGCGGAGCTCTCCCACGGATGGCTCGACTTCCTCGACTGATCGTCCTGGGCTCGCTCCTGGCGATGGCGAGCAGCGCGCTCGCCCAGCCAGCGGAAGAAGCGCTGGACGAACCGCGCTATCTGCGCGCCGTTCGGCACGAGCTCGAGCGGATGGGGGTGGACGCCGCCTGCGAGGCCGAGGGGCGTGCGCGAGGCTCGTGCACCTTCACCCACACCGCGACCGAGCCGGCGGGCCAGTGGTCGGTGCGGGTGGTCGTCAGTGACCAGAGCCGCACCGTCTACTTGGCGGTGCTCGACCTCGGACGGATCCCACCGAACGACGGGCAGACCGATCGCCGGCTGCGCTCGCTCGCAGAGCTCAACTGGTCGGCCACCGGGACCCACCTCGATTGGGATCCCCGCACCGGAGCGGTCCGGCTCGCGGCGGTCCAGCGAACCGACACGAACTTCGACCGCCGCGCGTTCCGCGTCCTGCTCCGGCTCCTGCTCTCCCGTGCCGAACGCTTCGCGCCGCAGCTGGACGCCTAGCGCGCGAAGGCGTCAGTCCGCGGCGAAGCGGAGGGGCACGGTCATCCGGCCGCTGGTCATCGGCAGCCGCGCCTCTTTCAGGACGCGCAGGATGCAGGCACCGAAGCGCTCGTCCGAGAAGGTCGAGAAAGCAAAGGTCGGGTCCTGGAGCGTCCCGCCTTCCACGGTCAGCTGAACCAAGGCCCGCCCGCTGTGTTGCCCACCACGCTGCACGTGGGCCGCGTGGCACCGACCCAGGGGCTCGGCCAAGCCTCGGATCGCCGTCACCGTGGCAGCCGGCACCGCGGTGCCCCAGGGGTCGTCGACCGCGACCCGGGGGCCCTCACCGGGAACCCGGTCGCGTTCGATGTCGTCCCGCCAGGCCCGGAGCCGCTCGGTGTCGTCCCGCGCGATCACCCGCCCGCGACTATCGACGAGCTCGAGGAAGGCCACGTCCATCCGGACCGTGGAGACGCTCACCGCCGGGCGGATGACGCACGGCTGCCCCTCGCCATCGAAGCCGAGGAAGAACCCGACCCGGAGCTTGGCGCCGGCCCGGCGAGCCTCCCGGAGCGCGACCTGCCGCTCCTCGTTGGCCCGAAAGCCGATGGGCTCCAGCTCCGAGGGAAAGAGCGCGGCGGCGCCCCCGAACGCGCGGAGGTTGCGCCGGGTGTCCACCGGCAGGAAACCCTCCTCGCCGGAGCGACCGAAACGGAAGCCCTCCAGCTCGACCACGTAGAGCGCCCGCCGGCCGGGGGTCCGCGCCTCCCGACACGCCTCCTTGAGGGCGTTCAGGCTCTCCAGCGGCCGTTCGGCGCGGGCCACGCCTGGCGACGCCATCACCACGAGGGCGCAAGGGAGCAACCAGTGAGCGAGGGTCCGCACCCCCACAGGTTGGCGGACACCCGGGCGGGGGTCAAAAAGCCGGCGCCGCGCCCGAGGGCTCGCGTTGAACCCCATCGGTGGGCAGCGTAGGGTCCGCCGAGATCATGACTTTGCGACGATTGGCATGGATGACGCTCGCCCTCGTGGGAGCGTTCGGCTGCGGCGACGACGGTGGAACGACCGACCTGGACGGCGGCCCGCGCGCCCCGATCCTCTTCGAGGACCGCTACACCGCCGCCTGCACCGTGCCGAGCTGCCCCGGCGACCTCTTGCTGAGTGCCTGCGCCTGTGTCGCTCCACCCCTCGAAGACGACGGTCTCGACGTGAACCGAGTCGGCTGTGCGGAGCTCGAGCCCGAGCCCGGCACCCCGCGGACCCCCGAGGCGGACTTCTGCGATCCCGGCGCCGCGAGCACCGCCCCGGACCTCGGGTGTTTCATGGATGGCGGACTCCCGACCTCAGGAGAGGTTCGGACCGTGACGATGTACGGAGTGGTCGAGATCTTCGACAACGGGCCCGACACGAGCGACGTCACGATCGACGTCCTCCAAGAAGATGGAACCCTGGTCGGCTCGGCGATCGCGTTGGTGGGCGACCCGGCCGGCCCCTGCGTCGAGACCGACATCCAGTACGAGGGCGGCGAACCGGTCTTCGAGCGGCAGCTCGGCTTCTATCTGATCCCCGACGTCCCGACCGAGACCCCGCTGATCGTCCGAGCGAGGGGTGACTCCAACTTCTGGCGCAACGTCCACACCTACGGCGTCGTCATCTCGAACGACGACATCGAGGAGGCACCGGCGGCCGACGCGTGCGAGACCGTGGCAGCGCTCGATGGACCGCTCTACGAGTACCGGCCGCAGATCCTGAGCACCTCGGACTGGAACTCCATCGTCGACGCCGCGGGGCTCACCGAGGGCATCCGAAGTGGCTCGGGCATTCTCCTCGGCGAGGTCCGCGACTGCGGAAACGTGCGGCTCGAGCTCGCGCAGGTGGGCACCTTCCCCCTCGCCGTCGGGCGGACCTACTTCAACGGCAACCCGAACGACCCGCGGCCCGATCGGGCACAGGTCGAGGGGACCGGAGTGCTCGGGCTCTACGCCGGCCTGGACATCCCCGAAGGTCCGGTGAACGTGACCGCCATCGGCCGCACCGGCGGGCAGACCGTGAGCCTCGGCTGGTACGGAGCCCGCGTGTTCGCAGGTGCCGTGACTCGGGTCTCGCTGCGTGGACTCCGAGCCCACCAGATCGAGTAAACGCCTCCGCTACACGTCGGCGGGGAGCTCGACCAGGAAGACCGTCACGTCCGTGTGGCGCTCCAGGCGCACCTGACCCCCCTGGTCTTCGACCAGCCGCCGGACCACGGCGAGGCCGAGGCCCGTTCCCGTGGGTCGCGTGCTGAAGAAGGGCTCGAAGACCCGTTCGGCCACCCCGTCCGGGATGGGCCCCCCGTCATTCTCGATGCGGAGCACCACTCGGGGACCGTCCTGCTCCGCCGTCACACGAACACACTCGCTCGCGTGGCTGCAGGCGTTGGCGAGGATGTGGGTGAGCGCCTGACGGAAGAGCATCGGGTCCGCCTGCACGCTCAGCGCTGGGTCCACCTCGACGTCGATCACCGGGTCGCGCTCGCGGTCGCTGAGCGCCTCGAGCGACCAGCGAACCAGGTCGACCACCGGGGTACTGCGAAGCCTGAGCGTCAGCGGACCGGCGAAGCTCACCAGGTCGCTCATCAGCCGCTCCAACCTGCGAGCTTCCTCGTCCACCATGTCGAGGAGCTCCGCCTTGGAGGCCTGACCGTCGTCCTTCCGCGCCTGATGGCTCGCGTGGAGGATCACCGCCAACGGGTTGCGCACCTCGTGCGCGAGCTGCCGGGACATCTGCCCGAGCGCCGCGTGCCGCTGCTGGCGGGCCATCTCCTCGCCCAGCTGGTTCGCTCGCAACACCGTCGAGAGCATGCTCGCGAAGAGCTGGAGTCCGGCGGACTCACGCTCGTCGATCGCACCGGCGGCGATGGCGACCACGTGGCTCACCCGGTCGTCGACGAAGACCGGGGCGGTCGCACCACGGGCGAGCCCCGCCTCCACGAGCAGGCCACGATCCAGGTCCGGGATGTCGAGCTGCATGAGGGCGGTGAGCTTCTCGACCAACGGCGGAAAGTCGTCGATCGTGCTCCCGTGCCCCTCCACGGCCGCGAGTTGGATGAAGGGCAGGCGCTCGAGCGGTAGGCGGCGGGGAACCAGGTCCTGGCCGATCTGCGTCTCGATCAGCCGACCGATTCCGCTCGGGTGCTCGCGCAGGCGCTCCGCCAGCCACAGGTCCTCGAGCACCGCGTGATCCCCTTCGACCTGGAAGAGGCCGACCGTCCAGCCGAGCGCATCGAAGAGCGGGTGGCCGAGTGCAAAGAGGTCGCCGAGGGTCTCCGGCTCCCGGCCGCGGGCGTACGTCGACGAGAGCCGGCCGATCAACGAGCCGACGCGCTCCGCGTCCGTGGCGTCTCGCCCGATGAGCACCCAGGTACCCCGCTCCATCCGACCCACCCGGACGTCGATGGGTACACGGCGGCCGACCGCCTGGATGTGGATCCGGAGAACCTCGCCGCTCGCGTGGACCTGCGGCAGCCGCTCGGCGATCCACGGCAGCTCCTCCGCGATGAGCGTACCCAGATCGATCGACGCGGCGTCATCGGCGCCGACCAGCGCCAGGAGGGCGCCGTTCACCCCGACGACGCTCTCGCCCTCGACCAGGACCGCCGGGTCGGGCAACGCTCCGAAGAGCTCCTCGAGCTCGGGCGCCACGCTCAACCCGCGTCGACCTGAGCGACCTCCTCGTCGGGGTCCAGCAGGTGAATCGCCAGCCCGGTGGGGATCTTCGGATGAAAGAAGGTGCTCTTCTGCGGCATCACCTCACCCGCCAGGCACGCATCACGCACCTGCGGGACCGGTGTCCCGTTCATCAGGAAGAGCACGTCGCCCTCGCCACCGTCGATCGCCGCGAGCGCCTTCGGGGTGCTCTTGTAGTAGCGGAGGTGCGACTGGCTCGCCTGCTGTTCGCGGGTGATGCCCAGCACGCCTTCGAGGAGCGCCGTGTGGAGCACCACCACGTCGGTGCCACGGAGCACCTCGGGCTCGTCCTTCAGGGGCGCGCTCTCGAGCGCCTCGGGCTTGAGCCGGAGTAGCCAGGTCGTGCCGTCCTGGAAGCGGGCGGCGACGCTCTGGCCCGTCTCGCCGTGAGCGGCGAGCGCGTCCTGGAGGCCCGCGTCGTCGCCGCCGTAGTCCTCGACGTCGAAGAGCGCCTCGGCGTCCTTGCGGAAGGCGTCGCGATCGAAGCCCTCGAGCCCGAAGACCAGTCGGTGAGTGCCGTAGACGACCAGCCCCGGGTCGTCGCCCTCGCAGACGAACGCGAGCACGTAGCGATGGCCGCCACGCGGCGCCGGCTCGGCGCCTTCGGCCTCACGGGCGGCGTCCATCTCGGCGCCGTAGCCCACCGTCGTCTCGTAGCGGTGGTGGCCATCGGCGATGAGGAGTGGTTGCTTCTCGATCGAAGCGACCATCGCCGCGATCTGCGCCGGGTCGGTCACCCTGCCGAGCCGGTGCTGGATGCCGTCGTCGGTCTCGAACGTCGCGAGGGTCTCGCTCGAGCGAATGGGCTCCGGCGTGGCGCCATCCGGATCCTGGAAGAGCAGGAACACCGGCGAGAGCGCCGCGCCCGTCGCGACGAAGAGCTTGTGACGGTCGACCTTCGGTCCGGAGAGCGTGCGCTCGTGGGGCAGGATCTGCCGCGACTCGTACGGCTCGGCCTTCACCAGCGCGAAGAACCCGCGCCGGGTGATCGGATCTCCACCCCCGGGCGGCTCGAAGGTCTGCTCGTAGGTGAGGAAGTAGGGCTCGTCGTCCCGCACCAGCACGCCCTTGTCGATCCACTGCTTCAGCAGACCGGCGGCGCGGTCGTACTTCTCGTCGCCGTCGCCCTCCGGCAGATCGATGTGGACGACGTTGTGCGCCGACCGCTCACCGAGGCTCTCGCGGAGCTCGGGGCCGACCACGTCGTAGGGAGGCGCCACCAGCGACGGAAGGCCATCGGTGTCGGCGTAGCGATAGGGGCGGAGGGGGCGGATCTCGGGCACGAAGCCCCCATAACACCATTCGGCTACCGGCTGGAAGACGTGCGCGTGCACGGAGGTCAGAACTCGGCTTCGACGCCGACCATGACGCCCAGCGGCTTGATGGTTCGGGCACCGAACGGCCGCCGGCTGACGATGGGGGCCTGGTTCAGCAGGTTGTCGAAGCGAGCGTAGACCCGGATGTGCTCTTCCGGCCGCGCCTCGATGGCGGCATCGAGCAAGAAGTAGCGCTCGGTCTCCAGGTTGGACTGGACCGTGCCCTGGCCGGCCTCCTCGAGGCTCTCACCGACATAGGTCCCGACGAGGTGGACGCCGAAGAGCCGATGCTGGAGACCGATCTGCGCCTGCGCCGTGTGCATGGGCACGTAGGGGAGCCGGTCGCCTTCGACCACGAGTCCGTCGAGCCCGCCGAAGACGGGGTCGTCGCTGGTGAAGGTCGAGGTGAAGCGCGAGTCGGTGTAGGTGTACACGACCTTCGCGGGGACCGAGAGCCGCAGCGGGAGGTCGAAGCGCCAAGCGGCCGTGACCTCGGCGCCCCAGACGAAGGCACCGCCGCCGTTGAACTGCCGGCCCACCATGTCCGCGCTGCACGAGGTCGAGAAGGAGCACTCGCCGACGATGTTGGCGTAGTCGTTGAAGAAGCCGACCAGCTCGAGATGGCGCCCCTCGTTGCCGTCCTGGTAGCGGCCGCCGAGCTCGTAGCTGACGCTCGTCTCGGGATCGACGTCGCTCGGCTGGCCTGGCGACGCGGGGCTGAAGCCGCGATGCGCGCCCGCGAAGATCGCGGCGTGCTCGAGGAAGGCGTACTCCACGCCCATGCCAGGCAGAATCGCGGCGCGGGTCACGTCGCCCTCGACGAGCGACCCGAGATCGAGCGCGTCCTCGAAGCTGGAGTGGATGATCTCGGCGCGAACGCCGGGCGTGAGCGTGAGCCCCTTCCACTCGAAGCCGTAGGCGACGTAGCCACTGGTCGCGATGGTCTCGCGGAGGTCGTTCGTCACCGTGACGAGCGGCCGCCCATCCGGCACCAAGGTGCCGTTGGTGAGGTCGAAGCCCTCCTCGACCTGGTCCCGCTCGACGCCGTCGTGGTGAACGCGCAGACCGACCTGCAGCACGTGGTGGAAGACGTCGTCCCCGAAGGTCATCCGGGCGCGCGTCTGGATGCCCTGGGAGACGTAGCGGCGGGAGTTGTCGATGACTCGAAACGCCTCGGAAGGGTTCGTGGGATCGGAGCTCAGCGAGCCCGAGAGCAGGCCGTACCAACGCTCCGATGCCGCGCTGTCGGGAGTCAGGAGCACCCGCCGCAAGTCGACGCCTTCGAAGGCCGTCTCTCCGGTGTCGGGGTCGACGACCTCTCGTCCGGCGAACTGGTTCGCGCGGTTCCAGCTCCGATCGAAGTCGTGCCGGTACGCATCGGTGGTGAGCTGGAAGCGCTCGCCGACCTCGAGCCGATGGGTCAGCACCGCCTGGGTGCGCCACCAGGCCATCCGATCGTTCGCCGACGCGCCGTAGCGCCGGTAGGGGTCGGCCTCGAAGTCCGCGTCGCTCAGGCCGAGATAGGTCTCGTTGCTCCGCTCGCGGCCGAAGCCGAGTTTGAGCGACACCCGGTGGTAGATGCGCGAGCTCGGGTCGGTCTGCACGAACCCGCGGAGCATGAAGTCGCTGCGCTGAAAGCCAGTCTCGCGGTTCGAGCCGTCGATGGTCTTGAAGCCCGCGGACGCGACATCGAGCCCCTCGAAGAGGAAGCCGCCCCACTCGTTCGACGCGCCGTAGTGCAGGTGCAAGCGCCGCGTGCGGAAGCGCCCGAACGCCACGTCCGCGCCTCCCTCGGAGCCGTGGGGGATCTCGCGGGTATGGAGGTCGATCGCGCCGGCGACCGTCTGCGGGCCGTAGAGGAGCGCCGAGGGCCCCTTGAGCACCTCGATCCCGGTCATCCGCGCCATGAGCGGGAAGTAGTAGGCCGCCGGTGCGGAGTAGGGAGCGGGGCCGAAGAGGACCCCGTCCTCCATGAGCGTGATCTTCTTGCTGCGCTCCGGGTTCACCCCGCGCATGCCGATGTTCGGGCGGAGGCCGAAGCCGTCCTCGGTCCGCACATAGACCCCGGGCGCCTGGCGAAGCGTCGAGTGGGGGTCGTCGTAGCCCATGGTCTCGAGCTGCTCTTCGTTGAGGACGGTGCCCGAGCCGGCCCGCTCGAAGATGTCGTCGGGGGTATACGTGACCACCACCTCGTCGAAGGTCAGGGGGTCGTCGTCGTCGGTCGCAGGCGCGGCCGGGACCTCGCCGCCTTCCTCGGCCTCGAGGGCGTCGAGCTCGGCTTCGAGCTCCGCCTCGTCCAGCTCGCCAAAGGCGAAGTCGTCCTCGGGGTCCGACTCCGGCGCAGGCTCGGACTCCGGCGCAGGCTCGGTCTCCGGCGCAGGCTCGG
>CAYXAP010000014.1:46320-107499 GCA_964462035.1 uncultured Sandaracinus sp.
GACTCCGGCGCAGGCTCGGACTCCGGCGCAGGCTCGGTCTCCGGCGCAGGCTCGGTCTCCGACTCCGACGGCCGGTCCCCGTTCTCCGACTCCGACGGCCGATCCTCGTTCTCCGGTTCCGGTTCTGACTCTGGCTCCGGGCCCGCGTCGGGAGCCCCGGCATCCGGAACCCCTGCGTCCTGCGCGAGGGCCGGGCTGGCGAGCCCCACCGCGGCGACGAGCGCCATCAGTCGAAGGATCGTGGTCATGGTCAGCGTGTCGCCATTCGTTCGGGCGCGACCAGCGGCAGCGGGTCACCGCCCGGCGCGGGCAGGATCCAATCGGCCGGCGCGAAGCCGTCCTCGAGGGTCGTCAGGTCGACGTCCGGGTCGATGAGTCGGGCCATCCGGCGTCCGTTGAGCGACACCAGCGCGTCCACGCGGACCTCTACGTGTCGCCGACCCTGCCGGCGGTACTCGTCGGCGATGTGGTGGGCCAGCTGCAGGATGAGGTCGGGCTGGCCGCTCATCTCCGACTCTTGCCGCAGGTCGAGGTACTCGCCGGGGGCGACGTACATCTCGCGCGGATGACCTTCCCAGCGAACGCGGTAGGTCACGGCGCCGGCCTTCTCGCGGCAGAGCACGCGCCAGGAGAAGCGCATCCCCTGCTCGTGCCAGAGCACGTTCCCTTCGTAGAGGTTGGCGCGAAGCGGCCAGAGCGCCTGCAGCGAGAGGAACGTCAGTACCGCGAACGCGCGCACGCGACCGAGCCCGCGCACCGGCGGGAGCGTGCGCGTGCGGACCGCGCGACGCGAGACCCGCGCGAGCGCTCGCCGGGGCCAGTTCGGCGCGAAGAAGAGCGTCGCGCCGCTCAGCATGATCAGCGGGAAGAGGCCGATGTCGAAGAGGTAGCTCGTCATCACGTGGAAGAAGACGAGCACCGCGAACATCCAGGGCCGCGTCCGGCGGTGGGAGAGGAGCAGCGGGGCCAGCAGGTCGTTCAGGAACCCCGCCCAACCCGCAGCGAGCGCGACGAAGGGGAGCCAGGGATCCGCGAAGAGCCACCCGACCACCGGCAGGTCCGCGCGGGCCGAGAGCCAGATGCCGAGCGGCTGCCCGTGCAGGAGCCAGTCGGCGCTGACCTTCGCGAGCGCCGCGTGGACGTAGACGAGCCCGATCTGCGCGCGCAGCGCCCAGAGCATCCATCGAGGGATCGAGCTCGCCCCCCCCTTGCGCCAGGCGTCGAGCGAGAGCGCGCGCCCACTGGGCAGGACCACCAGCCAGAGCCCCAGCAGGCTGAAGAGCACGTAGTGGTTCAGGTAGGTCGAGACGTCGATGAGCTCGACATAGGTGAACGCCAGCAGATGCAGCGCGGCGACCACGCGGGTGTGGAGGCCGAGCGCGATGAGCACGCCGAGCGCCGCCATGGCGACGAAGAGCCCGTGCATCCACGGGCTGGGCAGCGCCTCGACCCATCCGAAGCCGTAGAACTTCAGATGCAGCTCGGGCTGGACGTAGAACTGGTCGACCCACCCCATCGCCAGCGCGCGGGTCGCGCTCGCGAACGCGAGCAGCCCGTAGAGCACCCGGAAGGCACCCAGGCTGGCGGCGCTGACCGCCTCGTCGCCGCGCGCGCGCAGTCCTCGAACGAGCCGTGATGGGGAGGAGCCGGCCATCAGTCGTTGTCCATCGGCACCGAGCTGAGGTTGATGTCGAGCGCGGCCACGCCCTCGGTCTTGAGGAGATTCGCCAGCTCGACGAGCGCGTCGAAGAGCGGCTGCAGGGCCATCGCGTTCGCGGTGAGCAACTCGGAGATGGTGCCCTCGAGCGCAGCGGCCTCGTTCTGGGCGGCGACGATGGCAGCATCGATGCGTCCCGCGAGGTCGGCGGCACCGACGGCGACCATCAGGTCGTCGAAACCGGTGCCATCCGCCGGGCCCCGAAAGATGGCCCCGATGGCGTCGAGGTTCGCTTCCAGGTGGTCGATGGAGACGTCGGCGAAGAGCGATTCACGCGCCTCCGGACAGGTCGCCTCGGTGCAGGTCACGAGCCCCGCCGGCTCGCCGACCTTCATGTCCTTCATCATCGTGTCGACGTAGAGCAGCGCGCCGTAGGCCTCGCTGACCGCCTGCATCCGCGTCGGGTAGATGTCGCTGCCCTCTCCGGCGGTGACGAGCTGGTCGCGGAAGGAGGGAGTGCCGGTGGTCCAGCGATCCCGCAGGGCCCGCGCCTCGCGCACGACGAGGGTCGCAGCGTTGTGCGCATAGGTCGCGCGTCGCTGCGGGACCTCCGCCTCGATCGCCGCCCAACTGCCGTCGGTGTTGATGGAGCTGATCGACGAGCAACGGTTGGTGCTCTCCTCGGTGAAGAGCAGGTACTCGATCGCGTCGAGGCCGCGCGCGATGCGGTCGACCGCCGCGAGCGCGTCGGCGCTCGCGTAGGCGTCCCCCACCGTCTCCTGGTCGACGCGGCAGGGGTTGTTCATCGGCCAGCTGTAGACCTCGATCCACCGCTCCTCGCCACCGAGGACGCCTCCGGTCGCCCCGAAGGTGATACCGGCGGGACCGACCTTCCCGAGCTCGAGCCGCTGGACCGGCACCATCACGGCCTGCCAGGCCTCCCGTGCCGCCGTCCGATCCGCCGCGTCCAGACTACTCGCGTAGGTGGCCGCGGCCGCCTCGAGCGCCTCGGCACGCATCACGAGGTCGTTCAGCTCGGCGATCTCGTAGGAGTCGGCGTAGGACTCGAGGAACGCACGACGGAGCGGGTCGTTCGGGTCCGGAGCCGGATCGCTGCACGAGACCGCGGCGAGGGCGAGGAGGGTCGGGATGGAGAGGGCTCTCATGGTGCGCTTCTTCCGGTGGTCAGAATGCTTCGACGTCGGCAGCCTCGAAGCCGTAGGCGGTGGCCAGGATTCCGCGCGCCTCGAGCAGGCTCGCGCGATAGTCCGTGAAGTCGGCCACGTCGAGCGCCGGGCGGTCGCCGACGGCATCGTGGAACGCCACGAAGTCGGGGGTGCTCAGGGGGGAGCGGGGGTTGAACTGCAGGCCGAGCGCGAAGCCCTTGAGCTCCGAGAAGTGCTTCGCGTGGTCGGTGTAGAGATAGCCCTCACCCGCTTCCTTCGCGTCCATGTCACCCATGACGTCGTTGATGTAGTGGATGACGGTCGCCGCGATGGCTCGCTCCCAAGCGCTCACGGCCTGGTCGCGATAGCCCTCGAGCTCGGTGCGCTCGGCGGCGGTGAGCTCGTCGCCGGCCTCGTTGAGGATTCGGCGGCCGTTCACGAACGCCTCGAACGCCTCGCCGGTCAGATCGAGACCGGAGGTCGCCCCGCGGTCGCGCTTCGCCGCGTTCGTCGACTGGCCGAAGTTGATCTCGGCGCTCGGATCGATCGCCCCGTCGCCGTTCGTGTCGTGGTAGCCCTGCCAGTCGTCACGACCACCGGCACCGGCGATCTCGTCGTCGGTGTACTGGTCGTAGTCCCGCGCTGCGCCGAAGTAGCCGAAGCCCTCGTCCCAGGCGTGCTCGAGCACGCTGAAGGGGTCGGTCTCGTCCTGGGTGTTCGGGCCCTCGATGCCCTCGTCGAGGTAGTCGTCGACGCCCTGGGCGAAGGCCACCGCCATCAGCAGGAACTTCTGGATCATCTGCTGCAGATCGAGGCCGTCGCCGGTGACGTAGACCGGCAGCTCTTCGCCATCGGGGCCAGTCGGCTGACTACCCTCGGAGCGCATGAACGCCTGCTGGCCGAGCGCCGCGAACATGGCGTCCACCAGCGCCGCGGGAGACTCCGTTCCGCCGAAGGTGTCGTCGTTCCAACCGGCGAAGGCGCCGTCGTTCCAGTCCTCGTGGTCCCGGCCGTCCTGACCGGCGAGCTTCCCGGCGAGGTCACGCGCGCTCGCGAGATCGCCGTAGGTCGTCACCGAGAGCGCGGGGGTGGTCTCGAAGCGGATGTCCTCGCTCACCCCGGACTCGTCGAACTCGTAGAAGAAGCGCAGGGCGCTCTCGACCTCGGCGGGCTCGTCGAAGTTGCCCGAGGCGCCGTCCACGAGGCCGCTCAGGTCTCCGATGAACGCCTTCATGTCCTCGATGAGCAGGTGTCGGAAGGCCTGGCCGCTGTAGGAGACGCTGCTGGTCCCCGGCTCGAAACGGCTGTCGAACTCGTAGGCGACCGACGAAGGCGTCGCCATGTCCGTGGGGACCGAGGCGTCGTCCATCGGAGTGTCGGTCGTGGTGTCGTCGTCGTCACCACAGCCGACCGGGAGGAGGAGCGCACCGCTCAGGAGGAGAGTGCGGGC
This sequence comes from uncultured Sandaracinus sp., assembly GCA_964462035.1. Taxonomy (GTDB): domain Bacteria; phylum Myxococcota_A; class Polyangia; order Polyangiales; family Houyiibacteriaceae; genus UBA1660. Next base: position 50,594 of record CAYXAP010000014.1, read on the forward strand.
GGCATCGAAACATCGAGAAGCAGTCATGGGGGGGTCACCAAGCGTGGGGCTCGCGAGTCGGAGCGCTTGTTGAAAATGATTATCGCCTTCTAGCAGCCCGGAAGACTATTGCAATCGATATTCAACAACAACTTGGGGACGACGCCCGCGTTTTCCCTCGTTTCTCTGGGCCGAGCGGCGACCGCCACCGGCGCTTCAGTCGTCGTCGACGACGTCGACCGCGCAGTGACCGTCCGCCGCGCAGAACGCGCGGACGTTGGCGGGATAGGCCGGTACACAGCCGGGACAGACGGCGGTGGCGGGGCAGACGCGCTGGGCGAACGCGGCGTCGGAGTCGGCGCGGATGGCGACCAGCGCGAGCTCCGAGGTGTCACCGCCGCACTCGCAGCAGTCGGGCGTACGAACGCGGCACTCGTCGTCGGTGGTGCATTCGGTGAAGCTCACGTCGCGCAGATCGAAGGCCGTGCAGAGGTCACCGCGGCCGTCGGACCCGCAGGTGGGGAAGACGCGAGGCCGGAGCGGGTCGCTGCTCGGTGGAGGACAGGGCTCGCAGAGCACGTCGCCACACACGGCATCGCGATCGAAGTACTCGCGGATCCGGTCGCGGTTCACCGAGTCGCTGTTCTCGAGTGTCACCTCGCACACCCCGCAGCACTGATCGTCTGCCATGACGCAGTCGGGCGGCTCGTCGCACGCGAGGTAGGGCGCCGGGCAGCGGATCCGCGGGTCGGGGCTGCATTCCGGGGACCCGGTCTCACACACCCACGAGAGGGTGTCGCAGTCCCAGTCGGCCATCCCGTGGGTCGTGTCGCAGCAGCCGCCGCTCACGCAGGGCGGAGGTAGCATCCCAGGCATCGGACAGACGCCGGCGTCGAGATCGCAGCCAGGCGCGGGGGCGCAGCGGTCCACGAAGGTGGTGCCCTCCGGGCAGATCGGCGTGCACTCGTCCCAGCCCCGCGGTTCGGCCGGAGTGGTGCAGCACGGGTCCATGCACGAACCGGCGATGAGCGGGCAGTCGTCGGGTGGGCCGGAGTGGCTCGAAGGGCATCCGCCCAAGGCCAAGATGAGGGCGGACAAGCCGCCCAGGTGTGCCAGGGTGGGTCGGGAGCGCATCGTGAACGAGGAACAGCAAGAGCCGTTCCGGTCGAGGGTGCCGGTCATCGGTCTCGCAGTCTACGCGCTGGCGGTGGTCGCGGGCGGACCGGCGGTGGTGGTTGCGAAGCGGGCCGCGCCTGCGATCGAAGGTCCACTGCGCGTAGCGCTCGCCATCGCGGCGGTGGTCGGCATCGCCTTTCTCGCACGTGAGCGGCGGGGTCGGCTTCTGCTCGTGCTCGCGGCGGGCGCGGCCATGGCCCGAGCCCTCGTCGCCGCCGGGGCGTTCGACCCGGGGCGCTTCGTCGCTGCGATCGTCGAGGGAATCGAGATGGCCAGCGTCGCCCTCGCGCTCGCCGCGCACCTCCGTCCCGAACGAACGAAGGCGCGCGTCGCGCTCGGCGTGCTCGCCCTCGGAGCCTTCGGCCTCAAGCTCGCCTGGGGCCTCGAGCAGACCGCGCTGGTCCGCTATGGCGGCATCGCGCTCCTGCCGCTCGCGGTGGTGGGTCTGGCGGCCTACGTCCGCGGACGCTAGAGCGCCGCTCGCACCCGGGGCAGGAAGATGCTCCCCGGATGGTTCGCCTCGAACGCCGCCGCCTTGCGGGCGGCTTCGGCGGCACGCCCAGCCGCCGCGAGCGCCTGCACCTCGAGCGCGTCGCGCTCCTCGGCGAACGTGGACTCGGGGAAGAGCCGGGTGTGTCGCCGGAGCGCGGCGAGCGCGTCCTCCGCACGATCGCGGACCAGCGCGTTCTGGGCCTGGCGGAGGAGCACGCGCTCGCGCCGTCGGCTCGCTTCGGTCGGGGGGCTCGACTCGGTCGTGGGGCTCGGCTCGGTCGGCTCCGCCTCGTCCACGGAGCTCCCGGCGTCCACGACCCCTGCGTCGATGCCGCCATCGAGCTCGGTGCCTGCGTCCGGCTCGGTCACACCCGCGTCCACGACCACCGGCGCGACGATCGGCGGGCTCGGCGCCTCGTCGCCCGCGAGCGCGTGGTAGGTGAGCGCCCCACCCGCGCCTCCGACGGCCATGCCGGCGAGGGTCATCCACAGGGCGACCTTGGTCGAGACCATCCCCGCAGCGGCCGCCCTTCCCTCGCGGCCCATCTCCGAGAGCACTTCGCTCGCGAGCTCCGCTGCAGCGAGCCCAGTGGCGCCTCGAGCCACGGTCGCCGAGAGCCGCTCACCGAGCCGGGCTGGCAACTCATCGGGCGGCGAGAGGTCCTCCGCGCGGAGCTCGTCGAGGAGCGCGTCGTAGCGTTCGTCGCTCATGCGCCCTCCAGCTGGCGGGTCGTGGGGGCTTCTTCGGGGTTCGCGGTCAGCTGCCGGAGGTCGCGGCGCGCGAGCCGAAGTCGCGAGTAGACGGTGTTGAGCGGCACGGCGAGCTCCTCGCTGATCTCCGGCGCGGTCAGTCCCTCGAGCTCGTGAAGCACGAAGACGGCCCGCCGCTCGAAGGGGAGCTTGGCCAAGAGCTGGCTGGCCTGGTGCCGAATCTCCGCGCGGTTCGGGTTCGGGAGCTCCGGGAGCTCGCTCGGGATCTCGCCCGACATCTTCCGACGCTTGTACGCCAGGGCGACGCGAAAGGCGATGCCGGCCAGCCAGGGACGAATTGGGCGGGCGGGGTCGAAGTCGCCGAGCTTCCGGTGCACGACCACGAACATGTCGTGGGCGACGTCCTCGCGGTCGCGCGAGGGAATGCCGAAGCGCGCGAGCAGCCGCCATACGTAGTGGAGGTGCTCTTCGTAGACCCGGGCGAGGTCGGGCGGGAGGCTCTGGCTCATGCGCCCCAGACCACCCCCGCGCCGAGGGAGCCCGCCACCGGGCCCGACGCCCAGGCGGTCTCCGTGTCGACGCGAATGTCGGTCCCGACGATCGAGAAGAGGAGCTCGCCGAAGATCCGCAGGCCGAAGGTCGGCGACGCGCGCCACGTCCAGCTGACGCGGGGCCCGACCCCGACCGACGCGCGGCTCACGCGGGTGTTCTCCGCGAACCCGCGACCGGCGGCCACCAGCGCGCCGGCAGCGAGGGCGAGCCCTGCTTCCAGCCCACGAACGGCGTAGCCGGCGAACGCTCGCGCCCGGACCGACGTCGCCCGAATGGACCCGGGTGCGAAGGACTCGTCGGGGCTGCCGGAGTAGCGTGCGCCGACCGCCACCACCCACGAACGAAGGGCCACTTCCACGTCCGCCTCGACGAGCCAGCCCACGTTCGGGAGCGCTCCGAAGCTCGCACCGCCGAGCAGCGACACCCGAATGGAGCTGCGCAGCGGCTCCGGCGTCGCGGGCTCGGGCTCGGGCGCCATCGGCACGACCGGATCCTCAGGTTCCGGCTCCGGCTCGGGTTCCGGCTCGGCCTCCGGCTCCGGTTCGGGGGGCCGCGCCGGCGGGGTGTCGATGATGAGGGTCAAGGTCAGGAGCAGATCTTCGGTGAGCTCGTCGCAGCGTCGACCGGAGTGTCGGAGCTCCCGACGCCCGGTCGGCTCGCCGCCTTCCGAGACCACGATACGGGCGACGAGCTCCCGATGTGCCCTCTCGATACCCACCGTGACCTCTCGGTCGCTCTCGGGATCGACCCGATCGTCACCGACGCGCGCGGCGAGCTCGCTTCGGATCGCCTCCTCGTCCAGGCAGTCGCCGGTGGCGTCCTCGTACACGAGCCGTATGGTGTCGTCCGCCACGGCAGGGCTCGAGACGCCCAGCCAGGCGATCAAGCAGAGTCCATGAATCCCGCGCTTCGCCATCGGCTCCGTCAGCACATCCCACGCTTCCTCGGGGTCGTCCACCTCGTGGCGTTGGTCGTCGGCTGCCAGAACACGGCGGTCGTGGGCTTTCGCGATGGCGACGGATCGGTCGATGCGAGCATGCGTGACCCGATGGATGGGTCCGTCGATCTCGGCGCAGCGACGGATGCTTCCACCGATGGGTCGGCCGACGCATCGTCGACCGCGCCCTGCCCTCGCCCGTGGGCGTTGATGCTCGCGCATGGGTCGCGCGGCACCTACGTCGCGCGGGTCTCGTTCGGCGACGCCGACCCCGCACCGTGCGACGAACTCTGGGCCGAAGGGACCCTCTCCGCGTCGGCCATCGACGTCGAAGCGCTCGACGAAGACACCGTCGTCGTCGCGGGACCGGACGCCGTGACGGCGATCGACGTCCGCAGCGACACGGTGCGCTGGACCACGGAGGGCGTCCCGGACGCGGTCGACGCGCAGGCCTTCGCGCTGCGGAGCGACCCGCCGTGGATCGGCGTGGCCTGGTGGCTGGAGTCGAGCCGGGTCGGTCGCATCACCGGCACCTCCGCGGAGGGCGAGACGATGGAGTGGACCTGGCCGGTCCAGGTCGTCGGTGTCTCGGCTCACCCGGACCCGCGCTACGTCTACGCCTCGGGGTGGGACAACGGCCTCCACGTGATCTCTCCGTTCGCCGGGATGGTCATCGAAGAGCTCGACGTCCTCTCCCTCTGGAAGCTCCACGCCGTCGTCGGCGAGACCCCTCCGAGGATCGCCGGTGGGGAGGGGGGAATGCGCATGGGCGAGCTCTACGATCCGCCCCTGCTCTTCGCCCGAGTCATCGACGGGTGCGCGATCCGCGAGTCGGCGCCCCGGCCGGGAGACACCGACGAGGCGATCGTCCGCTGCGGGGAGTCGCCGAGCAGCGTCCTCCTGGCGGACGTCTCCATCGACGTATCGACGGTCCTGCTCGAGCCGACGGCGAGTGACCCCACGCTTCACGTGAGCGGCTTGGGCATCCTCGAGTGACTTTTTTCCGGAGCCCGTGACGGATTCGCGCCGCTCGGCGCAAACCCTCCGGTGAGAACGTGAGCGCGGAGACGCCGCCAGGTCGTGCCCCACCGGCATTGATCGGAGGAGGCGTGCGCTCATCCACGGAGGGCCCCTGACGGGTCGGGCGGACGCCCGGCCGGTGGGGGAGCGCTCCGTCCCGACTTCCACGAACGACAACGGAAAGAACTGCCCATGACCAACCGAAAGACCCACCGCTCATTCACCCTCGCCTTCTGCATCGGCGCATCGCTCGCCACGGGGTGCGAAGACGGAGATGAGGTGCCCACGGAGCCCCCGACGGCCCAGGCGGCCCCCGCGCAGGCGGAGGCCGCCCCCGAGCCGCCCAGCACCCCCGAAGGCTGGGAAGAGCTCGAGGTACAGGTGCAGGGCAACGCCGTCACCGTGCTCGTTCCCACCGCCGAGCGACAGGTAGACGCCGACGAATGGGGCACGGCCGTCTACGGCAGCCTCCCGGGTCAGAGCTACCCCTACTACTTCTCGCTCGAACACCACGACGAAGCGCCCACGCTTCGGATGGTCGCGAGCAAGCCGGGCCTCGAGCAGGAGGACACCGACTTCGGCTTCCGCGGCGAAGTCCGCGACGAGGACGGCAACGGCTGGGGTTACATCGTCTACAACGACGCCCAGAAGCTCTCCTGCACGGTCACCCTGAGCTCGTCGAGCGGCGTCAGCGACGCGCTGATCGAAGAGGCTCGGCGCCCGTGTGATCGCCTGACGGAGTGAAGCGTCAGATCTCGACCGCCCCGGCGCGTAGGACGGCCGGGGGGTCGACGGTCGCATCCACCAGCGTCGATGGATCACCACCGGGGGAGCGCCCGCGGAGGACGTGTACCCGCTCGGCGATCGCCGCGCTCAGCGACGCCGTGTCCGCGACCGCGGGCTCGCCGGTGAGGTTGGCGCTCGTCGCCGTGAGGGGCCCCCCGAAGGCTCGCACCAGATCGAGAGCGAGGCTCGGTCCGGGAACCCGCACGCCGACCTTCCCGTCACGGACGAGCAGCGGGCTCAGCTCCGGTCGGGCGGCGACGAGGAGCGTCAGCGGTCCGGGCCAGTGCGTGTCGGCGAGCGTGCGGGTCGCGGCACCGACGTGGAGCGCGACGCCATCGAGCGCCGCGGCGTCCGGAAGCAGCAGCGCGATCGGCTGGTTCGCGTCGCGCCCCTTCGCTTCCGCCACCCGAGTGACCGCCGCTGGATCCATCGCATCGGCCAACAAGCCCACCAGCGTCTCCGTCGGCGCGGCGACCACCTCCCCACGGCGGAGGGCATCCAGCGCTTGCTCGAGCGCGCCCACGGTCAGCCCTTCCGGGCCTGCCAGCCGATGTCGCGGCGGAGTTGCCGGCCCTCGAAGTGGATCGCGTCCGCCGCCTCGTAGGCGCGCGCGGCGGCCTCGTCGAGATCGGCGCCGACCGCGGTCACGGTCAGCACCCGCCCGCCCGAGGTGACCAGCCCTTCCCCCTCGGCTCGAGTACCCGCCTGGAAGACGGTCACGCCCTCGATGGCGTTGGCCGCGTCGACGCCGGTGATCGCTCGACCCTTCGGGTAGCTCCCTGGGTAGCCCTCGCTCGCGAGCACGACACAGAGGGACGCGGGCGCGCCCCACTGGGGGTCGACGCTCGCGAGCTCCCCCTTGGCCGCGGCGAGGAGGGTCTCGGCGAGGTTGCCATCGAAGCGGGCCATGAGCGCCTCGCACTCCGGGTCCCCAAAGCGGACGTTGTACTCGAGTACCTGCGGCGCACCGTCGACGATCATCAGTCCGATGAAGAGCACACCGCGGAAGGGCGTCCCTCGCTCGGCCATGGCTTTCAGCGTTGGCTCGACCACTTTCGAACGAACCTCGGCCTCGATCTGGGCGGTCACCATCGGCGGCGGCGAGTACGCGCCCATGCCGCCGGTGTTCGGACCGGCGTCTCCGTCGCCGAGTCGCTTGTGGTCCTGCGCGGCCGCGAGCGGCACATAGGCCTCGCCGCTGCAGAGCACGTGATAGCTGACCTCGGGGCCGACGAGGGTCTCCTCGATGAGCACGCGCTCACCAGCGTCGCCGAAGGCCCGCTGCCGCATGATGCGATCGATGCCCTCGATGGCCTCGTCGGCGGTCTTGGCCACGATCACGCCCTTGCCCGCAGCGAGTCCATCGGCCTTCACCACCAGCGGCCGTCCCGCGTCCCGGCAGTAGGCCTCGGCCGCGTCGGCGTCGTCGAAGATGCGGAAGCCCGCGGTCGGGACACCGGCCGCGTCCATGAGCTCCTTCGAGAAGATCTTCGACCCCTCGAGTCGTGCAGCCTCGCCGCTCGGGCCGAACGCCGCGATGCCCGCCTCGGCCAGCGCATCGACCAGCCCGGCGACCAGCGGCGCCTCGGGGCCGACGACCACCAGATCGACCGCGAGCTCGGTCGCGAGCGCGACCTGCGCCGCGACATCCGTCGCGCTCACGGCGTGGTTCGTGGCGACCGCCTCCGTCCCGCCGTTGCCCGGGGCGACGTGAACCTCGGCCCCGTCCCGCCGCAAACGCCAAGCGAGCGCGTGCTCACGCCCACCAGAACCGACCACCAATACCTTCATCGTCTACATCCTACGCGCGGGTGACTCACCAGGGTCCAGGCCGGCCGGAGGCTCCTCCGCGACCGGCGTCGACGCTCGGCCCCCAGTGCGTGGCCCGCCCCCGAGGCGCTGGCAACCGACGGCGTCAGCCATCGCGTTTGGGAGGGAGCGAGTCCGAGGCTCTGCCGAGGCGAAGCGGGAGGGAACGTGCGGGAGGGTCTTTTCGAGACCCTCCTAATGCCGGAAGTGCCGAACGCCGGTGAAGACCATCGCGACGCCCGCGGCGTCGCAGGCCGCGATGACCTCGTCGTCGCGCTTGGAGCCGCCGGGCTGCACCACGGCGGTCACCCCGACGTCGATGGCGGCCTGGACGCCATCGGCGAAGGGGAAGAAGGCATCCGAGGCCATCACGCAGCCCTTGGCCTCGTCGCCGGCGCGCTTGGCGGCGATCTCCACCGCCATCACCCGGGACATCTGACCGGCGCCGATGCCGACGCTGCGGTCTTCCTTCCCGAAGACGATGGCGTTCGACTTCACGTGCTTGCAGACCCGCCAGGCGAGATCGAGCGCGCGGCGCTCTTCCTCGCTGGGCTCGCGGGCGGTCACCACGCGCCCTTGCATCACCTCACCGCCGGCGGTGGCGTCGCGATCCTGGACCACGAGTCCGCCGCTGATGGCCTTGAAGTGGAGCGAGGGGTGGTCGGCACCGAGGAGCTCACCGGTCGCGAGGAGCCGGAGGTTCTTGCGCTTCTGCAGCCGCTCGAGCGCATCGGGCTGAAAGCTCGGCGCGATCACGCACTCGATGAAGGTCTCGCTGATGGCGTTGGCCGTATCGATGTCGACCGGCCGGTTCAGGGCGACGATGCCGCCAAACGCGCTCTGCGAGTCAGCCTCGCGCGCCTTGATGTAGGCGTCGACCAGGGTCTCGCCGGTCGCGACACCGCACGGGTTGGTGTGCTTGACGACGACCGCGCCGCAGCGCTCGAGCTCACGGACGGCGTCGAGGGCCGCGTCCACGTCGACGAGGTTGTTGAAGCTGAGCTCCTTGCCGCCGGCGCCGAGGCTCTCGGCGAGCGCCAGGGTGCCCTTCTCGGCGCGGAGGTCGGCGTAGAAGGCACCTTTCTGGTGCGGGTTCTCGCCATAACGGACATCGTACTGCTTCTGGAGGACCAGGCTCAGCGTGCCGGGGAAGGCGAGCCGCTTGCCGCCCTCGCCCTGACCGGTGAGGTACGCCGCGATGGCACCGTCGTAGGCCGCCGTGTGCGTGAAGGCCTTGGCCGCCAGTCGCGCGCGGAGCTCGTCCGAGAAGCCCTCGCCGTTCACGGCGGCCAGCGTCTCGGCGTAGTCGGCCGGGTCGGTGACGATCGCGACGCGGGCGTGGTTCTTCGCGGCGCTGCGCACCATCGAGGGACCGCCGATGTCGATGTTCTCGATCGTCTCTTCGTGGCTCGCGCCCCGCGCGACGGTCGCCTCGAAGGGGTAGAGGTTCACGACCACGAGATCGATGGGCTTGCCGCCGAGCGACGCGAGCTCGCCCCGATCCTCATCCGTGTCACGCATGAGGATTCCACCGTGGATGCGGGGATGGAGGGTCTTCACCCGTCCGTCCATCACCTCCGGCGACTCCGTGAACGTCGCCACGTCGATCACCTCGACGCCCGCGTCACGAATCGCCTTCGCGGTTCCGCCGGTGGAGAGGATCTCCACGCCTGCCTCCGCGAGACCCTTGGCCAAATCTGCGATGCCGGTCTTGTCCGAGACCGAAATCAGCGCCCGCTCGACTTTCGCCATGACTACCTCCAGCGCGCCTCGCCCGGCGCGCGGCTCCCCTAGCACCTGTCGCGGGATCTACGCCGCGGCGTTGCTCACATGTCACATGGGGAATGGGGGGAGCACCAGGAGAGGGCAAGGCGCGTTCACCCGTGCCCGTGCCCGTGCCCCTGCCCTTGCCCGAGGGAAACCATCGGGATCACTGACCAATGCTCGATGGGCACGTTCTTCCCCGAGATCGGGCACGGGCACGACGGCTACGGGAGCGGCGCTACGGCTCCAGCAAGATCTTCAGCGTCCCGCGGCGCCCTGCGTGCGCGATCGCCTCGAGCCCATCGCCGAGCCCATAGCGCCCGTCGATCAGCGGCGTCGGGTCGATGGTCCCGTCCGCGAGCGCCGCGACCGCCTGGTCCATCGGACCGCAGCGCGACCCCACGATGGCCACCTCGTCGATCACCAGCCGGTTCGTGTCGAGATCCGGCGGCGCCGCGAACGTGCTCTTGAGCACGATCGTCCCGCGAGGCCGGACCCGGTCCTGAGCCTCGCGGAGCCCGGCGGGGCTGCCGGTGGCCTCGACGACCACGTCGAAGGGCGCTTCGGGCTCCCCCAAGCGACGCACGCCGGCATTCTCCGCGATCGCGATCTTGCGTTCGTGGCGCCCCCCGAGCGCCACGTCGGCGCCGGTCCGCGCGAGCACCATCGCGCAGAGCAGCCCGAGCTTGCCGTCGCCGAGGACGAGCACCCGGTCGTTCGGACCGACCTTCACCTGAGCGGGGATCTCGAAGGCGGCCGCGAGCGGCTCCGCGAAGACGGCCGCGTCGTCGCTGACCTCGTCGGGCACGCTCACCAACCCAGCCACGGGGAGCGACACCACCTCCGCGAACGCGCCGTCCTTCTGGACGATGCCGAGCACCGATCGGGTCGCGCAGTGGTGGCCGTCACCGGCCACGCAGCGTTCGCAGACGCCGCACGCCAGGTTGATGTCACTCACCACCCGGGTGCCGATCCAGCGCTCGGCGCCCTCCCCGGCCGCTTCGACGACGCCGACCATCTCGTGGCCCAGCGTCCCTTCGAAGCCCATGTAACCGCGCACGATCTCCAGGTCCGTGTTGCAGACCCCGGCACGCATCACGCGGACGAGCGCCTCGCCCTTCGCCGGCTGCGGTCGCGGGCACTCTTCGAGCCGCAGCTCGCCACCGACGAAACGGAGAGCCTTCATCCGGGTCGCCTTCACCGCGGCCGCCGCATGCTCTTTGGATCGACCGGGCCGACCTCGTCGCCTTCGCGCATCTTCGTCGCCGCGGCCTTCGCCCAGCTCGCGTAGTCGCCCGCCTCGATGTGAGCCCGCGCAGCCGCGACCAGCTCGCCGTAGAAGCGGAGGTTGTGCTCGGTGATGAGCCTGTGACCCAGCAACTCGTTTGCCTTCACCAGGTGCCGCAGGTAGGCCCGCGAGTAGCCCGTATCGGGATCGCAGACCGGACAGCCGCACTCGTCGTCGATGGTGCGGTCGTCCTCCGAGAGTCGCGCCTGCCGTAGGTTCACGCGCCCGTGCCAGGTCAGCGCCTGTCCGTTGCGCGCGTTCCGCGTGGGCAGCACGCAGTCGAAGAGGTCGATGCCCGAGCCGATCGCCTCGAGGAGATCGAAGGGGGTGCCCACCCCCATCAGATAGCGCGGCCGGTCCTGGGGCATTCGGGGCGCGATGCGCTCGAGCAACTCGTACATGGTCTCGATCGGCTCGCCGACCGAGAAGCCCCCGAGCGCGACGCCATCGGCGTCGAGCGCTGCGACCTGGTCGAGGTGTGCCTCGCGGAGGTCGGCGTAGGTCGCGCCCTGGGCGATCACGAAGCGGCCCTGTCCCTCGGCCGCCGGCGCGGCGAGCGAGCGTTTGGCCCACGCGGTCGTGAGCTCCATGGCGCGCTCCGTCGTCGCGCGGTCCGCGCCGCCGGGTGGGCAGACGTCCAGGACCATCGCCACGTCCGAACCGAGCAGGCGCTGCACGCGCATCGACTCCTCGGGCGTCATCCGCCGCTTCGCCCCGTCGAGGTGGGAGCGGAACGTGACTCCGTCCTCGTCGATGTCGCGCAGCTTCGCGAGCGAGAAGACCTGGAAGCCACCGCTGTCGGTGAGCAGCGAGTGAGGCCAGCGCATGAAGCGCTTCACCCCCCCGCGCCGCTCGATGAGCTCGGCGCTCGGCCGCAGCCAGAGGTGGTAGGTGTTTGCCAGGATCATCCGGGCGCCCGTTGCCTCGATCTCCGCGGGCGTCAGGCCCTTGACCGTCGCAGCGGTGCCGACTGGCATGAAGGTCGGTGTCTCGATGACCGCCGTCGTCGTGCGGAAGGTCGCGCGGCGCGCGTTGCCGTCGGTCGCCTTCACCTCGAAGGCGAAGCCCGGCGTGACCAGCGCGCTCATCGACAACCTCGGATCAGCATGGCGTCTCCGTAGCTGAAGAATCGGTAGCGCGCCCGGACGGCCTCCGCGTAGGCGTTCCGCAGGGGCGCCTCGCCACCGAGCGCCATCACCAATGCGAGCAGGGTCGAACGCGGCAGATGGAAGTTCGTCAGCAGGTGGTCGACCACCCGGGCGTCGTAGGGCGGCTTGATGAAGAGGTCCGTGCGTCCGGCGCCGGCCGCGACGAGCCCGTCACGGGTCGCGGCGCTCTCGAGCGTTCGCGCCACCGTGGTCCCGACCGCGACCACGGGACGGCCCTCGCCGCGGGCGCGCGCGACGGCCTCGGCGGCCGCTGCCGGCACCTCGTAGCGCTCCTCGTGCATCGGGTGCTCGGCGAGATCGTCGACTTTGACCGGACGAAAGGTGCCCGGACCGACGTGGAGCGTCACGCGCGCGAAGCGGTGTCCACGCTCTTCGAGCGCACCGACCAGCGCCTCGGTGAAGTGGAGCCCGGCGGTGGGCGCGGCGATGGCGCCGGGGCGGTCGGCGAAGATGGTCTGATAGCGCTCGCGGTCGCTCTCCTCGGCGTCGCGCTGCACGTAGGGCGGCAGCGGCATCTCGCCGTGGGCCTCCAGCACCTCCTCGAGGTCCCCGTCGTGCTCGAAGCGAACCTCCAGCATTCCGCCGTCCAACTTCGACTCGACCTCGGCGACGAAGCCCTCGGCGATCGTGACCCGGAGGCCGGGGCGCAGCGGCTTGCTCGACCGGCCCATGCAGCGCCAAGTGCCTTCGCCCGTCGGCTCGACGAGGAGGAGCTCGACCGCGCCACCGGTCGGCTTGTGCCCATGAAGGCGCGCGGGCAGCACGCGCGTGTCGTTCACGACCCAGAGCGCCGGCGGAAGTAGCTCGGGGAGCTCGCGAATGGCTCGGTGGTCGACGGCCACCGTCCCACCGTCCACCACGAGCAGCCGAGAGCCATCGCGGCGCTCGGCCGGTCGCTGAGCGATCAGCTCCTCGGGGAGATCGTAGTCCAGGTCGTCGACGCGCACGGGACGCGGACGTTGGCGCGCCGGACGCGCGGCTTCAAGCGCTCGTCAGTCGCTGGCGGGGCTCGGCCAGGTCCACGCCTGGAGCGTCCCGCCGAAGGTCGGGACGTAGATCGCTCGCTCGCTGACCACGGGCGCAGCGTCGCTCCGACCGTCGATGGAAACTCCCCAGACCCTCTGACCGTCCTCGCCGATCAGGAGGAGCTCGCCACTGACCGTGACGCAGAGCACTCGACCTCGGACGTCGACGGTGACGCCTCCCACGATCGGGCCGTCGGCGTCGTAGCGCCACCGCTCGGTACCGCCGGCCCCGAGCGCGAGCACGCCCGCGTCCGCCGTCGCGAGGCGGAGCGTGCCGTCCGGCGCGATGGCGAGGTTGCTGGCCAGCGACGGGCGAACGCCGAGCTCCTTGCGGACGCCGATCGAGCCGTCGGGCTCGATCGCGAAGAGGACGCCCTCGGTCGTCATCACCCACACGGAGCCGTCGTCGGCGACCGCCGGGCCGAGCGCGATCTCGGCACCGACCGAGCCGCGCTCGGCGATGGCGCCATCCAACGTCAGGAAGAGCACCTCTTCGCCGGCCGGGACCACGATGCGCTCGCGGGTCCGCGCGGCCATGCCGCGGACGTTCCCCGCCACCGGCGTCCGGAAGAGCCGGCGACCTTCCGCGTCGTAGCGGTGCACCGCCTGGTCGTAGGCCGCGAGCACCAGCGAGCCATCGCCCAGCACCAGTGGCGAGCCCCGGACGCCGCCGCCCACGGTGGCCCGGTGGCGGATGCGCCCGTTGCCCACGATCATCGCCTGACCCGGCTGAGCGCCGACTGCCGCCTGACCCTCCGGTGTGATGGAGGGCGTGCCCGAAACGAGCCCGAGCCGCAGTGACCAACGGACCGCGCCGTCGGGCGCGACCATCGCCACACCAGCCTGCGAGCCGACGAAGAGGGAGCCATCCGCGGCCACCGCCGGCGCGAAGACTCGCCCGACCCCGACGCGGGACTCCCACGCCTTGGTCGGCGCCGTGCTGGGCGCCGCCGTGCGTGCCCGCCCGGTCCGCCGCGGGTCGCCGTGCCCGGTCGGCCACGGGTGCTGCGGCGAGACCCCGTAGGGGATCTCGACGAAGCGACCCACCCGAACGGGGCGCGCGGACGCGACGCCAGCGGCCAGCGACCCGACGAGCGCGACGCCCGCGAGCATCGCCAGCCCGCGGCTCACTCCGCTTCCTCCTCGGCGTCTTCCTCGACCGGAGGGAGCGGCGCCGCCACGTGCCGGAGCTCGTAGGAGTTCTCCGGATCGGAGCGCGCACCGCCCTCCTCCTCCGGATCCACCGAGACCTCGACACAGCGAGCCTGGCCCGCGGTGATCGGCGCCAGCTCCGGCTCACCGACGCCCGCCTCGTCGAAGATGCGGCTTCGCTGCAGCACGCGATCGACGGTCCGGAGCCGCAGGTCGAGGCCCCCGACGCCGCTCAGACGCACGTGACCCTCCTCGACCGTCCCGGGGATGCAGTAGGTGTCCACGTCGCCGCCCCAGCCGATGCGGCCGGTGATCGTGCCACCGACGGTGAGCTCGTTGGCGAGCTCGAGCGACTCGTTGACCTCCGACTCCTCGCCCTCGATCTGGTCGCGGAGCTCGAAGCGGATCGTGTAGTCGTCGCTGACGTTCTCCGTCGGCAGCTGACCGGAGATCCACCGCTCGCGGACGCGGATGAGATACGCGCTGTCGGTCAGCGGGAAACCGCGGATGTGCTCGTCGCCGCCCACGCCGCTGCTGTCCGCGCTCAGGACCGGGTCGGACTGTCCCTCGCGCACGACGTCGACGATGATGTCGATGTTCGGCAAGCCATCGACATGCAGGTCGAGGAGCCGACGCTCCCCGCCGGGGTTCTCGATGCGGTAGAGGTCGACGTCACCGAGCTCCGTGCTCTGCCGCCGCCCGAGCTTTCCGTCGACCTCGACCTCCGCCGGCAGCGGGTCGGCGTTCTCCGGCAGGTCGTTGGGCTCCGACTCCGCCGTCGGGATGATCTCGCGTGCGTCGTACTTCTTCCACGCGAACCAACCGGCGACCGCGAGGCCGACGACCAGCAGCGCCAGCAAGAAGTAGCCGAAGATCCCACGGGCCCGCAGCCGGCGTTCGTACCCGTCCACGTCCGCTCGCGTCGCCGCGCCGCCGGCAGTGGCGACGCTGCGCGTGGAGGGACGGCTCATCGAGGGGTCGCTCACGAGGCTTCCGACCGACTCGAGATAACCGATGAGATCCTCCCGGAGCTCGTCGGCGCTCTGGTGGCGCTTCTCGCGATCCTTCTCCATCGCCCGGCCGATGATGGCGTCGGCCTCGCCAGGGAGGTGGAAGCCACTGCGACGCGACGGCAGGACGAGCTCCTCGGTGAGGTGCTTGGTCAACACACCCATCGGTGTCTTGGCGACGTAGGGCGGCACGCCGGTGGCGGCCTTGTAGAGGAGCGCACCCACCGCGTAGAGGTCGCCGCGCGCGTCCACTTGCTCCCCACGGATCTGCTCGGGCGGCATGTAGTAGGGCGTGCCGACGATCGCGCCGGCGCGGGTGACCGACATGTTGCCGGTGTGGTCGCGGAGCTTGGCGAGGCCGAAGTCGAGCACCTTGGCGATCTCGCGGCCATCCGCCGTCTTCATGATCATCACGTTCTCGGGCTTCAGGTCCCGGTGAACGACACCGTTCTGGTGGGCCTCCGCGATGGACGCGCAGATCTGGGCACCGATCCGCGCGACGCGCTCGAAGTCGAGGTGCCCCTCCTCGCGAACCAGCTCACCCAGGTCGCGCCCCTCCAGGTACTCCATCACGAGGTACATCAGCCCCTCGCTCCGGCCGAAGTCGAAGACCTGCACCGTGTTCGGGTGGCTCAGCCGCGACGCCGCCTCGGCCTCGCGCTGGAAGCGACGCACCGTGTTCCGATCCCGGGCGAGCTCCCCGTGGAGGAGCTTCATGGCCATCAGCTTGCCGATGTGGATGTGCTCGACCTTGTAGACGACGCCCATCCCACCGCGACCGAGCAGCTCCAGGATCCGGTAGCGGTCCGCGATGACTCGACCCACGAGCGGATCGGCGACGTTCTCCTGCCGGGGCTCGACGCCCTCGCCGAGCCCCTGACCGCAGCCGCCGCAGAAGCGCGCATCGGGAGGGTTGCGTCGCCCGCAGACCGGACAGCTGGGAATGTCGAGGGTGTCGGCGTGGGCATGGTGCGACGCCGATGCGCCCCCCGCTTCGTCGTGATCGGCCACCGGTCAGCGGCCGCCTTCAGCCGGCAAGAGGAAGGCGGCCTCGATGGCCGGATCGGAGCGAACCTCGCCCGAGGTCGCGCGGTACTGCTGCTCGCCCGTCACCTCGCCGAGCACCCGGACCCACTGGTTGATTCGGACCTGGGTCCCGCCATCGTGATTCACCCAGAGCGGGCAGCGCTGCCCGCGCGCACAATCGCGCACCACCATCTGGAGCGACGCGCGGCCCTCATGCACGTCGGCGTTGTAGACGCGACCGACGAACGCGACCTTGCGTCCGCGGTAGTCGCCCGGTGCGGCCGCGAGGCGCGCATAGTCGAGGTTGCGGTCCACTTCGTAGGACGAGGCTTCGGCCGCGAGGTCGGCGACCCGACGAACCGTGAGGTCGATGCGGCGCGGCGCGCGCTCGTCGCGGGTGGCGATCACCACGTGCTCGCTGACACCCATGGGGACCTCGATCTCCGCGAGGAAGCGGCCCTCGTTCACCTCGACCGGGTTGCCGTCGACGGTGACGGTCGCGTCCGAGTGCGCGGCGCCGGCGATCTCGAGCTGGGCCTGGTCGGTGATGCTCTCCTCGCTCGGCCGCTCGACCTGCAGCGTGGCGAAGGGAACGCGGACCCGAACCTCACCCTGCGCGGGCGGCGCTCCGGGCGGCACGACCCGGTAGTCGAAGGTACGCTCGAGCACGGCCTGGCTCGCCATCCCCTCGAGCGGGACCTCGAGAACGCCGTGGCCGGTCACGTCGAGGGTGACGGGGCTCTCGTCGATGGTCACCACCGAACCGGGGAGCGCATCGACGACGATGCGGAGCTTCGGCTCGGCGTCGTCGAGGCCGTCCAGATCCGGACGAACGCGGTAGCGAACGGTCAGGACCAGCGGAATGGTCGAGACGTCGCCCTCCGGTGAGACGACCTCCACGGTCAGCTCGTTGTCCCCGAGCTGGAGATCATTCGCCCCGAGCGGAAAGGCGACCCGCCCAGCGGTGGTCGGAAGCTCCTGCCCGTTGAAGCGGACCTTGGTGCCGGCGGGCGCACCGGGAACGTCGACCTGAAGGGTCTCGCCCGCCTCGCCGCGGGCCACGCTCGCGCGAACCTCGGGGCCCGAGTCGCCCAGGAACATCACCCCACCCACGACGGCGCCGACCACGAGGAGGACCGCGAGCACGATGCCGATCCACAGTCCGTAGCGCGGCGTCTTCAGCGTGGGCGGATCCTCTTCGGGCCAATCCTGATGAGGCTGAGCGGCGGGGGCGCCGCCGAAGCCCTGCTGCTGCGGGGGCTGGGGAGCCGGTGCCTGCGGCTGGGCCGGACCAGCAGCCCCCGGCGCGGCCATCATCCCGAGCATCGTTCGGTTGGACTGCGCCGCGACCTTCTTGGCGGCGCTTCCCTGCGGACCGGTGTCGGGTGCCTGGGCCGGACCGCTTGGCGGGGCCATGCCCGTGGGCGCCGCCATCATGCCGAGCATCGTGCGGTTCGACTTGGCCGCGACCTTCTGCGCGGCCTTCGCCGAGTCCTGCGGCGCTTGCGGTCGTGGCGCAGGCTGCTCGGGCTGCTGCGGCTGAGTGGGCTGCGCTTGCTGCGCATGCATCTGCGCCGGATCGACCTGCGGCATGGCCTGGGTCGCCGCGTGGCTGTCGATGCCCTGGCCGTGCACCGGCGCGAACCCGCCGCCGGAGGGCGGGGGCTGCTGTGCCACCGGCGACGCGGGAGCGGGCGCCTGCTGCGGAGGAGCGACCGGTGACGCCGGCGCGGACTTCGGCTGTGGCGCGGGCGCACCAGCCGAGCCCACCGTGGTCGCGGGCATGCCGAGCATGGTCTGAGCCATGCCGCCCTTTCGCTTGGACGGCTTCGATTGCGTCGGGGCGGGAGCCTGCTGCGCTGGTTGCTCTGGCGGCGCCTGCTGGGGAGCTGGCGCTTGCTGTTGCGGTGCCTGCGCTGGTGGCTGCTGCCCGGGCTGCAGGTGCGCGGGCAACTGCATCGCCGGGAGCCCGAAGGCCGTCTTCTTCTTCGGATCGGGCGTGCCCGCCGGGGCCGCCCCCTGAGACTGGACGGCGGACATGTCGTACCCGCAGCCGCCGCAGAAACGGGCATCCGACTGCGACGGCGTACCGCAGCGCGGGCAGATCTTGCCATCATCCGACATGTGTGCCGGAGCATATCAGCGATGGCGCGGGAGGGAGGAGATCCCCGCCATCCCCTCCGAGATCGCCCCATTCGGTGGGGCAGCCTCCGAGAGCGACACTGGAAAGGTGTCGTTTCAGCGCAAGGGCTGTTAGTCTACTCACCAAGAGTGGGGAGTTGGCCCCACGGGTGGGAGCGGCGCTCCCCCGCGCAGAACGGTCGCACACCGTTCGACATTGGTGGAACCAGGGATGCGGGGTGGGCCCCGCTTGGATGGAGGATGAGACTCGCGATGAAGACGATTTCCAGAGCTTTCTTGGCGTCGATGCTGGCCGTTGCCGGCTTCGGCTGCGGTGACGACGACGGTGACGACGACACGACCGAAGTGGACATGTTCACCCCGATGGTCGATTCGGGGCCCGAAGTGGACATGTTCGAGCCCGAAGAGGACATGGGCCCGGAAGAGGACATGTTCGTCCCGCCGGCGGCCGTGAACGTGCGCATCGCGCACCTCATCCCGGACGCCCCGGCCGTGCGCCTCTGCATCGGGCCCGAAGGCCTGCGTGCGCCCTCCCCGCCCTCGCCCTCGGCGACGGTCGCTCCGGACGGCGTGCCCTTCCGCGCCGTGCTCCCCTACATCTCGCTGCCGATCGACGGCGTCGATACCTACGAGGCTCGTGTCTTCGCTGCCTCGACGATCGATGACGGCGCCGGCAACTGCAGCCTGACGGACGATCCGCTCCTGACGATCACGGTGGACACCGCGGATCTCACCGCGGACAACTTCTACACCGTGGCCGCTTTGGGCTTCGTGACCCCGGCGGACTTCCAGTGCCCGACCGCGGCGCCTGGGGTGACCGAGCCGTGCGGTGACGGCTCCGCAGCCCGCCTCACCGTGTTCGACGACTCGGCCGTCGACTCTGGCAACGCCCTCATCCGAGTGGCGCACGCGATCCCGAACGCCCCGAACGTCGACATCTGCTACGACGCCGACGGCTCCGACGGCGACGCCGAGGATCCGGTCGAGATCTTCGAGAACGTGCCCTTCGGCACCATGAGCGAATACAACATGCAGGCCGCCGGCCTGGCTGCGGGCAGCTTCCGCATCTACGTGCACGTCGCCGCGGCCGCCGACTGCCCCACGTCTGCCGCTGTGGGTGGCATGTTCGACCCGGAGATCTACGAGCTCACGATCCCGACCAACGCCGAGGTCCAGGCCGCCTTCGCCGCCCTGCCCCTGCCGGTGGTCGACGACGAGTACGCCGTGGGCGCCGTTCACACGATCTTCGCCGAGGGCACCAGTGGAGTGACCCCGCCGGCGCCCGGCAGCCCGGACAACGGCTTCGCCGCGTTCGTGCCGCACATCGACCTGCCTCTGGAGTGAGCTAGGCGACTCGTAGAACGAGGCCCGCGGCGATCGCCGCGGGCCTTTTTCTTTCCGTCCCACTTCCCGACTCCAGCGCGAGGTGCCAACGTACGCGCCATCTGCGGTCGCTACACACTCACCACCGGCGCCGAGGCGCTCTACGATGCGTTCGACTGGCTCGAGCGGCTGAACGAAGCGCTCGACCCGGCGACGAGCGAGGCCCTCGCGAAGAAGCGCTACAACGTGGCGCCGACCCAGGAAGTGCCCATCGTCGGCCAGCGAGACGCGGACCACGCGCCCAAGCTCGGCATCTTTCGCTGGGGCCTGCTCCCCTTCTGGGCGAAGAGCCCACGCGACGGTGCCCGCATGCTCAACGCGCGAGTCGAGACGCTGCACAGCAAGAACGCCTACGCGAAGGCCTTCGAGAAGCGGCGTTGTCTCGTACCCGCCGACGGCTGGATCGAATGGGAGCGCGACGGGAAGGCGAAGAAGCCCTTTCACGTCGTCCGCGCCGACGGCGCTCCGCTCCTCTTCGCCGGGCTCTGGTCGCGCTGGCGACCGAAGGGCTCGGAGTCCGAGGACTGGCTCCACACCTTCACCGTCGTGACCCGTGACTCGATCGGCCCGCTCACCGACCTGCACCCGCGGATGCCGGTCGTGATCGACCCGGCCGATCGCGAACGCTGGCTCCTCCCGACCGGCGACGACCCGCGCCCGGCGCTCCTCGCCGCGCCCCTCCCGGAGCTCGAGCTCCACGCCGTCAGCCAGCGGGTCAACGACGCCCGGAACGACGACCCGGCCTGCCTCGCCCCCGCGGAGGACGCGTGATCGAGCTGGCACTCAGCTCTCGCGGCGTGCTCGTCGGCTGGGTCCATGGCGGCTGGAGCTGCTGGGCGCAGCTGCAGTCCCACCGCGCGCTCGAACCGGAGTGGAGCCGCTCGCTAGGCTCGGGCCTCGCGGCGCGACCGGCGGTGAAGGTGGGCTGGCATCGCGGGCAGCCGATCGCGCTGCATTCGGATCGGGAGAGCTCCGAGCTCGTCCTCGGAGCGCCGAGCGCCGCGGAGCGAGTCGCCCTCCCCGGTCGCGATCCCATCGCCTTCGTCAGCGACGGGGACGGCGTCGTTGCCGTCACCACGGGTCCGGAGGGGCTCGGAGTCGTCCGCGCCCAGCCCGGCAAAGAGCCCGGACCGTGGCAGGTCGTGCTCGCGCGACGCGATCTGAAGGTCGCGTCGCTGCACCGTTTCTTCAACGGCTTCGTGTTGGTCGTCGGATTGGAACGCGCGCTGGCGGTCGTCACCCTCGACCCGGACCTGAGCGTCCGCGACACCGTCCGCACCCCCTTGCCCGAAGCGCTCGAGACGCTCCACTGCGCCGAGGCCGGCAATGGGCTCGCGCTGGTCCTCGGCTATCGCGGCGTCGAGCAGGTCGACGCTGCCCGCATCGACGCGACCGGCCGGTTCCGCGAGCGACCGCACCCGGTCCTCCGCGGCCTCCACCAGAGCCCGCGCGTGCACTGGGACGAGCACGGCTTCCGCGTCTCCGGACGAAACGCGCGCGGCGAGCTCGTGAGCCGCCGGTTGGACGGTGAGGCCCAGACCCTCTTCGAGAGCGTCGGCGCCCCCTTCGCCATCGGCCACGACTATGGCGACACCGTGGCGGCGACGATCAGCGGTCACGCGCTCTCGCTCCAGATCCGAGACGAAGACCACATGGTTCGGCCGGCGACCATCGACCTGACGCCGACCGATGCGCCGCGGCTCACTCACACGGAAGCCACTCGCGCGCTCGGTGAGCGCTGGGCTCGGCTCCGCGCCCGCGGCGGCTACCGCGGTGGAAGCGCCAGCATGCAATGGGATCCGGAGCGACTCGAGGCCGCCTTCCCCGCGGAGGGTGGCGCTCCGGCGGGCGGGCTGCGCTTCCGCTTCGAGCTGCGCGAAGGCCGACCGCACCTCGTCGTCACCTTCGGCGAGCCCGGCGAGGCCGCGCCCGAGGCGAGCTGGGCGCGGCTGGTCGGCTGGGTGCGTCGCCGCTTCAGCGCCGAAGAACGCGAGGCCCGAGAGCGCGCCCGCGAGCTCACCGCGCCAATCGTGGGCCAGGAGCTCCCCGAAGGCGCGCGCCTCGAGGTGCTCGGCGAAGCGGTGCTCCTGGAGCTCCCGCTCGACGCGCTGCCCGATCCAGAGACCCTGGATGGCTGGGTGAAGGCGATCCTGAAGCTACCCGCGGATTGACTGCGCGGCGGGCTTCTGCGATCGCTCGCCGATGGCGGACGCTTCTTTCGAAGGCACCTTCACGGCGATGGTGACCCCTTTCCGCGATGGCGCCTTGGACGAAGCCGCCGTCCGCGCCCTCGCGCTCCGGCAGGTGGCCGCGGGCAACGGCCTGGTCCCCTGCGGCACCACCGGCGAGACCCCGACCCTGAGCCCCGAAGAGCACCTGCGGGTGGTCGAGCTCTCGGTCGAAGCCGCCGCGGGCGCGGTCCCCGTCATCGCGGGCGCCGGCAGTCACGGCACCGACCGGACCATCGCCCTGGCCAAGCAGTGCGCCGAGCTCGGCGCGACCGGGCTGATGCTCGTGTGCCCCTACTACAACCGGCCTACCCAGGCCGGGCTCGAAGCGCATTTCCGCGCGGTGGCCGAAGCGGTCGACCTGCCGGTCATGCTCTACAACGTGCCCGGGCGCACCGGCGTCGATCTCGCGCTCGCCACCACGCTCCGGCTGGCCGAGGTGCCGAACATCGTCGGCATCAAGGAAGCGAGCGGGAACGTGCTCCGCGGTCAGGCCATCCTGGCCCACCTGCGCGACCGGGAGGTCCCCGGTGGCTTCGGCGTCTTCGCGGGCGACGACGGCCTGATGCTCCCGGTGGTCTCCGTCGGTGGCTCGGGCGTAGTCAGCGTGACCGCCAACCGCTTCCCGAAGGCCGTCGGTGAGACGGTACGCGCTGCCCTCGACGGGCGCTGGGACGAAGCACGCGAGCGCCACCTGCGGCTGCTCCCGGTGCACGACGCGATGTTCCTCGAGACGAACCCGATCCCCATCAAGGCCCTCATGCACGACGCCGACCTGCTCGCGCCGGAGATCCGGCTTCCGATGACCTGGGCGCAGCCCGCCACCCTCGCCGAAGCGAAGGCCCGAGTGGCCCGCGCCGGCCTGGAGGCCGAACGATGAAGGTCGCGGTGATGGGTGCCGGCGGACGGATGGGCGGCGCGGTGATCCGCGTGCTGCACGAGTCCCCGGATCTCGAGCTGGTCGCGGCGATCGACCGCGCCGAGGGCGACGCCGGCGAGAAAGCGGGCGTCGGCAAGCTCGGCGTGGAGTTCACCACGGACGTGAGCGCGGTCGCCGCCGCCGACGTGGTCATCGACTTCAGCCTGCCGGAAGGCGCCGAGGCGCTCTTCCAGCAGTGCCTCGCGTCGAAGACGCCGGTCGTCACCGGCACGACCAACCTCTCGACCGAGGCGCAGGCGGCGCTGGACGCGCTCGCCGAGACCGTGCCTGTCGTTGCGGCGCCGAACTTCAGCCAGGGCGTGACGCTGCTCTTCGATCTGGCGGCGCGCGCCGCCGAGCTCGCCGGTCCCGCGTTCGATGCGGAGATCGTCGAGATGCACCACCGGCACAAGGTCGACGCTCCGAGCGGCACCGCCAAGCGCCTCGCCGAGGTGGTGGCGGACGCGAAGGCCCTCGGCGACGACCCCTTCGTCCACGGCCGTAGCGGCCACACCGGCGCGCGCACCGACGGCGAGGTCGGCGTGATGACGCTCCGCGGCGGCGACGTGGTCGGCGAGCACACGCTCTACCTGGCGACCGCGGGCGAGCGCCTCGAGCTCACCCACCGCGCCACCGACCGCACCATCTTCGCTCGCGGCGCCGTCCGCGCGGCTCGCTGGGTCGTGGGCCAATCGCCCGGCCGCTACGACATGCGCGACGTGATGGGGCTGGCAGGCTAGCGCCGCAGGCGCGCCGGCCTCCTCACCCTCACCCTGACCCTCACCCTGGTGCTCGTGGAGACGGATCGACCCCGGGCTACTCGATCCGCAGCGACGCGATGAACGCGTCGAAGCGCTCCGTCGGGTCGTTCGCCCACACGAGGAGCGTCCGCCCATCGCCGACGGGGGCGAGCAGAATGGCTCCCTCTTCGCCGTCGTCCTCGTCGAGCTCCGCATCACCGGGAGTGCCGTCGGTCTCCGCGATCCGATAGCGAGTGAGCACCGCGCCCTCGGTCAGTGGATGGGTCGTGTCTTCTCGCGCCGCGATCACTCGGCCGTCACCGAGCTCGAAGTACGGCGCGGCCGGATCGGGCTCGCGCGTGATGCGAAGGCGAATGCTCATCTCCTCGTCGGGGTGCATCAGGGTCAGCTGACCCTCGTCCTCCGACACCCGAAAACGCAGGCCGCTCAGCTGCACGAGCTCACCTTCGCCCGCACCACCGAAGCTCGCGACGAGGGCGTCCCAGACGGCCAGACCGGACTCGGCCTCCACGGTCTGCATCGCGACGCGGATCACCCGGCCGGACGCGGTCGCGTCGGTGGCACCGAAGAAGGCGATGGCCATCTTCCCGCGCTCCTCGAAATGCGCCTGGTACTGATGACCGTGCGTATCGCCGAGCGTGAGCGGCTGGATCGGGTCCACGTTCGGCGTGATCGCTCGGACCGTCACCGCCGTGCTCTCGACGACCTCGCGCGCGCTCTCGTCCTCCGGACCGATCCCCGCGCTCAACGTCCACTCGCCCTCCTTGCCGAAGTCGGTCGACACGTAGGGCATGCCCCCGGTGTCGAGCCGGAGCCCGAGGAAGCGTTCGCCACCTGCCATCCCGGCCTCTTCCTCCGCGCCGGAAGACTCGACGCCCGCCGGCTCGGGAGCGGGCGTCGCGCACCCGAGCACCAACGACCACAGCAACGACGAACGGAGACGCGCGCTCATGAGTTCTCGGCGCCGCGACCGGCGGTCAGCTCGACCAGCCGGTCGATGAGGAAGCGGGACTGCTCCTGCGCTTCCTCCGTGAACTCGGGACCGAAGAAGGCGCGGACCTCGTCGAAGACGGAGTCGAACTTCGCCTGGTCTCCGCCGCGGACGATCGAGCCGAGCTCACCCGCGGCGGCCTCGAAGGCCTTGGTCACCTCTTCGGTGCGTGGGTTGAGCATCTCGATGGGCCCGTAGAGACCGGCCGACTGACCGAAGTGCCGCGCGACGACGTAGGACTCGAGCAGGTACGCCGGTGAGGTGTAGGCCGCCGTCTGGTCGAGGGTGACCCCGAGCCGCGCGAGCGCGAGACCCATGACCTGGGTCTCGAAGTGGTTGAGCACCTGCACCACCGCCATCATCCGGTCGTGCTCGGCGGCGTCGGCCTCGTGGACCATCAGCCCACGCGCCTCGAAGGTCTCGCGCGCCCAGTCGTACCAGCGGTCGCCGCGCCCCTTGCAGAGCACCACGCGCTGGCCGGTGAAGCTGTGGACGCCGGGCCCGAACATCGGGTGGGTCCCGACCACGCTGGTCTTCTCGGTCGCCGCCATCATCGCCTCGAGCGGCGCCTGCTTCAGCGAGGTCACGTCCATCAGGAGCGCGTTGGCCCGCACGTGCGGGGCGACCGTCTGGATGACCTCCGCCGTCGCTCGAATCGGCACGCTGATCACGACCACGTCCGCGCTCGCCGCGGCCTCCACCGGCCGCAGGTCGGTGTCCACGTCCGCGCTCATCACGGCGTGGCCGAGGTCACCGAAGAGCCGAGCCATGCTCTGACCCATCCCGCCTTCGCCGCCGATGATCGCCACGACCTTCGGCTCGACGTCCTCCGGCACCTCGGCGCGGAGCTCGGCCTGCCGGTCGCGGGAGGCGAGCATCAGCAACCGATAGACCGACTCGATGACGCCCCCCGGCAGCCCGAGGCTCTCCGCACGCTGGGTGCGGTCGGCGAGGATCGCACGCTCGCGCTTCAGGTCGCGAATGCGCTTGCGGTGGTGGCGCTTGTGGCTCGCCACCTCGGCGACGATGCCCATGCGGCGGGCGATGAGGGTCAGCAGGTCGCGGTCGACGGCGTCGATCAGCGCACGGAGCACCGCGAGCGGCCGGCTGCGGGTCTGGAGGGCGTCGCCGGGGTCCACCGGGGACGGAGGCTGGGAATCGTTCGACATGACGGGACGGGCTCACCATACTCGGCCGCGCCCACGAGCGCTCCCCCCATGAAACGACTCGAGCTGCACCACTGGATCCTGATCGCGATGGCCCTCGGAGCCGCGATCGGTCTGCCCCTGAACTTCGCGGGCGAGAGCGGCGCCATCGACCCCGCGGTGGTCAGCACCGTCGCGGACGTCGGCAAGGGCGCCGGCGACCTCTTCCTGCGGCTGCTGCAGATGCTCGTCGTGCCGTTGATCGTCAGCTCGTTGATCACGGGTGTGACCGGCATGGGCGACCTGAAGAAGCTCGGGCGCCTCGGTGGACGGACGGTCGGTTTCTACCTGATGACCAGCTTCGTCGCGATCGTCACCGGCGTGCTGATGGTCAACGTGTTCAACCCGGGCGAAGGCGCCGACCTCGGCCTGCTCGAGGCGGGCGCGGGCGCGGCGCCGGAGCTCGGCGAGGCCAGCCAGCACGTGGGGCAGATCCTCTGGGCACAGCTCGAGGGGATGATCCCGAAGAACCCGCTCAAGGCGGCGGCCGACGGCGACATGCTGCCGCTCATCTTCTTCTCGATCGTGCTCGGCATCTTCATCAGCGCGGTCGAGCATCAGAAGAAGCCCGAGGAAGAGGGCGAAGGCCCCTACCGTGAGGGGGCCGAAGATGAGGTCGCCGAAGAGCGCAGCGGTGCCGCCCTGCTCCGCCGGTTCTTCGCCGGCCTCTTCGCGGTGATGATGCGCATGACCCTCGCGGTCATCCGGCTCGCGCCGATCGGCGTATTCGGCTTCATGCTCTACGCCGCCGCCGGTCGCGGCTTCGAGGCCTTCCAGGTCCTCGGCATGTACGCGCTGACGGTCTTCGTCGCGCTCTGCATCCACGCCTTCGTGACCCTGCCGCTCATCCTGCGCTTCCTCGGCAGCCGCTCCCCGCTCGCGCACGCCAAGGCGATGATGCCGGCGCTCCTGACCGCGTTCAGCACCGCGTCGAGCAACGGCACGCTCCCGCTGACCATCCAGTGCGTGGAGCGCTCCGGTGTGCCCAACGAGGTCACGTCCTTCGTGCTGCCTCTCGGCGCGACGATCAACATGGACGGGACCGCGCTCTACGAGGCGGTCGCCGTGCTCTTCATCGCCCAGGTCTACGGCATGGACCTCAGCCTCGGTCAGCAGGCCATCGTGGCGCTCACGGCGCTCATGGCGAGCGTCGGTGCGGCCGGCATCCCCCACGCCGGAACCGTCATGATGGTGGTCGTCCTCAGCGCGGTCGGGCTTCCGACCACCGCGGTCGGGCTGATCCTCGCGGTCGACCGGATCCTCGACATGTGCCGGACCACCGTGAACGTCTTCAGCGACTCCTGCGCGGCCGTGGTCGTGGCCCGCTACGCCGACGCCACCCCGGAACCCGCGACGGAGTAGACTCCCGGCCGATGCCCCTCCCCCTCCCCGCCGACGCCGTGCGCCCCGACTGGCGCATGCCGACCCGGCTCCGCCGCTCGGCCCGTGCCATCGCCGAGGCCCTCTTCCACGAAGGCGACCAGCCGCCCAGCCCCGAGCACCTCGACTGGCTCATGGGCGAGGTCGAGGCGTTCCTCGGCCACGCCGGCGGCCGCTCCCGCGCGGTCTTCCGAGCCAGCGTGCTCGCGCTGACGACGCTCGCACCGGCGACCATCGGCAAGGCGCCGCCGCTCTCCCGGCTCGACCCGGTGAGCCGGGCGCACGCCATCGAGCGCTTCGAGGCCACCCCGCTCGGGCTCGCCGTGCTCGGCGCCAAGGCGATCCTCTGCATCCACCACTACGACGCCCCGAAGGTCCGGGCCGAGCTCGGCCTCGACGGCAAGTGCCTCACGGAGGCGGCGTCGTGAGCTTTCGGAGCGCGCGCGATCACGAGGGCGACCTGGAGCTCGGCGCCGACGTCGTCGTCGTCGGCTCGGGCGCGTCGGGGGCCGTCGTCGCCCACGAGCTGCAGAAGTCGGGACAGCGAGTGGTGGTCCTCGAAGAGGGCCCGCGGATTCCGGCCGACGACTACTCGAAGATGTCGATCAGCGAGTCGCTGCGGCACATGTGGCGCGACGGCGGCATGACCGTCGCCGTCGGCGTGGGCAACTCGCCGACCATCAACGTGACCATGGGTCGCGTGGTCGGCGGGTCGTCGGTGCTGACCGGTGGCGTCTGCTTCCGCACGCCGGAGCGGGTGCTCACGAACTGGCAGCGCGAGCACGGCCTCCCGAGCTACGGCGCCGCCTCGATGGAGGGCGCCTTCGACTACGTGGAGGAGAAGGTCCACGTCGAGACCGTCCCCGAGGCGATGCGCTCGAAGGCGACCACGCTCTTCGACCGCGGGATGAAGAAGCGCGGGCTCGCCCTCGAGCCCATTCGCCGGAACACCAAGGGCTGCCGGGGCTGCGGCCGCTGCAACTTCGGCTGCCCCGAGAAGGCCAAGCTGAGCGTGGACCTCAGCTTCCTGCCGCAGGCGGTGGAGGCCGGCGCAGAGGTGGTGAGCCACTGCCTCGTGGAGAGGGTGCTCAGCAAGCGCGGCCGCGCGATCGGCGTGCAGGGCCGAGTCCTCAACGGACCCGGGGGCCGTCCAGGCGGCAGGCTCAAGGTGCACGCGCGCCGGGTCGTGATCGCGTGCGGCGCCTGGCACACGCCGCTGCTCTTGCGAAAGAGCGGCGTCGGCAAGCGGAGCAAGGCGCTCGGCAAGCGCATGACGCTCCACCCCGGCTGCCGGATGATGGCGCGCTTCGACGAGAAGGTGGAGGGCTGGAAGGGCGCGATGCAGAGCGCGTTCAGCGAAGCCTTCGAAGCGCGTGGGCTGACCCTGGTCAGCGTCTTCATCCCGCCCTCCGTGGTCGGCGCGACCCTCCCGGGCATCGGTGCGGAGCACCAGCGGCACGCGAAGATGCTCCCGAACATCGCGATGTTCGGCGGCATGATCCACGACGAGGGCGGCGGCACGGTCCGTCGCGGCCCGGGGCGCGAGCCGGTGGTGACCTACCGGATGGACCCGCGGGACCGCGGCCGCGTGCGCGACCTGGTCCGCACCCTCGGCGAGGTCTACCTCGACGCGGGCGCCAAGGAGATCTTCCCGCCGATCCTGGGCCTCCCGGGCGGCCTCGACGCCGACGCCTTCCGAAACCTCGACCTGGATTCGATCCCGCTCCCGCGCTTCGAGGTGACCAGCCAGCACCCGCTCGGCACGGCGCGCATGGGTCCCGACGGCAAGCACGCCGTGGTCGACGAGCACGGCGAGGCCTTCGACCTCGAGGAGCTCTACGTGGTCGACGGCAGCATCGTGCCGACGAGCCTGGGCGTGAACCCGCAGCTCTCGATCATGGCGCTCGCCACGCGCCTCGCGTGGGAGATGCGCGAGCGTCCGCTCCCCACGTGAGCCGCGCCCATGCCTGAGCTGCCCGAGGCGGAGCTGGCCGCCGAACAGCTGCGGCGTTGGCTGACTCGCATCGACGCGGTCGAGGTGCGGGATGCTCGCGCGCTGCGAGACCAGGAGCCGGAGACCTTCGTCGCCGCGCTCCAGGGGCGCGAGGTCAGCGGCGTGGGCCGCCGAGGCAAGCACGTGGTCGTCGAGCTGGGCGAGCGGCGCTGGTGGATCCACCTCGGGATGACCGGGCGGCTGGTTCGCCGCGACACCGCGGACGCGCTCCCACCGGCCACGCGATGGGCCGTTCGGAGCGGCGATGGCTGGGTCGGTCTGCGCGACCCGCGCATCTTCGGACGAACCGCCGCCGGTGACGCGGCCTGGGTCGAGACCGCCGCCAAGCTGGATCGGCTCGGCCCGGACGCTCGCTCGGTGAGCCAGGAAGCGCTCGGAGCGGCGCTGGCCCGGACGAAGCGGGCCGTGAAGGTGGCGCTGATGGACCAGTCCCAGATCGCAGGGCTCGGGAACATCCAGGTCGCCGAAGCGCTCTTCCGCGGCGGGATTCATCCGAAACGATCGGCGCGCACCCTCGACGTAGGGGAGGTGGCGGCCCTATGGACGGGGATGCGCGGCACGATCGAAGACACGCTGCGCGACCTGCAGGCAGTGGCCGGAGGCGACGACGAGGTGGTGTACATGAGCGACGGTGGCGACAATCCCTTCCAGGTCTACGGCCGGGAGGGAGAGCCCTGTCCGCGCTGCGACCGCCCCATCGAGCGCATCGTGCAGGGGGGCCGGAGCACCTTCCTGTGCGGCGCGTGCCAGCCCGAGAGTCCTTCGTGAGCCGCGTCCTGATCGCCTTGGCGGCGTTCGGCGCCGCGTGCTCACCGCTGCCGCAATCGCAAGCGCCGCGTGGGCTCTACGTCGACCTGCGCAAGGCGGTCATCCTCCAGGAGCAGGAGGAGTGGATCGTCGACCGCCTCGAGGTCGCCGACGCGCTGGAGGGCGTGATGGGCAGCGTCTGCGCGTCCACCCGTGAGACGCGCGAAGACCTGCGCGCCTGGATCGACACGCAGATCGAGGCCGAGGCCGGCCCAGGCATGGCCGGCGTGCCGAGCCCCTCGCGCCAGCTCTACGAGCGGGCGGGCGAGATGGACGGCGACATCGAAGACATCCGGACGCTCGAGCGCGTCCGAATGCTCCTCGACGCCGGCGAGGACAGCGCCACCGACTGCCCCTACTGGCTCGAGGAAGACACCGAGTTCGCCGGCCGCGAGGGCGACGAGGGTCGATTCGTGATCCTCGCCGAGTCGCTCGGCGGGGCGGCGCTGCGCTTCGGCGGTGGGACCACCGAGATCGGGGGCGGTGGTGGCGCGCGCGTGATGCTCGGCTTCGGCTTCTCACGCCGGCTGACCATCGCCATCGGTGGCGAGGTGGGCGCCAGCGGCACCCTCCCCGAGACCGACGACGGCTCCCGCACCTTCGAGGCCGTCGCCGCGAGCGCCGTCCCGGTGCTCTTCCGGATCACCGACGTCTCCCGCCACTTCGACATCGAGCTCACCTGGCGGACCCTCTACCCCGAGGGCCCAGCGCGCCATGGCATGCGCGTGGGCATCGGCTACGGCCTGAGCACCCCGCGCGTGGCCAGCTTCATGCCCTACGCGCTCATCTGGGTCGGCTACGAGCTCTTCCCCGCCCAGCATGGTGCACCCGCCGAGCACGCGATCTTGCTGGGTACGCGGGTCGGCGTGAACTGGGATCCCTGACGGAGAGCGCCACGCCAGGGAATGAGAGCGGGCCCCCGACCGTAACTCTCGGGGCGGACCGTCGAGGTTCCGGAGGGAGGTCGACCGATGAGCGTGGCTACCAGCACTCGAGGAGGTCCGATGTGGCTGGGCTCGGACGAGCTCCCGGTCTGGCGCCGGCTCCTCGCGTGCATCGCGGTCGTGGGTGCCCTTGGCGCCTGGAACCACCAAGGCCCCGCGCCGATGGTCCTGTTCCTGGCGGTGGCGGTGCCGATCGTGGGGATGCACCTCCGCTTCACCTGGGCGCAGCTCGCCGCCCGCGCCGCTCTCTGCACCGGGCTACTGCTCGGTCTGGGGCTCGAGGCCAAGCCCTTCGGTGCCGCCTCGGCGACCGTCGCTTTGCTCGCCCTCGGGAGGGCTGGCCTGCGCAGTCGACTGACCGGGCAGCGGTATCGCAGCGAGGTGTTCGTCCTCGTCGTCGCTGGCTCGATCGCCGCGACCCTGGTCGCTTTGGATGTCTTCGACTCCACCAGCTACCTCGCCGCCCATCCACGGCGAGCGTGGCTCCGAGGGGCGACCCTGATCGCCCTCGGAGCGGCGGTCGCGGGCGTTTACCGAGCCCGGACCTGGGGTGTGCTGGCTCTGGTCGTGATGGTGAGCCTGTGCACGCTCATGGCGTGCCTCGGCGCTCACCGCGTGGGCGGCTACGTCCTCTGGGACGAGCTCGCCGCCGAGCGTTGGCTGATGCTCCTCACCGCCATCACCCTCGCCACGGCGTCGATCGCTCGTTCGGCGCGACGCGGGGCCTTTCCGACTCTCGTCGATCGGCTCGGCCCGAGGTCTGCGCTCACCCTCTTGCTGCTGACCGGCGCGCTGGGCACCCTCCGTCAGCTGATCTGACCCCTCGCCGGGTGCGCCTTCGGCGCTCGACCGTCTAGGGCTCGAAGTACCAGCGCTCGATGCCCTCGCCGAAGCGCACCAGCGGACCGTGGTCCCAGCCTTTCAGCTTGGGGTTGGCGAGGATGCGCTCCGCGGCGAAGACCAGTGGCAGCACCGGCAGCCGCTCGCTGATGAGCGCGAAGAGCGCGTCGCGGAGCTGCTCGCGGCGCTCTGGGTAGAGCGCGTGGCGCTCGCGCTCGATGAGCGCATGGATCTCGTCCGTGTAGGCGTCGTGCCGGTGGTCGTAGTCGTAGTTGCCGTCGACGTAGGGGACGTTCCAGAAGCGCCCGGGAGGCGCATCGCGGTCGCCGCGGATCACGTGCTCGAGCAGCCCGCCGTGGCCGCCCTCCCGTGAGGTCGCGAAGGTGCTCTCGACGACGCGGTCTTCGACTCGAACGCCGACCGCCTCGAGGTACTCGCGGATCTTCGCGTTGATGAGCAGCGACATCTCGGAGCCATCGTGGATGAGCGCGAGCTCGGTCACGCCCTCCTCGCGAAGCGTCGCGCGCGCAGCCTCCGGGTCGAACGTGGTGTGGACGATGCCGGGGGCGTCGAGGTCCGGGATCGGTGTATGCGCCACCCGGCCGGCCTCGCCGTAGACGTCTCGCGCCAGCGCCTCCCGGTCGATCGCCTGCAGCAGCGCGCGCCGCACCGGGAGCCGATCGAAGGGCGCCACGCTCATGTCCGGCTCGAGGAAGAGGTAGGTCGCCGACGGCCGGATGACCACCGACTCCGGGTGCTGCTCTCGGACCGCGAGGGCCTCTTCCATGGTGATCGAGTTGGGGATCGTGATGTCGATCGCGCCATCGAGGAACGCCTGCACCAGCTCGCCCGGCTCGTACTTGATCTCCTCGACCCGATCGATGGCCGGCGCGGGGCCGATGAACTCGGGATTCGGCTCGCCGACCATGCGCTCGTCCGGCGTGACCTCGCTCCAGCGGTAGGGCCCGAGCACCGGCGTCGCCGAGTGCCGCAGCCGGTCGAGCACCGCGTCACGCCCCTCGACGCCGAACAGCTCGCCCAACAGGTGATGCGGTACGACCTCGGGACCTTCGAGCGCGTCGGCCAGCCGGCCGTCCCAGGTCACGACCACGAGCTCGGGGCTGGGGGTCTCCACCTTGGCGATGTGCTCGTCCTCCCAGAGCTCGAAACCGAAGGCCACGTCCTGGCTCGTCACCGGCTCGCCATCCGACCACTTCAGGCCATCGCGCAAGTGCCAGGTGACCTCGAGCGTTCCGTCGGCCGCGAAGCGCAGCAGGTCGTTGTCGATGCCGGGGCGCCGGATCACGTGCATCGGCTCGCCCTTGTCGTCGCCGTCGAGGTCCTTGAGCAGGCCCCAGAACACGCCGCGGTAGAGCGTGGACGAGAGCGCGTTGCGCACCCGGTTGCTGCCGATGCGCAGCTCTTCGCGCGCGGTCTCGGGGATCGCGATCTCCGGCACCGGGTCCGGCTCGCGCGGCGGCCGCTCCGGGACCTCCGGGATGGCCAGCGCCGTGGCGATGGCCCCGATGATCGGCAGCAGCACGCGGCTGACGCGGTCGGTCCACACGGCCGCCTTCGGCTTGCCGCGCCGATCGAGGGTGTGGCTGACGATGCTCTCCACGAGACACGCCGTGCTCAGCACGTACGCGATCAGGAAGAGTATGTCCGTGAGCGTCAGGTACGAGACCGCCGGCAGGCTCCCTTCGAGCGTGAACTGGAACGCGAAGCAGCTCAGCAACGCCGTCACGCCGACGCCCGCGCGCGGCTCGATGGCCTCCGCCGGGAGGAAGAGCGCGATGAGCGCGACGAGCGCGATGATGGCGAGCGGTAGGAAGATCTTCAGCGCCACCGTCACGAGCGGCCGGATCAGGTGCACCTCGAACTTCGCCCGGTGCACCGTCGTGGGCAGCCCCTCGCGGGAGAGGAAGCCGAGGTCGGAGGCCACGGTCTGTGAGCTGGTCGCGAGGTGGAACTCGGGCTCGTAGCCCCAATCGGTCAGGCTGAAGCGCTCCGCCATG
Source organism: uncultured Sandaracinus sp. (assembly GCA_964462035.1). Taxonomy (GTDB): domain Bacteria; phylum Myxococcota_A; class Polyangia; order Polyangiales; family Houyiibacteriaceae; genus UBA1660. The sequence goes on from CAYXAP010000014.1 coordinate 84,122, forward strand.
CCGCTACCGGCCGCGTCGGTGACCAAGCGGCCGTGCTCCTCGGGCAGCTCGAGCACGATGCTCACGCTCTGCTGGTCGTAGGGGAACGCCTGCATCGGGAACTCGCCGCGGAGGGTCCCGCGGCAGCGCCAGCGGGCCACGTGCCAGTCGCGGTCGTTGGCGAGCCCGAGCGAGATCCGCTCCACCTCGGCAGCGTTGGCGATCATCAGTTGGTCGGGGTCGAAGTCCCCGCGCCACTTGGCCCAGAGCTCGAAGTCGGTGCTGAACACGCCGTCCTCGATCTGCACGTCCGCCACGTCGTGGAGGAACACCCCTGCGTAGATCTCTCGGTCGGCGAGCGGCCCGGTCTGGACCGCGATCTGGGGCGCTTCAGCCGCCTCGGCGACTGGGTTCTCCTGGGCGGCGGTGTCCGCGGGCAGGGTCAGCGCGAGGAGCCCCAAGAGGGCGAACGCAGCGGGGGAGGTGCGCATCGAGAGCGGGACCATACCAGGGTCTCGCCAGGCCGGCGCTTGCTCCAAGCACCGAGCGCGCCCATATCCCCCGCCATGGCGACCATGGCTGCTGCCGACCGATCCAGCGACCGCTTCTTCTTCAGCCTCGCCGCGGTGATCTCCGCGGGAGCGCTCGCGTTCCTCACTTGGCTCCTGCTGCTGCGCGACACCGCCGGCAGCGATCCCGGGGCCCTGAGCTTCATGCCGGCGGTCAACGCCGGGCTGAACGCCACGGCGGCGGTGCTGCTCGTCCTCGGCTGGCGGGCCATCCGCGCCGGTCAGCGGGCCAAACACCAGTGGATGATGATCGGCACCTTCGCGTGCTCTGCGCTCTTCCTCGTCGGCTACATCGCCTACCACTACCTCCACGGCGACTCCCGCTACGAGGGCCCGGCGCGCGGCCTCTACCTCGGCATGCTGGCGAGCCACGTGATCCTGAGCATCCCGGTCGTCCCGCTCGCGCTCACCGCCTTCTACCTGGCTTGGAAGAAGCGCTTCGCGACCCACAAGAAGGTCACCCGCTGGCTCGCGCCGATCTGGCTCTACGTCTCAGTGACCGGCGTCCTGGTCTACCTCTTCCTGAACGTCATCGGCCGCGCCGTCTGACCCGGGTTTGCGCCGAAGGGCCATCGCGCCCTCGGTCAGCATCCAGACCACCAGCGCGAGCAGCGCGACGGTCACCCCGGTGAGCAGGTCGTCGCCCGTCGCCAGGAACTCCTGCAGCTTCGCCAGGAGCGCCAGGAGCGCGACGGCGGTCACCAGCAGCATCGGGATCACGATGGGCAGCACCGGCTTCTTCCGCGCACCGAAGTAGAGCGCGAGCACCATCAGCGTGAGCGCGGCGAGCATCTGGTTGCTCGCGCCGAAGATGGGCCAGAGCACCCACCCGACCTGCCTGGCGTTGCCCATCGCGTCGGTGGTCTCGCCGAAGCAGAGCGCGATGGCGGGGAGCACGGCGATCGCGGTGGCCACGGTGGGGCGCTTCAACACCGGGACCGAGATGGCGTCGCCGAGCTCCGCGACGATGAAACGCTGGATGCGCGTCGCCGTGTCGAGGGTGGTCGCCGCGAACGAGATCACCAGCACCGCCATCACCGTCCGGGCCAGCTCCGTGGGCAGGCCCACCGCCTCGAGGAAGGCTCCGCCGCCGAGCACGAACGCACTGGCCTTGTTCGCTCCGGCGTGGGCCCAGCTGTCGTAGTAGGTGCCCCAGCTCAGGTCGGCCACGGCGCCGTGCGACGGAAGCTCGCACGCCCCGACCAGCGCGATGCCCGCGACGGCCGCGAGGGTGGACGCGAGAGCCAGCGTCCCCTCTCCGAGCATGGCGCCATAGCCGATCGGGCGCGCGTGCCGGAGCTCGGAGAGCTGCTTGGACGTCGTCCCGCTCGAGACGAGCCCATGGAAGCCGCTGATCGCGCCGCAGGCGATGGTCACGAAGAGCAGCGGGAAGAGCGGCGGCGAGTCCTCGTCCATGCGGATCGCCGGCGCGTCCAGATCCGGATGCGCCACGAAGAGCCCGGCGAAGAGCAGCGCCAGCCCGACCATCAGCTGGTGGCTGTTGATGAAGTCCCGCGGCTGGAGCAGGAGCCACACCGGCAGGAGGCTCGCGATGGCCGAGTAGCCGAAGAGCAGGAAGATCCAGGTCGTGCGCGGATCGCTCGCCCCGAAGTCCGCCAGATCGATCGGCACCTCGGTGCCGACCCAGACCAGCGCGTAGAGGACCACCAGCGCGATCACGCTCGGCCAGAGCGCGGGGACCTTCTTCTCGTAGACCAGCCACCCGACGATCACCGCCAGGACGATTTCGGACTGGATGGGCAGCACGCTCGCCGGCTGCGCCACGAAGAGTCCGGCAATGGCCATCGCGAAGACCGCGAGCACCAGCCACACCACGGCCGCGACGAAGCAGAGGAAGAGCAGCCGGGCTCGCTTTCCGAGCACCTTCGCGGCGATGTCCGCGATGCTCCGACCGCCCTCACGGACGCTGAGGACGAGCGCGCCGAAGTCGTGGACCGCCCCCATGAAGATCGTGCCCAGCACCACCCAGAGCAGCGCGGGCAGCCACCCCCAATAGGCAGCGACGCAGGGGCCGATGATCGGCGCCGCGCCGGCGATGGACGTGAAGTGGTGACCGAAGAGGACGTGTGGGTCCGTCGGGACGTAGTCGCGCTCGTCGCGGAGCGCGTGCGCCGGCGTCTCGAGCTCGTCCCGGTCGCCGTAGATGCGCTCGCCGACGAAGCGCGCGTAGAAGCGATATCCGAGGGCGAAGCACGCCAGGACGACGATGGCGGCGAGCGCGGCCACGTCAGTCGGCGGCGGCGGGCGCGGGCCCGCCGAAGAAGCCCGCGACCAGCCCCGGCGTGGCGGCCGCTTCGCTCAGGGGCACGAGCGGCGCGGCGACCATCGGCCCGCCGCCACGGTAGAGGAAGCGCTCGGGGTCGGCGTCCTCGGCCAGCTCGTAGGCGCCCTCGTCGCTGACAGCGTAAGCATGGGTCTGCCGGTCGAGGTTCTCGTCCATCCGTGGCGCGTGCAGCGCGATCCCCGACCCGTCGGCGACCCGATGCACCTCGACGTAGGAGCCACGGCGCGCGGTCACGTAGGTGCCGAGCGGCGAGAAGCTCAGGTCGTCACCGTGAGTGCAGTCGCCCATCGTCTTGGTGTCCTGCGTGAGCAGGTCGGTGACCACGAGCACCCCCGCCTGACAGCTCGCCAGCTTCTCCGCGTCGGCCGAAAGGGTCCACGGCGACGGGATGTCGTCCTTGGCGGTGCGCGGCGCGCCGTCGCGGTCCAGGACCCGCAGCCCGTTGGCGAGCTCGAGGATCACCGCGGCCCCATCCGGGGTGACGTGGATCTTCCGGATTCCGTCGCCCGCGTCGTGAGTGGCCACCGTGCGTCCGTCGGTCGCGTCGATGAGGACGGCCTCCGAGCCGTTGGCGATGGCGAGCAGGCTGGACTCGCGGGCGAAGGCGAAGTGCGCGGGGCTGGCCACGCCGGTCTCGGCCAGCGATGCCATCCCGTGGACCCGGTGGAGGCTCGCGCGCAGCCCTTCGCTGGCGATGTGTCGGAAGACCAGCAAGCTCGAGCCGTCGGGCGAGAGCTCGATGGCCTGGATCGGCTGGTCGTCGCTCGGGATCCGTAGCCGACCGACCCGGCGGCCCCGCCGCTGGTGGACCAGGGCCTCGTGGTCGGTCGCGTAAGCGAGGAACTCGCCGTCCGCGCTCAACGCGTGACGCTGCACGCACTGCCCGTAGCGACAGGTCGGCGCGCCGCGAGCCTTGCGCACGCGCCCGAGGTTCTCGCCGTTCGGCCCGAGGACCTCGAGCAGCCGGCCGCTGTCGACGAGCACCCGGCCGGTCTGCTCGCTGGTCGCGAGCGGGGTGGGCACCTCTTCGCTCTCGCCGCTCTGCAGGTTGCAGCGACGCGCGCCCATGTAGAGCGAGGGCTCGTCGCCCCAGAGCACGGTGCCCGTGCCACGGCAGGGCGTGGCGCGGAAGCCGTCGCGGCCCCACCACTCGACGCCGCCACGGCCGTAGGACACGAGCGCGCTCTCGTCCGGCTTCCACTGCACGCCCCACACGCTGTGCTCCCCTCCCGCAGGCTCGAAGCGGCGGGGCTCGAGAGCGTCGGCCTGCAGATCGAAGAGGGTCAGCGAGCGGCCGAGCACGGCGAGCCAACGGCCGTCGCGAGAGAGGACCAACCCGCTGGTGTAGTCCTCGAGCTCGAGCGCGCTCGGCTCGGCCGGCTCGTCTTCGCCGACCTTCAGCGGCACCACGTGCAGGGTCTGGCGGCCCAGGTAGACCAGGCGTTCGCCGCCGTGGTCGAGGTGGAGACCCTCGGTGCCATTGAAGGCCTGGAGCCACCCCTCCGCCAGCTGGGTTCGCCCGACGACGGTTCCGTCGCGAGTCGAGCGCAGGGTCAGCTCACCCTCCTGGCGGATGAGCGCGAGCCGCTCACCGTCTCCGCTCACGAGGAGCGCGCGAATCGGCTGTTCGTGGTCGATGGTCACCTCGGCGACCCGCTCGCCGCTGGTGGGGTCGAGCCAGAGCAGCGGCGCATCGGGAGCCGCCACGAAGAGGGCCTCGCCGTTCGGGTGCGACGTCGCGAGGACGAGCTGGCCCTCGACGGAAGGCGCCACCTCGAAGCGGGCCTCGTCGGACTCGTCCTCGAAGCCGCGGAGCTCGACGCTCGCGTCCCCGTGATGGATCAGCACCGTCCCGCTGGGGAGCACGGTCGGGAAGCCGGCGACCGCGAGTGGGACATCGCGGGCCTCGAGACCGGGGCCCTGCAGCCGGAGCATCGTGGAGCCCTCGAGCTCGTGGATGAGCGCGAGCCGCTCGCTGTGCGGCTCGAGGCTCAGCGCCTGCACGTCGACGTACGCGAGCCCGGGGAGCTCGACCTCGCGGAGCCGCCCGGTCCGCAGGTCCCACGAGCGGAGGCCGCCCGTCGCGCCGAAGCTGGTGCCGTTGGCGACGTAGGCGACCCCGCGGTCGCTCACGTCCAGCCCACGGATGGCGCGGCGAACGAACACGCGCCGGCCGGCGCGGATCCGGCCCGACGAGAGATCGACCAGCGAGGCCTCTCCGTCACCACCCAGCGTGACGATCGCGTTACCGTCGGCGGTGAAGCCGACGTCGACGACGTTGTTGCGAGCGACCGACTGGAACACCAGGGCCGGCGGCGCGGGCTCCACGCCGGCCGGTCCCTCGGAGGGCGGATCGGGGCGGGTGGCGTCGACGAGCCAGTCGGTCGGCTCGGGCTCCACGGGCTCGGGATCCGGGGTCGTGTGGGTGGTCGGCGTCGTGGCGGGACCACAGCCCAGCGCGAGCCAGGCGATCGCGAGCAAACGAGCGGACGTCATGACTCCGCGAGCATAGCGCAGCCGGCTGCTGGATTGACGGAGGCCACGGGCGAGGGCGAAGCTGTCGTGCATGGGGTGTCCAATGGGTGGGTCTGGTGAAGTCGACCGGGAGTCCTTCGACGCCGAGGCGTCCGCGGTGTTCCGGAGCACCGGCGACGCCATCGCGGGCGTCCACGGCCCCGGCTCCACCACTTGGCGAATCGCCCGCGAGTCGGTGCTATTCCTCGGTGGGGGTCGCGCGGCGTTGCTCCAGCTCGCGCACCCCTACGTCGCCCACGCGGTGGCCGAACACTCCGAGACCCAGACCGATCCGATCGGACGCTTCGAGCGGACCTTCCGCCACGTCTACGCGATGATCTTCGGCGACCTCGGTCACGCGCGGCGCTCGAGCGACCGCGTCCGGCGGATCCACGAGACCATCGAAGGCACCATCGACGAGCACGTCGGCGCGTTCGCGCCCGGCGACCGCTACCTGGCCAACGACGCGACCGCCCTCCTCTGGGTCCACGCCACGCTGATCCACACGGCGCTCCAGGTCTACGACGCCGTCGTTGCGCCGCTGAGCTTCGCCGACAAGGACGCCTATTGGCGCGAGTCGAAGAAGTTCGCGCGCCTCTTTGGCGTCCCCGCCGCCGATCTGCCAGACAGCTGGACCGACTTCGAACGCTGGTTCGCCTCGATGCTCGACGGCGACCTCATCGCGGTCGGCCGACCGGCCAAGGAGATCGCCCGCTTCCTGCTCACGCCGCCGCGAGCGAGCGCCGCGCCGATTCTCGGCTGGTACCGCACGATGACCGCCGGCCTGATGCCCCGCTCGCTCCGAGAGCCCTTCGGGCTCCGCTACACGCGCCGGGACGCCATGGTCTTCCACAGCTCGCTCCGGGCACTGCGAAGCACCTACCCGCTCCTGCCGCGTCGACTCCGGGACGTCCCCGCCTACGTCGAGGCTCGGAAGCGCCTCGCAGGCGACGAGAGCCCGGACGAGTTCGGCCGCACCATCGAGAAGCTCGCGCTCCGCGTGGTCGCACCGGCCTGAACCACACTCGAGAACCGTCCCGAGCTTCGGGTGGGCGAAACGCTCAGCTTTGCTATGGGGTGGCCACCATGATCCACGTAGACAAGCTCACCCTCGCTTTCGGCGGTCGTCCGCTCTTCGAAAACGTGGATATCAAGTTCACGCCGGGGAACTGCTACGGGCTCATCGGAGCCAACGGCGCCGGCAAGTCCACGTTCCTCCGCTGTCTCTCCGGGCAGATCGACAGCTACACGGGGCAGGTCGGCATCGCGAAGGGCCTGCGACTCAGCGTGCTCGAGCAGGACCACTTCGCCTACAACGAGGTGTCCGCGCTGGAGACGGTGATCATGGGCCACGCGCGGCTCCACGAGGTGATGAAGGAGAAGGAGGCGCTCTACGCCAAGGCCGACTTCTCCGAGGAGGACGGCATCCTCGCCGGCGAGCTCGAGGCCGAGTTCGGCGAGCTCAACGGCTGGAACGCAGAAGCCGAAGCGGCACAGCTGCTGAGCTCGCTGGGCATCGCCGAGGAGAAGCACGGCTCGCTCATGAAGGAGCTCGACGACAGCGAGAAGGTACGCGTGCTCCTCGCCCGCGCGGTCTTCGGCGAGCCGGACATCCTGCTGCTCGACGAGCCGACCAACCACCTCGACGTCGACTCGATCCTCTGGCTCGAGGAGTTCCTCTACGGCTTCAAGAGCACGGTCATCGTGGTCAGCCACGACCGCCACTTCCTGGACCGCATCTGCACCCACATCGCGGACGTGGACTTCCAGAAGGTCTCGCTCTTCACCGGCAACTACACCTTCTGGTACCAGACCTCGCAGATGGCGCTGCGGCAGAAGCAGAACGCCAACAAGCGCAAGGTCGACAAGATCAAGGAGCTACAGGCCTTCATCCAGCGCTTCAGCGCCAACGCCTCGAAGTCGCGGCAGGCCTCGAGCCGCAAGGCGCTCCTCGACAAGATCACCCTCGACGACATCAAGCCCTCGTCGCGGAAGTACCCGTACATCGTCTTCGAGACCGAGCGCCGGCTCGGCAAGGACGTGCTGCACATCGAGGGGCTCAGCAAGACCATCGACGGCGAGGTCCTCTTCCAGGACTTGATGATGAGCATCCCCAAGGGCGAGAAGGTCGCGCTGGCCGGCAACGAGCTCGCGGCGACGACCTTCCTCCAGATCCTCGCCGGCGAAGTCGAGCCCGACGAAGGCACCGTGCGCTGGGGCCACTCGGTGAACCTCGGCTACCTGCCGAAGGAGTACGCCGAGTTCTTCGACACCGACCTGAACCTCGTGCAGTGGATGCAGCAGTTCAGCGAGAACCAGGAAGAGAACTTCGTCCGGAGCTTCCTCGGTCGCATGCTCTTCAAGGGCGACGAGACCACCACCAAGAGCGCCCGCGTGCTCTCCGGTGGGGAGAAGGTCCGCTGCATGCTCGCGCGGATGATGCTCCAGGACCCGAACGTGCTCCTGCTCGACGGACCGACCAACCACCTGGACCTCGAGTCCATCCAAGCGCTCAACGACGCGATCGAGAAGTTCGAGGGCACCGTCGTGCTGAGCTCCCACGACGTGCAGTTCGCCGACTCGCTCGTCACCCGCGTCATCGAGTTCGCCGGCGAGAAGGTCTACGACCTCAACACGGGCTACGAGCAGTACCTCGAGGACGAGGACCGCAAGGCCCGCGTCGCCGCCGCCGGCGGCCGCTGAAGACTCAGCGCTCGCCGGAGTCCGGCCCGGACCGGCGCCGACGGCGCCTCCGTCGGCGCTTCGGCGCGCCCTCCGGCCGAGGCGCGGCGCTCGAGCTCTTGGACGGTGCGCTCGCGGGTTTGGCGCTCGTCGGCCTGGAGCTGGTCGGCTTGGAGCTCGAGTGCTTGGAGCCGGCGGCCGCGCCACCTTCCGAGGGCGCCTTGCGCCGCCGACGCCTCCGTCGGCGCTTCGGCGGTTGGTCGGTGTCGCCCTCGGGCGCCAGTCGGGTGCGCCCGGTCCGAGGCGCCGGGCTCTCCCGTCGCTCCGGGCGGCTCGCCCCCTCGGGCTTCGACCCCTGGCCGCCCCGCCCGCGGCGGCGCTTCCGCGGCCGTCCCTTCCCCGCGTCACTCGTGGGCGAGCTCGCGGCGCGGATCTCCACCTGCCGCCGGCGCGGCGGCGGACCGGCGGGGATCTCGCCGCGTCGGCGGGCCTCGTCGCGCTCGGCGTGGCCGATCTCGTCGAGCACCCCCGCGACATCGGCGGGCGCCTTCGAGCGCTCGTGCTTGCCGGTGAGCACGTGGTCCGGCGAGAGCCGGTTCGACTCGTAGGCCTTCCACAGCTCCTCGCCGTAGGGCAGCCGGCGCATGCCCGGATGCGAGCGCGCGAGGAAAGCGGTGAGGTTGTTCACATCGCGGATCAAGAGCTTCTTGGCGTTGCGGTTCGACGCCGCCTCGACCGCCTGCGGGAAGTCGATGATCACCGGCCCCCGTTCGTCGACGAGGACGTTGAACTCGGACAGGTCGCCGTGCACGACGCCCGCACAGAGCATGCGAACGACCTCGGCGAGGAGCTGGTCGAAGTAGGCCCGCGCGGTCTCCCGGTCGAGGGTGAGCTCCGACAGGCGCGGCGCCGGGTGGCCATCGTCGCCGCGGACCAGCTCCATCAGCAGCACGCCATCGATGAAGTTGTGCGGCGTCGGCACCCGCACGCCGGCCGCGTGCAGCCGGTAGAGCACGTCCACCTCCGCCGACTTCCACGCGGCCTCCTCCTGAGCCTTTCCGTGGCGCGTGCGCTTGGTCATCGCTCGCTGGTCGCGGCTGCTGCGGACCCGCCGCCCCTCCGTGTAGGCCGCCCGCTGCTTGAAGGAGCGCGCGGACGCGTCCTTGTAGACCTTGGCGACGTACGGCTCCCCGCCGATCCGCACCAGGTAGACCTGAGCTTCCTTCCCGCTCTTGAGCGGGCGAACCACCTCGTCGACGACTCCTTGGTCGGTCAGCGAGGACAAGACATCGGGCAGGCGCATCGCTCCTCGAACGGCGAAATCAGCAGGCGACATGCCCGCGACAGGAGATGGAGGCTGACCTCCGCGAGGCTCCGAGTCGAGCGGCTCAGGGGGCTTCGCTGAGCAGACGGGGGATGAGACGCTCGATGTGGCGTAGGTCGTGCGGCGCCGCGCCGTGGGTGACCATGCGGACCTTCCCGCCCCGGCCGATGACGATCATCGTCGGTAGGCCGCGGACGGCATAGCGCTGCATGGTCTGCTGTGCGGCGGCGCCAATGGTGTAACGCAGCGGAGCACGCTGCAGGTGCTGGCGAACGGTGGGAACGGGCTCGGCGGTCAGACCGACGACGCTCAGGCCCTGAGCGTGGTGCCGCTCGTGCATCCGGTCGAGGAAGGGCATCACCGCCCGGCAGGGTCCGCACCAGGTGGCCCAGAAGTCGAGGATGACCACCCGGCCCTGGAGCCGCGAGAGGCTCAGCGGGTCGGTGCCGTTGACGGACTGGCCATCGATTTCCGGCGGGGTGGCGCCGACCGCGGGCAGCTGCCCGGGACGCGCCCGGGTCGGCGCAGCCGCGGCGGGCAGGCTCAGAGCACCGGCCAGACCGACGACCGCCAACGCCAGCGCGAGGCGCACCACGAGACTGCGAGACACGAGCCCAAGGTATCAGCTGGATCGAGAGCCCGCGACGCTTCACCCTCCAGCCCGATGCTCTACCGGCACATCCTCCGCCCGCTCCTCTACCGCATGGACCCGGAGAAGGCGCACCACCTGGCCTTCGGTGCGCTCCGGCGAACCGCCGCGATCCCCGGCGGAAAAGGGATGCTCCGGCTCGCGCTGTCCCCCAAAGCGGACCCTGCGCTGACCACCCGCGTGTGGGACCTCGAGCTGCCGAGCCCGGTCGGCCTGGCGGCCGGCTTCGACAAGGACGCGATCGGCTTCGAGGCGCTGGGTGCGGCTGGCTTCGGCTTCGTCGAGGTCGGCACCCTCACGGCCCACGCGCAGCCGGGGAACCCCAAGCCGCGCCTCTTCCGGTTGCCGAAGGACCGCGCGCTGCTCAACCGGATGGGCTTCAACAACGGCGGCTCCAAGGCGGCCGAGCCGCGGCTGGCCGCGCCGCGCCAGACCATCGTCGGCGTGAACATCGGCAAGTCGAAGATCACGCCGGCCGAGGAGGCCGCGGACGACTACGCGCTGAGCGCCGCTCGTCTCGCGCCGCACGCCGACTATCTCGTGGTCAACGTCTCCTCCCCGAACACGCCGGGGCTGCGTGACCTGCAGGCGGTCGAGTCGCTCGAGCCGATCCTGCGAACCGTCCGGGAGACCTGCGAACAGGCCGTACCGAACCGGCGCGTCCCCTTGCTCGTGAAGATCGCACCGGACCTCGCCGATGAGGACATCGACGCCGTGGCCCAGCTGGCCACGGCCCTCGAGCTCGAAGGGGTCATCGCCAACAACACCACCATCTCGCGCCAGGGCCTGCGCACCGACCCTGGCGAGGTCCGGGCGCTCGGCAACGGCGGCCTCAGCGGCGCGCCGCTCAAGGCCCGCAGCCTCCAGGTGCTCGAGCGCCTCCGCGCGAAGCTCGGGCCGGAGACGGTGCTCGTGGCCGTCGGCGGCATCGAGGACGCCGACGACGCCTGGGTACGAATCCGGGCCGGCGCGACCCTCGTCCAGGTCTACAGCAGCTACATCTACGAGGGCCCGACCCTGCCGAAGGAACTCGCCACCGGCTTGGCGAAGCGGGCCCGAAACGGCGGTTTCTCCCGGATCCAGGACGCCGTCGGCCTCCCCGGAGCCACCCCCGGTGTGAGGGACGGCGTGGCACATTCGCGTGACATCGGCTAAGCCCCGGCTCCCCCATGGTCGAAGAATTCCAGCGCCCCCGTCTCATCATCCTCGACTTCGATGGCACCTTCACGGACGTCGAGGCCGAAGCCGGCCCCTTCTACGAGGCTTACCGCAAGGACGTGGTGACCATCCTCGGTCCCGATTTCGACGATGAGTGGAACGCGGCCCAGGCGACCATCGCCGAGAACCCGGGGCTCCACGGCTGGCTCCACGACGGCCGCATCGTCGCCCCCGGTGATGCCGACCCGTACCTGCGGGCGACCGTGATCATGAACATGATCTTCGACCAGCGCGGCATCTACACCGACCTCGAAGAGCGCACCGGCGTCCTCCAGAAGCTCTACTTCGACAACTACCCGAAGGCCGACACCGTCTTCCGCAAGGAAGCGAAGGAGGTCGTCGAGGCCCTCCTCGCCTCCGACGTCCCGACGCTGGTCGTGACCAACTCGGCCACCGACGACGTCCAGAAGAAGATCGACGAGCTCGACCCGAAGGGGCGCGAGCGGCTCCGGGTGATCGGCAACGCGCGAAAGTTCATCGTCACCGACCCGACCCAACCGGACGAGCGTTTCGACAGCGTACCCGAGACCATCGAGGTCCCGGACCTCGAGCGCCCGATCTACCCTCGGCGCGGTCACTACTTCGACCTGCTCCAGAGCATCTGGACCGAGACGGGCACCAACCCCGCCGAGACCCTGGTCGCCGGTGACATCTTCGAGCTCGACCTGATGCTCCCCGCGGTGCTCGGCTCCGAGGTCATGCTGGTCACCAAGCCGCGAACCGCGCCCTTCGAGAAGACCGCCTGCGCCGCCCTCGAGCGCGGCTCGGTCACCGACGACCTGCACGCCGTGCTCGCCCGCCTGGGCTAGAGCAGCTCGGGGAGCGCCTTCGCGACTCGCTCGCACTCGGCGAGGTCGTTGGGCCAGTGGGGGGCGATGCGGATCAGTCCGTCCGGGATGGCGACCACGATGCCGTGGTCGCGCAGCCCGTGTTGGAGCTCGATCGGGTCGACGCCCTCGGGGCACTCGAAGCTGAGGATGCCGCTTCGGCCTTCGGGCTCCTCGGTGCGCAGGCTGCCGAAGCCGTGCTCGCGGAAGATCGCCTCGTAGCGGTCGTGGAGGGTCTGCACGTGCGCGAGGATCGCGTCGGGACCGAGCTGCTGGAGCGGCGCGAGGCCGGCCTCGAGCGCCGCGAGCCCGACGTGCGACTGAGCACCCGGCTCGAGGAAGTCCGCGCTCCTGCGGACCGCGCGGTCGTAACGAAGGTGACCGGCCCCCGCGAGGAGGAAGTCGAGCGCCCCCTCGTGGGAGAGCCAACCCGCCATCCGCGGCTCGAGCGCCGGCACCCGCTCGGGCGCGACGTAGACGAAGCCCGCGCCCTCGAGCCCGGCGAGCCACTTGTGCCCGCCGGTGGCGGCGTAGTCGATGGCGGCGTCGGTTCCGCGGCCGACGTCGAAGGGCACGACGCCGATCGCCTGGATGGCGTCGACGAAGAGCTCGGCCCCCGCGGCGTGGCACGCCTTCGCGATGGCCTCGACGGGCATCCGCAGCCCCGACTGGAACTGCACCGCGCTCACGGCCACCAGCCGCGCACCCCTCCGGAGCTCGTGGCTCAGGGCCGCGAGACCCTCCTCGTGCGAACGGAAGAAGGGAGCGAGCGGCACGGTGACGAGCTCGAGCCCGAAGTCGACCGCGACGCGCTGCCAGGGCGTCACGTTCGCGGGGAACTCGCCGTCGAAGAGGATCACGCGGTCGCCGGGCTTCCAGTCGATGGAACGCGCGAGGGCGATGATGCCCTGCGTGGTGCTCTGGCAGAACGCGAGGTCGCTCGCCTCGGCGCCGATGAAGGCGGCGGCCCGCTCCTTCAGGCGCGCCCGCTGACCGAGCCACCGGCCGAAGCCGCCCAGACCGCCCTTGGCGTAGTCGGAGAGGAAGGTGTCGACCTGCGTCCGCACCAGGGTCGACGCGGGCGCGATGGCCGCCCAACCGAGGTAGACGTCCTCGACCTCCGGGTAGAGCGTGCGGTCGCCGAGGGTGACGGCGAGGTTCTCGAAGGGATCGGGTGCGTGGGTCACGAGAGGCACTCCCGGAAGCGACGCACGCCCTCGTCGAGCTCGTCGTTCGTGGTGTAGGGCGCGGGGCCGAAGCGGAGTCGGTCGCGGCGGGCGTCGACGAAGACGCCCTTCTGGCGCATGCGGCGCGCGACCTCGGGCGCGTCGTCGACCTGGATGGTCACGAAGCCGCCGCGCAGGGCTTCGTCCCGCGGCGTCAGGATCGTCTCGGTGTGCAGCGCCTCCATCAGGCGCGCGGTCTGCCGGAGCGAGAGCGCGCGGAGTCGATCGACGGTAAGCTCGTGCTTGTCGAAGAAGCCGATGACGGCGCGCGCGCGATAGTGGCTGCTCGGGTCGTAGGTGCTCCCCGCGAAGCGACTGCCACCTCCCTCGCCGTAGCGGATGCGACCGGTCTGGTCGCCGCTGAGCCCGCCGAAGTCGGCGAACCATCCGGTGTGGATCGGCCGGAGCTCGCAGTCCTTCGGCACCCGCATGAAGCAGCAGCCCTCGCCCCACTGCGCGTACTTGTAGCCGCCGCCGGTCACGAAGGCGCGAGAGTCGATCGGTCGCCAGGGGACGACGTTCTGGTGGTGGTAGGCGTCGAGCAAGACCTCCGCGCCAACGCGGTGTGCCGCCTCGCAGGCCTCCTCGAGCCCGGGCACGACGCTCGAGGTCTCGAAGAGCACCGTGCTGCACATGAGCGCGACGGTGTCCTCACGGACGGCTTCGGCGAGCCGCGCCGAGAGCGTGTCGAGCGGCGTGGTCGGCACGCGCGTGACCTCGACGCCCTGCTCCTCGAGTCGGCGCAGCTGACGGGAGAGGCTGTGGAACTCGCCGTCCGTGCTGACGATGTGCCGGCGCGACGACCAGTCGAGGGCGGAGAGGAAACGGAAGAGCAGCTCGTGGGAGTTCTGGCCGAGGGCGACATCGCCCGCCTCGCCACCGAACCAATCGGCCACCCGCTGGCGGACCGCCTGCGCCGCCTCCATCGCCGCGCCCCACTTGTCGTCGACATGGGTCGCCGCGTCCGCGAACGCGAGCAGCAGCCCTTCGCGCGCCACGTCCGGCCACGCCTGGTGGCTGTGGCCGGTGAGCAGGATTCGCGGTGCGGGTCCGCCCTCGAGAAACGCCGAGTAGCTCGGCCGCAGGGCCACGGGGTCGATCGGCTCGCTCATCGTGAACGGAGGTAGCGTCACCGGGCCGTCAGCGTCAACGACCGTGAGTCATGCGCTTGTGCGACGCGGCCGGGCCGAGGTACCAGACCCCATGCTTCGCACACCTGCTTTCTTCCTCGCGCTCTGTGTCGCGCTCGGTTGTGGTGACGATGGCCGCCGGGTCGGTGGCCGCGACCTCGGCTCACCGAGCGACTCGAGCGTTCCCACGGACATCCCGCGCCGCGACATCGACGCGCAGCCCTTCGACCTGGGCGAGTGCAACGACGTGGTCGACGTGGTCTTCGTGCTCGACGTCTCGAGCTCGATGAGCTTCGTGCTCGAGCAGCTCGGCGACGACATCGGTGAGGTCGTCAGCGCCGCCGAAGCGTTGGCTCCGGAGCCGCACTTCGGCTTCATCGGCTTCTCGGACAACCATGCCTTCGCCGAAACCGCCGGCACCCGCGTGCACACCAGCGCTTCGACGCTGAGCGCGGCCTTCGCCGAGTTCCGCTCGGTCTACACGAGCAATGACCGGAACCCCGGCGACGGCCCCTCGGGCCCGACCTCGCAGAACCCCATCTGCGAAGAGAACAGCCTCGACGCGCTCTACGCCGCGGCCGCCGACTTCCCCTGGCGCGAGAACGCGACGCGCGTGGTGATCCTCGCCACCGACGACACCTTCCTCGAAGCGCCCGACAACTACGGTGACCGAGACAACGACGGCGACACCACGAGCACCGACTTCCCCCGCGAGGGCGACTACCCGGCGCTGCGGACCGTGCCGGCGACCACGAGCCTGCTCCAGGAGCAGCGCATCCGGGTCTTCTCCTTCACTCGCCTGAGCCCGCCGGACCTCTTCGACTTCGGGCGATGCGGCACCGGCCGCCGACTGAACGACGAGGACATCACCGACGGTTGGACCACGCCCTACGGCAGCAACCCACCCTTCCCCGAAGCGACCGACGGCGCCAACTTCGACCTCATCCAGGTCCGCGACGGGGGCCTGAGCCTCGCGGACACGATCAGCGACGTCGTCGTCGAGTCCTACTGCGACCCGCCGCTCATCTGAGCTCGGTGCTCAGACCCGAGAAGGACGACCTCCAGGGGCAGACGGGTCGCTCGGCCGCGAGCCCACCGAATCGACCGGCTCGCTCGAGCGAGGTCACTCGCTTTCTGGTCGGCGCGGATCGAGGTCGGCGCGCTCGAAGACGACCTGGTCCTCGGCGGGCGATGCACTGAAGACGAGCAGCGAGACCGCTGCGTCGCTCGCGTTGTGGAGCGAGTGGGCGGGCGGTCCCGGCGGGAAGCAGATGAAATCGTCGGTGGCCGCCAGGAAGCGCTCGTCGCCAACCACCACGGTGACTTCACCCGACAGCACGAGTACGCACTCCTCCCGCCGCGTGTGGTGGTGCGGCAGGCTGCTGCGCTTTCCCGGCGCGAGGACCTCGTGCTGGACGCGAAGATGGCGGAGTCGATCGGCTCCAAGCTCGGTGACCATCCCGAACGTCTCGTCGGTCGTCGCGCTTCGCATCACGCGACCCGTGACCACCGAGGACAACTGGACCCGGAGCGGCCCGCCCTTCTTCGACTTCGTACGCGATGACCCCATGTCGGTCGTCAGACGCGGAGCAGCACGACCAGCACGTTCACGAGCACGAAGCCGAGCGGGAACCCCCAACGGCAGACCCGGTCGATGCGGTCGGCGATGGGCTGGCGGCCCTTCGTCGTCAGGTAGTGGCAGCCGACGTTCTCCACCGCGCTCATGAAGACGAACAGGTAGGAGATGAGCACCCATAGGTCGAGGAGCGTCAGGTAGGGGATCTTCGGCAGGCTGTCCGCGATCACGAAGTTGAACGCGATGACCGAGAGGATGCAGGTGACCGACACGCCCATCTGGGCCTCGAGCGACTCGGCGCTCATCCAGAAGACCAGCCAGCTGAGCATCACGATCAGCACCAGCGGGACGACGATCTTCCAGAGGTAGTAGCCGAAGCGACGCTCCACGGAGATCGCGTAGGTGTAGCGGGAGAAGTCGGAGTCCGCGTCGCTCTCCCAGGTGAACGTGTGCTCCTCGGCGTGTACGCCGAGCACGCCCCACGCCGGCAGGTCGATGGTGTCGATGGTGTTGTCGAGCGCGTCGCCGCGGTTCTCGGCGACCGGCTCGAAGATCACCTCGCTCCGCGGGAAGAAGCTCTCGAGGAGGACCGGCAGCTCCTGCTCGTCGATGGGGAAGCGGGTGAGCTCGAAGGAGGCGTCGAACGTGCCCGTGAAGCGACGCTCGAAGTAGACCTTGCCGTTCTCGTCGACGGTGAAGAGCTCGTTGCCCCGACGGGACTCGTCGCGGAGGTTGATGAACTCCGGATGCGGCGTCCAGAAGTGGCCGCCCTCCTTGATCTGGTGCGGGTCGATGCGGCAGGTCTCGTCGCCGATGACCGCGGGGTCGAACGCCATCCGCTCGTCGGTCCACTGCAGCCAGAAGTAGAGGTCCATCTCGAACGTCTGCCGCTGGCCGTCGATCTCCCGGACGTCGATGACGTCGTAGCCGACCTGGACGATGGTCGGATTTCCCCGGGCGTGCGGCCGGTCCATCAGCTCGCGACCAGCCAGGACTTCGTCGATGCAGGCCAGCGCCGGGCTCGAGCCGAGCGCGGCGAGGGCGATGGTCAACGCGAAGAGGGAGCGCACGCGCCGAAGTCTACCGCGCCAGCGCCGGCGGACGGACCGAGAAAAGCGCTCAGCGGCGGCCGGGCGGGAGACGGATGCGCCAGATGAGCGCGAAGAGGCTGGGCACGACGAAGAGGGTGAGCGCGGTCGCCAACGTGAGACCGCCGAGGACGACCGAGCCGACGCCGCGGTAGAGTTCGGAACCGGAACCCGGAAAGAGGACCATCGGCGCCAGACCGGCGAGCGACGTCGCCGTGGTCATGAGGATGGGACGAACGCGGTTCTCGACCGCACCCTGAATGGCCTCGTCGAGGGTGGTGGCGTGGTCTTGGAGGCGCGCGAGCGCACCGTCGACGACCAAGATCGCGTTGTTCACCACGACACCGATCAAGATCAGGAAGCCGAGCGCGGTCATCAGGTCGAGCGGCTGCGGCGCGAGGAAGGCGTCGACGAGTCGCAGTCCGCCTACGCCGCCGGCGGCCGCGAGCGGGAGCGTGACCAGCACGACGATTGGCGCGAGGAAGTCCTCGAAGAGCGCACTCATGAGCAGATAGCTGATGAGCAGGGCCAGCATCAGGACCCAGAAGAACTGGCCCTTCGCGAGCTCGAGGTCGCCGGCCGTGCCCGAGTACTCGACGTCGACGTCCGGCGGCAGCGAGCCGTCGGCGCGCATCTCGTCGATGAGCGTCTGAATGGTCGACAGCGCGCTCTCGAGCGGCACGTCTTCCGGTGGGGAGAGCGTGAGAGTCAGCGCGCGACTTCGCTCGATGCGCCGGATGACGGTCGGGCCGAGCTCCTCCTTCAGCTCTGCGAGGACACCGAAGGGCACCACCTCGCCGTTCGGGCTCGCGACCGGCACGGAGCGGATCAGCTCCGGGTCGTCGATTCGCTCGCCCCCCTCCCGAACGGCGCGGACGACCACGTCGAGCTGCGGCTCACCCGGCGGTCCGAGCTCGCCGACGATCGTTCCGTCGACCAACGCGTCGAGGGTCAGACCGACCTGCGCCGTGGTCATCTGGAGCGGCGCCGACTCGTCGCGGCGCGGGTAGGCGCGGAGCTCGGGAGCGCCGGGATCGAGTGAGGGCACCGGTCGGATCTGGGCGCCGGGGATCCGCTCGCCGAGCATGCCGAACATGCGGCCACCGAGTTGGGTCAGCGCGCCGAGGTCCGACCCGGAGAGGTTGACCTCGATGGACCGGCCGCCGGCCGCCCGCCCGAAGAGCGAAGCCTTCGTGGCGAAGGCGAGGAAGCCGGGGATGTCGCCTTGGACCCGGCGCAGGTAGGCCATCATGTCGTCGACGCGCTCCGGGTCCGACGCGATGGCGCCTGCGAAGACCCGGTCGGTGCTGCCGACGAAGAAGCTCCGCTCGATGTCGGGGACGCCGTCGACCTCGTCTCCTTCGGTCCGCGGCGCCAGATGCTCCGCGACGCGGCTCTGGACCCGATCGGCGACGCGCTCGAGCTCCTGCACGGACGTGCCCGGCGGCGGTGTCAGGATACCGAAGACCAGATTGCGGTTGCCGCTCGGCAGGTACTCGAGGGGCGGGAGCAGGGTCAGCGCGAGCCCTACGCAGAGTCCGACGGCACCGACGACCACCGCGAGCGATCGAAGGGGCGAGCGGGTGAGCCAGCCGATCGAACGACCGACCCGCTTGCGGATGCGGGCGAACACGGACGGCTTCTTCGATGGGTCCGGGTCGCCGTTCTTCTTGGCCTTCAGGATCTTGCCGGCGAGTCCCGGGATGACCCAGACCGAGACCGCGAGGCTCGTGATCACCGCGAAGCTGATCGCCACGGCGACGTCGCGCAGGAGCTGGCCGACCTCCCCCTGCCAGGTGATCACGGGCACGAAGACCGCGGCGGTGGTCGCTGTCGATGCGATGAGCGCGCCCCAGACCTCACCGATGCCGCGGAAGGCAGCTTCCTTCGGGTCGTCGACCTTCGAGCGCCAGGTGTCGATGGACTCGAGCGACACGATGGAGTTGTCGAGCACCATACCGATCGCGAACGTGATGCCGGCGAGCGAGACCACGTTCACCGAGCGACCGAGCAGCGTCATACCGAGGGCGGTACCGAACACGCAGATCGGAATGGCCAGGCTGACCAGGAAGCTCGCGCCCGCACTCCGCAAGAAGAGGAAGAGCACCAGGATCGCCAGCGCAGCACCGATGAGTAGGTTCTGCTGCACCAACGAGAGCGCGCCCTCGATGTAGTCGACCTGGTCGCTGAGCACCTCGATCTCGAGGCCCTCGGGCGCGAAGCGCTCTTCGTTCAGGCGATCCACGGACGCGCGGATCTCCTCGGTGACCTCGAGCACGTTCGAGCCGGCCTCGCGGTCGAGCAGGAGCACCATCGAGGGCCGGTCATCACTCATCGCGACGCCGGTCGCGTCGCGGAGTCCGAGGGTCACCTCGCCGATGTCCGACAGGCGGATCGGTGTTCCGTCGGGTGCGGAGCCGAGGACCAGCGCGCCGAGCTCGTCCGGGTCGGGGGCGATCGCCATCGTGCGCACCAGCAACCGACGGCGGCCGAGCTCGATGTCGCCGGCGGAGATGTCGCGGAGCTCCGAGCGGACACGGTTGGCGAGCGCCTCGAGGGTGTAGCCGCGAGCCGCGAGCTCTCGCGGGTCGACCTCGATCAGGAAGACCGTGTCGCGGCCGCCGAGGTGGCGAACGTCGCCGATGCCCGAGATGCGCTGGAGCTCGGGGAGGATCTCGTTCTCGACCCAGGTGCGGTAGGCCTCCACCGGGTCGCCTTCGATGGAGCGGATGCCGATGACCGCCAGCGGCGGGCCGCTCGAGTCGGCGGTGGCCACCACCGGGTCGTCGGCGGCGTCCGGGTAGCTCCCGACCTGGGTGAGCCGATTGCCCACGCGCACGAGGGCGTCGTCGATGTCGGTGCCGACCGCGAGCTCGAGGGTGAGCGAGCCCTGCCCGGTGCTGGCCTGGCTGGTCATGCGGACCAGGTTGGGCACGTCGTCGAGGGCGTCCTCCTGAGGCTCGAGGATCTCGGATTCGATCTCGGTGGGCGACGCCCCGGGCCAACGCGTGTTGACGGTGATGCGAGGGACGGAGATGTCCGGCGTGAGTTGGATGGGCAGGTCGGCGACGCTGATGACACCGAAGAGCACCACCAGGATCGCGGTCACGGTGACCGTGACCGGGCGCTCGACCGCGATGCGCAGCAGCCCGCCGCCCCGGGCCGCACCAGGCTCGGGGCGGTCGTCGTCGGGGGCACTCATGCGCCGTCCGCACCGACGGCGGTGGCCTCCGCCTCGACGACCTGTACGGTCTGCCCGGGCCGGAGCCGTTCGTTGCCGCGGGTGACCACGGTGGTCCCGGCTCCGAGCGTCGCATCGCCCTTCGGCCGAACGCGCGCCTCGGTCACTCCTCGCTCGAGCACCTCGACCTCGATCGGTCGGGCGGCTCCCTCGTCGAGGAGCACGACGCGGGTCTGGGCGATGCCCTCGACCAGCGCATCGCGCGGCACCAGCACTCCTTCGCCCTCGTGGCTCAGATCGAAGATGACGTCGACGGCGGCGCCAGCGAGGAGCCACGCGGGCGGCTCGTCGATGGCGAGGAGTCGGAGCTGCGCGGTCCGGGTGGCCGGGTCGAGCGCTCGGACGACGCCCTCGACCCGCGCGGCGATCTCCTGCCCGCCACGCACGAGGGTGGCCTCTTGGCCGACCTCCACGTCCGTGAGGAGCTCGGGCTCGACCCGAACGAAGACCTCGAGCGCGGTGTCCGCGACGAGCTCGATGGCGGGCGTCCCGGGCGCCACCCAATCGCCCGGGTCCACGAGGCGAGCGGCGACCACTCCGTCGAAGGGCGCGACCACCGTGTGCCGGGAGAGCGTGGCGCGAGCGCGGGCGACCTCGGCGCTCGAGGCCTGGTGTTGGGCGGCGAGGGCCTGAGCGTTGCTGCCGGCGCGCTCGATCTCGAGCTCGCTGGCGATGCGGGAGCCGGCCATGTTGAAACGCTCGGCGTCGCGCTGGGCCTGGGCTCGGTTGGTCTCGACGGCGTCGGTCGCGGCGCGGGCGGCCTGGAGTTGGGCGCGGGCCAGGCGAGAGTCGATCCGCAGTAGGACCTGACCACGGGTCACGGCGTCGCCCTCGGCGACCGCCACCGAGAGCACGGCTCCGTCGGCACCTGCCGCGAGCTCGGCGCGGGCAGCCGCTCGGACCGTGCCGAGGTAGCGGCGCCGGACGGAGAGCGCCCCCTCACGGGCCTCGGCGACCTCGACCTGTGGATCGGGTCGCTGGCGGCGGCCGCCCTCGTCCTCCGCGCCACAGGCGGCGACGAAGGAGAGCGCGAGGAGGTGGGGGATGGTGGCGCGCACGGCGGGTTCGTAGGGGGTCGCCGGGACGGCGGCAAGGTTACAGCGAGCCCCGCTGGCGATGGGCGGCCACATCCGTCATGACGGGCGCGATGGGTAGCGAGAGGATCGGCCGGCGGGCGGAGCTGACGTTCCGCCACAACCGGGAGCACGGCCGGCACGGCTGGCTGCGGCTGACGCCGGCCTACTCGGTGCGGGTCGTGCGGGATCTGCTGGACGAGCTGCCGGAGGGTACGCGGGTGTTGGATCCGTTCTCCGGGACCGGGACCACGGCGCTCTGTGCGGTCGAGCGCGGTCTGAGCGGAACCGGTGTGGAGCTGAACCCCTTCCTGGTGTGGCTCGCTCGATTGAAGACCCGCCGCTTCGCGAAGCGGACGCTCACGCGTGCGGCCGCGGAGGCGGACGGGGCGCTGGAGCGTTTGCCCTCGACGGAGCCAGCGCCCGCTCCGCCGATCCACAACGTGGAACGCTGGTGGGCGGCGCCGGTCCTCGACTGGTTGTGCCGATTGAAGGAAGCGCTCCCGTCGCGGGGCGCTCACGCGGAGCTGCTGGAGCTCGCGTTCTGCCGGACGATGATCGCCTTGAGCGGGGCGGCCTTCGACCATCCGTCGATGTCGTTCAAGGAGGCGAAGAGCCACACCGACGCGCAAGCGCGAGCACGCTTCGAAGCGGACGTGCGTGCGGTGCTCGACGCCGCGGCGACCAACCCCACGGGGGAGGCGCGCATCGTCCATGGGGACGCTCGGGAGCTGCCCGTGGGGGACGTGGAGTTCGACGCGGTCATCACCTCGCCGCCCTACCCGAACCGGATGAGCTACGTGCGCGAGCTCCGGCCATACATGTACTGGACCGGACATCTGAAGGTCGCGCGGGATGCAGGCGAGCTCGACTGGGACGCGATCGGGGGAACCTGGGGCGTCGCGACGAGCCGGCTGAAGCACTGGGAGCGGAGCCGACCTCGACCTCGTGGGCTCGGGAAGGTGCTCGACGAGATTCGACGGGCGAGCGACAAGAACGGTCCGCTGCTGGCGAACTACGTCGACCGGTACTTCGAGGATATCGACCAGCACCTCGAGGCGCTGCGACCTCGGGTCGCGAAGGGTGGGACGCTCGCGTACGTGATCGGCAACGCCAGCTTCTACGGCGTGCTGGTGCCGGCGGAGAAGCTCTTCGAGTCGCTGATGCGACGGCATGGATTCCACGACGCGCGGAGCTCGATTCTACGGAAGCGGAATTCGAAGAAGGAGCTCTACGAGCTGGTCGTCAGCGCCCGGGGCTGAGAGATCGGCAGGCGCGTCTCCCGGTGTTGGGGGGGACGACCGTGACATCGTGCCACGAGTTGCGGGGCAGCCCTTTCCAAGGTGATTCCAGGCCCCTAGAGCGTTCTCATCATGGAACGCACACGCATCGCAGTCTTGGCCGCGGCCGTCGTCGCGGCCGTCGTGGCGCCTTCGACGGTAGAGGCACAGGGCCATCACATCCGTGGACTACGGCCGGAGGTCCATTTCGACGCCGGGCTCCATGGCTATCTCGGCGCGGGCTTCGACCTCGAGATCGCCATCGTGCCGGACGGCTTCCTTCGTGGGATGGACGATGAGCTCGCCATCGTCCCGGGCCTCGAC
The DNA here is from genome assembly GCA_964462035.1 of uncultured Sandaracinus sp. Taxonomy (GTDB): domain Bacteria; phylum Myxococcota_A; class Polyangia; order Polyangiales; family Houyiibacteriaceae; genus UBA1660. Next base: position 107,127 of record CAYXAP010000014.1, read on the forward strand.
TTCCTCTTCTTCGACTACCGCTACGACGGAGATGGCTACGGGGGCTTCGGCGTCGCGCCGAACCTGACGGCGCAGTGGAACCTGTACATCTCGGACAAGTGGTCGATCTTCCCGGAGCTGGGCTTCGTGGTCCTCTTCACGACCGACGACCGCAACCCCTACTACCGACGGTACGGGCCGCGCCGAAACGTCTGGGTCGACCCCGTCGCGGCCTTCGGCGCGCGCTGGCACTTCAGCGACCGCAACGCCCTCACCTTCCGCGTCGGCTACCCCTTCGGTTTCCAGATCGGCCTGACCTTCTGACCACTGATCACGCCAAGCGACCCGACCGCGCCGAAAGACCCGACCCGGGTTGACCTGATCTCGCCGCTCC
>CAYXAP010000014.1:107599-140962 GCA_964462035.1 uncultured Sandaracinus sp.
AGCGACCCGACCGCGCCGAAAGACCCGACCCGGGTTGACCTGATCTCGCCGCTCCAGCGCGCCGAAAGACCCGACCCGGGTTGACCTGATCTCACCGCTCCGGCGCCGAAAGACCCGACCAGAGTCGACGTCATCTCGTCGGTCCATGATGGGAACCGCTCTCCGAGAGGGTGGCGGCCGCCGGCGGACCGCCAGTCGGCCGCCGGCGGCGAAGCCCAAATGTGCCGGGGAGTCCCCGCTGGGTCGCTGGCCTGCCGATTGCTCTCTCCCGAGCATGACGAGGCGACGCTATGTGGTTGAAGGACTGACGACGGGAAACGATCGGCGTACCACCCGGAAGCACTTCCTCTTCACGCCCGACGCCCAGGGCGTGATGGCGCAGATCTTCTGGTACTGCCTCGCGGTCGCGGCCACGGAGTTCAACATCACCGTGTACGCCGCGCTTCTGATGTCCACCCACCCGCACTACGACGTGAAGGACAACGACGGGAACCTGCCCCACTTCAAGCGGCGCTTTCACCGGCTCCTGGCTCTGTGCACGAAGGCGTTCAGAGGCTGGCCGGAGGAAGTGTTCAACAAGGCCTCCAGCGGCGAGCACGAGATCCTCACGCCCGAAGCCATGGTGAGGAGTCTGGCGTACCTGATCGCCAATCCTGTCCTAGCACTGGCGGTTCGCTATGCGAAAGACTGGCCTGGAGCCAAGACGTTGGCTCGAGACATCGGGACCCGAGTCGTCCGGGTGGCTCGCCCGCCGTTCTTCTTCGACCCGACGAACCCCCAATGGCCGGAATGGATCGAGTTGAAGCTCGAGATGCCGGAGATGCTCATCGAGCACTACGGCAGTCTCGAGGCGGCGCAGAAGGCGATCGAAGACGAGGTACGAGTGCTCGAGCGTGAAGCGCTACAGAAGTCGAAGCAGTCGGGTCGTCCCTTCGCCGGCGCCCGACGGGTCCTACGGACGAAGCACACGGTCCGAGCGAACAGCGACGAGGAGCTCGGGAGTCGGAATCCGCGTTTCGCGGCGGGCGGCGATCCTGAGGCGAAGGCCGCGGCGATTCGGAAGTTCCGGGCCTTCGATCGCGCGTACGACGTTGCTCTCGCTGCGTGGAGAGCGGGCGATCGGCAGGTGATCTTTCCTGCTGGGACCTGGTGGATGCGGGTCCATCACGGTGCTCGCTGTCAGCCACCGCCCTGAGCCACGTCTCGGCCTCGGTCGGATCCTCCCTGCTCATTCCTATGGGCAGGGACAAGTGCGTCTCCGGGATGGCGCACGACACCGGAACGCATGGATCCGCACCCTTGGCGCCGTTCTGACGCCCCAGAATCGGTCCAAACAGTTCTTGTGAGCTCGATTCCGCCACGGGTGGGCGCGTCGAACGGCTCCAATGCGAGCCCGTGAGCTCTTGGCTGTGACCTCAACCCCGGTCGTTGCTCCCACAACCCCGGTTGGATCTCTCCGCGGTTGGATCTCTCCGGCCGGTGGGTGCTCCGGCTTCGCTCGGGTCAGGCGGGTTCCCATCCGCGCTTGATGCCCTTGTCGACCATCTCGTCCGCGATGGCCTTCGCGGCTTCTTCGTCGGGGGCGACGCGGACGTCTCGCTTCAGCGGGTCCTTTCGGTTCGGGCTGTAGTCGGTCCAGTGCACGACGTACGCCGGGAAATCCGGGTCGCTCTCGTCCTTGTTGGTCTTCCAGAGCAGGAGCTTCCGCACCATCTGCGCGCCCTTCATCTCCTTGACCCACACGTCTCGGCGCAGGACCTCGCTCTTGGGGCGCTCGACCTTCTCGGCCTTCTCCTCGACGTCGTCGATGAAGACCCGCTCGAGCAGCTGTGTGGCCCGCACATCCGTCGTCTCGACCTGCTTGTCATCGCGGACCCGGCTCAACACCGGATGCAGGATCGAGACGCCGACCATCGGTGCGACCGGTACCCACTTCTCATCCTGCAGCTCCAGCACCATCCGCTTGATGGGCCGCCCCGCCGAGTCCTCGCTCTGAACGTCGGTGACCTTCACCTCGACCACCAAGGTCGGCTTCACGAAGCGATAGAGGGCACCGGACGACGACGCATACGAGTACGCGCTCTCGATCGCGTTCGGCGCCAGTTGCCCATAGAGCTCCTGCCGCAGCTCGAGGTCGCCCATGTTCCCGCAGCTTCCGATGATCTGGAACTGCCCGTCGTCCTTCATCACGGCCAGCAACATCGAGCGGATCGCCGCCTCCTCGTCGCTCCGCTCGGTGAACCCGATCACCGCCGCGTCGAGCGTGAAGACCGGCTTGAGCTTGAAGGTCCGCCCGATCTCCTTGGACCGGACCACCAACCCTTCGCCCTTCCCACCTTCGACCCACTCCGCATACAGCTCCCGAACCCGGTCCGCGCCCTCCACCGGCACGGTCTTGATCGCCTGTACGCGCTTGCCGCCATCGAGCACGCGCCGCATCGCCTCGAGCCGCGTCTCGTACTCGGGCATCGGCCCCGGGTCGTCCTTGTCGCCGCCCGTCAGCAGATCGAAGGCGTGAAAGCCCACCCGCTGCACCTCGGCATCCGCCCCGCCGCTGATCGCACGCTTCAGGTCGCCATGCCGCGGCCGCGCCCCCTTCCGGATCGCGAAGAGCTCACCCGCCAGCACGAGCTGCCCCTCCGCTCGAGAGACGGCCAGCTCACGCGCCTCGTTCAAGAACGGGATGTCACCCGTGAGCACCTTCCCGTTCGGCGCGACGCACGCGACCCGCTGCCCTTCGTCCTGGCTCGCGTCGATCACCAGGAACCAGAGCTCCCCGTCGATCTTCGGCGACACCAGCAACGCGCCACGCGGCAACACGTCGACTTCGTCCGGCCGAATCGCGCGGTACCGGCTCGCGATCGTCCGCTTGTATCCCGCGACCAGCTTCGACAGGTCGTAGTCCTTGATGCTGCCCGCCGGCGCGAAGAGGCCATTGCCGCAGGCGCCAGCCTGAGAGAGATCGTAGAGCGCGGTCACTTCGAGTCCTCCTCGGCCTTCGGCTCGGGCGGCCGCTTCAGCTCCATGTTCGAGAGATGGAGAAAGAGCTGGTAGCGCGCCCCATCCGTGCGCCCCTCCAGGAACCCACGCCACGGCGTGCCGTTGGTCTGGAAGACCAGCGGGTCCCGCCCCTTCGGACCACCGCCCATCATCATCAGCGAGTCCGCGTCCGCGAGCTCCTTGGCGATGCCGTAGAGGTAGTCGTAGGTCAGGCCATCCAGATGCGTGAGCTGGATCGAGCGCGTGAAGACGAAACGCCGCACGGCGTCCAGCTTGTTGATCTTCTTGCCGGTCCAGCGAACGGGGAGCTCGTCGTTGACGTTCCCCTCCTTGTCTTCCGGCTCGCGTCGCTCGCGCTCCTCGCCCTCCGGGTCGGTGATGATCTCAACCCATCGCGGTGCGGCGTGGAGCACCGAGCCATCGGCCGCGAGGAAGACCTGCGCGGTCGAGCCGATCCGTCGGCCCACCTGCTCCACGTCGACCTCCGGGTCGCCCTCGATGAGCGCCTTGGCGTAGTCGTCGCCATGGGCCTGGACGAGGGTCTCGTGCCGACCGTTGTCCGTGGTCGCCAGGTAGCGCCGGAACTCGACCTCCGCGCCCGGCAGACCCATCCGATGGGTGCGCGGCGCTTTGAGCGAGCCGAAGAGGACCGTGGCGTCGCGACCGGCGCTGTTGGTCAGATGGAGCTTTCGCTGCGGGGCAGGCATCGCCCCTTCCTACCCTCGGATGGGCCCCGGCATCAACGGCCGTCCGGCACGCGAACCCCGCTCACACCCACCTACCGGTGGGGGCGATCGGCAACATGTCCGAAATCGACTCGACTCCCGCGCACAGATCGTCAACAATCGCTACCCCCGTTTTCAAGATGGAGCTCGATCCCCCCCAGCCGCCGAGCGCGCCCCCCGCGGCACCGGCAGCCCCGCCCCCCACTCCACACCAGGAGGGGAGCGCATTCATCCAAGCGCTGAAGGGTGTCGGCATGCTCAAAGAGCTCACCGAGGGGCTCCACGCAGCGCTGATCGAGCGCCTGCCATCCGTCGACGACGTCGACGTGCGGCGGATGGAGCTGCTCCGGCTCTACTACGTGGAATCCCCCCAGGATGGCGGCGAAGCCCGCCGCGCCGCCGATTCGTTCATCCTCCACGACTCGGAGCAGCCCGAGAGCGCCCGACAGCTCGTCGCTCGCATCGCCAGGCTCGTGCCCGACGTCCCGGCCGTGAGCCTCGAGCGCATCGGCACCGACGACGGCCCCCTCGTGATTCGCTCGGGCCCCGACACCTTCTCCGCAGTCAACGAGTCCGAAGAGGACCTGGACACCGACGAGATCGACCTCAGCGAGCTCGAGGCCGCCCCGACGGTGGCCGTCCGGGCCCTGTTCCGCGCGTTCAACATCCTGCTGGACCGCGTGGACGCCCGCGACCGCTTCGTGCTGCTCTGCTCCGACGGAACCCGCGAGTGCTACGCCCGACTGAGCCTGGCCGACGCCCTCTCGCTCTGCGCCGCCGGCCACCTGGACGACGACGAGGACGAGGCCGTCCTCGACCTCGGCGCCTGGGGCCGAGGCTGAGCACGCTCCGAGCGCGCTTGTCCGCGAGGGCCGGTCCGTCTAGAACCGCGCCATGGGAACTCTGAAGGGCAAGACCCTCTTCATCACCGGCGCCAGCCGGGGCATCGGCAAGGCCATCGCGCTCCGCGCGGCGCAGGACGGCGCGAACATCGTCATCGCCGCCAAGACCGCTGAGCCACACCCCAAGCTCGAGGGGACCATCTACACCGCGGCCGAAGAGGTCGAGGCCGCCGGCGGAACCGCCCTCCCCTGCGTCGTGGACATCCGCCACGAGGTGAAGGTGCAGGACGCCGTCGACCAGGCCGTCGAGAAGTTCGGCGGTATCGACATCCTCGTGAACAACGCGAGCGCCATCAACCTCACCGACACCAAGTCGGTCCAGATGAAGCGCTACGACCTGATGCACTCGGTCAACACGCGCGGCACCTTCCTCTGCGGCAAGCTCTGCCTGCCGCATCTCGAGAAGTCGGAGAACGCCCACATCCTGAACCTCTCGCCGCCCCTGAACATGGAAGAGCGCTGGTTCGCGCCGCACGTCGCCTACACGATGGCGAAGTTCGGCATGAGCATGTGCGTGCTCGGTTGGGCCGGCGAGTTCCGCAAGCGGGGCATCGCCGCCAACGCCCTCTGGCCGAAGACCACCATCGCCACCGCCGCGGTGAACAACCTCCTCGGCGGCGACGCGCTCATGAAGAAGAGCCGAACGCCGGCGATCATGGGCGACGCTGCCCACTGGATCCTCACGCAGCCGAGCCGCGAGTGCACCGGCAACTTCTTCATCGACGAGGACGTCATGAAGGAGAAGGTCGGCAAGGAAGACCTCAGCGAGTACGCGGTCGACCCGTCCCAGGAGCTCGCTCCGGACTTTTTTGTCTAGGAGGGTCTTCGAAAGACCCTCCCGCTTCGCTCGGGCAAGGCCCTCGACTCGCTCCCTCCCAAACGCCCGGCGCGATGCGCCGGGGTTGCCAGCGCTTCGCGATGCGCCGGGGTTGCCAGCGCTTCGCGGGGCGCCGGGGTTGCCAGCGCTTCGCGATGCGCCGGGGTCGCCAGCGCTTCGAGTCGGCTCTGCCAGCGCTTCGTGGTAACGCGGACGGGGCCAACGCCTACGAAGGGACACGATGGCTGAGCACGACTACGACTTGTTGGTGATCGGCGCTGGCTCGGGAGGCGTTCGCGCCGCTCGAGTCGCCGCCAAGCTCGGGGCGAAGGTAGCGATCGTCGAGAAGCAAGAGCTGGGCGGCACCTGCGTGAACCGGGGCTGCGTGCCCAAGAAGCTCCTGGTCTACGCCGGGCGCTTCGCGCACGAGGTCGAGGACATGGCGGGGTTCGGCTGGACCGTGCCGGCGAAACCCACCTTCGACTGGGCGACGCTGATCGCGAACAAGGACGCCGAGATCGGCCGGCTCAACGGCATCTACGGCAAGCTGCTCGCCGACTCCGGCGTCGATCTCGTCGAAGGCTTCGCGACGTTCACCGACCCCCACACGGTCGAGGTTCGGGACGAGGCGAAGGGCACCCGCTCGGTGAGCGCGGCCAAGATCCTCGTCACCACCGGCTCGACGCCGCACGTGGTGGACATCCCCGGCCGCGAGCTCGGCATCACCTCCGACGAGGTGTTCCACCTGAAGGAGTTGCCGAAACGTATCGTGGTCGCCGGCGGCGGCTACATCGGCCTCGAGATGGCCTCCATCTTTCGGAGCCTCGGCTCCGAGGTGCACGTGGTCCATCGTCGCGACCACGTGCTCGGTGGCTTCGACCGGCAGTGCACGGACTTCCTGCTCAGCCAGCTTCGGCTCGGTGGGATGCACGTCCACCTCGAGCACACCATCGAGAGGATCACCGAAACCGCGGGCGGCCTCGCCTGCGAGCTCGACGACGGCACCGTGCTCGAGTGCGACGTCTCCATGGCGGCGACCGGGCGACGACCCAACACCGGTGGGCTCGGTCTCGAGGCCATCGGCGTCGACCTGGCGCCCTCGGGCGGGATCGTGGTCGACGACGACTTCCGCACCACCGTCCCGCACGTCTTCGCCCTCGGTGACGTCATCGAGCGGATGCCGCTGACGCCGGTCGCCATCGCCGAGGCGATGGTCTTCGTCAGTGCCCAGTTCACCGACTCGCCCAGGCAGCTCGACTACGAGAACATCCCGACGACCATCTTCACCACGCCGGAGCTCGGCACCGTCGGCATGAGCGAAGAGCACGCCTGGGAGCGGGGACACCAGGTCCACTGCTACTGCAGCGAGTTCCGCCCGATGAAGAACACGCTCTCCGGTCGCCACACTCGCTCGCTGATGAAGATGATCGTCGACCAGGCGAACGACCGGGTCCTCGGCGTCCACGTGGTCGGCCCCGACGCCGGCGAGATCGTCCAGGGCTTCGCCGTCGCGCTCCGCTGCGGCGTCACCAAGGGCGAGCTCGACAAGACGATCGGGATCCATCCCACCTCCGCCGAGGAGCTGGTGCAGATGCGGGAGCCGGTGAAGCGCGCGGCAGGCGCCGGCGAAGTGATGCAGACCAAGGAGCGCTGATCGCTCCCGCCCGCCCTCAGCGGACTTGGATGAGCGCCTTCATCCCGTAGTGGTCCGAGAGCGGAACCATCGAGCCATCGCCGAGGGTGACCAGGTCCTCCTCGAAGGTGACTTCGACGTCGGTCGCGGTGAGCGAGCCGTAGAGCCAGATGTGGTCGATCCACACGTTGTCCGTGTCCTCGACGTTGTTCCCATTGTCCGGCGTGAACGTCGCGCGCGGCTCCTCGGGCATGGCCAGCTCGAAGTTCGCCTCCAGCACGTCCATCGTCGCCGTGCCCTCGTTCTCGAGGTCGGTCCCCTCGATCGCGCGGCCCGCGTTCATGTCGCCGAGGATGACCGCCGGCCGATCGCCGCTGCGACTCATGACGTACGCGGCGAGCTTCTCCGCCTGCAGCGCCTGCTCGGCGGCCCAGCCCGCAGCACCGGGCCGGTCCAGACCGTAGGCCCCGGTGTAGGGGAACGCGACGTTGTTGAAGATCGGGGTGAGGTGGTTGCAGTAGACGTCGACCTCGACGTCGTCCGGCAGGGTCACCGTCGCGGCGGCGACGACACGCCGGTTCCAGCTACCGGGCATCACGAAGTCGTCCACCGCGCTGAGCGGGTGCTTGGACGCGATCATCACGCCACTCTGACCGCGGAAGGCGAGGCCCGCGTTCACCTCGGTGGTGCACAGCTCGCGCATCCCGGCGAGGGTCTCGGTCGGCAGGCTCGACGCCAGACAGGCGTAGCACTGCAGGTTCTCGGGCGGGCCGACCAGCAGGTCGGTGACGGCGCTGAGGCAGTTCGACTGAGCGCACTCGGTGCTGGTCGTCATGCCCTCTTCGCTGCCGGGGATGGTCGAGCAGTTGTCCCGCACGCAGGCGATCGCGGAGTCGAGCAGCTCCTCGAGTCCGCTGGTCCCACAGGGGGGCATGGTGGGCGCCGGCGGGACGTTGCCGTCCTGGTCGGTCGCGTCGTCGATCGGCGTGTCGAGGTCGTGGGTGAAGCTCGCGATGTGCGGGAAGGTCCCCCCGATGGCGGCCTCGATCGCGTCCTTGTCGGCCTGCGTCCAGACCTCCTGGAGACACACGACATCCGACTCCAGGGCAGCGATGGCGCCGGGGATCACCTCACGGCGCGCGGCCTCGTTGGGCACGAACGAGCCGGCCAGGCCGACGTTGAGGGTGTCGAAACGCGCCTCGGCACGGGGCGGGTCGTCTCCGCAGCCGGCGAGAGCCAGGGACGAGAGCAAGGAGCACACGAGAGTGAGTCGAAGCGAGCGCATTCGATCGTTCTAGCGCACCCGCTGCCCACGAGCCATTCGCCCACCTTCGAAGGTTCCAACCCTCGTCCACACGCTCCCTCACACGATCGCCAGCCATCCATCGAGAGGCCGGTCAGCTCCCGGCACCGAAAGGAATGGTCATGGTCGACATCACTTGGACCCAGGTGCTCACCGCCTTCGGCGCGGGTGCCCTCTTCGCCATCGGCGCTCTCGCGCTGGCCGCCGCCCATGGCCGGGTGGCCGGCTTCTCGGGCATCTTCGCGGGCCTGCTCTTCCCGGACCCCGCCGAGCCCGACCGTCGCTGGCGTCTAGCCGTGGTGGCCGGCATGGCGACGACCGGACTGGTCGCCTTCCTGCTCGAGCCGAGCTCGTTCGGCGGACCGATCGGCGGCCGCCCCGCCTGGACCCTCCCGCTGGCCGGTCTCCTCGTGGGCTTCGGCACGCGCCTCGGTCGCGGCTGCCTCAGCGGCCACGGCGTCACCGGCATGGCGCGCTTCTCCAAGCGGTCGATGCTCGCTGCGACCACCTTCTTCGTGTTCGGCGCGATCACGGTGGCGGTCGTTGGAGGTGTGCGATGAGCTCCCGAACCCAGCGCGCGCTCGGGATCGTCACCGCCTACGCCATCGGAGCCCTCCTCGGCGGGTCGATTCTCCTCGCCGGCCTCGGCGACCCCGCGACCATCATCGGCGGGCTCGACTTCTTCGGTGCCTTCGACCCCTCCCTCCACATCACCTGGCTCGGAACGTTCGTCGTGGCCGCGCCCGGCTACCGAATCCTCGGGCTCCGAAAGCCGCTCTTCGCGGAGCGCTCGCAGCTGCCGTGTCGGCGCGACCTCGAGCCACGGCTGGTCACCGGCAGCGCACTCTTCGGGGTCGGCTGGGGGCTGGCTGGCCTCTGCCCGGGTCCGACGCTCACCGGACTGGCGACGGGCCTGCCTCACCTCATGCACTTCGCAGCCGCGATGGCGCTGGGGATGGCGCTCTACGAGCTCGTCAGTCGTCGCAGAAGCAGCACTCGTTCTGGATGGACGGATCGTCGCTCTGCGCCTGCATCTCGAGCACCCGCGGGGAGCAACAGCTGACGTGACAACGGCCCATGGGCTCGACCGTCGGCTCGCCGGCCTCGGACGGTTCGCTCACCGGATCGTCGGTCGGTTCGGCCATGGGCTCACCGCTCCGCTCGGTCCCCTCGGTGGTGGTGGGAGCGGGCTCCTCGGCCGGCGCAGGCTCGCCACCGCACGCGACCACGAGCGCCACCATCCACCCCCATCGCTTCGCGCCCGCCGGCATCACGATTCGTTGATCGGGCATACGCGCGGCGTTGGCAAGTCGCTCCCTGGGGGTGGCTATCGGAGCGGCCGACGATCTCCTATCCTCTCCGCCGCATGCCCCTCGACCTCGAGCAGCGCCGTACCCGACTCGAGGTGCTCCAGGAAGAAGCCCGCGCGTGCGAGGCGTGCACGGACATGGCGGGGCACCCGCGGAGCATGGGCGACCCGAGCGCAACGCTCGAGGAGCGCTGCCTCGTCGTCGCGACGGCGCCAGGACCGACGAAGGCCGGCGCGAGCGACCCCATCCCACTCGACGGTGACCACACTGGCGACGCCTTCTCGCGCCTGCTCGCCGACGCCGACCTGCGCCGCGATCAGCTCTACGTGACGAACGCCGTGCTCTGTCCGCCGCGGCGAGGCGGTCGTTCGAGGAAGGTGCGCGCCGGGGAGATCGCAAACTGCTCTCGCTTCCTCTCCGGGCTGATGGTCGCGCTCGATCCGGTGCTCGTGGTGACGCTCGGAACGACCGCGCTGCGCGCCGTGTCCGAGCTCGCCCCCCACGGGCTCTCACTCCACCGCGACGTCGGCGGTGTGCACCGATGGATGGGCCGCTGGCTCCTGCCGCTCTACCACCCCGGCCCGCGCGCGATGATCCACCGGCCGTGGGCCGCGCAGCGCCGCGACTACGCGACGTGGCGCTCGCTCATGGATTGAGCGCCGCCCCCGTCACACCCCGACGACGTCCTTCTTCTTCGACAGCGTCCATCGGAGCGTGACCTTCCAGCGGCCGCCCGGGCGCAGGCGCTCCTGCCAGCGAACGAAGCCGTCTGCGTCCGCGACCTTCCCTTCGGTGGTCTTCTCCGCGTCCACCTCGACCCTCACCGCGTCGACCTCCGACACCGGGACGCGCTCGACCAGCTCCACGTCGTAGCCGCGCTCGTCGAGCCCCAGATGACCGAGCCGAATCGTGATCTCCCTGGTGGTCGCGATCCAACGCGAGAGCATCCCGCTCTCCGGCGGCTTCTCGCTCACTTCGCGGTGAACACGAAGGGCCGCTTCCGGCCCCCAACCGAGCTCGAAGCGCTCACCCGGTGCGACGTAGAGCACTCGAGTCCGGCCGGCGGGGCCACTGTCGCGAAAGAGCTCGACTGGACCCGCCAAGATCGCATGCGAGCCTTCGTTGCGGAGGCGGGTCCGGAGGATGACCGCCGCGCTGAGCTCGGGTGCACAGACGAAGCCACGGTCCGACTCGGCCTCGAAGCCTCCGAGCGGTAGCCGGTGCGGTCGCCCATCGCCCAGCACGCGCGCCCTGCCAGGGATGACTCGGAGCACGGCCTTACCGCCATCGTCGACGCCGGGGACCTCCTTCGCCTGCGCGAGCTTCTGACCCTCGCCCGTACCGATGGTCTCGATCTCCTGCTCACGGGTCTCGACCCGAACCTGCTGGTCCTTCGGTCGCACCCGGAGCTCGTCGCTGGCAAGCTCCGGCGGCTCGGCGCCGGCGCTGATGCGCTCGGTGGACACACGGAGCTCGACGTCCGTCCAGTCCTCTCCGGTCCGCTGCCACACACACGCCTCGGTCTCGAAGCGAAGCGGGCTGCCACTCTCGCCGAGGGTGGCGCGGTGGACCGGTCGCCAAGCGGCGCAGGGGACGACGTAGTCGATGCGCAGACGGGCTTCTCCGGTGACCTCCACCGCGGCCTCCAACCAGCATCGACGAGCGGTCGACGGGTTCTGCAGCTCGGCGATCCGGGCCTCCAGATCGGAGAGCTCTCGGTGACGGAGCTTCCGGTCGTGGCGGACTTCCGCGAGGTCCGCCGTGAGCGCTTCCATCTGCTTGGCCAACGTATCGAGGTCTTCGCGCCAGCGCGTCTCGTCGCTGCGACCCCAGGCGGAGTCCTGCCCGATCTCGCGAATCGCCTGCGCCATGGCCTCACCGACCAACGAGTTCTCGCGCTCGATCGCCGCGGCCTTCCCGTCCAACGCCGCGATGAGCTGGCGGCGCTGGCGCGCCTCGTCGGCGAGCGCGCGCAGCTCGGCGGTCCCGGTCTCGTCGCTCTCGTGGATCCGGACCCGACGAATCTCCGTATCGCCCACGGTCAGCCCTTCGCCGTTCACCGAGAGCGACTTGTCCACGAGCACCGGCGCCAGCCCCTCGATGCGCAGGCGGTGAGTGCCCGGCGGCAGCTCGAGGCGTGCTTCGCGGCGGATGCTCGCGCGGTCCTCGAGCACGGTGACCCGGGAGATCGGAACCTCGACCGTGGTCGCTTCGTCCCGACTCATGACTCCCTCCGATTTCCGCCACGGAGCGCGTGCTTGGAGGAGATGTGGATCACGTAGCGGAGGGCGAGCTTCTTCCGCGCGCCGGTCTGACCGGACGCCGCGAGCTGAAAGCGCCACCGATAGCCACCGCGGAGCGAAGGCTGGCTCGCCTCGGGCTCCGGTGACCAACGCTCCCATCGGGGCGAGACCTCCGCGACCTCGACCTCGACGTCGTCCTCGCCATCGGCGGGGACCGGCATCCGCTCACGCACCTCCAGCTCGGCGACCTGTGTGAGGTGGTTCTCGATCTCGACCTCGACCTCGTGGACGAGGTCCAGTCCACCACGCATGAGACCCGTCGTCCGTTCCTCGAAGCTGGTGTTGCGGGCGACCTCGATCGCGTCCTCGACCCCGAGGCCGAGCTCGAGCCGGTCCCCCGCCGGCGTGCTGGGCATCGCGCGACTCGTGGAGAAGCGGTCGCCCACGTAGACGTCCAGCGGGCCCGGCAAGAGCGGCTCGCCCAGGGGGTTCGCGAGCGCGACGTAGCGGAAGACCTCGCGGGACTCACGCGGGACGACCACGTAGCGGCGCGCCGCGGGGCTCTCGAGGGTCTGGAGGGCGACTGCGTGGAACGCACCGTCCGACGGGACGTGGACCGCGGCGGACGCCGTGTAGGCATGGTCGTAGCCATCGATGGGCGCCGGGGTGACCGCACGAGGCGGCGGACCGGGGAGCGGGCCCCGTGAGCGACCCCGAACGGCCGCAGCCGCGGTACGACCGCCGTAGCGCTCGGCGGGGGTCGCCGCGCGAAGCTTTCCGCGACGGCTCCCATCGGGGCCATCCATCCGGAGGGCGCCGAAGTCGAGGAACGAGTCGTCGACGTCCAGACCGACTGGCGGAGTCTCCAGCGAATCCACGTCGGCGGCCATTCCGCCGAAGCCTCCCTCGTCGAGGGCCTGCATGTTGGAGGCCATTGCGGCGAAGCGACCGGTGGCCTCGGCGCGACCGCCCTTCTGCTCCTTCTTCTTCGCCGCGCCCCGGCGGTGGCGCTTCGCGGACTCTTGCGGCGGGGGCGCTGCCCCCGCCATCGCCGGAGACATCATGGGCCTGGGCACGGGAGCGCCGGGTGGCGCAGTCGCCGACGCGGGCATCGGCGCCGGCCGAGCGGATGGAGGCGGGGGCGCGGGGGGAGCGGCCATCTGCTCTTCCATCGCCATGCGCAGCGCACCCGGGGGCGCGCCGCCGGTGCGGGTCGACGCGCTCCGCTCGGGTGGGTAGCCAGCGTCGAAGTCCGCGAAGAGCGTCTCGACGCCTTCAGGCGGCTCGCGGAACCCCTTCTTGGGCGGCGGCTGCGCACGACCGAGGCGGATCGACTTGAGCTCGGGCAGCTCGGCACGTTGCTGCGGCGTCGCCGTCGAGCAGGTGAGGCTCACGCCCGTCCAGTCCTCGCCGGTACGCTGCGCGACCAACGCCCGCACCTCGAGACGCGCGCTCGAATAGTCGTCCGCGAAGCGGAGCGTGTACACCGGATACCAGCGCGCGTTGGCGAGGTCGTACTCGATGGTGAGCTCGGCGTCCGCGCCGACGTCGTCGAGGACGAGGTCGACCGCCTTGCGGAGCTCGTGTTCGCGCGCCTGCTGTGCCGTGCTCGCGCGACGCGCCGCTTCCTCGAGCGCCGCCCGCGCCTCTCGCGCCCGGCGGAGCTCTTCGTTCAGCTCGCGAATGCGCTCTTGTCGGTCTTCCCAGACGGTGCGCTGCAGCCTGGCGACAGCGAGCCTCGCTTGCGTGGGGCTCGGGCGTGGCTCCTCGCCCCGCAGACGCTCGCGCGCTGGCAACTCCAACGTGCTGAGCACATCCGTCGTCGCTCGGACCGCAGCCAGCCGCGCCTCGAGCCGACCTTCGACCAAGCGCGCGGCCTGAAGCGCTTCGTCATCAGCGGGACGAAGCTCGGCGTCTGGCTCGGTGACCGGGGCGACGGTGATGGCCGCGTCGCGCACGCTCGCGCCGCGAGCGCGGACCCGCAGGGAGCCATCGGCGAGGGCGAGCGGGAGGGGGCCGATGCGGAGGCGCTCCGTGCCGGCGTCCACACGAAGCCGGCGGGTCACACGGGCGCCCTGACGAAAGACGAGGACCGAGTCCAGCTCGGCCCGGATGAGGGCCTGGGGCATCGCACCGAGAGTACCCCGTCCGTCGACCGAGCTTGGGCCGAGGGTGAACGGGGTCGCTTCATCTCCCATTTCCTACCATTTGGGTGCGTATTTGTGACTCATTTAATTCAACGATTTCAAGCAACGGTCATCAATGAGAGAGAAGTACGTTGCGAAAGCCGACATGGAACGTCAACTTATGCGGACCATGGAGGGCGCAGTCGACATCCCACTCGCTCCCAGCGAGCTGGAGAGGGCCAACGAAGCCCTCGGCGAGGCAGACGCCACCGAGGTGATCGCCTGGGCCGCCGAGCGCTTCGGCGACGGGCTCGTCATGTCCTCGAGCTTCGGCGCGCACTCGGCCGTGATGCTCCACCTGGTGCATCGCGTGGCGCCGCGGACGCCCGTGGTCCTCATCGACACCGGCTACCTCTTTCCCGAGACCTATCGCTTCGCGGATGACTTGCAGCGACGGCTCGACCTGAACCTGCACGTCACCACACCGGCGATGACCGCCGCGCGACAGGAAGCGCTCTTCGGGAACCTCTGGGAGCAGGGCGAGGATGGCGTGAAGGAGTACCTCCGCATCAACAAGGTCGAGCCGATGAGGCGCGCGCTCGACGATCTCGGCGCGACCGCGTGGCTCGCCGGTCTCCGCTCCAACCAGACGGACCATCGCGCGGGGCTGCAGCGCGTCGGCGTACAGGATGGTCGCATCAAGGTGCACCCAATCCTCCACTGGAGCCCGCAGGACGTCGAGGCCTACCTGGAGCTCCACGACTTGCCGGTGCACCCACTGGTGGCCGAGGGCTATCGCTCGATCGGCGACCATCACTCCACGCTGCCGACCACGCCCGACATGGACCCGCGTGACGGGCGCATTCTCGGCAAGAGCCGCGAGTGCGGTCTGCACCTGCCGATGAGCGAAGAGGTCGGCAAGTCGTTCAAGTCGTCCGGGTTGTAAGTCAGCTGAGGGGCAGCCCGCGGACCGGCTTCAAGGTCTGCGCGATCACGTTGACGACGTCGTCACGTCGCTCGAGCGTACCCTCGACGTAGAGCACCGGCGCGGTGGTGATGATCCGCGCCTGACGGTCGAAGAGCGCCGGGCGGACCACGACGTTGGCGATCCCCGTCTCGTCCTCGAGCGCGAGGAAGACGAAGCCCTTCGCGGTCTCCGGCCGCTGGCGGGAGATGACCAGCCCCACGACTCGGATCGGCCCAGCGGGATGTGAGCGGAGCGCGGCCAGGGTCGGCATGCCGGCACGCGAGCGACGCTCGGCGACGAACGCGATCGGGTGGGCGCGGGTCGTCCCGCCGTACGCCCGATACTCGTCCAGAACCATGCTGCTCTCCGACGCCGCTGGCAGCGTGGCCTCGGTGTCGGGCGAGAGTCGATCCAGCGGGCCCGCTCGCCGACGGGCCGCGGCCAGGGCGTTCCACGCCGCCTGGCGACGCGCCCTCCCCGGCGCCCCGGACACCAGCGAATCGAGCGCACCGGCGCGAGCGAGCGAGAGCAACGCACGCCGGGGCAGGTCCGCCTTCTCGGCGAAATCCGCGACAGAGCGGAAGGGCCGACGCTCGAGCGCCTCGGCGAGGCGCTCTTCGACCCGATCGCCCAGGCCTTTGACCAAGCGCAGCCCCAGTCGGAGAGCGAAGGGGTGGTCCCTCGCGAGGAAGGGATCCGGGCTCTCGACGTGCGCGCGGTCTTCGAGGGAGCAGCGCCAGCCCGAGCGGTTCACGTCGGGTCCGCGAACCTCGACGCCATGCCGACGCGCGTCGGCGATGACGCTGCCGACCGGATAGAAGCCCATCGGCTGAGCGTCGAGCACGGCGGCGTAGAGCTCGGGTGCGAAGTGCCGCTTGAGGTAGGCCGACGCGTAGACCAGGTGCGCGAAGCTCGCGGCGTGGCTCTCGGGGAAGCCGTAGCTCGCGAACGCGGCGAGCTGTTTGACGATGCGCTCGGCGATGGAGCGCTCGATGCCGTTCTTCTCCATCCCTTGCAGCAGCTCGAGGGAGAGGCGCGCCATCTGTGCCTTGCTCCGCTTGCGGCCCATCGCGCGGCGGAGGGCGTCGGCGCGGTCGGGGCTGAAGCCGGCGGCGACGATGGCGACCTTCATCCCCTGCTCCTGGAAGAGCGGCACGCCGAGGGTCCGTCGGAGCACCGGCTCGAGGCTCGGGTGGAGGTAGCTCACTGGCTCCTTGCCACGGCGACGACGTAGATAGGGGTGGACCATGTCGCCCTGAATCGGGCCGGGCCGGACGAGGGCGACCTGCACCACCAGGTCGTAGAAACGCTCGGGCTGCGTCTGCGGCAGCGTGTTCATCTGCGCGCGGGACTCGACCTGGAAGATCCCGACGGTGTCGGCGTCGCGGATCATCGCGAAGGTCGCCGGGTCGTCCGGGGGGAAGCCGTGGAGCTCGAGCGGCCGACCGCGGGTCTGACGTACGCGCGCCATCCCGTCCGCGAGCACGGTCAGCATGCCCAGACCGAGGAGGTCGATCTTCACCATGCCCAGCGGCGGCAGATCGTCCTTGTCCCACTGGATGACCGTCCGGCGAGCCATCGAGGCCGGCTCGATGGCGACCACTTCGTGGAGCGGGCGAGCGCTGAGCACGAAGCCCCCCACGTGGATGCCGCGGTGGCGAGGCTTGCCGAGCAAACCGCGGACGAGTCGCAGGAGCGACTTGGCGCGCGGCCCGCGAGGGTCCAGTCCGGCCCGCGCGAGGCCCCCGTTGGCGAGGCGCGCGGAGGCGTCGCCGGCGGCGAAGCGGTCGTCGTCGCTGGCGTCCGACGGGACCGCGTGGCCGACCTCCTCGGCGAGTCGGTTCTGGAGATCGGTGGAGAGCCCCAGGATGCGCGCCGCGTCCCGGACCGCGCTGCGGCCCTTCCAGGTGATCGCCTCGCAGACCATCGCCGCATGGTCGCGGCCGTGACGATCGTAGACGTACTGCAGCAACTCCTCTCGCCGCTGGTGGGCGACGTCGATGTCGATGTCTGGCGGCTCGCCGCGACCTTCCGAGAGAAAGCGTTCGAAGAGCAGCTCGTGGCCGATGGGGTCCACGGCGGTGATACCGAGCACGTAGCAGAGCACGCTGTTGGCGGCGGAGCCACGGCCCTGGATGAGGATGGCCTCGCGCTCTGCGAAGGCGACCAGATCGTGGACGATGAGGAAGTAGCCCGCGAGCCCGAGTCGATGGACGAGATCGAGCTCGCGGCGGAGCTGCGCGCGGTGACGCTCGGTCGGTCTCGGATAGCGGCGATGGAAGCCCTCGCGCGCGAGCGCCTCGAGGCGCTCGCGGTGAGCACCACCGAATGTCGGGAGCTCGGGCTTCAGATCACGCAGGAGTCGAAAGTGGCAACGCTCGGCGACCTCGAGGGTGCGCAGCACCCCCGAGGGATGGTCGCGCCACCGGCGAGCGACGGATGAGGGATCGCGCAGGTGTCGGGCGTCGTTCGGGAACAGGCGGTCGCCGGCCTCGTCGATGGAGCAGCGGTGACGAAGACAGACCATCGCGTCCTGCACGGGCTTGTCGTGGGGTGCGGCGTGCCGGACGTCACCGCTGACGAGCCACGGGCGACCGAGCCGGTCGGCGAGTGCCATCGCCGCCGCGATGCGGGGCACGCACTCGGCCAGCTCGTGGTCGGCGACGGCGACGTAGAGCGCGCCGCCGAAGAGCTCCCGAAGCGGTTCGGCAGCCTCCGGCGACTCCGCGCCATCGAGCAGCGCCACCAGTCCGCTGGTGTGGGCGCTCAATTGCTCGATCGTAACCGACGGTTCTCCGCGCTCGTCGGCACGCGCCAGCGTCGCCAAGGTGTTCGCGTTCGCCCAGCCGCGCCCGTCTTCGCAGAGCAGGGTAAACGGCACCGTGAGACCCTCGACCGGAAGTGCGATCCCCGCGATCGGTCGCACGCCCACCGAGTCGCATGCCTCGGCGAAGCGCACCGCGCCGCCCACGTCGGCCAGGTCCGAGAGCGCGAGCGTGCCCTGGCCCATCTCCGCGGCGCGCGTCGCCAGCTCCTCCGGGGTCGACGCTCCATCGAAGAACGAGAACGCCGACCGCACCCGCAGCTCGACGTGGGTCAATCGAGCCACCCGATGAGCGACCACTCGTCCTCATCGGCGGCGCACCGCGCATGCAGGAGCGCGAGGATCGGGCCCTCGAGCTCGGCCCACGCCAGCAGCTCGGGGCGGGCGTCGTCCGTCCACCATCGAGCGGCCACCCGCTCGACGCGTCCGAGATGCACGAGGCGGCGGCGGCGACCCGCGAGGACGACGGCGCCATGACGAAGCGGCGCCGGAGGGTCGACCCTTCGCCAGGGAAGATTGGGGTCCGGGCTCGGTGAGAGGCCGGCGGCGCGCTCGTCGACCCGCTCGAGCGCGCCCTGGGACCGAAGCCAACGGGCGCGCTCGAGCGGGTGGGGATCGGCGTGACGCACCGCGCGGACCACCGCGTCATCGCCGAAGCGTGCGCGGACTCGTTCGAGCGCGACGTCGCCCGCGCTCGGATCGCGACGGCGAGCGTGGGCGAAGAGCGGCTCGGTGGCCGCCGGCGCGTCGACCTCGTGACGGACCTCGAGCGCGAACGCGCGCACCGGCGCGGGCAGCCGAACGCGATCGAGCCGAGCGCGAAGCATCTCGAAGAGGACGTTCGGGTCGCGGATGGGGGCGCCGGCGCGAACGTCGACGATGACGGGTTCGCCTTCGGTGCGCAGCGAGAGGCGCGCGGCGGCGACCCCACGTTCGTCTCGGCGGACGTGAGCGAGGAGCTGCGCCGCGGCCGGCGCGAGGAGGAAGAGGAGTGGCTCGATGGTGGTGACCGGGTCGCCGGTGGAGACGACGACGGAGCGTTCCGGTGCTCGGCTCGGGTGGGTCGGACCACGCGCGTCGGAGTCGAGACGCCGACGTGCCCGGGCGAGCTCGGGCCCGAAGCGATGACCGAGGCTCGCCGGATCGAGTGCCCGAAGCTCACCGATGCGACGCACGCCGATCGACGCGAGCAGGTCGAGCGTCTCCGACCCGAGCGCGAGGGCTTCGAGGGGCGCGCCATCGAGGAAGGTCAGGGCCTCGGCGTCGGCGACCACGCGCACGCCCCCGGGGGAGAGGAACGCGGCGACCTGGGCGATGGTGGCCGAATGGCCGACGCCTACGGCGACGTCGTCGGCCGGAGCGGTGGTCGCGTGCACGGCGTCGGCGCGGACGGCGTCGGCCCAGCGGCGAGGCTCGGCGACCGGCTCGGCCCAGAAGCGCGTGGGGCCCGCCGCTGCGACGCGAGGGGTGTGGTGGAGCAAGCGCGCGACGAGCGTGCGCCGCGCCTCGGCCATGCGCTCGGGCTCGAAGAGGCGGCTGTCGAGCTCGGCGACGCGAGCGCGAGCGGCGGCGAGGGTCTGCCCGACGCGAACCCCGGCCGCGGCAGCAGAGCGATCGTGAAAGGTGATGCGCGCGGCCGTCCCTCGACCTCGATGGACGGTGCGCGGCCGATCACCGTTTGCGGCGTCTGCCCCGTGATGCGCGACGATCGGGAGCCAGGGGATCTGCACGCAGGCGATCGATGGAGCAGTCGGCACGGGTCACCTCGAACGACGCGCCGGCGGTCTCGACGCGGAAGGTGCGACGCCGAGGAGCGTCGCCGACGGGAGAAGCGGACCACTCGACCGCGGTGAGCGAGACGCTCACCGAGTGATCCGGACGGAAGGGGGGGCGCGCGCCAAGGGCGATCAGGCGCGTGCCGTGCTCGGTGAGCAGGCGACGGATGCGAGGACCGACGCGGCCACGATCGGAGGGCGGGACACCGACCATCGCGACGAGGTCGAAGCCGCCGGAGCGGAGCAACAGATCGGCGGCGACCCACGCGTGCGAGGTACGAACCACCCAGAGTGGCGTGTCGGCGAGTGCGGCCTCGGGGGCGACAGAGCCCTCGGCGTCGATCAGCGCGACGCGATGGTCTGCGTCGGCGGCATAGGTGAGCCAGTCGCCGACGAGCGCGAGGCCCCCAGCGCCGGGCTCCGCCCGAATCTGGAGCGATTCGCCGGGCCCGAGCCCGCCGAGGCGGACGTCGAGCGCGGGCCAGCCAGAGAGGAGGCGCTCACCGCGGTCGGCCCGTGGACGGGCGACCTCGGCGAAGCGTTCGTGGAGCCGTGCCTTGGCCAGCTCGAGCCGCTGGGCTCGCTGATCTCGAGCTGTGGAAGAGTCCGACATGATACTGAACGAGTGTCCAGCATAGATCGGAGGAGTGACGGGATCGAGGGGCCGAATTGGGGGCGATCCGGTCCCGAGGTCGAGGCGCCCAGGCGTGTGTGCATTTCCTACTCGGAGCGCCCTGTGTTTGCGGGGGGTCCGAGGGGTGATCCTGTCCCGGAGGCGAAAGGGGAAGCGGGTCGGCGTTCCACGCTCAGCGTCATTCAGCGGAGTCGAGCGCTCGAACCCGGATGGCAGTCGTCACGGGCAGGTGGTCGGATGGATGGACGACTCGCGCCTCTCCCAGAACCGGCACCGTCGGCTGGACCGGGCTCGCGATCTCGGCGCTCGTCACCTCCACCGTCGGGGTGGTGAAGATGTAGTCGACTCGGTCGTCGCCCGGTGTGACTTCGATCGGGCCGACGTGACCCCGTCCCTCGCCGGGCAGGCTGGAGGGCCAACATGGCTCCTGCCGGCGCCACTGCTCCACCCCACGCGCGAGCTGGAAACGCACCACGGATCCCCCGGCCCTTTCGGTGTGACCTGCGACACCGTCGACGAGAGCTTCGGCCGTGAGTGTCCGGTACGTGGAGTCCGTTGGATCATCGGAACGTGCGTTGAAGTCTCCCATCACGACCGCAGGGGTCGGCCGTTGCGCTTCGACGAACTCGACGATGCGCGCCGCTGCGGCGCTGCGGTGTTCCTGGGAGAACGCGTCGAGGTGGACGACCAAGACGACCAACTCGAGCCTCGACGCCCGATCCCGCAACCGAACCCAGGGGGCGAAACGGCGCTCCTCGGGCGCCTGAGTCGTCAACTCGAGCGCCCCCGCGACCGAGAGCTCGAAACGGTCCGGGCGATAGGCCACGAACGTCTTCGTCGAACGGCGGTCGGCCTTCGGATCGTACGTGCGACAGCCATCGTCCGACATGTCGGCTCTACAGCTCGCAGCTCGCCATCGCGCCTCCTCGCTCGACACCTGTTCGATCGATGCCTCCGGCAGGTCGAGGACCGAGACCCACCGGTATGGATACGCGCCATCTCCGCGCATCCAATCCGTCATGTCACGGATGATCGGAGGTCCGTCCATGGGGTCGCACTCCGGGTCGGGCTGATTCGGGTCGGTCGACACGGGAACCCCTCCGCGCATCTCCGCGAGCCCCAGAACGTCAGGCCTCTCCCGCTCGATGGTCGCGGTGATCGCGCCAAAGCGATGCTCCCAATGCAGCTCCGGATGATCGACCACATAGGGATACGACCGGCACACCCAGGATGGGTAGCTCCCATCGGCGAGCGGCACCTGCCGGTACTGGTAGAGCACGTTGTAGAACATCAGACGCGCGTCGAAGGTGGTCGGCCGCGCGACTTCCCGGACCGGCTCCTCGGTCCCTCGAGTCGACCTCGCCGCACGCGGGCCGCGAGGGCTCTGTGGTTGGGAGCTTCCGCAGGACGAAGCCAACACCGCCACGAGAAGCGGGGCCCAACCGATCGACGAGGAGCGCGCCATCGGAGTGACCGCGCTCAGCTGCCGAAAGCTTGGTCGTAGTCCTCGATAGACGCTTCGATGACCTTCTTCGCGTGGGCCGCGTCGTAGACGGTCTCGATGCTGACCGTCGGCCGCTTCGCCGTCGGGTTCAGCTGCTTGTAGGTCAGGAAGTAGTGGCGCAGTCGGTCGACCAAGATGGGCGGTAAGTCGCCGATGTCCTTGGCCTGACCGTAGAGGTGGTCGTTCTCGAGCACGGCGATGATCTTGTCGTCGGCCTGACCGCCATCGACCATCTGCAGGCCACCGACGATGATGGCGTTGAGCAGGATCTCCGGGCGGTCGATCAGACGCTCGCTGAGCACGCAGATGTCCAGCGGATCTCCGTCGCCCTCGCTCGACTTCGGTGAGAGCGCCTGCACCTTCACGTCGCAGTAGGTTCGCGGGATGAACCCGTAGAGCGCGGGCGGCTGGGAGGAGGTCTGCTGCGGGCGGTCGACCCGCAGGTAGCCAGTCTCCTTGTCCACCTCGAGCTTCACCGAGTCGAAGGGCGTGAGCTCGATGAAGGCGTTCACGACCTCCGGCGCGCGCTCACCGGGCGTCAGACCGTGCCAGGGGTGTGGACGCCAGCGATAGAAGGGCTTCGGGAAGGCCATGCAGACCGCACGATATCAGCCGGACGCCCACGGTGGGCGCCGCGATCAGATCGGGTTGGGCTCCAGGTCGAGGCCGGCCGCGTAGGCGTAGCTCACGAAGGCGTCGAAGCCGTAGATGACCACGCCGACCTCGGCGTCCGCGATGATGGTGTGGACTCCGTCGTCCTGCTCACCGTCGCCGACACCGGCGAGGCAGTCGGGGTTCTCCGGGTCACAGCCGAGCTCGACCTCGGGGAAGGAGAGCTGGCAGCGGTGCACGACCTTCTGCGGGGGCGGATCGCCGGGCATGCGAACGATGCCGTCGGCCGGGCTCGTGGTGCAACGGGACGGGTCCATACCGCTGTCTACGCGGTTGCCGTCGAGGAGCACCTGGGTCTCTCGGTCGGCGGTGATGACCACGAAGTCGAAGGCGTACTTGTCCGGCGTCAGAAAGACGTAGTCCTGACGGTACTGCTCGATGGGCGGCACGGCGACGATCGCCGGGTCACCACCCGGGTAGTAGTTCGGAATGCCGATGTTCTGCTGGCTCGGTAAGACCTGGAGCACCGCGAGCGGCTTGTTGTCGATCGTGCTCATCAGGAAGTCGTTCGGGATGGGCAGGATGATCGCGTCGAACTGGTCCAGCCGGATGCGATCATCCGGCGGCGGCAGCGTGGTGGTGATCTCGGTGATCCCCGGAGCGACCGCCATGATGCGGAGCCACTCCTCTTCGTCGACCTCGGCGACGCTGTCGCGGGTCGGGTCGAGGAAGGCGTCGTTGAGCGCGACGGTCCGTGGCGGCATGCGCGCGATGGAGAACGACGAGCCGAGGGTGACGTTCGAGAAGAGCTGCTCCTCGAGGTGGTCGGCGCAGCAGCGGCGGGTCGCGTAGGTGTTGAAGCGCGGGGCGTCGGACGCCTCGCCTCCGACGAAGACGCTCACCGGCGCGGTGGCCGCGATCCGGGTCCCCGTGAAGTCGGTGTTCAGGCCGTCGCTCTCGATGTTCAGCACGTCGAAGGGCCCGAGGGTGGTGACGAACTCGTCGCCCGGCTGCAGCTCCGGGACACCGCCGCCGGCGACGGTCCGGCCGACGAACCCGCCCATGGTGAGCGTCACCTGAGTGCCCGGCTCGGTGCCCACGATGGTCAGGAACGCGCGCAGGTCCTCGTCGTCGACCGAAGTGTTGAAGTCGATGTCCGCGCACGCCGGGTCCGCCGGGTTGCAGTCGGCGTCGGCGATCGTCTGCGGCCAGGAGACCACGCTGTACTCCTCGCCGATCGCCGAAGTCGGCAAGAGCAGCGAGGCGTCGTTCGAGAACACGCCGACGTTGTCGAGCGGGTTGAACTGGTAGGCGATGATCGGCAGCGTCGAGGTGATCCGGAACGCCTGCGAGGTCAGCGCGCTGTGCGTGCCGTCGTTGAGGCCCGAGGACTCGGCGCTCACCCGACAGAAGCAAGGCGGGCTGCCGCTGCACACGCAGACCTCGCTGCCGGGGCAGTCGCCCGCTCCGGCGGTGCAGACCTGGTTGGAGCTGGAGCCGTCGAGCTCGCGCCGCGGGAGCGCGATGGTCTCGAGGTCACCAGGGAGCAGCGTCACGCGCTCGATCTCGCGGATGATGGGCGTCTCGCCGTAGGGCGCGTCGTTGACCTCGACCACCACCTCGGTCTCGAGGGCACTCGGGTTCGAGATGACGACCGCGTACTGCTGGCTCGAGGCGTCTCGGCCGAAGCCGATGGCAGCGTTGTCGAGGTCCGCCGAGAAGAAGGTGCAGCCGACGTAGCTCTGGTCCATCACCGCCGCGTCGCAGAGATCGACGCACTGACCGGTGCGGCAGACCTCGCCCTCCTCGAGGTCGCACTCCTCGATGACCGTCGTGCCGTCGGCGGTCGCGTTGCACTGGATGACGTTGTTGGCGTCATCGCAGCTCAGGCTCTCCGGGAAACAGAGGGCGCAGCCGCCCTGCTCTTCGATACAGATCTCGCCGCGGTCGAGGCAGCGGTCTTCGACGGGCCGGAGGAACTCGCCATCCGAATCGCAGGTGTACCAGGATCCGGCCAGGCAGGCCTGCGAGTCCGGCGTGATGCACCGGAACATGCCGTCCACGATCGGATCCTGCGGACCCATGTCGGTGCGAACGAAGTCGTCGTCACCGCACGCGGCGACGAGGAGGAAGGAGAGAACGAAGCGTTTCATGAAAGTCTCGAGCGACGGCTCACTGACGAGCGGTGAACACGTCGACGGCCCAGGCGCTCCAGCGTCGCTGGGCCTGGTCACCGTAGTTGACCGTGTTGAAGTCGAAGCCGGGGATGTCGATGGCGTAGACGACCCAGGTCACGAAGCCGTCGGCGATGTCCGTGATCTCGGGGATGCTCGACAGGTCGGGGATGGGCGCCTCGTAGATGTCGCCGCGGACGAACGAACGCCACGCAGGGTTGTTGTCGCCGCCGACCAGGAGCACCAAGTGCAGATCAGGGTCGCGGTCACCGGTGTTCTCCCATCGGAGGATCCGGTCAGCGGGTAGCGGCTGGCCGAACGCGGGTGCGGTGGCGACGGGAACGCCGAGCCAGCCGTCGACGACGACCTCCGAGTCGACCTCGCGGACACCGGTGGTGCGCACGTGGCTGCTCGGGTCGGCGCCGAAGTCACCGGTGACGAACGAGGTCTCGATGCGCACGCGGCCGTCGGAGAGCGCACCGAGGAGCGCGGGCTGCGCGAAGAAGCGGAACGCGCGCTCGGCGCTGCGGGCGTTGACCTCGTCGATGGCTTCGCCGGTCGGCGTGCGTCGGACGATCAGGCCCTCGCCACCGAGGTCGATGTCGGCGCGCGAGAGGAAGCGGTCCGGCCCGCGAGTGCCCGGCCCGGGGATGCCCTCGGGTCGCACGTCCAGGTAGTGGTCGAGCGGGATGTTCATCAGGAGCTCGATGTCGTCGATCTCCTCGCCCGGACCGGCCAACACGTTGCGGGCGACGCCCATCACGTAGGGCAGGAACTCGCCCGTGACCTGGTTCTCGAGCCCAGCGAGCGCGTAGACCGCGAACGCCGCGGGCCGCACGAAGATCCGGAACGGGTAGCCGCGAATGCCGAGCGGCGTCTCGAGCACGCGGTTGTTGCCGCCGCCGAGGTTCGGGTCCGGGTTGAGACAGCTGAGCGAGTCGCCGGCGCAGGGCTGGGTCGCGTAGACGTAGGCCACGCGCTCCCAGCCGGGCCGCCCCTCGGGCACGTTGGTCCAGGGGTTCGGGCCCATCTCGTTCGGGCCCTGCCAGACGAGCTCACCGTTGACGAACGCCCCCTGGACGCCCCGACCGGTGGGCGGCGGCATCGGCTCGCCCGGCGGGATGCAGCGCGGCGGCGGGTTGTTCCACGGGAAGAGGATGACGGTCACGTCCTGAGCGTCGAAGGAGACGAACGAGGTCTTCTCGAAGCAGTCCTTCGCCACGTGGACGGTGAGGTCACCCATGACGTCGGGACCGGAGAAGGCGATCTGGCCCATGAGGCTCGTGAGCCCCTGATGCTCGGTGGAGAGGTCCTCTCCGATGATCGCGAAGGCCTCCGGCACCGGACCGCCGGTGAGCGCGTTGAGCACCGTGACGTTCATCGTCCCGGAGAGCGGCCCACCGCCCAGCCCGCCGTTGAAGGGGTCGGACGAGTTGTAATACTCGTAGGCGTCGTCGAGGGCGATCGACGTGCCGTCCTCGTGGGTCAGGGTCACGTCCACCGAGCCGATGACGCCGGGCGGCGTGAGGCAGGTCGCGCGGCCCGCGGAGACGATGTCGAGCTCGGTGCACTCGGCGTCGCCGAAGGTGACGCTGTCACCCTCGGCGAACGCGTCGCCCATGCCGATGAGGGTCACGAAGGTGCCGCCACCGGTCGAGCCGCGGTTCGGCTGCACGTAGAACGAGTCGTAGGTGTAGGCGTCGGGGAGCGTCGCGCTCTGGTCGCCGACCTCGACGGTGACGTCCACGAGACCGGGCTCACCGGCGGGCATGGCGACCACCAGTCGGTTCGGGCTGCGGAAGTCCGTGTCGGCGGGCTGCACGAGGCGACCGCCGACCGTCACGAAGGACTCGTCGGTGAAGCCGGTGCCGCGAATGATCGCGCTGTTGCCCCCGACGAAGGGGCCGTGGTTCGGTGTGACCCGGGAGACCGTCAGCCGGTCACCGCCGATGCCCGAGCCGTCGGGGAAGCCCATGAACGAGTCGGTACCCGCGTCGTCCGTGCGGACCGTCGGTGAGGGGGGCGGGTTCAGGAGCTGGGGGGTGCCGCACTCGCAGCCACCGACGACGAGCGCCGCGTGGGCCAGGAAGGCCAGCGCACTTCGAGGCACGCCCATTCGGGGCCGTTGCGCTGCCGTCGTCTCGTCGCCTCGCGTCATCGTGCTCGCCTTCGCTCTCTAAGCTCGTCTAGGGGTGCGCGAGCAGGCCGGGCCGGGCTACGAACGGTCGGCCCTGCCGAAAGCGCTCGCGAGCCGGTTTTTTCCCTGGAATCCTGCTCCCAGGAAGTATCGGCCACGGTCGCCAACAGTCAAGCTCGGCCCCACCCGGATCGCCTCGCCTGGTAGCGTGTGGAGGGGCTCACCGCGCGCCCCCACGATCCCCCGCTCATGAAGCTCATCCGCCTCGTCCTCAGCGACCTGCATCTCGTCGACGGCAGCCGCCCCGGGAAGGTGAACCCCTTCGAGGACTTCTTCCACGACGACCGCTTCGCCGAGCTGATCGCCCACTACCAGCCGAAGCCGGGCGAGGAGCGGGAGGTCGAGCTCATCCTGAATGGGGACATCTTCGATCTCCTGAAGGTGAAGATCGCTGGGGAATGGCCGACGGAAGTCACGGAGGAGGTGGCGGTCGAGAAGCTCCGCGCCTGCCTCGATGGACATCCGGTCTTCGTCCGCGCGCTCGCCGACTTCATGGCTCAGCCGGGGTGCGAGATCACCTTCATCCCGGGCAACCACGACCTCGAGTTCTTCTTCCCCGAGGTCCAGGCCCTCTTCCGGCGCTACGTGGCGCCGGGCGACGCCGGCGAGCGCGTGCGTTTCATCACAGGATCGGACACCTACTACCTCCCGGAAGGGATCCAGGTTCGCCACGGCCACCAGTTCGAGCGGATCCACCAGGTCGACCCGAACGACATGTTCGAGACCCGCGGCGACCGAAAGCTGCTCAAGCTGCCCTGGGGCAGCCTCTGGATCCTCGAGGTGATGAACCCCCTGAAGGCCACTCGCTCGCACATCGATCGGGTGCAGCCGCTGAACCGATTCCTGTGGGCCTCCGTGTTCCTCGACCCCGGGTTCGTGCTCCGCTTCTTCTGGCACTCGTTCTTCTACTTCATGCGTTACCGCGTGTTCCGGCTGCGCGCGTGGTGGGATCGCATCAAGGCGATCCCCAAGCTGGTCAAAGACGACCTGCTCGCGCTCACCGGCGGCTACGACGACCACGCCATCCGCGCGCTCAACAAGATGCGCGGCGCGCACACGCTCATCGTCGGTCACAGCCACGGCCCACGCTTCCTGCAGCTGCCCAACGGCAAGACGCTGGTGAACACCGGCACCTGGGTGAAGATGGTCAACCTCGACCTCAAGCACCTCGGTCAGGACAGCGGTCTGACCTACGCGCTCATCGACTTCGACGACGAAGGGAAGCCGCGCACGCGACTGATGCGCTGGTTCGGCCAGCGACAGCCCACCGAGGTGGTCCCCTATGCGGACTAGCTGGCTGGTGTGTCTCGCCCTTCCCTTCGCGTCGGTCGCCTTCGCCCAAGCGCTTCGGGTGGAGCTCGACGCGCCGGCCAGTCTGCGAGCCGGCGACCGCACCACCGTGGAGCTCCGCGTGTGGGCCGAGGCCGAGCGGCCGGTGATGGTCACCCCGCGCGCCGAGGGCGACGCCGTCGAGGTCGTGCGAGGTCGCCTGCTCCGACCGGACGCCGTAGACCCCGAGGCCAGCCCGCTGGTCTTCCGGATCCCCATCGCGGCGCGCGAGCCCGGGCCGGCGCGAGTCCGCGTGGAGGTCCACAGCTTCACCTGCGAGGGCGACGAGTGCCGACCCATCGAAGGCCAAGCTCAGGTGGATCTGCGGGTCAGCCGTTGAACCGAGCTCTTGGTAGACTCGGGCTCGGTTCGTGACCAGCGCGCTCCCATTCCGGGCCTACACCTCCAAGCACCTCGAGGCGATCCCGCAGCTCGAGCACCTCGACGCCGACGCACGCGCCACGCTTCGAGCGGTCGCCGCGGTGTTGCCCTTCCGGGTCAACGGCCACGTGCTCGACCTGATCGACTGGGACCGGGTGCCGGACGACCCCATCTACCAGCTCACCTTTCCGCAGCCGGGCATGCTCGAACCGGCGGACCTCGAACGGGTGCGCGAGCTCATCCGAGCGAACGCACCGCCGGACGAGCTGCGCTCCGTCGTTCGCGGGATCCAGATGCGACTGAACCCGCACCCGGGCGCGCAGAGAGAGCTCAACCGACCGCGGGTCGAGGGCCGGCCGCTCGAGGGCGTGCAGCACAAGTACCGCGAGACCGTCCTCTTCTTCCCGGCGCAGGGGCAGACCTGCCACGCGTATTGCAGCTATTGCTTTCGGTGGGCGCAGTTCGTCGGCATCGACGAGCTCAAGATTCAGGCACGGCACACCGAGCGCTTGGTCCGATACCTGGAAGCGCACCCGGAGGCGACCGACGTCCTGCTCACGGGCGGGGACCCGATGGTGATGACCGCCCGCGCGCTCGCGCGCGTCATCGAACCACTGCTGGCGATTCCAACGGTCCGCACCCTACGCATCGGAACCAAGGCCCCCGCCTACTGGCCGCAGCGCTTCGTCTCGGACCCGGACGCCGACGACGTGCTGCGACTCTTCGAGCGGGTCGTGGACGCCGGCAAGCACCTCGCGGTGATGGCGCACTACAGCCACCCACGGGAGCTCGAGCCGCCCATTGCTCGCCGTGCCGTGGAGCGCATCCGCGATACCGGCGCCGTGGTCCGCAGCCAAGCGCCGCTCATCCGGCACGTCAACGACGACCCCCGCACCTGGGCGGCGCTCTGGAACGCTCAGGTGCTCCTCGGGGTGGTGCCCTACTACTTCTTCGTGGAGCGGAACACCGGCGCGAAGCGCTACTTCGAGGTCACCCTGGACCGGGCTCTGCGCATCCATCGAGCAGCCACCGCGCGCGTGAGCGGCCTCGGGCGCACGGCACGTGGACCGACGATGAGCTGCACACCGGGAAAGGTGGTGGTGAGAGACGTCGCCGAGGTCGCCGGGAAGATCGTCTTCGTCCTCGAGATGATCCAGGGCCGCGACCCCAGCTGGGCGGGCCGCGTCTTCTTCGCCCGCCACGATCCGACCGCGACCTGGATCACCGATCTGGAACCCGCCTTCACCGACCGCTTCTTCTTTCGGCCACTGCCGACGGCGGAATCCACGCACTCCGAGCCACCCGCCGCGAGCGTGCTGCCCTGAGGTTGACATCGTCCTCTCGTACTGAACACACTATCAGCTCATGCGGCGCGTCGCGAATCCTCCGAACCCCTTCGAGTCGGCTCGCGTCGAGCTCGAGGTGCTCGCGCCGGAAGCGCGGCTCGAGGTCTACGAGCAGGAGACCAAGAGTGCCCTGTCGAAGAACGACAGCCCGGACATCGGCTTCACCTGGTCGGTGAACCCCTACCGTGGCTGCTTTCACGCCTGCGCTTACTGCTACGCCCGGCCCTCGCACCAGTACCTGGGCTTCGGCGCGGGGACGGACTTCGATCGGAAGATCGTCGTGAAGACCAACATCGCCGAGCGGCTGCGCGCGGCGTTCGAGAAGAAGTCGTGGACCGGCGAGACGGTCGTCTTCAGCGGCAACACGGACTGCTACCAGCCCCTCGAGGCGACCTACGCGCTGACCCGCGCGTGCCTCGAGGTCTGCGCCGAGTACCGCAACCCGGTCTCGATGATCACCAAGTCGAAGCTCGTCCGCCGAGACGTCGATCTCCTCGCGCGGCTGACCGAAGAGGCCGCCTGCTGCGTGACCATCAGCGTCCCCTTCGCCGACGACGCGATGGCGCGCGCGATCGAGCCGAACGCGAGCCCGCCGAGCAAGCGCCTGGAGACGGTGCGCATCCTCGCCGAGGCGGGCGTCGACGTCGGCGTCTCGCTCGGACCGATCATCCCCGGCCTCAACGACGACCAGATCCTGCCGGTGCTCGAGCGAGCGGCCGAAGCCGGCGCCAAGCACGCCTTCCCGATCCTCCTGCGGCTCCCGAAGGAAGTGCGACCGGTCTTCGAGCAGCGCCTCGAGGAGGCCTACCCGCTGCGCGCCGACAAGGTCCGGAGCGCCATCCGCCAGATGCGCGAGGGGAAGCTCAACGACGCGCGCTTCGGACAACGCATGCGCGGCTCCGGTCCGCGCTGGGCGATCATCGAGGAGCTCTTCACCAAGCAGGCCAAGCGCCTCGGACTGCGCCGCCATCAGGTGGGGCGAGAGCTGAACGTCAGCACCTTCCGGCGGCCTCCGAAGCAGCGCGCGCAGCTCGACCTGTTCTGATCAGAGCTCCGGTCGGACACGGATGACGACGGGCTCCTCTTCGGTCCCGCGGAGGACCGTCTCCGGGTCCCGGTAGGACGGCGGGCTGAAGCTCGGGCCGGAGAGCTCGACCCGCGTTCCGTAGAGGATGGTGTCGTCGGGCGCGTCGAGGATGGCGACGAATGGTTCGACCCTCACCCGACGGCCGTCGTCGAGTTCGAGGTCGAAGGTGCGAGCGGAGAGCACTCGGTACGCCGGTTGGTCCTTGCGGGGGCGCTGCGCCGCGATGGGCGGCGTGTGCGCGAGCGGATCGCCTGGGACCGGCCGGAGGACGCCGGTGAGCGACGGGCCATCGACGCGAACTCGGCGGCGGAGCGAGCGCTGGTGGCCGACGCCGCCGCGGCGATAGACGTGCGTGAGTGCCTGGGCCACCGCGCAGCACGCAATCAGGAGCCCGAGGGCCCAGGGCCAGAGCTCGAGCCGGCGCAGCACGTAGACGAAGTGAAAGGCGACGAAGCCGGCAAGCGCGAGGACCATGGCGACCGCAGGCAGCCAGTTCCCGACCGGCCGACTGAGCTTCTCGCTGCCGAGCAACATCAGCGAACCCCCAGTACGTGGACGGCCTCGATGAACTCTTGTCGGCGCTCGTGCGCCGCGTGATGGATCTCGTGGCCGATGTACAACCCTGCCCCGAGCATTCCGAGCGCGAGACCCGAGCCGTGGAGAACATGGGGAAGCTCGCTCGCAACCTCCGCCACGATCGACGCATTGTGGACTGCCTCGTCGGTGCGTCCCTCCCGCTCGACGAGCGCTTCGGCGACGAAGGTCCCGTAGGGTCCCGTGCCCATGCCCATCTGAAGCGATGCGCGACGCGCGGTCTGTTCGAAGTCCCCGGGATCCCAGGCCTGCCCTTGGAACCGCGTCTGCAGCTCCGTCAGATTGCTCGCGACCTCGTCGAGCACGGCCATCCCCGCCCCCAGCTCCGCAGCACGGGTCGGGTCGGAAGGTGGCGTCCCGAGCTTCTCGAGTTCCCCAGCCATCGCCCCGCGGGTGCGACCCACACGCTCGAGCTGCTGGCCGATCCGGCCCTGGGCTGCGCCCACGACCGCTCGACGGAGCGTGGCGGTGACCTCGGTCTGGATGGCCCCCATCACCGCGCTCGTCTCGAACGAACTGAGCCGCTCCTCGAGAGCGCCTTCGACACGCTCGGTCGACTGGCCGCCGAGGGCAGTAACGAGCCCCGGGTTCGCGCGGAGGGCGCCGTTCACCGCGTGGATCCCGCCCTCGGCGTACGTGGCGGAGAGGGTGTCGACCGCCTGCTGCATGCTCATGCCGCGAGTGCCGCGAATGGCGGTGCTGCCCTGCATCTCGTGAATCGCCGAGCTGGCGTCATCGCGGATCTGGCCGGCGCTCGGGGGCGGCGCCTCATGGGACGGCGGCGCCTCGACGGTGGAAGGCTGAATCGGGGTGGGGGTCTGCGTGCGGTGCACGGTCTGGGGACCAGGCATGGAGAGCTCCTTCGACGAGGGTCGGTGGGGTTGTGAGGTCGGTATCGGCACGGAGCGGAGCCAGTTGCGGACGAGAACGAAGAAAGATTGGTACGGTCCGACCGTGACCAGCTGGTTCAACGACGACGGCGACGGAGACGCGCCCGAGTGGGCGTCCTTCTTCGATGGGAAGGCCTATCGGGCCTTCGTGGACGCCGTGCGCGCCGACCTCGAGGGGCGCGACATCGAGTTCCGCATCGACGATGGCATCGTGCACATCCCCCGGGAGAGCGGCGGCAACCGGATGGGCCTCAAGAACCTCGCCCAGCGCTGCCACGCCGCCGACACGAGCGAGTGGGCGGCGATGATCGCGGGGCACTTCGACACCACTCTCGGTGGCTTCTCGGAGATGGAAGCGCTCGACACGCGCCTCGAGAACTTCGAGGCGATGAAGGATCACCTCAAGCTGCGGGTGTACCCCCGCTCGATGCTCGCCAATCTCCCCGAGGCGAAGCTGGTCTGGTGGTCGGTCACCGACGATCTCATCGCCGTGCTCACGGTCGATCTACCGACCTCGGTCGTGACCGTCTCCACCGAGGTCCGCGGCCACTGGAGCGTGGACGACGACGCGCTCTTCGAGCTCGCCCGAGACAACGTCGCGCGTTTCGACCCGCCCACCGTCGAAGACCTGGAGGCCGGCGAGGGCATCGCGCTCCGAGCGCTCTTCGGCGACAGCTTCTTCGTCGCCAGCCACCTCCTGCACCTGGCGCACTTCGTCGATCCGCCGCCGCACGGCCTGCTCTTCTCGGTCCCCCATCGGCACACGCTGCTGATGCACCGCATCGTGGACGAGAAGGTCGTCCTCGCCATCAACGCCCTGCTCGGCATGACCCACCAGATGCACCTCGAGGGCCCCGGCTCGCTCTCGAACCAGCTCTACTGGTGGCACGAGGGCCAGCTCATGCGCCTGCCCTCCGAGGTCGAAGGCCAGACCCTGCGGTTCATCCCGCCGCCGGCCTTCATCCAGAAGGTCCTCGAGCCGCTCGCCGG
>CAYXAP010000015.1:0-9861 GCA_964462035.1 uncultured Sandaracinus sp.
GCGTGTGCCACTCACGCCGGGCAGCTGCGGCGGCGCTCCGCGGACTCCAGCGCCGCGCTCGCCTCGGCGACCGCCGCGAGCGTGCCCGCGTCGAGGTGCGCTTCCGCCGTCGGGAAGAGCTCGTTCTCTTCGAAGCGCACGTGGTCGCGCAGCAGCTGCCCGAAGCGGCGCAGGCGTTCGCGGGGGTCGCCCTGCGCGGTCAGCAGGTCCCGCAGCCGCGCGTGGTCCACGCGGGTGCGCTCGGTGAGGTCGGCGCAGCCCGCCGCCTCGAGCGCGGGCAGCAGCAGCTGCTCTTCGACGTCGAAGTGCGGCAGCAGATCGCGTTCGAGCTTCTCGCGCGCGGCGGCCAGCTGCGCGCGGACCTCGTCGTCGCTCCCCTTCGCCGCGACCCGCGATTGGCGCGCGAGCACCAAGGCGTGGTGGTGGTCGCGGCTGAGGTCCTGCAGGCGAGGGTCGCGCTTCATCGACGGACACCGTAGCTCACTCCCGCCCGGCCCCGCGGAGCCACCTCAGCGAGCACGGCGAACGACCAGGCTCTGCAGCGCGTGGCCGAGCGGCCCCTCGGTGCTCCAGAGGGCGCTGTGGGCGACGCCCGCGCCGCGCGCGTCGATCCACGTCCGCGCCTGCATCCCGACCCAGCCGTCGATGGGCTCGCCTTGGACGTGCACCGAGAGGTCGGCGTTGAGAAAGGTGTGCTCGAAGGGGTCGAGCACTGGGCTCAGCCCGTTGCCGCTGTCGGCGGCCGCGAAGAGGTGGTCGAGGGGGTGCGCGGGCTCGTCCTCGACGAGCACGCCGCGCATGCGCATCCACGCGGTCACCGGTCCCTCGCCCCAGGTGCCTTCGGCCAATCGAAGGTCCATCGCCTGGTGGTAGCCGACCTCGTGGCGGAAGAAGGGGAAGACGAAGGGCGCCGCGTCGTCCGGACCGGCGAAGGGCGTGGGGGCGCTCGCGCGCTCGGGCAGCTCGCCGAGCGCCTCCTCCCGCGTCTTGAGCGCGAGCCCCGAGGCCACCTCGCGCTCAGCGGCGAAGAGCGACACTCGCACGCGCTCCACCTGGCGGCCGGTCTTCTCGACCGCGGCGTCGACGCGCAGCTCGCCCAGCGGCACGGGTGCGCGAAGCTCCACGCTCATGCGTCGCAGCGGGTAGGGCGCGCCGGTCTCTCTCGCCACGCGGGCCATGAGCGCGCTCGGCGGCCCGGCGTGCAGGTGGTCGTTGCTCCAGGGCCCGCGGCCGTGCTCGGTGGCCTCGAAGCGGCCCTGGCCCAGGGCGCGAAAGAAGGCGAGGGCGCTCATGCACGCACTGTAGCCGCTCGCGTGCTCACCTGCGCCGCCTCGCATGGACCCATGGCCCACGTGTTCCGTCCGCGGTCATCGACACCTCTCGCCCTCGTGTCTGCCTCGAGCGCTCCGGAGTACGCTTGCGTTTGACCCAGCCGAGGCCCCACTTCGTCGCCATCGTCACCGACCTCGACCGCGAGGCCATCGAAGCCATCGAAGCCGCGCGCGGCATGGTGACCCCCGACGACGTGCCCGCGCTCACCGCCTGGTACCACTCGCTCGAGCGCTGGGATCAGAAGCTCGCGCTGGTCGACCTGATCTGCGATCAGAACCATCCCTCGATGGAAGCCGTGCTGCTCGACGCCCTTCGAGCGCCCGGCCGCGGCGATTGGGTCGACCTCCCCAAGGCCTTCGCCCTCGGCTGGCTGGACGACGCGCTCGACGACTTCGCTCGCTACTACAGCGACCGCGCACACCTGCACCGGACGGTCGACGAGTTCCTCGCCGCGCGCAGCATGCAGCGCGAGCCCGACTTCGGCTCCCCGCCCAAGGCGAGCGCCCCGCTCCCGAGCGAACCGGTGGAGCGCCTCTTCGCCGCGCTCGGCGAGTCGAAGAACGACGAGGTCCGTCGGTTCCTCGGCCTGGGCGTGTCGCCCGACGCGGCAAAGAACGGCGACCCCGCGCTCTGCTGGGCGCTCATGAAGGGCAACGCCGCGGGCGCGATCTCGACCACGGCGCCGACCCGCAGAGCCCGCAGCCGCGCTTCACGCCCCTCGGCTTCGCGTGCTTCGAAGGCAACGCCGCGCAGGTGAAGCTCCTCCTCGACCGTGGCGCCGATCCGGACGCGGGCTTCACCGCCGTCGGCTTCCGCCACGCGACCGCGCTCCACGTGGCTGCGCGTGCCGGGAAGGTCACGATGGTACAGCACCTCCTCGATGCCGGCGCCAAGCCCTTCCTCTCGGACTACGACGGGCGGACGGCCGCCGACCTCGCCAAGGGGCGCCGCGCCGATCGCATTCGCGAGCTCCTCGCCGCGGCGGGCGCGGGCCGCGCGCTCCACTGACGTTCAGCGCATCGCCGACGGCGGCACGCCCGCCCAGCGCTTGAAGGCACGGCGGAAGTTCGCCGGGTCCGAGTAGCCGAGCGAGAACGCGATCTCCTCGATGCTCGACACGCCGGCGCTCAGCTGGTCGCGCGCGAGGCGGTAGCGGACGTCGTCGAGGATCGCGCGGAACGAGGTGTCCTCGTCGCCGAGGCGCCGGTGGAGCGTGCGTGGCGTGACCCGCAGTAGCCGCGCGGTGGCCTGGAGCGAAGGGAAGTCGTTCTGGCTCTCGAGGAGCAGGCGCCGCACGCGGCCGGCCCAGCTCTCGTTGGCCTCGAGCTTCTTCAGCTCGCGCTCGCAGATCTGCGCGGCCTCCTGGAAGACCCGCGGGTCCGCCATCTTCAGCGGCTGGTCGAGGGTCGACGCCGGAAGCACCAGCCCGGCCCAGCCGGCGTCGTAATCCACGGGCGCGCCGATGAGCTCCCGCGCCAGCGCCGCGTACTCGGGTTCGGCGAAGGGGAAGGCGGCGCGCTCGATGGGGATGCCGCCGAGGGACACGGACTGCAGCGTGTTGCGGACGCTCATGAGCACCGCTTCGAGCACCGGCCGCTCCGCGTCGCCCAGATCGACCAGCGAGCTCAGCTTCGCGCGGACCTCCATGCCTCGGACCTCGTAGGCGAAGGTCAGCACCGAGATTCGCAGCTGGAGGAACTGCGCGAGCACGTCGAGGACCTCGCGGAGCGTCCCGCTGTTCATGGCCGCGTAGCCGACGAAGCCGTGGCTCCGCGCGACCAGCCGTTCGCCGAGGAAGAGGCCGAGGGCCGGCTCCCGGGCCATCGCGATGCCGTCGAGCACGAGCTGGCGGAAGAGTGGGAGGGTGAGGGTGAGCGCCGAGTCTTCGAGCTGGGGCTCGTCGAGGTCGTGCAGCTCGAGCCAGCGATCGACGTCGACCCCCACGCTCCTCAGGAACTCCGCGATCTGGCGCAGGTACTGGGCCGCGAGCGTGAGGTTCGGGGGGACCACCGGACGATCGTCCATAAATGACCGGCGGTTGTCGACAAATGACCTCCCGAGCGCCGTTCACCTTCGCTACTGAAGAAGGGCCATGACGCTCGCCCAGATCAACGACAAGCCCATCCGAGTGAAGCCCCGCGAGACGCTGCTGCAGGCCGCGCTCCGTGAGGGCATCGCCTTCCCCAACAGCTGTCGGGTCGGTGGCTGTGGCGCCTGCAAGTGCAAGCTCGCCGGGGGCGAGGTGAAGGAGCTGACCGAGACCGGCTACCTGCTCAGCGCCGAGGAGCTCGCCGAGGGCACCATTCTCGCCTGCCAGTCGGTGCCGACCTCGGACGTGACCATCGAGGTGGACCTGAGCCCCACTGGCGTGCCCGGCGTGGTGGTCGGCCAGCGGAAGCTCACCCACGACATCACCGAGCTCACCGTGCAGCTCGAGGAGCCGATCGACTACGAGGCCGGTCAGTTCGCGAACGTGAGCCTCGAGGGGCTCGACGGAGTGGTCCGCAGCTACTCCTTCGCGACGCCCCAGAGCGCCGATGGCCAGGTCACCTTCTTCATCCGGCGGGTGCCGGGCGGGCAGTTCTCCACCCTGGTCAACGACGAAGACGTCGTGGGCCGGGCGGTCCGGGTCGATGGCCCCTCCGGCGACTGCTGGCTCCGCGGCG
This sequence comes from uncultured Sandaracinus sp., assembly GCA_964462035.1. Classification (GTDB taxonomy): domain Bacteria; phylum Myxococcota_A; class Polyangia; order Polyangiales; family Houyiibacteriaceae; genus UBA1660. The sequence goes on from CAYXAP010000015.1 coordinate 3,999, forward strand.
GCGACGCGCCGATGATCTTCGTGGCCGGCGGCAGCGGCCTGGCGCCGATCCTCGCGATGCTGCAGGAGGCGGTCGAGGCCCGAGTGAACCGACCGGCCGTGCTCCTCTTCGGCGCGCGCGAGCAGCGGGACCTCTACGCCATGGAGGCCATCGAGGCCATCGCCGCCCGATGGCGCGGTGACTTCACCTTCGACTACGTGCTCTCGGACGCCGACGACGACGGCGACTGGGACGGCGCCCGCGGGCTCGTGACCGAGCACATCGCGGCGCACGTGCGGCCCGGCTCCCAGGCCTACCTCTGCGGCCCGCCCCCGATGGTCGATGCGGCCATCGAGACGCTGACCGCCGAGGGCGTCGCGCGCGCCGACATCCACTTCGACCGCTTCACCACCCAGGCCGACGCCGCCGCTCCGGCGGACGAGACCTCGCCCATCGTCAGCGCGCTCCACTACCTCAAGTACTTCTCCTTCCACCTCGTCGGCCTCGTCGCCGCGGTCGCGCTGCTCGCCGGCGGCCACGTGGTCACCGCCGGCCTGCTCGGCGTGCTGGCCTTCTACGTGCTCGGCGACGCGCTCCTCGGAGAGGACACCTCCACGCCCACCTTCCGCCGCCCGGGCATCCTCACCGCCCAGCTCTGGCTGGCGCTGCCGCTCCTCTCGTTCATCGTCTTCTGCGCCGTGTGGAGCGTGTCGAGCGTCGACTTCCTCGGGTTCGGCGCCGGCCTCGAGGCGCTCACTGGCGTCGACGTGCTCGCCGCCCGCGCGGCCACCGGCGTCGGTCAACACATCGCCGCCTTCGTGCTCACGGGGCTGATGATCGGCATGGTCGGCACCATTCCCGCGCACGAGCTCACGCACCGCACCTGGGATCCGATCTCCATGTTCGTCGGCCGCTGGCTGCTGGCCTTCAGCTTCGACACCGTCTTCGCCATCGAGCACGTCTACGGTCACCACCGCTACGTCTCGACCACCGTCGACCCGGCAACGGCGCCCCGCGGGCGGAACGTCTACGCGCACGTCTTGATCTCGACCGCGAAGGGCAACCAGAGCGCCTGGGAGATCGAGGTGGACCGCCTTCGCAAGAAGGACCTGCCCGTCTTCTCCTGGCACAACGCCGTCATCCGCGGGCACCTCATGAGCGTCTTCCTCGTCGGCCTCGCTGGCGTGGTCGGCGGCTGGGTCGGCGCGGCCTTCTTCGTGGCCTGCGCGCTCTGGGGCAAGGCGCTGCTCGAGATCGTCAACTACATGGAGCACTACGGCATGGTCCGGAACCCGGAGCTCCCGGTGCAGCCGCGGCACTCGTGGAACACCAACCGCCGGCTGAGCTCGTGGTCGCTCTTCAACCTCACGCGCCACTCGCACCACCACGCGCAGGGTGAGGTGCCCTACCAGGACCTGAAGCCCTATCCGGACGCGCCGATGATGATCGGTGGCTACCTGACCACCATCCTCGTCACCCTCGTGCCGCCGCTCTGGCACCGGCTCATGGTCCCCAAGCTCATCGAGTGGGACGAGACCCACGCGAGCGACGAGGAGCGAGCGCTCGCCGCCGAAGCGAACGCGGCCAGCGGCATCCCGGCGCTGACCCAGCGCGCGTCCCGCGCCCCCGGTGCGCTCCGAAGCGCCGCCTGACGTCCGCGCCACCCGGTCGCGGTCGCGCCTCCCACGGCTTCAGCCACCGCGACGCGCGGGCCTTCGACCCGAAGGCCGAAGCGGCGGCGATGGACTCGGTCCGCGAGGTGCTCGGTCGCTACGGCTCGCTCGGCTGAACACTGCGCGACCGAAGCGCTGGCGCTTCGGATGCGGAGTCGGCATCGTCTCGCCATGAGACGAACGGCGTTCACCGTGCTTGCCCTCACCCTCTGTCTCGGCTGCGGCGACGACGACGCGACGTCGGCCGACGGTGGGCCCGACGCCGACGACGGCGGCGGGCGCGACTCGGGGCCTCGCGACGCGGGCACGCGCGACGCTGGTGACCCCAGGGACGGCGGGGAGACCCCAGACCTCTTCGTCCCCGAGGCCGACCTCGGCGTCGACGGAGGCCCCGTCCTCGACCCGGACTACATGAGCTCCACCCGCCACACGGCGGTTCCCCTCGGCACCGGGGACGCCCCCGCCGGCTTCTGGGAGTACCTGCCGCCGGGCTACGACGCCGACGGCGCACCGTCGCCGCTGCTCCTCTTCTTCCATGGCTTGGGTGAGAACGGCGACGGGAGCCGCGGCGCCTTGGACAACCTGCTGCGCGCCGGGCCGCCGCGCTTCATCGACCGCGACGAGTGGCCGAACACCCGGCCCTTCATCGTGCTCTCGATGCAGACCGCGTCCGGCTGCCCGGCGCCGAACGCCATCCGCGACTTCCTCGCCTGGGCGATCGCCAACTACAACACCGATCCGGACCGCCTCTACCTCACCGGCTTGAGCTGCGGCGCGATCGGGATCGCCAACTACCTGCGTGTGCACGTCGACGAGAGCCCCATCGCCGCCGTCGTCGGGATCTCGGGCAACTGGAACAACGCGTGGGACAACCGCGGCTGCGAGCTCGGCCAGGTGGCCATCTGGGGCATTCACGGCGACGCCGACGGGAACGGCGGCACCCCGCCGGGCTCGACCGAAGGGCCGATCACCGGCCTCATCGCCTGCCCGTCGCCGCCGCGGCGCGACGCGCGCCTCGATATGCTCGAGGGCGTCGGACACAACGGCCAGGCGTGGAACCTCACGTACAACCTCGACAACGGTCTGCCGATCTACACCTGGATGCTCGACCAGCACCTATGAGGCATACGACGGAGGTACTCAGCAGCCGTGGGCCGCGCGGATGCGCTCGATCTCGCCGAGCAGCTCCGCGTCCATCACCAGCGTCTCGATCGCGGGGCCGTTGATGGTCAGCCCGTTCAGCCCTTCGGTCGCCTCGAGGTAGAGCCAGGCGCGGCCCCAGAGCGTCAGGATGGCCTCGCGCCAGCAGGCGTCGCCGCTCAGTCGTGTGTAGGCGTCCGGGTAGTCGAGGCGCGCCATCCGCAGGTAGCGCTCGACGTACCAGAGGAAGGTGAGGATGCCGTCCTTGGAGGTGTTGCTGAAGCCAGGCGAGCGTTGGTCGAGCAGGGCCCAGCCCGTCGCGAGCGAGTTGACGTACTGGTACGCCTCCTCGAGGAGCATGTTGAAGCCCTGATCGCCGCCTTCGAAGGTTCCGTCATCGGGGTCGCCGTCGAGATAGGTGCCCGCGTAGAAGTCGCAGTCCGGTCCGCTCGAGCCCTCCGGGCACGCCGGGCGGAGCGACGCGTACTCGTCGCCCGTGATGCGGCTGCGCGCGAAGGTGTCGCCGCCGCGGCTCGTGGTGTCGCCGCGCTCACAGGCGATCGTCAGCGTGTCGGTGACGACGTACGAGTTCTCGCTGAAGGTCGAGAGCTCGCCGTCGTAGAGGTGGCCGCACTCGTGCACGATGGTGCCCATGCGGTTGATCATGTCGTCGGCGGACGACGGAGAGCCCGCGAAGAGCTCGTCGCAGGGCTGACCGAAGTCCGTGTTGGTTCGTCCGCCCCGCACGATGGCCGCGCCGACCGGGTAGCGGCGATCGAGGAAGCCGTCGACGTAGGCGCCGATGTCGCCGGTCCAGCTCAGCCCGGAGAGATCCGCGGTCACCGGCGGAAGCGTCTCCGTGTACATGCCGTCGACGCAGGTCGGGTCCACGAGCGGGCTCATCGGAGGCGGACCGCCGTCGACGCCGGGGCCGCCGTCGACGCCGGGGGGCGCGCCGTCGAGAGGCGTCGGACCCATGTCCAGACCGGGGGTGGTGGTGACCCGTCCGTCATCACCACAGGCGAAGGCGAGGGTGAGCGCGGCGACCAGCGTGAAGCGAAGCATGGCGCATCCAAGCGGATCACGAGCGCCGCTGCAACATCCACCCGCCCAGGTACGGGTCCCCGAGCGGGGAGCGATTGACCTCTCGCGCCTCTGCGGCTCTCATCCGCGGTCATGAACGACTGGCCCTACGACGCGATCCCCGAAGCCCTTCGTGAGGGGTGGGAGCCCACCGACGCCGGCGAGGCCTGGGTCGAGCTGCTCGGACCCCGCATCCCGGAAGACGTGAAGCGCTTCACGCCCGACACGGACTGCGGCTTCCTCCTGGCCGACCCCCGTACGCTCCTCGACGCGGACAACAGCTTCGCCAAGGCGATCGAGCTCGCCATGAGCGAACGTGTGGTGGCACCGGTCTTCCAGGTGATGACGAGCACCTACCACTTCGCGGAAGTCCCCCACGACGGCGATTGCTTGATGTTCTTCATCGACCCTCACGGCGAGACCGCCCCGATCGTCGTGTGGAGCCACGAGACGGGCGAGCACTACGGACCGGTCGCCTGGGACCTGCCCTCGGCGCTGCGCGTGGTGGAGGTCGCCGACTCCGACGACGACACCGAGGCACGCAGGGCGGCGCTCGCACCCGCGCTGGGTCGCTGGCTCGGCGGTCGCTTTCCGATGACGACGTTCGAGACCTTCCTACGCGACGACGGTGTGCTGACCGATGACGACGAGGTGCCCGCGCTGACGCCACCCGATCGCGGCTACGAGGCGATGGCCGAGCGGGCGTGGTGGGTGATGGAGGGCCTCGTGCTCTCGCACCCGTCGCCGGACCTCATCGAGAAGTACCTCGGCGAGACTCCCGACGCGGCGTTGGCCGCCGATGACTTCCAGGACGTGCCCCACGAGGCGCTCTACTGGCTCGCGCGGACGTACTTCCTGGGCGAGGACGAGTGGCATCACACCGTTCTGGAGCGATGCAAGGACAGCAAGGCGCGCCTCGTCCGCGATGCGGCCGCTCACTTCGAGGCGAATGCGAACGAAGGTCCGCTGGCGCAGTGGCGCGAGCAGGGAACGGCCATCGCGGAGAGAATTCGAAACCCGTACCCGGATCGAATCCCCGCGGGGACGCTCGAGTTCGTGCGCGATGATTCCCTCGCAGGTCTCGCCCCCGAGCCGATGGCCGTCCCGAGCTTTCCCTGTGAAAAGGGACAGGCGCTGAACCCGTGGTGGCCCGAGCAAGCGCGCTTGGCCGTCCCCCACCCCGACGGTCGTCGATGGCTGGTGATCGGTCACCACGACCATCCCCGCAAGGGCCAGCCCTATGTGCCGAACACGGTCGACGCACTCTTCGAGGTCGACCCGGAGACCGGTCTCGGCACCGTGTTCTGTGACACGCCGAAGGAGGGCTACTACAACACGTGGGCCGAGTACCTCGACGAGAACACGCTGCTGGTGATCAACAACGGTCGCCTTCGGCTGTACCGGCGCATCCCCGAAGGCGACGGTCAGGGCCACCTCCTCGACGAGGTGCCGTTGGGCCAAGAGAAGGCGCTGGTGGTCGGCGAGCTCGGGCTGGCCATGGGCTATGGCGGCATTCCCCGCTTCGTCGATGGCACCAGCGTCACGAAGGCAGAGCGGCTCTCTGGGTGCCGCATCATCGACGGCCGACTCTTGCAGTCCGGTAGTCCCGCAGCTCCGCTCGCACACATCGAGTGGCGGGACGGCGAACTGGTGGGCAGCACTGCCGATGGAAGAGCTGGCTACCGCTTCGCCGGTCTGACCGCGCGACCGCCGCTGGACCGACTGGTGCTCTCGCCGACCGCGTTCGTCGTCCCCGAGAAGGTGTGGCGCGCGGGGCCCCCGGCGGTGCTCGCCGAGCTCGGGCCGATGGACGTCAGTATCCAGACCTCGGCCGGGCTCTGTGTCATCAGCAAGCTGGTCACCGAGCCCGCAGGTGCGCGGCGGGCGTTCGTCGGTGGCGAGGAAGGCATTCGACCGACGAAGCCCGCGATCGACCTCTATCAATACGTGCTGGTGTCGCCGACCGTCGCGTACTTCGGGACGACCAC